>NZ_JBXUFT010000002.1:0-351371 GCF_057180665.1 Serratia sp. Sp408
GCCGGGAAATAATGCGAACGGCAGTGTTTAATTATATCGAGTGCGATTACAATCGCTGGCGTCGTCACAGTGCCTGTGCGGTCTTAGCCCGGAACAGTTTGAAAACCAAAACCTCGCTTAGGGCCGTGTCCACATTACGTGGGTAGGATCATTCTTCCATTTTTTTACGGCCAATTCAACGATGCGACGGCTCAACTTTGGTAATTTTGCCACAGAATTTCGAGTATATGTCTGATGATACTCGGTCAGATTAAATTCTTTCCTCTGTACCTCAACATCCCGGCTCATAGCCTGAAGTAACGCGCTTGCTCTGAGAGCTATGGTACATACACTACCGTAATCGCGTTTCATTGTTTTCCCCTAAAAATGGATCCCTTGCACATCAATGGCGCATAAACCCTATTGTCACTGTATACAACAAAATATAACGTACAACTTATTTTGCAATGTCATAAAATGAATGTACATAAACAGATAATATACATAAGAGAGAAAGATGTGCTCGCCACAGCTTCATGATAGAGCCTGCTAAGTAAAGATGAGGATGACACCTATACACCATTAATTACATGGGTATCATCAACACCTGCCCATTATGAAATGGGATGACGATACTGTATAAACAGGTTAAGCCCCCCCACCATGAATAGGCATCATCACTGGTATTGAAGGATGGAGGCATGGTTTCTTAAAAGAGGCCGTGGCCTATGCTGTCAGTCAGCACTCAAGAAAAAGACGCTGGATGTAATACTTATCTGGAGGGTTTAATTACCCTATCCCATGCCTCACTAAATTTAAAAAAACAACACCATCAGACCAGACAAACACCCGTAATCAAGGGTATTAAAACATCACCCACTGTAAAGGGACGTAATTTAAGCTCAGTTCCATTGTATTTATCGAAGTATATCTCCCAGATGCAGCAGCAAATAAACGATATCTGCCGCATCCGGTACGGTGACATACCAGCGAGGATGATCATACTCTTCCGGCTGGGGCCACAATGTACTTCCCGTTACCGTGATCAGCACATTAATGTAATGCCCCAGCCGACTCTCCAACTGAAGCGCCACGCTGCTATGACGCCCTATACGATGCGGATGGGCAGTAAGAACAACCGGCCCCAACAACCGTTCGCGGATAGCCGAACAAAACGCCTTGAGCGCCAGCGCATCCGTTTCGCTTAATGTGGCCACCCCCTGCGGAGGAAGGGTGAACAACGACGGTTCACGACAGACCTGGCCATGCGGTCGAATAACAGGTTCCGTGTATTTCAGCGTCATCATGCTACCGCTGCCTCCCCGTTAGCCGCCAGGCCACGCTGGCGGTCAAGCTTTTGTGCCACCTTTCGGGCCGCCTCGAGCTCGCTGCAGCCAAATTCCTGCATCAGCGCGCGGCGCTCGGCCTTCTCTTCTTTCTCGGTCATCCCCAGTGCCAGGTAGAGGCTTGGCGGCACGGCCCGGAACAACGCTTCCACCTTTTTCGACAGAATAACCCCCTCGGTGTAACACCTGGACAGCTTACTGGCCGACAGCAGCACCGCTTTTTGCTCCTCGGTCAGGGCTTTGAAACGAGCAATGTCGCTGACCTCCTCTGGCGGCATGGTCAGACAGACCCACCACTCCGCCATGTTCAACATTTTTTCGGCGATGTCGGGGAAGTCTTTCAGGTTCTGCGTGGCCAGCCACAGCCAGGCACCGAGCTTACGCCACATCTTGACGATTTTGGTCATGTATGGCGACAGCAGTGGGTTGACCGTCACAATATGCGCTTCATCGACCACAAAGACGATATCCCGCTCCGAGTATTGGTCACGTTCGGCAATGTTGTTGATGGTGTTGGTCAGGCTCACCATCGTCAGGGCCATCTGTGCTTCATACCCCTCACGCGCCAGATGCCCCAGGTCAATCAGCGTTACATCCGCTTCTGGCCACAGCGAGCCTTCACGGTTGAACAAATCGGCCTCGAAGGAGCCAGGCTGGGTGAACATGCCCAGCGCCTCGGCCATTTCCGCCGCTTTTGCCCGGCGCTGCGGGTTACGTTTTTCGTTGCTCGTATCATTGGAGATGTCATACAGCGCGCTCTGCAGATCGGACGGCAACATCTGACGCTGCTCATCGTAGGCGGTCTGTGCGGCCATCAGGAGCGCTTCGCGGATCATCGCCCGGTCGGCCCGTTTGAGCTCGGCCTCTTCCTTCGGATCGCCGCCAGTGATCATCATGCGCGCCGAGATTTCCATCTCGCCCAGGTAATCGCGTTTATCCTCATCCTCATCATCGGCATCGATATCGCGCAGCTCGCTCTCGTCCAGCTCCAGTGAACTGAGCTCCTCAATCAGCTTGTGCGCAAACGAGAACGGCGGCAGCGGCACGCCGCTGCCAGGCTTGATGCTGATTTTATTGACCGTCAGACCCTGGCTTTCAAAATAGTCCGCCTGCAGGCCAAACGAGTTGCCGGCCTCGGCAATGAACAGACGCGGCCTGTGTACCGCCATGACCTGCGTCGTCGCCGCACAGAGTGTTGCAGACTTGCCGGCCCCGGTAGGGCCAAAAAACAACATATGGGCATTCTGGCTGCGATCATCCTTATTTAACGGATCGACCGTCAGCAGGTCCCCCCCGCGGTTAAAAAAGCTCAGACCGGGGTGGCCGGTACCGGTTTCCCGGCCGGTAACCGGCAACAGGCCCGCCAGGTGCTGCACAAAGGTCAGGCGGGTGTACCAGTGTTTTTTGTCTGTCTCCGGGTTAAAACACATCGGCAGCGCGCGCAGGTAGGTATTGAGCGGCGCCACATCAAACTCCGGCCGCACCGGCTGCAGGCCGGCACCGAGCAGCACGTTCGTCAGTTCCACGCGTTTGTGGTTAAGCGCCGTCAGGTCGCCGGCGCGCAGCAAAAAGGTAATGCCGGCGCGGTAAAGTTTGTGGCGGTTGCCCAGGTATTCCTTAACCTGCGCCACATCCTGACGCACGCGACCGGACTCGGTATTCTCACCGACGGCATTTTTCGACAGCTTGTTAAAGTCGTTTTCCAGCGTGTCCTGGGGCTGCGCCACGATAGTCATGCAGACCATCGTCCCCTCCGGGAACATATCCATCAGCGCATTGATTTTCTTCTCACCGCGCTTCATTTCCCCGGTAATGGTCCCGGGCTCCGGCGCGCGACGCAGCTTCTCGACGGGAATGGCGCAGTGCGCCTGGTTATCAAACCACCAGACACCGTGGTCCGGATCGGACACCGGCGGCGTAAACCACAATGTTTCGGCAAAATCGTTTTGCACCGGCATCGTGCCTTCTGGCGTATCCCGGCGGTCGAAATAGGCCGCATCACGGTACAGCGTATTTTTATCCACCCACTCCGGGTTCGGGTTGAAGTGGCGCAGCATCCAGTCATGCACCTGCCCACCATTTTGTCGTACGCAAACCACACCGGCCCCGTTCAGAGCGCCGGTGAGCCGTTCACAAGTCTGGTTCAGCATGGCTACCGGCGGCATCGGGTCGGTATTGCCTTTACCAATCCAGCGATACACCACCATGCGGGTACGACGCTGCTGACCACGCCAGGGCTGGTCGGTGATGAGGGTATCCTTGAACAGCCCCTCCGGCCGCGCGATACCGCGCAGGTGCCGCTCGGTTTCCTGCAGCCAGGACTCGGTCAATTGTGAGCCCCGGGCATGCGGCTTGATATAGCCACGCAAGCGGCTCAGATACGCATCAACATTGTCTTCATCCTGGCAGAAAAACTGCACCACCCAGGGGTTCTGATCATGTTCATCAAACGAGTCCTGCAGCGCATCTTCCACCGTGTCACGCATCTTCTCCAAATGGTCAGTGGTGCGCCCCTCCGTGGCCACCGGGGTGACTTCATAAACCGCACCGACAGACACACCATCATCAAGCAGGATGCACTGCTCATGATCCAGAAACTCTGCCCAGGGCAAATAATCAATGATGGACGGATTCGCATCGTAAATCTTTTTCTCGTCCTGGACCGTCATCTTGCCCGGCCGGGTCAGCGCTTCGCGGCCGGCCACCGACAGCGGCGCACCATCTTCCGTGATGGTCAGTGCTTCAGCCTCCGCCGGCGCCACCGCTTTTTTGCGCGTCAGACGCTTTTTATCAAACAGGGAAAATCGCATCAGTAGGCCTCCGTCCGTTCACCCGGCATCGCGTATTGCACCTGGCTGTAAAACGGGAAAACGGTGCTGTACCCCGGTACCGGCGTGTTACCGTCGGCCAGGTGCGGGAAAACGTACATCACCAGATCGGGATTCGGCAGGCGCGGAAACTGCTGACTGATTTCACTTTCTTGCGTGCGGCTGTAGCTGCGATCGTCAGCCACACTGGCCTGGCTCTCGCTTTCCGTCAGCGGGCGGCGCAGGCTGTCCCTGGCCGCCACGGCGTTGCGTGCTGAGCCACCGCCGTCTTTCCCCTGCCAGAGTTCAAGCATCGAACTGTCACCCGGCGGCAGCATCTCTTCCTTTGACGTGGAGCAGCCGGACAGGGCGGCGCCAATCACCAACATGACCAGGGCTGATCGGATTGTCTTCATCATGGTTTCCTCTCTTAGTCCAGACCGCCGGCGCCACCGCCTTCGCCCGGCAGGCTGAAGTCGTCATAACGCACCTTGCGTCCTTTGGTTTCAAAGTCGATCGCCAGCTGGCGGGTGATATGCACGGCCAGCGTCTGACCCGGTGGTACATAGATGGCATCGAACATCATGCCGTAACGCTCACGGACCCAATCTGCCGTCTCTTTCATCCCGCCGGACAGCGCCTTGCCCAGTACCGCCTGGCCAGCATTACCGGTCATGGTCGACGTAATGCCATTGACGTTATTCTGCGTGGTGTACTGCCCCTGGCTGATACCCTCACCGGCCGCGCTGGCAGCCGACAAGGCGGCAATGGTCGGCAGATAGGTGGAGGCATTCGACTTGCGTTCACCGCCGATGCACGGAATGCCGCTGTCATCGGAGATCCAGCCGATACCAGCAGTAGTGCTGACATCCTTCCCGTTGTTGCCGCTGTTGTTATTGCTGTTGGCTTTCATGTTGGTGTCAGGGTGCGGCAGGGTACGTACCGTACCGTCAGCAAACACGAACGTGATGCTGTTGACCTGGCCACGCACGCACGACAGCGTCCAGTCGCCGCTGGCGGTACCTGAGACAATCGCCCCTTCCACGTCCGGCAGCTCGATGCCGTTGGCAGTCAGGTTGTCTTTGCCGATCATCAGCTTGAACGGGTACGGGTCGGTCACCGTGCCATTGATCGGCACGCGGCCAAGCAGCGCCGTCATCGCGCGGCTGCCGACCAGCGTGGAGTTCTCCGGCAGGGTAAACACCGGCTCGGCGCCTTCTTCCTCGCCTTTTTCGTTGGTGTGCCCCTTCACCTGCTGTTCATATTTGGCTTTTTGACGCGTGATGGCGTTGTCCGACAAGAACGACGTCGGGAACTGCGGGCCGTCTTTGGCACTGTTCGGATTACGCGGATCCACTTCTTTCTGGTCCTTCGGGCCAACCCACATCAGGCCGTCATCGCCGGCCGTGGCGCTGCCGCCGGCGGCGCCCATGCCGTCCAGACCCAACCCCAGCGGCATGTCGCTGTCGCTTTTCGCCTTGTCCTTGTTGCTGGCCAACTGGTCTGTCAGTGACTGGATACGCCCCATCAGCGTCTGTTGCTGCTCCTGCAGCTGCTGCTGACGTTGCTGAGCCTGTTTCTGAAAACCGGCCACCGCTTCATTCACCTGGCCGGAGACGTTGCTGTTGCGTTTGCGCAGGGCCTCGTTTTCCTTCAGCACGTTATCGATGTTTTTCTGCAGTTCGGCCTGCTGCGCCCGCGTGGTGCGCAGCGTGCCGACCAGGGTACGCAGCGTGTCTTCCGGGGTATCCCCTTCAACCCCCAGCGCGCGAAGCTCCTCCGGCGACATATTGGCCAGCACGTTCTGCGCCTGCTGCGGCTTCTCTGCAGCCTTGTTACCACTGCAGGCCTTAAGACCGACAAGCACCGCCGCCGCCAGCACGCCGACCACGATCACTTTCGGCAGCATATTGGATTTCACATCAGCCATGGTTCGCCCCCTTCTTCGCCGCTTTCACGGCCTTGCGCACCACGGACGGCTCGGCGACAAATGCCCCATCCGGGCGACCGGCGGTCACCAGGTACAGCGTGGTGGTGTCTTCCGGTGTGCCAACCGGTCCCAGGTACCGATGCTGGAACGTCGCCGTAACAAACTGCCCCTGCAATACCCGCGGATCGAGCGTTATTTTACGGCTCGCCGTATTTTTCACTTTCAGCGCTACCACATTGCGGCTGCCGATACTCCAGCCACCCAGCGGGGTGACGGAGACCGGCTCGGACGGGTACAGCGTGGTGATGCGTGTGGGCAAGTGCGGATTAACCGGATGAATGCCGGGTACGGCTTCGACGGTACGCACCGGGCCATACAGGCTCTGCGCTGCGTAACGCGTCAGCACCACCGGCAACGGCGCGTTGTATTTCACCTTCTTGCGCTTCGCCTGGCTGCCGTCATCCTGACCTGGCGAGGCACTGCCACCCTCCGCAGAGGCCGCCTTGTCGTGACTGCTGCTGACCGAAGAGACATCACCGCTGTAAACGATGCGTACCGGTTCGGCAGAGCCTTTATCGGACGCCATGACGTCAAGCAGGATGACCTCCCCGTTCTCCACGTCCTGCAGCTGCAGGCGGGTCTGCGGGAATGCGCTGTCGGCTTTCAGATACACCGCCCCGCCGCTGCTTTGCACCCGCAGCTTGCCGTTCAGTGCCGGCGGGAAGCCGACACGGACATTTTTATCGGCAAACAGCACGCGCTCTTTACCGACCGCCAGCGGGATCTGCAACGGGATACGCTCCCACTTCATCAGTTCCTCGGCCTGCACACCTGACGCAGAAACCAGTGTTGACAGTGTCAACACGTTCAGAGAAAGCGCCAATACGCGAGCTTTCATCATTGGAAGACTCCTTTTTTCTCAGGCGCCGGCGCTGGCGGTGCCGCCGCCAGGCGCTGCGGCATACTGTCGTAACAATCCAGCGCCAGACCAAATTCATTGCGCTCTGGATCCCCTTCCGACCGCACCACTTTCAGCGGATAACGGGTCAGGGCGCGTTTTACCGGTTCGCCAGCAAACGTCTCATCGGCCACCAGATCCAGACGGACCACCCAGTTATCCCGTCCTTTGATGTCGACCGGATTCTGGTTGTAACGGGCGTTGTAACCATGGTCCGGGATTTCAAACACCACGCGTGTACGGCCGGCCAGCTCGCCGGACTCGCTGCGTTTTTTGGCGTCCGCATTAAGGAAGCGCTGGCACGACGGCGTCAGGTAAGGAGAAAGCGCATTGATTTTGGCCGGATAATCCACCTCACCATTTTTAGGCCAGGCATTCAGTTGCTGAAAAATATAGAAACCGAAGCTGTAGACCGTGCTGGGCGGGACTTCCCACCAGGCGCGGGTCGAACCGCTGCGCAGATCCGGCGGATTATGGATGGTCAGGTTGGATGGCGCGCGCATCCAGCCAATGATGGCGACCAGGAGAAACACAACCAGCACTCCGCATGCTGCACGCAGCGTCATGATGTGCTGGTCACGGTTTTTTACCGCATGACGAAAACGGCTCATGTTGACCTCTTGACTGCTCGGCTGCGTCGCAGTGACCAGCCCTGTGAGTCGATGATGAGGGTGGGACTACTCCACCCCATACGACGTTTACGCAGCTCAAGCCGCTGCCAGATATAATTCTCCGGCTTGCCGCGCTTGAGGCGCGTCAGCCGGCTGCCACCAAACCAAAGAACCGCCAGCGGGGTGAGCAGCATGCCGGTGGGGATCACCACCCAACCGGCAATAAGCAGAAACGGCAGCGACACAAGCAGACCCAGACCCACGCCAATTGCTGCACCCAGCACCATCTCCGGGGTAGTAAATCCCCGGAATACGACGGGTTCAGCATTAAGACGATCGGGCAAAAATCGGATAGTCTGCATGGCGAACGCCCCTAGAACAGGATTTCAGCGGATTTGCCGACCAGCCAAATCACGGCCACGACCAACACCACGCCAACCACGATGATGGCAGCGAATTTACCCCAGACCGCCTTCCCTTCCCGTACCTCGTGGAACGTTGAAACGGCAGCATTGGCGACCACGATAAATGCGACGGCGGCCAGCACCAGACCCACCAGGACAATCCCGTCCTGAATGTAACCTTTGATGGTATCCATCAGACCGCCGCCACCACCGGACGACGGCGGCTCCACTGCAGGTAAGGCAGCCTGTGCGGGTTGATTGGCCGCAACGGCCAGAGATGTCGCCACCGCAATGCGCGTGGAGAAGTGACGGAAAAGACGAACTACCGCATTCATAATGTGTTCCTTAAATTGCAGTGTGAAAATAACAACGAGTAATGGGTTCAACGCCCTGCCAGCATCAACTGGCGAACATCCACATAACGACGACCAGCAACAGAACGGTTTTGAGGACGAAGCGGATCAGCGCTTTGGTGGGGACTTTTTCGTTCCTCCAGCCCTCGTAAACATCAATCCAGGCCCAGGCAGCCCAGACAAACAGCACCGCCAACAACCCACCGATGCAGACCAGAGACATGACGTTGATTTCAACGCCGCCGCTGGCCGCATTGAAGGCCTGTTCCTGGGCGCCGGTCATGGCCATCAGGGACGCTCCCGCCGGTAATTGCCCGCCACAGAGCCGCCATCACGGGGTTGTGCACGTGACGGCTCCAGATATCGGTCGATGCCGGCATTGATGGTGTTGAGGTCAGAGGTGGCGCGGCGATAGTCGAAAAAGAAACGACCACGCTCGGCGGGGTCGGCCTGGACGGCCGCAACCCGTGCGCGCTCAAGCGCCGCCTGTACCTGGATCAACATGCGCTGGGCAGAAGCCAGCTCATCTTTTTCGGCGGCACAGGCAGGCAATGCGGTGAGGAATGACAGCCCCAGCAAACAGCCGGCGCCCAGTCCTCGGGTAACTACGGGGATACGCATGCAGCACTCCTTGGTGATTTAGGGTGCTGTCAGGGTGAGGGATACAAGGGGTCAGGTCAGCGGATAACTCTTTATGAAAATTTGATAATTTTTATCCACTTTGGAGGGAGTTGAACAAGTAAGGGAAACAGTTACGTGAGGTAAAATACGAAAAGGCGGCCACAACAGGTGACGGCCTTTCCTATCAACGTTGTTTCTTTGATCCCAACGGCATTAGTTGGAAAGTAAGTGCCGTTGCAGCCATATCCTCGGCCCCTCAGTCATTCCCGCAAAGCAGGATAAGCCGCCTGCAAGATCAGCCACCAGTCAGCAGGCAACGGTGGACCCCCCCCTTCCCGTTCCGCCTCCTGCAGACACAACAGTAGGGTCTCCAATGGCAGGTTAAATTGGTGATATTGGTCACGCATCACAAAATGCATCTCGGCGATCTGTTCATTGGGAGACAGTATATTTTGCAAGGTGGCGCTGTTCATATTCAGTAATGCCTGGTTTTTACTGTTCGTCATAATGGATAACTCCTTGGTCTGAGAAAGACTGCCGCGCCGCACAGCGGCTTGTCTGCTGACGGCGACGCACAAAAGCAAGTTTTGCACGCCGCCGTCCAGCTCGATGTGGAATCAGAGGTATTTTTTGAAAGAAGCCGTTGTAACTGTCACTGCGATACCCAGTAGAATCGCTGCCGGCAACAGCAGCAGATTCGGGTATACCGCCGTTGGCCAGGAGAGATACAACATGCAGGGGATATACACCGCCGGCTTGACCAATCTTTTGGCGTGGTGGTAGACAAAGCTGGACTCGTAACCGGCGCCATACCGACGAATATCACGCCGCCCCAGCCCCTCGGTCAGTGCGACCAGCACCACCAGGATAAACAGCGGAATGGACAGCACCAGAATGGTCACGCGTACCAGGGTAATCACCGTCACATACACCGTGGCCATCAGATATTCCTTGAGCATGCCGGCCAGGGCGCCACTCCAGCTGTTCAGCTCCCTGGCGATAGCATTCTGGCTATGCGTTTGCGTCTCATACGCCCGCTGTATCCAGCTTAGAAACCCGCTGTCCACAAACGCCCACTGGTAGGCCACCATGATCCAGTGAGTGACCGTTACCGACGGTTCAGACAGCAGCAAGCTGCGGGTAAACTCAGAGGACAGGTAACCCAGCTCGGTGTTCATCACCGCTTCACTGTGCGAGGCACCCAGCTCCGGCCAGAAGAACGCCATCCCGACATATTCAATCACCAGGCTCACGAACAGGGACGCGAAAAACATCCCTATCAACATCCAGGGCCAGCCCCACAGCAGGTTATAAAGCAGCCCGTGCTTACGGGGTTCAGCCGCCTGCCGTGGCTGTGTATTATCCGCCTGCGCCATTTAATCCTCCTTGAGTGACCACATCCGGCATCACGGTGCTTGCTGACCACCAGGACTCACTGGTGCGGTAGTTACGCTGCATCTCCTCGGCGATCTTCTGCAGGTTCGCCGGCATCATGGCATCATCACCATCGCCGCTCGGCAGCGGCATACGGATTTTCCACAGCTGGCCGCCTTCCAGCAGCGCGAACGCCTGTCCTTTTGGCAGGTTAATCACGTCCGCCTCTTTCAGCAGCGGGACTTTGACGGTGCCGACACGATCCTGGGTACTGGACGTGAAGTCCTGCCCCTTCTCAACGTCAGCCGTGTCAGCATGCCCGGACACCAGGGTTTTGGTGTAGACATCCACTTCCGGCAGTTGTGAGGTCAGCAGCTGCGCGGTGCGGTTCTCGCGCACCCGCAACATGACGAGCGTATTGAAGTTACCCGTGACCTGAGCCGCTTTGGCGGTACTTCCGATGCGCGCCTCGATGTCGGATTCGGTTTGCGTGTAGGCCGTCACCTGCATGCCGGCACCACCACCCTTGTTGATCAGCGGAATGAACTCATCACCCATCAGCTCGTTGAACTCGTCACAGTGCAGGTTGATCGGCAGCTTGCCGTCAGCCCAGGTCGGCAACCCGCCGTGCATGCCATGCTTGTAGATATGGCCGGCAACCGAGACCAGGTCGGCGAACATGCTGTTGCCGACGGCAGAGGCAACCACACCATCTGACAATGCATCCAGACCGATATAGACAACGCCCCGCTTACGAATGACCTGCTCCCAGTCAAACACCGGCCGCGGGTCACTCATGTCCATGTAATCTGGCGCCAGCAGCTCCGCAGTCTTGCCGGTGGTCAGTTTTTCCAGCAGCGGCAGCAGAGAAGCGACGATTTTGTCGAAATACGTACGGTCATAGCGAACCGCACTGCGCAGACCATCCAGGATAGGATCGTACAGCTGCTTGCCGGCTTCCGAGCTCAGGGCCATTTCAACCGCGAATATTTTGACCGCGTTCGGTTGCCCCTGCATATTGCGCGGCACATCCTCTTCCGTCAGCACCGACAGGTTATTGTCGATTTGCTGCTGCAGCGCCGGCATCCGCTCTTCAATGACCTTTTTCGCATAGGTCTCATACAGCTCGCTGATGTTGTTCACATAGCGGGTAATGAGGGTGTAATCAGGACGCTGTCCCAATGCCACCAGGGCGCGGGCCACGATGTTCACAAAACGCCAGGCAAACTCACGAAACGCGGCACTGTTGCCCTCGCCGCTCAGTTGCCCGGAGATACGCCCCGCCACTTCGGAGACGCGTTCGAAGCGGCCGACGGCGTTGTATCGAGCCGAGATATCCGGCCAGCCAAGATGGAAAATATACAGCTCGTCACCACGGCCGGCGCGGTGCGCTTCGGCCCACACCCGGCGCAGCAGGTCAGCATCGCCTTTCGGGTCAAACACGATGGTGATGTCACCGCGGCGAATATCCTGGGTGATCAGCAACTCTGCCAGGCGTGTCTTGCCGACACGGGTAGTGCCCAGAACCAGTTTGTGGCCAACCCGCTCGGCCAACGCCATCGAGACATCAACCTCTTTCGGTTCAATGCCATGAATGGCCGGGTTACCGCCCACCGGCGGTAGCGGCCGCACCGGATTAAGCGGGGAGTCCTTGCGCAGCAGCTGGGACAGCCAGGGCATACTGTACTCGGTCTGCAGTTCAAGACGGCGCGCCATCTGGTAAGCCCTGGAGGGCTGGACATATTTTTCCACTTCCGGCCGGCGCGTATCCATCAGACGCTGGGTATGTTTTTGCTGCCAACGGAAGCCCTTCCCCAGGAACAGCCGTTGCCGGCTGACCGGGATTTCGGCACTGGTCATGACATACCGCGGTAGCTGGCGCAGGTTACGGCGATAGCGGATCACCTGCATGCCCTGACGGGCGCGTATGGCAGCCAACACCGCAAAACTGCCGGCGGTGACATAGCTCACCTCGGGCGCCAGCGCTACCGACCAGGGCGCGACAGCACAGACCACAGCGGCGGCCCCTGATACAATCGCCGTATTGAGCTCTACCGCCGGGCGCAGCAACGCCTCCATCACATGCCGGTTACTCATTGCGGCCATCCTTATTATACCCGGTCACTCCGCCATCACGTGATGGAGAGCGGCGACATTCATCAGTATTGGCTTCACCGAGGTAGGTCACAGCACGATACTCACCTCTTGCATTGATACTTCCGTAAACAACGTTCAGAGTCATCTGGCGCCGACGGTACAGCAAATAAAACAGTTCAACCAACATGCCAAGGACGATAAGCACACTCCCGATCCAGAGAATGATACGCCGCTCTTGCTTGGCGAAATCAACAAACGTCTCCGGATGAGGTTTACAGTCCCGTTTTAGTACCGGCGCCGCCGCCGAACCTGGGGTGATATCCCATACAGGATCATCCGAATGTGGGCACGTATGTACCATCACCATCCCTGCAGGAGCTACACGGTAATTTTGCGCAATGTTGGCCATGCGTGAAGCAGCCATCTGCCCACCTGAATCACCGATCGTTGAGACAAAAAACATGAAACCTATAAGAGCCAGCACAACGCCCGGCCAGACCAACAAGACCCTGAGAGCCGCAGACAGAAAGCGAATTGCCACAACAACATAATTAGACTGATGAAACATTGGAGGTACTCCGTTTGATTACCGTATTTTCCGGCAGAAAAGACAGCCACTGCGCATTGCCGGCAAGCAGCGCCAGCAGCTTCAGCTTCTGGCCGCTGACCAGATGAACGTGAGGATGGTTCTGCAGCAAGGCACGGCTCACCTGGCCGGTACGGCCGGTATGAATGAAAAAGCCCTGACAGTGGTGATGCCGCAGCAGCGCACCAAAACTCTTGATATGGGACGGCGTGATGGCTCGGCCGTAACGCTTGGCCTGGATGAGGTACTTTTGGTCGCCGATGATGACCTGACCGTCCAGGCCACCGTCACCGCTGTAAGCGCTGTTGCGGATAACCGCATACCCCTGACGTTCAAACGCCAGGAGCAGTAGTTCTTCAAAGACGTAGGGATTGATTTTGCGCAGGTACATCAAGCGCTGGCCATCACCCCCCAACTGGGGCAATCGCTGCAGAACACGGGCGGCCGTCGCACGGTAACGCCGGTGGCGCCGTGCGGAGGCCGACTCACGGCCACGCAGGTTAAGCGTGGCCATCACCACAATAAACAGCCCGATAAGCAAGACAGCCAGCAATGGACTCGCCATCAGTGCGGCACCGAGATGCCCCGGAGACATCATGGCGTGACCTGCTGAGACAGGCCGGTATCGGTGATGAGGACCGGGTAGTTTGACAGTTGCAGTCGGCGCGCCAGTTCACTGCCGGAAGCCGGCGCCATCGCTACGCCGGGAACCTGCGCCTGCAACGACTGCAGGGCCGGCAGATTGCTGACGTTCACAACCAGGCCTGCAGCATGGCGCGACTTGAGCCCTTCGGCATTTGCCTGCAGCCAACTGCGGCTGGCGTCGTCATCGCCCACAATAAAAAGAGCGCCAATCCCCGGCAGCTGGAGCGGTCTGTCTGCCACGTTACCGGGCGAAAGCTCTGGCGTAGACACAGGCAACATAGTGGCCTGAGCGTCACCAACATTGGGCTGGCCGGAGGGTGATGGCGGCGTTTCGCCCTGGGCGTTAATGCCTTCAAAATAGGGGGAAGCGTCCTCGCCGCCAACATCGGCAATCACGTTAAGATTCGCCAACGCCGTGGAGGTCACCAGGCACAGACCGAACAGTAGAAAATTAACATTCTTCATAATGCCCCCCTTCCCGTTCAACATTAGCCCCATTGCGAAGCTCATCAGCAAATGACAACGCTTCTTCGCTTGCAGTAGCCCAGTGTCGCTGTGCTTCGTAATCGCGATGAGTGCTGTCGCCAGACCAGGATTTAAATGCCGCCGACAACTTTTCTACACCTCTGATTTCCGCCTCCTTAATGAGCTGCAGTGCTTTTTCCAGTTCAGTTAGCAGCGCTGCGATAACCTCAGGGTTAGCCACATGCAGCCAGCCCACAGTGACTTTGCTGCCTTTGGACTGTTGCCACGTTGCCAGCGCTGCCGGCAGATGTTCTTTCAGGTCTTCCAGTTGCTTATTGGTCATCAGCTTATTGACTCCTCGGCTCAACCCACGTCAGCGCTGCAGTCTGCGTCGCTACCGGCGTCGGGTCAGGGGTATGGCGGGAAACCACTGGCGTCGCTTGGGTACCGCTGCTATTGAGGCGCGCCAGTTTGGTTCTCACGATGGATTTATAACGCGCGGCGGGGGCGCCGCCGGCAGGGTGGTGATAACAACCAGCCGCCGCCAGCCAGCTGCCGGGCTTGCGGTTGTAGCACTCTCGCAGGATGGCCGCCGCGGCGTTCAGGTTGGTATAGGGTTCGAAGGCTTCCCAGGTCGAAGTAAAGTGATGGCCATTCCAGCCCAGGTTGACCTGGGCAATACCGACATCGATGCGCTTGCGCGGGTATTTCTTCAGGAAGTCCTGTAGCGCTTCCCACGCCTGCAGTCGGGTGGCATAACGGTAGCCTTTGCCGGCGACGTTAATTGTCCATGGCCACGGACGTTCAACATCCGGCGCCGGACCGGCACCACGGGTCACCGAAATAATGCCTTTCGGTGACATCGAGGTCTCGGTCAGGGCTACCGAGTAGAGCGACTCCGGCGGCACACCGTGGCGCATTGCTACCTCGCGGTAGCCCTGCGGCACGTCCTGCGCAGCAGCGGCATGCGCAAACAACAACGTGGCCTGCAGCAGGCCTGCGGTCAAAACGCGGCGATAGTCCATCCGTCTTTCCCCTGTTGCAGCACGACCGGCATCAGGCCGTTGCCGAATTTCATCCAGCGGCCGCCATCGTGATTGAGCGTGATCTGGCGAGCACGGACCTTGTCAGCCGGGATATGATGCGCCTTCGCCCAGCTACGCAGCACGTCGTCATCCCCTTTGCTGTCGACCAGGTAAATGTCAACCGGACGGTTGTCAGCCAGCACCGCAGCCAGACGCGCATCGCACTGGCCGCAGTCCTTGCCCTTTACGAACAACGCCAGACGGCCACCGCTGTCATGCGCGATACCGGCCGCATTTCCCATGTTGACCGGCAGCACACCCAGGCGCTGCCAGGCCGCATCCACCTCACGCTGAAACTTCAGCTCTTTCTCCGTGCGGGCAAACTCCTGACGCACCCACTGCTCCGCGTATTTCTTACGCTCGGCATCGCTTTTGGCCTCGATGCCGAGCGCCGTCAGCGGATCGAGCCCCGGGGACTGTGTCCCGCGCGGCCCGTCCATGAGTTGCTCGTAACGCTGGTACTCTTCACCGCTCAGCCCCCACTGCTTGCCCTGTCCGGCCAGCTTGTTGGCCTGACTTTGCTGCAGCTGGCTCAGGGTGGACTGACTGTTCTCGATAGCCGTCTGCTGTGCCGCCTGTGATAACGAGCTCAGTAGCACCAGGGCGAACAGGCTGTATTTCAATTTCATCGGATACTCCTTATTGCGCACTGACGGTCTGCAGGCGACCGTTGACACGGAATGTCGCCTGGCCATGACCGGCACTGACCAACGTCCAGTCCGCAACAGACTCCCCCTCGCCAATCAGCCGAACCTGTGAGAGGTCACTGAATCCCTGCGGCGCCACGGCCGCAAAGGCCGCTGTCCCACGCTGCTCCACCCCGGTCAGCACGAATGGCGCTTTACGCGCCACACGGCGTACCGCTTTACGCGGGGCAGATTTAATCGGCGTAGGTTTGTGCTTTGGGGTGATTTTTGCCGTTGCCGAAGGCGCGGCCGGGACGGAAACAGAAGGTTTGCCGGCAGGGGCGGTGATTTCTGCCGGCGCCGTTGCCACTGACTTTTTCAGCGCCTCAAGGCTGTCTTTGAGTGCATTGAGTTCAACCTGCTGCGCCTGCAGCTGCTGCTCAAGCTTTTCGGGAAGCCTGTTAGTGCCCCGGAGTCCCGTCATCTCGTCGTTGAGTGTGTTCAGACGTACTGTCAGGGCTTTAAGCTGTTTGGCATGCGCCTGTACCACATCCGCCATCGAGGTCATGTCATCCTGAGGGGCCAGCGCTTTTTGCGCCGTCTCCAGCTGGGCAATACGCTGGTCAACGTGTTTGACGGCGCCGACACCCACCATGCCGATAATCAGAACAACCACCACCCCGCCCGTCACCAGCCAAAAGGCCTTTCTACGCAGCAATCCTTTTTTGGCCGGCGTCATCGGGATCATTTCTTCGTTATGCTCGGTCATTTTTTCAGCCATCCTCCGGTTGAAGACACAGGTTTAATTGCCGGCGGCGCCATCGTGCCTGCAGGTTCTGCGGCCGGCGCAGACTGATAGACACGTGGCGTCGGCGACGGTGGCAGCTGAGAGGCCGGCAACTGGTAACCGTCCCGCAGGCTGTGGCAGACAACGCGCTGCACATCGTCAACTTCAAGCTGCCATGCTGGCCCCGCCAGTACCTGCAGCGCGGTGCGCAAACGCATCGGCCCCAGCTGGTACTGCACCGCCGGCAGTGCCTGGCGATACAACACGCCATTGGCCGGCCCGGTCGCACACAGGGTGTAACCGGACTGGCGCAGTGAGTAACGCAGCGCATCGGCCACCGTCGGTTTGACGGAAGCCGGAATGCGGATATCGATGATTTGAGAAAGCGGGTCGCGCTGGACAGCGGCCGGATCGGTGCTGACCAGCAGGTAACGGTCATAGCGCACAACTTCCGGTGCCTGGCCATACGCATCCTGGGAAACAGGCTGGACATTACGGGTGACGGTGACAGGCGGTGTGACCAGTGATGCATCACGCTGCTGCAGAGGTTGTTGTGTGGTGCAGCCCGTCAGGATGACGGTTGCCAGGGCGGTGACTACAAGTGTTTTTTTCATCCGGGAGGTTCCTGTACAGTGACTAAACAGGTGCCACTGTGCGGTTACCGCCCCTCCCTCTCAATTAACAACTCTTTATTGAAAATAAAAAAAATGCAGACCCGAAGGTCTGCATCACTGTTTCACCACACCGGCATTCATTATCGTTCTGTCAGGTCTATCTCTGCAGTCACATCAATGCCGCGTTCGATAACAAACAGGTTAACGTCCCGGATATCAAACGGAACACCGATGATGCCTGTTCGAGCTCGTAACTCTGAAAGCTCCGCCTTTAACAACGTCAGGCGTTTTTGTATTTCAGAGGTATCTTCCTTGCCGTAATTGACCATCGCGTTGGAGTTTAGTTTTACTCGGGTAGCGTTACGATAGTATCCAAACCCGCATTACGCCACATACAAAGCAGCCTATTTCTGGAATAGGGATAACATTCATTTATGATTTCAAAGTCTTTTAATTTCGCCACGTTGAAGTGACGAAAGTCCTTACGATTTTCACACCAGGCCGCGAGAATAATCTCGCCAGATAAGTATCCTAAAGCGAAAGGCCAGATAATTCTTTCGCTCTGATTCCCCAAACGATCTGTATAGCTTGTGCGAACCTTTAATCTTCCCCTAATGGCACTCCGAAGAAGTGCTATGTGATGTTGGTCTTTGTTTACAGGGTCTGCTCTTCCAACCAACAACGTCGAGTTTTCAAAAAGTGCCTGCAACTGGGGTGGCAACCCCTGCATGACCTTACCTGTTACTTCTGAAGCAGCTTTTGCAATATCTGCATCGCCAAAAATAGCTACCCAACGTAAACCGAGAGCCAATGCATCGAGCTGCTCGGGAGTATACATAACTGGTGGTAAAAGATAGCCTCCAGAAAGAATGTATCCCGAACCTGCTTCTCCCTGAATATCTGCTCCTTGGGCACGCAAGGCTGCAATGTCACGATAAAGCGAACGAAGACTGATTGAAAGCTCTTCAGCCAGTTTATGACCGCTTATCGGATAGCGATGCTGATACAGTATTTGCAAAAGATTGAGTAAGCGCTCGGCTCGCTTAGGTCCTGATGCTGACATGTTTTGTCACTGCTCCCTGCCATACTGATGTCTCATCAAGCTAAAGGAGACACGCATATGATGATACCTAATCTGTTAATCCTATATGTAGCAAACCCACCTGTCAGCTGTGAGTTTTATAAAAAGTTATTTGATAAAGAGCCTGACGTAATGCTCCCTACCTGGGCGGCCTTTTCTTTTGAAAATGGTTTCAATCTCGGATTATGGTCAACGACAGCACGTGATTTTGCATCTTGCGGAGAGGGGAACCGAACAGAGCTTAGTTTCATGGTTAAAGATATCCAGGCAGTAGATGCACTTTATCAGCGATGGGTAAGAGACGGCGTTCAGATTGAGCAGGAGCCTAAACAGGCAGTTTTTGGCAAAACATTTGTCGCGCTTGACCCTGATGGACATCGTATCCGGGTATGTATACCAGATTAATGTGCCAAGCCCACAGATATTCAATTTAAACTTGTCACTTCCCTCCGAGTTCAGAAAAAACACCCCCTGTAATAACAGGGGGTTACGTGTAAATAATTAACAGTCTATTCTTAGGTCAATCTCAGAACGGTATGTCATCGTCAAAGTCCATCGGGGATTCATTCCCGCGAGACTGTGCCTGCGCTTGAGGCTGTTTAGGCGGTGTGCCGCTGTGGGTTGGCTGTTGAGGCTTGCCCCAATTGCTTTGTCCGCGTTGACCAGAGGCATTATCCGAAGAGCGACCGCCCAGCATTTGCATTGACCCACTGACATTGACCACCACTTCAGTGGAGTAACGGTCAACACCGTCCGAGTCAGTCCACTTACGTGTCTGAAGTTGCCCCTCAATATAGACCTGCGAACCTTTACGCAGATATTCGCCGGCTATTTCAGCGAGTTTCCCGAACAACACCACACGGTGCCATTCGGTCTTCTCTTTCTGTTCACCGGATTGTTTATCACGCCAGCTTTCGGAGGTTGCGAGTGACAACGTAGCCACTGGACCACCGGAAGGCATGTAACGGATTTCTGGATCCTGGCCCAGATAACCGACAAGAATCACTTTGTTTACGCCGCGAGACGCCATAATCGAATCCTCATAAATGGGAAAGGGAAAAACGCCCCGGGGAGGGGCGTGAGACGGCGTTATCAGAAGGAGTTTTCAGCGTAGCTTGGCTGCGCAGAACCCTGCTGAGGCGGCTGGGAGTGAGGTTTTTCAGACTGGTACACCTTTTCCTGACCGATTTTGATCCAATCGATACGAATCAGGCGCGCCTTCAGGCTGACACGCTGTTCACCGGCATGTTCGCCGCTGTTGAGCGTGAAGATGTCCGTTTTGGGATTGCTGAGCACAAAACCAATCAGAACTTTTTTGTCTTCGTCACAAGCTTTCTGGCAACGATTAATCAGGCTGCTTGCTTCTTTGCCTGCAACGGTACAATCGAAACGCGTATAGCTGGCGTTATCAGTAGGACCGGACAGTGCATTAACAACACAGCTGATAAAGGTGCCGTTAGGACCATTAACCTGGCGAACATTACTGACATACCCCATGCCATTGATGGTCAGGTTGAAGTATTCAGTGTTTTTGGTGGCATTTTGTTGAGTTTGAGCTGGGGTAGACATGATGTTTTCTCCATGGAGTGTAGATTCGGTGACGGAGAAATACACCTTCCCTGACGGGAAAAGTGTTTCCCGTCGGGAGCCAGGTATGGGTATACGCCATGACCTGACAGTCTGATCAGATTAGATAAGCCTTAGACGTTGGGCACAGTCACGTTGACTGCCAACGACATCTACTCTCAAAGGCGGGCAGATGTACTACACCGTAAACGGTGTGCTCCCTTTCAAGCTACGGAAGCGTTCTTTTGTCACTACCCGAAGGCGATCCTCACAAGTGACTGGACCATTGGTGGCTGTCAGTCGACAGCAGGGTCACCCGAAAGCGCTCATCACAGACCCACTGAGCATTGGTGGTTGTCCGAAGACAACAAGTAAGCCTGTTCATTTTTATTCCAGGTAACTCAGCTGTCAACCTTGAAAACGGAATTTGTGACCTGTAAAAACAAAAACGGCACAGTCAGAGACTGCGCCGTTAGGATTGCACCAAAATCGGTAGTTCAGAAAACAGGACCTTGAGGAGGGGTAGTAAACTCCTGGCGCGCTTTTCACAAGGTCGCTTGCGCCTAATCAATCAACCTGAGCGTGTAGGTCATTGATACGAGCTGCAGCAGAATTGTCCATGCATTAAACTTTCCTGCCAACCGTAGCTACGGGGTGCTCTACATATTTGCCAGCTAACCTTAGCAAAACTTTCCGGAATTAACATCAGACAATCTCTTACTCTAATCTGGTTGTTTTATTTTTAGCCGCCGATTTTCCCTTATAACGCTTCCCCTTACCGCCACTTTTAGCATCGATGTTGATGATCCCCTGGCAGGTCGGGTAGTTGCTGCAACCCCAGAATGAACCGCCGCCTTTCTTACCGGCGCGCCGGCGCATGGTACCGCTACATAGTGGGCAGGGAGGCGATGGCGGAGCGGTGAATTTGACAGCTTGTGTCTTTCCTTTATCGACAAGATGCGTCGCCCACTGTGCCTGACGGTCCATGAACGTTCCGAGCGTCATTTTACCCTGGGCGATTTCATCCAGCGCCTGCTCCCAGAGCGCGGTCATACCCGGGTTCGTCAGTGCTGTCGGCAAGGCATCAATCAGCTCGCCGGCGATCGGCGTCGACAGCAAAAATTTCCCCTTGTTCTCCAGATAACCCCGTTTAAACAACGTTTCCAGGATACCGGCCCGGGTCGCTTCTGTCCCCAATCCTGCATTCTCCTTGAGCACTTTCTTCAACTGCGGATCGCTGACAAACGCCGCTGCGTTCTTCATTGCAGCTATCAGCGTGCCATCAGTAAAATGACTCGGCGGCTTGGTCTGCAGCGTTTTAAGTTCAGCGCCGGCAACGGTGCACGGCTGCCCTTTTTCCAGGGCCGGCAGGCATGTATCCTCCGACTCATCCTGCTTCTCCTTATCGTCACGCTCCTCCCGCTGAAACAGTGCTTTCCAGCCGGCAATCACTTCTACCTTGCCGCGTGTGCGGAACAGTTGGCCACCGACATTGAACGTCGCTTCCGTGACATCAACCTCATGCAGCGGCAGGAACTGCGCCAGGTAGTGCTGACGTATCAACTGATAGACCTTGAGTTCATCAGCTGACAACTTGCTCAGGTCGAATGCCTGCTTGGTGGGGATAATGCCGTGGTGCGCCGTGATTTTTTTGTCATTCCAGATACGGGAGACAAAATCGGTATTCAGCGAAGCAACCACCGCGCCTTGTGTCGGGTCCGTTCGGGTAACGGCATTAAGCACATCCGGGATTTCAGCCTGCATTGAAGTGGGAAGATAACCGCAGTCAGTACGTGGATAGGTCGTTGTTTTGTGGGTCTCGTACAGTGACTGGGCGATGCTCAATACCTGGTTAGCGCCCATCCCCCATTTTCGCGAGCATGCCTGCTGCAGCGAACCGAGATCAAACGCCAGTGGCGCCGACTCCTTCTTGCGCTCGGTACCGACATCCAGCACCACCGCCTGCCCGGTTTGCTGACAGAGCTGCACCACCGCCTGCGCCACATTCTGGTGGATACAGCGCTTTTCTTCGTCACAGTAGTTGGCCGCCGGCACCCAGTTAGCGGGAAAACTGATGCCGTCCTTTTGCAGTGTGGCCTGAACCTGCCAGTAGGGCTTTGAAACGAAGTTGGCGATTTCACGGTCGCGGTTGACGACAAGCGCCAGCGCCGGCGTCTGAACGCGGCCGATAGACAACACCTCTCCATAACCCTGCTCCCGCGCCTTCAGCGTATAAAGCCGGGTCAGATTCATGCCGGTCATCCAGTCCGCGCGCGCGCGGGCTAAACCAGCTTCATAGAGAGGGGCAGTCTTGCTGCCCGGCAACTTGTTGGCCAGGGCCTGGCGAATGCTGGTTTCATCCAGCGCCGAAAGCCAGAGCCGTTCAACCGGGCCGGTAAACTTGCAATATTCCAGCAGCTCGCGCGCTATCACTTCCCCTTCCCGGTCGGCGTCCGTCGCGATCACGACTGAATCAACCTGTTTGAGCAGACCACGGATAACGGCAAACTGGTCAGATGTATCCTTTTTGACTTCCATTTTCCACTGTGTCGGGACTATGGGCAGAACCGACTCTCGCCAAGGGCTGCCATACTGTTCGCCATAGGTCTCGGGCTGGGCTTGCTCCAGCAGGTGACCAATTGCCCAGGTAACAATCACACCGGCCCCGGTCAGGTAACCCTGCTTGCGTTGGTTGGCGCCCAGAACGGCGCCAATGTCTTTTCCCTGAGACGGTTTTTCACAAAGGTAAAGTTGCATCAAGACGCCTCCGTCAGCGCTGGCCTTTGGCAACCTGCTGCAGCTGGTTCATCAGGCGGCGCAGATAGGCGTCGGTCAGGTGGGTGCTGTCCGGTGAGCTGTAGGTGACCTTCAGGCGACTGCCGGCACCGGACTTCTCTACTTCCAGCATCAGGCGATCGTTATCCTTCCACTCTTGGCCCATCTTGTAGTAACTGCCCTTTTGTGCAGCCCATTCCGGCCGTGCCTCGTCAATAGAGCCGGCGCTCCAGTCGCCGTACTGATCGCGCTGACGGAGACTTTCGAGCTCGTCAGTGGTGATAAACTGATAGTGGCTTTTCAATCGAGCCGCCGCAGTATCAACATCCACCGGAAGCTTGTAGGTATGCTGAACATTCTTGCGAGGACCGGTAGCACCGGCCTTGGTCATCCTGGGCATTCCACCGGAATCAGAACTCGTCCCCGAACCACTGGCAATAGAATGAGCTGCGTCGCTGATTTTTTGATTCCACTCGGCCATCTCTGACGTCGTACACCCTGAAAGCAGAAAACTCCCCAACAGACAGGGAACAATCATCGAACGTAAAGATTTAAAGAAATCCGTGTTCATGCCTGGTCTCCTTTGTTTTGACGAAGTGGTGGTGAGAACGACGAGCGAAGCTCCCCTGACATGACTTTCGCTTTAGGTTCTCCAAAGCGTGCAATCGCGTCTTTAGCTGCAGGTGTCCCCAGTCGAATGTCATCGCGGGTAACATTCACATGACGATAATGTTGCACTACACCGTAAACCCGACGGATCCAGTGTCCACCTTGATCGAGTAAAGTGTCGCGAACCGAACGTGAAATCAGGCCGTAATGCCATGCCTGGAAGGCTTTCATTGCAAGCTGGTCATAGCCAACAAGCAAGAATACACAACGGTAACCCACCGGAGTCCGGCTAAATACACCGATGTTCAGTGGTGATACTGAAGATATTTCTGACAAGGAGACTTGTGCAGGAATATTGGCAAGCGTCTTGTCCAAATCGGCCACAGCCAACTCCAGTTGCTCCATACCCTTATTAAGCGCAGCTTCTAAACCCACCATTGCAGCATCTGCATAGGGATTATCTTCTTCGGATGCCGCATTAATCTGGCCAGCACGCTGGATGAACCGGGGCATACTATAAATATCAGGGCGACGCTTACCGGAAGTTTCAGGGTCAGCCGTCTGGCTGCGACGCCCTTCCCACAAACGAATTGCATAAAGAGTATGCAGTTCCACATTGAGCGTGGATTTTAATGCGCCAGCTTTAGCTGTTGTACCCTGTGAGTCTTTTGTTGTTTCAGCCATTTAAACCATCCTTTTACGATCTATGAGAGTATTTCTGGTTTGAAATAGTCTCGGCAGCCCCTTTTTGCAGCAATCCAAAACTCTTTTTGTTCTCTGAATAAATACGGGTATGCATACCACTCACCATGACTAGTGCTGACACTGTCAACACCGGACGCTTTTTGAGCACTGTTGACACTGTCAACACCGGACACTTTTTAAGCACTGTTGACACTGTCAACACCGGACGCCTGTCGTTATAAAATTCACTTCCCACTCCTGGCTCGGGCCATTCCCTGCCGCAGCTTCGCCACCAGGGCACTCACATGCTCGCGGGTTGCGACCTGGCCAGGCGCTTTTCGGGACGCTTCTGCAGGGCGCTGCGGACGTACAGGCTCGGTTTTAGCCGGTTTTGAAGGCGTTGTGGTGGCAAACAGAGCCCCGTTCCGGGCCCGTTTCATCATGCTGAACAGCCAGCCGGTCGGGTTACTCACCTCTCCACGGGTCAGGGCAGCGCTCAGGCTTTCCAGTACCTGACAAGCAACGTCAGCCGGCAAGGCTTGTAACTGGGCATGGATTTGCTGCAGGTCAGCTTCCGGTATACGTTGCTGCAATGCTTCAGGCAGTCGCGGAACGTACGTTTTTTTATTCACACTTTGTGTGAAAGAACGTACGTTACAGTTCGGTTTCACAGGTTTGCCGTAACCTGTTGATTTTAGGCTTAGTTCGGAATCCAAACTCTGTATCTTTTTACCTCGTATTTCACCCAGTTCGGATGCCGAACTCGGCTTAAATTGACTGAGTTCGGTTTCCGAACCGGGGTATTTTTCACTGGGTTCGGTTACCGAACTGCCGGCATTTTCTTCACGCAATGCCATCTGCGCGGCCATCTCTTGAGGGGTGTAAGGAGCGCCCAGACGCTGCGCCATCACATTCAGTTGCGAGTGATAGTGACGCATCGTCGGGTCGTTACGGATGTCAGACAACACTGACCAGGCCGTCTGACTGACAGCCCGATTCTTGTGCTGGCAGGCTGCCGCAACCGTATCAAGCCAGGTAGGATCAAGGCTTTCAGCATCACAGGCTGAGAGCGACTCATCATGCTGAGAATAAATGTTCCCGCGTATCCGCCCTTTACTGTCACGCACGCGGCGACACAGGCTCAACCAGCCCGTCAGTCGCAACATCAATAAAACCCGGCTGACCGTTTCACGCGATGCCTTTCCCTTGAACGGTGACGCTAACTGCAGTTGCAGTTCGTCGTAGGTCGGGAACATGGCTCCCTGGTTTTGTTGGTTCTGCTGGGCATAGAGGCGGATCATCATCCACGCCACTTTATCCAGTGGAGATAGGCGCGTGTCGAGCATCAACCGGCGCGGTACCGCATCGTGGACGTTTCCTGTGAACAGCAGGCCACTACGCAGATTTGTTAAATCGGCAGAGCCTGCCTGGTTTTCGTCGCATATTCGCTCAGCCAGCCGGGCATTCATCTGCTCAATCGTATAAGTGATCAGGCTGTCATCGGGTCTTTTGCTTATGCTCATCGAATTTGCGCATCCTTATCCTTTCGCCACGCCCGATAAGCGTGGCCACAATCATTTGTCGTGCAGCTGTGCTACACATCGCCAAACGGCACTCAGGCCTGTGCCCGCCAGGCAGGCACAGGGTGAATGTCATCATTTCCATAATTCATTGTTGTAGCGTTCGTGGGTCAGCAGCTCCCAATCAACACCACTGTTTCTGCTGAGCAGGCGCCAACTGTCACTAATATTGATCTTCATCCATGCACGGCCGCTGCGGTGCTTACCTTTTACATGCAGTGCCTTGTAATTCCTTTCCCCCTGGCGAAAACGTCTCACCTGTTCCCGCGCTTTTCTCTGACAGGCAGGAGGGGCGGAACGCGGGGCATAAAGCCCCGGCATCAACACTAACGGCTTCATGCTGACCTCCTTACAAGCTCCTCCCCGACACCGGCTTTATTACGTACTGACTGGATCGCTTTACGGACCGTGCGAGTCTGTGCCCCATCAAAACTGCGCACGGCGTGCCAGACCGCTGTTAACGACACATCCATCTGCTCAGCCGCGAGCATCATGACATCCAGGCCGTCAGCGCTGGACGGCTCATCGATGTCTGCTTTCTGCCACTGGCGCCACAGTGATGCATTGTCCTCATCACTGAGCGTCGAACAGCGTCCCTGACGGATTTGGATCCCCGTCATACGCCGGCGAGCAGAGACCTCGACACTCGACAGGCCAAAAAAGTGCTGCATCATCTCGATAGAACCGCCCAGCGCCAGTGCACGGTCGATACGTTGCATCCGTTGCTGTTCCCGACGGGCCTGCTGCAGCATCAAGGCAAAATTCTCGTGATGGATCTGGAACGTGAGCACCGAGACGGAGCTGTTCAGCAAGTAATACAGATCATCGACGGTCAGACCGTTCAGCATCTGCATTTCCTCTGGCGTGAGTCCGAGAGACTCACAACGGCGGATATAGCCGGACTTGAGCTCCATGACGAGCTGCGTGAGCAGGCTGTTTGTTGCCTGTGACAAGCTGTTACTCATTAGTAGTACCCCCTGGTGAGCAAATTAATAAGAGCCGCGACTAACACAAAAATCGCCGCCAGAAAAAACAATATAAGAGGCAGCAAAAATAAAAGAGGCTGCAAAATAAAGTTGTCTTTGTCCTTGATAAGACGCTTTAAATCCGTATTTCGAAACGCCATTAGAAAAAACATGACAATACAAAAGCAGATAACAATCAGCGCAGGATTCACGAAGACCTCCCAAGCACGACGAATATTGCCGCCACAACCGGTAAGAACAAGAGCAAATAAGGTAATAAAGAAACCTGCCACCCTTTTTCCCGTCTCCGTAGTTTTAAACGCAATTGATTGTAAAAAAGGACAATCGCACCGCCGGCGTATAAAACAAGAACAACCGTCAAAAAAGTTGAAAATATCTCGATGTATCCGTTGGTCAGGGGGCTTTTATTCATTTGTCCTCCCCGGCGCTGTAGCCAATACCTGCAGGTCCACAACCGTCAACCCCGTGATGCAGACGAGCATTTTGTCCTGCCAGATAGCCCTGACTACGCGCGATGGCATCACTGCGACATTGTTTTACCAAGCAGGTTTTCAGCGTGCTCATGCCCTGTTGTTCCAACCACGCAGACATCAGCTCTTGTTCATGCTCCGATACGCTGAAAACATCGACAATTCGGCGGACGCCTTCGACCCAACCAGCACGGAACTGCTCTGCTCGCGCCCGGCGCGTCGCCATTTTCAGGCGCTTATTCTGGGTTTTCAGGTATGCAGCTGTGGCATCCTTCAACTGTCGGCTAAGCACATCAAAGGCGTAAGCAGCAACGGCAGGACGTTCACTGAATCCGTAGAACGTGACGTTGCGACGCTTTAACCCAGTTCGGCTTTCGAAGGAAGAAAAGTAGTGCCGGCAGCCGAACGCATTGGCGATGGTCCAGGTCAACAAGCTCATCCACTCCGGGATTTTGTCCCATGACTGAGATGGAGCGTCTTTGGTTGGCGACTGTTGAATAGAGGAGATGTTCGCCTCGAGCTCCGTGATACCGTATTTCGCCATCAGCTTCTGAGCGCGCGACAATGCTTGCCCGGCTTCATGGGCATTACTGTTGCTCCGGGCGAGTTCAAGAAGTTTGCGGACCAGTTTCACCAGCCGCGCTTGTCGTTGTGAATGGCTCATGAGTTTTCCCCCTCAGTAACGACATCACGCTGCAGCTCGCGCAGGCGGCGAAGAACGCGTACAAGACGCAGAAACTTCACAGCATGGATATCATCAAGCAACGGGAACCCGGCGCCATCAGCGGCACCAATCAACGCTTCGCTAAATGAACAGGTATCATTCGCCGGTGTCGGCCCAGTCAGAGAGAGAAGCAGTGCAGTGAATGGAGATGACTGCTGTGTGGCCAGGCAGTACCCCGCCGCGATCAGCGTTGCTTTATCGGCTTTAAGCTCAGTTTCGCAGCCAGCTTGTTCGGCCAGTTCGAAGGCAAGGCGATAAGCCATTCCCTGCAGGTGTTCAATATCATCCTGCAGCGCCGGAATGGCCCAGACAGAAACCACTGGCTCAAGCCCTTCTTCAGCGAAGGCGACTTCCGAGCTCTCTTCGTTCGGGGTCACTTCCGGTGCTACAGGATTCGACTGCGCAGGTTGTCCTGCCCCAGCAGTCTCTGTCTCGGAAATGTCTGATGAGGACTGCGCGTCAACATCTCCGGACAGAACCGGTGGCGCGCCATACAGGTCATGCTGGGTTTCAATCCGAGGTGTACTTGACGTACCTGACTCAGCCGAAGATGAATCCAGTGATCCTTCCTCTACATTTTCCTGTTCGTCCAGCTCGCTGCTCAACGTCAACGCTGGCGTACCCGGTTCCAGGGCATCGGAGGAAAGAGGCGGGATAGATGATCCAGCATCAACTGTTGACTCGACCATCGGCTGAGTAGCGAAATTGGATACGCTTTTCAACTGCTCAATTTCCCCAAGCTGTTGCCGGCGATTTTGTTCTTTTGGATCCAGCTCGAGGAGCCAGCGATCGTAATTCAGAGATGGATGTGGGATAGCTTTAACCAATGCACCAATCAGTTCATCCCTGAACATTTCAAGAGAATATGCATCAGGATCATCAAAATGTTCGCAAACTGCTCCGTATACGTCCTGAAAATCTTTAACGGCCGCGTTTTCTGAGGCAAAGTTATCCCATGTTTTATATGCATTAACTCGTAACGACAATAAATGTTGTATTTGAGGTCTCCCTAAACCCGAATTAAGAAGATTCGGCATATGGGGATACAAATATTGGATGGTGTCTTCCATCCGGCTAATGTTCGAATAATGAACCGGATAACCCGACTCACCGAGTAATGTGGATAACTCACGGAGTGAAACTGTTTTGCCTAATTGATCTTCAACGAGGGTCCTTGCCTGCTTGATACCAAAAGCCTTTTCGATAAAGGAAAGTTCACCGCGAACTTCGTTTTCAGCCAAATGTCCTATCACACACGATAACCGGCCCGGCCAAGGCTTAAACATGCAGGAAATACGGTAAAACCGTTCATCCCCGGTTTCCTGCCACAATTCAGATAAAATTTGATGACGAGTATTACCCCCGTCACTAAAGAAGAAACCCAGCTCGGGACGATCAGGATCTGCAGTGATTTTAGGTACCGTATCTAGGCCACGTGCCCGGATTGAGGCTTTGATTTCCTCATACCGTGGATTACGGGAGGTTCTTGGGTTATCCGGGAAAGGACTGACTTCGTTCAGAGTCAGCACCATCGGCATTTCCGTGGCAGGTAATGCCCCTTCAGCAGGAGCATTACTATCAGTGCCTACTGCAGTCTTGCCCTGCTGAAGCAATGCGCTCCCCAGGTCAATTTTTTTGGTATTGATACGTCCCATGATTAAGCTCCTCCCTGAAATTCAGGCATGGCCAAATCACGGAATGCCGTGTATTGCTGTTCGTACTGAACGCGCACCATGCCTGTTGGCCCCTGACGTTGCTTACCGAATATAATCTCGGCGGTGCCGGCATCTTCAGAATCCGGGTAATACACCTCGTCCCGGTAAATAAAGGCGATCACATCGGCATCTTGCTCCAGTGCACCGGAGTCGCGCAGGTCACTGTTCATCGGACGTTTGTCAGCCCGTTGTTCGAGCGTCCGATTCAGCTGCGACAGCGCCAACACTGGGCATTGTGTGTCTTTTGCCAGCGCCTTCAGATTGCGGGATATTTCCGAGATTTCCTGTGTGCGGTTTTCAAAATCAGGCGCACGCATCAGCTGCAGATAATCGACCATGATGAGCGCCGGCCGGCCATACAAACGTGTATACCGGCGCACCAGTGAACGAAGCTGTGCAGGCGTCAGCGCGGACGTGTCATCAATAATCAGACGGTCATTCCAGGCCGTCATAATTCCCATGGCTTCGGAAATACGCGCCCAATGCTCATCATCAAGCTGACCGTTGCGGAACAGGGTCAAATCCACTCTGCCCAGCATCGCCAGAAAACGCTGCAGCAATTGCTCCCGCGGCATCTCCAGGCTGAAGCAGAATACCGGCCGATCGGTGCCTTCCAGCGCACCGACGCAACACGCCAGTGAAAATGCGGTCTTACCCATACTTGGCCGCGCTGCCAGCAGAGTCAGCTCCCCATCCTGCAGACCACAAGTGATCTCATCGACCAATGACAAGCCTGTTGGAGTTCCGGTCACACCGGTTCCTCCGGTGACGCTTTCCAGCCGGCTGGCGACAGCTTCCAAACCATCAATCAGGCAGACGTTTTGCTGGGTATACACCTGTTCCGACAGTTCCAGGAGCTGCTTCTCTACCCGCTCTGTCAACAGTTCAGATTTTGCCTGAGGGGCTACGGCTTCGGCGCTTAACGCTCGCCCCAGATCCAGCAGACGACGTAGTCTGCTGCGCTCTGCGACAATGTTGGCATACGCTTCGATGTTCGCTGCACTCGGTGTGTTTTTGGACATCTCAGCGAGATAAGCAAAACCGCCAACCTGCTTAAGTACATTGTTCTTTTCAAGCGACTCAGACAGCGTAATCAGGTCGATAGGCTGATTAACCGCCATCAGTTGCCCCATGGCCTGGAAAACACGGCGATGCGACGGGATATAAAAATCAGCGTCACGCAGGACAGACACCACGTCATCCCAGCGCGCGTTCTCCAACATCAGCCCGCCCAGTACGGCCTGCTCGGCATCGACAGAATGAGGAATTTTCGTATCAGCCATGACGCACCTCCGGTTTATCGCCGTCGGCAGTCAGGGAGTGATTAAGGAATGTCGGGCACGAAGAACAAACACCTAACCCTGTCTCGCGGTTGACTTTGAGCCAGCTGCAGGGGGTATGATTTTCATCAACACAGGCATTGTGGTCGGTACAGCCGCAGCCGACGCAGGTCGCTTCTTTCAGCTCAGAATTAATCTCTTCATCGCCACAGACATATTCCAGCACTGCAGCAGCCTCCAGTGGCGCTTCAGCCATTTCCTGTAGGCATTCAGCATCGTAAAAACTGGCTGCGTGGTTGACCTTGTCCATCATCAGCTCATGCATTTTCAGCATACGGCGCAGTGCACTCCCAGCGGCTTCCACATGACCGTTAAGCACATTGATGTGAGCCAGTAACAGCGGTGCTGCAGTAGCTAATTGGGCATTAGCTTTTTGCTCCTCAATACTGACGTCACGGCTTCCGCCTTCATCCGACCAGTGCTCCAATCCGAGTTTTTCCCAATTTGGGATAATCGCAACGTTCGGTATTTCCAGATGCTCAAAACCATTAGCGTCGACGACAGTGACTGCATCGCTATAAAGCTCAAGAACCTCCCAGGGCATTGGCGCGGCCAATTGTCGCTGTTCATTCAGCAAGGCAATAAGTTGCTCGATATTCATTGGTTTGCCTCCTGACGCATAGCATCGAAATCAGGAGTCCAGTCCGGGAAGAGCTCGCAAGCCAGGTCATACATGGTGTCAGCGGCAGCGGGCGTAGAAGTTCGTGTAGTGGTGGTCTCCAGGCGGTGGACTGGCTGGCCCGAGGCATGGCCAAGTTTGTAGATTTCCAGCTTGGGAATGATTGTATTCAGGAGGGAGACGTCAAAGGCGTCGGCGCGCAGATACTGGCCGTTCTCAATGATACCCTGCAGACTTTCCAGCGTTTTCCAGTCCAGGTTGGTGTATTCCATGCAGTTGGTCAGTATTCGCACCTGAGGCATGGCAATACCGTAAACGGCCAGAGGCAGCAGCCCTTCCATCAACCCCAGCGTGCCGCGTAAAAATTCGCGGGTGTCTGGCAAGATTGGCTTGATGACACCAACAGCAAACGAGGAGCTGGCCAGCAGGATAAGCTCAAGCATGATTGACGCTGCACCTTTGGAGTCGATGATGATGACGTCGTAATCTTGGAATAAGGGATGCTGCAGAACATTACGCAGACGCATGCGACCATCCGGGGCATGCAACATGGCTGAAGAGAGGCGGTCATGCGGATCGTTGGAGACGATGATGTCCAGATTGTTGATTACTGAACGGGAAATAATTTGGTCAGGCCGCGCCAAATCGACGGTCTTCATTAAGAGCTCATACAAGCCGTTAGGTGCTTCGTATTCCAGGGAGAATATGCTACTGGCAGTAGGTTGGGAATGGTCGCCGTCAATGAGGAGAACTTTTTTGCCGGCGTCGGCCAGGAATCCGGCCAGATTGGCGCTTTGGGTAGATTTACCCTCGCCGCCTTTTGTTGAAATGACAGGAACGACAAATGGGCTTGTCTGTTTTTTGCCCGTAACAAGGGCTTTGTTCAATGTATGCATGTATACGCTCGAATTTTTCAATTCTTGCGTAACTAACTAATCTAGATGTGCTTTAACATTCCTGCTACATGCACGGGGATTGAAAATCCCCGTGTCCTTGGTTCGATTCCGAGTCCGGGCACCATATTTAGAAGAACCCGCCTATGGCGGGTTTTTTGCTTTCTGGGGTATGGACTCTCCATCGAACTACGTTCGATTATTCGGCCTGACGGCCTCACCCTGCGGGCCAACGCCAAGCGTTGTTCAACCCGTCGCCAGCGACGGTTGTCCGAGTCCGGGCACCATATTTAGAAGAACCCGCCTATGGCGGGTTTTTTGCTTTCTGCGGGCTCATTATTCCTTTTTGCTGTCATGCAATACAAAGGGGCTGGCAGGTTGATAAGGATGTCTGTTACTGCAACAGTGCTTCTATTTTCCGCTGTTTATGGTGCGGCATCCTCCATACACGCCACTAACTGCATCCTCCATGCATGTTGCTACCTTTCCTTATCAAGTTCACTGATATATTACTTATCACCCAGGGTTTAATTTTCGCTGTGACAGGCTTGCCTGGTTAAGTGTTGGCCTATCTTATCTGTCATGTCAGGGAACGGTATCGTGAACAAAATGAAATTATTGGTCGCAGGTGGTGCTTTGCTGGTTTCTGCCTCGGTGCTAGCTGTCGAGCAGGATATTTCCATTCAGGGTAAGCCTCTGCAGGTAGTGACTGCTGACGGGAAAAACCATTCTCTGGCTACCTGCGCGGACTACCTTGCTTTGCGAAAAAATAACCAGCAGATCACCTCCCTTAGCGGTTTGTCTGCACGCGATTATGCACAAGCTCAGGACTCGTTGATCCAGTGCAACATCCAAAACTATGCGCAACGGCATCGGTTGGTACTGGACTCTCACGCTGGCGTGCCACCTATTGAGCAAGTGGTCGCGCACTTCCCCGCCAGTGTCGCGTTGGTGGTGTCGGATAAAGATGCCAAGCAATTGAAAGCCAAAGGCGCGGGTAAAACATTGCAGGAATGGACGCCATCTCTGGAGCTAAAAGATGGGCGTATGGTGTCGGATCAAGAGCAGGTCGCTTACGCTGTCAGCCAATACCAGGTATTTAAAAGCTTGCAGGGTAACTCGCTAATATTCATCACATTAGGCTCTGGACTGACCAGTGGGACGCTGAGCACGCTGTCGACCTATCGTCTAGAGAGTGTCAGGGGTAACATTTGGACTGTCACACCAGTGACTGAAAACACCACACTGTAATAATTTAGCCCCACTCCGATTCTATTAACGTTTAACAATGAACGATTAACATGACCTAGCCGCCGTTGGCAAGTGGCAAGTGGCAAGTGGCAAGTGGCAAGTGGCAAGTGGCAAGTGGCAAGTGGCAAGTGGCAGGTGGCAGGTGGCAGGTGGCAGGTGGCAGGTGGCAGGTGGCATTGGATAGTTCCTTATCTGATGATTAAAGGAGGTCGTTTTGCCAAGCGGAAATCCAGCATCAACCATCGGCTAGGATATCGCAGGGAACTGAGCGTATTCCTGTGTCGATGATAAATGTTGTCATCCCCGCCGTAATAAATGCCACACAATAATAAAGGCCACTCTCATAACTAACCCATTGATTTAATATCACTTGTATTATCAATGTTATTTTTTACGCTTAATGAAACATTATGATCTATACTCAAATCCATTATGTCATAACTCAGTGATTTTATTATTGTTTAAAATAAATTTGGCGTCATATTCAATCATGACCAGAAAATTAACGTTAAAAATTCATACGCAAAACAAGCGGTTTAGCCGCTGTCTTAACAAACGAGAGTGACTGGAAAAGTAAACTCGGCGCCAATAAATACGTCCAACGCTCTGGTCAAGCAGTAAATGAATATAATATGCTGATGCCCATAGCATATTAGAGAAATGCGCACAGAATAAAAACCCACAGGTCATTTATTACCATCGCGAAACAGTCAGCTTGCGCTGCGGTAACGCTTAGAGAGGGTTCTATTGGCTTAATCGATAGTTGCTGAGTGATACTATTTTATCCATGCCACAATCCATGTGCCATACGGCACCTTAAAAATCAATAAACCAGGAGTCATCGGTAATGAAAAACAAGAGGTTAATTTTGATTGGTTCATTCTTTATTGCACTTTGCTTACCTTTGGTTCAAGGCTGTAGCACCCCTACCACCAACCCTCAGGTTGTTTCTGCCATGGCAGATAAGCCCTTTAGCGATTGGTTCGATCGATTGCTAAGCCAAATAAAATCCGATCGCCAATACCAACGCATACCGATTGAAACCACTGAAAAATCAGAAGAATTTATTATTCTATTGCACGATACCTATCGCCATAAAGTCACCAAGGCAGAATTCACACAACAAATGAAAAGCCAATACCCTGGACATGATTATGAAATTTCGTTTATCACATCCAGACTGCCCTAAACAATATAAAAAACAGTATCAGGGCTAGGTTAAGTTATAAAAAATCTGCTTAACCACGGCGGCCATCAGGTTTAGTCGTTAATCGTAAGCCCTTGAGAGATATCACACCAAAGGGGCGACGGATTTGGCGTAAGGGCATTATTTTTTATTACAGCATTGTAATTATTACGCAGGGTTCCACTTACCGTTAATTTTACAAGATTGACCTTCTGGGGGGTAAACATGATACCTAACCGCAAACTGTTGAGTTTACTGATCGTATCTCCATTTTCCTGGTATTACCCTACCGCGGTTATGGGTGCTACGCAGCCAATAACCATTCCTTTGGGACATTTAGAGGATCGCCTAACCATCAATGTTGGCGTCAATGGCGGGCCTGCGCAAAAATATATCTTTGATACCGGCTCCGATCAGTTCAACGCGGTTCTCGCGCAACAGGATACCTCGCGCTTGCCGAATGTGCATCAGGCATACGAGTATCTCTATGGTAACGATGGTTGGGGCGGCTACTGGTTACAGCGCAAGCAGATAACCGGCCTGACCTACTACACCGCTGATGCTACGCCGATACCGGTAGTGACTCCCGATAGCAATAATAAAGGCTACGTGATTGGCCAGGTTGAACATTTGTTGCTCGCAAAGCAGCAACAGCCCGATCAAAAACCGTTTAAGATCCTGGATGGCAAACCTTATTATATCGATCTCGCGGCAGAAAAAAAAATAACCACTGGAAAGCCGACCGAAGAACAGTACTACTACGGCACCTTTGGCGTAGGGGATTTTCTGCTTACCGATGAAAAAGGTCATCCCAACGGCGGCAGCCCCTTCAGCACCATCACCAAAACCGGTTTTATCGTCGCCGGTAATGACAATGCCAATGAAAAGGGAACCACGCTTTCACCGGGTTGTGCGCCCTGCGCCATCCTCAATTTGACTCCCAGCCTGCGGGCGCAGTTTGATACCCTGGTCCCTTGGGCACCAACACGCAATGAAGGCGATATAACCCACTTCCCCAATTCTGGCGTCCCAGCGTCATCGCAATATGAAGGTCGCTTCAAATACGCCTTCACGCTCAATATCAACGGCCAGTCGCGTATTGTCGAGCTTCCCGCCGAGGCATTGAGCGGAGCAATTTTATTCGATACCGGTAACCCGACCCATGCAACGATAGACAGCAAAAAATTCGGCGATCTCCTCGAACAACATGGCGTGAAATTTGACCAGCAAGGCGAAAACAACACCTCGGTAGTTTCCCTGACGCTGCAACCGGTGGATGCCAAGGGGAAAAACGCGGGTCAAGCGCTCAGTCTGCAAGGTGGCGAGGGCGATCACCTGGAGATCAAGCAAGACGGCAGCGATAAAGAAACCTGGAACATTACGCTGGGGGTGGATTTTTTTACCCAATATTCAGTGATGTATGATTTACAAAATCAGCTGACGGCATTTACGCCTTTCGTGGTCAATGCGGATAATTTCTCAACCGACGTCAACGGTAGCGGATTGCATCTTAGCCGCGTCACCAAGCAAATGGGGAATCTGATGAGCGCCCCTGATGGCGATCCCTCAGGGGATCCGAATGGAGGAAAAGCTTATCTGGGGCTGGCGGGCGCCATCTCCGGCGCCGGCGACCTAACGCTGATGCCGGATGTGGTGGTCAACATGACCGGCATCAATACCTATACCGGCGTCACCCATGTGAATAAGGGCGCGGTGTTATATCTTGCCGGCCCGGGCAGTCTTGCCCACTCCGCATCGCTGCAAAATAACGGTTGGTTTGACATTTCCCAGCACGGTAATTTCAATCCGCTGTGGGGGGTACCGGACAGCATGAATAATGCCACCATCCGCAGTCTGGGCGGCAATGGCGTGGTAACGCTGAAGGACAGAACGCTGGTGTTGAGCCAGGCCAGGGATAACTTTTCTGGCCGTATTACCGACGTCGACCTCGGCAATCCAGACGGGACGCATTATAAAGGCGGCCTGACTATCGCCGGCGGCCAGCAGACACTCAGTGGAAAAAACGACTACACCGGCCAGACGCAAATTGCCAAAGGTGCCGCATTACAGCTGACCAACAGCGGCGCATTAGCCAGTGATGTCGCGGTTGACGGGGTGTTTATTGCCAACGGTAAGGCGTCCGGTGCCACGGTGGTACATTCGGGTGGACTGGTCAGCGGTACTGGCCATCTCGCTACGCTGACGGCGCATAACCACGGCTCGGTTGCGCCCGGCAATTCCATCGGCACCTTGACCATCGATAATGATTTAACGCTGGAGAATGGCTCCCGTTATCTGGCTGAAGTCGAGGCCGGCGCTAGCGATCTGCTTCAGGTCAATGGCCAGGCAAGGTTGAACAATGGCGGCATTAGCGTGCTGCCGCAAGCGGGGAATAACCTGCTGGCGTCAAGCGCTCCAGCCGGTAATATCCTGGCGCAGCGTTATACCGTGCTCACTGCCGCGCAAGGCGTCACCGGTCAGTTTGGTGCAGCCGATGCCGGGCTGTTTTTAACCCCCGATCTGGCCTATCAGGCCAATAGTGTCTCCCTGGGTTTACAACGCAGCGCTACGCGTTTTGCCGATGTCGCCACCACAGCCAATCAACGTAATCTGGCAACGGCCATTGAACGCCTGCCAGCGGATAACCCGGTGTATCAAAGCTTGCTGCTGGCGCCTTCTGCCGAGCTGGCGCGGCAAGCCTATCGCCAACTGTCGGGACAGATCCACGCCGACATCGCCTCGGCACTGGTAAATAACAGTCGCTATGTTCGCGATACGCTGAACGGGCGTTTACGCCAGACGCAGGGGGCAACGGATAATAGCGACATTAAACAGGACGAGAACGGAGCCTGGGTCAGTTTGTTGGGCAATTGGCAACACGCCAGCGGCAATGACAATGCCACGGGTTTCCACGACTCAACCTTCGGGGTATTGCTCGGTGCGGATAATGAGCTGGCCGATAACTGGCGTCTGGGCTTGGCGACCGGTTACACCCGCACCTCATTGCATGCAGACGGCGCCTCTGCCGACAGTGATAACTACCATTTGGCCGTTTATGCTGGCAAAACCTATGACAACCTGAATCTGCGCGCCGGTACCGCCTATACCTGGCACCGGGTTGAAACCTCTCGGGGCATCGGCTATTACGGCCAGTCTGATAACGCCAAGTCACGCTATAACGCCGGAACCGGCCAAATCTACGCGGAGGCGGCTTACCGTATCAATCCTGGCTGGCTCAATCTGGAACCCTTTGCCAATCTGGCGTGGGTAAATTATCGCAGTGATGATATGGCGGAAAACGGTGGCGCAGCGGCATTGACTGCCGACAGTCAAAGCACCAGCGCAACGTTGTCCACCCTGGGTATGCGCGCGGACAAACGCTGGGAGACCGGTAAAAACAGCACCGTCACCCTGCGTGGCGAACTGGGTTGGCAGCATCAGTACAACGACACGGAACGCCAGGTCGGCCTGCGCTTTGCCGGCACTGATGCCACCTTCAATACCGCCACCGTCGCCGCCTCACGGGATGGCATGGTGATGAAAGCGGGGGCAGAAATCAATGTTACCAAGTCGGTTGCCGTGTCCCTCAACTATACCGGTCTGTTATCTCAGAACTATCAGGATAACGGTGTAAATGCTGGCGTAGTATGGAATTTCTGATTACGCCCTTGTTTCAGTATCAATGAAAGCATACCAGTCGAGTGGTGCACCAGACCCCGAAAAAACAGCTCCGGGGTCTGGTGATTTAATTACGCATAGCACTGAGCTGCTTGGTTCCCTGCCCCGTTACCCACCTTGCCTGCGCCTCTTGTTACCAACCAACTGATATCCGCCAGCAATGCCGTTCATCGGCTGGTTCAGGTTATTTTTATACGCAGCTTTTGCAGATTGCGGAATACCACGCTGTCACGCCACGAAATTTCCTCGGCAGCCAGTGCAAGGTCATAGCGTATTAGCGAGGAGATCGCACTTTGGATTTCGAGGCGGGCTAATGGCGCTCCCAGGCAATAGTGAACGCCATGAGAAAACGCCACGTGCTGTTTGGCATTACGCGTGATATCCAGTTTATCGGGATCGGTAAAAACGGCAGGATCCCGGTTAGCCGCCGACAGGACAAACAGTACCGTATCCCCACGGCGAATCACACGCCCTCCCATCTCCACATCGTCTAGCGCGGTGCGAACTGCGGCGCGCAGCGCCCCTTCGTAGCGTAGAAATTCCTCCACCGCATTTTCTATCAGTTCCGGGCGTTGGCGGAGTAACTGTAACTGATCAGGATTGCGCAACAGCGCCAATAGGCTATTACCAATAACGCTGGAGGTGGTTTCAAATCCCGCAGCAAACAACAAAATACAATTTGCTGCCAATTCAGTGGCGGTCAGTTGCTGAACGTCATTTGACGTCAAAAGCATGCCTAATAGATCATCTTTAGCCGGCGAACTGCGACGCTTTTCGATATGCTCGGTCATATAGTGCATAAAATCCTGAGCAACGGCGTTGATATATTGACTGCTCTCGGGTGTATACATCGGATCCGCGCCCCGAAAAATATCGTGTGCCCATGATTGCAGCACAAAAGCATCTTGCTGAGGCGTGCCCAGCATGGTGGAAATAACGCTGACGGGCAGAGGTAATGCCAAATCCCGCATGATATCGGGCTCAGGGTGCAGACGCATGTCGGTAATAAGATCATCCACTCGCCGGTCAATATCCGCTCGCAAGCGTTTTATCATTGCCGGTTGAAAAATCGGCGCGAACAGTCGACGCAATTGCTGATGCCTGGGCGGATCAAGCATCAGCATGAAATTATTAAACAGTTGCGATAAAGGCAGAGACTCCTGTCGGCGAGACCAGGTACCGGCCAGTGAGGCTATCGCACCAATATTGTCATCCTGCCCATCGGCGATGGCTTTTCGTGTATCGACGGAAAATCGCCTGTCACGTAACCCGCTGGCGACATCCGCATGTCGAGTCACCCACCAGTTGGAAGAGTCATCGCAGTAAACCGGGGCACGATCCTGGAGCTGGCGAAATATAGCGTGAGGGTTACGGATGGTCTCGGGATGAAAGGGATCAAAGCTAATCCTGCTCGGTGAAATATCGAGTGCCCGCCCTGGTGTCGGTGTATATTTCGCCGAGGTCAATTGCTGTAAGCCAATACTGAGGCGTGAGGTATGGCTTAACCTGGAGAGTATCCCTTCCGCCAGCGGGACGGCATTAGGCGATAGGACGATTGAGAAATGATCCCCCGGAACGGTGCTCACGGTTAATGCCGGGCAAAATTGTTTCCACCCCAAACACGCCTCACCGAAACAGGTATCTACACGCCGCAAGGGGTGAAGCGTTGCCGGAGGGAAACCTTCCTCGGCACGGAATAATGTGACTGGCCCTGAATACGCTACAGGCTGGTATTGCATCATCGCCGAAAAACTTGCCCGATAGACCAGCAGCATATTTTCCAGCGTCGTCCCCTGAATATTGAACTCTTGGTAAAGCCGCTGCCGCAGCGCGTCTTCCCCGTCAGCCCAATCCTGCGGCCCTGGGGGATTATGCGCTTTCCTGCCCAGTTGCCTCAGCATATTGAGCAGTTCATACAGCGCCATCGCTGATTCTGAGGCAACGCCATGGCCATCTGCGATAGGTTCGGCCCTTTTAACCACTGTGGTATCAATCAGATATAAATGAGCAATCTGTTCCCCCTGCTCAGCCAGATGGCGCGCCATTTCATACGCGACCATTCCGCCAAAAGAGTGGCCGATGAAGACATATGGCCCCTGCGGCTGGATGGCTTTTATTTCCTGCAGGTAGCGCTGCGCCATTTCTTCGACAGACCCCAAGGGCGACTCTGCGCCATCGATCCCGACTGCCTGAAAGACAATAAACGGCCTGCCAGGTGCCAGTGCGTCTGCCAGCGGCGACAGATACTGTACCGTTCCGCCTAATCCGCCAATGCAGAACAGGGGGGTGGGTATCGACGGCTGCTGTAATGCTATCGCCTGAGTCAATCGGTTGTGGCCGGGCAACTTTTTGGCCGCAGACGCGCCCGTCTCATCCAGGTCTATCATCTGCAGGATGTCATTGGCAAAGGCGCCAACGGAGGTAGCAGACAGAAATTGCTCCAGCGGGATAACCACCTGTAGCTGGTGTTCGATACCGCTAATCAGCCCCATGGTTGTCAGGGAGTCCAGGCCCATATCAGCAAATCGAGAATCAGCGAAGTGCTCCTTACTCTCAGTACCGACTGCCCACTGCGCCAACTGATTTTCCATATATTCGATCAGCAGTAACTGACGGGCGTAGGCAGGCGCCGATCTGACACTCTCCATCAGTGACACGCCGTGGTGCGCAACGCGGTTTGCCGCAGCAGTCGCAGCAGTCGCAGCAAGGGGCATTTCCAACTGCTCCCCGCGGGATTGCCACAGGTATTCACCGTCAAGCGTATTGTCCAGATAACGCTGTCGACAACTCTGTCGCGCCAGTTTGCCGCTGGATGTTTTATCGATGGTTCTGGGTTTCAATAGCGCTATCGCGAAAACGGACAGGCCGTGAGCCTGATTAATCGCATGCCTGATGGCCATGGCAATTTCAGCCAAGCTCTGCTGCCGGCGTGATTCTGAAGAAAGCAGACGCAGGTCAACTTCGGCGGCGACGACCACGCGTTCAGTCTGGTTATCATCAATGCTGAAGGCGATAACCGTACCTCTGCGCACGCGTTGATGACAGTGTTCAACGCTGGCTTCGAGATCCTGTGGATAATAATTTTTACCCCGAATGATAAGGGTGTCTTTCATCCTGCCAGTGATATAAAGATGCGAGTCTTTAATAAAGCCGAAGTCGCCGGTACGAAGCCAGTCACGCTGATGATCACTGGCAAGATGCACCATAAAGGTGGTGATAGTTTCTGCAGGGTTTTGCCAGTATCCCATGGCAACGTGTGGGCCTGCGAGCCACACCTCGCCGATTTCAGCCTCACCAAGCGGTTCACCGGTTTGCGGATTAACGATGGTCAGCTGCATTTCTTCAATAGGAGTACCGCAGGCAACCACGGGTAACGCTCTGGAGTCAGTATGTTCAACTTCAAGCACCCGCTGCTCGGCCAACGCGTCAGCATCGACGAACACCGTTCGCCACAGATGCCCAACAGGCCCACAGCTGACCCCCACTACGGCCTCCGCCAATCCATATCCAGGATAGAGACTCGACGGGGATAATCCTATTTTCTCAAAGCGTTGCAAAAAGCGTTTTACGCTGGCATGTCGCACCGGCTCTGCACCGATAAGACACACTTGCAGGCAACGCAGATCCCAGGATTGATATTCGTCATGACTGATTTTTTGCACACACAAATCCAGTGCAAAGTTTGGTACGGCAGTATCGGTCGCCTGATACTGGTTAATTGCCGATAACCACAGCGCCGGGCGTTTCAGAAAATCCAAAGGCGACATCAATAGCACACCGGCACCGGCAATAACAGGCAGAATAATGCCGGTCATCAACCCCAGGTCATGATACAAAGGCAGCCATGACGCAATGGTGCGCCGCTGGTCCATCTTGGCCGCATTCTGCATCATCCGCGCATTTATCAACATATTTTGGTGGCTGACCACCACCCCCTTGGGCGTCGACGTCGACCCCGAGGTATATTGGATAAGCGCGATATCTTGCGGCTCTAACGTCGGTAACTGCAGCTCGCCAGCATTATTCTCAGTCAATAGCTGTTCAAGGGCCATCCATTCAAGCCTGGCAAGATCGGGGGCAAATTCATGCAGATTTTTGGCAACGGCAAGAATTGAGGCACTGGTGAGCACCACCAAGGGTGTGGCATCGGCAGCGATAGTCTGCAAGCGTGACAGCGTGCGCTCGAAACGCGTTGGATCCGGCGGGTAAGCCGGCACCGCAACGGCCCCCGCATAAATGCAGCCATAGAAAGCGGCGGCGAAATGGAGTCCCGGCTCGAACAATAACAGTACCCGCTGCCCCCTGAGATCTCGTGCCAAAAGTGATGCTGCAATGGCGCAAGCCTGGTTATGCAGTTCTAGATAGGTAAGCCGGTCAACGGGTTCAGCATTAATATCAAGAAAGGTGAAAACGTTTTTGTTGGCATAACGGGATGCTCGCTGGCGCAAACAAACGTCCAGCGTTACCCCCTCCGTTGAGTCATTGACATCGTTTAGCGTATTGGTCGTGACGGCTGGCGTATCTGCGACAGCCTCGATGGGGGCAGAGCGTATCGCTGGCGGCGGCATCAATTGCGCAACCAGCTCAATGTAACGCTGTTTGGCGACATCCTGCGCAGTTCCCGCCAAATCAGTCCAGGCCTGCCATTTGGCTAAAGCAACCATATTGAGAAATCCGGGCTTGGCCGTAGCGTTTTCCCCCATCGTCGCCTGCTTGTACAGGGCATAAAGCGCCAGCTTCTCTGCATTCCCCAACCGGGCAGGCAGCGCAAGGGCCTGTTTCGTTGCCTGACTGAACCGATGCTCCAAATCACTCATGATCTACTCCGCTAATGGTCGTCAACGCCAAAAGTAAAGAATAGATACGCTGAGCTTATCTGCCAGTTCCCTTCCCCGAGCTAAGTCTGCCAACGGCGATAATTCTGCCGCAGCAAGAGGCATTACCTTGGCTGCAAACACGGCATCCACGGTGTAAACCCCGGTTTTAAAGCCATACTCTGTGGACAGACTATACGCCCCAATGTCCTGTCAGTTTTACGTGCCTTCATATCCAGGTGAGTTGGTGAAGTCCACTAACCATTATTCGTTGTTTCACTTGACATCCTCTCCTCGCCATTTCTATGTCGATTAGCACAAAATTGGCGCAACAGCAGTCAAGCTATTTGGGTATTAACCGGCACAAAAAGAGAGATCATGACAACCGGCCAGTTTTATGCCAACGAAGCACCCAAAGGCTGCCTAGTGGTATTGGCCGCACTTTGTGGCTCACAAGACAGCATGCCGGTACAGCATATGCTTAATGAAGAACGGGCAGAACCTCCAGCCTGTTTGAAGCCCGTTTGATCCGCGGCCAGCAAGAAGGCGATATTGCAGCCAACCAGAATGTGCATGTCCTTGCCGAATATTTTGCTACCTTGCTGTTTGGGTTAACCATTCAGGTAAGAGACGGTGTGCGAGAGGAACAGGCCAGATTGGTTATCGACCTGGCCATGCAAGTGCTACCGAAATAATCAAAGGCGTACGGGTAATCACCGTACGCCTGCTTCCCCTGCCAATACGCTATTTTTTGCCACCACTGGTGAGAAAAAATATACTTTTTCGTCTCGATAAGTCCGGTGATGATCGAGACAAAAACTTTCTTCACTGCCCCCGGATCCGATAAAAACAACAAAGCTATTTATTATATTAAAAATAGTTCCCGTTATTAATTATATTCCTGTAAGCCAATGAAAACGCCTTGATATACAAAGAGTAAAAAGTTCCATAAATAGCTCACGCTAAATATTTATTGTTTTTTTCACGCACCGACTATACTCATTTTTCAGTCACACCACTTTGGGTGTTTTCAATGAAAGGTGAACATAATGAAATACTCTGCACTGACGTTGGGTTGTATTCTGGCATTTAGTTCTGCCGCTATGGCAGCAGAAAATAAAACTGTCGAAAAATCGCCAGAACCCAGGCATGGAACATCGGAAACTCCCCCTTCACGGCAATACTATTGTTACCTACAAAAAGATTTCAACGATGGTAGCGACAAGATCAAAAACCCAGCGTGCAAAGCGGCCTTTGTGGCAGCGGGAAATGCCGACTGGGAAAGAGCCAGATTATTTAATAATTGGAATGCCTACTCGCAAAACCTTTCAAATGGTGATGTTGAAAAATTGGTTCCGGATGAAAAACTGTGTTCTGCCGGCATCGCCGATTATGACAGCATAAACTTGCCTCATGCCGATTGGGAAACCACGCCGCTGGATGTTAAAGATGGCCGAGTGACGCTGGGTTATAAGGCCAGCCAAATGCACGACCCCAGTAAATTCAGAGTATTTGTAAGCAAACCTGACTTCAATCCAGAAACCAGCAAGCTGAAGTGGAGCGACCTGCTGGAATCTCCAGAGGTTAAATCCGAGGGAACGCCTGACAGCCGCGGAGCAATACCGGGGCATTATACGCTGGATGTTAAATTGCCAGAGGGTTATGCCGCTGATAAGAAGGCTATTATCTATATCATGTGGGAACGTAATGATGACCCTGCGCATGAAACCTTCTTTAGCTGTAGCGATGTAACGCTAAAAAATGCCAGCTAAGGGTTGCCATACGCCAACTTATCGGTTCACAGCCGGTCACCATCCTCCCGACAGCCGAACTTTTAATCATAGACATCCGATATGACCTATCATTGATAGAATTGGTATTACGGCTGAAAACCCTAAAGACACTGTTTCCCCACCGTCGCTGCATTTTCATTGCCGATCCCATCAGGAGTAAAATGCCCCATCATCTTGGTGATGATTATATCGATAGCAACAGCGCCCTTGAGGAAATCCTGCATAAGATAAACACAGCAATAGGCTCAGGCCGTTTGCGCAGTTGCGTGGAGCATTATACAACCATCATAAAAAACATTAATATTACCGAGGCGCAAATGCGCGTAATGCGCGAAATCATGCGTGGCATGAGCACCAATCAAATTGCCAAGAAACACACCCTGAGTGTTAAAACCGTTTACAGCCATGCCAGCAATATTAAGGAAAGATTAAATATCTCCACCCGTTATACTTTATTCCACTACTTTACCAACAACAGCTCTGCCATTAGCGTTATCGAAAGTAATTTTTTGCGAAACAGCTAACAAAAATAACATTTGGCACCAGGGAGTTGCTTTTCAAACACCATTAAAAATATAAAAATAGTGTTAAAATAAAAATTACCGTTAACCGCGTCATTCGCACTTTGCCCAGTTGGGGCTACAACGCTGATTTAGCGCCCCCCACGCTATTATTCCAACTAAAAATCCCTTTCATTGACCCCTGCGGCAAGCGTTATCCGCCTATCGCGGTCTGATTGCCATGAGCCGGCACCAACCCTCCCCGAGTGAAAGGCCGTTTGCCAGAGGCCCATCATCCGGCAGTGCGCCCGGGAAGAGCGTGCCCTCCCCTTAGCGTCAACATTGTTTGGTTAAAACCTTATAAATGCGTTAACGTTAAGCGCTGCAACTAATGCCCCGGCAAATATCGATAGGAATAAATAACTTATGTTTAGCAAAAACTATGACGTTGATCCCAGGCATGTCGATTTTCAAGGCGTGGTAGACGGCCTCTATTACCCTTTCTACCTTGAATGGGCGCGCCATGCGTTTATGGCAGAAGCGCTGGGGCTGGATATCGAGGAGGAATTCAAGCAGGGCCGCGTCCATATGCTGCTGGAGTATTCGCTCAAGTTTAAGAAGAGCCTGAAGGCCGGCGACAGCATGGTGGTCACCTGCAAACCGGTAAAAAGTGAAAAACGCAACCGGGTGAACTTCGAGCAGCAAATTCTGGTGAATAATGTGGTCTACGCCGAAGCGGTATTTGTCGCCACCTGTTTGGTCAATGGCCGCCCGTCGGTGCCGGAAAGTCTGGCGCAGCTGTTTGAATAACCGCACGGCTATGCTAACCGCCCGGCTAGCCAGCGCTAGCAGGGCGTTTTATCCGCTTGCCCAGATGCATCACACCGATAGTGTATTACCGACCATGATGATTACCCGCTATAAAGCTTTTCTCCGCTGCCAAACCTGTGCCATGCTCCTCGCCAGTGCGGCAAGCGCACATGCAAGTGCCTAAACGTTGTTATATGCTTTTGCCCAGCACTGTCACAGATCGTTAACGAGGACACAGATGGATATCTCCCTGCTTGCAGGACAACGGAGCACTGCCTGGTCGGCAACCATGATCAATCTGGAATTAACACCGCCAACATCGTGGCAGCAAACCATCTGCAGGATGGACTCACCCGGATCATGTTTATGGAAGACATCAAGTCTTTCATCAATCAGCAGTTTTCACTTGCCCGCAACGCAAAATCCGATCGGCAAGGCATGGACTGTTTAAAAAATCTACGGGCAGAAAATGACAGTCTGATTGAACAGGATCGCCTGCTCAAGACAAAGGCGGCCCAGCTGTATGCCAAGGTTGAATTTATCAAGGAAAATAACCAGATAGTGGGTTATGTCATTTCAGCTGTGCAGGTAGTCTTAGCAGGCCTGCAAGCCGCAGGTGGGCTGCTCCTGGTGAGCTCAATGACCCCGGTCGGCATCTTGTTGGGAGCCACGCTGGTGGTTGATGCAGCCAACACCCTATCTCGAGAAATGAATCGCCAGTTATTGAATAAACCCGACTCGCAGGGATTTGTTGCTGACAGTGTCATGTCCGTGGCCGAATTTATGGGTTTTCGCGGAGAAAGTGGTCTTGCAGCGTATAAAACGGTGAGTCTGGCTGCGAATGCATACAGCGTCTTTGGTCTACTACGCAAACCAGGGACCTGGCGGCTGTTCCATTTTGTTCGCTCTGACTTTTACCGAAAAATGGACGCAATGAGCCGACCGAAACTGACCATGAAAATTATCGGCTACGGCTTAAACGCAAAAATCGTATTTGACTTGCTGACTATCGAGCGCTCACCGTCTTAAAACGCCAGGCCTTGTAAGTCAATTTAAGGGGCGTCATCCAACAGAAAATCCCCAAGATCAGCAGCACAGCAACGCCAAAGGAAATAATGTTTTCTGAAGAAGAAAAACACACCGCCAGGATAAACAACCCCACCAGTATGGCAGAAAGAAGGCCCATGGCCATGAAACGGTTCGCAAGCGCGGGCAGCAAGACATCAAGTGTAGAACCTTGGGTGTTCGTATAGTGTTTGAGCTTTTGCAGATCTTCTGCCGTAAAACCTGATTCCAACAACGCTTGTTCAGTTATCGCCACACGCTATTCCTCCAATGATCCCAAGCAGTATACCGCTATCGTGGCGAAAAAAAACCGGCCAGCAGGCCGGTGGGGGCGGCTGGCTTATTGCTCAGCATATCAACGTACGCTGACGCCATTGAGGAACAGATCTACCAGATGGCTGACGCGCGCGGACAAAGGCGGCCCAGCTGTATGTCAAGGTTGAATTTATCAAGGAAAATAACCAGATAGTGGGTTATGTCATTTCAGCGGTGAACGTTGTCTTTGCCGGACTGGAAGTATTTGGTGGGTTCGCTTTGGCAACTGCCGGCACGCCTATCGGCATCATGGCTGGGGTAATTCTCATCACCGACGGATTCAATACCATTTCACGCGAGTTCGATCACCAGATACGCAATAAACCTGAATCGGCAGGACTGCTCGCAAACGGCGCCATGATGACCGCAGAATTTGTGGGATTCAGTCGCGATAGCGGCCTGGGGGTCTTCAAAGCCGTATCTTTGACGGCAAACGCCTACAGCATATTTGGCCTGTTAAGAAGGCCAGGTACGTGGCGGTTGTTCCGCTATTTGCCGACTGATTTTTATCACAAAGTCGATACGATGAGCAGACCTAAATTAACCATGAAAATAGTCGGTTACGGTCTTCAGGCGAAGGTCGTCTTTGATTTGTTAACTATCGAGCGTCAGGTTGATTAAGCTTCTGCCTTTTAAAACGCCATGACTTGTAAGCTAAATTGGCAGGTACGGTGAACCAGCCAATTGCCAGTACAAATAAGCCGGCGACGGCCCCTGAAAGCGCGCTATCGACAGAACCAAAAACCAGCACGATCAAGCATAGCGCCAGAACAGCGAATGTCACCCAGAGGTTAACCAAAAATCGGTTTGCCAGATGTGCAATAACCACATCTCGCGTAGCACCGTAATTGGCAATGTTATTCCTGAGTTTGTTTAAATCCTTTGCGGTAAAACCTGATTCCAACAACGCTTGTTCAGTTATCGCCACACGCTATTCCTCCAATGATCCCAAGCAGTATACCGCTATCGTGGCGAAAAAAACCGGCCTGCAGGCCGGTGGGGGCGGCTGGCTTATTGCTCAGCATATCAACGTACGCTGACGCCATTGAGGAACAGATCTACCAGATGGCTGACGCGCGCGGCCAAAGCCTCATCCTGCTCGGCGGCAAGCGAACTTGCGGTTACCACAAACACCAGATCGTCGAACGTGACGTCAGGGCGGATAATGCCGGCTTGTTGTCCGCAGTGCAGCAGCCGCTGCCCTTCTTCGGTAGTCGCATCGCAACCGGGGGTGCCGCTTTGCAACACCGTGCCGAGCGAAAGCGCCAGACCGCGATACCGCGTGGTGTTGATCACCAGCCCTTCCAGATAGGCGCGCAGCGCGCTGACGGGATCATGTTCGGCATCTCTGGCACGGCTTGCCTCGGCTAACGTTAACAGCCGCGCATTATAGGTCGCGGCCAGCAGTTCCTCGCGCGTGGCAAAGCGTCGATACAGCGTACCAATCCCCACGCCGGCACGCCTGGCCACCTCCTCCAGCGAGGCTCCGGCGCCCCGTTCCAGAAACAGTGCGTCGGCCGCCGCCAGAATGCGTTCACGATTTTGTTGCGCGTCGACGCGCAATACGGGTTGTTTGCTCAAGCGTTTTCCTCATTGTTGCTTGCCAGATGAAAATTAACGGCTGGCAGCTTGCTAAGTGGAGGTTACCTCCATATTATAAGTGGAGCAACCATCCACTTAATCTGAGGGCGAGGCAATGACAAAGAGATTTGACCATAAAGTCGTGGTGATTACCGGCGGTAGCGACGGTATTGGCCTGGAAACGGCAAAGCGCTTTGCGGCAGAAGGGGCGCATGTCTACATCACCGCACGTCGGCAGGAACCACTGGAGCAGGCGATTAAGGATATTGGCAATGGTGCCGTCGGCGTGCAGGGAGACGTTGCCATTGCCGCAGATCTCGATCGACTGTATCAACGCATCCAGCAGGATCATGGCAGGATCGACGTGGTGTTCGCCAACGCGGGGATATCCGAAACCGCGGCGCTTGAGGCGATCGATGAAACCCACCTGGAGCGCCTCTTCGACGTCAACCTCAAGGGCACGGTGTTCACCGTACAAAAGGCGCTGCCGCTAATGACGGCCGGTGGCACGGTGATCCTGGCCGGTTCGGTCGCCGGCAGCAAGGGAATTGGCAACCTGTCGATATACAGCGCGACCAAGGCGGCGATCCGCTCTTTTGCCCGCACCTGGACCACCGACCTTAAAAGCCGCGGCATCCGTGTGAACACGGTTTCGCCGGGGATGATCCTCACGCCGTCGATGGAAAAATACCTGCAGCAGAATAGCGGCGCAGAGGAAGCTTTAAAGCAAATGACACCGTTCGGGCGTCTGGGTCAGACAGACGAGGTCGCCAAAGTGGTACTGTTCCTGGCCTCGGACGACAGCGGTTTTATTGCCGGTGAGGAGCTATTGGTGGATGGCGGCGTCCTGGCGGTCTAAGTACCGCAGGTTGTCGTGGCCGGTCATGTAGACCGGCCACGAACGGATTGCGCCGCTCAGCGTGCGTGGAAACATCCTGATAGACCACAGAAACCAGGATATTCCTCGCTTAGCGCGAATAACCGTAGGTGCCACACAGCGTCAGGGTATTTTCAAGATAGGATTTCTTCCACTCCGGGGCTTGTGCGCCGCTGAACACCGCTATCGACAATTGTTTTGCATCCTGACTGGCGGCAGTGACAATAAAGCTGGGTTTGGTTTTTTCGTCACAAAGATAATTACCAGATATCAATGGCGTCGCCTCTGCCCCTTCCACTTTATAAAGCGACAAATTGTCTGCACTGTCAAAGTCGCCATCCCCCATCGCCCTGGTCTGATCAAGCCGTTTTACAAAGCTCAAGTGCAGCGGTTTTGCACCGGCCAACAAGATACTGGTGTTAGCCAGCAGGATATCACCGGTGATCGAGTACGCCGTTTTCGACTGCGCCTGCCAATAAACCGGGAACTCGTCCACCTTGCCATGCTTTAATTCATCAATCCGCAAGCTATAGAGATCCTGCAAACAGCGTTGCGGATTATCCGAGATCGGCTGTTTAAATAATCCCTGCCAGCTCTGCGGCGCAATGCAAATACCGGCGCGCGCTTGCAACCATTGCTTTTGCGATGCCTGTATCTTGGCGCGTGACGCCTGATCGGCAGCGTTGAGGGTCTGCGGGTAAGTATCGGCAAGCGTCTTGTCGAGTTGCGCCAGCGTCGGATTGGAACAAATCAGCCCCTCCACCTTATTGAGCTTTTTCTTACAGTCAAAGCTCGGATTGTCTGCCGAACGTACCGTGAATGACAATAACGTCATGGCGGCAACGGCGATTAACAACAGGGGAGAGCGTGGGGTCAGTTTCATTTCTTCTCCTAGTGGCCTGATTATCTGTTTGATCAATCACGCCCGGTAACCAGAACCGATAACACAACGGTGTTAATAGCATAGTAATTGCCGCCCTTTTAACCAGCCTTGGCAACGAAAAACGCCGCTTATCGCCGTTATCCTGCAGGATCAAGCGATCAAACGGCGTTAATGCTATCACGCTTAATCTAGCACCGCCGAGACCACATAGACCGTAACCTCATCCATTGAGCATTCGGTATAGGTAGAGTGGCTTTTGGTGATCGCCTGAGCAATCGGCTTGCCAGCGGCATCTAAAAAAGTGAACAGGTATATTTGCAGGTAGTTTTCTTGATGATAGAACGGATCCAGACCAACCATCTGCTCGCTCAACAGCACCTTGTTGACCCGGCGCGGGTTGTCCGAATCAATCTCATCGGCATGTTTTATCTGGCTGTTTTTCAACTTTACCTGTGCCATCGACGCAGGCCAGTGCCAACAGTCCGGGCCTTTGGCGTCGGCGATGGCAGGCATGACCGACAGGGAGAAAATCAGCAGCATTTTCTTTAGAGACGTTAACATCATTAGCAGGTACTCAAGGCCAGCCAGGGCTGGCCTCGCAATCATTAGAAGCGATAGCCTGCGCCAATAACCCAGGTGCCGATTTTGGCGTCATCCAACTTGGAATATTCGTAGGACGCATCAATAATCCAATTAGGCCAGGGATTAACCTGCAGACCGACCCCGTAAGCCACCGAGGTTTTGCTTTCATCACCCTCGGCTTCATAATAGCGCGAATAGGCGGAAGATTTTATTTTACCGTGAGCCAACCCCAGCAAACCATAAACAGAAACATAGTCATTGAAGCGGTAACTTGGCCCGGCGGTCAGCGAGTAATAATCAAAATCTGAATCACCGACCTTATCACCACCATCATAATAATCATAAGACAGGTTGGTATAGGTAAACGAGCCAATTATTCCCCACAGGTCGTCAAACTCGTAGCGGTATTTCGCATTCACGCCCTTGGGATGATCGTCGACATCCTTTATTTTACTCTGCGCGTAACCGATAGATATCGAGCTCTCACCCGCGGCCAGCACCGTGGCAGGAAGGGATACGCCTGCCGCTATCATCATAAATACTAAATGTTTTATTTTCACTTTATTATCCTTTTCACTCCCCCCGTTGGGAATAATTAATTTTAATTCATTTTGTTTTTCACGCTGTATTTTAAGAATTTCCTCATTTATCAACTGGGGAACAGAGAAATTGATAATCCAGACGCAAAGCCATTGCCCATCGCCGGCAATCCGCGCCATCGACTATTTGAATATTAAAAATTTAACGTTTTGTTTTTATAATTATTAAAGCAATATCGTCGCGTAAATCAAGCCCGCCGCCTGCACCGTCATTGATCCTTTATTGGGCCGATGGCAACGGCGGATGCGCCAATCTGAGTCATCCACCGCTCCCGTCGAGCTCACCAAAAAAGCCGATCATTAGCGCGGCTATCGGCAACCAACACCATAAGCTGCCAGCCAATGCGGCTTACCCCTGTTCACTGCTGAGGGAAAAGCGGAAACTGGCGCCACCGTGCGGCACGTCCAGCAATACAATGTTGCTGTCGTGCAGTTGCAGGATACGTTTCACGATCATCAACCCCAGTCCACCGGCATGGCGACGGGCGCTGTACAGCACCGAAGGTCGCTCGAACAGATCGGCTCGCAGCTCTTGCGGTATGCCTGGCCCACTGTCACTGACCTGCACCATCACCTGCTGCGCCTGCCGCCATAGGCGTACGGTAATCTCCCCTGAGTTCGGCGTATGGCGAAGCGCATTGTCCAGCAGGTTGGTCAACACCCGCTCGATCATTGCCAGATCGGCGTTAACCAACGGGATCCCCGGCTGAATGTCCGCCAACAGCCGTTGATCGCGCGCCTCCGCCGCCAGTTCGAACTTCTGGAAAATATCCTGCACCAGCTCGCCTAGCGAGAACGGCTCCTTTTGCGGTTTCACCACGCCATATTCCAGCCTGGCCAATTCGAACAGTTCCTGCGCCAACCGTCCGACCTTGCGGCTCTGCGCCAGCGCAGTATCCAGATAGCGCAAGCGTTCGGCCTCCGTCAGAGCGGCAGACTTGAGCGACAACGTTTCCAGGTAACCGTGCAACGAGGTGAGCGGCGTACGCAGATCGTGCGAGATATTGGCGATAAACTCGCGCCGCTGCCGATCCTGCTGTGACAATGCCTGCCACTGTTCGGTAATGCGCCGTGCCATACGGCTGAACGCCGACTGCAACTGGCTGACCTCATCTCTGCCGGGCGCCGCCAGCGGCAGTGCGGCATAGGCTTGTACCGCGCTGATGCCGCCGCTGTCCAGCACGCCAATCTGCCGGGTCAGTTGGCGGATCGGCCGCGTCACCCAGCGGAAGGCAAACCAGCCGGCCAGCAGGCAGAACAGCACCATCAGCCCCGAGGTCCAGAGCGCCATGCGCACGGCAGAATTGAGCTGGGCATCACCGGTCAGCGCCGCATAATCCTCACCCAGCAGAATGACGTACAGATACCCTTCAACGGCCCCATTGATTTTTAACGGCGCGGCGCTGAATACCTTGCGTTTATCCAGACTACGCGGGTCATCGCCATAAATCGGCATGTCGGCGCGGGACCAAAGCGCCTGCAATGGCGACAGATCGATCTTGCTGCGTTTGATACGCCCAGGCGGTGCGGCATCACCAATGATATTGCCTTGTTTATCCAGCAGATAAACCTCCACGCTCGGGTTTACCGCCATCAGTTGGCTAAACAGCTGCTCTACCGAGGAAGCATTCAGGCCATTCTTGTCCAGCAACGTATTGCTGTCGGCAATATGCTGTGCCAGATCGACGGACAGCCGCTGGATCACTGCCTGACTGTATTGGGTGCTGCTGCGAACCTGTATCCAGCCGAAGATCGCACAGCTGATCATCATCAACAGCGTAAAGGTCACGCTCAGGCGTTGGAAAAGCGTCAGGTTTTTCATGGTTTACTCTTGCGGCGCGGCCGCGAATTTATAGCCCATTCCCCACACGGTGAGGATACGCTCGGGTTCTGCCGGGTTGCGTTCCAACTTGATGCGCAGCCGATTGATATGGGTATTGACCGTATGCTCGTAGCCCTCATGTTGATAGCCCCATACCTGGTTCAACAGACTGAGTCGGGAAAATACCTTGCCGGGATGGCGGGCAAAGAAATACAGCAGATCGAACTCGCGCGGCGTCAGATCCAATGGCTGTTGATTGAGATGTACTTCACGCGAGATAGGATCGATGTCCAAACCATCAATACTCAAGATGCCCGCATCCAGACGCAGGTTGCGACTCATTGCCTCCTGACGGCGAAACAGCGCCTTGACCCGCGCCACCAGCTCGAGCATCGAGAACGGCTTGGCCAGATAGTCATCGGCCCCCAGTTCCAGACCGAGCACCCGGTGAACCTCGCTGGATCGCGCGCTGGTGATAATGATCGGCGTGTAACGCGTCATATTGCGTGCCCGGCGGCAAATCTCCAGGCCGTCGATGCCCGGCAGCATCAGATCGAGGATCAAGGCATCCCAACCGCCCTGCTCCAGCATCGCCATGCCCAGATTGCCATCGCCGGCGTGGCTGATATCAAAGCCTTCGTCACGCAGATGCAACTGCAACAGTTCGGCTATATTGCCATCGTCTTCGACGATCAAAATTCTTTTGGCCTTTTCCATCCTGTCTACCACCTAGCTCAATCCTGTTTAAAGTCTACACAACCGGCAGCCTTGGAGTTATCACATTTTATTTAACTTTGCGTGAGGTCTTGGGGAACAGATCGCAGGAATACTGTGCTTATCGAATCACCACCGCCAGGTAACAACATGAACATCACCGCGAGCAAGGATAAAACCGACGTTGTTCATCCGCTATGGCTGCGGCTGACCCACTGGTGCAACGCGCTGGCAATGCTGATCATGGTGACCAGCGGCTGGCGTATTTATAACGCGTCACCGCTGTTCGACTTCCGTTTTATCAACGAGCTGACGCTTGGCGGCTGGCTCGGCGGCGCACTGCAATGGCACTTTGCCGGCATGTGGCTGTTTGGCATCAATGGGCTGTTCTATCTGTTGATCAACCTGTTCAGCGGGCGTTTAAAACGGCGTTTCTGGCCGCTCAGCCCGCGACAACTGGGCAGCGATCTGCTGGCGGCGCTTCGCGGCAGGCTGCAACACGCCGACCCTCGCCATTACAACATGGTGCAGCGGGTCGCCTATCTGCTGGTGATGGCAGCCAGCCTGATGGCGGTGCTGTCCGGACTGGTGTTGTGGAAATCGGTGCAGTTCCCGCTGTTGCGCGAACTGCTGGGCGGTTACGAAACGGCGCGTTACCTGCATTTCTTCGCCATGGCCGCTCTGGTTGGCTTCGTCGCCATCCATCTGCTGATGGTGGCGCTGGTGCCACGCACGCTGCTGACCATGCTACGCGGACGTTAAGGAGACGAGAGATGCAACGGCAAAATAATCCCCTTGGCCCGAGCGACGGTCAGGCGTTGCTCAAAGAGGCGCAGCGTCTGTTGACGCAGCGGCTGGCCGGTTCATCGCGCCGCCGCTTTCTGCGCAACGGCCTGACGCTTGGCGGCATCGCCATGCTCACCGGCTGCGATATCAGCGCCAACAGCAACGTGGAACAGGCGTTGAGCCAGATATCGCGCTTTAACGATCGGGTGCAGGGCTGGCTGTTCAATGCCGACCATCTGGCACCGGTTTATGCCGAATCGATGATCACTCGCCCCTTCCCGTTCAACGCGTTTTACGCCGAACAAGAGGCCCCGGAGATCGACGGTAATGACTACCGACTGGAAGTGGCCGGTCTGGTGCAGAACAGACAACCGTGGACGCTGACGCAGCTGCACAGCATGGCGCATATCAGCCAGGTGACGCGTCATATCTGCGTCGAAGGCTGGAGCGCCATTGGCAAATGGGGCGGCGTACCGTTCGCCGCATTTTTGCAGGCGATTGGCGCCGACCTTGGCGCTCGCTATGTCAGCTTTACCTGCGCCGACGACTATTACACCAGCATCGACATGGCCACCGCACTGCATCCGCAGACTATTTTGGCGCTCAGCTATGACGGTAAAACCCTACCGCGCAAATACGGTTACCCAATGAAGCTGCGGATGCCGACCAAGCTCGGCTACAAAAACCCAAAGCATATTCAGGTGATTGAAATCACCAACCGCTTCCCGGGCGGCTACTGGGAAGATCAGGGTTACAACTGGTTTGGCGGCAGTTAACGCCGCCGCAAAGCTCCCCCGCACCAAGGTGCTTATTCACTGATAGAAGGAAATACCATGAAAAAATTATTCGCCGTGATGATGTGCAGCGCGCTGGCGCTGGGCGTAGTTAGTGCCAACGCCGCCGATAACATGGGCAAAGATGCGATGAAGAAAGATCAGATGGGCCAGATGTCGCATGATGGCATGGCCAAGGACGGCATGACCAAGGACGGCATGAAGAAAGAGGCGATGAAAAAAGATGAAATGAAAAAGGATGAAATGAAAAAAGACGCCATGAGCCAATAAGCTGCTGCCGATTATCCTTACTGTGTCTATCCTGAAGCCGCTCCCCTCCAGAGCGGCTTTTAATGCAAGCCCCCCGCCATATGCGTGACGCAGGGCTGCTTGAATGGCAGCTGACACGACGCCGACGAAAAACGTTGGCTCAGAGCGCAGCCGCCGGATTAGTGACCAAGGCACACCACTTTTGCAGTAATCAATAATCCGCCGCTCATCTGGTACTTACTGGCAGAGCCGACGCCACAAACAGACTGGCCCCGGCGACCGGCCTCGGCAGAACCTCCCCCCGAGGCGAACAGCATTATCAATGATGCAAACGCATCAGCCCTTGGCGTAGATCGTTTTTCAAATCATCGATATCTTCCAAACCGATCTGAATACGCAGGGTCATCCCTTGCGGGTCCCAGGTTGTTGCCGTCCGGTATTCGGCGCAGTCGAAAGGAATGATCAGGCTTTCAAAGCCGCCCCAGGAAAAACCCATGGCGAAAACATGCATATTATCCAGCATCTGCTCAACGTTCTGCTGGTCAAAGCGTCGATCAAGCACAATGGAAAACAGCCCGGTGGAGCCGGTGAAATATTTCTTCCAGTTTTCGTGGCCGGGGCACTCCTCAAAGGCCGGATGCAGGACTTTACTGACTTCTGGCTGGCGCTTTAACCAGCGAGCCATTTCGAGGCCACGGGATTGCGCCTCCTGGACCCGCAGATGCAGGGTGCGCAAACCGCGTAGCGCCAGAAAACAATCCTCCGCGCCGGGCAGCATTGCCATGGCATCGTAAGTTTCACGCAGTGCCGGCCAGTGGCTGGCAGTAGCCGAAACCAGCCCCATCAGCAGATCGGAATGACCGCCAAGGTATTTGGTGCCTGCCTCTACCGACAAATCAATGCCATGCGCATGAGCCTTGAAAAAAATTGGCGTCGCCCAGGTATTATCAATGATGGTGCTGATAGCGTATTTTTTTGCTACCGCGACGATGGCGCCAATATCTTGAATCTCAAAACTTTGCGAACCAGGGCACTCCAGCAGGATCGCCCGGGTATTGTTCTGCAGCAGACGCTCGATATCCCCGCCGATTAACGGGTCGTAGTAAGTCACCGAAACGCCATATTTAACCAGCAGGGTATTGCAAAACTTGCGCGTAGGACGATAAACGGAATCCGTCACCAGAATATGATCGCCGGCGCGGGTGACGGAAAAAAGCGCCAATGCCAATGCCCCAAGCCCGGAGGGCGAAATCACCGTGCCGGCAGCATCACACAGCGTAGACCAGGCATTTTCCAGGTTTTCAATGGTTGGCGTACCCGAGGTACCATAGGAAAAACGTGCTCTTTTATGCCTGATGTCGTCACAACTTTTATAAACCACCGTCGAGCCACGATATACCGGCGCGTTTACAAATCCGCTTTGTTGCTCGGGGTCTCGTCCCAACATCGATAACTGGGTGCTGAGCTTGAATTTTTGCAGTTCTGATTGGCTTTTCATTGGGTACCTTTACTCAAATAATTTAAAAAAAGGTGACAGGCAGAGCAGGATCCCGGTGCCGGAGATAAACAGCACGCGCCAGGAATAATATTGCATAAGCTGCGGTACTTTCAGCACCAGGTAGCAAGGAATAAGGCATGAGACAATGCCGTAAACCGGCGCGCCTATTTGTTGTAATAACAAAATGGGGAAATGCGTCAGCACCCAGGCCCATAACAGCAGCACGATAAAGACGGAAACCGCAATGCTGATGATTTTCTCATTCAGCATCTTCTCGTCGACAAATCGAGAAATAACATTGACCACGATACCTTTCATCGCTTCCTGGAAGCCGAGGAAAATGCCGAAAAAGGCGGTGACGATGGCAAAGACATTGAGCAACACCGACATCACCCTGACCAGCTCACCCGGTATCACTTTGGCGACAATCGCCATCGCCGAAATATTATTCTCTGCCGCTTCGACCGCCTGTTGGTGGCTCAGGGAAAAGGTGAATGAAAAGGCAAAGAACAGGACCGAACAGGCCAGTATGCCATAGGCGACCCGGCTGGCACGCAGCGCCCGGTAGGTAGCGACAACCGGATCTGCCTCGACTTTACGGAAAGCCACGTTCATCGGACTGAGGATTTGCACGAACAGAATGGAGAACAGCGTAAACGGCAGGGTTAAAACGGTACCAATCAGCAATTCCCCGATCGGCGGCAGGTGGCTGATATTGCGCATGTCCCAATGCGGTATCATCACCAGGCCAAGTACCACCACCACGCCCAGCTTGACCAGCACCATCGGGCCGGAAACTCTAAACAGCATTTTTTCACCCTGTGCGGCGACGCAAACCAGCAGGGATAACACCAACAGCCCGTACCAGCCATTATCCGACAGCGTGCCTACCGTCAGGCCAAAGGTTTGAAAATAAGAGGCGCTGTCAAAGGTGGCGGCCAGCGAATAGGTCAGCATACCTTTAAGCAGCATGATGAAATAGGCTACCCCAAGGAAAAACCCCCAGTTTTTACCCAAATAAAAGGTAATCACCCCCGAGTAGTCTTTACACTCAGGGCTTTGCGATAATGTTTTCAGATAAAGTGACTGCATCATATACAATGCGGGATAGGCTATCAGTACCGATAAGCTAAATACCCAAATACCTTTCAAACCAATCTGCACCGGCAGAAAGATAATCCCGCCGCCAATTGCCATGCCAATACACAGGATGACCCATCCGGCATCATAGGTAGTGAAGGGTATTTTATTGCCATTTATTATACTTTGTGTTTCCGAGGCGTTGTTCATAATATTACCATCAGGTTGGTTAAATAAAAACATCCACGCCGCCACCTAATCACAGCCTTTTGGCATTGACCAATAGCAAATGGGTAATCTGTGATCGGCTCTGTATTAAATCGGTCATTGATGAATTACAATCAATTCACCAGTGAATAAAAGAGCATACTAGTTTCAGCGGTACATAAAATAATATTATGAAATGGCAACAGGAATAATATATCGATAATTGGCCGTAATAGAAACGCTGGAGGTAATATGCTGAACTCAGGCACCTTAAGTCAGCTGAGTATTTTTGTCCGCATCATCGAGTCTGGAAGTCTGGCCAAGGCAGCCAGAGAGCTTGGCCTCTCGCCTTCGGCAGTCAGCAAAAGCCTGGCCAAGCTGGAGCAACAGTTGGGGACGCAATTAATCACCAGAACCACCAGAAATATTTTCCTTACCGAACAAGGTGAAGCGGTATTTAACCGTGCCATCATGCTGATTGAGGAGTGCGAAGATATGTTTGCTCAGGTTCAGCGACCTAGTGAACCAGAAGGCCAGCTCAGATTGTCCTGTTCGGTGGCATACGGTTCAAAAATCCTGCCTGACTTCATTAGCGCTTACCAACGGCGTTTCCCCAAGGTAAAAATCCATGTTGAGCTGAATGATAATATTATTAACCTGTCAGAAACCCCTTTCGATCTGGCGCTAAGAATAACCCGGCAGCTAGCCGAGACGGAAAATCATGTATTACTGAACAAGATTAACTGGATTTACTGTTGTTCGCCCCACTATCTGGCAGGCAAACCGCCAATAAAAACGCCGGCGGATTTAACCCGCCACCGCTGCATTACCAATCCGGTCATGGCCTATCATGATAACTGGGTGTTTGCAGACCATAACGGCGAAGTCATGGTTCCAGTCGATTCCTGCCTGACCTCGAACTCCAGCCTGACATTATTAAGCATGTTACTTAATCATAATGGCGTATCTTGCCTGCCTGACTATTTGGCAACGATATATATTAATAAAGGTGATTTAGTACACCTGCTACCTGAATACCATGCCGGGTTTTCCCACTACTTATACGCGATCGATAAAAAATCAAGATATGTCAATCCGCTAACCAGAACATTTATTGAATATCTGAGCAAACACATCGTCACGACTAACGAAAAACCGTAAGTAACGATGCCATTATAGCCAGCGTGCCGTCGTCAGGTTGACCGTTAAAGCCGGAGGCAGCGGTGTAAATGGCTATCCCCTTGCCGGTTGATGCCCCCTGACTCCCCTGCCGGCTAGCGGTGAAACTCCGCCACCGTCATGGTAAACACCAGCGGGCTGTTTCCCGCGTTGGCGTAATGATGGGCGCTGTCGGTGCGGGCTACTGCCGAACAGCCTTCAGTGACCCGCAATGTGGTCGCCTCGGTTGCCAGATCCAGCACGCCGGTTTCAACATGCAGCAGTTCCAGCGTCCCCTGCGGATGCCCCGGAGAGCTAAACACCTCGCCGGGAAACATTTCCCAGCGCCAGAGCTCAATCATATTTGGCCCGCTGGTGCCCGCAAGCAAGCGCGCCGAGCCGCCTTTTTCTCCATGCCACAGCGTCGGGATGTCCTGTTTGTCCACCAGCCAGCTATCAGGGGCGTGGGTGACATTGACGATATCCGCCACCGACAGGCCAAGCGCCGCCGCAATTTTGCACAGAATGGCGATGCTGGGATTAGCCGAGCCTTTCTCGATTTCCACCAGCATGCCCTTGCTGACGCCGGCACGGCGCGCAAGCTCGTCAAGCGAGAGTTTTTGCCCCTTGCGATAATCGCTGATGCTTTTGGATACCGCCTCACTGACATGCTGCATGTCAGCGCCCGCCTCGGTCGTTTTATTGACTTTTTTGGTCATCGGTCATTACTATGAGATAAATTGGTCAATATAGGATTATGTAATGTTCGCTGTTACCCCGTCAATCGCCCCGGAGATCTTCGCTATCGCCCCCGGCTTCAGAGCCTTGAGCGTCGTGGTGCAAGCCGCTCCATTAACCGCCCCGGCGGTAGCCGATCGCTTGCTGGCCACAGCCTGCCAATCGGTGGTGGCCGGTGATATTCCCTGGGCTGAGGCGCATCTTGCGGACTGGTCCGAGGTATTCAAAAAATTCGGCGCCAAGCCCAAGCGCACCCCCTGCTCTGCCGAAGCGCTGCATAAACGGGTACTGCGCGATGGCCAGCTACCCAGCATCGATCCGCTGGTGGATCTGTATAACGCCGTCAGCATTCGCTACGCCGTGCCGGTCGGTGGGGAAAACATCGCCGCCTACGTCGGCCAGCCACGACTGACCATCGCCGAGGGCAGCGAGCAGTTTGATACCGTCAAGGACGGCCAGCCGGCGCTGGAGTCACCCGACGCGGGCGAAGTCGTCTGGCGTGACGATCGCGGGGTTACCTGCCGACGTTGGAACTGGCGACAAGGGGTGAGAACCCGGCTGGGTGCCGAGGCCACACAGATGTGGTTCATTCTGGAAAGCCTGCCAAGCATGCCGCTCGATGCGCTGCTGGCGGCGGGCGACGAGCTGACGCGGGGCCTGACGTTGATGATGCCCGGCGCCACGGTGCACAGCAATCTGATCGGTGCCGAACTGCCGTAACGCCGGCTCGCGGCGTGCAGCCCGCCGCCGCGCTTTTGCCTGACGGCTTTGCCGCGCTCGCCGTGGGTATTAACGCCCTGCGGTACGAAACTCACGCCGATACAGCGACGGCGTCGTGCTGAATTGCTGTTGAAAATGCCGCCGCATTGACAGCGCCGAACTGAACCCAGCCGCCTGAGCCACCTGTTCAACCGGCTGGTCGGTTTTCTCCAAAAATCGCTGCGCCATCGCCAACCGCTGATTCAGCAGCCAATGGGTAACCGTGGTACCGGTGGTTTGCTGGAAATGCCGGGTAAAGCTGCGCCGGCTCATCAACGCCTTGTCGGCGATCAGGCCGACCGTCAGCGGCTGCTGCAAATTTTCCGTCGCCCAGCTCAGCGCCTGCATAAACCGATCGCCGCCGGCGGTGTTATACACCGGTTGTTCAATAAACTGCGCCTGTCCCCCTTGCCGATGCGGCGGAACCACCAGTTGCCGAGCCACCGTATTGGCCACTTCGGCACCGCATTGCTGGCGCACCAGGTGCAGACAACAATCAATACTGGCGGCAGTGCCTGCCGAGGTAATGATATCGCCATCATCGATATACAACACGTTGTGATCGACCGAGATCGACGGGTAACGCTGCAAAAAGGCGCTCATCCAGTTCCAGTGCGTGGTGGCCGGCCGGCCGTCGAGCAACCCGCTGGCCGCCAGCACAAACGCCCCCATGCACAACCCGACCAGCCGGGCGCCACGCGCATGCGCGCGGTGCAGCGCGGCCACCAGTTCCGCCGACGGCATCAGCGCCGGATCGTTCCAACTGGGGATAATCACCATATCCACCTGCTCTAGCGCCGACAGCGTGCGCTCGGCAATGATCGAAAATCCGGCGTTGGTACGCAACGGTCCCGGTTCCGTAGCGCATACCATCAGCTGATACGCCGGCCTGCCCTGCGCGTCGAGCGCGTGTTCGAACACCGCACAGGGCACGGAAAGGTGAAAGGGAATGATATCGTGAAAAACAACAACACCGACTTTGATGACTGCCATTACCCCACCTGTATAAACCTCGATGCAATTTGGCCTAATAGTATCGTTTTTGGTCACGCCGATAGCTATTGCCGCGATCGGTAAAGCGGCAAAATTGCTCCACACCGCGGGAATCCGTCCCACCGTGCCAAGCCGATAAAGGAATATTTACCATGAAAAAACTGCTCGCTTACAGCGCACTGGCGCTTTCCATGACCGTTGCCAGCCTGACGGCCGAGGCCACACAGGCGCCTACCATCCGCACCATGAGCGGCGCTCAGCCGACCAAAGCCCTGGTGGCTGGCACAACCGCCTTGCTGGTGATTGATTTTCAAAATGAATATTTTAGCGGAAAAATGCCGATCCCGGACGGCCTCAAGGCGCTGGGGAATAGCCAAAAATTGGTGGCATTCGCCCATCGCCACAACATGCCGGTATTCTTTGTGCGCCATATTGGGCCAGCTGATGGGCCGCTGTTTGCCGAAGGCAGTCAATCTGCGCAGTTTCATGCAGATTTGCAGCCGTCAAAAGGTGATGTGGTGATTAGCAAAGCCACCCCAAGTTCGTTTGTCGGCACCGATCTTGATCGACAATTAAAAAGCAAAAACATCAAGACGTTGATCGTCACCGGCCTGATGACCCACATGTGCGTTTCTACCACCGCGCGCGATGCGTTACCGTTGGGCTATCAGGTGATTATTCCCGAGGATGCCACCGCCACTCGCGATCTGGCCACCTGGGACAATCAGGTGGTCGATCATGCCAGCCTGCAACGCGCAGCGCTGGCCGGCGTGGCTGACGTTTTTGCCGAGATAAAAACTACCCAGCAGGTGCTGGCATTACCGGTCGAATAACCCCACCGGCCGCCAATCCACGCAGCGCCCCGCACGGCAATCGGCACAGGCCATTGCCGTGCGTTCATCAGGACACGGGATCGACCGCCACCAACCGGCCCTTATTGTGTAGCCTCAGCGCCGACAGGCATTGCTGCGCGCCGTAAAAAGGCCCAGTCAATCAGCGCTTCGAGCGACGGCCCCAGCGCTTTGCCGATATCGCTCAGCGCATACTCGACGCGCGGCGGCACCTCAGGATAGGCGTGGCGCACCACGATGCCATCCTGTTCGAGTTGCTTTAACTGCTGTATCAGCATTTTCTGGTTTACCCCTTCCACCCGCCGTTCAAGCTCGGAAAAGCGCAATGGCTGCCTGGCGGCAAACAGCTGGCAGATAATGATGATTTTCCACTTGCCCTCCAGCGTCTTCAACGCTTCGCTGGTGGCCGCCGCCCAAAAAAGCCGTTGCTGCGGATCGTCGCAGCGCCAGTCTCGCTCCATACTTACCTCCTGGTGTGTAACACACTTAATTGTCTGTTCTTGTTTTTTTGTAAGCTAATCGATAGCGTAACGCAAGACAAGAGACAATCAGGAGCAGAATATGAATATCGGTATTATTGGCACAGGCAACATTGGCGGGCTGCTGGCTCGCAAGCTCAGCCAGGCCGGGCACCGGGTGTCTGTCGCCAACTCCAGAGGAGTCGCCGGCGTGCGTCAATTCGCCGAGTCAATCGGCGTCACCGCCGCTGACGTCAAGGGGGCGATTAACGGCAGCGAGATGGTGATTCTCGCGGTGCCGCTGCCGGCGCTGGCCGAGATGCCGGCCGAGCTGTTTGCTACGCTGCCGGCGGATGTGCCGGTGGTCGATACCAGCAACTACTATCCAGACCTGCGAGATGTGCATATTCCCGCATTAGATGCCGGCCAGATCGAAAGCCTGTGGGTGGCACAGCAGATTGGCCGTCCGGTGATCAAGGCATTCAACAATATACTGGCCGATTCGCTGGCAGAGCGCGGGCTGCCGCAGGGCGAGCCGGGCCGACTGGCGATTGCCGTTGCCGGCGATGACGCTGCCGCCAAACAACGCGTGATGGAGGTGGTCAATCAGAGCGGTTTTGACCCGGTCGACGGCGGATCGCTGGCCGACTCCTGGCGACAGCAGCCATCCACACCGGCCTATTGCTGCGACTGGGACGCGCCCACCATGCAGCGTGCGCTGGCGGCGGCCAAACCCGGTGAAGCGGTGAACAAGCGCGACAAGTTGCCGGAATATTTTGCTGCGCTGGGCGATACGCCTTCGCATCAGGAGATCGTTGCGCTTAACCGCAAGGTTAACTGGCCAACTGAATAAAAATATCACGCGCAACCTGCCAATGGCGGCTGCCGGCAGGCAGATTTATCGCGGCCTGCCCGCTGCATGATGCCGTTCAGCGCCGCCTGAAGGCGGCCACATCCACCTGCCATTGGCGGAGTTTGTTGTACAGCGCGGTGCGCGAAATACCCAGCAGTTGCGCGGACTGGCGCAGGTTGCCGTTCTGCTCGGCCACCACCTGCAGCACATGCTGGCGTTCACTTTCCTGCAACGAAGGCCGCGCGCCTGATAGCGTTGGCGTCACAGACGCCTGCGCCATATCGTCAGGCAGATCGCGGCAGTCTATCTCCACCCCTTCGCACAGGTTCAGCGTGCGTTCTACCAGGTTTTCCAGCTCGCGCACGTTGCCCGGCCAATGCCAGTCCTGCAAACAGCGCATTGCCGCCGGCGTTACCCGTGGCGGAATGCGTTTTAACCGGGTGCACAGCGCCTGTATGAAGGTATTGACCAGCTCGGGAATATCCTCGCGGCGTGCGCGCAGCGGCGGGATTTCCAGCGAAATCACGTTCAGGCGGTAGTAGAGATCGCGGCGAAATGCCCCTTTGGCGACCGCGCTCAGCAAGTCGCAGTGGGTGGCGGCGATGATGCGCACGTCTACCCTCAACGGATGCGCTGCGCCAATGCGCAGCACCTCGCTCTCCTGCAACACGCGCAGCAGGCTGGTTTGTGCTTCCAGCGGCATTTCGCCAATTTCGTCCAGAAACAGCGTGCCGCCATCGGCCAGTTCGAACTTGCCGGCGGAACCGCCGCGCCTTGACCCGGTAAAGGCGCCGTCGACGTAGCCAAACAGTTCGCTCTGTACCAGATCGCGCGGCAATGCGCCGCAGTTAAGCGCAATAAAGGGTTCTTGCCGACGCGGGCTGGCATTGTGGATCGCCTGAGCAAACAGTTCCTTGCCGGTACCGCTTTCACCGCTCAGCAATATGGTGCTGTCGCTGCGACTGCCGGCGCGCGCCTGCTGGATCACTTGCTGTACGCACTGCGCATTGCCACGAATCATCTCAAAAGTGTAACGGGCGCTCACCCCCATCACCCGGCGGGTAATGGCGCGGATGCGCTGATTCTCACGCAATGAAAGCACCCGCCCGCCGTCCGGCGCCGGCATCAGTGAAATCAGACAGGAAAGCGGCCGCTCGCCGTCGGGCATGAACTGCAACTCGCGGTCATTGCAAAACGGCAACGTCAGCAACGATCCTTGCTGCGGTTGCAACAACGCATCGATCGATCCGCCCTCGGGATCGATACCGCTGAAGATCTGTCGCGCGTAACGGTTGAGGGTTTTGATCCGCCCGTGACGATCGCAGACGATCACCCCTTCATTGAGCGTTTCGAGGATCGATTGCTGTTCGGCCAGCAGGCGCCGCAACATCAGTTGCTGGCCTACCGCCTCCGCCGCGGCCTGCACCGTCCCCAGGGTATGGGCGTTGAAATTGTCCGGCGTCGCCGTCAGGGTGAGCACGCCAATCAGGCTGCCGCCGGCATCGCGTACCGGCGCGGCGGCGCACTGCCGGTTGCGCTTACGCAGATCGAACTTCCAGTTTTCACCGCTCAGCACATACACCAGCCGCTGTTCAATCAGGCAGCGCGCGGTGCAGTTGGTGCCGAGTACCTCCTCGCGCAGGATACTGCCGACCGGCGTCATATCCGCCCCGCAATAATGCAGCGTCACCCCCTGCGCGTCGGTCAGGTTGATATGACCATCCGGATTATAGGCCAGCAGGTTTTCCATAATGCTGCGCGCCACCTGGATCAGATCGGCATTGCGTTCAAGGATCGCCGCCAGCTCGTCAGCGGCTGGCGCGACATAGACAAACGACAGCGGATCGATCGCCCGCTGCTGCGATCGTTGCCAGGACTGCCAGATGCTGTGCCGTATCCAGTGAGAGCTTTCGCCGGCTAAAAAACGCTGCCAGCCCTGCCACAGCAGGCTGTCCCATTCAGCCACTTCTGCGCCGTCCGGCAGGCTGAATATGGGATCACTTTCATCTTTGAACGGTAAACGATCGAGGACTCGCATCTGGCACTCCGGCTTTGTATGGAATGTTCATTTTATTTACATGTAAGATTGGCATGTAAATTTTGTTGCCAGATTGTGATGTATATCTGTGCAGCACCTCACAGATTGCCACGTTTTGAGGTTGGCACCGCCTTTGCAATACCCATGACACCTACGCCGAACGCGCCAAAAGGAAATAAGTGACTATGGGTAAACACAATTTACCGTTGATCTTTTTTATCTGCACCATCGCCTCACTCAGTGGGGTGATCCTCGGTTATGACGCCTCGGTGATCTCCGGGGTGATCGATCCGCTAACGGAACATCTCAATCTTTCCCCCTGGGAAAGCGGATGGGCCGTTTCAAACGTTATTCTGGGTTGCGTGATTGGCGCCTGCTGCGTCGGCTACATTTCCGATCGGATTGGCCGCAAATCAACCTTGATCGTCACCGCGCTGATGTTCGTGATTTCCGCCGTCGGCTCGGCGTTGGCCACCAGCCTGGGCGAATTCGTTCTCTATCGCCTGCTCGGCGGTCTGGCGGTGGGCATGGCGTCGGCCATCACGCCGTTATATATCGCCGAAGTGTCGCCGAAAGACTGGCGTGGCCGCATGCTGGGACTGCAACAGATGCTGATGGTCGGCGGGCAACTGACGGTGTATATCGTCAACTATCTGATTGCCCGCGGCATGTCGCATGCGTGGATAGTCAGCGACGGCTGGCGGTGGATGCTGGCGTCGGGAGTCGTGCCCTGCGTGATGTTCCTGCTGCTGGTGCCGTTTATGCCGGAATCGCCGCGCTGGCTGGCGCTAAGGGGCAAAACCGAACGGGCGCGGCAGGTACTGACCCGGCTGTCCAACGCGCAACATGCCGACCGGCTGCTGGCAGAAATCCTGGCCAGCGCCTCCCCGCATAATGCTCAGGTCGCGCAGCGCGGCCTGCTGCGCGATGCACGTACCCGCTATATCCTGCTGATTGGCTGTGCCATCGCCATTTTGCAGCAGGTTTCCGGCATCAATATCCTGTTGTATTACGCACCGTCACTGCTGCAAAACGTCACCGGCAGTACCCAGGCCTCGTTATTCCAGAGCATCTTCCTGGGGTTGGCGTTGCTGGTGGGCGTCGCTGTCTGCCTCAACGTGGTGGACAGGATCGGCCGTACGCCGCTGCTGCGCTGGGGCGCATTGGGTTGCACCATCAGCCTGATCTTTACCTCCTGGGCCTTTATCGCACATATCGACGGACTGGTGCCGGTGCTCGGGCTGGTGGCCTTCGTGCTGATCTTCGGCCTGTCATGGAGCCTCGGTGCCTGGCTGCTGATCTCCGAGATCTTCCCCAACCGCATCCGCGCCGTGGCGATGGGCTTTGCCTTTTCTTCGATGTATGTGGCGAATTTTATCGTCACCCAGAGTTTCCCGATGATGAACCGCAGCGCGGTGTTGATGGAACACTTCAACGGCGCATTCCCACTGATGCTGTGTGCCGCAGGCAGCCTGATCGCGTTCTGGTTTGTGCGGCGCTTCCTGCCGGAAACCCGTGGCGTGTCGCTCGAACACATCGAACCGCTGATGTTATCCAAATCCCGTCGTTTCGCCCCCGAGGCGCCTCGACCGGTTGACCCCTCTTCCATGCCTGAATGGGCGAACCACAAATAACAAGGAGTGCAGCATGACTATATCTTCACAACCGGTACGCGTTGGCCTGATCGGCGCCGGTCGCATGGGCAGCTTTCACGCAGAAAACCTGGCCTATCGCGTGCCGGGAGCCCGGCTGAGCGCGGTGGCCGATCCGCAGCCAGGCGCCGCCGAAACGCTGGCGCAACGGCTCGGCATTACCAAGGCCTATGGCGATCTGCACGCATTGCTGCACGATCCGGATATCGATGCGGTTGCCATTGCCGCCCCGGCACGCACTCATGCCGAATGGGTGATCGCCGCCGCACAGGCCGGTAAACATGTGTTCTGTGAAAAACCGATGGCGGTCACGCTGGACGAAGCCGATCGCGCGATTGCGGCAGCTAACCAGGCCGGCGTGGTGCTACAGGTGGGCTTTAACCGCCGCTTTGATTCGGGCTTTGCCGCAGCGATTGCGGCGGTCAAGTCCGGTGAAAACGGCACCACGCAGCTGAGTCGCTCGATTACCCGCGACCCGGCGCTGCGCGATCCGGCGCCGATCCCGCAGTGGACTATTTTTCTGGAAACCCTGATCCACGATTTTGATACGCTGCTGCATTTCAACCACGGCGCAAAACCGGTGGAAGTCTACGCGCTGGCTGATGCGCTGGTGCGCCCGGACTTCAAGCAGCAGGGGTTGCTGGATACCTCGGTAGTCACCCTGCGTTTTGACAACGGCGCAATTGCCACCGCCGAGGCCAGTTTCCAGGCTGTCTACGGTTACGACGTACGTGGGGAAGTATTTGGCAGCAAAGGCATGTTGCAGGCTGGCCATATCAATGCCACTCACTGCGTACGCTACCATCAGGGCGGTATCGCCATTGATACTTCGCGGCTGGATTCCGATCTGCTGCGTGACGCCTATGTAGCTGAAATGACGGAATTTGCCCACTGCATCCGCAGCGGTGAAACGCCACGTGCCACCGGCGAAGATGCGCGTAACGCGCTGGAAATCGCGCTGGCCTGCATTGAGTCGGTACGGCAGAACCGCCCGATCGCCCTGGGAGGTCGCTGATGGCCGGCTATCAACTCTCGGTTTGTGCCGAAATGGTGTTTCTCGATCTGCCGTTGGTTGAACGCGTCGAGCGTATTCACGCGCTCGGGTTCGGCGTCGAAATCTGGGGCTGGGCCAATAAGGACATTGACGCCCTGGTCGCCACCGGCGCACGTTTCACCTCCATGACCGGCTACCTGAGCGGCAATCTGACCGACAGCGACGGTATCGCGCAGCTGTTGCAGAGCGCCGAAGCCTCGCTGGCAGTGGCCGAACGGCTAAACTGCCCGACGCTGAATCTGCACGGCAGCGGACTGGACGAGCGGGGTCTGCCGGTGAAGCCGGTGGCGGTGGTCAGTGGGGCGATGTGGCTGCAAGCCGCCGCAACGCTGCGCCGCGTAGCGCAGTTGGGCGAGCGTGCCGGGCGGGTGTTCACGCTGGAGAACCTCAATCTGCCGGTCGACCATCCCGGTACGCCGTTCGCCCTGGCCGCCGATACCCTGGCGTTGGTCGAAGCGGTGAACAGCCCGGCGCTGAAAATGAACCTTGATCTGTATCACGCGCAGATCGGCGAAGGCAATCTGATCGCCCTGATCCGCCGTGCCGGCCCGGCCATCGGTGAGATCCAGGTGGCCGACGTGCCAGGGCGTCAGCAGCCGGGCACCGGCGAGATCAACTATCGCGCCATTGCCCGTACGTTACAGCAGATCGGTTATCAGGGCACTGTGGCAATGGAAGGCTGGGCCAGCGGCGACAGCACCGCCGCACTGCAGCAGTTCCGCGACCACTTCACCCTATAAGCGCCACGCCGCCGGGCAGATGCGCAGCCCGACGGCGTCCTTACCCTATGCGGCTGACGGCGCGCCGCTGCCAGGGCGGATCCTGAACCAGATGGCGTACATCGCAGGCAAGAATACCAGCGTCATGATGGTGCCGCCGAAGGTCCCGCCAATCAGGGTGTAGGCCAGCGTGCCCCAGAACACCGAATGGGTCAGCGGAATAAACGCCAGAATGGCCGCCATCGCCGTCAGCAATACCGGTCTGGCACGCTGCACCGTGGCCTCGACCACCGCGTGGAACGGATCGAGCCCTTGCTTTTCGTTGTGATGGATCTGGCCTATCAGGATCAGGGTGTTGCGCATCAGAATACCCGACAGCGCGATCAGTCCCACCAGCGCATTGATACCAAATGGCTGGTTGAACAACAGCAGCGTTGGCACCACGCCGATCAGCCCCAATGGCGCGGTCAGGAACACCATGATCATCGCCGACATCGAACGAACCTGCAGGATGATGATCAATAGCGTCATGGCAATCATGATCGGGAACAGCGGCAACATCGCCTTGCTGGCCTTGCCCGACTCTTCAATCGATCCCGCCTGTTCGATGCGGTAGCCCTCAGGCAGCGTGTCGATTAACGGTTGTAGCTGCACCGAGATTGCGCTGGAAACGTCCGGCGGTTGTAGCCCTTCGGCAATATCCCCGCGCACCGTGATGGTTGGCGTACGATCGCGGCGTCGCAGCAGCGGATCCTCCATGCGTACCTCGACGCTGCCCACCTGCGACAGCGGAATTCGCTGGCCGGCCGACCCCACCAGCGTAAAGCCGGCGATTTTTGCCGGATCGAGCCGAATCTCACCCGCCGCTCGGCCAACCACCTGCACGGCACGAATGTCCTCGCGCACCGAGGTGATCGGCACGCCGGACAGCAGGAACTGCAACTGCTGCGCCACCGCGTTAGAGCTGAGCCCGACCGACTGCAGGCGATCCTGATCCAGAGAAAAATGCAGCGTCGGCACGCGTGCGCCCCAGTCGGTATTGACGGTGCGCATCATCGGACTGGCCTGCATGATGGCCTGAGCCTGCGCGGCGATCTCACGCAGCATGGCAGGATCCGACCCCATAATCCGGTAGGCCACCGGATAAGGTGAATACGGGCCGAATACCAGCTGTGTCACTCTGACTCGCGCCTCGGGGGCCAAACCGTCCGCCACCGCTTGCCGCAGGCGGAACTTGAGAGCCTCGCGTGCCTCCTGGCTGTCCGTCAGCACCACAATCTTGGCAAACGACGGATCGGGCAGTTCCGGCGCCATCGCCAGATAGAAACGCGGCGCCCCCTGGCCAATATAGGCGGTGACGATCTTCGCTTCACGCTGCTTTCTCAGCCAGGCTTCGACTTTGGCGCTGGTATTGCTGGTCTGCTCAATGGAGCTGCCATACGGCATTTGTACTTCGACCAGCACTTCCGGGCGATCGGAGGTGGGGAAAAACTGCTTCTTGACCAGTCCCATGGCCAATATGGCCAGCACAAAGGCGGCGATAACCGCGCCGGCCACCAGCCATTTGGCAGCGATAATCCGCGTCAGCAGCCGACGAAAACGGTTGTAGTGGCGGGTGTTGTAGATGGCGGCGTGGCCCCCTTCAACCTGCCTGATTGCCGGCAGCAGTTTCACGCCCAGATAGGGGGTAAAGGCCACCGCCACCACCCAGGAGGCAATCAGCGCAATGCCGACAATCCAGAACATATTGCTGGTGTATTCGCCGGCGGTGGACTGCGCGAAACCGTTGGGCATAAAACCGATGGCCGTCACCAGCGTCCCCGACAGCATGGGCGCCGCAGTGTGGCTCCAGGCGTAGGCCGAGGCCTTGACGCGATCAAAGCCCTCTTCCATTTTCACTACCATCATTTCAATGGCGATGATCGCATCGTCCACCAACAGCCCCAGCGCCAGGATCAGTGAGCCGAGGGTAATGCGATCGAAGTTTTTACCGGTGGCGGCCATCACCACAAACACCACCGCCAGCGTCAACGGCACCGCAGCGGCCACCACCACGCCGACTCGCCAACCCATGCTGACGAAACACACCACCATCACCACCAGCAAGGCGACAAAGAACTTCACCATAAACTCGTCGACGGACGAGCTGATGTTCACCGACTGATCGGTGACTTTGCTGAGCGTCATACCCAACGGCATGCCGGCGTTGATGCGGCTGGTTTCCTCGTCCAGCGCCTTGCCCAGATCGAGACCATTCCAGCCTTCGCGCATGACGATGCCCAGCAACAGGGCCTGTTCGCCGTTATTGCGAATGATAAAGGTCGCCGGATCTTCGTAACCGCGTTCAACCTGCGCCACGTCCGACAGTTTCAGCGTTCGCCCCTGCACGACAATCGGCGTCTCGCGGATTTTCTGCAAGCTGTCAAAAGCGCCGTCCAGCCGGATAAACACCTGCGGCCCGTGGGTTTCGATCGAACCTGCAGGGGTGAGTACGTTCTGGCTATTAAGGGCGGTAAAAATGTCCTGCGGCGACACGCCCAGCGTGGCAAGCCGATCGTGGGAGAATGACACGAAGATGCGTTCCGCCTGCTCGCCAATGATATTGACCTTTTTTACCCCCGGCAGGTGCAACAGGCGCTGGCGCAATGACTCGGCGTCGCGCACCAGCAGGCGCTGCGGTTCCCCTTTGGCCTTCAGCGCCAGCAGCGCAAACGTCACATCGGAAAACTCGTCGTTGACCATCGGTCCGATGACGCCGGCGGGCAGGTTGCCAGCCTCGTCGTCCAGCTTCTTGCGCGCCTGATAGAACTGCTCCTGCACCTCGCCCGGTGGCGTGCCGTCAGCCAGCGACACCATGGTGAACGCCAGCCCCGGCCGCGTATAGGTTTCCGTGCGATCGTACCACTTCAATTCCTGCATGCGTTTTTCAAGCGGTTCCGCCACCTGATCCTGCATTTCCTGCGCGGTCGCCCCTGGCCAGGCGGTGATTACCGTCAGTTGCTTGACGGTGAACGGCGGATCTTCCGCCCGTCCCAGTTCGAAGAACGACAGGGTGCCGGCGATGGCGATCAGAAAGATCAAAAACAGCGTGATCGAGCGTTCACGTACCGCCAGCGCCGAAAGGTTAAAGCGTCCGCCGCTCATGGTTGGCTCCCCTGCGCGTTGTTACGCCCTGCTTGCGCCAACCTGACCGGCTCGCCGTCATGCAGCAGATGGGCCCCCAGCGCCACCACCTGCTCGCCAACGGTAAGGTTGCCCGCCACCCGCGCCGCGTCGTCGCTGATACCCAGCACCCGAACCGCGCGCCAGGAGACCTTCGCCGGCGTACCGGCGACGATCCATACCCCTGCACCTTTGCCAGAATCGTACAGCGCGGCAATCGGCACCTGCAGCGTTGGCGCGTCCGCCTTGCCGTTGACGATGTTCAGCGTGACGGTCGCGCCCAGCGGCGCGCTGGCCAGCGTGCCGGCCAGCACATAGCGCGCTTCGAAGGTTCGGGTCAACGGATCGGCGGCATCGGAAAGCAGTCGCAGCTGCGCGGGGACCGCGGCCGCGCGGTCGCCATACAGGCTGGCCATCGCCATACTGCCGATAGCCGGCCGCAGCGTTTCCGGCAGATGAACGATCGCCTCGCGCTGACCCGCCCGCGCCAGCCTGACCACCGGTTGGCCGGCAGAGACCACCTGTCCTGGCTCCGCCAGGGTGTCCATCACCACCCCGTCGGCGTCGGCCAGCAACACCGCGTAGCCGGAAGCGTTAATGGCGACATCCGCCTGTGCTTGTGCTGCGCTGAGCTGCGCCCGTGCGGTTTCAGCCGCGGCCTTGATTTGATCGTAGGCGGAGGCCGACACCGCACCGCTGGCTACCAGGCCACGATAGCGTGCCTCGTCGGCGGCGGTCTGGCGAGCCTGCGCCCTGGCGGCTGCTACCGCCTGTTGCTGCGCCCGGGCTTGCAGCCCCAGATCGGTCGGATCCAGTCGCATCAACGGCTGGCCTTTCTTGACGCTCTGGCCGGCATCGACCAGACGCTCCAGTATTTTGCCGCCGACGCGAAAACCGAGATCGCTCTGAACACGCGCCACCACGGTACCGCTAAAGGCACGCGTGGCGTCAACCGCATCAGCGACTCGCGCCACCCTGACCAACGGTGGCTGATTACGCGGATCGTCGGCCGTCGAAGCCTCACCGCACGCCACCAGGGCAAGCGGCAGCAGGCAGGCGGCGATGCTGACAGCGCTGAGACGAAGCATAGAATACCCTTCTTGATAAACAGTGTAGGGTTCGCATTCTCCGACTAGTGACCAATTATGTCAATGGTCACAAATCCTATCACGGCGATAGGCTGCGCAATATCAGCGAGGACAGCAGTACTGCCGCTTCCCCGGCGGTTTCCAGGTTATATTGCAGCTGTACGGGATTGATGTAAGGACACATCACCAGATAAATGGCGCTGGCGGCTTCGTCGAGCGGCGTTTTGCGCTCAAATTCTCCGGCCTCACGGCCTTCACGCAGGATCTGTTCAATCAGCGTGAGCAGTTGGGCCTGGTGCTGCCTGGCCGAAGGCCATTGATCGCGCGCGGCAACGGCAGCGATGTCATACAGCTTGCGGTCATGGAAAAACAGCTCGCTACCGGCCTCTGCCAGAGTACGGAACAGGCGTCTCAGCTTCTCCGAGGCGCTGGGCGCATCGGCGATCGCCGCCTCCACCACGGTCATGATGGTGGTCAGTCGGATAGCGCAGATTACCTCGCCAATCGCCTGCTTGGACTCAAAAAACTTATAGATATACGCCTTGGAAAAACCAATGGATTTTGCCAGATCGGAGACGGTGGTTTTTTCATAGCCGTAGTGGCCGAAATACGCCGTAGCGGCTTCCACGATCTGATCGCGTACGCTGTGATCGGAAGGACCACGGGTAGCAAGTGCGTTCATTTTTTTATTCATGGCTATAGCTTAACGCGGCGTGTTTCGATTGACAACGAGTGACCAATGTGTAACTTGGTCACAATCAATTGAGGTTTCCTGTTGGCGGCCTGGCCGTGTCGCGGGGGAATTTACCGTGGCGCCCCGCTTGGCAACCTGTTGTTCAATGGCGCATCTAACCGGGGTCACATGAAAAAAATCGGTATTCTTGGCGTAGATGAACTGACCGCACAGCTGGTGCGTCAGCTATTTCTGGCGGCACCCGACGCGCAGGTTTTCCTCTCCCCCGGCCAGCCTGAGCGGATTAACGCGCTGGCGATGGATTTTCCCTGCTGGACCATGGCGGATAATCAGGCCGTTATTGATGAAGCAGAGCTGCTTCTGGTCAGTTGGCCGCTGTACGCCTTGCCCGAGCTGGCGAGCCAAATTCGGTTACGTCCTGCGCAAATGCTTATTTACCTGACGGCTGGCCTGCCTGCCGCGGTGCTGAGACAGATATTCAGGCACGACCATTGCGTCATCATGTCACAGGCAACGCCGCTTGCCCCCCGACGGCCTGACGCACTTGCCATCGCCCCCGGCACGCCGATCCAGCAAATTTTTGCACTGTTGAACGAGATGCCCATGCTGATCGGCGGCGTTGATACGATAGAAATCAGCTGGCAGGCCACGCCATAAACCAGCGCACGCCTGCGAGCATCCCGGCTTGCCGCCATCAATGCGCGACGGCATCCGTCGAGGCATTGATGACGATTAACCGTCGGTTGAACGGCTCAGCGTTTCCCAGTCATCGATTTCGGTCGCATAGCTTTGCAGCTTTTCGCGCACCAGGCTGAGTGCATCGCTGCCCAATAGCAGGTGTACCGGCGGCGCATCGCTGTCGATGATGGCCAGTATCGCCTGTGCTGCCTTGGCCGGATCGCCAAGCTGCCTGCCGTTTTTTTGCTGTCGCGCCTGGCGGATCGGATCAAACAGCGCGTCATAATCCGCAATGATCCGAGGCGATCTGACCATCGATCTGCCCGCCCAATCGGTGCGGAAAGAGCCAGGGGCTACGGCAGTTACCGCGATGCCAAACGGCTTGAGCTCTTTGCTCAGCGTCTCGGAAATACCTTCCAGTGCAAACTTGCTGCCGCAGTAATAACTGATGCCCGGCAGGGTAATAAATCCCCCCATCGAGGTGATGTTGATAATCTGTCCACGACGACGCTGGCGCAGATAAGGCAACAACGCCTTGATCATCGCCACCGCACCGAACACGTTGACGTCGAACTGCCGCTTCAGTTCGTCCAGCGCTGATTCCTCCATCACCCCTTCGTGGCCATAACCGGCATTATTCACTAATACATCAATCGGGCCGATGTCGGCTTCTACCTCGGCGACGACCCGCTCGACTGACGCAAAGTCGGTCACGTCCAGTACTCGCGCCAGCGCCTTGCCAGCACCAAGCGCTTCAAACGCCGCCACTGCCGACGCACTGCGCACCGTGCCGATGACCCGGTGACCGCTGCTCAACGCGGCCTGTGCCAGGGCGCGCCCAAAACCGCTACTGACGCCGGTGATAAAAATCGTTTTGGCTAAAGACATAAAAAAACTCCCGTTGGTTAAGAGGCATGTGCATACTATTCTCTCAATTGGCGTTTTTTTAGCCCGATTCTGCTTTAGTTATTGCCTATTTCTATCGAACGGTAAGGATTATGAACCACAGATCGACAACGTTGCCTGCCCAGACTGACGATCGACAACGCATGGTGGATCTGCTGCTGTCGCTGGCGCCGCAGGAAGGTTATAACCTCACGCCACTGCCCGATGTGCGTTTCCTGCGTTCCAATCGGCCACTGGCAAGCACGCCGGTGCTGTACGATCCGGGTATCGTCATCGTCTGTCAGGGCAGCAAAAGAGGCTATTTTGGCGGGCAAACCTACTGCTACGACCAGCAGCATTATCTTGCCGTTTCGGTGCCGGTACCCTTTGTGATGGAAACCGACGCGTCGCCGGCACGGCCATTACTGGCCATTTACCTGCATCTGGATTTTCAGCTCGCGGCCGACCTGATGCTGCAAATTGACAGACAGGGCGCGCCCTCCTGCGCAGTTAACCCCGCCAGCATGATGTCCAGCCCGATGGATGCGGCAATGCGCGGCTCGCTGCTGCGTTTTCTCGAGGCCATGAGCGCCCCGCTTGACGCGGCAATACTCGGCCCAGCGCTGCTCCGCGAGCTGTATTTTCGCATTCTCACCGGCGCGCAGGGCAACGCCATGCGTTCGGCGCTGGCGATGCGTGGGCAATTCGGCAAAATTGCCAAAGCGTTACGCCGTATTCATGCCACCTATGCGCACCCGATTACCCTGCCGCAACTGGCCGCCGAGGCAGCAATGAGCGTCCCCACCTTTCACCGCCATTTTAAGGCAATTACCCATATCGCCCCGATGCAATACCTGAAGTCGATACGCCTGCATCAGGCGCGGCTGCTGATGGTGCGGCAAGGGGTAAGCGCTTCGGTCGCCAGCCAGGCGGTAGGCTATGAAAGCCCCTCGCAATTTAATCGTGAATTCAAGCGGTTATTTGGCCTTCCACCGGCAGAAGAGAGCAGACGTATGCGGGAGAACTTCGCCATTCCGCCGGCGCATGCGGCGGCAGAGTTTGTTTCTTCACACTAGGCAAAGCGGTATCTGTGGCAAGCGGCGAGGAAACAATGCGGGTTGTTTATCTTTGGCATGGCGATACGCCAAGTGCTGCAGCGCCTGGCAAGGATGCCTGGCTGCGGTGACAGAGCGAAATGTCAGCCCTGACGGGCGAGATAGAATTCCCTGGTGTTGTCGCTAATGGTATTACGATGTACGCCGCTGTGGCTGTGCGTAGCATCATTTTATGGCTTTTATTATGACGAGGTGCTTTGACACTCAAGAAGCACTTCAGTATGTTTAACAAACTAGCTTATAAAACATGCTGGCGTCAACGTAAAAGTGAACACAATGATGCTATTTATGTAAACTTGGTTAATGCGTAGTGCGATACCGGGTCTGAAGTCCGCTTGACGACGCCGCCATGCCGCCCACCAGAAGACGATGGCCTTGACATTAAAATTATTCATATTCAAATAATTATAAATGATTTCATTCTCTCATTGGCGAGCAACCAAACCTCATTTATAGTGAAATACGCTGTACATATAAGGGGGGCTAATGAACGTTAGTAATGCTCAGCGCAAAACAAATATCATTAAGAATCTTGAATATTTACTGCGTAGTCGTGGGGAAACCAAAGCCTCTTTTGCCCATCGCGCCGGCGTCACCCGGACTGCGCTGTATAAAATCCTTGAAGGCAGAGTCAACAACGTTCAGCAATCCACCGTCAGCCGGATTTCTGATTTTTTTGGCGTCTCCTGTGAAGAAATTGAAAACTACGATCTCGAACAAATCGAACGTATCAACGAGACGTTATCGCTCGAAGGCAATAGGAATCCCAGCGCCGTGCCGGTGATACCACAGCAGCAATTTCTGGCGGCGTATGAACAACGCGTGGGGCAACTGGCAACCCGCTTTCCGTTGACCTATTACTTTGGCGAAGATTCAAATTTGGTGGCACTGCTGGTGCAACAGCCGATAGGGAATCTGTTCAGCGAAGGTGACGTGCTGATTATCAAGCGTTATTCATCCAGCGCGGAAAACCCACTGCGACTCTACCACTCTGCCCAGCAGGGTTTTTTCGTCAAAGAAAAGGAAGACACCGTGTTTACTCCGCATCGACTCAAGCGTGAAGAACAGCTTATCGGTTCCATCATCGAGGAGAGGTTCTGAATGGACAGCAACAAGAAATACAAGCTGCTGGGCTTTAATCGCAGCGGCAGCATTTCTGCCAATATCATGATCCTCGCCACCGGCAAACGTATTTCGATGGGGCTCAAAGAGCTGGATGACAGCACCATTTCCGATGACTTCAGCCGCAGCGAACTCAAGGCGCTTTACCGCCGTCTGTATGACGGCAGCAACAATCTCACCACCGCCTACGATCTTGGCGACCGGCACGAACGTTCCTGGTACGCCTATCTGATCATTACCGTGGCGCTGAGCGTGATTTATATCTTTTCAACCCTGTGCGGCGTCAAACCGATTCAGATCCCGCTGTTGGATATGATTGTTCCGCCCGCCATTTTCGTTTATCCGCTGACCTTCATCCTGGTTGATATTCTTAACGAATTTTATGGGCTGCGTCTGGCCAGGCGCACCATTATCATTTCATTTATCGCCAACCTGATTTTCGTGCTGGGCGTCTGGGCGACAACGCTGGTGCCGAGCATCCCACAGTGGGAGTTCAGCACCACTTACAACGGTATCGTCCATAGCATCATGGCGGTGCTGCTTGCGTCGTCGGCCGCCTACCTGCTCTCGGAGAATGTAAACGCCTATTTACTTTGTAAAATCAAAGAGCTGACCAACTCACGCTATCTGTTTGTCCGCGTGATTACCAGCACCGTGGTGGCCTCGGCCATCGACAGCGTGGTGTTTTGCACCCTGGCTTTTTATAACGTATTGAGCTGGGACATTATCCAGACCATGATCCTGTCGCAGTTCCTGATCAAAGTCGTGTACGCCTTGCTCGGCGTGGGGCCGATTTACGCGACTCGCCGCCTGTTCAACCGCTGCATTAACGTCGGCCATGCCAAAGGCAACGAATATGCATATAAAACCGCAAGATAAAATCACCCACCTGGGAACCCATTCTGCCTACCCGGATCGCTACGACCCATCGTTGCTGGAAGCCTTGCCGCGCGCACGCGGCAGGGATTTGGTTGGCCTCGACGCCAATGCCTTGCCGTTCAGCGGCGTGGATATCTGGACCGCGTTCGAGCTTTCCTGGCTCAACGCCAAGGGCAAGCCGGTGGTTGGCATCGGCGAGTTCGCCATTCCGTTTTCATCCACCAATCTGATCGAATCCAAATCGTTCAAACTGTACCTGAACAGCTTTAACCAGACGCGCTTTGCCAGCGCTGATGACGTACTGGCCGCGCTGGAACACGATCTGTCAGCCGCCGCAGACGGCCAGGTCGGCGTCAAGCTGTTCCCGGGTCTGGCAGGATATAGCCACCAGATTGACACCCTGCCGGGTGACAACATTGACGATCTGGACATCGAAGTGACCGACTTCGCCTTTGATCCTCAATATCTTGAGCACGCGGTATCGGCGCAGGCGGAATACGTCAGTGAAACGCTGTCGTCCAACCTGCTCAAATCCAACTGTCTGGTCACCCACCAGCCGGATTGGGGCAGCGTGGTAATCCGCTATGCCGGACGCAAAATCGATCGCGAAGCGCTGCTGCGCTATCTGATTTCCTTCCGCCAACATAACGAGTTCCACGAGCAGTGCGTCGAACGCATCTTCAACGACATCACGCGCTACTGCCAACCGGAAAAACTCAGCGTTTTCGCCCGTTATACCCGCCGTGGCGGCTTGGATATCAACCCCTTCCGCAGCAATTTCGAAGCGGCACCGACGCTCGGCCGACTGGTGCGCCAGTAAGTCTACCGATGCCCTGCCGCCACCAGGCGCAGGGCATTTCCTGCTACCGTCATCCTGCTGTTATCTTTGGCAACTATCCTGTTTGCTTCTATCTTGATAACTGACCCCCAAGAGTTTGATGCGCATGCCCAGACTTTCACGCAGGACGCTGTTACACGCCGCCGCCATTGGTTCGGCCTATTCCCTGTTACCTGCCTCAATCCGCAAAGCGCTGGCCATCCCTGCCCATAACCGCACCGGCAGCATCCGGGACGTCGAACACGTGGTGATCCTGATGCAGGAAAATCGCGCCTTTGATCATTATTTTGGCACGCTGGCCGGCGTGCGCGGGTTCGGCGATCGCTTCACCGTGCCACAGCCGCAAGGGCGCAGCGTATGGCAACAGCAGGGACTGGAGCGGCCGGTGCTGCCCTATCACCTGGACAGTCGACACGGCAATGCACAGCGCGTCAGCGGCACACCGCACTCGTGGCTGGACGCCCAGTCTGCCTGGGACAATGGCCGTATGCGCGCCTGGCCAAGCTACAAAACGCCGACCTCGATGGGCTACTACCGTCAGCAAGAGCTGCCGTTCCAGTTTGCCCTGGCCAATGCCTTTACCCTGTGTGACGCCTATCATTGCTCACTGCATGGCGGCACCAATCCCAATCGTCTGTTCCTGTGGAGCGGAACCAACGGCCCAGCCGCCAACCTCGCGGTGGTGGTAAATGAATGGGATTACACCGGTTCGGCGGATAAGGGCTACGCCTGGAAAACCTATCCCGAACGCCTGGAAGCCAGCGGCGTCAGTTGGAAGGTCTACCAGTATTTGCCGGACAATTTCGGCGACAATCCGCTGGCCGGTTTTCGCCAATACCGCGCCGCCAGCATCAAGGTCGGCAACCCGGCCTATCCGCCAAAAGATTTCACCGCCTATGTGCCGTTCCACGACGCCTTGAACGCCATCGATCCGCTATACAAGGGCAATGGCTACACGCTGCCCGCCGCCAGTGCCAACGATCTGGAGGCGATGCTGGCCGGGTTCCGCGCCGATGTGCAACGCGGCGCCCTGCCGCAGGTGAGCTGGATTATCGCACCGGCCGCCTATTCCGAGCATCCCGATCCTTCCAGCCCGGTACAAGGCGGCTGGTTTACCCAGGAAATTCTCAATGCGCTGACCGATAACCCCGAGGTGTGGAGCAAAACCGTGCTGTTGGTCAACTACGACGAAAATGACGGTTTCTTTGATCATATGCCGCCGCCGGCGGCGCCGTCGCTACGCAGCGACGGCAGTTTTGCCGGCAAATCCACCGTGCCGTTCGAAACGGAAATTTTCCAGCATATCGCCCCGCCGGGCAGCGAGGAGCAACCGCCGCCAGATGGCGGCATTTACGGCCCGGGACCGCGCGTGCCGATGCTGGTACTCTCGCCGTGGAGCCGCGGTGGCTGGGTGAACTCGCAGGTGTTTGATCACACCTCGGTACTGCAATTCCTGGAAAAGCGTTTTCAGGTACGCGAGCCCAACATCAGCGACTGGCGTCGTACGGTCTGCGGCGATCTGACATCGGCATTCAATTTCGTTGACCCGAATGCGGAAACGCTGCCGCCGCTGCACACCACTACCCGTCACGCCGCCGACCGCCTGCGCCAGCGGCAGGAACGGTTGCCGGCGGTGGCGCTGCCAGCGCTCGCCCAGCAGCGGCCCCCCCGGCAACAGCGGCTGGCGCGCCCTTCGCGCGCATTGCCCTACCGCTTGCAGGTACAGGCCGCAGCGTATCCGCAGCAGCAGTTATTCACCCTCAATATGCTTAATCACGGCGCGCAGGGCGCAGTGCTGCAGGTGTATGACCTGTTGCAGCTGGATGAAATCCCCCGCCGTTACACCATCGAAGCAGGCAAAGCCTTGAGTGACAACTGGTCTGGCGCCGGGGAATACCATTTGTGGTTGCTGGGGCCGAACGGTTTTCATCGCACCCTGCGCGGTAACCTGCAGCAGCTCCAGCCGGAGGTCCAGTTGGAAGCACAGCACGACGGCCTGCTGTTGACGGTGAGCAACCCTGTCGAACAACCGCTGACCGTCACACTGGCCCGCTGTCCTTACAGCGGTGCCGATCCGCAACCGTTGCTGATTCCGGCAAAAGGTCAACGACAGCACAGCGTTGCCATCACCGCCAGCGGTGGTTGGTATGACATTACGCTCACCGGGGAAAACCACTGGCAGCGACGCCTTGCCGGGCGCTGGGAGAGCGGACTGCACAGCATCAGCGATCCACTGATGGGTGACGCATAGCGTCGCGTTGTCTGGCAACAGCATGCCTGATATCCACGGTGCGAGCAGGCTGTTTTCAGTATCATGGCGATTACTTGTTGCCTAGCTAAACCGGTTCGTCTAATTTAGCTAACCATCTTTGATGCTGAAAACAGGGAGTGAATATGGGTCATCGCGTATGGGTGCTGGGGGATGCGGTTGTCGATCTGGTGCCGGAAACTACCAACAGTTACCTCAAATGCCCAGGCGGCGCACCGGCCAACGTGGCGGTTGGCGTCGCGCGCCTGGGTGGCAGCAGCGGGTTTATCGGTCGGGTGGGGAACGACAGCTTCGGCGACTTCCTGCGCCAGGTGCTGCAGGATGAAGGGGTCGATACCCGACATATGGCCGCCGACCCGCATTACCACACCTCCACCGTGGTGGTCGATCTGGCGAACGACGGCGAGCGCTCCTTCACCTTCATGGTCACGCCAAGCGCCGACCTGTTTCTACAACCGTCTGATTTACCGCAATTTAAATCCGGAGAGTGGCTGCACGTCTGTTCGATCGCCCTGTCACGGGAACCGAGCCGCAGCACCACTTTCGGCGCCATGGAGCGCATTAGAGCCGCCGGTGGCTGGGTCAGTTTTGATCCGAATATCCGCGAGGACGTCTGGACGCAGCCCGAGGCGTTACGCCCTTGCCTGGCGCGCGCGCTGTCGCTGGCCGACATGGTCAAGATCTCGCTCGACGAGCTGCGTTTCATCAGTCTGGTTGACGATCTGGACAGCGCCATCGCCTGGATGATGAGCCAGTTCCCGCTAAAATTGCTGTTGGTAACCCTGGGTGCCGATGGGGTATGCATGCATGACGGTAGCGGCATTCGCCATTTCCGCGCTACGCCGATCGCGCCAATCGATACCACCGGCGCGGGCGATGCCTTTGTTGCCGGCCTGTTGGCCGCGCTGTCGGCGCTGGGCCGCCTGCCTGCACCAGCAGAATGGCCGGCGGTTATCGCCCAGGCCCAGGCGTGTGGCGCACTGGCGACCACAGCCAAGGGCGCAATGACCGCGCTGCCGCGCACTGCGCAGTTGGCGGCCTTTCTGCAACAACACGCCTGATATCCTGCGGTGGGCCCGGGTGCCCACCCTGCCCCCTGACGAAATTGAGCACTCGATCACATTAGCTGAATCGGGTTAGCAATCTTGTTTGCCATTGGTGCTCCACCTCGATTATCTTTCAGCCTGAAAAACCGGTTTAGCAATTTAGCAAACAATAATAATTAGCCTCCAGGATGATAGAACATCATGAAAAAATTACGCTATCTGGCTGTAACTACAGGGTTATTACTTGCTACCACCGCCCAGGCCGCCGGCAATGCCGCCAGCATCGAAGCGCGTCTCAACGCCCTTGAGCAGCGCCTGCAACAGGCAGAACAACGGGCGCAGAGTGCGGAAAGTCGCGCCACTGCGGCGGAACAGCGCGCACAACGGCTGGAACAGCGCACGCTCAACGCCGAACAGCAAACGGTACAGGTCGCACAGCGCACCGCCACGCTGGAAAGCAAGGCGCCGGCGGCCAGTAACCTGAAGCTGAACGACTTTGGCGAGCTGAAGCTGTACGGTGACGTAGAGTTCAACCTGGACGGCGCCAGCCGCAGCGGGCAGCTCACCTCGCTGAAAACCACCGATAACAAGGACTGGAAGCCGGGCAACAAGGAGCGTTGGGACATCAACGGCCGTATTCTGATCGGCCTGGACGGCTATCGCCGCAATCAGGACGGCAACTTCGCCGGCTTTAGCGTGCAGCCACTGGCCGACATGGAGGGCAAAATGAACCTCGACGACGCCGCGTTCTTCTTCGGCAACGAGAAGAACTGGCAGGCGAAAATCGGCCGTTTCGAAGCCTACGATATGTTCCCGCTCAACCAGGATACCTTTATCGAGTATTCCGGCAACACCGCCAATGACCTGTACGCCGACGGTTTCGGTTACATCTACATGATGAAGGAAGGCCGCGGCCGCAGCAGCAGCGGCGGCAACCTGATGCTGAGCAAATACGCCGGCAACTGGTACTTTGAACTGAACACGCTGGTAGAGGACGGCACCTCGCTGTTCCAGGACCAGAGCTATCACGGCAACGAGCTGGACAACAAAAAGAATGTCGCTTATCTGCGCCCGGTGGTGGCGTGGAAAAAAGATCGGTTCAGCGCCGCGCTGGCGATGGAAAGCAACGTGGTCAACAACGCCTACGGTTATCAGAACGATCGCGGTCAATGGGTCGATCAGTCAAAACGCAACGGCTACGGCATGACCCTGAGTTGGAACAGTCTGGCCGCCGATGCTGACAACGGTATCGTCGCCAACCTCAGCACCGCCTATCTGGACGCCTCGGGAGAACAGGACTTTTCCGCCGGTGCCAACGTGCTGTGGCGCCGTTTTGAACTGGGTTACATTTATGCGCACAACAATATCAAAGAATTCGCCACCGATGGCATGACGGCCAATATCGATAACCCGTTCAGCGAACCGGGTCGCTATGACATCCACACCGTACATGCGTCTTATCAAATTCCCAACATCATGAATATGAAGAATTTCAATTTGTATCTCGGGGCTTACGCCTCACTGCTGGAGGCCAACGCCGACAACAAAATCGCCAATAGCGATGACGATCAACGTTACGGCGTGCGCGCCAGATTCAAATACTTTTTCTGATCGACAATATGCCGCCTGCCGCCAGGGTTAACCCCGGCGGCATTGTGATTTAACAGGGAGAAAACATGGATATTACCGCAACCGCTCAGGCGCTGTTACCGCTGCTCGGGGGTAAGGAAAACATCGCCAGCGCGGCGCACTGTGCCACCCGTCTGCGACTGGTACTGCTGGACGACAGTAAGGTGGACAAGGCCGCCATCGGCAAGCTTGAGGGGGTGAAAGGCTGTTTCAGCAATGCCGGGCAAATTCAGGTGATATTCGGTACCGGACTGGTGAACAAGGTGCATGCCGAGTTTATCAAGGCCGCAGGCATCAGCGAATCCAGCAAGTCCGAAGCCGCGGATATCGCCGCGAAAAAGCTCAACCCGCTGCAACGTATCGCACGGCTGCTGTCGAACATCTTTGTGCCGATCATCCCGGCCATTGTCGCCTCCGGCCTGCTGATGGGACTGCTGGGCATGGTGAAAACCTATGGCTGGGTCGATGCCAGCAGCGCGTTGTTCGTGATGCTCGACATGTTCAGCTCGGCGGCGTTTATCATCCTGCCGATACTGATTGGCTTTACCGCCGCCCGCGAGTTCGGCGGTAATCCCTATCTCGGCGCGACGCTCGGCGGCATTCTCACCCACCCGGCGCTAACCAACGCCTGGGGTGTCGCCAGCGGTTTCCACACCATGGATTTCTTTGGCATGGAAATCGCCATGATTGGCTACCAGGGCACGGTCTTCCCGGTGCTGCTGGCAGTGTGGTTTATGAGCATGCTGGAAAAACAGCTGCGCAAGGTGATCCCGAACTCGCTGGATCTGATCCTGACCCCCTTCCTGACGGTGATCATTTCCGGTTTTGTCGCCATGCTGTTTATCGGTCCGGCCGGCCGAGTGCTCGGCGATGGCATTTCGCTGCTGCTCAGCACGCTGATTACCCACGCCGGCTGGCTGGCCGGCTTGCTGTTTGGTGGCCTGTATTCGGTGATTGTCATTACCGGCATTCACCACAGTTTCCATGCGATTGAGGCCGGCCTGCTGGGTAACCCGAACATTGGCGTCAACTTCCTGTTGCCGATCTGGTCGATGGCCAATATTGCTCAGGGCGGCGCCTGCCTGGCGGTATACTTCAAAACCCGCGACGCCAAAATCAAGGCCATCGCCGTGCCTTCCGGTTTTTCCGCCATGCTGGGCATCACCGAAGCGGCGCTGTTCGGCATCAATCTGCGCTTCGTCAAGCCGTTCCTCGCCGCGCTGGTCGGCGGCGCGCTCGGCGGCGCCTGGGTGGTGGCCAACCACGTCGGCATGAACGCCGTCGGTCTCACCGCCATCCCCGGCATGGCCATTGTGCAAGCCAGTTCGCTGTTAAGCTATGTTATTGGCCTGGTGATTGCCTTTGGCAGCGCGTTCCTGCTTTCGCTGTTGCTGAAGTACAAAACGGACGCTGAATAATGGATGCACTGAGTTTGATAAAGCAAACCGCGCTGGCGCTGATGAACGGCCAGCTGCGGGCGGCCGGCGATCCCCATCGCCCATGCTGGCATCTGGCGCCCAGCGTCGGGTTGCTCAACGATCCCAACGGCTTTATCCAGCACAACGGCCGTTACCATCTGTTTTATCAGTGGAACCCGCTGGCCTGCGACCACGGTCGCAAGTGCTGGGGACACTGGCAGTCCGACGATCTGCTCCACTGGCACCATCAGCCGGTGGCGCTGTTGCCCGGTGACGATTTTGACAGCCACGGTTGTTACTCGGGCTCCGCGGTGGTGGAAAATGACAAGATCACGCTGGTGTATACCGGCAACGTGAAATTCACCGACGGCTCGCGCACCGCCTATCAGTGCCTGGCGCAGGAAAATGCGTCAGGGGAATACGACAAGCTTGGCCCGGTGCTGCCGCTACCCGCCGGCTACAGCGGCCACGTGCGCGATCCGAAGGTATGGCGCCATCATCAGCAGTGGTACATGGTGCTCGGTGCGCGCGATCTGCACGACCAGGGCAAGGTGCTGCTGCTGCGCTCCGATGATTTACGCAGTTGGCAATTGCAGGGTGAAATCGCCGGCTCACGGTTGAACGGCATCGGCGATTTCGGCTACATGTGGGAATGCCCGGATCTGTTCCGCCTGGCAGACCGCGAGCTGCTGATTTGCTGTCCACAGGGTCTGGCGGCAGAGCCGGAACGCTATCTCAACGTTTATCAGGCCGGCTATCTGTGCGGCGAGCTGGATTATGCCACCGCACGCTTCAGCCACGGCGAGTTCCACGAGCTGGACGCCGGCTTTGAATTCTATGCGCCACAGACCACGCTGGCAGAAGACGGCCGACGCCTGCTGGTCGCCTGGATGGGGGTTCCGGAGCAGGACGAATCCTACCAGCCGACGGTACGCTACGGCTGGCTGCATACCATGACCTGTCTGCGCGAACTGACGCTGCACGCCGGCAGACTGTACCAGCAACCGGCGCGCGAACTGCAACAGCTGCGCGGCGCCGCCACCCGTTGGCAGGGGCCGGCGGCCGAAGCACCGCAGCTGGAGATCGACAGCGCCGAACTGCTGCTGCGGCCGCACGGCCCGTTCAGCGCCCGCTTCGGCGACGGCATGCAACTGAGCTGGGACGGCGAGCGGCTTTGCCTGAGCCGCCATAACCTGCGCAGCGGCGAGCCGGAGCAGCGCTACTGGCGCGGCGAGCTGCAACAGTTGCAACTGCTGTTCGACCGTTCCAGCGTTGAAATCTTTATCAATCAGGGTGAGGCGGTGATGAGTTCGCGTTACTTCCCCTGCCGCTCACCACGGCTATTTTTGAGTGGTGATGCGCCGTTGGCGCTGCAACACTGGCCGCTGAATGCCGTCATGATAGAATGAGGCATTCTGTCAAAACCATAGATGCCGTTAGTGAAAAAAAATAAACGCGTAACCATCACTGATATCGCCGCTCAGGCCGGTGTGTCGAAGTCGACCGCCAGCCTGGTACTCAACGGACGCAGCAAGGAATACCGCGTGTCCGATGAAACCCGCGACCGTATTCTGGCGCTGGCGAGCGAACTGCACTATCAGCCAAGCATTCACGCCCGCTCGCTGCGCTCCCATCGCAGCCATACCCTGGGATTGGTGGTGCCGGAAATGACCAACTACGGTTTTGCGGTGATCGCGCGCGAGCTGGAAACCCTGTGTCGCGAAGCCGGTTTGCAGTTGCTGATCGCCTGTTCGGACGAAAACCCCGCGCAGGAAATGATGGCGGTCAACAGCCTGGTCCAACGTCAGGTCGACGGGCTGATCGTTGCCTCCAGTCAGTTGAACGATGCCGAATACCAGAAGATCAACGCCAGTTTGCCCGTGGTGCAAATGGACCGGCTGATCAACGGCTCCACCCTGCCGCTGGTGATCACCGATTCTGTTGCCTCCACCGCGCAACTGGTGGAAACCGTCGCGCGTCAGCACCCGGACGAGTTTTATTTTCTTGGCGGCCAGCCGCGCATTTCTCCTACCCGCGATCGCCTGGCCGGCTTCCAACTGGGGCTGGAACGCGCCGGTATTGTCGACCAGCCGGAATGGATTATCCACGGCACCTATCACCCCAGTTCCGGTTACGAGATGTTCGCCGGTCTGTGCGCCCATCTGGGCCGTCCGCCGAAAGCGTTGTTTACCGCCGCCTGTGGGTTGCTGGAAGGGGTATTGCGTTACCTGACACAGCACCAATTGATCGACAGCGATATCCACCTGTGCAGCTTTGACGATCATTATCTGTTTGACTGCATGACGTTAAAAATCGACACCGTGGCGCAAGACTGTCGCGGCCTGGCACAGCACAGTTTTGAAATGGTGACCCAGCTGATTGACGAACGCCCGCTAGCGCAGAGCACGCTGTTTCTGCCGGGTAGCATCCACTGGCGCCACGCCGGCTCGCTGGCGCAGCTGGCCGGGCGCTGATAACCGCCGTAGGCTCACGGCGACCCCGTAATAAAAAAGGGCCGGACAGTTGCCTGTCCGACCCTGGTTGAAACCGGCGAAGTTACTTCGCGCCGCCTTCCATACCGACCAGTCCCACCTTCAGATAACCGGCATTGCGCAGCGTATCCATCACGCTCATCAAAGTGGCGTAGTCCACGCTTTTATCTGCCTGGAAGAAGATGGTGGTTTCCTTGTTGGCCTGGGTACGTTGATCGAGCACCGTGGTCAACTGTTCTGCGGTGACCGGCTGCTCGCCGACGTAAAGTTGCTTGTCCGCCTTCACCGACAGGAACACCGGTTTTTCCGGCCGCGGCTGCGGCTTGGCGGTCGACGCCGGCAGATCGACGCGAATATCTACCGTTGCCAGCGGCGCTGCCACCATAAAGATGATCAACAGCACCAGCATGACGTCGATAAACGGCGTCACGTTGATTTCATGCAGTTCGCCGCTGTCGTCTACATCATCGTTTAAGCGCATCGCCATAACTCACCCCACCCGCAGCTGATGTGCGTGTTGCGAGCGCTTGGCTTCTGCCGTGGCTGCCAGATCCAGATCGCGGCTCAGCAGTAGCAGTACCTGTGCCGCGACGTCGCCCACCTGCGCACGATGACCGCCGATCACGCGAGCAAAAATATTGTAAATCACCACCGCCGGAATGGCGGCGACCAGGCCCAGTGCGGTTGCCAGCAGCGCTTCCGCGATGCCCGGCGCGACCACTGCCAGATTGGTGGTTTGCGAGTGGGCAATGCCGATAAAGCTGTTCATGATGCCCCATACGGTGCCGAACAGACCAACAAACGGTGAAATGGCGCCAATGGTCGCCAGGAAACCGTTGCCCTTGCCCAGTTGGCGGCCATACGCCGCCACCCGGCGCTCAAAACGGAAGCCGGCGCGCTCTTTGATGCCGTTGTTGTCGTTGGATTCAGCCGACAGTTCCAGTTCGTTCTGTGCATCATTCAGCAGCGTGGCACTGATGCTGTCGTTCTGGAAGCTCTGCGCCATTTCCGTTGCTTCGTCCAACGAACGCGCTTCAGACAGCGCCTGATGTTCGCGACGCAGACGGCGTTTGGCACGCGTCAGTTCGCTACCTTTGGCGAACAGAATGGTCCAGGTGATAATCGACGCCAACACCAGGCCGATCATGACCGTCTTCACCACTACGTCCGCATGCTGATACATGCCCCAGACGGAAAGGTCCATGCCACGCGTTTCCGGCGGCTGCACGGTCGGTGCCGGGTTGACCGGGGTCACGTTATCCGGCGCTGACGCTGGCGCAGGGGCCGCGGCGGTAGAGACGCTGTCGGCAACGGCAGGATTAGTCGCCGGCGCTGCCTGTGCGCTGCCGGCCAAACCGACCACCAGCAACATCGACGCTACCACACCGCGCCCGAACGCGACGCCCCAATATCCCCGGCCTGCGCCGCGGGATGCTTGATTCATAGTCTTGCCAGCCGTTTTCACGCTGCGCCTCCAACCATTACCGATCAAAATTAAACGAGAATTCAGCGTGCGATCATATCAAACCAATCGCGGATTGATAGTAGTTATCATTATTATTTACTCAATAACGCACCCACGGACCAAAAAAGCCGTAACCCGCGCCAGCTGCAGCGGCAAGTGGCGGCGCTGTTTAACATTCATACGAATAAAACCCAACAATTCCGTCACCCCTTGCGCGTTTTTTTTAACCACATCACGAAAAGCCGCATGCAGGGAAAATGCACAGTGACGGCGATCAAGGATTTTTAAAACAGCTTTTCACTTATGTAGCAAATAGGTTTCAACTGTGTTTATCTTTTGTCATGGAAATGCGATGCACTGGCGCAACCCGCCCCCCTCCGCAATCGCTTTGCCATCGGGATGATTAAAAAACAAACGGTTATTGTCACCGCCCAACACTCGGGAGATTATCAGATGAAATTGCCTCACGCCTTATCAGGTCTGTGCCTTGCCCTGAGCGCGCTGTTGTGCAGCCAGAGCGCGCTGGCACAGCAAATCAAAGCCGCCGATGTTCACCCGGAAGGTTACCCCAACGTGGTCGCCGTGCAGCACATGGGCGAAAAGCTGAAGGCGGCAACCGACGGCCGTCTGGAGATGAAAACCTTTCCCGGTGGCATGCTGGGCGACGAAAAGCAGATGATCGAACAGGCGCAAATCGGCGCCATTGACCTGATCCGCGTCTCGATGGCACCGGTGGCGGCGATCCTGCCGGAAATCGATGTCTTTACCTTACCGTATATTTTCCGCAACGAAGATCATCTGCACAAGGTGCTGGACGGCGAAATCGGCAAAGAGATCGGCGACAAGATCACCAACAACCCCGCTTCCCGTCTGGTGTTCCTTGGCTGGATGGATTCAGGCACCCGCAACCTGATTACCAAGCAGCCGGTGGTGAAACCGGAAGATCTGAAAGGGATGAAAATCCGCGTGCAGGGCAGTCCGATTGCGCTGGCAACCCTGAAGGCGATGGGCGCCAACGCCGTCAGCATGGGCGTCAGCGAAGTCTTCAGCGGTATGCAGACCGGGGTAATCGACGGTGCGGAAAACAACCCGCCGACCTTTATTGCCCATAACTATATGCCGGTGGCGAAAAACTACACCCTCAGCGGCCATTTCATCATTCCCGAGCTGTTCCTCTATTCAAAAACCAAATGGGACAAACTGACGCCGGATGACCAGAAGCTGATCCTCAAACTGGCCAAGGAAGCGCAGGACGAGCAGCGTACCCTGTGGGCGGCGTATAACCAGCAAGCGCTGGAGAAGATGAAAGCCGGCGGCGTGCAGTTCCATGACATCGACCGCGACTATTACTACAAGGCGACACAGCCGGTGCGCGACCAATACGGCAAGTCGCACCAGGATCTGATCGACCGCATCAACGCGGTGCAATAACGCAATTGCGGGCGCGGTTAACCGCGCCCTTCCCTGTTCCGGCGGAGGTATCTCATGGCGCACGCTTATCACCAGGCAATGGATGTGCTGTACCGCGTTTCAATGTGGATCGCCGGCATTGCCCTGTTGGCGATGGTGACGGTGATCCCAATCGGCATCTTCAGCCGCTACGTACTGAACGAAGGTGCCGCCTGGCCAGAACCGATCGCCATTCTGTGTATGGTGACCTTTACCTTTATCGGCGCGGCGGTCAGTTACCGCGCCGGATCGCACATCGCCGTCAATATGCTGATCGACCGTCTGTCACCGGCGTTACAGAGTCTGTGCGCCCGGCTGGCGGATCTGCTGATGGTGGTGATTTGCCTGTTCATCATCTATTACGGCTACGCGCTGTGCAGTCAGCTATGGCTGCAGCCGGTCGCCGAGTTTCCGCTGCTGACCGCCGGCCAGGCCTATCTGCCGCTGCCGATCGGTTCAGCCGTTACCTTGCTGTTCGTGATTGAACGGCTGCTATTTGGCTCGCAGCACCACCGCCCGGTGGTCCTGCTCGGCAATACCTGACGGAGCTCGCCCGTGGACGCATTTATTCTGCTTTGTTCCCTCGCCGTGCTGTTGGCGGTCGGGGTGCCGGTGGCCTACGCCGTCGGCTTGAGCGCCATCGCCGGCGCGTTATGGATCGATCTGCCGCTGGAGGCGCTGATGATCCAGATGACCAACGGCGTGAACAAGTTTTCCCTGCTGGCGATCCCGTTCTTTATTCTTGCCGGTGCCATCATGGCGGAAGGTGGCATCGCACGGCGGCTGGTGAGCTTCGCCTATATCTTTGTCGGCTTCGTGCGCGGTGGCCTGTCGTTGGTAAACATAGTCGCCTCTACCTTTTTTGGCGCCATTTCCGGCTCGTCGGTGGCGGATACCGCGTCGATCGGCTCGGTGATGGTGCCGGAAATGGAGAAAAAGGGCTATCCGCGCGACTACGCCGCCTCGGTCACCGCCAGCGGTTCGGTCCAGGCCATCTTGATCCCGCCCAGTCACAACGCCGTGATTTATTCGCTGGCGGCCGGCGGTACGGTATCGATCGCCGCGCTGTTTGTCGCCGGCATTCTGCCGGGACTGTTGCTGTGCACATCGCTGATGGTAATGTGCGTCGGCTTTGCCCATAAGCGCGGCTACCCGAAAGGTGAGGCGATCCCGTTTCGCGAGGCGCTGAAAATCTGCCTCGACACGCTGTGGGGTCTGATGACGGTGGTGATCATCATGGGCGGCATCATGTCCGGCGTGTTCACCGCCACCGAGTCCGCCGCCATTGCCTGTCTGTGGTCGTTCTTCGTCACCATGTTCATCTACCGCGACTACAAATGGTCGGAGCTGCCCAACCTGATGTATCGCACCATCAAAACCGTCACCATCGTGATGATTCTGATCGGCTTTGCCGCCTGCTTTGGCGCGGTGATGACCTACATGCAGCTGCCGATGCGCATTACCGAGTTCTTTACCGCCATCTCGCAAAACAAGTACGTGATCCTGATGTGCATCAACGTGATGCTGCTGGTGCTCGGCACGCTGATGGACATGGCGCCGCTGATTCTGATCCTGACGCCGGTGCTGTTGCCGGTGACCAATGCGCTGGGCATCGATCCGGTACACTTCGGCATGATCATGATGGTCAATCTGGGCATCGGCCTGATCACGCCGCCGGTAGGGTCGGTGTTGTTCGTTGCCAGCGCAGTGAGCAAGCAGAAGATAGAAGCGGTAGTGAAGGCCATGATGCCATTCTACTGCGTGCTGTTTATGGTGCTGCTGTTGGTAACCTATATCCCCGCCATCTCACTGTGGCTGCCGCATCTGTTTGGTTTGATGGGCTGAGCAAGATATAGATGTAAAAACGTCTGGATGGCTAAGCGACGTCATGTTAACGTAGCAAACATTCTGCCAGTGAACAGCAATAGGGTGAGCCTGCATGACGTCCAAACATCTTGAAACCGCGTTGATCGGCGTTGGCCGCAGTAAACGCTATACCCAGGGAGCGGTTAACCCGGTCACGCAGCGTGCGTCTTCACTGGTGTTCGATTCCGTGGCGGCAAAACGGCAAGCTACCGCCCAGCGGGCGCATGGCGAACTGTTTTATGGCCGGCGCGGTACCCTGACCCACTTTGCACTGCAGGACGCGATGACCGAACTGGAAGGCGGCGCGGGCTGCGTGCTCTACCCGTGCGGTGCAGCGGCGGTGTCCAACGCTATCCTGTCGTTCGTCAGCGCCGGCGACCACGTGCTGGTGACCGGCTCGGTGTATGAACCGACGCAGGACTTCTGCACCCATATTCTCGGCCGCATGAATGTCGCCACCGGCTACTTCGATCCGCTGATCGGCGCCGGCATTGCCGAGCTGATCCAGCCCAATACCAAAGTGGTGTTTCTGGAGTCTCCCGGCTCCATCACCATGGAGGTGCAGGATATTCCTGCCATGGTCAAGGCCATTCGCGCCGTCAACCCGGAGATTGTCATCATGATCGACAACACCTGGGCGGCAGGGGTTCTGTTCAAGGCGCTGGAGTTCGACATCGATATCTCCATTCAGGCCGGCACCAAATACATCATCGGCCATTCCGACTATATGCTCGGCACCGCCGTTGCCAACGCCCGCTGTTGGGATCAACTGCGCGAGTATTCCTATTTGATGGGCCAGATGGTCGATGCCGATACCGCCTATATGGCCAGCCGCGGCTTGCGCACCCTGGCGGTGCGGCTAAAACAGCATGAACAAAATAGTATTGCGGTGGCGCAATGGCTGGCCGAACGCCCGGAAGTGGCGAGGGTAAATCACCCGGCGCTGCCGAGCTGCAAGGGCCATGCATTTTACCAACGTGATTTCAACGGCTGTAACGGCCTGTTTTCCTTTGTGTTGACGCAGCGGCTAAGCGAACAACAGTTGACCGATTATCTCGACAACTTCCGCCATTTCACCATGGCCTATTCCTGGGGCGGCTTTGAGTCGCTGATCCTGGCCAATCAGCCCGAAGAACTGGACGCTATTCGCCCGGCGGGCGGCGTTGATTTTGTCGGTACGCTGGTACGGGTGCATATCGGTCTGGAAAACGTACAGGATCTGATCGACGATCTGGCTGCCGGTTTTGCGCGTATCGCCAGCTGATTGCTGAGTCACGGCCATAACGCATCGCTAAAAGCGCCTTTTGGCACACATTTCTACCTCTGGTTTAATGTGCTGTGAAACCATTAGGGGTACACTATAGCCACCTTACGTGAAGCTGTTAGCGTGTTGGCCGCCTTACTTGCCGCCTGGCGGAGTAAGCGCCCCCGGGTCGCTCGGCCGCCGCCTTCCCGCACCTCCGTTGATTCTGGGCATATCGCTATTCGCTTTACCCCGCACCGGCGCAACAGGACATAGAATGGATGTATTGAGAGAGATTGTTCACGCGCTTTGGCAACAGGACTTTACGGCCTTGGCCGATCCCGGCGTGATCTGGGTGGTTTACGCAGTGCTTTTCACCACACTGTTTTTGGAAAATGGTTTACTCCCCGCCTCCTTCCTGCCCGGCGACAGCCTGCTGCTGCTGGCAGGTGCCCTGATTGCCAAGGGCGTCATGGCCTTCGTGCCGACCCTGCTTCTGCTGACGCTGGCCGCCAGCCTCGGCTGTTGGCTCAGCTACCTGCAGGGCCGCTGGCTCGGCCATACCGGTCTGGTGAAAAGCTGGCTGTTGCAACTGCCTGTGCAGTACCACCAGCGGGCGCATATGCTGTTTAACCGCCATGGCCTGATGGCGCTGCTGATCGGCCGATTTCTGGCGTTTGTGCGCACTTTGCTGCCCACCATCGCCGGCATCTCCGGTCTCAGCAATAGCCGTTTCCAGTTCTTCAACTGGCTGAGCGCGGTGATTTGGGTCGGTGCCGTGGTCAGCCTCGGCTATGCGTTCAGCCAAATCCCGCTGGTAAAACGCTACGAAGATCAGGTGATGGCCGGGTTGATGATCCTGCCGATCGTGCTGCTGGTGATTGGCCTGCTCGGCGCGATGCTGGTGATCTGGCGTAAAAAGCGCAGCGCCTCCTGAGCGCGGATAACGCCGTCTTTACAGCTGCGCCTCAATCAACGCCATGCTGGCGGGCAGTTTGTTCGCCAGCGCATCCACGGCCAGACGGACCTTTAACGGCAGATGCGGCGTGTGCGGCCACAGGGCATGCGCGTTGAACTCGGCACCCGGATACTGCTGCAACACCCGTACCAGTTCACCGCTGAGCAATTGATCGCGCACCAGCCAGCACGGTAACCAGCCGATGCCAAACCCCGCCATCGTCGCATCCGCCAGCGCTTGCAGATCGTCCATCACCAGCCGCGCCCGGGGCGCAATCAGCCGGGTTTCACCCTGTTCCAGCGGCACTTCCCAGTTGCGTATCGTGCCGGATCGCAGATAGGCCACCGCATCGTGCTGCGCCAGCGCGTCCAGCGTGGTCGGTTCGCCACAACGCGCCAGATAGGCCGGCGAGGCGCAAAACGCCATGTGGTGATTGCCCAGACGCCGGGCCACCAGCCGTGCGCTGTCCGGCAACGCGCCGTTGCGCACCACCAGATCAAAACCATCCTCGATCATGTCCACCAGTCGGTCGTTAAACGACAGCTCCAGTTCCAGCTGTGGGTGTTCACGGGCCAGTTCGGTCAGGATCGGCGCAATACACAGGCGACCAAACAGTACCGGCATCGATACTCTCAGCCGCCCGCTCACCTGCCGTTTGCCACTTTCCAGCAGCGTTTCCGCCGTGCGGATCTCCTCCAGCGCGCGCAGGCAACGTTCATAGAACAACGCACCGTCATCGGTCAGATTTTGGCTGCGGGTGGTGCGATGAAACAGCCGTACGCCAAGCCGCTGCTCCAGCCGGGCGATGGTTTTGCCCACCGCCGAACGTGACAGATGCAGCCGGCTGGCCGCCAGCGCAAAATTGCCGGCCTCCACGGCGGTGACAAACACCGAGATGCCATTCAACCGATCGCTCATAATTTGTAGCCAAAAAGGAAACAATAAAAAGAAATATTATCGCCACTAGCGAAATAGAATCAACGATAACATGGCCCGGTCTGTTTAATCACTGGGAGAAAACCATGGCGAACACCATGCAACGTTGGACCATGAACGCCGTCGGGCGAGAGAATCTGCAATTGGGTTACGGCGATATTCCGCAGCCAGCACCGCATCAGGTGCGGGTCAGGGTAAAGGCCATCGCGCTGAATTACCGCGACAAAATGGTGATTGAAGGCCAGATGCCGGTGAAGATGCCGCTGCCGTTCACTCCGGGGTCGGATATGGCCGGCGAGATTGACGCCGTGGGCGCCGAAGCCAGCCGCTTTCGCCTCGGCGATCGGGTCATTTCGAACTTTGCCCCCGGCTGGCTGGACGGCCAACCGCGCGGCAATGCCCGAACTCCACCCTATAACACCTTGGGCGGGTTTTATCAGGGCGTACTGGCGGAATATATCGTAGTAGATGAAGACTGGCTCAGCGCCGCACCGCATACGCTGGACGATGCCCAGGCCAGTACGCTACCGGTGGCCGGGCTCACCGCCTGGTTTGCGCTGATCGAACGCGGCCAGTTACGCGCCGGGCAAACGGTACTGGTGCAAGGCACCGGCGGCGTGGCGCTGTTCGCGCTGCAAATTGCCAAAGCGCATGGTGCGCAGGTTTACCTGACCTCCGCCAGCGAGCAGAAGCTGAATCAGGCCAAAGCGCTGGGCGCCGATTACGGCATCAACCGCCTGCAGGGCGACTGGGTGGAAACGCTGTATCAGATGACGCAGGATCGCGGCGTCGATCACGTCATCGACACCGTCGGCGGCAGCAACCTGGCCAACTCTCTGCGCGCAGTGGCGGTACACGGCCGCATTTCGGTCATCGGCGCACTGGAAGGGTTCGAGCTTGCCGGCTCGGCCGGTTTGCTGCTGCTGAAATCGCCGACGGTGCAAGGCATCGGCGTCGGCCACCGCCGCGCGCTGGAGGATTTGGTGCGCGCGGTGGATGCCAGTGGCCTGCAACCGGTGATCGAACAGCGCTACCGTTTCGATCGTTTGCCTGACGCGCTGGATCACCTCGATCGCGGCGCCTTCGGTAAAATCGTGCTTACCCTTCCATAAACGCAGCGCCGGTGCCACGCAGCCGGGCGAGCTCATCGCTCGGCGTTACGCCGAAGAAACGTTTGAATTCACGGCTAAATTGCGACGCGCTCTCATAACCGACGCGAATCGCGGCGGTGCTGGCCTTGAGTCCGTCGTGCACCATCAGCAGCCGCGCCTTGTGCAAGCGGTATGATTTGACGTACTGCAACGGCGAGGTATTGGTCACCGCCTTGAAATTATGATGAAACGCCGACACGCTCATGTTGACTTCGCTGGCCAGCGCCTCAACGTTCAGGCTTTCCGCATACTGGTTTTCAATCCGCCGTAACGCTCTGGCGATCTGGCTGAAGTGGGTATGCCGGTTGACCAGTTCCTGCAACGACGCGCCACAGCTGCCACGCAGCACGTAATACAGGATTTCGCGCACGATCTGCGGCCCCAAAACCCGCGCATCAAGTGGGCGTTCCATCACGTCCAGCAAACGCTCGGTGGCGCACAGCATCTCGTCGCCCAGCGGCGCGCAGTTGACGCCGTTGCTGTCGGCATACGGCTTCATCAGGTAATCATCGTCGCCGATGTCGATCAGCAGATCCTGCAGCATCTGGGTATCAATATTGACGGCCATCCCCACCAGCGGCTGTTGCGGGCTGGCAAAGGTTTCGCATTCAAACGGCAGCGGCACCGTCATCAGCAGATAGTTGCGCGGATCGTACTGGAACACCTTGCTGCCGCAATAACCGACCTTGTGTCCTTGAAAGATGATCACGATGCCCGGTTCATACATTACCGGCTGGCGCGGGCTGTGTTGGTCGACATACAGAATTTTTACTCGCGGCACCGGCGAGGGCGTATAGCCATTGCCGTTGGCAAAACGCGCGGCCTGTCGCGCCATGCGGCCGCGCAGTTCATTAATTTCGGACACGGAAACACCCTCTTACAGCCAGAACAATCCGGCATAAATAATAATATAAACCTATCCATTTCTATAGTCTTTCGTAGAAATAGGCAAGAACCAAACAGGAATGTGCATTGTGATGTTGCCCCAGGTTACTGACAATACGCTCCATGACTTTGACGCCCGCTGCCGCCGTTTGGGCTTTTAGGCAAGGCGTCGCCAACCGCGCAGGAGTGCCATGAACCCGACTCTAGAATTGCTAACCTCGCATCGCAGCGAACGCAGCTATCTCGATACGCCGATCGCCGATGAGGTGCTCGACAGCATTATCGCCGCCGCGCATCTGGCGCCGACCTCGGTGAACTCGCAACAGGTTTCACTGATCGTTACACGCAACGCCGAACAGCGTGCGCGCATCGCCGAGATGGCCGGCGGCCAGGCGTGGATCGCCAAGGCGCCGGTGTTCATCACCGTGGTGCTGGATATGCACAAAACCCGTCTTGGCATGGCAATAAGCGGCAAACAACAGCTGGCGCATCAAAGCGTTGAGAGCCTGATTTCCGGCAGCACCGACGTCGGCATCGCCCTCGGCGCGCTGATGACCGCCGCACGTTCGCACGGTCTGGGTATTGTGCCGATCGGCGGTATCCGCCGCGATCCGCAGGCGATGATCGATTTTCTGCAGTTGCCGGAGCTGACGTTTCCTGTCGCCGGCGTGGCCATCGGCTACGTCGACCAGCCGGCCGCGCAGAAACCCCGCCTGCCGCTGGCCAGCTTCCGTCACGAAGAGCGCTATCAACGTGAAACGCTGCCGGATGCCATCAAGGCCTACAACCAGACGCTGGTACAGCACTGGCAGCAGATCGGCCGCAGCGACGGCGATGACTGGGGCAACAATACCGCCAGCTATTACCAACATATTTATTTCCCGAATGTGCTTCCCGCCATTCGGCAACAAGGCTTCAAACTGGACAAATAACCTATGCAAAACTTTATTCTTCATACCCCGACTAAAATTCTGTTCGGTAAAGATCAAATTGCCGAACTGGGCCAGCAGATCCCGGCCGATGCGCGCATCCTGATCACCTACGGTGGTGGCAGCGTGAAGAAAAACGGCGTGCTGGATCAGGTCTATGCCGCACTGGCCGGCCGCAACGTGCAGGAATTTTCCGGCATTGAGCCCAACCCGACTTACGAAACGCTGATGAAAGCGGTAGACATCGTGCGCGCAGAAAACATCGATTTTCTGCTGGCGGTCGGCGGCGGTTCGGTGGTTGACGGCACCAAATTCATTGCCGCCGCGGCTGACTACAGCGCCGACCGCGACCCGTGGCACATTCTGCAAACCGTCGGCAGCGAAATCACCCAGGCGGTGCCAATGGGCTGCGTGCTCACCCTGCCGGCGACCGGTTCCGAGTCCAACAGCGGCGCGGTGATCACCCGTAAAAGCAGCGGCGACAAGCAGCACTTTTTCTCACCGCTGGTACAACCGCTGTTCGCGGTGCTCGATCCGGTGGTGACCTATTCGCTGCCAGCACGCCAGATCGCCAACGGCGTGGTCGACGCCTTCGTACATACCATTGAGCAGTACCTGACCTATCCGGTGGACGCCAAGGTTCAGGATCGCTTTGCCGAAGGTCTGCTGTTAACGCTGCTGGAAGACGGCCCGCGTGCGCTGGCCGAGCCAGAAAACTACGCGGTACGCGCCAACGTGATGTGGAGCGCCACCATGGCATTGAACGGTCTGATTGGCGCCGGCGTGCCGCAGGATTGGGCCACCCATATGCTGGGCCATGAGCTGACCGCCATGCACGGCCTCGACCATGCTCAAACGCTGGCGATCGTGTTGCCCGCGCTATTGGTGGAAAAGAAAGCGCAAAAACGCGAAAAACTGCTGCAATACGCCGAGCGCGTCTGGGGCCTGCGCGACGGTTCTGAAGAACAGCGTATCGATGCGGCAATCGCCGCCACCCGCGAATTCTTCGAAAAAATGGGCGTGCCGACCCGTATGGCGGACTATCAGCTTGACGGTAGCAGCATCCCGGCGCTGCTCGATAAGCTGCAACAGCACGGCATGACTGCCCTGGGTGAACATCAGGACATCACGCTGGCGGTCAGCGAGCGCATCTACCAGGCGGCACGTTAATCACAACCTGGTGATTTCCTGCTAGGCTTTAATTCCCGGCTCTTGACGATCGGAGCCGGCAATCAGGTCAAAAGGAGAAACGCATGACAACGCAACCCATCATCAAACTCCACGATGGTAATCTGATGCCGCAGTTGGGTCTCGGCGTTTGGCAGGCGAGCATTGAAGAGACAACCAACGCCGTGGCTGAAGCCCTGCGAGTGGGTTATCGCTCCATTGATACCGCTGCAATCTATAAAAACGAGGAAGGCGTCGGCAATGCGCTGCAGTCAGCCTCGATAGCCCGCAGCGACCTGTTCATCACCACCAAACTGTGGAACGACGATCAGGGCAATCCGCAGGCGGCGCTGGAAACCAGCCTGAAAAAGCTGAAATTGGACTACGTCGATCTGTATCTGATCCACTGGCCCCGGCCGTCACAGGATCAATACGTCGATGCCTGGCGCGACCTGATCGCACTGCGTGAGCAGGGGCTGGCGAAGAGCATCGGCGTGTGCAATTTCCACGTTGCGTATCTGCAACGCCTGCAGGACGAAACCGGCGTTATGCCGGTGATTAACCAAATCGAACTGCATCCGTTGCTGCAACAGCGTCAATTGCACGCCTGGAATGCCACCCATAAAATCGCCACTGAATCCTGGAGCCCATTGGCGCAGGGCGGCAAGGGCGTGTTTGACCAGCCGGTGATTAAAAAGCTGGCGGAAAAATACCAAAAGACCCCGGCGCAGATTGTCATACGCTGGCATCTGGACTGCGGTTTGATCGTCATTCCGAAATCCGTTACGCCAAGACGTATTCGCGAGAACTTCGAGGTGTTTGATTTTAAACTGGATAAAGACGAATTGAGTCAAATCGCCAAGCTGGACACCGGTCACCGTCTGGGGCCGAACCCGGAAACGCTGTAACTGCCGGCCCCGCCCTTCTTCCAGCCGGGAGCGGGCGGGATCCTGCCTTTTTGCGCAAGATATTTGCCTCTGCTGACGTTATGATGGCGCGATACTGCTGCGGTTTCCCGCACTGCGCGAACATTCATTACAGCACGGAGCACCATGAACTTCTCTATCTCCTCCCGTTCACATCTGGGCATTACCCTGGCCATGTTGATACTGGCCGGCTGTTCCAGCAAACCGCAGCACGTCAGCTACGACCGGCACGCGTTTGACGATGCCATCGAAGATGCCGCTGACGATTATGACGTTGACGCCAAACTGATTACTGCGATGATCCAGGTAGAATCGGGCTTTAACCCGCAAGCCGTCAGCCGCTCCAATGCGGTTGGGCTGATGCAGCTCAAGGCCTCCACCGCCGGTTGCGATGCCTATCGTTTCAAAGGGAAAAGCGGCTGTCCGGACGACGACGACCTGCTCGATCCAGAGACCAATATCGATCTGGGCGCTGCCTATCTGGCGTCGCTGCAACGTCAACTCAAGGGAATCGATGACCCGGTAACGCTGCGTTATGCCACCGAGGTCGCCTACGTCAACGGCGCAGGGGCGCTGCTGCGCACCTTCTCCAGCAACCGCAAACAGGCGGTGCGCATGATCAACAATCTGTCGCCGGAAGCCTTCCGCTGGCATGTAAGCCAGCATCACCCGTCGGCACAGGCGCCACGCTACCTGAACAAGGTAGAAGCGGCATATAGTCAGCTGTAAGCCCGATAAACACAGCGGGCACGGTGATTAGCCGTGCCCGCTGGAGATCGGTATGTCCATTTTACGCCAAGGCGTGGCGATTACGGCTTGCCGTTACGGATCGGCTTGCGTGGCGGCTTGTTGGTTGGCGTGCGCTGGCGCTGGATATCCGTGTGTTTGGTCAACGCCGGGCGAGTGTGGCGCTGCAGGCGTTTGGCCTCGCGTTGCTCATCAATGCTCGGTGCCGGTACCAGGCATTCGCGGCTGCCGACGATCAAATGCTTCATGCCCATCTCTTCCAGCGCGCCACGAATCAGCGCCCAGTTGGCCGGATCGTGATAACGCAGCAACGCCTTATGCAGGCGGCGCTGACGATCGCCGCGCGGGATAAATACGTCTTCGGTTTTGTAACCCACTTTGCTCAGCGGGTTTTTGCCGCTGTAGTACATGGTAGTGGAATTGGCCATCGGCGACGGGTAGAAGTTCTGCACCTGATCGAGACGGAAGCGGTTCTTCTTCAGCCACAGCGCCAGATTGACCATATCCTCGTCGCGCGTTCCCGGGTGCGAGGAGATAAAGTACGGGATCAGGTACTGTTCTTTTCCGGCCTGCTTCGAATAGTGATCGAACAGCTGCTTGAAACGATCGTAACTGCCCATCCCCGGCTTCATCATCTTCGACAGCGGCCCGGTTTCGGTATGTTCCGGCGCAATCTTCAGATAGCCGCCGACGTGGTGGGTGGCCAGTTCCTTGATATAACGCGGATCTTCTACCGCCAGATCGTAACGCACACCGGAAGCGATCAGGATCTTCTTCACCCCTTCCAGTTCGCGCGCGCGGCGATACAGCTTGATAGTCGGCTCGTGGTTGGTATCCATATAGGTGCAGATTTCCGGATACACGCACGAGGCGCGGCGGCAGGTCTGCTCGGCGCGCGGGTTGGTACAGCGCAACATGTACATGTTGGCGGTGGGACCACCGAGATCGGAAATCACGCCGGTAAAGCCCGGCACTTTGTCGCGAATTTCTTCAATTTCACGAATGATCGAATCTTCGGAACGGCTCTGGATGATGCGCCCTTCATGTTCGGTGATCGAACAGAACGAACAGCCGCCGTAGCAGCCGCGCATGATGTTGACCGAGAAACGGATCATGTCATAGGCCGGAATACGCGCCTCGCCGTAGGACGGGTGCGGCACGCGTTGATAAGGCAGCGCGAAGACGCTGTCCATTTCCGGCGTGGTCAGCGGGATCGCCGGCGGGTTAAGCCATACGTAGCGATCGCCGTGCTTTTGCATCAGCGCACGGGCACAGCCCGGATTGGTTTCATGATGCAAAATGCGCGAGGTATGGGCGTACAGTACTTTGTCTGCCTTCACTTTCTCAAACGATGGCAGCAGTACGTAGGTTTTTTCCCACGGTTTTGGCTTGGCGGCACGCACGGTGACCGGTTTGGCTTCCGGTTCTGGCTTGCTACCGTCGGCGCACGGCAGGTCTTCACCATACGGGTTCGGGATCGGTTCAATGCGCCCCGGCTTGTCCAGACGGGTGGAATCCACTCCGCTCCAGCCCGGCAACGGGCCTTTGCGCATCACCGCGGTATTGCGGATGTCGTGGATGTCGGCAATTTTCTCGCCGGCGGCCAGACGGTGCGCCACTTCCACCAGCGGACGCTCGCCATTGCCGTAGATCAGCATATCGGCCTTGGAATCCACCAGGATTGAACGGCGTACGGTATCGGACCAGTAGTCGTAATGGGAGATGCGGCGCAGGCTGGCTTCGATGCCACCGAGCACGATCGGCACGTCTTTATAGGCTTCCTTGCAGCGCTGGGTATACACCAGCGTCGCACGATCGGGACGTTTGCCGCCGACGTTACCCGGAGTATAGGCATCGTCATGGCGCAGCTTGCGGTCGGCGGTATAGCGGTTGATCATCGAATCCATATTGCCGGCGGTGATGCCGAAAAACAGGTTCGGTTTGCCCAAACGCATGAAGTCGTCTTTGTTGCTCCAGTCCGGCTGGGCGATGATGCCCACGCGGAACCCCTGCGCCTCCAGCATGCGGCCGATAATCGCCATGCCGAAGCTGGGATGATCGACATAGGCATCACCGCTGATAATAATCACATCACAGCTGTCCCAGCCCAATTGGTCCATCTCTTCACGCGACATCGGTAAAAATGGCGCAGTGCCATAACATTCGGCCCAATAAGGCTTGTAGGAAAACAGTTCGCGATCCGGTTGGATCAGGCTGGTGGTGCTCATTCGAGTGCTCTTTTGCAGGTTAATTAATCGCCGGGCGGCGATTATACGCACTCCCCGCCAAAAGAGCATGGTTATTTCCAACAAAGTATTTTAGTGTGCTCGCCGACATAGAGATATCGCTGAGGCAGCGGGAGAACCAAATGACTGAATTTAATCCGCTATCGCCGGTACTGGTACTGGGCGGCGCGATGGCAGAGGCGGAACTGAGGTTGCCACAACTGCCGCGCAGCGCCCAACCACAGGCCGCCACGGCGCAACAACAGCAGGTTGGCGGCAGCGCCTTTCGGGTCGCAGGTCTATTACGCCAGCTCGATGTGCCGGTCATCAATGGCATGCCGGTCGGTAACGGGCCGTGGGCTGCGGCCATTGCAACGGCAATGAATACCCTCAACTTACCGGTGCTGCTGCACCACGGACAAATGGATAACGGTTGGCGTCTGACCCTGACGGGGGAAAACGGTGAACACAGCGTCATTACCGTCGCCGGATGTGAAACGCAATGGAACAAGGCGCAGTTGGCCACGCTGCCATTGACGCCGGAAACGCTGGTCTACCTGAATGGCGATCCGCTGACGGGCGAGTCGGGCGAGGTGCTGCGTGAGTGGCTGACCCGTCTGCCGTACGATCAATGGCGACTGCTGGCACCCGGACCACAACTGGAACAGCTCGGCGAAGACTTTTTTGCCATGCTCAGCGACAGCCACACCCTGCTGTCGCTTGACCGGCAGGAAACCGCATTGCTGTGCGGCGCAGGCAACGCGGTTGAAGTCGCGCAGCGCTATGCGGCTGCGCATAACATCAGCCTGATTTGCCGATTGGCCGAGGAGGGTGTCTGGATCTGTAGCGGAAAAAGCGCGCCGCAGCATTGCGCACTGGATGCGGCCAGCGGAGCCGAGGCGCTCGACAACGTCGACGCTCACTGTGCAGGTCTGCTGGCCGGCCTTTCCGCCGGTTGGACGCTGCCGCAGGCGGTTGAACTGGCCAACCGCGTGGCCGCGGGCACGCTGCCGTACCCGCCAGCGGTTGTCTGACGGGTAAAGCCGCCGCGAGACTGCGCCAATCTTGCCGAACGACTAGAGCGACGGCTGTACTACAAACTGGCCGGCGCTACCGCGATCGGCCATTTCCAGCGTTTGGCTGTGATAAAGGAATGGGAAGTGTTCCGATGACGGCTGGGTGAAATAGACCAGCAGTTCTACGTCGCCGTCAACCCAGACGGTATCTTTCCAACCGCGATCTTCGGCCATTGGCTGCGCACCGTTAACCCGCTTCACCAGGAACTGCACGCCTTCGATATGGAACGCCTGCGGCGAGTCGGCATGCACGGTCCAGCGCTCCCAACTGCCCTGCAGGGTTTGCACATCGATGCGGTTCATATCCCAGATGGCACCATTGATGCCCGCCACGCTGTCGCCCAGACGGAATTCGCGTGACCGGCTGACGCTGCCGTCCAGCAGTTGATCCGCCAGCAGGCGCATCGGCAGGTTGTCGGTGACCAACGGCAACAGGCCGGTGGGCTTCAGCGTCAGCACCTGAGTCGAGACCAACAGGCTGGAAGGCTCAAACAGACCACGGAGACGATCCATAATGCCCGCCGCTTCGCCGGCATTGATCGTGACCTCCTCGCCTTTCGACATGTCAATCAGCACTTCGCGTCGTTCGCCCGGCGCCAGGGAAAGCTGCTGCACCGCTACCGGCGCCGGCAGGAAACCCTGATCGCTGGCAATCACGTTCAGCGGGCGGCCATCGCTCAGTTGCAGCACATAGCGGCGTGAGTTGGAGGCATTGAGCAACCGCAGGCGCACCCAGCCGCGCGACACTTCCACATACGGGTTCTGCACGCCGTTAACCAGCAAGGTATCGCCAACGAAGCCCCCCTGCGACGGCGGGTTGTATTCCGGCGTGCCGAAGTTGTCCAGCCGCTTGTCTTGAACGATCACTGGGAAGTCATCTACGCCGTAATGGTTCGGCAACGGCAATGTCTTGCTGATGTCGTCTTCGATCAGCCACAGCCCGGCCAGGCCGTTATAGACGTGCGGCGCCATGCGATTCGGCGTATTGGCGTGATACCAGCAGGTAGCCGCCGCCTGACGAATCGGCAGCACTGGCGACCAGTCGACCCCGGGTGACATCATGCGCGCCGCGCCGCCCATCAGGGTTCCGGGAACCTGCAGGCCGCTGACGGTCATCGACACCGGTTCCGTCAGCCGGTTGCTGTAAATCAGTTTGACGTCATCACCGCTATAGACGCGCACCGTCGGCCCCAGGTACATGCCGTTGACGCCCCACACTGCGGCTTTGTTGTTCGCCATAAATGCCCAGTGGGCGCGTTGCAGGGTTAAGAACAGCGGTTGGCCACGACGCGATTCCAACAGCGGGGGGATCGGTAACGGAGTCTGCGTTCCGCTCGCCTCAGCCCTCAGCGGCACCGCTCCCGCGCACAGCGCCAAGCCCGATGCCTGAATAAACTGACGTCGACTGAGTGACATATTTTCTCCATGAAAACAAAAGCTAAACCGTGTGCAAAAACCGGGCCCGACCATGCGCTTAAGCGTAGCAGGTAACCCGGCGTTAACGGCAGAGGTTGCCGTTTAAAAAAATATCGTTTGCTGCCGTTGGCAATATTATTTTCCGGCCGCTTCGCGCTGGGCGACTTCTTCATCCAGCTGCGCGATTTTCACCTGCATCAGCTCGCGGCAATGGGTCGCCAGCTCACGCACGTTTTCTTTACCGTATTTCGAGGTGTCGATCGGTTCCAGCATTTCGACAATCACATGACCGTTGTTCCAACGGTTCAGATTGATTTTATTACTGGTATTGGATACGCAGATCGGCACCACCGGCACGCCGGCGGTAATCGCCGCATGAAAGGCGCCGGTTTTAAACGGCATCAGGCCGCGACCACGGCTGCGGGTACCTTCCGGGAACATCCAGATGGAGATATTACGTTTGCCGATCTGTTCGACCACCTGCGAAATGGTGCCGTGCGCTTTGGCGCGGTTATCCCGATCTATCAGCAGATTGCCGGTCAGCCAATACAGTGGGCCAAAAAACGGGATCCACGCCAGGCTTTTTTTACCGACGGTAACGGTTCGCGGCTGCACGGCATTGGACGCGGTGACCATATCGTAATTGTTTTGATGGTTGGCAATGTAAATGCAGTTGCCGTAGTCGTCCGCCCCGGCGGGCCGACGCACTTCGACCTTTAGGCCGAATATCGTCGACAGACGGCCGAACAGATGGCCAAACGTCGCCACATGACGAGGGTTACGCGGGCTGAACAGACAGTAAATCGAACCGAAGATGCACACCAGAATACAAAATAGAGTGACGAAAACGGCACGCAAAATTAATAACATAACAACCTCATTAGCACACTGCTGACGCGCATTCCTTTCGCAAAACAGCGACCCGCCATGCTTCGGGCTGCATTGGCGTTGCCACCGGGATACAGCGCGAAGCCTGTCAGGTATCTCACTATTTTTTGCTATTTTCCTGCCAGCAGACAATCCGCACAATAAATTTATGCGGGGAAATGTTAACTATTTGAAAACAGCCATCGCCGACCTGGAGTAACCGGCGCAACATCGCCATGCTGCGCCCGGTACTTACTCTTCGCTATCGCCGGTTGACGCCCGTTGCGGCAGATCCAGCTCAACGCGGTCGATGCGCTGGAGACCCCGTGGCAACAGCGTTCCCTTGCGGCCACGTTCGGCACGGAACTTCTGCAAATCTTCCGGCCGCAGCGTCAGTTTCCGCTTGCCGACGTGCAGCGTCAGCGAGGTTTGCGGCGGCAGCACGAACAGCCAGGACAGCACGTCTTCACCGGATGCGGCTTGCGCCGACGGGATCGAGACGATTTTGTTGCCCTTGCCCTTCGATAGCTGCGGCAAGTCCGCTACCGGGAACATCAACATGCGGCCGGCCTTGGTGATCGACAGCAGCATGTCGTCGTCGCCGTGGATCTCCATCGGCGGCAGCGCCTTGGCGTTTTCCGGCAAGGTAATCATCACCTTGCCGGCACGGTTGCGCGCCACCAGATCGTTGAAGGTGCACACGAAGCCGTAGCCGGCATCGGACGCCATCAGCAGTTTCTGATCGTCGGCTGCCATAATCACCTGTTCGATGGTGGCACCCGGCGGCGGCGTCAGCTTGCCGGTCAGCGGCTCGCCCTGCCCGCGTGCCGACGGTAGCGTCAACGGATCGAGCGCGTAACTGCGCCCGGTGGAATCGATAAACACCACCGGCTGATTGGTCTTGCCGCGCGCGGCGGCGCGGAAGGTATCGCCGGCCTTGTAGCTCAGGCCACTCGGATCGATATCGTGGCCTTTGGCGCTGCGTACCCAGCCCATTTCCGACAGTACGATGGTCACCGGTTCAGACGGCACGAAATCGTGCTCGCTCATTGCCTTGGCTTCGGCACGTTCGGTCAGCGGTGAACGACGTTCATCGCCATATGCCAGCGAGTCGGCCTGAATTTCTTTCTTGATCAGGGTGTTCAGCTTGCGCTCGGACGCCAGCAGCGCCTGCAACTGGTCACGCTCCTTGGCCAGTTCGTCCTGTTCACCGCGGATCTTCATCTCTTCCAGCTTCGCCAGGTGGCGCAGTTTCAGCTCGAGGATCGCTTCCGCCTGGGTTTCGCTGATGCCAAAGCGCTGCATCAACACCGGCTTCGGCTCGTCCTCGCTGCGGATGATGTGGATTACTTCATCGATATTGAGGAACGCAATCAGCAAACCTTCCAGAATGTGCAGACGCTTCAGCACTTTTTCCAGACGGTAGTTGAGGCGGCGGCGCACCGTGTCGCGGCGGAACGCCAGCCACTCGGTGATGATTTCCACCAGCCCTTTCACCGACGGACGGTTATCCAGGCCGATCATGTTCATGTTGACACGATAGCTGCGCTCCAGATCGGTGGTGGCAAACAGGTGGTTCATCACCTGCTCGAGATCCACCCGGTTTGAGCGCGGTACAATGACCAGGCGGGTCGGATTTTCATGATCCGACTCATCGCGCAGGTCTTCGACCATCGGCAGCTTCTTGGCGCGCATCTGGCTGGCAATCTGCTCCAGCACTTTGGCGCCAGAGACCTGGTGCGGCAAGGCGGTGATCACCGCACTGCCGTCTTCTTTCTTCCAGACCGCGCGCATGCGTACCGAACCGCGACCATTCTGGTAGATTTTGCGAATTTCGTCGCGTGGCGTAATGATTTCCGCTTCGGTTGGAAAATCAGGGCCCTGCACGAACTCCAGTAGCTCATCAAGCGATGCGCCCGGCTTGTCGATCAGCGCGACGGCGGCGGCGGCAACTTCCCGCACGTTGTGCGGCGGAATATCGGTGGCCATACCCACGGCAATGCCGGTGGTCCCGTTCAGCAGGATGTTCGGCAGACGCGCCGGCAGCATTTTGGGCTCTTGCAGGGTGCCGTCAAAGTTCGGCACCCAGTCCACCGTACCTTGTCCCAGTTCGGCCAACAGCACTTCGGCGTACTTCGACAGGCGCGACTCGGTATAACGCATCGCGGCGAACGACTTCGGATCGTCCGGTGCCCCCCAGTTGCCCTGGCCGTCCACTAGCGGGTAACGGTAGGAGAATGGCTGCGCCATCAGCACCATCGCTTCATAACAGGCGCTGTCGCCGTGCGGATGATATTTACCCAGTACGTCACCCACGGTACGGGCGGACTTCTTGAACTTGGCGCTGTTGTTCAGCCCCAGTTCGGACATGGCGTAAATGATGCGGCGCTGTACCGGCTTGAGGCCGTCGCCAATATACGGTAGCGCCCGATCCATGATGACGTACATGGAATAGTTCAGATAGGCGTTTTCAGTGAATGTGTGCAGCGGTAAACGCTCAACACCGTCATGAGTCAGATCACTCATTACTCAATTATCCTCAGACCGTGGCTTGGCAATCCCTGATTCGGGGGCAAAGGACTGTCGTTCACAAAAGCAGTGCCCGTGATTGCTTGTCGATTCTTGCTGGCGATAGTACCTTATCTGGCCTTATTCTGTCACAGCATTGTCGGTGATACCGCCAGGGCGAGTGGTTGCTATCCGTTCGATTATTGCTAAATCAGCAAAAGTAATGTGACTCAGCACGCATTTTTCCCCTCTGCAATCCGGCGTACACTCCTCCAATCATTTTATTATTGAAAGAGACCGCTGATGAGCAACATCCTACTGATCAACGCAGGTAAAAAATTTGGCCACTCCAATGGCGAACTGAACGACACGCTGACCGACGTCGCCGCCTCTTTCCTGCGCGACGCCGGCCATGACCTCCAACTGACGGTGGTTGATCACGGCTACGACATTGAAGAAGAAGTGCAAAAATACCTGTGGGCCGACGCGATTATTTACCAGATGCCGGGTTGGTGGATGGGCGAACCCTGGATCCTGAAAAAGTACATCGATGAAGTGTTTACCGCCGGCCATGGCAGCCTGTACGCCAGCGATGGCCGTACCCGCTCCGATGCCAGCAAGAAATACGGCTCCGGTGGCCTGCTGCAAGGCAAAAAGCACATGCTCAGCCTGACCTGGAACGCACCGTTGGAAGCCTTTACCGACCCGGAACAATTCTTCCACGGCGTTGGCGTTGACGGCGTTTACCTGCATTTCCACAAGGCCAACGAATTCCTCGGCCTGGAAGCGCTGCCGACCTTTATCTGTAACGACGTCATCAAACAGCCTGATATTCAAGGTGATATCGCACGATATCGTGAGCATCTGACAAAAACTTTTGCTTAACTATAGCCGTCATGATTCACGCCGCCTGCGCCAGGCTACATGGCCCGGTACGCCCCAGGGTGACTTGGGCCAGCCGTCGCGCTGCGGCATGAAGCATCAGGCATAGACATTTCGCTGTTTGAAAAATGAGGTTGTGATGATCACCGTAATTGCAGAAATCAAAGTAAAGCCGGGCCACCGTGAGAGCGTATTGCAAGCGATCGAAAAGCTGATTCCGTCGGTGTTGGCGGAAGACGGTTGCGGCGGCTATCAGCCGATGATCGACCACAACGCGCAGCTGCCATGGAAGCAAACCGTGCCTGACTCAATATTTATGCTGGAAAAATGGGCCAGCCTGGCGCACCTGGAAAAACACCTGGAGATGGAGCATATGCATCGCCATCGGGCGACCATCAAAGACAGCGTGCTGGGTATCAATATTCAGGTGCTGGAAGCCGCACTGTAAAAGAAAACCCGGCAAATTTGCCGGGTTTTTTATTTGCGCCGCTGCGCATACGGGGGCGCCATCGTTGGCTGTCAGACCGCCAGTTCGGCCATGTCGCCTTTGTCCTGCAACCAGTTGCGACGATCTTCCGAGCGCTTCTTGGCCAACAGCATATCCATCATCGCCAGCGTCTGATCGACATCCTCATCGTTCACCGTCAACTGCACCAAACGGCGCGTATTCGGATCGAGGGTGGTTTCGCGCAGCTGCAGCGGGTTCATCTCACCCAGACCTTTAAAGCGCTGCACGTTCGGCTTGCCTTTCTTGCGCTTCAACTGCTCCAGTACGCCGGCTTTTTCTTCCTCGTCGAGTGCGTAATACACTTCCTTGCCGAGGTCGATACGGTACAGCGGCGGCATCGCCACATAAACGTGGCCGCCCTTGACCAGCGAGCGGAAGTGACGGACAAACAGCGCGCACAGCAGCGTCGCGATGTGCAGGCCGTCGGAGTCCGCATCCGCCAGGATACAGATTTTGCCATAGCGCAACTGGCTGAGATCGTCGCTGTCCGGATCGATGCCGATGGCAACGGAAATGTCATGCACTTCCTGTGATGCCAGCACTTCGTCCGAAGACACTTCCCAGGTATTGAGGATTTTACCCTTCAGCGGCATGATCGCCTGATATTCGCGGTCGCGCGCCTGTTTGGCCGAACCGCCTGCGGAATCCCCTTCCACCAGGAACAGTTCGGTCAGGCTGAGATCCTGGGCGGTGCAGTCGGCCAGTTTGCCCGGCAGTGCAGGGCCGCTGGTCAGCTTCTTGCGTACCACCTTTTTTGCTGCCCGCAGACGACGCTGGGCGCTGGAAATGGCCAGCTCGGCCAACTGCTCCGCTGCCTGCACGTTCTGGTTCAACCACAGGCTGAAAGCGTCCTTCACCACGCCGGAAACGAACGCCGCGCACTGACGTGACGACAAGCGTTCCTTGGTCTGCCCGGCAAACTGCGGATCCTGCATTTTCACCGATAACACATAGGCGCAGCGATCCCAGATATCCTCGGCCGACAGCTTCACGCCGCGCGGCAGGATATTGCGGAATTCGCAGAACTCGCGCATCGCGTCCAGCAGTCCCTGGCGCAAGCCATTGACGTGGGTACCGCCCTGCATGGTCGGGATCAGGTTGACGTAGCTTTCGGTCAGTAGCTCACCGCCTTCCGGCAGCCACAGCAATGCCCAGTCCACCGCTTCGATGTCACCGGCGAAACTGCCGACAAACGGTGCTTCCGGCAGGGTGATCAGGCCATTGACCGCCTCCATCAGGTAGTCGGTCAAACCGTCCTGATAGCACCAGCGCTGCTCGGTGTTGTTCACCTTGTCGATGAAATAGATTTCAACGCCCGGACACAATACCGCTTTGGCCTTCAGCAAATGGCTGAGGCGCGAAACGGAGAAGCGCGGGCTGTCGAAGAACTGTTCGTCCGGCCAAAAATGAACGCTGGTGCCGGTGTTACGTTTGCCGCACGAGCCGGTAACGCCAAGATCTTGCACCTTGTCACCGTTTTCAAACGCGATGCTGTAAATGTTGCCATCACGCTTAACGTTGACTTCCACCCGTTTCGACAGGGCGTTGACCACCGAAATCCCCACGCCGTGCAGACCGCCAGAGAACTGGTAGTTCTTGTTGGAGAATTTACCGCCGGCGTGCAGCCGGCACAGGATCAATTCCACCGCCGGCACGCCCTCTTCCGGGTGGATGTCCACCGGCATGCCGCGACCGTCGTCAACCACTTCCAGTGACTGATCGGCGTGCAGAATCACGTCAATGCGCTTCGCATGGCCAGCCAACGCTTCATCGACGCTGTTATCAATCACCTCCTGGCCGAGGTGGTTCGGGCGCGACGTATCGGTATACATACCGGGACGACGGCGCACTGGTTCTAGACCGCTGAGTACTTCAATGGCATCAGCGTTATAGCTGGATTGAGTCATCGTAGATTATTTTTTCGTGGTTAAAGGAAGGTGCCGGACGGTCCGTTCAGACCGCGTTGAGCCCTAAAAAACCCACAATCTGCGGGAAGTAGTGCTCGAAACCGACGAAGGCATGGTTTCCACCTGACTCCACCGTTTGCCGGCAGGCGCTGTAATACGCCACTGCCTGGCCGTAATCGAGAATTTCATCGCCCGTTTGCTGCAGCAGCCAGATCAGATCCGGCGACTCCAAGGGGTCGATCTGCATCACTTTCAGATCGTAAACGTGACGAGACTCTAACACATATTGTTGACCGGTGTAGGGGTTCTCGTTTTGCCCAAGGTAGTCAATCAGCAGCTCAAACGGCTTCACAGCAGGATTTACCACTACTGCTGGCAGCGCAAAACACTGCGACAGCCAGGTGGCATAATAGCCCCCCAGCGACGACCCCACCACGCCCAACGTCTGCCCGGCACGCTCCATCACCAGATTTTCCAGCAGTTCAGCGGCCTCTGCCGGGTAAGGTGGCAGTTGCGGCACCAGCATCTCGATATGTGGATGATGTTCAGCCAGCCACGCCTTGAACGACGACGCCTTGGCCGATTGGGGGGAGCTGTTGAAGCCGTGTAGATAAAGCAGCGTTGACATCAATATCCATCCGAATCCATGTCGGGGCGGAAATCATCGTTTTCCAGGCGGAAGACCTGCGTTTCCACGCGGCCATCCGGCAGCAGATCGAGATAGCGCCAGCCAGGAGAAACGTCATCGATGGTAAAATTAGTACAATGCGGCTTGAATTGCACGCAGGTCGACGGACTGGCCAACACGCGGCGACCGTGCCAGGCCAGATCAAGATCCTGATGAATATGCCCGCACAGCAGGGTATTTACCTTCGGATAGCGCTGCAGAACGACGTCCAGCATGTGCGGGTTACGCAGGCTGTGCTGATCGAGCCAGGTGCAGCCGGACGGCAGCGGATGATGATGCAGCAGCAACAGCGTGGCACGCTCGGGATACGCCTGCAAACAACGCTCCAGCCATTCCAACTGGTATTCGCTCAGCTCGCCGTGCGGCACGCCGAACACCTGGCTGTCCAGCAGGATCACCTGCCAGCCGTCGCCCAGTAGAACCTGCTTTGACGGGGAAATGCCCGCCGCCGCCAATGCGTCGACCATTGCCGGCTGAAAATCGTGATTGCCCGGCAGCCAGACGCATGGCGCAGGCAGTTGCGCGATGCCGTCGGCAAAATGCCGGTAGGCCTCGAGGGAATGATCCTGTGCCAGGTCACCGGTAGCGACAATCAGATCGTATTCCCGTTGCTGCGCGCAGATGGCATCCAATACCGCGTGATAACTGCGGTAAGTGTTGATGCCCAGCAAGGTCTCATTCTCGCCGGCAAAAAGGTGGGTATCGGTTATTTGTAAAATCCTGACCTTGGCCCCACTCGCCACGGGCAGTTTCAACAGGCTTTCCAAATGGTGTCCTTTGTTATCTCAGTCCATATCCCTACCGCATCGCGCTGCGTCGAGACGGCAACTGAACGGCAAATGGGTCGCAGACCGATTTGAACAACGCTTGCGTTGGCCCACCGGGTGAGCCGACGCTCATCATCCCTGGTATCTGACCGCCAGGCGACCAGGGTGAGCAAAGGCAGCCAACAAAGAGGCCGCTTGACGCATTGGGGGTGCCTAGCAAACCGGAACCGACATTGCCCCATGCGCTAAACAGTAGCGCAGCCAATCAGCAAGAAACTGGTTAATTTGATGCTTTTCGTCGCGTTGATGCAACTTTTTATTAGGATAATCATAACGCGCTTTAAAGCGAAAGATCTGCTGACTGGCACACACTTCCGCAACCATCGCGTCGTGATACAGCCGCACCGTCATCGCCGGCAGGCTCCAATAGCTGACCGCCGGGAAGGTTTGTTCGATTTCCACCAGCGTGGTATAGCGCGTGGATTCCATTATCGTCAGACGATAATGCGCGCTGCTCACCTGATAAGTCACCGTTTCGCCCACTTGGTCATTGCGTGGCAGCAAGCGACGCAATTGCGCGAAGTTGGTTTCGCACAGTCTCATCATTTCCGGGAAATCAGGGGTGTAGCGCTTTGTCATTTACTTGATCCACTCTGCTCTGAGCGATTCATGGTGCAACGCCAGCCACTGCAATGCAATCACCGATGCCGCATTATCAATCGCGCCCTCTTCAACCCAACGGTAAGCCTGTTCGCGGCTCACCACATGGACTCGGATATCTTCATTCTCTTCAGCCAGCCCATGGATGCCTTCTGCGGTGCTGGCGTCCACTTCGCCCACCATAATCGACAGCCGTTCGCTGGTGCCGCCCGGGCTGGCGAGGTAGCTCAGTACCGGCTTGCAGCGCCCAACCACAATGCCCGCCTCCTCCAGCGCTTCTCGGCGACAGACATCCTCAACGCTTTCACCGACTTCGATCATGCCCGCCACCATTTCCAGTAACCAGGGGGACTCGGAAGTATCGACCGCGGCGATGCGCAGTTGTTCCACCAGTACCACCTGGTCGCGCTGTGGGTCGTAAGGCAGCAGCACCGCGGCGTGCCCGCGTTCAAAAATCTCGCGTCGGACCTCGCCGCTCATCTCGCCATTGAACAACCGGTGACGAAAACGGTATAAATTGAGTGAAAAAAAACCACGATAAAGCGTGTCACGTGCAATAATTTCTACATCATTTTTATCGAAAGTAACGGGCGTAGGCTGCGGACGGCTCATAAGCACTCTTCTCCTGCGTGAGTATGCCGATAAAATAAACAGTTTTGATGACAGAAACGGCGAGACTTTCTTTCGCCGCTTTGTGGTAGATTGTTGACCATGATATCAGGTGCGAAGTGCGCAGGCATTTCAGCCAGTGCTCACAGGGCATTCGAAAGATAAAAGTTCCCGCGGATGGCACATTCAGCCACCTTATGCGAACCGAAGACTCTGTTAGAATCGGCAACTATTTCGACTATCGTCAGCGCTAACATACCAATATTGCTGCACAACAAGGAATGCAAATGAAGAAACTGCTCCCCCTTCTTATCGGACTGAGCCTGGGCGGCTTCAGTGCAATGAGCCAGGCAGAGAACCTGCTGCAGGTTTACAAACAGGCGAGGGAAAGTAACCCGGATCTGCGCAAGTCTGCCGCTGACCGTGATGCCGCATTCGAAAAAATCAACGAATCGCGCAGCCCGTTGCTGCCGCAGCTGGGTTTGACCGCCGGGTATACTTACGGCAGTGGTTATCGTGATATCAAAGATACCAATTCCGATACCACCAGCGGCTCGCTGGCGCTGACTCAGACCATTTTTGACATGTCCAAATGGCGTGCGCTGACGCTGCAGGAAAAAACCGCCGGTATTTCCGACGTTACCTTCCAGACCGCTGAACAGCAGCTGATTCTCAATACCGCCACCGCCTACTTCAACGTATTGAAGGCGATTGACACCCTGAGCTACACCCAGGCGCAGAAAGATGCGGTGTACCGCACGCTCGATCAGACTACCCAGCGTTTTAACGTCGGCCTGGTCGCCATTACCGACGTGCAAAACGCCCGATCCAATTACGATACCGTGCTGGCGGCAGAAGTCAGCGCCCGCAATGCGCTGGACAACGCGCTGGAATCGCTGCGTCAGGTCACCGGCGCCTTCTATCCGGAACTGGCCTCGCTGAACACCGACAGCTTCGCCACCAAGCGCCCGGACGCGGTCAATAACCTGCTGAAGGAAGCCGAAGCGCGCAACCTGAGCTTGCTGTCCGCCCGTCTGAGCCAGGATCTGGCCCGCGAGCAGATCAAATATGCACAGACCGGTTATATGCCGACCATCGACATGAGCGCCTCAACCGGTATTACCAATACCAACAACGGCGGCTCGCGTAATCGTACCGAGGATTCGGACGTTGGCCAGAACAAGATCGGCGTAAGTTTCAATCTGCCGATTTACAGCGGCGGCCAGACCAACTCTCAGGTCAAGCAGGCGCAGTACAGCTTCGTCGGTGCCAGCGAACAGCTGGAAAGCTCGCACCGTACGGTGGTGCAGACCGTGCGTTCGTCGTTCAATAACGTCAATGCCTCGATCAGCAGCATCAACGCGTATAAACAGGCGGTGATCTCCGCGCAAAGCTCCCTGGATGCCATGGAAGCCGGCTATCAGGTGGGCACCCGCACCATCGTCGACGTGCTTGACGCCACCACTCAGCTTTATGACGCCAAACGCAACCTGTCCGATGCGCGTTATACCTATCTGATCAACCAGTTGAACATCAAATCTGCGCTCGGCACGCTGAACGAAAACGATCTGATGATGCTGAACGGCGCGCTGGGTAAACCGGTGTCAACCGCGCCAGACGCCGTGGCACCGCAGAACAGCGCACAAGACGCCTATGCCGACGGCTACCAGGACAACGCGCCAATGCAGCAGACGGCCGCGCCAGTACCTGCCAGTCGCAGCGTGTCCTCGGCACCGGCGCCACGTACCAGCGCACCGGCCACCACCGCTAGCCAACCGCGCAATCCGTTCCAAAACTGATAGCCTGGTCTGGCACGATATCGGGGGGTGGCGTCAGCCACGCCCCTTTTTTATGCCGAATGTTCGCCGGTTCACAGCCAGCCTATCTCCCTTCGGTTTAGTATTATCCTTTCCCCGTGAACCTGTGGACGCAACGCGATGGAGAATCTCCCACTCTGGCAGCGCCTGATGGCTGACGGCGCGTTGCCGCCGTCACAGCGTCCGCCAGCGGCCATTTATGCCTCCTGGCTGCGTTGCCGCACGTTGATGCGCCCGTCGGTGTGGAAGGCGCCCCAGCGCGCGCTGGGCAGCACCTTCAGCTCCGTCTGCCAGCGCAAAAACGATTTGCTGACGCTGGGTCAGGCGGCGCTGGAGGACGCTTACGAATACATGGAGCAACGCCGTTGCGTGCTGATAATCCTCGATGAAAGCGGCTGTATGCTGTGGCAGTGCGGCGATATCACCACATGCCAACGGCTGGCGCAGTTGGGTTTGCTGCCCGGCGCTTACTGGGCGGAAGGCGATATCGGCACCAATGCGCCGTCGCTGGCGGCGTCCGAAGGGCATCCGATTCAGGTCAGCGGCAAGCAGCATGTGCGTGAGGCGTTACATGACTGGTCATTCTGCGCCACACCGGTGTATGACAACAGCGGCCGTCAACGCGGCGCCATTGCGCTCGGCTGTCAACTCATCGCCGCCGCCGCCGGCGACCTGTCACTGACGCTGGCGCTGGCTCGCGAGATCGGCAATTCGTTGAATGCCGACGGTTTACTGGCTGAATCCAACCGCCACCTGAACCAGCTTTATGGCTTGCTCGACGGCGTGGACGATGGCGTCATGGCCTGGGATCACCGGGGTTATCTGCAATACCTCAACCAGCGCGCGGCAGCAATGCTGAAACTCGACGTTCAGCACAGCCTGGGGAAACCGCTGGCGCAACTGCTGACGCTGCCGGCAATGCTCAAGCGCGCCATCGAGCAGCGGCAACCGTTGCAGCATATGGAGGTCACCTTCGAAAACCAGCAACAGTTTATCGCCGCGCTGCTGACCTTGAAGCCGATCCCCGACGGCAACCACTGTGGCTTTATCGCCCTGCTGCATCCGCTGGAACCGCTGCGCCGTTACGTCAGCAGCCAGCTTGGCCGCGTCAGCCATACCTTTGAGCAAATGCCGTCCGGCTCGCTGGAGATGCGCCGCCTGATCCGCTATGGCCAACAGGCCGCCAAGGGTAATCAGCCGATTTTGCTGTGTGGTGAAGAGGGGGTAGGCAAGGAACTGCTGGGTCAGGCGATTCACAATGCCAGCGAACGCGCCGCCGGGCCGTATATCGCCCTCAACTGCCAACTGATGCCCGAAGCGCAGGGCCTGCGCGATCTGCTGGGCAGCGATGCCAACGAAGAGCGGGCCGGACAATTAAGCAAATTCGAGCTGGCCAACGGCGGCACACTGTATCTGGAACAGATTGAGTATTTACCGCCGGATATGCAGTCAGCGCTGTTGCAGGTGCTGAAAACCGGCATTGTCATGCGCCTCAATTCCAACCGGGTGATCCCGGTCGATGTACGCATCATCGCCACCAGCGCCGCCAATCTACCGCTGTTGGTGCAGCAAAACCGCTTCCGCCGCCAGCTGTTTTACAGCCTGCAGGCGTTCGAAATCCAGATCCCGCCGCTACGCCAGCGTCTGGACGACATTCCGCTGTTGGTACACCATCATTTACACGCGTTGGAATTGCATTTTCAATGCCGCTTCCGGGTGGATCATGACGTCTTGACCCAGCTCGGGTTATACCCGTGGCCCGGCAACGATCTGCAACTGAAAGGCGTGGTGGAGCGCGCGGCCATGATCTGCCATAACCACCATATTCAACTGGCGGATTTACCCGCCCATCTGCTGGGCCAGCAGCTGGCGTCTGACCTCCCGCCGACCATTACCACGCCCACGCTGGCGGAAACCGAACGTCAGGCGATCCTGCACGCGGCCAGCGTCAGCCGTGGACAGTTAAACGAAATGGCCCAATTGCTGGCGATCGGCCGCACCACGCTGTGGCGGAAAATAAAGCATTATCAAATCGATATCCGCCAGTTCAAGCTGCGCGCCTAGTGGCTGAGCTGCAGCACGCCGCGCGCGGCATCCAGCATGGCTTGCTGACCGCTACGGGTTTTGCTCAGACAATCGCTCATGCCAACCACCATCGGAATGCCCATCGCCTTGGCCAGAATTGCGCTGTGTGACAGCGCGTGGCCGCCACTCAGGCAAATGCCCAATACCATGCGGCGATCCAGCATCACCACTTCCGACGGCATCAGCTCATCCATTACCAGGATCGCCGGCGTGGTCAAGACGATCGGTGGAATAGTCTGCCGCTGCAAATGGCTCAGGGTACGGCGCAGCATATCGCGCACGTCCAGTTCGCGCGCGCGCAGATACTCGTCGTCCAGCGTGCGATAATCGGCGGCGATGGCCTCCAGCTCTTGCCGCCATGCCTGCTCGGCGCTGCAAAACTGCTGGGCGATACGCGTATAGGCCGCCTGTTGCAGATCCGGATCGTCCAGCAACATGCTGTGCGCGCCGAATATTCCCGCCTGTGGTTTGCCGATCAAGGTCGCGGTACGCTCCGCCAGCCGGTTCAAATCGCTCAGCGTATGCTGCAAGGCTTCACGCAGCCGCTGCTGCTCGTTGAGAATGTCGTCAGCGCCGATCTTGCGTTCCGCCAGCGTCGGCCAGAAACTGTAAACCTGCAACACCGGGCCGCTACTGACGCTCTCCTCCACGGGAATACCGTGCAGCGAAGGTTGTTGGTGAGCTGAAACCGTTTCGCCAAAATGCTGTTCCGCCAGCGCCTGGAAAGCGGCCAGGGCCAGATCGGCCTGCGTGCCGCTGGCGATCAGCCGCACGCTATCACCCTGGCGAACCTGCAGCAGCGCCAACTGATTCAAACTGCGCGGATTGGCGCATTGGCCGGCCTTTTCCAGCACCAGTTCGGCATCGAACGGCGCCAGCGTTTCCGCCAGCCGTGCTGCCGGGCGTGCATGCAGACCATGGGCATTTTGCACCGTCCAACTGACGCTTTTTCCCTGGTTTAGCGGCAGGCTCAGCGATTTGCTGGCTGGCGTCGCTTCGCCCAACTGCGCCTGCTTGGCCTGTAATGCGCCACGCGCTTCGGCCAACACCTGCTCCAGCCCGGCTCCTGAATTGGCCGCAACGATCGCCGCCAGCGTGCCCTCCACCAGCGGCGCGGCGCACAGCGATACCTTGGCCGCCAACGCCGGATCCAGCAGCTCCAGCGCGGTTTCCGCGCTCAGCACTGCGCTGCCCAAATCCATCAACACTACGATGGCATCGCCGTCTGCCACCGCTTCAATCGCCGCCATGACTTTTATCGCGTCGGTACCGATGGGATGCTGTTCATCATCAACCCCCGCCGCCAGCGCCAGTTTACAGCCGTCGCCGCGCATCATCTGTTGCGCCAGCGCCTGAACGCCCTGCGCCAGTAACGCGCTGTGAGAAACCACTACGATATTGATCATTTTGCCTCCCGCCTAGGCGGCGATTTCCGCCAGCGTTTTCACCATCAACATTACCGACGTGGCACCCGGATCCTGGTGACCGATGCTGCGCTCGCCGAGGTAGCTGGCTCGCCCCTTGCGCGCCTGCATGGCAATCGTTGCTTCCACCGCCTGCTGCGCGCACTCTGCCGCCCGTTGCAAGGCTTGCGCCACGCTCAGTTGCTGTTGCGCCGATTGCCGCAGGCTCTCGACCACCGGCCACCACGCGTCACACATGGTTTTATCGCCCGGCTCCGCCTTACCCCGCATCACCACCCCCTCGACCCCTTCCTGCATCATGTGCTGCAATTCCGCCAGATCCAGACTTTGCTTGGCATTGGCCGCCTGCGCGGCGCGAATGAAAAACGTGCCGAACAGCGGACCGCTCGCACCGCCAACGCTGGACAGCAACGTCATGCCGGTGTTCTTCAGGATGAAACCGATATCCTTGTCCGCCACCGACGGCAGTTTTTCTACCACTTTATTAAAGCCACGGTTCATGTTGAGGCCATGATCGGCATCGCCGATGTCGGTGTCCAATTGAGTCAGAAAGTCTCGTTCACGGGCAAAGACCTCGCCGCAGCGCATCAGCCAGTCAACCACCTGTTGTTTTGTCAGCATCATCTGTTCTCCTCAGCAGCCCCAACGTAGCGCAGGGGTTTTCACCGGCGCATCCCACAGCGCCAACAATGGATCGTCCACTTTCAACAGCGTGATGGAAACGCCCTGCATGTCCAGCGAAGTGCAATATGCGCCGATCAGGTTGCGTTCGATGATGATTCCCGCCTCCGCACAGCGCTCTGCCAGACGGTGGTAAACGCCGTACAGCTCTGACAGTGGCGTCGCCCCCAGGTTATTCACCAGCGCAATCACCCGATCGCCACGCATCAGCGGCTTTTTTACCTGTACATCATCGCGCCATTCGCCTTGCGCCCGCTGCCAGACGCGCAAGGTGCGCTGATAATTGCCGTGTTCTATCAACGTATGGAACATGTCATCCACCGCGTGGTTAAGCGTAGTGAATGGCCGCCGTTCAATGCCCGGCTCGCCGTGAATGCCCACGCCGAACTCCATCTGGTTTTCCGCCAGCGTAAACGACGGTTTACCGGCCGCGGGTACGGTACAGGCGCCCAGGGCAATGCCGATTGAATGTCCCTGATTGTTCAAGCGGTGACCCAGCGTCACCAGATCATCCAGCGTATCGCCGCGCTGTGCCGCCGCGCCAAGCAGTTTTTCCATCAGTACGGTATTGGCAACGCCACGCCGTCCTGCGGTAAACAGGCTGTCTTTCACCGCCACGTCGTCGTCCACCAGCACCGTTGCCACCGGTATGCCGCCGTCGTGCAGCAGCTCCGTGGCGGTTTCAAAATTCAGCACGTCGCCGGTGTAATTCTTGATCAGCAGCAGCACACCGGCGCCGCCGTCAATCGCCAAGCCGCATTCGTACATCTTGTCCGGCGTCGGCGAGGTGAAAATCTCGCCCGGACAGGCGCCGTCGAGCATACCCTCACCAACGAAACCGCAGTGCATCGGTTCATGGCCGCTGCCGCCGCCGGAGAGGATCGCCACCTTGCCCGCCACCGGACCATCGGCGCGGGTGACAAACAGCGGATCCTGATGCACCCGCAGTTCGGGGTGCGCTTCGCCCAGGCCGAGCAGTTGCTCGTCCAATACTGTTTCAACCTGATTAATAAGCTTTTTCACGGTTAACTCCTCTGTAGGGGACAGCGGGATCGGGGGGTGGTCAACGGTGACTATACGACGCCACAATCACTTGGCGATCAGCCGGTTTTTTGTTTCATTATGGAACACCAATCGGCAGCTGGGGTTTCATTTTGAAACAGCGAAGCGTGTTTTTTCAGCAGTAAAGAGAACTGGCGCACAGCAAAACGTATAGCTGCGTAAAGAGTCGCGCCAGGCCTGGGATTCAGCTTTAATTTTGAGCATCTTTCCCCTATCCTTACGCCACTACTGGGAAAGGGCGAAAACAGCCCGCACGATGGGATTAACAACGATGAAACGGACAAAAAACATCAACCAAGAGACGTTCCGCAAATCCTGGCGCAGCTACCGCGTTGCCCCGGTGGCTTTGGCGATCAGCGCAGTGTTTATGCTGGCCGGCTGTGAAAAGACGGATGAAACGGTCTCGCTGTACCAGAATGCCGACGACTGTTCGCGCAGTAACCCGTCGATGAGCGAGCAGTGCACCACCGCTTACAACAACGCATTGAAAGAAGCCGAAAAAACCGCACCGAAGTACGCCAGCCGTGAAGACTGCGTGGCCGAATTCGGTGAAGCGCAATGTACCCAGGCACCGGCGCAGGCCGGCATGGCGGCCGAGTCGCAAAGCAGCGGCAGTTTCTGGATGCCGCTGATGGCCGGCTACATGATGGGACGCATGATGGGCGGTTCCGGCTTCGCCCAGCAGCCGCTGTTCACCTCAAAAAACCCGGCCAGCCCGGCGAACGGCAAGTTTGTTGACGCCAGCGGCAAGAACTACGGTCCGGCCACCGCCGGCGGGCGTACCATGACGGTGCCAAAAACCGCCATGGCGCCAAAACCGCCGGTGACCAATACCATCACCCGCGGCGGCTTCGGTGAGTCGGTTGCCAAGCAGACCAGCATGCAGCGCAGCAGTGCGACATCCGGCTCACGCAGCATGGGTGGTTAAGGCATGAAACGCGTTGCAATTGCAGAACGCCCGGACTGGCGTGAAAAGGCGGCGGAATTCGGCTTCAACTTCCACACCATGTATGGCGAACCCTATTGGCGGGAAGACGCTTATTATCAGTTCACGCTAGCACAAATCGACGAGATCGAAAGCGCCACCGCCGAACTGCATCAGATGTGCCTGCAGGTGGTTGAAACCGTGGTCGACAGCGATGAGCTGCTGGCCAAATTCCGTATTCCGAAACACACCTGGGAATTCGTGCGCAGCTCATGGCGCACCAATACGCCGTCGCTCTATTCACGCCTCGATCTGGCCTATGACGGCGTTAACCCACCGAAACTACTGGAAAACAACGCCGATACCCCAACGTCACTTTACGAGGCGGCGTTCTTCCAGTGGATCTGGCTGGAAGACCAGATCAATGCCGGCAAACTGGACGCACAGGCGGACCAGTACAACAGCCTGCAAGAGAAACTGATTGAACGTTTTGGCGAACTGAAAGCTCAGCACGGATTCCAGCTGCTGCATATGGCTTGCTGTCAGGACAGCGAGGAAGATCGCGGTACGGTGCAATATTTGCAAGACTGCGCGCAAGAGGCTGGCATCGCCACCGAATTCCTGTTTATGGAAGAGATTGGCCTCGGCGAAAAAGGCCAGTTCACCGATCTGCAAAACCAGGTCATCGGCAACCTGTTCAAACTGTATCCCTGGGAGTTCATGCTGCGCGAAATGTTCTCCACCAAGCTGGAAGACGCCGGTGTTCGCTGGCTGGAGCCCGCCTGGAAAAGCATTATCTCCAATAAGGCGCTGTTGCCGATGCTGTGGAAAATGTTCCCGGATCACCCGAACCTGCTGCCGGCCTATTTTGCCGAAGATCGGCACCCGACGCTCGATCACTACGTCGTCAAACCGCTGTTCTCCCGCGAAGGCGCCAACATCAAGATTGTGAAAAACGGTCAGGAAGTGGCGCGGGTTGACGGCCCGTATGGCGAAGAGGGCATGATCGTGCAGCAATTCCATCCGCTGCCACAGTTCGACGGCAACTACACGCTGATCGGCAGTTGGCTGGTGGACGATCGGCCGTGTGGCATTGGCCTGCGAGAGGATCGTGAACCGATCACCCAGGATCTGTCACGCTTTTATCCGCATATCATCCTCGATTAACCAACAATGCCAGCGATACGCTGGCATTGTTTTAGCCCACCTGCACCGACAGCATACTCAACGCGCCCATTTCCAGGCCGTCAATCGGTACGCCAATCGGCTCCTCACCGTTCCAACTGCCCAGCACGTACAGCAACGGCAGATAGTGTTCCGGCGTCGGGTTGGACAGCGCCGCCCCCTCGTGCTGCATAAAATTCACCAGAGGATGGTGTTCGCCCCGGTAGGTCAGGTTGTCTCGCACATAGTGATTAAACGACTCGGCCCACGGGTACGGGCTGGTGTCGCCCTGCCATTTCACCTTTCTCAAATTATGCACCACGTTGCCGCTGGCCACCATCATCACCCCCTGCTCACGCAGCGCCGCCAGTTTCCTGCCCAGTTCAAAGTGATATTCCGCCGGTTGCGTACCGTCGATGCTCAATTGCACCACCGGAATATCCGCTTGCGGATACATCTTGATCAACACTCCCCAACTGCCATGGTCGAGCCCCCATTCGCCGGTATCGGCCGTGACCGTGGTCGGTGCCAGCAACTGTTGCACCTGCGCAGCCAACGCCGGTGAACCCGGCGCTGGGTATTGCGTATCAAACAGCGCCTGCGGGAAACCGCCAAAATCGTGAATGGTTTTGGGAAATTCCATCGCCGTTACCGCAGTACCGCGGGTATACCAATGGGCAGAGATCGCCAGAATTGCCTTCGGCCGCGGCAGCGTTTCGCCCAGTTGGCGCCACGCTGCGGTATAGCGGTTTTCTTCCAATACGTTCATCGGGCTACCATGGCCGAGGAACAGAGCAGGCATGCGAGAAGTGGTCATAACTTATCCTTTGCTGAAGGTTCAACGTTACTGCTGACTACCTTACGCCGTTTGTCAGCGCGACACAGTCGGATAAGCGTGATGAAGATATTCAAGAAATTTGAACGGTTAAATCAATAAGAACAATCAGGCAAATCCACTCGATTTATACCTTTACTCTGTTAGTATCAGAATATGAATAATTATCATTAGCATAGAGGACCACGATGTCGGTACCGCTGATTTTGACTCTGCTGGCCGGTGGTGCAACCTTCGTAGGCGCGCTGTTCGGCATCATCGGACAGAAGCCCTCCAACCGGCTGCTGGCGTTTGCCCTCGGTTTCGCCGCCGGGATTATGCTGTTGATTTCTCTAATGGAAATGCTGCCTGCCGCGCTGCATACGCCGGGCATGTCGCCAATGCTGGGCTATGGGATGTTCATGTTCGGCCTGTTGGGGTATTTTGCGCTCGATCGCATGTTGCCGCACCAGCACCCGCAGGATCTGGTGCAGAAGCCGCTCAAACCGCTCAATCTGAAGCGCACCGCGATCCTGCTGACGCTCGGCATCAGTCTGCATAACTTCCCGGAGGGCATTGCCACCTTCGTCACCGCCAGCGCCGATCTGGAACTGGGCATGGGCATCGCGTTAGCCGTTGCCATGCATAACATTCCCGAAGGTCTGGCGGTGGCCGGGCCGGTGTACGCCGCTACCGGGTCAAAAACCAAAGCGCTGTTCTGGTCGGGAATATCGGGGTTGGCAGAAATTCTCGGCGGGGTACTGGCGTTTGTGCTGCTTGGCCCGATGATTTCCCCGGTGGTGATGGCCTCAATCATGGCGGCGGTGGCCGGCATTATGGTGGCCTTGTCGGTAGATGAACTGATGCCACTGGCAAAAGAGATCGATCCGCATAATAACCCCAGTTACGGCGTATTGTGCGGTATGGCGGTGATGGGTTTTAGCCTGACGCTGCTGCAAAGCGGCGGCATCGGTTAATGCTAAAAATGCAAAAAGGCTGAACCAGGTTCAGCCTTTTTTATCTGCCTATCGGCCACAGGTGTCGCACGCAACACCCTGGCAGAACATCAGCTCGCCTGCTTTTCGTGCATCTGGCGGTAGGCCACCAGATCTTCGATGGTCAGCACCGGCATCTCGTGCTGCTTGGCGAACGCGATCACTTCCGGCGCATGCGCCATGGTGCCATCATCGTTGGTCAGTTCACAGAGTACGCCAGCGGGTTTAAAACCGGCCAGCGCCACCATATCGATGGTCGCTTCGGTGTGGCCACGACGACTCAGCACGCCACCCGGCTGTGCGCGCAACGGGAACACGTGGCCCGGGCGGTTCAGATCGCTCGGTTTGGCATTGTCGGCAATTGCCGCACGAATGGTAGTCAGGCGGTCTGCGGCGGAAACGCCGGTGGTAACGCCCTGCGCCGCTTCAATGGTCACGGTGAAGGCGGTCTGGAACTGGCTGGAGTTGTTGGTCACCATCATTGGCAGCTCAAGCTGCTGACGGCGTTCTTCGGTGAGACACAGGCAAACGATGCCGCTGCCGTGGCGAATGGTCAGCGCCATCTGCTCCACGGTCATGGTTTCGGCGGCGAAGATCATGTCACCTTCGTTTTCACGATTTTCATCATCAAGCACCATAACGCCGCGCCCATTGCGCAATGCGTCCAACGCGCGTTCAACGCGTTCTACCGGCGTGCCGAAGTCTGAAAGTAGCGTCTGATTCATGGTAAAAAACCTCATTAAATTTATGGATTACCAGAACCAGGGCGATCTTGAGGAGTGGCGTAGAGATAGCCAAAAATAACGCAAGCGGGCGTAAGCCCGGCAGTTACCGTTACTCTCTCCCATCCGGACTATAACCGTCGGCCCCGGAATTACACCGGATCTGCTGACCTCTAACCGACCCAAAGGCTGGCTGAGCGCTCGCGGGCTTTCACCGTAGAAGATGATTTACCGCCGGTGGGGACTTTCACCCCGCCCTGAGAATAAGCGTTATGACTATAACGCTAATGATTATCCGAGGCAATTGGCAAAGCGTGCACTTATCATGCATATCGGCAAGGTGAAAGTTAGTTTATCCAGCGGGCAACTCGCATTACACTAGGCAACAGCCATTACATTCTGAAAGGGATACGCCATGATTGACCCGAAAAAAATTGAACAGATCGCACGCCAGGTACATGAATCCATGCCCAAGGGTGTCCGTGAATTCGGGGAAGACGTAGAAAAGAAAATCCGTCAGGTGCTGCAAGCGCAGCTGACCCGCCTGGACCTGGTCAATCGCGAAGAGTTTGACGTACAGACTCAGGTTCTGCTGCGCACGCGCGAAAAACTGGCTCTGCTGGAGCAGCGTCTGGCCGAGCTGGAAAGCAAGCAGACCGGCACGCCAAAGCAGGAAGAAGAATAAATCGCTTGCCGGATCGGGGCTGAACGCCGGTTCAGCCCTGTATTTCTTACGCCTTGCCGCGCGGCAACACCAGCCAAATCAGCACCAACATCGCCAGCGCGTAGAGACTTTTCCAGCCGATAATCACCAGCAACAGCAGGCACAGCAGCGTGCCAACCGCCGCCATCCAGCGCGAACGGCCCAATAAAATGCGGCAGCCCGCCAGCATGCACAGCAGATAAATCAGCACGAAGATTCCGTTGGCGTACACCAGCAGCGTGTCCAGCGGCAAATCAAGTGCGTAGATCAGCAAGGTAAACAGCAAGCAGCTGCCCACCACTGCGCTGAGCGCATTGACCGGTGCCTGTCCGGCGGACAATTGCGCCAAGGCGCTGCCGGGCTTGCTCTGCGCCTGCGACCACACCAGCCGGGCAAAACTCTGGGTATAGATATTCACGCTGGCGAAACAGGCCAGATAACCGATCACGCAGGCAATCCACAGCGCATGTTGGCCAAACAGCTGCACCACGATAGCGGGCAGCGAGGCCGCAGCCGCCTGGTGCTCACCGTAGGCGTGAAAGTGCAGCACCGCGACGGTACAGCCCCAGTACACCAGGCCGGCCACCAGCAGACCCAGCAGCAAAGCGCGCGGGAAGTCGCGTTCCGGCTGGCGAAACTCCGTCGCCAGATGCGCAAAGGCCTCCAGTCCGACGAAGCACCAGAACATCACCGCCAGGGCATGAAACAGCTTGGGAGGAGAAATCTCATCGAGCGCCGGCCAAGGAATATGCGCCGGTCTGATCCCACCTTTCCACCAGATGGCAGCCACCAGAGCCACCACCAGGATCGCGATCAGGGTTTGAATATTAGCGCTGGAGCCGGCGCTGCGGGTACCGAGCAACCAGATGGCCATCAGCGTGGCGATTTGCACCAGCAGCAGGCCGTTGGCACTCCACCCGAGCGTTGCCTGCCAGAAACCGGCGGCGATTTGCAAGGCGGCGGGCAAACCCACCGGGATCACCGACAGGAACAGCCAGGCGGTGACCTTGGCCATACGCGGACCAAATGCCATACCGACAAAATGCGCCGCACCGCCGGCGCTGGGGAAGTGACGCCCTAACGCGGCAAAGGCGATGGCAATCGGGAACACCAATGCAATCAGCAGCGGCCAGGCCCACAGGCTATCCCCCTGCGCCAGCTGGGCCGCTAACGCCGGCACAGCAAACACCCCGGTGCCGAGCAGCGAGGTGGACAACAGGCCCACTCCCTGCGCCAACCCCAGTTCCTGTTTTAATCCACTCACTGGCAACCACCGCAATCAGGGGCGTCAGGCACGCCCACGCAAGATGTTCTCGTTGCAGCGGCGTGATTAACCGCGCCCGTCCTTGATGGCTTTGATGATATTGGTCGTTGACAGACCATCTTCAAAGTTCAGCACTTTCACGTCGCCGCCGTTGGCCCACACTTCAGCGCTGCCAGCAATCTCTTCCGGTTTGTAATCGCCGCCTTTCACCAGCAGATCCGGCAGGATATCGGCGATCAGGCGCTGTGGCGTGTCTTCTTCAAACGGCACCACCCAATCGACCGCCTCCAACGCGCCCAGCACGATCATGCGGTTTTCCAACGCATTTACCGGGCGGGTTTCGCCCTTCAGGCGCTTGGTAGATGCATCGCTGTTGACCGCGACGATCAGGCGATCGCCCAGTTTGCGGGCATTGGCCAGGTAAGAGACGTGACCAGCATGCAGAATGTCGAAGATACCGTTGGTCATGACCACTTTTTCGCCGCGCTGGCGTGCCTGCGCCACCGCCTCTTTCAACTGTGCTTCGCTCATCACGCCAAAACCGGTTTCAGCTCGACCACGGATGGCATTTTCCAGCTCGATCGGCGAAACGGTGGAGGTCCCCAGCTTGCCGACCACCACGCCAGCGGCGGCGTTTGCCAGGAAACACGACTCTTCCAGCGTATTGCCGGCGGCCAGCGCCGCGGCCAATACGCCAATCACCGTGTCGCCGGCGCCGGTCACGTCGAACACTTCCTGCGCCTGCGTTGGCAGATGCAACGGCGGACGACCCGGTTGCAGCAGCGTCATGCCATGTTCCGAACGCGTCACCAGCAGCGCGGAAAGCTCGAAATCAGCCACCAGCTTCATGCCGCGTTGCACCAGCTCAGCTTCGTCCTTGCAGTGGCCCACCACCGCTTCAAACTCCGAAAGGTTTGGCGTGAGCAGCGTCGCGCCACGGTAGCGTTCAAAATCGGTGCCTTTGGGATCGATCAATACCGGCACCCCGGCGTCACGCGCCAGTTTGATCATGCCTTGCACCTTGCTCAGCGCGCCCTTGGCGTAATCGGACAGCACCAGTGCGCCAATCTGCGGCAGCGCCAGTTGAATGCGCTCCAGCATCGGCTGTGGATCGACGTTGGAAAAACCTTCTTCGAAATCAAGGCGAATAAGCTGCTGATTGCGAGACAGCACGCGCAGCTTGGTGATGGTCGGATGCGTCGGCACCGACACGAAGTCACAACGTACGTTGACTTCGTTGAGCTTGGCGCTCAGCGCACGCGCCGCATCGTCAATGCCAGTCAGGCCCACCAGGCGCGAGTTGGCGCCCAGCGAGGCAATGTTCATCGCGACGTTAGCCGCACCGCCGGGACGCTCTTCGATGGTATCCACCTTGACCACCGGTACCGGGGCTTCCGGTGAAATACGGCTGGTCGGCCCATACCAATAGCGATCCAACATGACGTCACCAACCACCAGTACACCGGCGCGGCGAAAATCAGGCAGTGTAACTTTCATCCGATAACTCCAAACAGGTCATAAAATTAATGGCGCCGATAGTATCACAGACGCCGTTGATACCAGCAAAAACCTGGTGTCTAACCCAGCCACTGGCTCCAGCTGGCGCGCACCTGTGCGCGCTCGGCGGTGAACAGTTCGCTGCTGACTTTGCCGGAGTGCTCCTGCAACGCCAGGTGATGAATTTCATCGCGCATGGTGACATAAGCGCGGGTCAACGCACGCGCTTCGTCTTCCGGCATGATGTCGTAATTGGCCATCAACTCGAAAATCCGCACGTTATCGGACCAGCGCGTCAGGCGCGGTTCGTCGGCGGCATAGCGTAAGACCAGATATTGGGCGATAAATTCGATATCCGTTATCCCCCCCTCATCCGCTTTGATATCAAACAGCTCACGCTGCTTGTTGCCGAGGTGATTTCGCATTTTTTCGCGCATGTCGCGCACTTCCTGCTGCAACGTTGCGCCGACGCGCGTTTTGCAGAGGATCTGGCTGCGGATTTGATCGAAACGTTGATGCAGTGCCGGATCGCCATACACGATACGCGCCCGCACCAATGCCTGGTGTTCCCAGGTCCAGGCTTCGTTCTGCTGATAATCGGCAAAGGCCTCAACGGTGCTGACCAGCATGCCGGCCGCGCCGGATGGCCGCAGACGTGCGTCCACCTCATACAGAATGCCGGACGAGGTTCGGGTGCTGAACAGGTGCATCACGCGCTGCGCCAAACGCAGATAGAACTGGCGGCCGTCAATGCAACGATCGCCGTCGGTCATCACGTCGGGCGGACAATCCAGCAGGAACACCAGATCGAGATCGGAACTGTAGCCCAGTTCCCAACCGCCCAGCTTGCCGTAGCCAATCACCGCGAACCCGCGACCTTCACGCTCTTGCAAGTGGGTCGGCTGGCCATAGCGTGCCACCATATCGTTCCATGCCTGTTGTACCACGGCGTCGATGATCGCCTCCGCCAGATAGGTTAAGTGATCGCTCACTTTCATTACCGGCAGCGCTTCGGCAATATCACCGGCGGCAATGCGCAACTGCTGCGCCTGCTTGAACTGCCGCAGCGCCTCCAGACGCTGTTCTTCGTCATCTTCCGGGACTCGCAGCAAATACTGCCGCAGCTCGCTGCGATAGGCATCCGGTGCTACCGGCTGGTAGAGCGTCGACGGGTCAAGCAGTTCATCCAGCAGCAGCGGATAGCGCGCCAATTGGCTGGCCACCATCGGCGACGCCGCGCACAGGCGAATCAGGTGGCTGAGCGCCGCCTGATACTCCACCAGCAGCTCCAGATAGGTGGTACGGGTGACGATGCTCAACAACAGCTGCGTCAGACGCACCAGCGCGGTCGGCGCGTCGTTGCGCTGGCAGACTGCCGCCAGCAAACGCGGCATCAGTTGATCCAGCACGTCGCGCCCGCGCGGCCCGATGGTACGCTTGTCCACATCGTGGCGGAATTCGGCGATGGTGCGCAACATCATGCTCCGCTCCTCGTCGTCCAGATGCGGCGTCAACGGTGCGATTTCCTGCTGTTCCAGGGCATCCTGCCACAGGCTGTGATAATGCTGATAGTGGGGATCTTCGCCGATATCGGGGCTGTCGTCGCCGATAAGCTGGTCAAACACCGCCCTGACCGCCTGCATATGGTACTCCAGACGTTGCAACAGGGTTGGCCAGTCGGCAACGCCCATGCCCCAGGCCAGTCGCGCCTGATCGAGCGCATCCTGCGGCAGGGTCTGGGTTTGCTGATCGGCTATCGCCTGCAACAGGTTTTCCAGACGACGCAGGAACAGATAGCCGTCGCTCAGTTGCACCACCTGCTCGGGTGGCAACAGCCCCAGTTCGCCCACCGCCTGCAGCGTCGGCAACAGCGCCCGCCCCTGCAATGCTGGCTCGCGCCCGCCTCGGATCAATTGAAACACCTGGGTGATAAATTCGATTTCGCGAATGCCGCCGGCTCCCAGCTTAATGTTGTCCTTTAGCCCACGGCGCCGCACTTCACGTGCAATCATGCCTTTCATATTGCGCAGCGACTGGATCACGCTGAAATCGATGTAGCGGCGGAACACGAACGGCCGCAGCATCTTGCGCAGCTCCTGGCTGTATGCATCGTCAAACCCGCCCATCAGACGCGCCTTGACCATCGCGTAGCGCTCCCAGTCGCGCCCCTGTTCCTGGTAATAGTCTTCCAGTGCGGCAAAGCTCATCACCAGCGGGCCGCTGTCGCCAAACGGCCGCAGGCGCATGTCGACGCGATAGACAAAACCGTCGATGGTTTGCTGATCCAGCGCTTTGATCAGCCGCTGACCGAGGCGCGTAAAGAATTGGGCGTTATCCAGCTGGCGCCGACCGCCTTCGGTCTGGCCATTTTCCGGGTAGGCGAAAATCAGATCGATATCCGAAGAAAAGTTCAGTTCGCCGCCGCCCAGTTTACCCATGCCAAGGATCAGCAGCGGCTGCGGCACGCCTTCGCCATTGCACGGCGTGCCCCATTCGCGACAGCAGGTTTGATACAGCCAGTCGCGTGCGCTGACGATCAGCGTTTCCGCCAATGCGCTCAGCTGGCGCAAGGTCTGTTCGGTGCTGCAGAGATTTTGCGCCTGCGCCCAGGCGATGCGCACCAGGGTTTCCCGTCGGAACAGGCGCAGTGTGCGCATCAGCGCTGCTTCATCAGGGACTTCTTCCAGCAGGTCTTGCAGCCAGGCGGTGTAATGCTGGCATTCGTCCGGCTGCGGCGGCTGCCTGCGCAAAGTATCCAGCCATTCCGGGTGGCTGAGCAGCATATCGCTGATAAAATCGCTCGACGCCAGGATCTGCTGTTCATGCGCGCCAAGGGTAAACTCTGCGCCCTGGATAGCATGGAAACGCTCAACGATCTGCTGCGCCTGGGCCTGCAAGAGGGCTGAAAGTGGCAACATAATGAATGCCTCTGACGGTGGCCTGCCACCGGCAGGCCAAAAGTGATTAACGAACCGCGCCGTTTAACCAGAATGGCGCATGGGATAAGGCGTTTTTGCGGCAACCTTCATACCAGCCCTGACGACGTTCGGCCACTGCCGCCTGCAGTTCGCGCCAGGCGGTGATGTATGGCTCGCTTTCGCTGTCTGGATAGGCGCCGGAAAGCAAGGCAAACGCCGCCAGCTGGCGCGTCAGGCGAGGCAATTGTTCCTGATATTCATCGTCATTCAGGCTGCGGTTAAACGCCTCTTTCAACTCTGCTGCGCTGCGTCCCAGCATGATGTCGCAGAAACGCTTGAATGATCCCTCAAGCCTGGTGCGGGCCTTGGCATCGACAAAGGCGCGCCATGCACCGGTCACCAACCATGATGTAAGCGCCAACTTACATTGCAGGTACTCGACGCCGAAACACAGCTCCTGCGCTTCGGTGCTGCTGTCCTCCAACAACGGTTCCAGCGCGGTCAGTCGGTTACGCAGTTCGGCACTTGCCTTACGCGGCACCAGCCCGCCAAACACCACCAATATCTGACGTATCAGGGTAATGGCCTCAATAACGCCCTGCCGCGCTTTCACGTCGCCGCGCAGCCACAGCTCTTCGTGATACTGCCAATGGTTCAGCGCCAGTTCAAAACCGGCAATCATTCCTTGTTCAACGCTGGACTTTGCTGGCATTTTCAAGATATTCAACGGCCGCCGCTGGCGCTCGGGGTTGCCCTGTGCCAGATGATAGCCGCGTGCAGCCTTGCTCAGGCTCCCCTGACGCAGACCACCGTTCTGCGCCAGTTCGGCAGCCAGTTTCAGCACGTCGGCGGTATCACCCTGCTTGAGCTCCAGTTCAATTTCGCACAGCGGTTCCACCCGTTCGCCAGCACGCACCTCTCCCTGGTCGAGGCCAACCTCGATCAGGCTGTTATCGTAAGTGATCACCCACTTCTCACGTACAAAGTCGGTGCGGAACAGCGGCTGCAACCGCTGCTGTAGCGCGAACACATCACAGTCCTGCGGCCAGATGTCCGCCGGGAATTGTGCCAGCGCCAGTTCCGGTGCGGCGATAGCCACGTTGTATTCCGGCCGCTGATGCAAACCAGCGACTACCGAGCCGGCAGTTTTGATGGTCATCTCAAAGCGTTCGTCGAACCCCCGGATGCGCAGCCCCATATCATGGCGGCGCAGAAAATTGTCGTCGGTTTCAAAGTAAATATTGGTCAGACGCTGCGGTGCAGAATGCTGGTGCGGCCATGCCGCCAACTGTGCCGGTAACGCGGCCACCGCGGCGGGAGTAGCAATAAATTTCAGTTCGATTTCAACGGTCATAAGTCTTTTACACCAATAAGTTACACGTTCGCGAGACGCTTCGTGGTAATGCGCCGACAAAACGGCGTTGCCGGCGACCGCACAGTGGTGATTATCTTACCGCGATTCCCGGCGGCTGAACCCTGCTGAATGCAGAAAAAACCTGTTACGCAATAAAATGGCGCACAACTCACAGAATCAGCCACAGTAAGATAGTTCTCATTCCGGTTTTGGCGTTGCGTCGTCAGACTGAAGCCTCTACTATCGTTCCATAAATTCACACAGAAACGATGAACTAATGCAGAAATTACGCCTAATTTGCCTCGCCGTGCTGAGCCTCAGCATCACTTGGGGCGCACATGCCGAAGATAAGCGCTATATCTCCGATGAATTGAATACTTACGTACACAGCGGCCCAGGTAATCAATACCGTATTGTCGGCACGTTGAACGCCGGCGACGAAGTCACGCTGTTAAGTGTGAATGACAGTACCAAATATGGCCAGATTCGCGATGCCAAAGGCCGCAGCGTGTGGATCCCGCTCGACCAGCTCAGCGAAACCCCCAGCCTGCGCACCCGAGTACCGGAACTGGAACAGCAGGTGAAAACCCTTACCGACAAGCTGGCGAACATCGACAACAGCTGGAACCAGCGTACGGCGGAAATGCAGCAGAAAGTGGCCGCCAGCGATGGCACCATCAGCGGGTTGCAGCAGGAAAACCAGGAGCTGAAAAACCAGTTGGTGGTTGCACAGAAAAAAGTCAACGCAGTTAACTTGCAACTCGACGACAAGCAGCGCACCATTATCCTGCAATGGTTCATGTACGGTGGCGGCGTAGCCGGTATCGGTCTGTTGCTTGGCCTGCTGTTGCCACACCTGATCCCACGCCGCAAAAACAACAATCGCTGGATGAACTGAGTTCCGTCAGCGTCACCGCCTGCGGACGCATGCCGATCGGTTAACGCCGTTCGGCATTTTTTATGCGCGCTGGCGCTGGTGACAACTGGCAGGCAGCAGCTAAGCCGAGTCGCGCTGCACCAGTTGGCCTGAAATGACAATCCGCTGTGCCGCCAATGACGGTTCGCCGATCTTTTTAAGCATCAGCGCGGCTGCCTGACGGCCGGTTTCATCGCTAGCGGAAGAAACGTAGGTAAATGAAGGGGATGTCAGGTTGATGTGCAGCATATCCTCAAAACCAACCAGTGAAACTTGCTGCGTCAGGAAGACGTCTTTGCCAATGGTGCGCCCCACCTGCTGCACGCCGCTGATACAGCCGATGATTGTCGCGGCGGAATGGCAGAGTACCGCGGTAATTTTATTACTGTTTTCTAATAACTTGCGAATTCCCGTTGCCGCCGACTGGGTATTTTCTTCACCGCATGGCGCCCAATCGTCACGAAACGGCAAGTCATACTGCTGCAGCGCGCTGCGGTAGCCCAACAGCCGCTCCTGCCGCAACAGGCACTGCGCATCGCCGCCCAGATAGGCAATGTTGCGATGACCGCGCTCAATCAGATAACGCGTGGCCCGACTGGCGGCATGGCGATTGTCACGCTCAATCAGGTCGCGATCGCCGTCCAGCAAGGATTCGGAAACCACCACCAACGGCAGCGCGCATTGCGCAATCGCCTGCGGCAACCGGCGGGAAAAAGGATTGGCAGACAGATAAATCACCCCCGCCACGCCCTGCTGGGCAAACGAGGTCAGGCATTGGCGGAGCTGCTTTTCGTCGTCCTGCGGCTGGCCCAGAAACACCATAAACCCCTGCTGTTCCAACTCGCGTACGATGCTGGCCATCACCTTGATGGAAAACGCATCGCTGAAGTTGCGGATGATGACGCCGATCAGATTGGACGTATTGGCTCGCAGATTGGCCGCCGCCACATTATGGACATAACCCAGCCGTTCAATGGCAGCCTGCACTTTTTCTTTGGTGGCGTCTGAAATCTTGCCCTTGCGCCGTAAAACCAAAGAAACGGTGGAAACCGAGACGCCAGCCAGCTGCGCTACATCGATAATGTTAACTTTTTTCATCCTGACTCGCGCACTCCGACACCGTTGCTGAAGACTGACATCATAAAGCCTCGCTGTTTGATACAGGAGGCTTTATTTTCATTGCGTTGACAGCATAACTACTTGCCGGTGAGGGTCGCCATGGTTTGCGCGATAAACTGTGCGCGCGCACCGAAAATCACCTGAACGCCCCGATCGCCGACAAACACCACGCCACGGGCGCCAACGGCGTTAAGGCCGTCCTTGTCAACCCGCTCCCCCTGTTTGACCTCCAGCCGCAGGCGGGTAATACAAGAGCCGACCGAGCTGATATTTTCTACGCCGCCAACCAGGGCGATAATCTCGGTCGCCAGTTCGCGATCGGTTTTATCGTTAGCCTCGGACATCACGTCGGTTCTCCCCGGCGTTTTGACATTAAAACGGCGGATAACAAAGCGGAAGGTGAAGTAGTAAATCAGCGCCATCGGCACCCCGACAATCACCGCGCTGAGGAAGTTGGTCTGATAACCGTTGAACGACGGCAGGATGCCGAACGAGATGTAGTCAATCAGCCCGGCGGAGAAGGATTTGGCGATATGTGCATGCAGCAGGTACATGCACATGTATGCCAGCCCCGCCATAATGGCGTTAAACACGTAAAGGATCGGCGCGACAAAGATAAAGGTGAACTCCACCGGTTCGGTAATCCCGGTCAGGAAACAGGTCAGCGCCGCAGAGAACAGAATACCGGAGGCGATTTTCTTGTTCTTGCTGTTGGCTTCATGGTACATCGCCAGGCAGGCCGCCGGCAGCGCGAACAGCATCAGTGGAAACTCGCCCTGCATGAACTTGCCGGCATCGTGGTAGCTGTCGCTGCTGAAGGACTTCACGCCTTCCGCCAGCATTTTAAACCAGATGGTCTGATCGCCGTGAATCACCTGACCGGTTTGCGTGGTGTAATCGCCGAACGAATACCAGAACGACGGATACCAGATATGATGCAGGCCCAATGGAATTAACGCGCGCTCCGTCAGGCCGAAAATAAAGGTCGATAACGCCTGGTTATCACCGTTGACCACCAGCGACAGCGCATCGATCGCCGATTGGATATATTGCCAAACCCAAGGCAACACCATGCCGAGCAGGAAAGACAGCAATGCGGTGGCGATGGCAACAAAGCGTTTCCCAGAGAAAAAACCAAGGAACTCGGGCAGTTGTAACGTATGGAAGCGGTTATAACACCAGGCGGCCAGAATACCGCAGATCAACCCGCCAAATACGCCCATCTGTAACGTGGGGATGCCCACCACCAGGGCATATTTACCACCGCTGGCAGCCATTTCCGGCGTTATATGCAGCAGTGTGCCGATGGTGACGTTGACAATAAATACCGAGACGGCGGCAGACAGCGCCGCAATGCCGGACTCGGCCGCCAAGCCGACCGCCGAGCCGATGGCAAACAGCAGCGGCAGATTGTCAAAAATCACCCCGCCGGCGTTCATCATCAACGGCAAATGAAATTTATCGCCAAATGCCAGTAGCAAACCGGCGGCCGGCAACAGTGAAATCGGCAGCATCAGCGCCCGACCGATCATTGAGAGTTTCGATAACGACTTGATAAAACCGGATACCATACCCATTGCTGTTCCCCCTGTCTTACGTTGTTTCGATGACACCTTGATGGCGATTCTTGTATTAGGTAGAACGTTCTAGTAGAACGTTCTACCTATAGTGAAACAACCGCTGCACGGCGGCAACGGGAAAGTGATTTCCGCCACCAGGGAGTAACAATATTTTGAACTCACGCAACGGAAACCCTACTCAGCACATGGGTTATTGATGCAGCAGCCCGCCGGCAATTCATGTAATCTGAGAGTCAGAGCCTTATTGCAGAATTCGGGAGTATGACAGTGAAAACTTATCTGGTCGGCGGCGCAGTGCGCGATCGCCTTCTCAAGATACCGGTCTTCGATCACGATTGGGTGGTGGTCGGCGCCACGCCAGAAGAATTATTGGCTCTGGGCTACCAACAGGTCGGCAGAGACTTTCCGGTATTCCTCAACCCCAACACGCACGAAGAGTATGCGCTGGCACGCACCGAGCGGAAATCCGGCCAGGGTTATACCGGCTTTGTCTGCCATGCCGCGCCGGATGTGACGCTGGAAGAGGATTTACAGCGCCGCGATCTGACCATCAATGCCATCGCACAAACCACCGACGGTGAACTGGTTGATCCCTATCACGGCGTCGACGATCTGAATGCGCGCGTATTACGCCACGTTTCCGCTGCATTTGGCGAAGATCCGCTGCGCGTGCTGCGCGTCGCGCGTTTTGCCGCCCGCTTCGCCCACCTCGGTTTCACCATCGCGCCGGAAACTGCCGCCCTGATGCGTCAAATGACCGACAGCGGCGAGCTGTCGGCGCTCACCGCCGAACGGGTGTGGAAAGAGACCGAGAAAGCCCTGCAGAGCGATAATCCGCAGGTGTACTTCCAGGTGCTGCGCGATTGCCACGCGCTGCAGGTGCTGTTCCCGGAAATCGATGCGCTGTTTGGCGTGCCGGCTCCCGAAAAATGGCACCCGGAAATCGATACCGGGGTGCATACGCTGATGACGCTGGCTATTGCCGCACGGCTCACTCCGGAGATAGACGTACGCTTCGCCGCACTGTGTCACGATCTCGGCAAGGGGCTAACGCCAAAGCAATACTGGCCGCATCATCACGGCCACGGACCGGCGGGGGTACGTCTGGTGGAACAGCTGTGCCAACGGTTACGGGTGCCAAACCCGATCCGCGATCTGAGCAAACTGGTGGCTGAATACCACGATCTGATTCATACCGTAAACAAACTACGGCCAGAAACCCTGCTGAAACTGTTCGATGCAATTGACGTGTGGCGCAAGCCACAGCGGCTGGAACAGATGATCCTCACCAGCGAGGCCGATGCGCGCGGTCGTACCGGTTTTGAAGAAAACCCCTATCCGCAAGGCGATTACCTGCGCGAAGCCTATCGGGTCGCTCTGGGGGTGGCGGTAAAAGAGGTGGTCGACAGCGGTTTCCAGGGGCTGGCAATCCGCGATGAAGTGAAGCGACGCCGCCAACAGGCACTGGCGCAATGGAAAAGCGCGCAGGATGGCGAAGCGCCACAGGCGTAAAAAAACCCCGCCAATGGCGGGGTTTGCTTTTCCTGGCTGTGATTACATGAATACCATGTACACCACCGCCGCCACGATAAAGCGGTAAATGGCAAACGGAATGAACGAGATACGTTTAATCAGCGTCAGGAAGGTTTTAATCGCTATCAGCGCCACCACAAAGGCGGTGACGAAGCCGACCGCGAACATCGGCAAGTCGGCCAGCGTCAGGAAATGCAGACTCTTGTACAAATCCAGGCCGCTGGCGCCGATCATCATCGGTACGGCCAGAATGAAGGAAAATTCGGACGCGGCATAACGGCTGACACCCACCAGCATCCCGCCGGAAATGGTCGAACCGGAACGTGAAAAGCCCGGCCACAGCGCCAGACACTGGAAACAGCCGATCATGAATGCCTGACGATAGGTGATGTCGTCCAGGCCAACCGCACGCGGTTTTTTCGGCTTCAGCCACTCTGCGGCCAACAGCAGGAAACCACCGACAACCAGCGCGTACATGACGTTTTTCGGTTCAAACAACGACTTGATCACGTCGTGGAACACCAGCCCCAGCACCACCGCCGGTACCATCGCCAACAGGATGTGACCGAGTTTCAGCCGCCCCGCCGTATGGCCTTCATGCGCGACCGGCTTGCCACCGAAGTGGATACCAATCAAACCAAACAGTCGGCGCCAGAACATCACCACCACGGCCAGAATCGAGCCGAGCTGAATAATTACTTCAAACGTCTTGGCCTTGTCGCCGGTAAAGCCCAACCACTCGCCGACGATAATCATATGGCCGGTCGATGATACCGGCAGGAACTCCGTTAACCCTTCCACCACACCAAGTACAAATGCCACAAACAGTGAATGCATGTCCGCCATGTGCGCGCTTACCCCGTAATCTTCCGCTATAAACATAAAAAAGCGGCAGTGTTCAATACATTGCCGCTAAAACAATTCTGAGTTTCAGACCAAACTATCGATCTTTAGTTGCATCAGCATGACAGTTAATCAGGCCGGACGCGTGCCACGTTCAATGATCACACCAACGCGGCTAGCATGGGCAACCGCCCCCGGCTTGCTGACCTTAATACGGACCCACGGTGATTTAAAGCGTTGCAGCAACATTTCGGATATTTCCTCCGCGACCCGCTCGACCAGGGCAAAACGACCGGATTCAACGTGTTGGATCACCGCATCGCTGATATCGGCATAGCTCAGGCAGTCATTGACGTCATCGCTGGCGGCGGCCCGACGGTTATCCCAGCCCATTTCGATATCGAACACCAGTTTCTGGCGAATGGTCTGTTCCCAGTCATAAACGCCAATGGTGGTGATTACGGTAAGTTCTTCAATAAATACGATATCCATCACGTCATTCTCTGTTTTTGGCCTTGCCGGATACCACTTCCAGCGGAATATGCGTATTATCCATAGATGTTGCGAGTAAAACGACCATTATTAAACGGAACCGCGTTATGAGTGCTACCGCGCTTGGCATGATTATCTTCGCGTATCTGTGTGGCTCAATTTCCAGCGCGATCCTGGTTTGCCGGATCGCCAGGCTGCCCGATCCGCGTGAACATGGCTCAGGGAATCCCGGAGCAACCAACGTCCTGCGTATCGGCGGTCGCCTTGCGGCGGCGGCGGTGCTGATTTTTGACGTGCTGAAAGGGATGCTGCCGGTCTGGCTGGCCTACGAACTGAATATACCGCCGCTGTATCTCGGCCTGACGGCGATTGCCGCCTGTCTTGGCCACATCTATCCGGTGTTTTTCCACTTTCGCGGCGGCAAGGGCGTCGCCACGGCGTTCGGCGCCATTGCGCCCATTGGCTGGGATCTGACCGGGCTGATGACCGGCACCTGGTTACTGACGGTGCTACTGAGCGGGTATTCCTCGCTGGGAGCGATTGTCAGCGCGCTGATTGCGCCGTTTTACGTCTGGTGGTTCAAACCGCAGTTCACCTTTCCGGTGGCGATGCTGTCATGCCTGATATTGATGCGCCATCACGATAATATCCAGCGTCTGTGGCGTGGTCAGGAAGGAAAGATCTGGGGCAAGTTTCGCAAGAAAAAGCAGGATGCCGCCGAAGTGGCAGCGCAGGACATCAAGCAGGAAGACGATAAATAGAGAGCGTCAGGGACGGATTATCGCCGGCCCTGACGTTTGCCGTTATACCGCCGGCAGCTCGGCCAACGGCCAGCGTGGGCGCACCGAAACGCTCAACGCCGGGTTGGCGCCGCTTTGCAACCGCACCATCCCCGCATAGGCAATCATCGCGCCGTTATCGGTACAAAATTCCGGACGGGCGTAGAACACCTCACCACCGCGCTTTTGCATCAGGTCCGCCAGCTTGGCGCGCAGCGTGCGATTGGCGCTAACGCCGCCGGCCATCACCAGCCGCTTGAAGCCGGTCTGTTCCAAGGCGCGTTTGCACTTGATGGCCAAGGTATCCACCACCGCATCCTCAAAGGCGCGGGCGATATCGGCTCGGGTTTGATCGTCATCACCGTTGGAGCGGATGGTATTGGCCGCAAAGGTCTTCAACCCCGAGAAACTGAAATCCAGCCCCGGGCGATCGGTCATCGGCCGCGGGAAAGTGAAACGCCCCGCAACGCCCTGTTGCGCCATTTTCGACAGCATCGGCCCGCCGGGATAGTCCAGCCCCAGCAATTTGGCGGTCTTGTCGAACGCCTCGCCGGCCGCGTCATCAATAGACTCCCCCAGCAGTGCGTATTCACCGATGCCGGTCACGGCGATTAGCTGGGTATGGCCACCGGAGACCAGCAGCGCGACAAACGGAAATGCCGGCGGGTTATCCTCCAGCATCGGCGCCAGCAGGTGGCCTTCCATATGGTGCACCGGCACCGCCGGCACGTTCCAGGCAAACGCCAGCGCGCGACCAATGGTTGCCCCGACCAGCAATGCGCCCACCAGGCCAGGTCCGGCGGTGTAGGCTACGCCGTCGATGTCGGCAGCGGTCAGATTGGCTTCTTTTAACGCCGCCTGGATCAGAGGCACGGTTTTCCGCACGTGATCGCGCGAGGCCAGCTCCGGCACTACGCCGCCGTAGTCCGCATGTAGCTTCACCTGACTGTATAATTGATTGGCTAACAAACCGGCGTGTTCGTCATAAACTGCAATTCCGGTTTCATCGCAGGACGTTTCTATACCCAGTACTCGCATTACCGTTCCCATCATTCACGTGCGGCCGCCAGTTTAGCACAAACCGCGTCATTTACCGCCAGCCGCACGCAGTTTGCCGCCGCCTGTCAACTATGTCGATGATTCCAGGAACAAATGTGCCGATGATTAAAAACGAGCAATTTTTTCTGATTAGTCTATAATCAGCGGCCGACGCAAAATTGCGCCATAATTGCTGAAGTGGCGTTCGGAATGGCGCACGGTGCGGTCGGGTTTCTCTTTGACTTGGTGCTTTACAAAGCAGCACCCATTGGAGTAAAATTCCGCACCATTTTGAAAAGGCTGGCGCTTGGCCAGCAGCAAACCGAATTCTATTGAGGTGAGAGGCACATGCCGGTAATTAAAGTACGTGAAAACGAGCCATTTGACGTTGCTCTGCGTCGTTTCAAGCGTTCCTGCGAAAAAGCAGGTGTTTTAGCTGAAGTTCGTCGTCGTGAGTTCTATGAAAAACCGACTACCGAACGTAAACGCGCTAAAGCTTCTGCTGTGAAACGTCACGCGAAGAAACTGGCTCGCGAAAACGCACGCCGCACTCGTCTGTATTAATCCTTCGGGGGTAACCCCGCCGCGTGATTTTTTCTTTTCCAAGAACACGCAGACTGAGTAGTTGCATACGAAGGCCGTGCTTTCCGAAAGGAATGCGCGGCTTGTTCTCGTTTATAGGCAGTCGAACCGAGGCTTATGGCTGGACGAATTCCGCGTGTATTTATCAATGACTTGCTGGCGCGCACCGACATCGTCGATCTGATCGACGCACGGGTGAAGCTCAAGAAGCAAGGCAAAAACTACCACGCGTGCTGCCCGTTCCACCACGAAAAAACGCCTTCGTTTACCGTTAATGGCGACAAACAGTTCTATCACTGTTTTGGGTGTGGTGCACACGGCAACGCCGTCGATTTCCTGATGAATTACGACAGGCTGGAGTTTGTCGAAACCATCGAGGAACTGGCAACCATGCACGGGCTGGAAGTGCCTTACGAGGCAGGCACCGGGCCGACCCAGATCGAACGCCATCAGCGGCAAAGTCTTTATCAACTGATGGAACAGCTCAGCGCGTTCTATCAACAGTCAATGCATCAGCCCAATGGCAAGCAGGCGCGCGATTACCTGCAACAGCGCGGGTTGAGCGACGACGTTATCCGTCATTTTGCCATCGGCTTCGCACCCGCCGGCTGGGATAACGCCCTGAAACGTTTTGGCCGCGACCCCGACAGCCGGGCGGCGTTGAACGATGCCGGCATGCTGGTGACTAACGATCAAGGTCGAACGTACGATCGTTTCCGCGAGCGCGTCATGTTCCCGATCCGCGACAAGCGCGGACGCGTGATCGCCTTTGGCGGCCGCGTACTGGGTGATGGTATGCCAAAATACCTGAACTCGCCGGAAACCGAAGTATTCCACAAGGGCCGTCAGTTGTACGGTCTGTATGAAGCACAGCAGAGCCATCCGACCCTGCAGCGTTTGCTGGTGGTGGAAGGTTATATGGACGTGGTGGCGTTGGCGCAGTTCGGCATCGATTATGCCGTCGCTTCGCTCGGAACCTCGACAACGGCTGACCATATCCAGCTGTTGTTCCGCGCCACTGATAACGTGGTCTGCTGTTATGACGGCGACCGTGCCGGCCGGGAAGCAGCCTGGCGTGCGCTGGAAACTGCACTGCCCTACCTCAATGATGGGCGGCAGTTGCGGTTCATGTTTTTGCCCGACGGTGAAGACCCGGACACATTGATACGCAAAGAAGGCAAGCAGGCGTTTGAACAGCGGATGGAGCAGGCACAGCCGCTTTCCACCTTCCTGTTTGAAAGCCTGATGCCGCAGGTCGATCTGAGCAGCCCCGACGGGCGTGCCAAGCTGAGCACGCTGGCGCTGCCGCTGATCACCCAGGTGCCCGGTGAGACGCTGCGTTTGTATCTGCGTCAACAGCTTGGCAGCAAACTGGGACTGCTGGACGACAGCCAGCTCGACAAGCTGATGCCCAAGCAGGCGGAAAATGGCAATAGTTATCAGCCTCCCCAGCTAAAACGCACAACCATGCGTATACTGATAGGGTTACTGGTACAGAATCCGCACTTGGCCACGCTGGTTCCGGCGCTGGAAGGGCTGGAGCAGACCAGGCAGCCAGGACTGCCGCTGTTTGTCGAACTGGTGCAAACCTGCCTGTCGCAGCCGGGCCTGACTACCGGGCAGCTGTTAGAGCTGTATCGCGACAACAAATTCAGCCAGCAGCTTGAAACTCTGGCTACGTGGAACCATATGATCATTGAGGATATGGTTGAACAAACATTTTTAGATACGCTGGCCAGCCTGTATGACTCGGTGCTCGAGCAGCGGCTGGAAACGTTGATAGCCCAGGCCAGAACGCACGGCCTGAGCCCGGAGGAACGGGAAGAAGTCCGTTCGCTCAATCAAGTGTTAGCAAAGAAAAACTGAATCTGGACAACATTATTTGCGTTTCAGGCGGGCGAAAAACGTACGTTCTCCGGTGAATTGACTACAGTCAGTGACTCGGGACAGGAAAAGCGCCTTCTCCTGCAACGTGAAGCATGAAGCATACAAACGGCTTAAGTGCCGATAAAAGCGAGGGCAAAGCCCTGCAAGATGCCGCCACAGTGGGCCGCGGCTATAACAAATACGCCCCAAATGCTATTGTTGGCGGTTTCGCCGACCGACACCAACCCAAATACTCTGAAGTGTGGATACCGTCTTATGGAGCAAAACCCGCAGTCACAGCTGAAGCTACTTGTCACCCGTGGTAAGGAGCAAGGCTATCTGACCTATGCTGAGGTCAATGACCATCTGCCGGAAGATATCGTCGACTCCGACCAGATCGAAGACATCATCCAGATGATTAATGACATGGGCATCCAGGTGATGGAAGAAGCACCGGACGCCGATGACCTGTTGCTTGCTGAAAACTCGAACAGCACCGACGAAGACGCAGAAGAAGCCGCCGCTCAGGTACTGTCCAGCGTTGAGTCCGAGATTGGCCGCACCACTGACCCGGTTCGCATGTACATGCGTGAAATGGGTACCGTTGAACTGCTGACGCGCGAAGGCGAAATCGACATTGCCAAACGCATTGAAGACGGTATCAATCAGGTGCAGTGCTCGGTCGCCGAATACCCGGAAGCCATTACCTATCTGCTGGAGCAGTACGATCGCGTTGAAGCGGGCGAATCTCGCCTGTCCGATCTGATCACCGGCTTTGTCGATCCGAACGCGGAAGAGGACATCGCTCCTACCGCGACGCACATCGGTTCTGAGCTGTCGACCGAAGAGCAAAGCGACGACGAAGAAGAAGACGACGACGACGACGCCGAAGACGACAACAGCATCGATCCGGAACTGGCGCGCCAGAAATTCACCGAGTTGCGCGAGCAGTATGAAGCGACCCGTCAGGTCATCAAGACCAACGGCCGCAGCCACGCCAGCGCAGCCGAAGAAATTCTGAAGCTGTCTGACGTATTCAAGCAGTTCCGCCTGGTGCCGAAGCAGTTCGACTTCCTGGTCAACAGCATGCGTACCATGATGGATCGCGTCCGTACCCAGGAACGCATCATCATGAAGCTGTGCGTTGAGCAGTGCAAAATGCCGAAGAAAAACTTCGTCACGCTGTTCGCCGGCAATGAAACCAGTGACTCCTGGTTCGAAGCAGCATTGGCGATGGCCAAGCCCTGGTCCGAAAAACTGAAAGACGTGGCGGAAGACGTGCAGCGCAGCCTGCAAAAACTGCGTCAGATTGAAGAAGAGACCGGCCTGACCATCGAGCAGGTAAAAGACATCAACCGTCGCATGTCGATCGGCGAAGCGAAGGCCCGTCGCGCGAAGAAAGAAATGGTTGAAGCGAACTTGCGTCTGGTTATTTCCATCGCCAAGAAATACACCAACCGCGGTCTGCAATTCCTGGATCTGATTCAGGAAGGCAACATCGGTCTGATGAAAGCCGTCGACAAGTTCGAATACCGCCGCGGCTATAAGTTCTCGACCTATGCCACCTGGTGGATCCGTCAGGCCATCACCCGCTCTATCGCCGATCAGGCGCGCACCATCCGTATTCCGGTGCATATGATTGAGACCATCAACAAGCTCAATCGTATTTCGCGTCAGATGCTGCAAGAGATGGGCCGTGAACCAACGCCGGAAGAGCTGGCAGAACGCATGTTGATGCCGGAAGACAAAATCCGCAAGGTGCTGAAGATCGCCAAAGAGCCGATCTCCATGGAAACGCCGATTGGTGATGATGAAGATTCACATCTGGGCGATTTCATCGAGGATACCACCCTTGAGCTGCCGCTGGATTCCGCCACATCGGAAAGCCTGCGCTCCGCCACGCACGACGTGCTGGCTGGCCTGACCGCCCGTGAAGCGAAAGTGCTGCGTATGCGTTTCGGTATCGATATGAACACTGACCACACGCTGGAAGAAGTGGGCAAACAGTTTGACGTTACCCGTGAGCGTATTCGCCAGATCGAAGCGAAGGCGTTGCGCAAACTGCGCCACCCAAGCCGTTCTGAAGTACTGCGCAGCTTCCTGGACGATTAATCCAGGTTGTTATTGCTGTATAAAAACCCCGGCCTGCCGGGGTTTTTTATTGCCCGATTTTCAGCGCCAGCGCCAGTTCACGGTAACTTGCGGTCAGTTGTTCGAGCGTGGCGCGATTTAGCCCGCTGGGGTTGGGCAGCACCCATACCTCGGTATCGCCAATCGTCACCGCCTGTCGCCCCCAGGCAACGTTACGAATGCCGAACGCGTCGCTGAACGCCTGCTTGCCAAGGATCGCCAATGCACGTGGCCGATTGTGCAGGATCTTTGCTTTTAACGCCTCACCGCCGTGACGCAACTCGTCGCGCGCCAGTTCGCTGGCCGCCACCGTTGGCCGTGCCACCAGTGCCGTAATACCACAGCCATACTCCGGCAGCCGCTGCCACTGTTCCGGCGCCAGTTGCACCGCGGTGAACCCCGCCAGATGAATCACCTTCCAAAAGCGGTTGCTGGCATTGGCAAAAGGGTAGCCGCGCTGCGCCGAAGAAAGGCCGGGATTGATGCCGCAAAATACCACCTGCAGATTTGGGAGCAGAAGTTCCATGATAGCCAACGGTCCTTACCTGGGATTTATGAAGGTTATCGCAAAATCCGCCAACAATTACAACAAGCTACCACTGCGCAGAAAAACGCCATCCGGATGAATGGCAGTAGACCTACCCCGTCACCTTGCCGTATAATCTCGCCCGCATGGCCCCTTAGCTCAGTGGTTAGAGCAGGCGACTCATAATCGCTTGGTCGCTGGTTCAAACCCAGCAGGGGCCACCAAATTTTAGCCTTAAAATCATATAATTAAGCCACCCACTGCGGTGGCTTTTTTGTGTGTGCCGGGCATGCTCAGCAGCGCGGGGGTGAAAGTCCCCTGTCCAGCCTGATGGTGGTGAAGGACTAGCGAAGCGCAAGGGCGTCGTCGTGAGGCGGGGTCAGAAAGATGAGGATCTCTGATTTAGCACTGCACTGATTTTTGGCCAGGGTCAAAAAGGCCGAAAACTCTACTTTACGCCGGTACTGAACAAAGGGAAGAGATCAAAGTGATGAAACGAATGGCCTATGGATACCAGGATAACGCCCATCTCTTCCTGAAGATCAAAGCAGTGTTCCCCGGTAAAACGCGATGAACCTTAAAAAGGCGTCACCGGGTTACCTCCATTTTTAGCAGAGTTTAAATCTATTAAATCAACTTCATTTTTTCTGCTATCGTTTTTTTAATTCCGTCAGCAAACTCTGGATATAAAGCAAAATTACACTCGATTTGATAAACAATTTTTACCTCGTCGATGATGTTAAACCTGGCCATCACACCATTATCCAGCAGAATAACCCCTTCATCGTCAATATCAGTATGCAGATAGGTTTTATAATCGGCGCCCTGTACGTCAAGGGTGGCAATAAACGCCTCAGCAGTTAATCGGCCCTCATACAGCCGAAGAGCATCAGCAAAAAAAACACGATTGTTAAAATATAGCTTTACCTCGAGCGCGCCATAATCGGTGAGACTAGCGTCGAATGAAAATATCTCGCTGTATCCCGCTTCGCCGGACGAATCATCACATTGCCCCTTGACCGTTGCATACGCCAGATCAATTTCTCTGTTATCCGCAGTAAAGAGGTAACCATCCCGTACGTATTTTTCTACCAGCTGATTTAAGCTGCCATTTTGCTTTAAATAATCTTTTATCTGCATGGGTTGGTTCCTTTGGCCTTATGCTCTTCTAAAACGGCCTTCACCGTTTTAATCTGTTTTAAACGATCCGCCGTCATTGAGCTAGCGGGTAAATCTATGCCACCCTGTGCGGCAGAGATCAAACGTGAGATATTTTTAGGATCATCAAGATAATTTTTTATTGATGCCTGTATTTTTCTCCATTGACTCGCACTGACACTGTCCGCAGCTTTATCGGCCGGTTCGACGGCTAAGTTGAGGACCGCTTTGGTCTTAGGATCGATATCGCCAGGCACCAAGCTGACATGGCCGCCTTTTGCTGGTAACCCTGGACCATGAACATTGACGTGTACGCCTCTGGCAGGTATGTCGGTCGCCGCTGAATTGGCTGAGATGGTATAGTCGTCTTTTTTTAATCCCCAGGGATCCGCCCACCCCAAAGGATTCGGCGCATAGCGATACGGGTTGACGCCCCCCACCAACCCAATCGGATCCTGGCTGATATATCCCCCCAACTGCGGATCGTAATAACGGTAGCGGTTATAGTGCAACCCGGTTTCGCCATCGAAATACTGCCCCTGGAAGCGCAGCGGATTGGCTAGTTTGTTAGCATACACCGTACCGGGTTCGCCCCAGACGCCACAGCATTGCGACCAGACAACTTCACCGCCGCCGTCGGTCAGCCGCAGCGGCGCGCCGTTCGGATCGCAATGATAATGGTAACTGCTGCGCTGCCCGTCTTGCTGCGTCAACAGGGCAAACGGCCGGAAACTGCCGGGATAGTAGACGTATTCTCGCAACCTGTTAAAGAGCGCCGCCTGTATCTTCTGCCGCCGCAGTCGGCCGGCGACATCGTGCAGCGGCAGCGGGCCAATCCCCTGCCCGGCAGGCGTGGCGACCTCCGCCAGTAAAGCATCACCCTGCCAGTAAAACCAGTGGGTTTCACGTGGCGTCTGCTTGCATACCCGCCTGCCCAGCCCATCATAGGCATAATGCGTCACACTGTCGCCCTGATGCACGGCGATCAACTGCTGGCTTTCATCCCAGACGAAATCCTGCCTGCTGCCGTCACTATAACGGCGCTGGCGCAGGTTGCCGGTACGATCAAAAACATAGCGCGTATCATTATGCCAGCCTTCGCGGAACCATCCCTCTGGCGTGTCGTTCAGCGCGCGTACCGTCAGCGCCAGCCGGTTGCCGGCCGCATCACAGACAAATCGGCGAATGTTTTCCGCCGGATCAATATGCACCAGCAAACGCCCGTCGGCATCATAACGATAACGGTCCCGTCCCCAGCGACTGTCGTCCCGTTCCAGCATATTGCCCTGACGATCGTAGCGGTAGCCGGTTGAGAACAAGGGCTGCTCGTTTTGCAGCATCCGCTGTGCGATAAGCTGGCCGTCCCCGTCATATTCCAACTGGCGTTCCAGTTCGGCGCTGAGCCGCTCGGTGCACAACCTGCCCGTCGCGTCATAGACCAGCTCTACCGCGGGATCGTCATTCAGGCCGATCGATGCCAGCAGTCCGGCGTCGTTCCAGCCAAATGCCACCCGATGGCCAGCATCGCTCTCGCGCAGTATGCGCTGCCCGGCGTCATTGTAATGGTGTCTGACGGTAAAACCGTCTTGCCGCTCCGCCAGCAGCCTGCCGGCGGCGTCGTAACGCCATTCCAACTGCCGCCAGCGGTTTTCGCACTGGATCAGTTGGCCGATGGCGTCATAGCGATAACGTGTCAGCAAAGCCTCGCCGCTGCGTTTCTCCTGTAACCGGCCAGCCCGATCGTAACCGTAGTCCAGCGTTCGCCCCTGCGGATCGGTGCGCCGCTGCAAACGGCCACAGCCATCCCATTGATAGCCGGTCGCCTGCCCCCAATAATCGCGTTCCTCGACCACCCGCCCCAGCCCATCGCGCCGCAAACACCACGTCTGCCCCAGCGGATTGACCACCGCCGTCAGTTGGTCTTCGGTGTCATACTGATACGCTACCCGTTCTCCCTCTGGCGTCAGGCATTCAGTGACCATGCCGGTGGCGTTATAACGCAGCAGAATCTGCTGCCCCGCTTCGTCGCGATAGCATACCGGTTGATCTTCACGATCGTATTCGATCGCCAGCCGTTTTCCATCCGCCGCAAGCACCTGCAACAGGCGATCTTTTGCGTCATATTCATAACGGGTCTGCTGACCAAGTTCGTCGGTTTTCACACGCAGATTACCGCGCAGATCGTAGCGGAGCTGCAATTGCTGTCCGTGATTGCTGGACAAAGCTTGCAAAAAGCCATAACGATCGTACTCACAGCGTTGCCGCTCGCCGTCGGCGGCCAAGAGTGCGATCGGCTGCCCCAGCTCATCATAACGGTAGCGGTGGGTCACGCCGGTCGGATCGCGTTGCGCCAGCAGGTTGCCCCGTTGGTCGTGTTCCATGAACCACTGGGCACCCTTCGCGTCAGACAACGCTACCAGCTGCGCCAAATCGTTATACGCCAGACTGACCCGGCTGCCATCGGGCTGGATCATCGCCACGATCAACCCTAGTGCGTCATACTCCCATTGATAACGCCGACCATCCGGCTGGGTAACGCTTAACGGACGCCCAAAATCGTCATAGCTAAAGACCGTATTGCCCCCCAACGGATCGATCTCGCTAATCGGCAAACCGCTACTGTCAAAGCGGATATGAGAGGTATAGCCAAGCGAATCGGTGACTTCGACTTCGTTCAGCAAATCGTGGTAGATAAACTGATAGTCATATAGCCCGCCATCGCCCCAGGCGTGGATCACTCGCCATTGCGGGTCATAGGCATAGTGAAAACGCTGACCGTTACGATCCTGATGCTGAGTCATACGCCGGCGCTGATAGTCAAAGCGGCGCGCGGCGCCCAACGCGTCAATCTCTGCCGCCAGTTGGTTATCGGCATCATATTCATAGCGGGCCAGCGGCGAGTAAACACCGTTGAGCGCATCGTATAAACGCATCACGGTGATACGCTGGCGCTCGCTGGTGATATGCACCTCTCGCCCGCTGGCGCCCTGGACAGAATATTCCACCAGCCGTGTCAGTTGCCCCTGCTGACGAACCAGCCGCCAGCCGTTGCCGTTGCGGTCCCCCAGCGATGCCAACGGCATGACGCTGCCATCGTCAAAGCAATATGACACCCCGTCATTGTCTTCATAGATCCAGCTGCGCTGGCGGTTCTGCCGTTCCCACCATAGGCGGCCACCATCCGGCAAGCCTATCGCCGCATGCTCACGCCCCGGCCGATCGGGAATGTTGCCAAAGGCGGTGATCCCCTGTGGCCGGGTTAACAGCATTACGCCACTGTCGTCCCGTTCCAGACGAATATCCGCTGGCGTTGTCCAGCCATAGCCACAATAACCGGCATCATCGATATCCGCCGACGAATAGTGGCGAGCCCAGATCAGCGGCAACCGCCCCGGTAGTACGAAGTCTCGATGTTCCAGCGCCACGCTGCCATCGCGTATATCGACCGGTTCAGCGCGCAGCACCTTGCACTTGAGGAAGCCGGGATCCATGTTTTTAAACAGTTTTTGCCGCAGTTGCTGAAACTGCGTCATCAACTTGGCGTAGCCCGCGCTTTTCTTGAATTTCTTCAACCCTTTACCCAATCCACTCAACCCGGCGCGCATCAACAGCGCCATCACGTTGACGGTGGGGGGACCGCCGACCACTACCTGGTTAGGGAGCGCCAGGTTGAGCGTCAGCGGCATCATCAGCGACAGCGGTTTGGGCTTGGCCAGGCGCTTCGGCCGGAACGGCGGCATCATACCGATGAAGTTGCAGCTCAACACCGGCATGGTGATACGCGAGAACGGCTCGCCGTCAACGCGCACCGTTTTGCTGCCCATAAACAGTTCGTTGTCCAACTGTGGCCCACCCGGCACACGCAGCGGAGGCAGCCACGGGCCACCGATCGGAATATGCACCGCCAGCCCGCCGGTGCCGGCGCTGGCCCGTTTGATACCGTTGACGTTTACCGTGGTGCCAATCAGCGGCAGGTAATCAAAAACGTCAAACACCAGGGCGATGTGCGGCGTCGGCAACGGGCCAAACGGATAGGTATGAATATCTATCCCAAGCTGAGGGTCAAAGTGCGAACTGGAGTGCATAGGCCGAACCTCAGTGTTCCCCGGTCAGAACAGCGCGCGCAGCAAGGCGCGCAGGAAGGTGCGCGCTTCGTAGGCCAGATCGCTGTCCGACAGGCTGATAAACCCGATCACCAGCAGCGTGACCACCACAATTATCACCACCTTGTTCATGCCTGATCCTTGTTGGTACTGCGTTGAATAAATTCTTCGGCGGCGTCCTGTGATGGCAGCGCCATGGTGTGCGGCATCTGTTGCCATTCACCGACCGGTGCATCAAACGGATGGGCAATCTCCGGCAAGCCGCTCCACTGCGGTTGCAGATACTGACGGCCGATGGCAATCGCCTGACGAAAGCCGGGGTAGCCCTCGAGGATCAGCTGTTCGCGCTGGCTACGTGCCTGCTGAAAACTCTGTTCCAGCGCCTGCTGTAACCGACTCTCCGCCAAGCGCACCGCCTGGAGGGTTGCCCCTTGCTGCGCCACCTCGCTTTCGGCGCGCAAGATAAGCTGCTGCTTGCGCTGTTGATAGGCGTCAGCGCAATCCGCCAGCGCCTGGGCCCGCTTATCATCCTGAATATGCAGTAAATCCTGCAGCGCCAGCGGCAGCGTGGTTTGCCCTCGCTCCTCGGCGGACAGCGGCCGTGCGGCATGAATCACCTGGGCATAATCCGCCAGCGCGTGGGTTTGATCGCCATCCAATACCAGGCATCGCCCCGCCATGCGCATCCCTTCGATCGCCAAGAGTCGGTTGCCCGCCAACTGCGCCAGCCCGGCAGCCAGCCGATAGGCACCAGCGGCCTGGCGATATTCGCCGACGCTGAACCAGGCACCGCCTTCGCCGAAGGCGCTTTGCATCTGCAGAGTGGTACGCAGCGGCTGGTCGCCGATGCCCTGCGCCACCTGCTGCGCCTGGCGATACGCCGCCACCGCCTTATCGGCAGACTTCCCCTTCACCCAACCGCCGCCGATGATGTTGTGCATCACTACCTGCTGTTCCAGCCAGCCTTGCTTAGCGGCAATGGCCAACGCCAGTCCGGCGCGGGTGGCAACCTGCTGCGGCGTACCGCGCTCCAATAGCAGCAACGCATCGGTCATAAACTGCCGGCAACGCAGACGATCGCCGTCGCGATCGCTGAGCTGACTGGCGGTCTGCTGCATCAGCGTCATACCGTCGATATCCGGCGTCATCAGCCGTACCCGCTGGGGAAATGCCTGCTGTAACGCTTGCCAGACTGGCTGTTCCAGCGTATCGATGAGCATCACGCGCACGCCCTCGGCGATGCGCTCTACATTCTGCGCCAGCCAGCGTTCCAGCGCTGCCCGATCGCTGACCTGTGCCGGGGTGAACACCGCCACCACATAGCGCAGCTGTTCGCGATGATGTTCGGCAAAGTGACCAAGCAACGCCTGCCACTGCGTTGCGCCAAGGCAGGGCAGCAGCGGCTCGAAATCCCAGCCCTGCGCACCGTCGCTGGCTTCATAGCGTTCGATCAATTCGTCTGCCAGCGCCCGGCTATAACCGTAAGCGGTATCAAACGGCGCCATAAAACCGATAAACAGATCCGGTGTGCTGTAGTCGCCCGGCGCTTGCTGTTGCAACGCGATAAATGCCTGGATCAGCGATTCGGCATTCGCCTTCACCCGCCAGATAAACAAACGCGCCGCCGGATCGTCGCTGGCCGCCAACCATTGCCGTTCCAGTTGCGCCATGAGCTGTTCGGTGGGATTTCTCGCCTGGCTGTGCATCATCGGCGTCCGCTCAGGCATTGAGTTCGATTTTGGTGCCGTTGACCATCACGCCCGCCGAATTGATGGTAATGCTGGCGCCGCCGGCAACAATTTCGATGCTGCCGGATGAAATAGTGATACCGGTAGATTCCCCTACGCTGATCTGGAACGCCTGCGACGCGCTATCGCTCACCACGCCATCGGTGTAACGCGTATCGCCGCCGTTAATCACGATGGTGCGCCCCTCGCCAATATTGACCTCCTGCTTTTGGCCAATCAGTTTGTTTTCGCTGCCGGTAATCGAGGCTTGACGATTGCCGGTTACCCCCAGCGTCTGGTGGCCGGTCACCTGCACCTCGCGGTTCTTTACGACGCTGACCTTCTCATTGCCATTCACCGTCCGGGTTCGATCCTGATTGACCGTCATCACCTGATTGCCTTCTACCGTTGCAGTCTGATTGCTCTTCACCGTCGCCGAATGTTCGCCGGTGATGGTCTCGCTGCGGCTTTGCTGCACCATAAGCGTTTCACTGCCTTCAACGGTTTGGCTGCGGTTCTGTTTTACCGTGGTGGTTTCATTGCCACTGACGGTCTTGCTGCGGTTTTGCCCGATAATCACCGTTTCGTTGCCATCGACGTTTTTGTTGCGATTCTGCTTGATGTGGCTGGTTTCATCGGCACCGACGGTTTTGGTGCGGTTGCTGCCGACGGAGTGGCTTTCCTCATTCTTGACGTTGGTATCCATGTTGCGTTCGGCCTGGATCCACAGCTGTTCCGATCCGGCCTTGTCTTCAAAGCGCAACGCGTTGGCATTATCCGGCGTACCGTCCTTCGAACGGCTCATAAACCCCATCTGCGTCGCCGCCGCCGGCAGCGCCCACGGCGGCATGCTGGCTTCGTTATAGACTCGCCCGATAATGATAGGCCGGTCCGGATCGCCGTTGATGAAATCGACCACCACCTCATCGTTAACCCGCGGGATCTGCACTCCGCCAAAGCCTTGACCGGCCCAGGCGCTGGAAACGCGGACCCAGCAGGAACTGGTGTCGTCGCCGGCCGCCAGCCGATCCCAGTGAAACTTGACCTTGACCCGGCCATACCTGTCGGTCCAGATCGATTCGCCTTTTGGCCCCACCACCTTGGCGGTTTGCGGCCCGCAGGTTTTCGGCCAGGGGGCTTGTTGCTCCGGGCGAAAGGGCACGTCGGCCGGCATTACGTTGAAATCGATACGGTGCTCGCTGCTCTCTCCGCCGCTGGCATAGCGATTTTCACGCAGGTGGTACTCCGCCTGGGTCACCAGATACTCGCCATTGTCGCTGGCGTAAGGGGCGTTATGCAGGGTAAAGGTATGTCCCGGCGCAATCCCCAATGCGGTGCCGGTGCCGCTGGTTTGCTGGTGCCCGGCCTGCCAGGCCTCTTGCCGGATACGCGCGTAGAATTCCCCATGCTGATGATCGACAAAGCGTCCTGGCCAATCGTAAACGTCAATCTGCCCCGGCTGGGGAGAAGCCGGATTCTGCCGAGCCTGGAACAGCCAGGCGTTGGGTTTGCGGAAGTCGTAATCATCAATGCTGTAAATACCTGGCGTCACCACATCGTTGACCGACCACTGGCTGATGCCCTCTTCCGCCGTGCTGCCGCCGGAAGGGGTCATGTGATACACAATGGTTTCGTAACCTTCGAAGGGTTGATGCGCCTGCGGCGCATCCATCAGCACCAGCGTCTGCTTGCCCATTTCATGGCGGAAGAAGTAGTAAATGCCCTCCAGCTCCATCAGCCGGCTGATGAAGTTGTAGCTGCTCTCCTGATATTGCACGCAATATTCCCACTGCCGATAGGCGCCGGTCAGCCGATCCTCGCAGGTGACATTCTGCTCCGCCAGCAAGGTTTTAACGATCTGCGGCACCGTCAACTGCTGGAAAATACGGAAGTTGCGATCGCGCATCATCGGCCACAGATCCGGCTCCAGCCGCAGCTGATATACCGCATAGCGCGTGTCGTTGAGTTCCTGGCTGCGCACCGCCGCCGCCGTAACCTTGCCGTTCAGGTAGCGTGGCGTAAGCAGGTTCTGGGTAGGAATGGCCAGCGTGACCGGCTGGCCGAGCAATGCCCGGCGATCGAGGCGAAAGTTTTGGCTAAGCAGTTCCACCTGAAAGACATAGGGCCTGGCGAGTTGCTCGCTGCCCTGCAAAGACCAGAACATCAGCGCGTCAGGCCCGAGAGGAGTATGTGCAGTAATCCGATCCAGCATAAGCAAAACCCGTGCAGAGAAGTGTCAGATTAAAAAATCACCTGTATCACCTTCTAGCGTATTTTTACTTTCTGGTACAACATTTATTAGTGAAATTAACCAATTCTGTGAGACGGTCTGAATTATTGCCTGAAAATGACCAACGATCATTAACATACCTTATGGCGATATTAATTTTCTTATTGATTTCCTTATTGATTTCGCCAGGTTAGTCAGCAATTATCACCAGTTCACTCCGTTTATTTTCAGGACACCTTATGAACCAGCCAACCACCATATTGTATACCGATGCCAACTTCTTCAGCCCTTATGCGATGTCCGCGTTTATCACGTTGAGCGAAAAAAACATTCCATTCAAAACGGTGCCGGTCGATTTATCGCGGGGCGAACATCTTGGCGCTGCTTTTGCCGATATTTCGCTGACCCATCGAGTGCCAACCTTGATCCATAATGGTTTTGCCCTGACAGAATCCTCGGCTATTGACGAATACCTGGAAGAGCTGTTCCCACAGCCACCGGTGTATCCGCGCGATCTACAGCTGCGCGCCAAGGCGCGTGAAGTTCAGGCCTGGTTGCGCAGCGATCTGCTGCCAATCCGCGCCGAGCGTCCGACCGAAGCCGTTTTCAACGGCGGCAAATTCGCCGCGTTATCCACCGAGGCGCAAGCCGCGGCGCAGAAGTTGTTCACCGCCGCCAACAGGCTACTGGTACATGGGCAGGAACATCTGTTTGGTGAATGGTGCATTGCCGACAGCGATTTGGCGTTGATGCTCAACCGCTTGGTCATGCACGGTGATGCGGTGCCGGAGCATCTGCAGCGCTATGCCCAACAACAGTGGCAGCGCCCTTCGTTGCAGGCCTGGCTGGCGCTCTCTCGCTAAACGCACACAAGATTGGCATGATATTCCTGCCAATCTTGTCAACGTTTAACCGGAAAGGAAAGTGTATCTAACACTGAGTAATTACGGGAGTCAGTTGTAATTGTTTATTGTGTTTTTTAATTGTTCCGCATATTGATAAATATCATCCAGAGTTTCGATCGGATGACGCGTTTCTTTCTTTTCTTCATCAAAAACACCGATATACAGTTGATTACGGTTAAAATGCAAGCGGCATATAGGTTTTCTATTATTATCATCTAATAATATACCGAAGTAGCTTTTTGTATCTCTGTAAGTAATACGCGTAGATTCAACCACCGTACGCACGATCGACTTAACAATATGGAAGCCTTCTATTTCATGCTCCGATGTAATGATGTCATCCTTATCATCTTCTGACTGTTCGGCATTGATCTCGCCGGCATCGTCCTTGACTTCACTGTCTGTTGCATTTTTTACCGTACCGCTGATAGCTGATTTTAAGCGTTCGTTGACTTGATCATTGAGCCATTGATTTGCAGCTTTCTTTGTCAATAGGGTAAATAAGTCTCTGACTTTTTGCGTCAGCATGCCGTCATAAACTCGAGATGCAAATAACTTTACAAAATCTTCTTCTGGGTTGGTAAATTGTGTTGAAAAGATTTTTTTGATTTGGCTTACATATTTCAATTCACCGGCAGCATTGACAATAGACTCGACATCAAACGCTGATTTGGTCAATTTAACTAATTCTGGAACGACGTTTTCGTCAATGTCTAACAAGTCTAACTCGAGGAACGGCTTTTCATCCATCTTGTTTGGTGCGTCGAGATCGGTAAAAAATTTATAAACCTGACCATTGGTTAAGACGGAAATCCTTGCATTAGTAACGTGAAAATATCTGAACAGTTGCGAAGCATGATTGATATTAAGAGGCTCACCTATTTTCTTACACTCAATAAGAATTTGTATTTCACCTCCTTTCAATATGGCGAAGTCGATTTTCTCGCCTTTTTTAGTACCGACATCACAAATGAACTCCGGAATGACTTCTGTAGGATCAAAAACGTCATAGCCAAGCACGCGGTTGATGAATGGCATGACAAAGGCGCTTTTTGTCGCTTCTTCTGTTTGAATAAATGAAGATTGTTGTTTTATCTTTGCAGAAAGGCTGTGTAACTCGTCCAAAATATCCATGGAAGTCATCCCCTTGTTATATAGATATTGTACAGCACAGCATAAATCTATATAAAAAAATAGTGACTGACTAGCCGTTTGGAAAAATTATTAAAATACATAACTTTGCTTATTATTTTATTTTTAACCATAAAATATAAGCAGTTGAATTACTTTAATTAAAAAATCGGCGGCCACGACGCCGCCGTTCTCTATGCAGAGAAAACACATCACTTGAGGGAGAGGGTTACCATCCTGCCGGCAGGAAGCCAAGCAGCGACGCAATGGCATATACCGCGCTGGACAGATACAGCAGCACAATGCTGATTTGCAGCAGGGGGTGAGTGATCCAGTTGCATTGCCAGCGTGGCGTCATGTCACCATTTTTGCGCGCGCCACGCAGGATCAGCATCGGCATAATCGACAGAATCACGCCGCTGAATACGCCGGCAAAGTACAGTGCGTTAACGAATGAAACAAAGCCGCTGTAAGCCAGTACGAACGGCGGTACCACCACCAGCAGCAACACGCCAAAACGGCGCAGCGGCTGTTCGTCGTCACCCAGACGGAATTTGTCGAAAATATTGGTCAGGAAGCTGCCGCCCAGGCCCCAATATGATGTCAGCATGGCGCACAGCGCAAAGATATTCGCCGAAAAGAATGCCCACTGCCCCAGCGCCTGTCCCCAGGAAATGGTGGCGACATCAGAAATGCCGTCCAACCCGCTGAGCGCAATCACCGACAGCGGCACTGCCGCAAGCAGCACAAAGGTGATCACCATGCCGACGATAATCGCCTTGGGCAACTGTTCCGGTTTGTTCGAGAAGCCGCGCGCCATCTCCGGCACGATATATTGCGCAGAAAAACAGAACACCACCACGTTGAACACCGGCACCATAAACCGCCAGTCGCCATCGAGCAGGTTGCGCATTTGCGTGGTGTCTTTTAGCAGCGTCGCCATCACCAGCACGCTGAGCATCACCACCATGCCGATGCTGATAAACTTTTCACCCCGGCCGATAGCCTTCAAACCAAGGTACAACACGCCTGCAGCCGGTATGAAGAACAGCAGACTGCCGAACGCCGGGGAAATACCGGACAAGGATTGCAGCAATTTGCCGCTACCGGTCATATAGGCGGTCAACGCGCCAACGCTGTTGACGCAGACCGACGCAAACATCAGCCAGGCGCCCAGACCGCCGACGTAGCGTTTCGCCAGGCCGCTCAGCTGTAAATGCGCACGGGTGCGCAGCGTGGATTCGGCGACGTACAGCATGGTGATGGTCGTCAGGCAGCCGACCAGCACCAGCCAGAACAGCAGTGGCAAAAAGCCGGCCTTGCTTGAAGCGTAGGCGATGGACAGCACGCCGGCACCGATGTTGGTACCGACGATCATCGCCACCCCTTCCAGGAAACTCAGTGATTTGGCGGGTGCAGATGCCCGCTCCCCGGCAAGCGCCGGAGACAGGGTGATGTTGTCAGAAGGCATAGATTATCCTTTGCAACCCGGCGGCAACGGCCACCGGGCGAGGTTATTGTCCCGAGGGTTAACAGCTCACGTCGATACACAGGTATTTCAGCTCCAGATATTCCTCTATCCCGTAGCGCGATCCTTCGCGTCCGAGCCCTGACTGTTTCACGCCGCCGAACGGCGCCACTTCGTTGGAAATCAGACCGGTATTGATGCCGACCATGCCGTATTCCAGCGCTTCCGGAACCCGCCACTGACGCGCTGCGTTTTGCGTGAAGACATAAGCCGCCAGACCAAATTCGGTATCGTTAGCCATGGCGATGGCCTCTTGCTCATCCTGAAAACGGAACAGCGGCGCTACCGGGCCGAAGGTTTCCTCTTTGGCGAAGCGCATCTGCTGCGTCACGCCGGTCACCACCGTCGGTTGATAGAAGGTGCCGCCAAGCGCGTGCGGCTGGCCGCCGGTGGCGATCTGCGCCCCTTTGATCAACGCGTCATCAATATGACTTTGCACTTTTTCGACCGCAGCCCGATCGATTAGCGGCCCCTGTGTGGTGCCCTCCAACGCGCCGTCGCCGACCTTGAGCTGTTCCACCGCGGCCACCAGCTTGTCCACCAGCCGATCGTAAATACCGGCCTGCACGTAAATCCGGTTGGCGCAGACGCAGGTCTGGCCGCTATTGCGGAACTTGGAGGCCATGATGCCGGCCACCGCCGCGTCCAGATTGGCATCGTCGAACACGATTACCGGCGCGTTACCGCCCAGTTCCAGCGACAGTTTCTTGATGGTCGGCGCACATTGCGCCATCAGAATGCGCCCCACTTCGGTTGAGCCGGTGAAGCTCAGCTTGCGCACCACCGGACTGTCGCATAACACTTTACCGACCTGCGCCGCGTCGCCGGTGACAATCTGCAACACCCCGGCAGGAATACCCGCGTCTTGCGCCAGCTTGCCCAGCGCCAGAGCGGTCAACGGCGTCTGTTCCGCCGGTTTGACGATGATGGCGCAACCTGCCGCCAGTGCCGGTGCCACTTTGCGGGTGATCATCGCCGCCGGGAAGTTCCACGGCGTGATCGCCGCACAGACGCCGATCGGCTGCTTTACCACTACCAGACGCTGCGAGGCCTGCGGCGCCTGTAATACCGCACCATCAACCCGCTTGGCCTCTTCGGCAAACCAGGTGATAAACGACGCGGCATACGCCACTTCGCCCCGCGCTTCCGCCAATGATTTCCCCTGTTCGGCGGTCATCAACTGGGCCAGATCTTCCTGGGCCGCCAGGATCCGCTCGGCCCATGCCAGCAACAACGCTGAACGCTGTTTGGCCGTTAGCTGCTTCCAGTCTTGCTGCGCCCGCTGCGCTGCGCCGATCGCCTGTTGGGTTTCTTCACCGCTGACCAGCGGGATCGACGCCAGCTCGACGCCGGTCGCCGGATTAATCACCGCTTCACGCTTGCCGCTCAGCGCATCGCACCATTCACCGTTGATCAGGCACTGGTTGCGCAGCAATTCGGGATTGTTCAGTTTCATGGCATGCGTTCCTTACTGAGCCAACGCGCGGGAAAGAATGCCCAGCGCTTCGGTAAATTGATCGTCTGGAATGGTCAACGGATACAGGAAACGAATCACGTTGCCGTTCACCCCGCAGCTCAGCAGCAACAGGCCTTCCTGTTGGGCTTTTTGCTGCACCTGACGGGTAAAGTCCGGTGACGGTTTCCCCGTGGCCGGGTCGTTGAACTCCACCGCCACCATCGATCCTTGCGCACGGATGTCGACGATCGCCGGGCAGGTTTCCCGCGCACGCTGCAACACTTCCACCAGGTGCTGGCCCAGACGCTGCGCACGCTGGCACAGCTGTTCTTCGTCAATCACCTCCAGCACCGCATGGGCTGCTGCCACCGCCAGCGGGTTACCGCCATAGGTGCCGCCCAGCCCGCCTGGCGCTGGCGCGTCCATCACTTCGGCACGGCCAACCACACCAGACAGTGGCATGCCACCCGCCAGACTTTTCGCCATAGTGATCAAATCGGCCTTCACGGCGTAATGTTCCATGGCGAACAGTTTGCCGGTACGTGCGAACCCGGTTTGTACTTCGTCAGCGACCAGCAGAATGCCATGCTCGTCGCACAGGGCTCGCAGCGCCTGCATGAACTCCGGCGGCGCGACGTTGAAGCCGCCTTCGCCCTGCACCGGTTCCAGCACGATCGCCGCCACCTGTTTCGGCTCGATATCCGCTTTAAAGATGCGTTCCAGGCTATTCATCGCGTCCTGCGTGCTGACGCCGTACAGCGCGTTCGGGTACTGGCCATGGAACACCGACCCCGGGAACGGGCCGAAGCCAAGTTTATAAGGCGCCACTTTGCCGGTCAGCGCCATGGTCATGTAAGTACGGCCGTGGAAACCGCCGCCAAAGGTAATAATCCCCGGCCGGCCGGTATGGGCGCGGGCAATTTTCACCGCGTTTTCCACCGCTTCGGCGCCGGTGGTGAAGAATGCAGTTTTAGCAGGTCCGTCGATCGGTGCGCGCTGGTTGATACGCTCGGCAAGCGCCACATAACTTTCGTACGGCACGATCTGATAAGCAGTGTGGGTAAACGACTTCAGCTGATGCTCAATGGCGGCGACCACTTTCGGATGGCGATGGCCAGTATTCAGCACCGCAATACCCGCGGCAAAATCGATAATCTTGTTGCCTTCCACATCCCACAGCGTGGCGTTTTCCGCCCGGTCGGCGTAGTAGCCGCACATGACGCCGATGCCGCGCGGGGTGGCATCAAGACGACGTTGATTCAGTTCTGCGTTTTTCATGGTTGTGTTCTCCGCCCAATGTCAGTTACACGTTTCGTTCACATTCGTGAAACAATGACGTTTATTTACACAGGGTGTGGCTCTATAATCGAGTGCCAGTTACGATTAATTGAGGGATCCACTTGCGTTCATTAAGCGGTGATTTACTGTTGCAAAGGCTGGGCGAACAACCGGATGACAAGCTGCATAAACGGCTTTATAACGCCATCCGCATCAGCATCCTTGACGGCAGTCTGCCACCCTCCAACCGTTTGCCCGCCTCGCGCGATCTGGCTCAGGAACTGGGCCTGTCGCGCAACACGGTTTTAACCGTTTATGAACAACTTTTGGCTGAAGGGTATGTATTTTCACGTGCCGGAAGTGGGACCTTCGTCGCAGAAACGGTGCCGGACAGCTGTTTGTCCACTGCCAGCATGCCAATTGGCAGCAACGGTGCCGAGCGCCCGCTGGAACTGTCCCAACGCGGCGAAGCGCTGTTGCAACACGCCAGCGCCAGCCCCAAGCAATGGGGAGCCTTCATTCCCGGTGTGCCGGACGTCAATGCCTTCCCGCACCAGCTGTTCAGCAAGATCCAGGCGCGCATCAGTCGTCGTCCAACGCCGCAACGCCTTACCTACAGCAATCAGGGCGGCAGTCCGGAGTTACAGCACGCGCTGGTGGATTATCTGCGCGTGGCGCGCTCGGTGCGCTGTTCGCCGGAGCAGATCCTGATTACCGAAGGCATTCATCAGGCGATCGATCTGGTGGCGCGCATGCTGTGCAACCCGCGCGACGAAGTGTGGATTGAGGAGCCGGGCTATTGGGGCATTCGCAACGTATTGCGCATGAATGATGTGGATATCCGCCCCCTGCCGGTGGATGAAGCCGGCATGGTGCCGCCGGAACAACCGGGTGGTGCGCCACGGCTGATTTTCGTCACGCCGTCGCACCAATACCCTCTGGGGTCGGTGATGAGTCTGGCGCGTCGCCAACGCCTGCTGGGGTTGGCGCGGCATGCCGGCGGCTGGATCGTCGAAGACGACTATGACAGCGAATTCCGCTTCTCCGGCCAACCGATTCCGGCGCTGCAAGGCCTGGAGGCGGATGCGCCGGTGATCTATATCGGTACCTTCAGCAAAACGCTGTATCCCGCGCTACGCCTGGGTTATGTGGTGCTGCCAAAGCCGTTGGTCGGCGCGCTGAAAACCGCCCATACCGAACTGTATCGCGGCGGACATTTGCTGATCCAGGCCGCATTGGCACAGTTCATCCAGGAAGGACATTACACCGCGCACATACGCCGCATGCGTTTGCTGTATGCCAAGCGGCGCGCATTTCTTACCGCGCTTATCGAACAGCATCTTGGCAAGCAGGCGCTCAGCGAATTCAACAGCAATGCCGGTCTGCATCTGATCCTCAACCTGCCCGACAGCGCCAACGACGTGGCGATCGCCGCCGCCGCCAGCGCGCGTGGCGTTCTGGTACGACCGCTTTCGCGTTATTACATGCTGCCGAACCACCGCCGCGGCCTACTGATGGGCTTTGCCTGCGTACCGGAAGAACAGATGGCCGCGGCGTTCACCCTGCTGCTGGACTGCATTTTACAGTGTCAGGCTTTGCCAGCCGAGCTCTCCCCAGTCCAGCCGGTGGGTTAACCGTAGCCCCTGCAGGAACGCATCATCATGGGAAACCACCAGCAGCGCGCCGGGATAGCCCTTCAGCGCCGCCTCTATCGCCTGTAACGACGCCAGATCGAGATGGTTGGTGGGCTCGTCCAGCAGCAGCAACTGCGCCGGTTGCCGGCGCCACAACGCACAGGCCAGCGCCGCTTTCAGGCGTTCGCCACCGCTGAGCATCGCCAGCGGTAGCCGTAGCCGATCGGCACCCAGCTGTAACTGTGCCAACCGGGTACGCAGTTCGCCTGCGACCATCGGCGAGTCTTCCAGTGCCAGATGATCGAATACCGATCGCGACAGATCGAACTGGCTCAGCGATTGATCGAGGTAGGCGGCGCTGACCGCCAGTCGGCAATCGCCAACCCGCGCCGCCAACTGCCCGGCGATCACTTTCAGCAAGGTGGATTTACCGCAGCCGTTCGGCCCTCCGATCGCCACCCGTGACGGCCCCGTCAGGCGCCAGCTGAGCGGCGGCAGCGTCACGAACGGCAACTGTACGCCTTCCAGTTCCAGTACCTGCTTGCCCGCCGCCACCGCGCTGCCCGGCAGGGTAAACATCACCGGGCTCTCATCTTCGACCCGCTGTTGCGCGGCGCATACCTTGTCATCCAGCACCTGTTTCTGTCGCAGATGCTGCTTGCGCAGCGTACCCAGGCTTTCTTTCGCCGCGCCCTTGTATGCTACCCGTTCAAAAGATGCGATGTTGAGATTGTCCACGTTACGCAACGTGCTGGCCGAGCGACGCTGGCTGGCGTCGTGCTCTTTGATCAGCCGGGTGCGGGCGCGTTTACGCTCCTGCGCCGCATGTTCCAGCACTTCACGTGCCGCCTGCCGTTGACGTTCGCGCTGACGGCGATAATCCTGGTAGTTGCCGCTGTAGCTGATCACCCCGTCGGGGGTCAGTTCTACAATACGCTGCATATGCATCAACAGTTGCCGATCGTGGCTGGCGACCAGCATCCCGCCGCGCCACGCCGCCAGTTGCCGATACAGCCATTCGCGTCCGTGGCGATCCAGGTGGTTGCTCGGTTCATCCAGCAGCAGAAAATCAGCACGGGAAATAAATGCGGCACACAGCGCGGCGCGCATGCGTTCGCCGCCGCTTAGCGCCCCGGCAGGCTGATGCATTTCCAGCGCCGGTAACCCCGCCGCGGTAAACGCCGCCTGCAGTCGTTCAATCAGATCCCACTGCCCATCCAGCAACTCGACGTCGTCGGCCAGCATTTCGCCACGTTCCATGCGCGCCAATGCAGCCATCTCGTCGCCGAAACCGAGCCAGTGTGCCACCGTCACGTCCGTTGCTATCTCGTTGTGCTGCGCCACGCTGGCGATCACACCGTGGGTTTCCACGTGGCCGCCGCCAGGACAATCCTCTCCGGCCAGCAGGCGCAATAGCCGACTTTTGCCGACGCCGTTGCGACCTACCAGCGCGCAGCGTCGCCGATCAAGGTGCAGGTTGAGCGGGCCGAACAGCGTTTCGCCGTCAGCAAATTGGCAGGTCAGTTGGTGTAAAACCAGATAAGGGGATGGCGAAAAATGAGCCATAGGCACTCCTGAATGAAATCAACATATCCCCATCCGTCAACAAAGTGCGCGGCATGGGACCAGATTCAACAGGCGTGTTTGTTCATTTTCGGTCAGGACTCCAGCAGGAAACAGAATAAAGCGGACAGATGTTAACCTGACGACCATGCAAAATGCAAAGGCCGAGCGGTATTTATGACGCCCATCACATTCAGCGCAACATAGATTTCAAACTTATCGGACAACGGCTAGATTTATCTCATCCGACCACTTGAGCAAAGTACGTCGACCCGCAAAAGCAGGGTCCGCACCCGTTCGACGCGCTAGAGGCTCCCCGCTCCTGCCGCCAACGATCGGCGTTGCCGCCTTGCAGCGACGTGCATGATGCCGGGTAGAATCACCTGCATAACAATAACGACGGGTTGCAGATGCAACCCGATGGAGATGGCAATGAGCGCATACCCACATCTGTTGGCACCGCTGGATCTTGGCTTCACCACCCTGAAAAACCGGGTGCTGATGGGCTCGATGCACACCGGACTGGAAGAGCTGCCCGATGGCCCGCAAAGAATGGCGGCATTTTACGCCGAGCGTGCGGCAGCCGGCGTCGCGCTGATCGTCACCGGCGGTATCGCGCCGAATGACAAGGGCGTGGTCTACCGCGGCGGTTCGATCCTCAATCAACCACAGCAGGTGGCGCATCACCGCATTGTCACCGATGCCGTGCACCAGGCCGGTGGCAAGATCGCGCTGCAAATCCTGCACGCCGGGCGCTACAGTTATCAACCACAACCGGTGGCGCCGTCTGCGCTGCAAGCGCCGATCAACCCTTTCACGCCCACCGCCCTCAGCCACCAGCAGATTGAAGATACCATCGCCGATTTTGCCCACTGTGCCGCGTTGGCTCAGCAGGCTGGCTATGACGGCGTTGAAGTAATGGGATCCGAAGGTTACCTGATCAACCAGTTTCTGGTCGCTCGCACCAACCAGCGCGATGACCAATGGGGCGGCAGCGCGGAAAACCGCATGCGCTTTGCCGTGGAGATCGTGCGCGCCGTGCGCCAGGCGGTGGGCCGGGAATTCATTGTGATCTACCGCCTGTCGATGCTCGATCTGGTCGAGGACGGCTCCAGTTGGCAGGAGATCGAACGTTTGGCGCAGGCGATTGAGCAGGCTGGCGCGACGCTGATCAACACCGGCATCGGCTGGCATGAAGCGCGCATTCCCACCATCGCCACCATGGTACCGCGCGCCGGCTTTAGCTGGGTAACGCACAAGCTGATGGGCAAAGTCGGCATTCCTTTGATCACCACCAACCGCATTAACGATCCGGCGGTGGCAGAACAAACGCTGGCGCAGGGTTGCGCCGATATGGTTTCCATGGCGCGGCCGTTTCTGGCGGACGCCGAGTTCGTACGCAAGGCTGCCGAAGGCCGCGCCGATGAAATTAACACCTGCATCGGTTGTAACCAGGCCTGCCTGGACCAGATTTTTGACGGCAAGCTGACCTCATGCCTGGTCAACCCGCGCGCCTGTCGCGAAAGCGAGATGCCGCTGCTGGCGGCGGAACGCCCCAAACGTCTGGCGGTGGTCGGTGCCGGCCCCGCTGGCCTGGCGTTCGCCACCACCGCCGCCAGCCGTGGCCATCAGGTCACGCTGTTCGACGCCGCTGCGGAGATTGGCGGTCAGTTCAATATCGCCAAGCAAATCCCCGGCAAAGAAGAGTTCCATGAAACCCTGCGCTACTTCCGCCGCCAATTGGCGTTGCGCGAAGTGACGCTGCGGCTCGGCAAGCGCGTCGAGGCGCAGGATCTGACCGAGTTTGACGAGGTGATCCTGGCCTGTGGCATCGTGCCGCGCACCCCGGACATTCCCGGTATCGACAACGCCAAGGTGCTGAGCTATCTGGATGTGCTGCGCGACAAGAAGCCGGTTGGTCAGCGGGTGGCGATCGTCGGTGCCGGCGGCATCGGCTTCGACACCGCCGAATATCTGAGCCAGCACGGCGAGGCCAGCAGCCTGGACAGCGAAGCGTTCAATCGCGAATGGGGTATTGATTCACAGCTCAATCAGCGCGGCGGGCTGGCAGCCGACGGCCCCCAGGTACCACGCGCGCCGCGGCAGATTTTCCTGCTGCAGCGTAAGAGCAGCAAAGTGGGTGATGGGCTGGGGAAAACCACCGGCTGGATCCATCGCGCCAGCCTGGCGATGCGCGGCGTGAAGATGCTCAACAGCGTCAGTTATCAACGTATTGATGATGAAGGTCTGCATATTGAACGCGCCGATCAGGCCAGCTGTCTGCCGGTAGACACCATTGTGATCTGTGCCGGGCAGGAGCCACGCAGAGAACTGCAACAGCCCCTGTTAGCGCTGGGAAAAACCGTGCATTTGATCGGCGGTGCCGACGTGGCCGCAGAACTGGATGCCCGACGGGCGATCGATCAGGGCACCCGGCTGGCGATGGCGCTGTAACAATATAAAAAAGGGCGCATCAGCGCCCTTTCACATCAGTAACGTGCACCGGTCTTGACCGACTTCAGCACCAGGAACTTCTGGTTCGAAGCCACCGTTACACAGTTGCCAAACAAGCGCTTCAGCTTCTGGTAGTAATCCAGATGGCGGTTGCCGACGATGCGCAGTTCCCCGCCCACCTTCAGGCAACGCTTGGCATCGAGGAACATTTGCCAGGCGGTTTCGTCGGTAATCGCATGCTGCTGGTGGAACGGTGGATTACACAGCACTGCCTGCGCACTGCCGCCTTCCATCCCCGCCAGCGAATTGTTGACGATAAACTGGCAACGCTCCACATCCTGCGGCAGGTTGTGTTTAACATTCAGCTCGCTGGATGCCACCGCCATATAGGATTCATCGACGAAGGTCAGCTGCGCGTCCGGGTTTTGCCGCAGCGCCGTCAAACCAACGACGCCGTTGCCGCAGCCCAGATCGATAATCTCGCCGCTCAGATCGCTCGGCAGGTTTTCCAGGAACAGACGTGCGCCGATATCCAGGCCACCACGGGAAAATACGTTGGCGTGGTTGTGGATCAGCATGTCGGTGCCGTCCAGCAGCCAGTCGGTGGTTTCCGCCGCGGCCGGCGGCACGATGTCCGCCACCTGGCAGTTGATCAGGCGCGCCTTTTTCCACGCCAGCGTGGTACGCGTCGGCCCAAGCAGCTGTTCGAACAGTTGCAGCGTCGAAGTATGGATATCACGCACCTTGGCGCCACCGATAATCACCGTATCCGGCGCCACCACCTTGCGCAGCGCGCGCAGTTGCTGTTCCAGCAGTGCCAGCGCCTTCGGCACTTTGATCAGCACCAGCGCCGGCGCGGCAGGCAACGCATCCAGGCTGCCCAGCAGCGTGACCGGCTCGGCATCCAGACCGTTCAAGGCCAGATTGTGGCGCGTAGCCAGTTGGCTGACGTAAGAATCGCTGACGCTGTAGGGATTCAACGCGTGCAGTGCGCAGGTCAGCGCACCAAAACTGTCATTGAAAATCACCACCGGCCGGCCGCCGAAGTCTGTATTTTCAATCTGTTGCAGCAGATATTCATCCGCCGCTTCCCATGCCTGTAATTGGGTGGCGGCTTCCTGATGGGGATAACGCTCCAGCTCAAGTTGCCGTGTTCCCAGATCGAGTTGGCTCATTGCCCCTCCTGACTGTTAAAATTTGGGCTGTTTATCCCCTAAAAACGGCCATCAGTAAAATGTTTTTTGGTATTAATTGCCCTTTATGGGTTTTGTGCGAAAAAACATCCTACAATGGGCGGCCAGATAACCCTTAAAGACCGTGACGCCATGCCCGAACTCGCTTACCTGCAAGGTTACCCCGATCATCTGCAAACCCAGGTGCAACAGCTGATCCACCAGCAACGTCTTGGCGAAGTGCTGTTACAACGCTATCCGCAGATCCACGACCGCACGACCGACAAGGCGTTGTATCAGTTTACCCTCGATCTGAAGAACCAGTATTTGCGCAATGCCCAGCAGGTGAGCAAAGTGGCTTACGATGGCAAGATCCACGTCATGAAGCATGCCCTGGGGCTGCATACCGCCATTTCGCGCGTGCAGGGTGGTAAACTGAAAGCCAAGGCGGAAATCCGCGTGGCGACGGTGTTCAAAACCGCGCCGGAGGCCTTTCTGCGCATGATCGTGGTGCATGAATTGGCGCATCTGAAAGAAAAGGATCACAACAAGGCGTTTTATAATCTGTGCTGCCATATGGAGCCAAACTACCACCAGTTGGAGTTCGATACCCGGCTGTATCTGACCCACCTTTCGTTATTTGGCGAACTCTATTCGCAGCGGTGAGATTCTGCCAACGGCATGCTAATCTGCTGTTTTAGGGTCTGGGAACCGGAGTTAGCTATGATTCGTTTTGCCGTTGTTGGCACCAACTGGATTACCGAACGCTTTATCGATGCCGCCCATGAAAGCGGCAAACTCAAACTGACTGCGGTCTATTCACGCCGTCTGGAACAGGCAAAGGCGTTTGGCGCCAACTATCATATCGCGCATTTTTTCGATTCCCTCGAGGCGCTGGCGCAATCCGACGTGATTGATGCGGTGTATATCGCCAGCCCGAACTCTCTGCACTGCCCGCAGTCGCTGCTGTTTCTCAGCCATAAAAAACACGTTATTTGCGAAAAGCCGCTGGCATCCAACCTGAAAGAAGTGGAACAACTGCTGGCCTGCGCGCGTGCCAATCAGGTCGTGCTGTTCGAAGCGTTCAAAAGCGCCCATTTACCGAACTTTATTACCCTGCAGCAGACGCTGCCGCAGGTCGGCAAGCTGCGTAAGGCATTTATCAATTATTGCCAGTATTCGTCGCGCTATCCGCGTTATCTGGCAGGAGAAAATCCGAACACCTTTAACCCGCAGTTCTCCAACGGTTCGATCATGGACATCGGCTATTACTGTCTGGCCAGCGCGGTCACGCTGTTCGGCGCACCGCAGTCGGTGCTGGCCAGCGCAGCGTTACTGGATACCGGCGTTGACGCCCACGGCACCGTCTGCCTGAACTATGGTGATTTCGACGTCACCCTCAGCCATTCGAAAGTCAGTAACTCCGCCATTCCCAGCGAAATTCAGGGTGAAGACGGCACGCTGGTCATCGAAGGAATTTCTGAATGCCAGAGCGTTGCACTGACGCCGCGCGGCGGCAGTCGTCAGGATTTAAGCCAGCCGCAGCACATCAATACCATGCTGTATGAGGCCATGGCGTTCGCCGCGCTGGTGGAAAACAACCAGGTGGAGCATGCCGGTCTGGAAAACTCGCGTATCGTCGCCACCCTGCTGACCGAAATCCGCCGTCAGACCGGCGTGGTATTCCCGGCCGATGGAGTATGAAATGAAACCCTTGCTCTTGATGCAGACCGGCGATGCACCGGAGGCCATTCAACAGACGCAGGCCAATTTTGAGCAGATGTTTCTGCAACAGGGGCATATCGCCGCTGAACGCCTGCATATCGTTCATCTTCCGTCCGGCGAACAGCCGCAGTCGCCTGCGGCCTATTGCGGCGTGGTGATTACCGGATCTCCGGCAATGGTTACCGAACGGTTGCCATGGAGCGAACAGGCTGCCGAATGGCTACGACAGGCGATGGCCATCCGTTTGCCGATCTTCGGCGTCTGTTACGGTCATCAACTGCTGGCCGATGCCCTCGGCGGCGAGGTCGGCTATCTTGCCAACGGCATGGAAGTCGGTACGCTGGAAATCGAACTGCTGCCGGCCGGTGCCAACGACCGTCGGCTGATGATGTTGCCTCCCCGTTTCAAGGCCAATCTGATCCACGCGCAAAGCGTGCTGACGCCACCGCCGGGCGCCGAGGTGCTGGCGCGCTCCGCCGCGGATCCCCACCAGATCCTGCGCTATGGCGATAATGCGCTGACCACCCAGTTCCACCCGGAATTTAACGGCGCCATCATGCACCATTATCTGAGCTGGCTGGGCGACCTGCAGCCGGACAACCTGGCGGATTATCAGCAGAAGCAACAACAGGTTAGCGACACCCCGTTTAGCCAGTTGCTGTTGCAGGGGTTTGTCGTCAGCCTGGGCGCGCAGCAAGCATTAGCCGGCTAAGCGTTTAAAAAGTTGACCGGTGACACATTTTGCATTACTTTTTGCCATGCAAAGGGGAGTAACTTTGATACCCAACACCGTTTAAATCGCCGCCAGACAGCGACAATTTAGAAAGTTACGGGTATTTGCCGGTCAATCGTCATTACGATGCGTACGCATCCGGTTACCGGGCAACTTGATGCCAAGGTGTAATACCTTCATTAACGTTGTAAGTGAGACCTTGCCGGGAGGCGAGGTTTGCTTATAGCGTTCATAGAGCGGCTAGCGTCCTTCCGACGTTGGCCGTTTTTGTTTTTGAAGGATACTCTGATGATGAATACCGTTGGCACACCGTGGTTATGGGGCAGCTTCGCCGCCGTCATAGTGGTGATGCTCGCCGTAGATTTACTGCTGCAGGGCCGCAAAGGCTCGCATACCATGTCGATGAAGCAGGCCGCCTGCTGGTCGTTGGTGTGGGTCAGCCTTTCCCTGCTGTTCAACTTTGGTTTCTGGTACTACCTGAATGAAACTGCCGGTCGCGCGGTGGCCGATACCCAGGCACTGGCGTTCCTCACCGGCTATCTGATTGAAAAAGCCCTGGCGGTAGACAATGTCTTCGTCTGGCTGATGCTGTTCAGCTATTTTTCCATTCCGGCCAATCTGCAACGCCGCGTGCTGATCTACGGCGTGCTTGGCGCCATCGTGCTGCGTACCATCATGATTTTCGCCGGCAGTTGGCTGATTACCCAATTTTCGTGGTTGCTATATGTGTTCGGTGCCTTCCTGCTATTTACCGGCATCAAGATGGCGCTGGCGAAGGAAGATGACGGCGCGATTGGTGACAAACCGCTGGTCAAATGGCTACGCAGCCACCTGCGCATGACCGACAACCTGGAAGGCGAGAAATTCTTCGTGCGCCGCAACGGCTTGCTGTTTGCGACACCGCTGGTGCTGGTGCTGATTCTGGTAGAACTGAGCGACGTGATCTTCGCGGTCGACAGTATCCCGGCCATTTTCGCCGTCACCACCGATCCGTTCATCGTACTGACCTCCAACCTGTTCGCCATCATGGGCTTGCGCGCCATGTACTTCCTGCTGGCCAACGTGGCGGAACGTTTCTCGATGCTGAAATACGGCCTGTCGGTGATCCTGGTGTTTATCGGCGTCAAAATGCTGATCGTCGATTTCTACCACATACCGATCGCTATCTCGCTCGGCGTGGTAGCGGGTATTCTGGCGCTGACGCTGGCGATCAACGCCTGGGTCAACCACCGTAACGATCGCTTGTCGCAAAAATCACCATAATCTGTTACCAGGGCGGCTTGCTGCCCTGTGATTGTCTGGCGATTGCCACCAAACGCCAAATGTTATTGCGATCACACAAATGTAACCAGAATGTTATCAAGAGTGATCCGCGCTGAGAATTTCACCTCTGCCTCTTTCCAACCCTGTGTGTTTGCTGAATACTGATTCGGCAAACACACTTCGTAACAGGTGCGTATAAAACGCCCGGCAATGTTCCTGCCGAGGCGTTGCACCCCAGTACGCAACATCATCAGGAAGCGGAAACGCAAAAAAGCATCATGCATAAAATACTTACGCGCATTACACAGGGCAGCCTGGTTAAACAAATTCTGGTCGGCCTGATTGCCGGCATCCTGCTGGCCTTTCTCTCTCCTGCCGCGGCATCGGCCGTCGGCCTGCTTGGCTCACTGTTCGTCGGCGCATTGAAAGCGGTGGCGCCGGTGCTGGTAATGGTGCTGGTGATGGCGTCCATCGCCAACCACAAGCAGGGGCAGAAAACCAATATCCGCCCGATCCTGTTCCTCTATCTGCTGGGCACCTTTGCCGCGGCGCTGGTCGCGGTTCTGGTCAGCTTCGCCTTCCCGTCCAACCTGGCGCTGGTGACTGGCAACGTCGATATCAATCCACCGGGCGGCATTGTGGAAGTACTGAAAGGCCTGCTGATGAGCGTAGTGGCCAACCCGTTCCACGCGCTGATCAACGGTAACTACATCGGCATTCTGGCATGGGCCATCGGTCTTGGACTGGCGCTGCGCCACGCTGCCGACAGCACCAAATCGCTGATCAACGATATGTCACATGCCGTCACCATGGTGGTACGAGCGGTGATCCGCTGCGCACCGCTGGGGATTTTCGGCCTGGTGGCGTCAACGCTGGCAGATACCGGTTTTGGCGCACTGTGGGGCTATGCGCAGTTGCTGATGGTACTGATCGGCTGCATGCTGCTGGTGGCGCTGGTGCTGAACCCGCTGATCGTTTACTGGAAGATTCGCCGCAATCCGTATCCGCTGGTGCTCACCTGCCTGCGTGAAAGCGGCGTCACCGCCTTCTTCACCCGCAGCTCGGCGGCCAACATTCCCGTTAACATGGAACTGTGCAAGAAGCTGAACCTGAACGAAGACACCTATTCGGTCTCCATTCCGCTGGGAGCCACCATCAATATGGCCGGTGCGGCTATCACCATCACCGTACTGACGCTGGCAGCGGTGCATACGCTTGGGATTGCGGTCGATATTCCCACCGCATTGCTGTTAAGCGTGGTCGCGGCGGTGTGCGCCTGTGGCGCGTCTGGCGTGGCAGGTGGATCGCTGCTGTTGATTCCGCTGGCGTGTAATATGTTCGGCATTCCAAACGACGTTGCCATGCAGGTGGTTGCCGTCGGCTTTATCATTGGCGTACTGCAAGATTCTGCGGAAACCGCGCTGAATTCTTCCACCGACGTGTTGTTCACCGCGGCGGCCTGTCAGGCCGAAGACCAGCGGCTGGCCAATGACGATCCACTGAAGACGCGTTAAACGTCATTCTGCTGAATCAGGCGCCCTTCGGGCGCCTTTTTTTCGGCCGCGAACGGGTCAACGCCGCGCAGTTGCAGGCGGCGGAAACGAATAATATTGAAGCCGTTCAGCAGCAGAAAACTGCCCTCGATCAGCGAACCGCCGATCGATCCTAGCCAAACGTTGTGCGTCACCCAGCAGGCGGTGGAACACCACATGATGCAGCGCATGGTCAGACCGCGGGTACGAAATAGCGCCCAGGTGCTGATCGAGGTGCCAAATACCGGCAGCAACTCGATCCAGTAAGTAAAGCGCGTCACCCCCATCACCAGCGTCAGGCCAAGAAAAACCCACATCACCCATAGATTGCGGGTACGGATCGACACCAGGTTACGACAGGCGCTGAGCAAGGCGCTGCTGCCGGCGGCGTTGGCCCCCATCAGCAGGAAATGGATACCGATAGTCAGACTGTAGCCGGACAGTTGCAGTTTAAAACGCCGATCGTCACGGTTGAAGAAGCTGGTGATGCCAATTAAAAACGCCAGCACGCCCACGGCTTGAGCAAACCAATAAAAGGTCATGAAACATCCTGATGCGGGAGAAAACGGCAGATAAAATGAAACGCCGTTTTATGTTACTCCCGCCGCTAACGCTTTACAATGTGACGCCGCTCTTAAAAATCGCCAGTTCGCGGAAATCATTCAGCTCATTTTTTGCCGATTTCCCATTGGCAATCTCAACGATCGCATCAACGAACTGCGCCAGCAGTTGTTCCATCGGCATACCGTGGATCAGCCGACCGGCATCGAAGTCGATCCAGTGCGGTTTTTTTGCCGCCAGTTCACTGTTGGTCGCCAGTTTGATGGTGGGGACAAAGCCGCCGTACGGCGTGCCACGCCCGGTGCTGAACAACACCATATGGCAACCGGCACCGGCCAGCGCACTGGTCGCCACCGCATCGTTGCCCGGCGCGCTGAGCAGATTTAACCCCGGCTGCCGTAACCGTTCGCCGTATTTCAACACGTCCACCACCTGGCTCTGCCCGGCCTTTTGCGTACAGCCGAGCGATTTCTCCTCCAGCGTGGTTATGCCGCCTGCCTTATTGCCTGGCGAGGGGTTTTCATAAATCGGCTGGTGGTGATCGAGGAAATACTGCTTGAATTCATTGACCATGCTGACGGTTTTCTCAAAGGTTTGCCGATCGCGGCAGCGGCTCATCAAAATACGCTCCGCACCGAACATTTCCGGCACTTCGGTCAGTACGCTGGTGCCGCCGTTGGCGATCACATAATCCGAAAAACGCCCGAGCAACGGGTTGGCGGTGATGCCAGACAGTCCATCCGAACCGCCGCACTCCAAGCCAAACTTCAGTTCGCTCAGCCTGCCCGGTTGACGACGGTCGTCACGCATCGCCTGATACAGCATATGCAGCAGCGCCAGGCCGGCTTCGACCTCGTCGTCCTGCTGCTGGCAAATCATAAAGCGCACCCGCGCGTCATCCACCTCGCCCAAGGTGCTGCGAAACGTATCGACCTGATTGTTTTCACACCCCAGGCCAATCACCAACACGGCTCCGGCGTTCGGGTGGCGCACCATATTTTGCAGCATGGTGCGGGTATTTTCATGGTCCTGACCCAGCTGCGAGCAACCGAACGGGTGGCTAAACAGATGCACGCCGTCAATGCCCGGCGCGTCCGCGGTCTCCTTCAGAAAACGCTGCTGGATCTGCCGCGCGATACCGTTAACGCAGCCCACGGTCGGAATGATCCACAGTTCATTGCGGATCCCTACCTCGCCATTACTGCGACGGTAGATCTGCACCTGACGATCGGCTGCCTGAGGCGGCAGCGTCGGGAATTCCGGCTGATACTGGTAGCTGTCCACCTCACTCAGGTTGGTTTTGGCATTCTGCGAATGAATATGTTCGCCCGGCGCAATCGCCGTCAGTGCATGACCGATCGGCAAACCGTATTTGATGATCATCTCGCCGGCGGCAATCGGCACCAGCGCAAACTTGTGTCCACGCACTACCGGCTGCGGCAGCGTCAGGGCTATGGCGTCCTGGGTCAGCGTTTCGCCAGCGTCCAGATCCTGTAGCGCCACCGCCACATTATCCAATGAATGAATTTTAATGATGCTTTGCATAGACTTACACCAACCTTAACGATGGCTACGCCAGTTCAATGGCAAAGTAATTTTTGGCATTGTCGAAGCAGATGTTCTGCACCATCTCGCCCAACAGCGTGATATCAGCCGGCGCTTCGCCATCTTCCACCCAGCGGCCAATCATCTGGCACAGGATGCGACGGAAATATTCATGGCGTGTATAAGACAAGAAGCTGCGGCTGTCGGTGAGCATGCCAACAAAACGGCTCAGCAGGCCCAACTGCGCCAATTGCGTCATCTGGCGCTGCATACCGTCTTTCTGATCGTTGAACCACCAGCCGGAACCAAATTGCATCTTGCCTGGCGTGCCTTCGCCCTGGAAATTGCCGACCATCGTCCCGATCACTTCGTTATCACGCGGATTAAGGCAATACAGGATGGTCTTCGGCAGTCCGCCCTGCTTCGCCTGCGCATCCAGCAAGCGTGACAGCGGCTGCGCCAATGGCCGATCGTCGATGGAATCGAAGCCGATGTCCGGCCCGATGCGTGCAAACATGTTGCTGTTGTTATTGCGCAATGCGCCGATGTGATATTGCTGCACCCATTCACGGCGTTGATATTCTGCCGCAAGGAACAGCAGTACCGCGCTACGGAACTGGGCACTTTGTTGCGGCGTCGGCAATTGACCGTTGCGACGATCGGCCAGGATCCGATCCAGCGTCGCATCGTCTGCTTCGCCATACACCACCACGTCCAACGCATGATCCGCCACCTTGCAGCCGTGCGCGGCAAAATGATCCATACGTTTCTTCAATGCCTGACGCAGATCATCAAAACGGCTGATGGCGGTATCCGCCGCGGCCTCCAGCTGTTGCAGGTAATCGGTGAAGGTTGGCGCATCGATGTTAAACGCTTTGTCCGGCCGCCAGCTTGGCAGGACTTTGATGTTGAAACCGTCGTCGGCGGCGATCGCCCGGTGATGACGCAGATCGTCAATCGGATCGTCGGTGGTGCCAACCATCTTCACATTCATCTGCTGCATGATACCGCGCGCGCTGAAGTCATCCTGCGCCAGCAGCGCGTTGCCACGTTGCCAAATGTCGTCGGCGGTGCTCGGCGACAACAAGGTGTCAATGATGCCGAACGGGCGACGCAGTTCCAGATGCGTCCAGTGGTACAGCGGGTTGCCAATGGTATGCGGTACCGTGGCGGCCCAGGCGTCAAATTTTTCACGATCGCCGGCATCGCCGGTACATAACCGCTCTGCCACGCCGTTGGTGCGCATCGCGCGCCATTTATAGTGATCGCCTTTCAACCAGATGTCGTACATATTTTTGAAGCGATAGTTTTGTGCAATCTGCTCCGGCGGCAGGTGGCAGTGATAGTCAAAAATCGGCTGATGCGCCGCATACTCGTGATACAAACGCCGGGCAAACTCGTTATGCAATAAAAAGTCTTCGCTTAAAAACGTGGCCATATCAGGTTCCTCACCTTGCGTACCGTTCTGTGTCGCCTCAATGCCGAAAAGTTATCACACCAATTAGACGGTCAGTCCAGATTTTTTTCACCTAAAAACCGCTTTCTTGCCTGCAAAATAGCGTTCATAGGCCAAAAAACCCCCTATCAAGCTTAAGCACAGCATGCGCATTATTGCCGAATTGAATAATGACTTTTGTGATGTCACTCAACTTTTAAATCTGTATGACAAGTTATCTTCTCGCCACTTGCACTACTGACTTATCCGATTGGAGAGACAACGCATGCGTAAAATCAAAGGGTTACGCTGGTACATGATCGGGCTGGTAACCATCGGCACCGTCTTGGGCTATCTGACCCGCAACGCGATCGCGGTGGCGGCACCGACGCTGGAAAGCAGCCTGCACATCACCACCCAGCAATATTCCTATATCGTGGCGGCCTATTCCGCCTGTTATACCGTGATGCAGCCGGTGGCAGGTTACGTGCTGGACGTGCTTGGCACCAAGGTCGGCTATGCCATGTTCGCCATTCTTTGGGCGCTGTTCTGTATGGGCACCGCGCTGGCCAACAGCTGGGGCGGGCTGGCGCTGGCTCGCGGTGCGGTCGGCATGGCAGAGGCGGCGATGATCCCTGCCGGGCTGAAGGCCAGCAGCGAATGGTTCCCGGCCAAAGAACGCTCGATCGCCGTCGGCTACTTCAACGTCGGTTCCTCCATCGGTGGCATGATTGCCCCACCGCTGGTGGTATGGGCCATCGTCGCCCACAGTTGGCAGATGGCGTTTATCATCACCGGCGTGCTGAGCCTGATCTGGGCCATCTGCTGGCTGATCTTCTATAAACACCCGAAAGACCAGAAAAAGCTCAGCGACCAAGAGCGCAGCTACATTCTGGATGGCCAAGAGGCACAGCACCAAACCAGCAACGGCAAAAAGTTGTCCGCCTGGCAGATCGTGCGCAACCGTCAGTTCTGGGGCATTGCGCTGCCGCGTTTTCTGGCTGAACCGGCCTGGGGCACCTTTAATGCCTGGATCCCGCTGTTTATGTTCAAGGCCTACGGTTTCAACCTGAAGGAAATCGCCATGTTCGCCTGGATGCCGATGCTGTTTGCCGATCTGGGCTGCATCGTTGGCGGCTATCTGCCGCCGCTGTTCCAGAAATATTTCAAGGTGAACCTGATCGTGTCACGCAAGCTGGTGGTCACCCTGGGGGCGGTGTTGATGATTGGCCCCGGCATGATTGGCCTGTTCGCCAGCCCGTATGTGGCAATTGCCTTGTTGTGCGTCGGCGGCTTTGCACACCAGGCGCTGTCCGGGGCGTTGATCACCCTGTCTTCCGACGTGTTTGGCCGTAATGAAGTGGCCACCGCCAACGGGCTTACCGGCATGGCGGCCTGGACCGCCAGCACGCTGTTTGCGCTGGTGGTCGGTGCGCTGGCCGATACGCTGGGCTTCAGTCCGCTGTTCGCCGCGCTGTCGGTGTTCGATATTCTCGGCGCCATCGTCATCTGGACGGTATTGCAAAACCGCCCGGCGACTCCGCCGGCAGAACAGCCGTTGCAGCCCGTTGCTGCCGGCAATTAAGCCTGCGGGAGCCCGGTCTAACCGCCGGGCTTCCTGCCTCTGCGCCACTGGCGACGCTGACCGTTAAGTGGTATAACAAGTCTATGGGCAACTCGCCTTTCCTACCGCAGAGCAATCATTATGGAATTCACCGAAAGCAGACGCTTATATCAGCAATTGGCCGCCGAGCTTAAACGACGCATTGAGGGCGGTGTTTACCCGGTCGGCGACAAGCTGCCGGCCGAACGTTATATCGCCGAAGAGATGAACGTCAGCCGCACCGTTGTGCGCGAGGCGATCATCATGCTGGAGGTGGAAGGCTATGTGGAAGTGCGCAAAGGCTCCGGCATCCACGTTATTTCCAATCAGCAAAAGCACCTGGTGGTGCCGGGCGACAGCATCGAGTTCGCCACCGTCGGGCCGTTCGAACTGCTGCAGGCGCGACAGTTGATCGAAAGCAACATTGCCGAGTTCGCCGCCACCCAGGTCACCAAACAGGACATCGTCCAGTTGATGGAGATCCAGGAACACGCGCGCAAGGAAGATCGCTTTCGCGATTCGCAGTGGGATCTGAAGTTCCACGTGCAAATCGCGCTGGCGACGCAAAATACCGCCATGGCCACCATCGTAGAGAAAATGTGGAGCCAGCGGGCGCACAACCCCTACTGGATCAAGCTGCACGAGCACATTGACGCACGCTCGATCGACAGCTGGTGCGACGATCACGATCAGATCCTCAAAGCCCTGATGCGCAAAGACCCCAATGCCGCCAAACTGGCAATGTGGCAACATCTGGAAAACACCAAGCAGATGCTGTTCAACGCCACCACCGATGACTTTGAATACAACGTCGATCGCTATCTGTTTGCCGAAAATCCGGTGGTGCATCTGGACAATGCGGCCAACGGCAATAAATAACCCATCGCGGTCAAAAAAGCTTGGGTTATGTCAGGTATTGTAAAGTCCGCTGAATCGCTGCTGAAACCGCCGTTTGCCGTGTAATAATTCACCGGCAACGGCGTATATTTCCCTGTTGCCGATCTTGCTGTTTTGCTAGAATCAGACCACTTTTTTACCCTTTGGCCTCGGGGGCGGAACGCGAATTCATGCGCTGGTTGCTTGCCATGCTTATTGCTCTTTTTTGCTGGACCGGTTCGGTTTCCGGCCAAAAGCTCTACGCAGCGCAACTCACCTTCACGCCTTCTGCCTTTAGCAGCGTGATTGACCAGCAAGTTCTCGCACCGACCGCTCAGCAGTCGGCGCTGCGTCCACTGGCCAATTTGCAGCGCAAGGCTCCAGGGAAACTGCCGCTGCTGTTGCCGCGGGTTCACTCTTATTCCTGTTCGCTGTTTTCTTTCGCCGCGCTGACGCCAGCCTATGCTTTAGCTGAGCAGCTCGGCGAGCGCAAACCGTCGCGCCAGCCAGCCATCGCGCCAAACCGTCTGCATCAGGTCAACTGGACGCTGCATTCGTCGCGCCAGCAGAGCCGAATTGGCGGTTGGAAAGAGAGCAACATGCTTTATCGAGGCTCGCTGACTTACCACTCATGATCGGTGTCGCAACCACCACAAGCAAAAAGTCACGCCGAATCAGCAGTACCGGATCGCCCGCGCGCTTTCAGCCCTTCCAGATCCGCCGCTGAGAGAAAGCCAAACAAAGACGTTTTAGGAACACTGGATGGACATCATTAAACAACTGTTGGATGCCTTGTGGCAGCAGGACTTCGAAACGCTGGCGAATCCGTCGCTGGTATGGACGCTGTACGTGCTGCTGTTCATGATTCTTTTTTTGGAAAATGGCCTGTTACCGGCCGCGTTTCTGCCCGGCGATAGCCTGCTGATCCTGGTCGGCGTGCTGGTGGCCAAAGGTACGATGAACTTCCCGTTGACCATATTCATTCTGACCGTTGCCGCCAGCCTGGGGTGCTGGGTCAGTTACATACAGGGCAAATGGCTGGGTAATACCCGAACGGTGCAAGGCTGGCTGGCGCATCTGCCGGCCCATTATCACCAACGCGCACACCAGCTGTTCCACCGCCACGGGCTGTCCGCGCTGCTGGTCGGCCGTTTTCTGGCCTTTGTACGCACCCTGCTGCCCACCATTGCCGGTCTGTCGGGCCTGAGCAATGCGCGTTTCCAGTTCTTTAACTGGATGAGCGGCCTGCTGTGGGTGCTGATCCTGACGTCGCTGGGTTTTGCGCTCGGCAAGACGCCGGTGTTCCGCAAATATGAAGATCAACTGATGTTCTGCCTGATGCTGCTGCCGCTGGTGTTGCTGGTGGTCGGGCTGGTGGGCTCGCTGATCGTCCTCTGGCGCAAGAAGCGCGCCGATCAGGGGAAAAACGCGTGAGAGCGAAACGTCCGCGCTGGCAATACCCCCTGATAATAGCGCTGGCCCTGCTGGCGCTCACCGTCCTGCTGGTGCCTGCCATGATGCGCACCGAAAGCGAACTGCGTATTCGCACCAACCAGCACGGCCTGTCATTGCCGGACGGTTTTTATGTTTATCAGCGTCTGGACGAGCGCGGCATTCGTATCAAAAGCATCACCCCGGATGGTGATGGGCTGGTGATCCGGCTGGATTCGCCGGAACAGCAATTGCTGGCGCGGGAAGCGCTGGAAACCATTCTGCCGCCAGGCTATATCATCGCTCTGAGTGAAACGCCTGCGCCCACCCAGTGGGTACGCAAATTTGCACGCGCCCCGCTGAATCTGGGATAATCCCTTCTTGCTGAAGGGATTTACCATCCGTTCATTAAATCGCCAATCGTCGGTCGTTTACGCCTTAAATTTTGGTGTCCAGATGATTTATGACTATGCTGAATAACAGCAGTGGTCAGCGATACGCCATTCGCACTGCCACATCGGCAGCAGGAACCTGGATGCATGCCAATGCATCCCTAATAAGGAATAGAACCCATGAAATTACGCCACGCAAGCTTACTGGCACTCCCACTGCTCGCTTTCTCCGCGCTGTCTTCTGCCGCTACCGGTGGTTGTGCCGCGAAGGCGCAGGACATTCAGCAGCAGATCGATTATGCCACTCAGCATGGCAACGAGCACCGCGTCACCGGGCTGAAAAAAGCGCTGAGCGAAGTGCAGGACAACTGCACCGAAGCCGGTTTGCAGGCCGAGCGTCAGGAAAAAATTGCAGAAAAGCAAAGCAAGGTCGCCGAGCGTAAACAAGAACTGGTGGAAGCGCAGCAAACCGGTAAGTTGGACAAGATCGCCAAGAAACAGCAAAAACTGACAGAAGCTGAAGCAGAGCTTAAGCAAGCGCAGGCAGAATAATTATTTTCCAATAGCGGAAATATCGATGAGAGCCGCATTGCACGGGATTTTAATGTGATAACGCTGGCTCAATGAGTGATATCGGCTACGGGACAGCCCTTTGCTCCGAGCAAAAAATCCGCTATGTTGAAGTCTCTCAGTAACGTTAAGGAGTTAACGAAATGGCACAAGATTCAAATGCAGAAAATTTACGCGCTGAACTGAAGTCGTTAGCCGATACGCTGGAAGAAGTGCTGAACTCCTCCAGTGATAAATCGAAAGCTGAGCTGGAGAAATTACGCTCCAAAGCAGAAGGCGCGCTGAAGGATACACGCGCTCGTCTGAGCGATGCCGGCGACAAAATCGCTACCCAAACCAAGCAAATCGCCGGTCAAGCCGACGACTACGTACGCGACAATCCGTGGACCGGCATCGGTATTGGCGCAGCCGTGGGCGTAGTGCTGGGCGTTCTGCTTGCGCGTCGCTGATTATGACTGAGCAATCGCAAAACCGTGCGCAGGGCCCCGCCAAAGGGGTCCTGGATATCGGCCAGCGTATCATCACCATTCTTGTCGGCATGGTGGAAACGCGGCTACGGCTGGCGGTCGTCGAACTGGAAGAGGAAAAAGCCAACCTCATCCAGTTATTGATGATGGCCGGCATCAGCCTGCTGTTTACCGCATTTGGCCTGATGAGTCTGCTGATCCTGCTATTCTGGGCGATCGATCCGGCCTATCGCGTTATGGCGTTAGGGATTACCACCGCCGTTCTGTTGTTCCTGGCCATCGTCGGCATCATCTGGACACTGGTCAAGGCGAAACGCACCACGCTGATGAGCGAAACCCGCAAACAGCTGGAACAGGACCGTGCCGCACTGGAGGGCGACAAATGAGCCGCCGCCAGTATCTGGAATGGAAAAAAGCCCGTCTGATCCGCCAGATCCAGCAACAGCGTCTGGATCTGGCTGACAATCGGCAACAATGGCTGGAAAAAACCGAGCGTATCGATCGCGGCTATCAAACGCTGTTCGGCATGCGCAAATATCTGGTCATCGGCTCCAGCATCATGGCGGTATACGGCATTCGCCACCCGAGCAAACTGATCCGCTGGTCACGCCGGGCGCTGGGCGCATGGGGTACCATTAAACTGATCCGCAAAACCTTCACCGCCAAATAGCCCATCACCCTTTCTGCCGTTGTTCCATGATCTTGTTGTTACAACAGGCCGCTTGTCGGCTTTTTGCTTTTTATTGCGCGCGGTGCTTGCAAGCAGCTGATTCCGCTATTTTTATTAGCAGGCTATGATTTCAGTATTTTTGAATAATTACGACAGTATTACTTGCTAACAACCGACTGCATTCACGTTTAACATCCACTCCATCGAAAAGACACGGCATGGCAACCGCTTATGCCGGCAATGAAAAAACTACGCCGTCAGTGGCGCACGAAATCACGTTTGGAGTGAATGATGAAAAAATTAGAAGATGCTGGTTTGCTGGTAGCGCGTATCCTGATGCCAATCCTGTTCATCGTGGCAGGCTACGGCAAAATGGGTGATGCTTATGCAGGGACTCAACAATATATGCAGGCGATGGGCGTACCAGGCTTTCTGCTGCCGCTGACCATTCTGCTGGAGTTCGGTGGCGGCCTGGCTATCCTGTTCGGCTTCCTGACTCGCACCACTGCGCTGTTCACCGCCGGCTTCACCATCCTGACTGCGTTGCTGTTCCACACCAACTTCGCTGAAGGCGTCAATCAGCTGATGTTCATGAAAAACCTGACCATCGCCGGCGGCTACATCGTATTGGCCGTGGCCGGACCAGGTGCTTTCAGCATTGACCGCCTGCTGAACAAGAAATGGTAATCTAGCGACCCTGGCAGAGTCAGCGCAATCTGGCTCTGCCACCTCTATAGCAAGGAGACTCCCATGGGACAACTCGTTGATGGCGTTTGGCAAGACATCTGGTACGACACAAAATCCACCGGCGGCCGTTTCAAGCGTTCAACCTCTCAGTTCCGTAACTGGGTAACCGCCGACGGTCAACCGGGCGAACACGGTAGCGGCGGGTTCAACGCCGAAAAAGATCGTTATCATCTGTACGTTTCCCTCGCCTGCCCCTGGGCGCACCGCACCCTGTTGATGCGCAAATTAAAAGGACTGGAGCAGCTTATCCCGGTGTCAGTCGTGCATCCGCTGATGCTGGAAAACGGCTGGACGTTCGGTACTGACTTCCCTGCGGCGACCGGTGACGCTCTTTACCACGCCGACTTCCTGTATCAATTGTATCTGCGCGCCGATCCGCACTATACCGGCCGCGTTACCGTTCCAGTGCTGTGGGACAAGCGCCAACAAACCATTGTCAGTAATGAATCTGCCGATATTATTCGCATGTTCAATATCGCGTTCGATGGCATCGGTGCCCGGGCGGGTGATTATTACCCACCAGAACTGCGGGAAAAAATTGACCAGTTGAATGGTTGGATTTATGACTCCGTCAATAACGGCGTCTATAAGGCCGGATTTGCCACCAGCCAGGAGGCGTATGACGAAGCAGTGAACGGGGTGTTCGCCTCATTGGAGCGTCTGGAGCAGATCCTTGGCCAGCATCGTTACCTGACCGGCGACCGTCTGACCGAAGCCGATCTGCGGCTGTGGACTACCCTGGTGCGTTTCGATCCGGTGTACGTTACCCACTTCAAATGCGATAAGCGCCGCATCAGCGATTACCTGAACCTGTACGGTTTCCTGCGCGATATTTATCAACTGCCGGGCATCGCCGACACCGTCGATCTGGCGCATATCCGCAATCACTATTATCGCAGCCACGCCACCATCAACCCGCACGGTATTATTTCCATCGGGCCGGTACAGGATCTGGACGAGCCGCACGGGCGCGACCAGCGGTTCGGTTAATAAAAACCCCGCTGATTGAGGCGGGGTTTTGTTTAGCGCTGGATAAACAGGCGCGGGATTTCACGCAGGAACCAGGCCTTGGCCTCTCCCATGCTGTCACGCCGCCAGGCCATGATAATATCTGCCTCGCGGCTGTATTCCGGCCCCACAACCCGCAGCCGCCCGGCAGCGATATCCTGTTCCACCATCGGGTATGGCATGGTGGCAACCCCCAGCCCCGCCAGCAGCGCCAGCCGTTTATCTTCAATGGTACTGACGGTCAGACGCTGCTGCTTGTCGAGCAACTGTACCGTCAATACCGGCCGCTCACGCGCGGTATCCGCCACCGCGATGCCGCGATATTTGACCCGCGTGGTTTCCGACAGCGGCTCCGGCTCCAGGTGAATCGGATGATCCGGCGCGGCGACGTACACGCTCATGACCTTGTACAGCTTGCGGGTGTTGATCTCCGACGAAGCGCGAAAATGCATGTCTGGTGCAATAACGATATCCGCACGCCCTTGCTCCAGTCGCTCCCAGGCACCGGCCAGCACCTCGGTAAAAATCGACACCTGGGTATTGGCTTTCAACGCCAGCTTGTCAACCAGTGGGAACAACAGGCTCGGCGGCGACAGCGCCTCGCTGACGATGGTCAGATGGGTTTCCCAGCCACGCGCCAACGCTTCGGCATCGGTGGTCAGTTTGTCTGCCGCCTCCAGCAACACCCGACCGCGCTCCAATAGCATGCGCCCAACGTTGGTGAATTTGGTGCGGTGTCCAGAGCGGTCAAACAGCACCACGTCCAACTCTTCTTCCAGTTTTTGCATGGTATAGCTGAGCGCCGACGGCACTCGCCCCAATTCATCGGCCGCCGCCGCGAAACTGCCACGCCGATCAATCGCATCCATTACCCGTAACGCCTCAAGCGTTAACGCCCGATCTCTGGCCATCGCTTCTCTCTGTCAGGAAATTTGAATATGCCGACCAGATTAACTGGCTAACAATCCGTCGTCCAGATGCTTACCATTTATATCAAACATACTTTCCGCGGTTTCTCTGGCAGTCACCATGGTTCACGCCGGTTACGGGACAGCCCGTACGCCGGCCAAACCGCTTGGCAGCCCGGCGCGTGGAGTATTCGGAACCTTTTTAGAGAGCCGATTGCCATGATTACATGCAGAACAGCAGAACAGTGCGGGCAAGCTGACTTTGGTTGGCTGCAGGCTCGCTATACCTTTTCCTTCGGCCATTATTTTGACCCGAAACTGATGGGCTATGCCTCGCTGCGGGTACTGAATCAGGAAGTGCTGGCACCGGGTGCGTCGTTTCAACCGCGCACCTATCCCAACGTCGATATTCTGAATCTGATCCTGCAAGGCGAAGCGGAATACCGTGACAGCGACGGCAATACCCTGCGCGCGGCCGCCGGTGACGCTTTGCTGCTGGCGACCCAGCAGGGGCTCAGCTACAGCGAGCAGAATATCAGCACCACCACCCCGCTGACGCGTATCCAGCTGTGGCTGGACGCCTGCCCGGAACGCAGTAACAAACGCGAGCAGCGCCTGACGTTGTCAGCGCAGGCGCATACCCTGCTGGCCTCGCCGGATGGTGAGCACGACAGCCTGCAGTTGCGCCAGCAAGTGTGGATCCACCACCTGGATCTGCAACCGGGCGAGGAACAAACGCTGGCGTTGCACGGGCCGCGCGCCTATTTACAGTCGATCCACGGCTCGCTGACCGCCGTCGGCGGGCAGAATGCGACGCAGCAGCTGACCTGCGGCGATGGCGCATTCGTACACGATGAGCATCGCCTGACGCTGCGTGCCACGACCCCACTGCGTGCGTTGCTGATTGATTTGCCGATATAAGGGGGCACGCGGAGGCTCGGTGGCACAAAAAGAAAAACCCCGCGCAGCAGACGCTACGCGGGGCTTATTGATAGAGGGAGTTGACCGGTAAGCCGGGTTCTGTCGTGGACAGTCATTCCTCTAGGCCAGCAATCGCTCACTGGCTCAAGCAGCCTACCCGGGTTCAGTACGGGCCGTACCATGCGAACCCCTATTTGGCCTTGCTCCGGGTGGAGTTTACCGTGCCACGGACTGTTGCCAGCCGCGCGGTGCGCTCTTACCGCACCCTTTCACCCTTACCTGATCCCGCTTGCGCGGGCCATCGGCGGTTTGCTCTCTGTTGCACTAGTCGTAGGCTTGCGCCTCCCAGGCGTTACCTGGCACCCTGCCCTATGGAGCCCGGACTTTCCTCCCCTCCATCTGTCTCCTCAAAGAGGACGGCAATGAAGCGGCGACTGTCTGGTCAACTCCGGCGCGGATAGTAGCGTTGCGCTGGCGACAGGTCAACCGCTTTACGGCTGTTGTTGCTCTAAAGCGTGCTTATACAGGGCATTTTTCTTCACGCCGTGGATTTCCGCCGTCAGCGCCGCCGCCTTCTTGAGCGGCAGCTCTTGTTGCAACAGCGCCAGCGTACGCAGCGCTTCCGGCGGCAGGGCGTCCTCCTGCGGCTTGTGGCCTTCGACGATCAGCACCATCTCCCCACGGCGACGCACCTCGTCTTCCTGTACCCAGGCCAGCAGTTCGCCAACCGGCGCGCCATGAATCGACTCCCAGGTCTTGGTCAGTTCGCGCGCCAGTACCACGTAGCGTTCCGGCCCCCACACCGTCACCATGTCCTGTAAACTTTCCAGCAGGCGGTGAGTGGACTCATAGAAAATCAGCGTACGCGGTTCCTCTGCCAGCGCCAGCAGGGTATCCTTGCGTCCTTTGGTTTTCGCCGGCAGGAACCCTTCGTAGCAGAAGCGGTCTGAAGCGACGCCGGCCGCGCACAGCGCCGTGGTCGCCGCGCAGGCGCCCGGCAATGGCACCACGCGCACGCCCGCTTCGCGGCAACGGCGCACCAGGTGATAACCAGGATCGTTAATCAGCGGCGTTCCAGCATCGGAAACCAGCGCAATACTCTGGCCTTCCCGCAGTTTCGCCAGCAGTTGATCCGCCTTTTGCTGTTCATTATGGTCGTGCAGGGCAAACAGTCGCGCATTGATGGCGAAGTGCTGCAACAATAACCCGGTATGACGCGTGTCTTCCGCCGCGATCAGATCAACGCTCTTCAGTACCTCTAACGCACGGTGGGTAATATCGCCCAAATTGCCGATGGGAGTGGGCACCACGTACAGCGTTGATGCAGAAATGACTGATTGTTGGTGTTGATTCATTGTTTCATCCGGGTTGCCGATTTAATATTGAGCATCTTGAAAAAAACATCACTGGATACAGTATGCTTTCCTCAACATTCGTTCGTACCAAAGCAGGGCGTTTTATGCCTGTTGTAGTGGCAGCCTTACTTCTCGCAGGCTGTCCGAGCCAGGCCCCGCAAACTCCGCCCGCCAATATCCAGGACGAGGCGAGCGCCAGCTCCGATTACTATCTGCAACAGTGGCAGCAGAGCAGCGATGATAACAAGGCTGACTGGCAATTACTTGCTATTCGCGCATTGTTGCGTGAAGGAAAACTGCCACAGGCCAATCAGCAGCTGGGCACGCTGCCGCAAAACCTCAGCAGCGTTCAGCAGCTTGAACGCCAGCTGTTGACCGCCGAACTGCAAATCGCCGGCAAGAATGTCAGCGCCGCACGCAGCACCCTGAGCCGCATCGACAACGCTTCGCTGTCACCGAATCAGCGGGTGCGCTTCTATCAGGCGCAGATCGCCGCCAATCAGGGTAAACCTTCGCTGCCGCTGATCCGCGCCTACATCGCGCAAGAGCCGCTGCTCAACGACAAGGCGCATCAGGACAACCTGGACAAAACCTGGCAAGCGTTGCTGGGGCTGACGCCGCAGGACATGAACAGCCTGGTGATCAACGCCGATGAAAATGTTCTGCAAGGCTGGCTGGATCTGCTGCGTGTCTATCATGAAAACCGCCAGGATCCGGACATGCTGAAAGCCGGCATCAAAGACTGGCAGAACCGCTACCCACAGAACCCGGCAGCCAAAAGCCTGCCAACCCAGCTGAATCAGGTGCTCAACTTCACCCAGGCTTCGACCGCCAAAATCGCCCTGCTGCTGCCGTTGAACGGCCAGGCGAAAGTGTTCGCCGACGCTATTGCGCAAGGCTTCGACGCGGCGAAGAACGGCACGGCAGTCAATGCGCCGGTGCAACCACAGCCACCGGTCAATAACCCGGAGCAGCCGGTCACGGCACCGCAGGCGGTGTCGAGCGATCCTAACGCCAATGGTGCAGTAAGCACCTCGGCACCGACCGAGCAGCCAGCGCCAGTGACACCGGCACAGCCTGCCGAAGCAGCGCCAGCGCCTATCACGCCGCCACAGGCCGCCAATGCCCAGGTGAAGGTGTATGACACCTCTAGCCAGCCGCTGAGCGCACTGCTGGCCCAGGCGCAGCAGGACGGCGCCACGCTGGTAGTCGGCCCGCTGTTGAAAAACAACGTCGACCAGCTGTCCGCTACATCAACCACGTTGAACGTGCTGGCGCTCAATCAGCCGGAAACGCCAAAAGACAATCCAAACATCTGTTATTTTGCCCTGTCACCGGAAGATGAAGCGCGCGATGCCGCCAATCACATCTGGCAACAGCAAAAACGCCAGCCACTGCTGCTGGTGCCACGCGGTGCCTTCGGCGATCGCGTCGCCAAGGCCTTTGCCGCCGAATGGCAGAAACTGGGCGGTCAAACCGTGCTGCAACAGGGGCTCGGCTCCACCGGTGAGCTGCGTCAGATGGTCAATTCCGGCGGCATTCGCATGACCGGCACACCGGTAGCCGCCAGCGCGCCGGCGGCCCAGTCGGTCACCATCGCCGGACTGACCATTCCCGCACCGCCGAGCGACATTCCGGCCGCCACCGGCGGCAGCGTTGATGCGGTTTATATTGTCGCTACCCAGTCGCAGCTGACGCTGATCAAACCGATGATCGACATGACCACCAGCTCGCGCAGCAAACCGGCGATGTACGCCAGCTCACGCAGCTATCAAGCCGGCGCCGGCCCGGATTTCCGTCTGGAAATGGAAGGCCTGCAGTTCAGCGATATTCCGCTGTTGGCCGGGGCCAACCCGCAGTTGATGCAACAGGCCAGCGCCAGATTCCATAACGACTATTCCCTGGTGCGGTTGTATGCCATGGGGATGGACGCCTGGCAATTGGCCAATCATTTCTCTGAAATGCGTCAACTGCCCGGCTTCCAGGTGTCCGGTACCACCGGCATGCTGACCTCGTCTGCCAACTGTGTGATCAACAGGAAACTGCCTTGGCTGCAATACCGTCAGGGACAGGTCGTTCCGGCCTCCTGAGTCGGCGCGCCAGCGGGGCGGGCTATGAGTTACAGGCCCGCCGCCATCTGGAACGCGCCGGGCTGGTTTTTGTCGCCGCCAATGTGACGGTGCGCGGCGGCGAGCTTGATCTGATCATGCGCGATGGGCAAACCTGGGTGTTCGTTGAAGTGCGCTACCGGCGTAACGCCGACTTTGGCGGTGCCGCTGCCAGCGTCACTTACCGCAAACAGCAGCGTTTGCTGCACGCCGCCGCCGTCTGGCTGGCCGCACGCGGCGCCAGTTTCGATACTTCGCCGTGCCGTTTTGACGTTTTGGCCTTTACCGGTAGCCAGGTAGAATGGATAGCCAACGCCTTCAATGCGGATTAACGTTGGCGGTGTAAGCCGCCCTTTGACTTAGTGGATTAATACAACGTGCTGGATAGAATCAAAGCTTGTTTTACCGAAAGTATCCAAACTCAGATTGCGGCAGCGGAAGCCTTGCCGGATGCCATATCCCGCGCAGCCATGACGCTGGTCCAATCGCTGTTGAACGGCAATAAAATTCTGTGCTGCGGCAATGGCACCTCGGCGGCCAATGCACAGCACTTCGCCGCCAGCATGATAAACCGCTTTGAAACCGAGCGCCCAAGCCTGCCGGCGATTGCGCTCAATGCTGATAATGTCGTACTGACGGCCATCAGCAACGACCGACTGCATGATGAAGTGTACGCCAAGCAGGTGCGTGCGCTTGGCCATGCTGGCGATGTACTGCTGGCCATCTCCACCCGCGGCAATAGCCGTGATATTGTGAAAGCGGTCGAAGCCGCGGTAACGCGTGATATGACCATCGTGGCGCTTACGGGTTACGACGGCGGGGAACTGGCCGGTTTGCTCGGTCAGCAGGATGTAGAAATCCGTATCCCATCACACCGCAGTTCACGTATTCAGGAAATGCATATGCTGACAGTAAATTGCCTGTGCGACCTGATTGATAATACGCTGTTTCCCCACCAGGACGATTAATAGCCTAATGAGATAGGCGCTAGGAGTTAGAATGAAACTTCGATCCATCTATGCCGTATTGCTCGGCGCGCTGTTGCTACAGGGTTGCGTGCCGGCAGTGGTGGTCGGCAGCGCGGCTGTCGCCACCAAGACCGCTACCGATCCACGGACTATTGGCACTCAGGTCGACGACGGCACTTTGGAAGCCCGGGTTGAAAACGCCTTGAGTAAAGATCAACAACTGAAAAAAGACGCGCGCGTCGTGGCTACCGCCTATCAGGGTAAAGTGCTGTTGACCGGGCAGGCACCCACCACCGATCTGGCCAGCCGCGCCAAACAGATCGCCCTCGGCGTTGAAGGGGCAGTAGAAGTGTACAGCGAAATCCGTCAGGGTACGCCGGTCAGCCTCAGCACCGCGTCGATGGATACCTGGATCACCACCAAGGTGCGTTCACAGATCCTCACCAGCGATACGGTGAAATCGTCGAACGTGAAAGTGACCACTGAAAATGGCGAAGTATTCCTGCTCGGTCTGGTCACCGAACAGGAAGGCAAGTCGGCGGCACAAATCGCCAGCCAGGTCAGCGGCGTGAAACACGTCACTACCGCGTTCACCTATCTGAAGTAATCTGACCGGGGCGAAGCGCCGTTGCTTCGCCCCAATACCCTGCTCAGTCCAAGCCGTTGGCTTTTAAAAATCCTTCGCCGCCCAGTTGGCGCATCTGACGCAAAATCCACTGCTGACGCTGTATCACGTAACCGGAAGGCGCATCGGCTTTAAAGCGATGCGGGTTTGGCAACACCGCCGCCAGTAACGCGGCTTCCGACGCGCTGAGACGCTTGGCCGGCTTGTTGAAATAACGCTGCGACGCCTCTTCCACGCCAAAAACGCCATCCCCCAGTTCAACAATGTTGAGATATACCGTCAGAATGCGCCGCTTGGTCCAGACCAGTTCGATACCACCGGTCAGGCCGGCCTCCAGCCCCTTGCGCAACCAGCTGCGGCCGTCCCACAGGAACAGGTTTTTGGCCGTCTGCTGCGACAGCGTCGAGGCGCCGCGAATGCGCGTCGGACGTCGCTCGTTGTGATCGAGCGCTTTTTCGATGGCGGCCACATCGAAGCCCCAATGTTCGGGAAACTTCTGATCCTCCGCCGCCATCACCGCCAGCGCCATCGTGGGCGAGATTTCATCCATCGATACCCAATCGGAATGCGCGACATAACCGAAATCCCCCTGCAACCAGGCACCGATCTGCCGTTCGAACATCACCGCGGAAAACGGCACCGGCAGAAAGGCAAATAGCACTATCCCCGCCAGCCACAGGCCGATAACCGCGAGGACGCCACGCTTGAACCAAAGCCACGGCAGGAGAAAAAGCGATTTACGCCCCGATTTCCTCATTCGCTCAGTTCCAGCACTCGTGAAACCAGCTTATCAATACCGCTTGCCGCTTCGGCGATCGATTGCGCCAACATGTATGCCGGGGTGGTCACCACTTTGTTTTCAATGTCGACCACAATGTCATCAACCGGACAAATCACCGGCTCACCGCCCATGGCATCAATAACCTCGCCCAGATCGGGATCGTTACCAATGGTCAGACGCACCTGGTGATCCAGTATTTTTGGCAACAGCGCCGGTGAAATACACATAAAACCAATTGGTTTATTTGCCTTATGCATTTGACGTGTAAGATTTGCCAAATCCATGTCAACGTCGCACTCCTGCCCTTGTGCCGCAAAGCTGCTGAGGTTCTTGGCTGCGCCGAACCCACCTGGCACGATCAACGCATCCAGCTGCGCGGCGTCCGCCGCGGAAAGCGGCTGTATCTTTCCGCGCGCGATACGGGCGGACTCAACCAACACGTTGCGCTGCTCGCTGACTTCATCGCCAGATAAATGATTAATTACATGCAGTTGTGGCTTATCCGGTGCAAAGCACACCGCCTGCACTCCCGCACGGTCCAATGCCAGCAGCGTCAGCACCGCTTCGTGGATTTCCGTACCGTCGTAAACCCCACAACCGCTCAGTACCACCCCGACCTGTTTCATCGCCCTTCTCCTCATCAATACTGTCAACGGGTTTGCGTTCTGAGTTGACAAACACTAATCTACATCACACATTTTAATGAATCTTCTAACATGAAAGCTTACATTTGCTATGTTGTTGGCTGTATGATGTTTAGGAATTCATTACAACCTGCTCGACCAGAACACTGAAAACCAATACGCAGGTCACGATTTCCCTGGTGTTGGCGCAATATTCGCGCACCCCGGCCTAGGTCGGGGTCATTTTTTTTCAGCGTTCTCAACCCACGCACGCAGTACCGCCACGTCGTTAGGCCATTCCTGTTTCAGTTCGTCGACCCAGTCCTGTACGTTGTCCCACCATGCCGGTAACGTTGGCGTCTGGATTTGCTGCGCCAATTGCTGCAGGTGACGCAAACCAACCGACCCGGCGGCGCCCTTGATCTTGTGCCCTTCCTCGGCGATGCCTTTCTGATCGCGAGCGGTCATGTTGGAATCCAGTACCGCCAGATAACCTGGCATCATTTGTTCGAACATCTCCAGGCTTTGGTGAATCAGCTGTGGCCCAACCAGATCCATGTACTGTTCCAGCATGGCGGTATCCAGTAACGATTCATTAATCTGCATCGCTTTGTGCTCCAGTTTTTTTGTCGCATGAGAAGGTTGATGGCCCCAGTAACGGGTGATCATCGTGGTCAGAGCCGGCACCGAGAGCGGTTTGCTCAGCACATCGTCCATACCCGCATCCAGGTACTCTTTCTTGTCTTTCAGCACGTTGGCCGTCAGCGCAATCAGCGGCGGCAGCGCCTGGCCGGCATAGCGCTGATGCAACTCACGCGCGATATCCAGCCCGGTCATGTCCGGCAACTGGATATCCAGCAACACCAGATCGAACTCGTCGGGATCGAACATCGCCAGCGCCTGCGCGCCGTTCATCGCCACCTCGACGCTGTTGCCCAGTTTTTCCAGCACCGAGCGCGCCACAATCACGTTCAATTCGATGTCCTCAACCAGCAGGATGTGCAGCGCCGGCAACGGCAGCGGCTCCTCGGTGTGCGCGGCGGCGACTTCCTGTTGCACCGCTGGTGCCTTAATCGTCAGGGTAAAGCAAGAACCGTGCCCCGGACGGCTGTTAACCGTGATATCGCCGCCCATGCTCTGTGCCAGTCGCTTGGAAACCGCCAGGCCGATACCGGTGCCGGTTGCCGGACGCCCACCGCGCTGATCTTTGACCTGATAGTACATGGCGAAGATTTTGTCCTGCTCATCCTGTGGAATGCCCATGCCGGAGTCTTCAACCTCAAATACCAGCTTTTCCTGCCCATCCCGGCGCACACGCACCACGATTTGCCCCTGTTGAGTGAACTTCACCGCGTTACCGATCAGGTTCCACAGGATTTGGCGCAGGCGCGTGCCGTCGGTAATCACCTGCTGCGGCAGCGGTTGCTGAGGATCCAGCACGAACTGCAGGCCCTTCGGCTGAGCCAGCAGACCGGACAGGTTTTCCAGATCGGCAAGGAAACCAGTAAAATCAACCGGTTGATTATCGAGCTGTACCTTGCGGCGCTCCAGCTTGTCCATCTCGATAATATCGTTAAAGATATTGCCGAGGGTGATGGCGCTGACGTGAATGGTTTTCAGGTATTTGAGCTGTTCATCGTCGAGCTCGGTATCGAGCAGTATGCGACTCAGGCCGACAATGCCATTAAGCGGCGTACGAAGCTCGTGGCTGATCGTTGAGATAAAGGTAGTCTTGTCCCTGCTGGCGTTCTCCAACGCGTCCTGATAGCGCTTACGCTCGGTTATATCGCGTCCGAAACCCATCAGCCCGTGGCGTTTGCCCACCCGATCGTAAAACGGCACTTTACGCAGCTCGAAACAGGCTTTGCGACCATCCGGGTACACCAGCCACTGTTCATAGGTCAGCGAGACGTTATGGCGGAACACCTTTTCGTCGGTTTCGATCACTTTGTCGGCGATATCCTGCTCATACACATCGTATGGCGTCAGGCCGATCAGCTGTTTCTCGCTTTTGCCGGTCAGCAGTTCCATGGCACGGTTGCAGCCGGAAAACTCTTTGTCTTCATTACGGTAGTAAACCAGATCCGGCGAAGCGTCGAGGAAGGAGCGCAGCAGCGCCGACTGTTGCCCCAGCTCAATCTGCGCCAGCTCGCGCTGTTCCATCTCTTCTTTCAGCTTGTCCATCACCTGCAAACGCGCTTCTTCTGCCTTGATGCGATCGGCAATTTCCTGATTGAGCTGGGTAATGTTGTCCTTCAGTTGCTGATTCAATTGCAAATCGCGGTGACGCATTTCTTCCAGCTTGTCCACCAGCCGCGCCAGTCGCTGGCGTGACTCCTCCAGTTGCTCCACCACCACCGACAGAAAATAGACCGCCCAGGGGGTGATCAACAGCCCGAAGAAGATTGAGCGCACGACGTCGATGCTTTCAACTTCGCCACGCAGCAGCATGGTCACCGCCATCTGGACGATCATCGCCAGCACCACCAACGCCGACGCCAGCAACAGCGAGAAGCGCACCAGCCCCAGCTTCACCATCAGATCAACGTAGTACTGGGCCAATACCCGGATTTGCTTCATAAACCGCTCCCGACAGACATAGGGGGTAAATCATACCGCAAATAGCCGCATCGCTGCGATTAGCACAATGGAAGTGTGAAAAAGCCGGCAAATCAGCTCAGACAGGGGCGTAGCGCAACGCCGCCGCCAGCGCGGCACCTTGTCCGCCGTGATGTAACAGATAGCTACCGACCGCCTGCATGCCGCTCCAGCGGTTTTCGCACCATAATGGTGCCAACAACGTCGGCCGGCGCGCATAGGCAGACAGACGATGAAACACCACGTCGCGCGGCGTATGGCGGATCATTTCACCGGCGCTGGCGGCATAGTCCTCCAGCGTCAGTACCGGCTGACGCCCGGCCTGCCAGGCGCGCGCCAGGATACTGCCGGCCACCACCTGCAGCGGATGCAGTTTGATGCCGTCTACGCCTGCGGCTACTACCGCCACAAGCGTCGCCAGATGATCGGCCGGCGTTTCGCCCGGCAGGCCGACAATCAGATGGCAGCAGACCTTCAGGCCACGTTCGCGCGCTCGCCGCGCGGTCTGTTGGTAACAGCAGAAATCATGCCCGCGATTGATGCGTTTCAGCGTTTTATCGTGTGCGGTCTGCAACCCCAGTTCGAGCCATACTTCATACCCCTGGGCACGGTAGCCGGCCAACAGATCGAGCGCTGCCTCCGGTACGCAGTCCGGTCGGGTACCGACGCAGATGCCCACCATGTTCGCCTGCTCAAGCGCCTGCCGATACAGGCTTTCCAGCAGCGCCACCTCGGCATAGGTACTGGTATAGGCCTGAAAATAGGCCAGATAGCGTTTGGCGCGATTGACCTTGCCAGCCTGCGCCGCCAGCTGTTCGGCGATGGTTTGCCGGCGCATTTGCTCATCGGCGAACGACGCCACATTGCAAAAGGTGCAGCCGCCGCGCCCTACGGTGCCGTCGCGGTTTGGGCAGTTGAAACCACCGTGCAGCGTGAGTTTATGGACCTTTTCGCCATGACGGCGTTGAAGATCGGCACCAAACATATTGACTAATTGTGGCAACTGCATAATCTTGGTGTTTCTCTGTGTTCAAAGCCGCGATGCTAATTAGAAACGGCTTTTCCTGCGATGACAGAGATCAACGCTTTTCTTCAAAGGCCTCACCAGGCATAACTATTCATTATAAATGCAAATAAAATCACCACACCTGCGATGAATTATTCTAATTTCATAGCAGTGGTTTTGCCCAGTATGACAGACTAATGAAAAATAGTTACAAACAACAAAATAGTCAGATTTACTGGAATAATATTCTGCCATTCCAGCCCGCACTAGCATGGTGCAGAGATCCAGCGGTTGCACTATAGTGAGACAGCTCACATTTCTTCGGCGGTCAGCGCCATGCTGATCCAGGTCAAATAACATTAAAAAACATTATAAATCAAAAAATTAATTACTTTTACCGCCATTTAAAAGGTCCATAAGCCTATATTTGACCTGCGTATTCTTTCTCGATAAGTTGGAAGTCCGCTGGAAGCTTTCTGGACGGGCAAACGACTCGTCATATTTATGCAGTAATTTAAGACTCCCTCTTAAAACAAGTCTTCACCACTTGTGATAACCGTCACGAGAGGCCCTTAACGGAGGGCGGAAAAGCAGATTGGCGTTATGAATACCTCATGGATATATCACGGGTATTCGCCGATTGAGCGTCTGCCCAAGCGCGTTAAGCCGCTCGTGCACCGGTTGTGAGAGTCACGCAGAGCCTGGGGAGGTTCACTGATATGTTGTACGACAAATCCCTAGAGAGGGACAACTGTGGTTTCGGCCTGATCGCCCACATAGAAGGCGAACCTAGCCATAAGGTAGTGCGTACCGCTATTCACGCACTGGCCCGTATGCAGCACCGTGGCGCAATTCTTGCTGACGGCAAGACTGGCGACGGTTGCGGCCTGTTATTGCAAAAGCCCGATCGCTTTTTCCGCATGGTTGCCGAAGAGCGCGGCTGGCGCTTAGCCAAGAATTACGCCGTCGGCATGATGTTCCTCAGTCAGGACGAGGAACAGGCTCGTGCCAGCCGCCGCATTGTGGAAGAAGAACTGCAAAACGAAACGCTGTCGATCGTCGGCTGGCGTGAAGTACCGACCAACCCGGACGTACTGGGTGAAATTGCGCTCTCTTCCCTGCCGCGTATTGAACAGATTTTTGTTAATGCCCCGGCCGGCTGGCGTCCGCGCGACATGGAGCGCCGCCTGTTTGTGGCACGCCGCCGCATTGAAAAACGCGTGCAAGAGGTGCAGGACGACAGCTTCTACGTCTGCAGCTTCTCCAACCTGGTGACGATCTACAAAGGCCTGTGCATGCCGGCGGATCTGCCGCGCTTTTATCTGGATCTGGCAGATTTGCGCCTGGAATCGGCCATTTGCCTGTTCCACCAGCGCTTTTCCACCAATACCGTGCCACGCTGGCCGCTGGCGCAACCGTTTCGCTATCTGGCGCACAACGGCGAGATCAACACCATCACCGGTAACCGTCAGTGGGCGCGCGCCCGTACCTATAAATTCCAGACGCCGCTGATCCCGGATTTGCAATCTGCGGCGCCTTTCGTCAACGAAACCGGTTCCGACTCCAGCTCGCTGGACAACATGCTGGAACTGCTGCTGGCAGGCGGGATGGATCTGATCCGCGCCATGCGTCTGCTGGTGCCGCCAGCCTGGCAGAACAACCCTGACATGGACGGCGATCTGCGCGCCTTCTTCGACTTCAACTCGATGCACATGGAACCGTGGGACGGCCCGGCGGGCATCGTCATGTCCGATGGCCGCTACGCCGCCTGTAACCTTGACCGTAACGGTCTGCGCCCGGCGCGCTATGTCATCACCAAAGACAAGCTGATCACCTGCGCGTCGGAAGTCGGCATCTGGGATTATCAACCGGACGAAGTGGTCGAAAAAGGCCGCGTTGGCCCCGGCGAACTGATGGTGATCGACACCCGCAGCGGCCGTATTCTGCACTCTGCCGAAACCGACAACGATCTGAAGAGCCGCCATCCTTACAAAGAGTGGATGGAGAAAAACGTCAAGCGGCTGGTGCCGTTCGAAGACCTGCCGGAAGACCAGGTCGGCAGCCGTGAGCTGGACGACGCTACGCTGGAAACCTACCAGAAGCAGTTCGGCTACAGCAGCGAAGAGCTCGATCAGGTGATCCGCGTGTTGGGCGAGATTGGCCAGGAAGCTACCGGTTCAATGGGCGACGATACCCCCTTCGCCGTGCTCTCCAGCCGTCCGCGTATCATTTATGATTACTTCCGCCAGCAGTTCGCCCAGGTCACCAACCCGCCGATCGATCCACTACGCGAAGCGCATGTGATGTCACTGGCGACCAGTATCGGCCGTGAAATGAACGTGTTTTGCGAGGCCGAAGGCCAGGCACACCGTCTGAGCTTTAAATCGCCAATTCTGCTGTATTCGGACTTCAAACAGCTCACTACGCTGGAAGGCGAATACTATCGCGCCGACACGCTGGATCTGACCTTCGATCCGGCAGAGCAGGATCTGGAGCAGAAGATCCGCGCCCTGTGCGATGAAGCGGAACGCAAGGTACGCGACGGCGCAGTGCTGCTGGTGTTGTCCGATCGCGCCATTGCACCGAACCGTTTGCCAGTACCGGCACCGATGGCCGTGGGCGCGGTACAGACCCGTCTGGTTGAAAAAAGCCTGCGCTGCGATGCCAATATCATCGTTGAAACCGCCAGCGCCCGCGATCCGCACCACTTTGCCGTGCTGTTGGGCTTTGGCGCTACCGCCATCTACCCGTACCTGGCTTATGAAACACTGGCCAAACTGGTGGACAGCCAGGCGATCGACAAAAAATACCGCGACGTGATGCTCAACTACCGCAACGGCATCAACAAGGGGCTGTACAAGATCATGTCCAAAATGGGCATTTCGACCGTAGCCTCTTACCGCTGCTCCAAACTGTTTGAAGCCGTTGGCCTGCATCGCGATCTGTCCGACCTGTGTTTCCAGGGCGTGGTCAGCCGCATCAGCGGAGCCAGCTTCAGCGACTTCCAGCAGGATCTGCAAAACCTGTCCAAGCGCGCCTGGCTCAAGCGCAAGCCGCTGGATCAGGGCGGCCTGCTGAAGTTCGTCCACGGCGGCGAATATCATGCCTATAACCCGGACGTGGTCAACACGCTGCAAAAAGCAGTGCACAGCGGCGAATACGCCGATTACCAGGCTTACGCCAAGCTGGTTAACCAGCGTCCGGTGGCCATGCTGCGCGATCTGCTGGCCATTACGCCAAAAGGCGCGCCAATCCCGGTAGATCAGGTTGAACCGGCAGAATCGCTGTTCGGCCGTTTTGATACCGCGGCAATGTCGATCGGCGCCCTCAGCCCGGAAGCTCACGAGTCATTGGCCATCGCCATGAATAGCCTCGGCGGCTTCTCCAACTCCGGCGAAGGCGGCGAAGACCCGGCGCGTTACCGCACCAACAAAGTGTCGCGCATCAAACAGGTTGCGTCCGGCCGCTTCGGCGTGACTCCGGCCTATCTGGTTAACGCCGACGTGATCCAGATTAAGGTCGCTCAGGGAGCGAAACCGGGCGAAGGCGGTCAGTTGCCGGGCGACAAGGTCACACCGTACATCGCCAAGCTGCGCTATTCGGTACCGGGTGTAACGCTGATTTCCCCGCCGCCGCACCACGATATCTATTCGATTGAGGATCTGGCCCAGCTGATTTTCGACCTGAAACAGGTCAACCCGAAGGCGGTGATTTCGGTGAAACTGGTGTCCGAACCGGGCGTTGGTACCATCGCGACCGGCGTGGCCAAGGCCTATGCCGACCTGATCACCATCGCCGGCTACGACGGCGGCACCGGCGCCAGCCCACTGTCTTCCGTCAAATACGCCGGCTGTCCGTGGGAACTCGGCCTGGTAGAAACTCAGCAGGCGCTGGTAGCCAACGGTCTGCGTCACAAGATCCGCCTGCAGGTTGATGGCGGTCTGAAGACCGGCGTCGACATCGTCAAAGCCGCAATCCTCGGCGCGGAAAGCTTCGGCTTCGGCACCGGGCCAATGGTAGCGCTCGGCTGTAAATACCTGCGTATCTGCCACCTGAACAACTGCGCCACCGGCGTAGCCACTCAGGATGAAAAACTGCGCCGTGACCATTATCACGGCTTGCCGGAACGCGTGACCAATTACTTCCAGTTTATCGCACGGGAAACCCGCGAGATCATGGCGTCGCTGGGGGTCAGCCAACTGGTGGATCTGATTGGCCGCACCGAGTTCCTCACCGAACTGGACGGCATTTCCGCCAAGCAGAACAAGCTGGATCTGTCGCCGTTGCTGCAAACCGCTACGCCGCATCCGGGCAAGGCGGTGTATTGCACCGAAAGCAGCAACCCGGCGTTCGACCGCGGTCTGCTGAATAAAGAGCTGCTGGCACAGGCTGAACCGTTTATCGAAGCGAAACACAGCAAGACGTTCTACTTTGATATTCGCAACACCGACCGTTCAGTGGGGGCAACGCTGTCCGGCGCAATTGCTGCGGTACATGGCGATCAGGGTATGGCGGCGGATCCGATCAAGGCGCACTTCTCCGGCACCGCCGGCCAGAGCTTCGGCGTATGGAACGCCGGCGGCGTTGAGCTGACCCTGACCGGCGACGCCAACGACTATGTCGGCAAGGGCATGGCTGGCGGCAGCATCGCCGTTCGTCCACCGGTCGGCTCCGCCTTCCGCAGTTTTGAGGCCAGCATCATCGGCAATACCTGCCTGTATGGCGCCACCGGCGGCAAGCTGTTCGCCGCTGGCCGTGCGGGCGAACGTTTTGCGGTGCGCAACTCCGGTGCCATCACCGTCGTTGAAGGCATCGGCGATAATGGCTGCGAATATATGACCGGCGGCATCGTCTGTGTGCTGGGCAAAACCGGCATCAACTTTGGTGCCGGCATGACCGGCGGCTTTGCCTACGTATTGGATGAAGACGGTGAATTCCGTAAACGCGTGAACCCGGAGCTGGTAGAGGTATTGGACGTCGATCAGTTGGCGATCCATGAAGAACACCTGCGAGGCCTGATTACCGAGCACGTGCAGGCGACCGGCTCTGCACGCGCCGAGGAAATTCTGGCCAACTGGCCGGAATGGGCGTCGAAGTTCGCGCTGGTCAAGCCGAAGTCCAGTGATGTGAAGGCATTATTGGGTCACCGTAGTCGTTCCGCAGCCGAGCTGCGGGTTCAGGCGCAGTAAGAGGTCATCAATGAGTCAGAATGTGTATCAATTTATCGACTTGCAGCGCGTTGATCCGCCAAAGAAACCGCTGAAGATCCGTAAAATTGAGTTTGTAGAGATTTACGAGCCGTTTTCGGAAACCCAGGCGAAAGCGCAGGCAGACCGTTGCCTGTCGTGCGGCAACCCTTACTGCGAATGGAAGTGTCCAGTTCACAACTACATTCCGAACTGGCTGAAGCTGGCTAACGAGGGTCGCATCATGGAGGCGGCGGATCTGGCACACCAGACCAACAGCCTGCCGGAAGTCTGCGGCCGCGTGTGTCCCCAGGATCGTCTGTGCGAGGGGTCATGTACCCTGAACGACGAATTCGGCGCAGTGACCATCGGCAATATCGAACGCTATATCAGCGATAAAGCAATCGAGATGGGCTGGAAACCCGATATGTCGCACGTGCAGCCGACCGGCAAGCGCGTGGCAATCATCGGTGCCGGCCCAGCCGGCCTGGCCTGTGCCGACGTACTGACCCGCAACGGCGTGAAAGCGGTGGTTTACGATCGTCACCCCGAGATCGGCGGCCTGCTGACCTTCGGCATTCCGGCCTTCAAGCTGGAAAAAGAGGTAATGGTCAAACGCCGTCACATCTTCAGTGAGATGGGCATCGAGTTCCAGCTCAATACCGAAGTCGGCAAAGACGTCACCATGGATGCGCTGTTGAACGACTACGACGCGGTGTTCCTTGGGGTCGGCACCTACCAATCGATGCGCGGTGGACTGGACAACGAAGACGCGCCGGGGGTGTACGACGCGCTGCCGTTCCTGATTGCCAATACCAAGCAGCTGATGGGTTACGACGCCAGCGTGCAGGAGCCCTACGTCAGTATGGAAGGCAAACGCGTGGTGGTGCTGGGCGGTGGTGATACCGCCATGGACTGCGTGCGGACCTCGATTCGTCAAGGCGCTACGCAGGTCACCTGCGCCTACCGTCGTGACGAAGTCAACATGCCGGGCTCCAAGCGTGAAGTCAAAAACGCCCGCGAGGAAGGGGTTGAGTTCAAATTCAACCTGCAACCGCTGAGCATCGAACTCAACAGCGCCGGCCGCGTTGCCGGCGTTAAGATGGTGCGTACTCAGTTGGGTGCGCCAGATGCCAATGGCCGCCAGGTCGCCGAGCAGGTACCGGGCTCCGAGCACGTTCTTGACGCCGATGCGGTGGTCATGGCGTTTGGCTTCCGCCCGCACCAGATGGATTGGCTGGCGGCCCACGACGTGCAATTGGATAAGCAGGGGCGCATCGTCGCACAGGAAGGTATCGAAAACGCCTTCCAGACCAGCAACCCGAAAATCTTTGCCGGCGGTGATGCGGTGCGCGGCTCGGATCTGGTGGTCACGGCGATTGCCGAAGGGCGCAAGGCTGCCGACGGCATCCTCAACTATCTGGAAGTGTAATCGCCCGCGCTGCCCGGCCTATGCCGGGCGTTACATGGCGCCGTCGGGTCTCGCTTACCAGCATAAAAAAAGGTACAGCCATGCTGTACCTTTTTCTTTTTGCGCTAACGTTACTTGACGACGCGCAATGCCGGGCGACCACCGCGCGGTGGCTGTGGCGGCTCGTCATCCGGATCACGATCGTCACCGGCGTCCGGACGATCGCCGTCAATCACCGACATCAGGCTTTCGGACGGCACTGTCTCGTTGTCCAGCCCCTCAAAGGTGCCTTCAGCTTCATACGCGGCTTCCGGTTCGAACATGGTGCCGGCGCCGTTTTCACGCGCGTAAATCGCCAGTACTGCGGCCATTGGCACCAGTACCTGGCGCGGTACGCCGCCAAAGCGCGCGTTGAAGCTCACGTCGTTATCACCCAGTTGCAGATTGCCCACCGCACGCGGCGCAATGTTCAGCACAATCTGGCCGTCGCGCGCGAACTCCATCGGCACCTGCACATCGGGGCGCGTAACATCAACCACCAGATGCGGCGTCAGCTGGTTGTCGAGCAACCAGTCATAGAACGCGCGTAACAGGTAGGGACGGCGCGGTGTCATCTGGGACATATCCATGCTGCTTAGCCCCGAGTTTGCAGGCGCATTTCGCGCTCGGCTTCGGTCAGGGAGGCCAGGAACGCATCGCGCTCGAATACGCGAGTCATGTAACCTTTCAGCTCTTTGGAGCCAGCACCGTTCAGCTCGATGCCCATCTGCGGCAAACGCCACAGCAACGGCGCCAGGTAGCAATCGACCAGGCTGAATTCATCGCTGAGGAAATACGGCTTGATATTGAATACCGGTGCGATTTCGATCAGCGTTTCACGCAGCTGCTTGCGCGCCGCCTCAGCTTCCTGGCCGGTGCCACGCTCGATTTTGTACATCAGCGTATACCAGTCTTTCTCGATACGCTGCATCCACAGGCGGCTTTCGCCACGTGCCACCGGGTAAACCGGCATCAACGGCGGGTGCGGGAAGCGCTCATCAAGGTATTCCATGATGATGCGGGATTCATACAGGGTCAGCTCGCGATCGACCAGCGTTGGTACCGTTTGGTAAGGATTGAGGTCAATCAGATCCTGCGGCAGGTTATCCATCTCAACCTGCTCAATCTCGACGCTGACACCTTTCTCCGCCAGTACGATACGTACTTGATGGCTAAAAATGTCGGTCGGGCCAGAAAACAGCGTCATTACCGAACGTTTGTTGGCAGCGACAGCCATGAAAACCTCCAAGTTTATCTAGAAAATACTGCGAATAGCCAACGTCCCTTCACCTTTCATGCCGCAACGATATCGGCTCCCTCATCTCCCCGTCGGCTGACAAGCCAAGCTGCTGGGGATGCATTCGGTCGCCGTCTTGCTGCACCATGAAATCTATCGGGTTACCAGGCTGCTATCCTGAATGATCTTGCCGCAGCCGGCATGCTCGCAGATAAACCTTAGGGTCTGGAATTCGGCCTTGGAGGTAGACTGACGGCAGCTGCTCGGCGAACAGGCGCAAAAGTGGATGATAGTTTACCAGATTTTGCCTGTTTTGTGGGGGATGCGTGGCGATTTCATCGTGATTTGTCTGATATCCCACAGATTTTAATGCAGGAATATTAAATTTGAGGCATAAAAAAACCCGGTGAAACACCGGGTTTTTTGCGTGTATCGTTCTGCCGGAGCAGAAAAATTAACGCTTGGAGAACTGCGGACGACGACGTGCTTTACGCAGACCGACTTTCTTACGTTCAACCTGACGAGCATCACGAGTGACGAAGCCAGCTTTACGCAGTTCAGAACGCAGAGTCTCATCGTACTCCATCAGTGCACGGGTGATACCGTGACGGATCGCACCAGCTTGACCAGAGATGCCACCACCTTTAACGGTGATGTACAGATCCAGTTTGCCAACCATGTCGACCAGTTCCAGCGGTTGACGAACTACCATGCGGGCAGTTTCGCGACCGAAGTACTGTTCCAGGCTGCGCTGGTTGATAACGATGTTACCGTTGCCCGGCTTGATGAAGACGCGAGCGGCGGAGCTTTTGCGGCGACCAGTGCCGTAGTATTGATTTTCAGCCATTGCCATTAATCCCGATTAAATGTCCAGAACTTGCGGTTGCTGTGCCGCGTGATTGTGCTCGGTGCCCGCGTAAACTTTCAGTTTACGGAACATTGCACGACCCAACGGACCCTTTGGCAGCATGCCTTTAACCGCGATTTCAATCACACGCTCAGGACGGCGGGCAATCATCTCTTCAAAGGTCGCTTCTTTGATACCACCGATGTGGCCGGTGTGGTGGTAGTACATCTTGTCGTTACGCTTGTTGCCGGTTACAGCAACTTTTTCAGCGTTCAGAACGATGATGTAATCACCGGTATCAACGTGCGGGGTGTATTCCGCTTTATGCTTGCCGCGCAGACGACGAGCCAGTTCAGTAGCAAGACGGCCTAAAGTTTTACCGTCTGCATCAACAACGTACCAGTCGCGTTTTACGGTTTCTGGTTTAGCTGTAAAAGTTTTCATTAAAAGCTTACCCAATAATTAGTTACACGTTGGTGAACACCCAAACGCTCGAAAACAGTTGAGGCTCACACGACCATCAAGTCCAGCAAACCTACCCCTTCGAATAGCCATTGCCGGCACTATAAAGTTTTTGGGAAAAAAACTTTGTTGTAACGTGGGGTCGCAAGATTATAGAGAAGTCGCTCGCAAAGATCGAACAGTTTTTGAATGGAAATTGCATTTTGCCTGCTGGAGCGAGGGCCTCAACGTCGAGACCCTGAATTGTATCACGGCAGATGCGGCAGCTTAAGGTATTCCTCGCTCTGCATTTCCTGCAAACGCGACAGACAGCGCTGATATTCGAACTTGAGGCGCTCCCCCTGATAAATCTCGAACATCGGCGCTTCGGCGGCAATCACCAGTTTGACATGGCGCTCGTAAAACTCGTCAACCAGCGCCAGGAAACGCCGAGCGGTGTTTTCCTTCAACGGCCCCATGATGCGTACGTTGTACAGCATCACGCTGTGATACAACCGCGACAGCGCGATATAGTCCAGTTGGCTGCGGGCGTCTTCGCACAGGGTATGGAAGTCCACCGCCAAGACCCCTTCCACCGCGCGGATCGCCGGTAGCGGCCGGTGATTTATTTGCAAGACCGGTGCCTCTTCCCCGGTCTTGCCCGCCAGCTTGACGAAGATCTGATCCAGCGTCTGCTGCGTCTGCGCATTGAGCGGCGTCAGGTAGAGATGCGCCTGCGTCAGCGTGCGCAGCCGATAATCGATACCGGCGTCAACGTTTAACACGTCGCAATACTGGTTGATCAGATCAATCGCCGGCAGGAAACGCGCCCGCTGCAAACCGTTGCGATACAGATCGTCAGGTGGAATGTTGGAGGTCGCCACCAGCGTGATGCCTCTGGCAAACAGCGCCTGCAGCAACGTTGCCAGCAGCATTGCGTCGGTGATGTCGGAGACGAAAAACTCGTCAAAGCACAGCACGTCAGCCTGCGCCTTGAAGCCGTCGGCGATAATCTCCAGCGGATTTTCCTGGCCCTGCAGTTCGGTCAGTTCCTCATGTACCCGCAGCATAAAACGGTGGAAATGCAGCCGCAGCTTGCGATCGCCCGGCAGGCTGTGAAAAAACATGTCCATCAGCCAGGTTTTACCGCGTCCGACGCCGCCCCACATATACAGGCCCTGTACCGGTGTTTGCGCCGCCGGTTCGCCGCCCTTGCCTAGCCAGCGGCCAAGCTTGCTGCGTAATCCGCCACCTGTGGCCCGGCTTTTCGGCGCCTGCAACAGTTGGTGATAAATGCCGTCCAACCGACTGATGGCCTGTCGCTGAACCTCATCGGCCTGATACTCGCCCGCGTCCAGCGCCTGCTGGTAACGTGATAACGGTGACTGTGATTGCATGTCTATCTATAATCCCTGACAACGGTAAGAATTTATTTAGCCCATTTTAGCAACGCGTTACCGGTGAGTTATCCGGTTATCGCCACATTTACCCGCGCTGCGGCGCACTCAAAAACCCTGTTCGCCGGAGGTAAAAGCGCATCAGGATTCCACTCGGACAAGGTTAACGGTTATAGTGGATATTATTAAGTGAAAAATCCCTGCGGAACAACGAAGTCACAAAAGGAGTCATCATGACCTGGGAGTATGCGCTGATTGGTTTGGTGGTCGGTATCGTCATTGGTGCGGTAGCGATGCGCTTTGGTAACCGTAAATTACGTCAACAACAGGTTTTGCAGAACGAACTGGACAAAAGCAAAACCGAGCTGGAAGAGTATCGTCAGGAACTGGTGGGCCACTTTGCCCGCAGCGCAGAGCTGCTGGATAACATGGCGCGTGATTATCGTCAGCTGTATCAGCATATGGCGAAAAGCTCCAACAACCTGCTGCCGGATCTGCCGATGCAGGAAAACCCGTTCCGCTATCGTCTGACCGAATCCGAAGCGGACAACGATCAGGCGCCGGTTGAAATGCCGCGCGACTACTCAGAAGGCGCTTCCGGCCTGCTGCGTGGCGCACCGCGCCGCGACTAGCCGTTACTGTTCAGCCCGTGAGCCACTGCGCCACGGGCTTTTGCTTCCGTCCGCTTACCGTTCCCCGCCCTTGCGCTATGCTTAAGGCAATACTTCAGTGAACTTTTCACGCAAATTCACCGTCTTAACTTCACTGTGGCAACGCAATTGCCTTATCATCACACTTTCACCGGCAGGTATTGAGAGAGTTATCATCAATGAAGAAAAAGTCGTTAATACTTAGTGCACTCGCAATGAGCATTGGCCTGACGCTCGCCTCCGTACCGGTGGCCAACGCGGCTTTACCACTCGCCGTTCAGGGGCAGCAATTGCCAAGCCTGGCGCCGATGTTGGAAAAAGTGTTACCCGCAGTGGTCAGCGTGCATATTGAAGGGACTCAGGTGCAACGCCAGCAATTGCCAGAAGAATTCAAATATTTCTTCGGCCCCAATTTCCCTACGCAAAAGCAAAGCTCCCGCCCGTTTGAAGGGTTGGGCTCCGGCGTGATTATCGATGCCGCCAAAGGCTATATCCTGACCAACAACCACGTCATCGCCAACGCCGACAAAATCAAGGTACAGCTGAACGATGGTCGTGAGTTCGACGCCAAACTGATTGGCCGCGATGAACAGACCGACATCGCGCTGCTGCAAGTCACCGCCAAAAACCTGAGCGCGGTAAAAATGGCCGATTCCGACACGCTGCGCGTTGGCGACTTCGCCGTCGCCGTCGGTAACCCGTTCGGACTGGGCCAGACCGCCACCTCGGGCATTATCTCTGCCCTGGGCCGCAGCGGCCTGAATCTGGAAGGGTTGGAAAACTTTATCCAGACCGACGCCTCGATCAACCGCGGCAACTCCGGCGGCGCCCTGGTCAACCTGAACGGTGAGCTGATCGGCATCAACACCGCTATTCTGGCGCCGGGCGGCGGCAACATCGGCATCGGCTTCGCCATCCCGAGCAATATGGTGCAGAACCTCAGCCAGCAGTTGATCGAATTTGGCGAAGTCAAACGCGGTCTGCTCGGCATCAAGGGGAGCGAAATGACGGCGGACATGGCGAAGGCGTTCAACACCGACGCCCAGCGCGGCGCGTTTGTCAGCGAAGTACTGCCGAAGTCTGCGGCTGCCAAGGCCGGCATCAAGGCCGGTGACATACTGGTGTCGGTGGACGGCAAGCCGGTCAGCAGCTTTGCCGAGCTGCGCGCCAAGGTCGGAACCACCGCACCGGGTAAAACCATCAAGGTCGGTCTGTTGCGCGACGGTAAGCCGCAGGAAGTGTCGGTGACGCTGGATAATAGCGAAACGGCCACCACCAGCGCGGAAACGCTTTCTCCCGCGTTGCAGGGCGCGTCACTCAGCAATGGCGCTATTACCGGCGGTGCAAAAGGTGTCAAAATCGACAACGTCGAAAAGGGCACGCCGGCAGCCCAGGTAGGCCTGCAAAAAGGCGATGTGATTATCGGCATCAACCGTCAGCGGGTGGAAAACATCACCGCGCTGCGCAAAGTGCTGGCAGCCAAACCACCGGTTATGGCGCTCAACATCGTGCGCGGCGGCGAAACCCTGTATTTGCTGTTGCGTTAATTTGTGCAAAAACCGGGCTCGGTAACATACTGTGCCCGGTTAACTCGTGGTATTCTCCGTCCATCTTCCATTTCACGTATTAAAACTCCATGTTTGCTAAGCTCTTGCGTTCCGTTGTAATTGGTTTGATCGTTGCCGGCCTGCTGTTGGCAGCGCTTCCCGTGCTGCGCTCGTCCAATCAACTGTTTGCAACCAAGCTTGAGAGCACCGTCGACGAAACGCCGACCAGTTATAACAAGGCCGTGCGCCGTGCGGCACCGGCGGTGGTCAATATTTATAATCGCAACATGAACGGCGCACCAAACGTGCTTTCGCTGGGGTCAGGTGTGATCATGAACGATCGCGGCTATATCCTCACCAACCGTCACGTGGTCAAGGATGCGCAGCAAATCACCGTGGTATTGCAGGATGGCCGGCGCTACGAAGCCCTGCTGGTCGGCTCCGACAGCCTGACCGATCTGGCGGTATTGAAAATCGATCCCGGCAATCTGCCGGTGATTCCGATCAACACCAAACGCTCGGCACATATCGGCGATGTGGTATTGGCCATCGGCAACCCGTATAACCTCGGCCAGACCGTGACCCAGGGGATTATCAGCGCCACCGGCCGCATCAGCCTGAGCACCACTGGTCGCCAGACCTTCCTGCAAACCGATGCGTCGATTAACCGCGGTAACTCCGGCGGCGCGTTGGTCAACTCGCTGGGTGAACTGATGGGCATCAATACCCTGACCTATGACAAAGTCACCGACGGCGAAACCCCCGAGGGCTTGGGCTTCGCCATTCCAACCGAACTGGCCACCAAAATCCTCGACAAACTGATCCGTGATGGCCGGGTGATTCGTGGTTACTTCGGTATCCAGGGCAAGGAGATCATCCCGCTGCGCACCTCCACGTCGGGTATTGAACGTCTGCAAGGCATCATCGTCACGGAAATCACGCCAAACGGCCCGGCCGCCAACGCGGGTTTCCATATCAACGACGTGATCGTCAACGTAGACAACAAACCGGCGGTCGCGGTGCTGGAAACCATGGATCAGGTCGCGGAGATACGCCCGGGGACGGAAATCCCGGTGGTGGTATTGCGCGATGGCAAACGCATAACGTTGCAGATGACGGTGGGTGAATTCCCCGAAGACAGTAACTGAGATAAAAAAAGCCCGACTGAATCAGCCGGGCTTTCGCAGGTTAAATGACGCAATTGCGCAGTCGTTACTCGCCTTTCACCCGCTCGATATTGGCGCCCAGCGCGCGCAGCTTGTCTTCGATACGCTCATAGCCACGATCGATGTGATAAATACGATCGACAATGGTCACGCCGTCGGCAATGCAGCCGGCCAATACCAGGCTGGCTGACGCGCGCAGATCGGTCGCCATCACCTGCGCACCGGACAGTTGCTCAACCCCGTGACAAATCACCGTATTGCTCTCGATTTCCGCGTGTGCCCCCATGCGAATCAGCTCAGGCACGTGCATAAAGCGGTTTTCGAAGATGGTCTCGGTAATCACGCCAGTCCCTTCTGCCACCAGATTCAACAGGCTGAATTGCGCCTGCATGTCGGTCGGGAAGCCGGGGTGCGGCGCCGTGCGCACGGTCACCGCTTTTGGCCGCTGGCCATGCATATCCAGACTGATCCAGTCTTCGCCGACTTCAATGTCGGCACCGGCTTCGCGTAGCTTGGCCAATACCGCATCCAGCGTATCGGGACGGGTATCGCGACACAGCACCTTACCGCCGGAAATCGCCGCCGCTACCAGGAAAGTCCCGGTTTCGATACGATCGGGCAGTACGCGGTATACGCCGCCGCCCAGGCGTTCGACGCCTTCGATGATGATTTTGTCGCTGCCGGCGCCGCTGATCTTGGCGCCCAGGGTGTTAAGGAAGTTGGCGGTATCGACAATTTCCGGCTCACGCGCGGCGTTTTCGATAATGGTGGTACCGGTCGCCAGCGTCGCCGCGCTCATGATGGTGACGGTAGCGCCAACGCTCACCTTGTCCATGACGATATGCGCGCCTTTCAGGCGGCCGTCAACCGACGCTTTAACGTAGCCTTCTTCCAGTTTGATTTCCGCACCCAACTGCTCCAGGCCGGTGATGTGCAGATCGACCGGACGCGCACCGATGGCGCAGCCGCCCGGCAGAGAAACCTGACCACGACCAAAGCGTGCCACCAGCGGCCCCAGCGCCCAAATGGAAGCACGCATGGTTTTCACCAGATCGTATGGAGCGCAAAACTCATGTACACCGCTGGCATCAACGAATACCGAACCGTTGCGCTCAATCTTGGTGCCAAGCTGGTTGAGTAGCTTAATGGTGGTGTCGATGTCCTTTAATTTAGGAACATTCTGTAGCTCAACCGGCTCTTCTGCCAATAGCGCAGCAAACAGAATCGGCAGGGCAGCATTTTTCGCCCCGGAAATAGCCACTTCACCGCTCAGGCGGGTCCGGCCCTGCACTCGAAATTTATCCATCTGACTACTCTCTGTTATGTCATTAATCTGGCCCTGCATAGCGGGAACCACATCGGCGCTGGCAAGGCGTTGTTCGCCCTGTCCATCGCTCTGGCTGGGTTGGCTGCGCTACACCGTCGCCAATCCAGCCTCGAGATTTACCGCGCGAGCCACGTGGTCAACCACGCCGCCGATACGCCGCTTGCGCCCGCCTGATGCAACGCCGTTTATGTTGGGTATCGCTGACAGCCCCGAGGGGACGCCGCCTTACAATCCGTTGAGTTTGCGATCGCGCTGCCACTCTTCAGGGGTATATGCCTTGATCGACAACGCATGAATGCGATTGTCCGCAATGTATTCCATCAGCGGCGCATAAACGGCCTGCTGTTTTTTTACCCGACTCATGGTGGCAAAGATCTCGCCCACCGCAATCACCTGGAAGTGACTGCCGTCGCCGGTTACGTGTACTTCTTGCAGTGCCAACGCGTTCATCAGCACGTCTTTAATTTCGTTATTTTCCATAGTATCCAGTTCTGCTGTAAAGGATCATAATCAGCCTGACATCTTAGAGGAATACGGCGCTTTCTTAAACTAAAGAAAAAGCCCCTGTGTAACAGGGGCTTTCTGGGTAAACGCAACCAAAACGCCAGATAAACGCGCTAAACGGCGGTATCGACAGGCATTATTTCTTGCAGGTTGTACAAGGTAATCAGCGTTTTCAGCCGATCGGTGGCCCCGATAATCTGCAACTCTACGCCCTGGCGTTGCTGCTGCGCACGCAGGTGCACCAGCAGCGCCAATCCGGACGAGTCAACCCGTTGCAACTGCGCCACGTCGACGGCGGTTTTACCCGCCAGCAGGGTTTCACGCTGTTGCCATAGCGGCAGCAACGTTTCCCGATCCAAATCGCCGCTCAGTACCAGCGTTTGCTGCTGTGCGTCAAAGCGAAGAGATGGCGCCATTACTTTTTCTGATCCAGGGTAATCGGCTGTTGGGCTGCGGCCTGCAACTGCTGGGTCAGGCCATCGATGCCTTTGGTACGCAGCGTAGATGCCCACTCGTTCTGCTTGGTGGTGATCATGCTGACGCCTTCGGCGATCATGTCATAAGCCTGCCAGTTACCGGTTTTGCTGTTTTTACGCCATTGGAAATCCAGACGAACCGGCGGGCGACCGTCGGTATCGATGATGGTCACGCGAATGGCGATGATATCTGCGTTACCCAACGGTTTTTCCGGCGCAATCTGGTAGGTCTGACCGTGATACAGCGCCAGCGCCTGACCATAAGCCTGTTCCAGATAGGCCTGGAACGCCGTGAAGTACGCTTGGCGCTGCGCCGGCGTAGCTTCTTTGTAATAACGACCCAGCACCAGCGCACCGGCGTATTTTACCTGTACGTAGGGCATCAGTTCCTGATGCACGATAGTCCGCAGATAGTTGGGATCCTGCTTGATTTTCGGCTGCTCGTTTTTCAGGCGGTCGAAGGTTTTTTGCGCCGCTTCTTGCATCATGCTGTACGGATTGGTTTGATCCGCCGCGTTCGCCAGCGGTGCAACCACCAGCAGGGCAACCATCAATAAACGTTTAAACATGCAGGCTTCCTCTTTTAATGACTCGGGGTGGCAGATGGCGTGGCGTCGTCGGCAGCCGGCGCATTGGCCGCATCTCCCGGCTTGGCTGCGCCATCCTGACCGCCGCTTTTGTACAGGAACTGGCCGATCAAGTCTTCCAGAACCATTGCTGATTTGGTGTCCTGAATGGTGCCGCCGTCCTTCAGGATAGACGTGCCCATATCCGGATCTTCAAAACCGACGTTCAATGCCAGGTACTGTTCCCCAAGCAGACCAGAAGTGCGGATCGCCAGCGAGCTGGTGTCCGGGATCTGGTCATACTTGTCCTGAATATCCAGCGCGACGCGTGGCGTATAGGTTTTGGGATCGAGTGCGATATCCGCTACTCGACCAATCACCACCCCGCCGATCTTCACCGGTGAGCGCGGTTTCAGGCCGCCAATATTGTCGAATGTGGCATAGATACGGTAGGTCGGCTCATTGCCGATCGATTTGACGTTCGCCACCTGCAAGCAGATAAAAATGATGGCGCACAGCGCGATCAGCATAAATGCCCCAACCCAGATTTCACTTTTTTTCGTTTGCATCGACTCAATTCCCAAACATCAGTGCTGTCAGCACGAAATCCAATCCCAACACCGCCAGAGACGAATGTACCACGGTTCGGGTCGTTGCCCGGCTGATCCCTTCGGAGGTCGGCACCGCGTCATACCCGTTAAAGATAGCAATCCAGGTAACGGTGATGGCAAATACCACGCTCTTGATCAGGCAGTTAAGCAAATCCTGACGCCATTCTACGGCGCCCTGCATCGCCGACCAGAAGAAGCCGCTATCGATGCCCTTCCAGTCTACGCCAACCACTGAACCGCCCCAGATACCCACGGCGACAAAAATGATAGTCAACAGCGGCATGCTGATAAGACCGGCCCAGAAACGGGGCGCCGCAATGCGCCGCAGCGGATCGACCGCCATCATTTCCAGGCTGGAGATTTGTTCGGTGGCTTTCATCAGGCCGATTTCCGCCGTGAGCGCCGAGCCGGCACGGCCGGCGAACAGCAGCGCGGTCACCACCGGCCCGAGTTCACGCAGCAACGACAACGCCACCATCATGCCGAGGCTGGCTTCGGCGCTGTAAGTGGTCAGTACCAGATAACCTTGCAGCCCCAGCACCATGCCGATAAACAGCCCGGAAACCATAATGATCAGCAATGATTGCACGCCGACGCTGTGCAGCTGCTTCACCAGCAACGGCCATTGCCTGCGCGGTTCGGGTCGCCCGACCAGCGCCCCCCACAGCATCAGTCCCGCACGGCCAAAGGCGGCACTGGTGTTGATGCCTCGGCGTCCAAAAGACGCTAACGCCTGTAATAACATGAGGATAGTTACTCCCTTATCCTAGCAGTTCGGCACGGTAATCACCGGCCGGATAACGGAATGGCACCGGCCCATCGGCAATACCATCCAGAAACTGGCGCACCCGCGCATCGGGATTATTGTGTAATTCCGGCGTGGTGCCTTCGGCAATCACGCGGTTTTCCGCCACAATGTAAGCATAATCGGCAATGCTCAGTACTTCCGGCACATCGTGCGATACCACAATGCAGGTGATACCCAGCGCGTGGTTCAGTTCGTCAATCAGCTTCACCAGTACGCCCATGGTGATCGGATCCTGGCCAACGAACGGCTCATCGAACATGATCAGTTGCGGATCGAGCGCAATGGCGCGTGCCAGCGCCGCACGCCGTGCCATACCGCCGGACAGTTCGTTGGGCATCAGCTCGGCCGCACCACGCAGGCCGACCGCCTCCAGCTTCATCAGTACGGTGGTGCGCAGGATTTCTTCCGGCAACGCGCTGTGCTCACGCAGCGGAAACGCCACGTTTTCAAACACCGTCAGGTCAGTGAATAACGCACCGGACTGAAACAGCATGCTCATTTTTTTGCGCGATTCGTACAGCTGATGACGTGACAGCGCGGGAATGTTATCACCGTCAAACCAGATTTCGCCGCGGTCCGGCGCCAGTTGGCCGCCGATCAGGCGCAGTAGCGTGGTTTTACCGATGCCGGACGGCCCCATGATCGCCGTCACCTTGCCGCGGGGAACCGTCAGATTGATGTCTTCAAATATCAGCCGATCGCCACGTGAAAAACTCATGCCACGCACTTCGACCAGATTGTCTGCCTTCTGAAGCATGTTTGGATCCTTACATACCGCTCATTTGACGGATTTCTGCGCCCTGTTCGACGCATTGGGATACGAATTTACCCGTGATAATAATCGAATGGGCGCCACGCGGCCTATTTTTACAAAAACTTACCCGCATTTCGCTACCAATGGTGCCATTGGTTTTACTTTTGTGCTGCACACGGTCAAAATTAGACATAAAACGCAAAAAAATGAAACTGAACGAATTTTAGCCTGGGAAACGCGTCGCGACACTGTCGCAGACCAATATGGGCAAGCAAGATAGCTGAATTGCAGCATTTAACCAACGAACGGGATAATCCCCCCAAGGACTTTGCATGTTTCTCGCGATAGCGTTACTTATCGTTGGTTTATTTTTATTGGTGTATGGCGCCGACCGACTGGTGTATGGCGCAGCGGTCATTTCCCGTTCGTTGGGCGTTCCGCCGCTGATTATCGGCATGACCATCGTCGGCATCGGCACTTCGCTGCCGGAACTGATCGTGTCGGTTACCGCCGCCCTGAACGGCCAGATCGACATGGCGGTCGGCAACGTACTGGGCTCCAACATTACCAATATCCTGCTGATACTGGGCGTTGCCGCGTTGATCCATCCGCTGGCAGCTCGTTCGCAAGTGCTGCGGCGCGAACTGCCGCTGATGTTGGCGGTCACAGTATTATGCGGCTTTGTGCTGATGGACAGCCACCTGAGTCGACTGGACGGGATCATTCTGCTGGCCGCCGCCGCCGGGTTTATCATGCTGATGCTGAAAATCGCCCGGCTGGCGCAGCGCGAAGGCAACGACAGCCTGACGGTGGAGCAAATTGCCGAACTGCCGCAGGACAGCAGCAACACCGTGGCGATGCTGTGGCTGCTGCTGGCGTTTATCATCTTGCCGCTCTCCTCGCGAATGATTGTCGATAACGCGACGGCGATCGCCCATTATTTCGGCCTGAGCGAACTGGTGGTCGGGTTAACCATCATTGCGGTCGGCACCAGTTTGCCCGAGCTTGCCACCTCTATCGCCGGCGCACTGAAAGGTGAAGACGATATGGCGATAGGCAATATTATCGGCTCGAATATTTTCAACTCGGTGATCGTACTCGGCGTCCCGGCGCTGCTGTCACCGGGCAGCATCAATCCAGCCGCTTACCAACGCGACTATTGGGTAATGTTGGCGGTCAGCGTGGTGCTCAGCGCACTGTGCATCGGCCGTAAACATCGCATCGGCCATCTGGCGGGTGCTCTGTTATTATGTGGCTTTATTGCGTATCTTGCGGTGCTGTTTTTCAACCCTTTCAGCATAGTTGGCGGTGGCCAATAGCGGCGGGGAAACGCAGAGCGCGCAAGCGGCGAACGATAACCGCCGCCTATGCCCCTGCCATCGTAACGGATGCAGGTCTAACCGACGGGAACAAGCATGTCGAACATTGAGTTGCAAGCTGGCTTCGATTTTCAGCAAGCCGGTAAAGAAGTGCTTCAGATCGAACGTGACGGGCTGGCCCAGCTCGATCGCTACATCAACGACGATTTTACCCGCGCCTGCGAAGCGATCGCCGCCTGCGGCGGTAAAGTGGTGGTGATGGGCATGGGCAAATCCGGCCACATCGGCTGCAAGATTGCCGCCACCTTCGCCAGCACCGGTACGCCATCATTCTTCGTGCATCCTGCCGAAGCCAGCCATGGCGATCTCGGCATGGTCACGGCGCAAGACATCGTACTGGCGATTTCCAACTCCGGCGAGTCCAACGAGATTCAGGCGTTGATCCCGGTACTGAAGCGCCAGCGCATCCCGTTGATCTGCATGACCAACAATCCCGACAGTTCCATGGGCAAGGCCGCAGACATTCATCTGTGTATCAAAGTGCCGCAGGAAGCCTGCCCGCTCGGCCTGGCGCCGACCACCAGCACCACCGCAACGCTGGTGATGGGCGACGCGCTGGCGGTAGCGCTATTGAAGGCTCGCGGTTTTACCCCGGAAGATTTTGCGCTGTCGCATCCCGGCGGCGCGCTGGGTCGCCGCCTGTTACTGCGCGTCACTGATATCATGCACAGCGGCGACGAAATTCCGCACGTCAGCGCCGATGCGTCGCTGCGCGACGCACTGTTGGAAATCACCCGCAAGAACCTTGGCATGACGGTGGTCTGCAACGATCTGATGAAAATTGCCGGTATCTTTACCGATGGCGACCTGCGCCGGGTGTTTGATATGGGCATCGACCTGAACCATGCCAGGATCGCCGACGTCATGACGCTCGGTGGTGTGCGGGTGCGTCCGAACACCCTGGCGGTGGATGCGCTCAACCTGATGCAGCAGCGCCATATTACCGCGCTGCTGGTTGCCGATGGCGACCAGTTGCTGGGTGTGGTACATATGCATGACATGCTGCGCGCCGGCGTGGTATGAGTTTCAGGCTGCCGCTGCGCCCAGCCTGTTTTAGAAAGAAGTCCTGAGGATATTGAATGAGTACGGTTGAAACCTGCTACGGGCCGGTAACGGAACAAGTGATGGCACGGGCCGGGAAAATCCGCCTGCTGATTTGCGATGTCGACGGCGTGCTGTCGGATGGCCTGATCTACATGGGCAACAACGGCGAAGAGCTGAAGGCCTTCAACGTGCGCGACGGCTACGGCATTCGCTGCCTGAAAACCTCGGATATCGAGGTAGGTATTATCACCGGCCGCTCCGCCAAATTATTGGAAGATCGGGCAAAAACGCTGGGGATTAGCTATCTGTATCAAGGGCAGTCCGATAAGCTTTTGGCCTTCCGTGAACTGTTGGATACACTGTCGCTGTCGCCGGATCAGGTTGCCTACATCGGCGACGATCTGATCGACTGGCCGGTGATGGCGCAGGTCGGTCTGGCGGTGGCGGTGGCGGATGCCCACCCTCTGCTGACGCCGCGTGCCCATTATGTCACCCGCATTGCCGGTGGCCGTGGCGCAGTGCGTGAACTGTGCGACATCATTCTTTTGGCTCAGAACAAGCTGGAGGACGCCAAAGGGCTGTCGATATGAGCAAAACCAAACTCTGGATCACCATTATACTGACGGTGATCGTGCTAGCCCTGATTGGCTGGAACATGGCGGATTTCGACGACGATAGCACGGCCGAGCCGATGAATACTCAGGCTCCGACCTACCAGAGCCAGCATACGGTCACTATCGTCTACAACCCGGCCGGTAAATTAAGTTATAAACTGGTGGCAGAGGACGTGAAGTATTACACCACCGACGAGCTGAGCTGGTTTACCCAACCGGTGATGACGCTGTTTGATGAAAACGCCGTCGCCACCTGGTCGGTACGCGCCGATCGCGCCAAACTGACCAAAGACCGCATGCTGTATCTGTATGGCCACGTTGAGGTGAACAGCCTGACCACCACCTCGCAACTGGAAAAGATTAAAACGGACAATGCTCAGGTAAACCTGGTGACTCAGGATGTGTCCTCCGATGATGAAGTGACGCTCTTCGGCACCAACTTCACCTCTAACGGCATGAAAATGCGTGGGAACCTGCGGGCCAAAACCGCTGAGCTGATTGATAAGGTTAAGACCAACTATGAAATTCAGAACCAAAAAACAACTCCGTAATCTATTGATTGCCAGCACCGTTTTAGCCGTCAGCGCCCCGGCACTGGCGCTGAAATCCGACTCTGATCAACCGGTGAGCATTGACTCGCTGAAGCAGGCGCTGGATATGCAGAGCAACGTCAGCACGTTCACTGACAACGTGGTGATCAAACAGGGCACCATTGAAATCAAAGCCGACAAGGTGGTGGTGACCCGTCCGGGCGGCGATCAGAACAAGACCTATATCGAAGCGTTCGGCAAGCCGGTCACCTTCTATCAGATGCAGGACAACGGTAAACCGGTGAAAGGCCATGCGCAGAAAGTCCGTTACGATGTGGCGCCGCAGCTGGTTACCCTGACCGGCAATGCCTATCTGGAACAGCTCGACAGCAATGTCAAAGGCGATCGCATCACCTATCTGGTGCAGCAGCAGCAGATGCAGGCGTACAGCGATAAAGGCAACCGCGTGAAGACGGTGCTGGTACCGTCGCAGTTGCAGGACAAAAACGGGCAGCAGAAAAAGAGCAACTAATTACCTATGGCAACACTCATCGCAGAAAATCTGGCGAAAGCCTACAAGGGCCGCAAAGTCGTTGAAGACGTCAGCCTGAAAGTGAATTCCGGCGAAATCGTCGGCCTGTTGGGGCCAAACGGCGCTGGCAAAACCACCACGTTCTACATGGTGGTCGGCATTGTACAGCGTGACGCTGGCCGCATCGTGATTGACGACGAAGACATCAGCATCCTGCCGCTGCACGCCCGTGCGCGCCGCGGTATCGGCTATCTGCCGCAGGAGGCGTCGATTTTCCGCCGTCTGAGCGTGTATGACAACCTGATGGCGGTGCTGGAAATTCGCGAGGACCTGACCAGCGAACAGCGCGCCGACCGCGCCAACGAACTGATGGAAGAGTTCCATATTTCCCATCTGCGCGACAACCTTGGCCAGGCACTGTCCGGTGGTGAACGCCGCCGCGTCGAAATTGCCCGCGCGCTGGCCGCCAACCCGAAATTCATCCTGCTGGATGAGCCGTTTGCCGGGGTTGACCCGATTTCCGTTATCGACATCAAGAAAATCATCGAGCACCTGCGTGACAGCGGCCTGGGCGTGCTGATCACCGACCATAACGTGCGCGAAACGCTGGACGTGTGTGAACGCGCCTATATCGTCAGCCAGGGTAAACTGATCGCCCATGGCACGCCGGACGCCATTTTGGCCGACGAACAGGTGAAACGCGTTTATCTGGGCGAAGAATTCCGCCTGTGATTGCCAGCTGATCCTGACGGACGGCGGTTAACGGAAGTAGAAAAAAGACTATGAAGCAAGGTTTGCAACTCAGGTTCAGTCAACAACTGGCCATGACCCCCCAGCTACAGCAGGCAATTCGCTTGCTGCAGCTGTCCACGCTTGAACTCCAGCAGGAGATCCAACTGGCGTTAGAGAGCAACCCGCTGCTTGAACAAACCGACCTGCACGACGAGATCGACGCAAAGGAAACCACCGAGACCGAAGGCCTGGACACCCGCGAGGCACTGGAACAGAAGGACATGCCGGAAGAGCTGCCGCTGGACGCCACCTGGGATGAAATCTACACCGCCGGTACGCCATCCGGCACCGGTACCGACTACAGCGACGACGAGCTGCCGGTCTATCAGGGCGAAACCACCCAAACGCTGCAAGACTACCTGATGTGGCAGGTGGATCTGACGCCGTTTTCAGATACCGATGCCGCCATTGCCACCTCGATCGTCGATGCCGTGGACGATACTGGCTACCTTACCGTTCCGCTGGAAGACATTCTGGAAAGCATTGGCGACGAGAATGTCTCGATGGACGAAGTGGAAGCCGTACTGAAACGCGTTCAGCGTTTCGATCCTATCGGCGTGGCGGCTCGTGACCTGCGCGACTGCCTGCTGATTCAGCTTTCCCAGTATGCCAAAGACACCCCATACCTCAACGAAGCACGGCAGATCATCAGCGATCACCTGGATTTGCTGGCCAATCACGACTTTCGCAGCCTGATGCGATCAACCCGGCTAAAAGAAGATACACTGAAAGAAGCGATGCTGCTGATTCAGTCACTCGACCCACGCCCGGGGCAGTCGATCAACACCGGTGAATCGGAGTACGTCATTCCCGATGTGCTGGTGCGCAAGGTGCAGGGCAAGTGGGCGGTGGAACTTAACGCCGACAGCATTCCGCGTCTGAAGATCAACCAGCAATATGCCGCACTGGGCAACAGTTCGCGTAGCGAAGCCGATGGCCAGTTTATCCGCAGTAACCTGCAGGAAGCCAAGTGGCTGATCAAAAGCCTGGAAAGCCGTAACGATACGCTACTGAAAGTCACACGCTGCATCGTCGAGCAGCAGGAAGCGTTCTTTGAACAAGGTGAGGAATTTATGAAACCCATGGTACTGGCGGATATCGCACAGGCCGTGGATATGCATGAATCGACGATCTCACGCGTGACCACGCAGAAGTTCCTGCACAGCCCGCGCGGTATTTTCGAATTGAAGTATTTCTTCTCAAGCCACGTGAACACCGACAGCGGCGGCGAAGCCTCCTCGACGGCCATTCGTGCACTGGTGAAGAAATTGATCGCGGCGGAAAACCCCGCCAAACCGCTGAGCGACAGCAAACTGGCCACCCTGCTTTCCGATCAGGGGATCATGGTGGCGCGGCGCACCGTCGCCAAGTACCGAGAGTCTTTGTCCATCCCGCCGTCGAACCAGCGTAAACAGTTGGTTTGACCTCTATAGAGAAGGAAGACATTATGCAGCTCAACATTACCGGACACCACATCGTCATCACCGATCCATTGCGTGAGTTTGTGAACGCCAAATTTGCCAAACTCGAACAGTATTTCGATCGGATCAATCAGGTGTATGTCGTTCTAAGTGTGGAAAAAGTGCAGCAGATCGCAGAAGCGACGCTGCACGTGAATGGAGGCGAGTTGCACGCCACCTCGGAAAAAGAAGATATGTATGCTGCAATTGACTGCCTGATTGATAAACTGGCGCGTCAATTGAACAAACATAAAGACAAACTGAAGCAACACTGACACTCTGGGCCACTTTCCGCCAGAGGTGCTGCTTAACGCAGCCTCAGCTATCGGCGCGTTACCTGTATGGGTAACGCGCCGAACGGTAATCAGGGTTAAAACAGGCGAAAGCCATCTTTTCAGGCGTGATTGGCGCAGGTAGTTTGGCACGACCAGCAAGCAGAACTCTTGCGCACACGTAAGTACGCAAGAGTTCGAGCACTGCCCGGGGCCAGAATGGCCAGTAAAACAGCCTGATAAGCATGGCTTCAAGTGAAGATGAGATGAACAACGAAACAATGCAATTAAGCTCGGTACTGAGTATCGAGTGCACCAGAAGCTCGGTACACTGCAACAGCAAGAAACGCGCTCTGGAAATTATCAGCGAGCTGGCAGCCAAACAACTTAACCTGCCGCCGCAGGTGGTGTTTGACGCGGTTCTCACCCGTGAGCGCATGGGCAGCACCGGTATTGGCAACGGCATTGCCATACCCCATGGAAAACTGGAAGAGGACACCCTGCGGGCCGTTGGCGTGTTTATCCGTCTCGACCAACCGATCGCCTTCGATGCCATCGACAACCAACCGGTCGATCTGCTGTTCGCCTTGCTGGTGCCGGCCGATCAGTGCAAAACGCATTTGCACACCCTGTCTCTGGTTGCCAAGCGTCTGGCGGATAAAACCGTCTGTCGTCGCCTGCGTGCCGCACAGAGTGATGAAGAACTTTACCAAATCATTACCGAATAACCTTTTCGCCGGGGTGACTTCTGGCGTTGATAGCGATACTGTTTATTTGTCATGGAACCCGGTTTGCGCCGGGCTCATATTTTCAACGGCGGTGATAAAAGCCGCCGAGATGCCAGGGGGAGTTGCCACATGGTGCTGATGATTGTCAGCGGCCGTTCCGGTTCAGGGAAATCTGTCGCCTTGCGGGCGCTGGAAGATATGGGGTTTTACTGCGTTGATAACCTGCCCGTGGTGCTGCTGCCGCAGCTTGCCCAGACGCTGGCCGAACGCAACAGCTCCGCGGCGGTGAGCATCGACGTGCGTAACATGCCGGAATCGCCGGAAGTGTTTGAGTATGCCATGACCCAGCTGCCGGACAGTTTTTCGCCGCAGCTGCTGTTCCTCGACGCCGACCGCAATACCCTGATCCGCCGCTACAGTGACACCCGCCGTCTGCATCCGCTTTCCAGCAAGAACCTGTCGTTGGAAAGCGCCATTGATGAAGAAAGCGATCTGCTGGAGCCACTGCGCTCACGCGCCGACCTGATCATCGACACCTCCGAAATGTCCGTGCACGAACTGGCGGAAATGCTGCGTACCCGTCTGTTGGGCAAACGTGAGCGTGAATTGACGATGGTATTCGAATCATTCGGCTTCAAACATGGCATCCCGATCGATGCCGACTACGTGTTTGACGTGCGTTTCCTGCCGAACCCGCACTGGGATCCGAAGCTGCGTCCGATGACCGGCCTGGATAAACCGGTGGCCTCGTTCCTCGATCGCCACACAGAGGTACATAATTTTATCTACCAAACCCGCAGTTATCTCGAACAGTGGCTGCCAATGCTGGAAACCAACAACCGCAGCTATCTGACGGTGGCGATTGGCTGTACCGGCGGTAAACACCGTTCGGTCTACGTGGCGGAACAGCTGGCAGACTACTTCCGTTCGCGCGGCAAAAACGTGCAATCACGCCACCGCACGCTGGAAAAACGCAAACAATGACGGTCAAGCAAACGGTTGAAATCAAAAACAAGCTGGGCATGCATGCTCGCCCGGCGATGAAGCTGTTTGAGCTGGTGCAAAGTTTTGACGCCGAGGTGCTACTGCGTAACGACAGCGGCACCGAAGCCGAAGCCAGCAGCGTCATTGCCCTGCTGATGCTCGACTCCGCCCAGGGCCGCCATATCGAGGTGGAAGCTAGCGGCCCGGAAGAGCAGCAAGCGCTGGCGGCGGTGATTGAGCTGTTCAACTCCGGTTTTGATGAGGACTGAGCCTGGTTAAAACGGCAGAGGCAGAACGCTCAATGCCACGCCAGACCGATTAAATACGGCTCAGGCAGTCGAGCGCCACCGCCTTAAAACTGTCAAAGTCGTTGCTGCCCAGCAGCCGGCTCATCGAACGTTCGCGCACGAAGGTGACGAACAGATCATAAATCGCCATCGCTTCTTCATAATCACTTTTGCTGATCGCCAGCAGGAATACCACCTGCGCCACTTCTCCATCGCCCCAGGCAATGCCCTGTGGCGCCAGCAGCGTCACCACCACGGTTTTTTTCGCCAGCAGGCCCAGTGAATGCGGCAGCGCAATGCCTTCTCCCAGCAGGGTGGAAACGATCGCCTCACGCTCTACCACCGACGGATAGAAGTCCTCACCGACATAACCTTCCTGCTCCAGTTGGCTGCACACTTTGCGGAACAGCTGTTGCTGGGTCAGCGGCTCATTGACGATCATGAAATGGCCGGCGTCAAAGAACTTTTCCAGCATGTACGGCTTGGTACGATCCACCAGAACCAGCTTGCCCAGCTGTTCGAGCTGATATTCGGTCGGGAATGGCGACATCACCACCACCGGCTTGTTTTTCTCGCTGACCCGCGCGTTGGAAATGACAAAATCTTCGTCGATATGGCTGAGCACTTCATAGTCGCGCAGCGAGACAATGCGCGTCACCACCAGCTGCGGATACTTGCGTGCAACCTGCGCCTGGATCATGCGTACCGTCGAATTGCCGGTGTCGCACACCAGCATCACCTGCGGGTGACGTTCATAGCCGATATTGTAATGACGCTCCAGACCGACGCCGATGTGCAGCACCAGATAGCCAATCTCGTTTTCGCTCAGGGTGTAAGGCGTATATTTCCCCCAGCTGGCTACCGCCGCCAGCGTCACGTCGTAGGCCATCGGATAGTGCTGCTTGATGTTGGCCAGCAGCGGGTTGGGGATGTTTATCTGGTATTTCACCCGGGTAATCATGGTCTTGATATGGGTGAGCAGATCGGCACGCAGCTGCTTGTCGCCCTGCAGATTGTAGTTATAGTGTGCGTTGATATAGGACAGGATGTAGTCCACCAGCGCCTCTTCGTCATCGGCGTTGATCTCGCTGGGGCGCACGTCCTGCACCCGTCGTGCCGCGATATTCACCCGCAGATAGGCTTCTTCTGCGGCCGAGACCTCTTTGCCGGCCGCCTTGCCCAGTTCGCCCGCCAGCCAGGTCGACGCCTTGCGCACCCCTTCGTCGCCATCTTCGACGTCAAACTCCGACAGCGGATAACCATCGCTGATGCGGCGCAGCGCCACCGCGCAATAAAAGATCAGATATTGCTCCCCTTCATCGGTCAGACGAATGGCGTACTGTGACAGCAACGGGTGCAGCAGGCCGGCAAAGGTCGCTACCTGCGGTTGCAGCAGGATCTCGTTATTCAGCAACGGATTCTCGGCATCCGCCAGATGCAGCTGGAACAGCAAATCGGTCAGACAGGCGCGGATCGCCATTTCCGAGCCGAACAACTTCATGCCGTAACGCGGTTTGGTTTCGATGGTCAACGGGTAATGCGCCAGCCGTTCCCTCACCTCAGCCATATCGTTTTGCAGCGTACCCCTGCTGACAAACCATTCATCGGCTAAATCCTCCAACTTCAGGGAGAAGGCTGAGGTCAAAAAACGGATCAAAAGATAATGCACGCGCTCCTGGGCGCTACGCGGCGTGGCCTGCTTGCGGCGCTCCTGCTGCTGTAACCCGCTGAACAGCGCCGCGTCGTCCACCTGCAGCCGGTAACCGGCACCGCGGTTATGCACAAAGCGCGCGCCGTATTTTTCCAAAATATCATTAAGCGCAGTGATGTCTGCACGCACCGTGCGGGTAGACACCGCAAAGCGCTTCGCCAGTTCATCCTGCGGCAGCGTTTCACTCTGCAACGCGTCAAACAGATAAGCCAAACGGGGATAAGGGAATCTCACCATCGTCATTCCAATGTCAAGTCGCCCGCCTGCTGCCAGACGGGCCACGGGTTACTGCGCTGCGGGCGCGAATACCATCTGTGAAGGGCTGCCTACCGGGGTATAGCCATCCACGAAACTGAGCGTACCGTTCTGTTGATCGACGCGAAAACGCGTAATGTTATCGCTGCGCTGGTTGAGCGCGTACAGATACCCCCCGTCCGGACTGAGCGTGACGGTGCGTGGATAATCACCGCGCGTCCAGGTTTCGCCCACCCGCGTCATGCTGCCACCGCTGCCGATACTGAACTGCGCAATGCTGTTATGCAGCCGGTTGGCGACGTACAGATTTTTGCCGTCCTGGCTTAGCGTCAATCCGGCGGCAAAATTGGTGCCCTTATAATCCGCCGGCAGAGTGGATGCCGTCTGTAGCGGCGTCAGCGTGCCCTGGTCGCTGTCGAAACGGTAGCTGGTCAGCGTGGACGCCTCTTCGTTCACCAGCAACAGCGTTTTACCGTCCGGGTGGAACACGAAGTGGCGCGGGCCTGCACCAGGCGACGACGCCGCGATCCACGGCGGATCGTTTGGCGTCAGTTCGCCACGGCTATCGTCAAAACGCCACTGGTAGATCCGATCCAGCCCCAAATCGGTTGAGAAAACAAATTTACCACTCGGATCGCTGGCGATCATATGCGCATGCGGGCCATTGTGATCGCTGATGGCAAAGCTGCCCTCCACCGCTGCGGCAGGCCTGCTCGCCCCCGCCGGGCCTTGCTGCTGGCGCACCGAGTTGGCTTGCGCCAGCCGGCCTTCGCTATCCAGCGGAAACGCCGCCACGCTGCCGCTGATATAATTCGCCACCAGCAGATGGCGCCCGTTCGGTGTCAGCGAAAGAAATACCGGCCCGGCGCCCTGCGAATCCACCTGATTCAGTGGCGTCAGGCTACCGTCTCGCTCGCTGATGCGCAGTGCGGTGATCGAACCGTGTTTACCGCCGTTAAAATCTGCCACTTCGCTGGCAACGTACAAGGTACGGCCGCTGGCATCAACCACCAACTGGGCTGGATTGGGCAACGTGCTGACCAGGGTCTTGTCGCTCAGCGCACCGCTGGCGGCATCGACCCGTAGCCGGTAGACCCCTTCACCATTGGGCTGATAAGAACCGATATAGGCAAAATGAGACGGTGTGGACTTCATTGCATCCTCAGCATGCAGCGCCGGGCTGAACATCGCCAGCAGCGCCAGAGATACCGCAAATCGCGTGGTCATACCCTGCCAGTTTCGCATATTTATTCCTTGTATTGGTAAAGAACAACACATTACGAAGCTACGGTGAATCAGCCCGGCACGCCGCCGTTTAGCCCACCAGTTTTTTGGTCATCGCCAACAGCGTTTTCACATCCTGCGGGCGCGTATTGCCACTGTTGGCATCGATGATCGAACTGTAAATGTGCGGGATCACCTGCTTGACTCCCGCCGCCAGCGCGATTTCCAGGATCTGCTCAAAATTGTCAAGATCGATGCCACCGGTCGGCTCCAACAGGAAATCATGTTCGGCGCACGCTTTGGCCACGTACTGATACTCGTCCTTGCACTTCAGACCCCCCATTGGGAAATACTTGATCGAGCTCCCCCCCATGTCTTTCAACAGCGCAATCGCCGTCTCAACCGGCACAATACCGTCCGGCGCACCAGCGCTCAGCGGCCCGGTAGATACCTTCACCCAACCGACTCGCCCGGTCGGCGATACCAGACCATTGACCACCGTATCCGTTTGCCCTAATAGCGCACGGCTGGCGCCGACGCCGGTAAACACCTGATTGACGTGCTGTGGCTGTACTCGCTGCGAGATCAGGCTGACCATCGCCGACTGCTTCGGATCGCCGGCGCCCAGCCCCACCGACAGCGCGTTGTCAATCAGGCGCGCGTAGCGCTGCATATCGGCCACCGCACTGTCGACGTCAGGATAATTCTTGGACAGCACGCCAACCAGCACGTGGCCTTCCGCCGCCGCATAAATCTCCTCAGCGTTGTCCTTTGAACCCGCCAGCACGTTAAGGCATACGCGGTCACGGTAATAGTTCGGCTTCAGCTTCATGCTTGTTGCTCCAGTAATTTTTTGATGCAGTTAAAAACGGTCGTCAGTTGCTGTTGATCCACACTGCGCACATCCACTTCGATCTTGCCTTCGTTGGCCTTGTAGCCACGGAAGTAAATGGCGATGTCACCGGTTTTCAGCGCCTGAACGATGTCGAGGGTCGACATGCCGATCGCCGCTTCGTCAAAAGCGATTTCCGTACGCGCAATGTCGCGACCGGCGCTGTCCCAGACGGTTTTGGCGCTTACGCCATTCAAGGTATTCAGGCTATTGATAAAGGGCGTCATGCGCTCGACCATTTGCGCGCCGCTGGTCTTTTCCTGCGTCAGGTAGCTTTCAATTGCCTGCGTCAGACCCAGAATGCCCTCTTTGCCGACCTTCATCGCACGACCGATGCCGCCCGACTGCAATTTTACCCACTCGACCAGCTGTTTCTTGCCGATCACCAGACCACTGGTCGGCCCTTCGATCGCCTTCGCGCCGCTGTAAATCACCAGATCGGCTCCCATCTGGTAATAACACAGCAGGTCTTCCTCGGCCGCCGCATCCACGATCAGCGGCAGCTGATGCTTGCGCGCCACCGCCGCCGCCTGTTCGACCGACAGAATGCTCTTCTGTACGCAGTGGTGTGACTTGATATAGAGGATGGCCGCCGTTTGCCGGGTAATGCAGGCCTCGAGCTGTTCGGCGGAGCATTCATTGGCGTAGCCGGCTTCTACCACCTTACCGCCGCCGAGCGCCACCATGGTGTCGACCGGCGCGCCAAAGTTGACGTTGTGCCCACGTGGCAGCACGATCTCGCGTGGTTCGTTGACCGCAGCGGAGTGCAGGTTGACCAGCAGGTTGGCGTTATCTTTGACAATGGTGGCCGCCACCGACTGTGCAATGCCGGCGGAGGCGCAGGAAACCACTACCGCCGCCTCGACGTTCAGCAGATTGGCGATATAGGCACCGGTTTTATTCACCAGATCCTTGATGTCGAAATAGTGGTCAAGACCATAACCCACCGCGTCGATGACCTCCTGACGAGGGGTAGAAACGCCAAGCGCCGTCATACGGCCGGACGTATTGATCACCTGTTTTAACTGGTATTTTTCATAGATCGAAGACATGAGCGGCTTTCCCTTCATCGGTTAATAGGACTTCCCCGGCCACCACCGCAGCCAGCGGCACCAGCAATTGTTCACCCTTGGCGGATTGCCCTTCGGCATCGGCAAATACTTGCGGCGCCTGGCGAAGATCGAAAATGGTCAAATCGGCGTCAAAGCCCGGCTGCAGCTGTCCTTTGCCGGTCAATTGCAATGCCGACGCGGCATTGACCGTCACACAGTCGATCACCTGCGGTAACGTCAGGCCGACGGTGAAAAATTTGGACATCACCGTCGCCAGGCTGTGTACCGGCCCGGACAGGCGATTGCGACAATAAATATCGGAACTGATGGTGTGCGGCAGAATGCCGAGAGCGATCGCCTGCCGTGCGACTTCAAAGCTGAAGCTGGCAGTGCCGTGGCCAACGTCAAGCAATACGCCACGCTTCAACGCCCGTTGAATAGACTCGCGCAACGTACCGGCCGGGGTCAGAATACGGTTGGGCTTGCCGTTGTAACAGTGGGTGATGATATCGCCACGCGTCAGCAAATCGGCGATTTCATCCAGATCCGGCGGGTTGTTGCCGATATGTACCATCAGCGGCAGCTGATTGTTTTCCTGCTGGATCTCCTTGGCGCGCACCAGCGGTGTGATGCCATTCTGGCCAACGACGCTGCTGCTCATGCGCGCCTTGATGCCGATAATAAAGCCGCGATGCTGCTCAATGGCTCGCTGCACGCCCTGCTTGTCGATATCCGCCATTTCGGCCAGCTCGTTCTGACGCAACAGGCCGATGCGCGAAATATTCAGGAAGGCAAACACGTTGGTTTTGGCGCTGCGCGTCAGGGCATAGAAACTGTCGACGTCGTCAGTGCCGGTACTGCCGGCGTCCACTACCGTGGTAACGCCGCAGCAGGTGCCGACGCTGTCTGGTTCATCGTGATAAATCGGCGAAGAGGGATAACAGTGCACGTGGGCGTCGATCCAACCGGCGCTGAGGCGATACCTGCCGCCCAGATCAAGTTGGCGCGTCCCCTGCGTCTGCGCCGCCAGTTGCCCAACCACCGCAATCTTGCCGTCCTGCACCGCCACGTCGACCAACCGATCGTCGGCCAGCCGCGCGTGGCGAATGATTAAGTCATACATGCTTTACTCCTTACCGCGGGGCGACACCGTTCGCCCCGCAGCCACATTCAGATGGCGACCGGGAAAATGGCCCCCAGGATCATTGCGCCGAGGATCGCGCCGCCGGTAATGGGCTTGCCCCAGATATAAAACAGCAGTGCACCGAGCAGCGAACCGATACCGATCGGAATCGACGCAGTCATGGCAGACAGGATGATCAATGGCCCAAGGAAACGCCCGGAGGAATTACCCGCGCCCATCATGACGTCTGCGCCGTAGGTCGAGTTGCTCTGGTTGATGGTGAACTTGCGCGCCAGGATGATCAGGTAACCGATCGCCAGCCCAATCACCAGACCGGTGACCAGCGATGCGGCAAAGTTGGCTACCGGGAACACGATCCCTGCACCGAGCAGCAGCGCTGGCACCCCCAGCCCGACACCGGTCTGGATCGCCCCGCCGATATCCAGGATGCCGACCAGCGAGCCCTCGATAATACGTGCGAACAGGAAGCTGGCACCGAATGCCGCCACCGCGCCATACACGCCGGTATCCATGCCGGCACGCAGCATCGAGACGAAAGCCACTTCGTTAAACGCGCCGATGCCGTACAGGTAGTACATATGGGTCCCGGCAAATACGCCCGAGGACAGCAGGCCGACAAAAATCGGGAACGACCAGTCGGCATACCAGAAGCCTTGTTGTTGAGTTTGTTGTTCCATCGTCACGCCGCCTTATTTACCGCTCAGGGTGTTGTGAATGGCATCCAGCCAGCCTGGTATGCCAAGGCTGAAGGACTCGAGGAGTTTCATGTCGAAGCCGCGGAAGAAGCCACTCAGCACGAACAACAGCACGATCACCGCCATCATGATTTTGGTGACCTTGTTCCAGCCGCTCTCTTCAACCCCTTTGCCGATCAGAATACCCAGCACCAGCCCCGGAACGGCATTGCCCATGATCAACTGTGCCAGGCCGCCAAAAATGGTGCCCCAGAAGCCGGAACGTTTGCCGGCATCAATCGCCGCCAGCCAGAAAATCACCGGCATCACGGTATTCACCAACAGGTTGGCTGCCGGCACCAGCACTTTGATGGCGGTAACCTGCAGCGCCGCCGGTACCGCCGAAGCGGTGGAGTTAAGGAAGGCCACTACCAGCATGCCGATGATGCCGCAGGCGATAGCCATTTTTTTCGGATCGTGCAGCGTTTGCGCCACATTGCGATTCTTGATCATCAACGCTGCCGCTCCCCAGTTGGGGATGATGCGGTGATCGACGTCCTGTGTGAAGGCACCTGCCGCCACGGAGGACGCCCAGGCATTGAAGAAAAAGCCCAGGCCAAATGAGAAGTGTGACGCCGGATCGCCTTCGCAGGAATTCAGCTCGCCCAGGGTGCGGAATGCCCCCATACCCTGTGTCGTCGGGGCATGGAACATGCGTGCGGCGCCGGCGCCGACGCCGACACCTACCAGCCCGCCGATAATAATCGACTTAAATAAAATTATTAGGAACATGAGTCTGCCCTTATTATTTCGAGGTGAAAACAACCTTTTCTGTGTTGATAATGGTCACATTTATGGTTACTTCCAGAGAAACGGCATAACTTTTTCTTTCACGCGGCAGAAAGAAGAACAGGAATTTCTCTCGGGTTGTTTTTTCCTCCGCGCTTAATACGCTGACGTCCTGCGGTTCGATGCGCAGCAGAATATTATTGGTGGATTTTAATACCGCGCCCTGTACATTCGCCAGAGCGGAAGCAAAGGCTTTCGCTTTGCTGTCGCCCTTGCCCGTAACAATTACCGAGGTGGTATACTGTTCCTTCATTATGCTGCGCCGTGTTTCTTGATATAGGCTTCAACCAGTTTCTGCCCCAGTTCTTCTTTATCCATAAAACCGAATCCCAGCACGTTACAGCCTTCATTAATTGCCGTCACACCTTCCTCAATCGAACGCATGCCATATTTGGCCTTGTAGCCATATTTGGTTTGCGCGGTAATGGCGCCGGCGCCGCCGCTGCCGCAGAACGAAATACCCAGCTGTGCATTTTCCGCTTTCATTACGTCGCCCAGCTTCATGTCGGCCGCCACGCCGGGAATGACAATGGCTTTTCCACCTGCGCTTTCAATGCCCTGGCCAACTTTTTGCCCTTTGCCCAGACGATCGCCGATCACAACGGTAATTTGACCCATGGTATATTCTCCTGATTGAAATCAATAAAACGCTTATTGGTTATTATCTTTTGCCACTTCAAAGTGTACCGACAGTAAATAGGACTCTTCGATCGGCAAGTTGTTAAATTGGCTCACCACTCGCTGCGCCAACTGCATTGAATGATGCGAGATCTCATCGAACAGTGATTTATCCACTTCAGGCAAAGGCTCGCCAGTAATGGAACGCAACACCATTGCACGAATATGCGACTCCAGCATTTGTTGTTGCACCGCGTTGGTATAAATACTCTCTGAATTTAACATGATGGTAATATCTGACAATACCCGCTCGGTAATGGTTTCTGCCTGGGTAATATCAGCCTGTGTCGTTTTTAGCGATGCCGCTCCTTCATTCACTTTCAGTCACTCCTGAATCGCTCACTTTATCTGTTATCTTTACCCTACTCTCTGTCCCATTGGGTGTGTAGCGCGTTTTTTTCCAGTTCAAAGTGGAAATTGGGTGACCGTCAGAGATCCATTTCGCATATTGCGGCTTTTGCAGATAAGTTAATTGGAATACAAAAAGATAACATGATGAACGGTTGTCTCGGTGGCGTTCATGCCGACGAAAAGTTCGTGATCGGGATCTCTTTCTTTTCCTGCGCTAACCCCCTACTATCGGAAGAACAAACCGACATTTCCAACACCCCCGCTCCCCACGGCGCGGGGGTGTTGCTTTGTGTTGTTTATTTGAGGCTATTGGAGAGTGGAATGACCAAACCAATCATTACTATTAATGAGCTGGATGCGGAACGACTGGATGCGTTGCTGGAAAAGCCGGCCTATGCCAATACCGATGTCGCTGCGGCGTTGAACGCTGAACTGGATCGGGCCGAGATCCTGCCGCCAGCCCAGATCCCGGCTCATGTTGTTACCATGAACAGCCGAGTGCGCTTCCGCGATCTGCATACCAACGAAGAGCACGTGCGTACGCTGGTGTACCCGGCCGAACTGCAAAACAGCAATGAGCAGCTGTCGGTGATGGCGCCACTGGGCGCCGCCTTGCTCGGCATGCACGTCGGCAAGCAGATTGACTGGGCGCTGCCAAACGGCGAGCAGGCGCAAATAGAAGTACTGGAACTGCTGTATCAGCCAGAAGCGGCGGGCGTATATCACCGCTGATCGTCCCGGGCGGCAACCTGCCGCCCCTTATGTCACCAGACGATAGCCACCAGCACCAGTATCAGCAACAGTACGTAGATCCGCGCGTGCAGCGTATCGTCAATCCGCGGCAACGCACGTTTGGCAAAGGCGATCCCCGCCGTACCAGCCAGAGCCAATAACGCCAGAATCACCATATTTACATAGCCCAGATAGGCCGCACCGGCGATTTTTCCCTGCCCCAGCCAGCCGTATATGGCCGCGCCCATCACCGCCACGGCGATCGACAGCGGATTGGCGGCGCTGACACAATATTTCATCTCATAGCCATGACGTCGCAACAACGGTACCGTCATCACGCTGCCCCCCACGCCGAGCATCGCCGCTACGCTGCCAATCAGCGACCCACCGAGCCAAAGCGTGCGAGACGACAGCGCACGCCGCGCCGGACGCTGTAAAAAACCCTTGTGGAACAAGCAGTCAGCGATGGTGATTACCATATAGGCGATAAACAGCAGGCGAATAACACCGTCGGTCAGCAAGGTGGCCGCCAAGGCCCCTGCCAGCGCGCCGAGCGCGATGAACAAGATCAGCGGAACCACCGTTTCCCGCAGTATGCTGCCGCTGCGCCAATGCCCGTAAGTGGCGTAGCCGGCGTTAAGGATCATCACCGTCGTCGAGGTAGCCACCGCGATATGCATTGCCTGTCCAGGGTGCTCACCGGAGGCGGAAATCAGATGGTAGACAAACGGCACCACCACAAAGCCGCCGCCGAACCCAAACAGGATGGTGGTAATACCGGTCAGAAAACCGGCCGAAAGGATAATAATCAGTTCCGTCATGCTGCATTGCCTCTGAACATCAAAAGGCAATAGGGTAATCATCCTGACCGCTGACTTGCATACGATGTAAAGCCAACTATCATGGTGATTCGGCCAAACTGAATCGCAGGACAATGCGCAATATCGCTATCGATGAGGTGGATCATTTCCCACGGCCGGTGATTGCCATCGGCAGAGACTATCCACCGGGTTATCTCCTCCCCATGCACAGCCATCGTCGCGCCCAATTGCTGTATGGTGCAACCGGCATCATGCACGTCCATACCCGCAGTGGGAACTGGATCGTGCCGCCACAACGCGCGGTCTGGCTGCCGCCGCACATGCCTCATCAGGTCAAAATGCAGGGCGTGACTACCCGCAGCCTGTACATCGAGCCCGAGGCCTTGCCGCTGGCAGCGCGTAGCGCAGATTGCCAGGTAGTCAGCATTTCCCCGCTGCTGCGTCAGTTGCTGATCGAGGCTGTGGAAATGCCGCTCGAATACGCGCAACAAGGACGCGACGCCTGCCTGGTGTCGCTGTTACTGCACGAAATAGCCCGCCTGTCTGCGTTGCCGCTGCATATACCGTTGCCCAACGACGTTCGGCTGAACGCGCTGTGTCAATCGTTCCTGCAGCAGCCGAATATTCATCTATCGCCGCAGCTCTGGGCACGGCAGCTGTATATGAGCATCCGCACGTTCAGCCGTTTCTTTCAGGCGCAAACCGGCCTGTCTTTTTCACAATGGCGTCAACGTGCCTGCGTGGTGCTGGCGTTGTCCCGCCTGGCGGCCGGCGATGGCGTCACGCAGATTGCGTGGGAGTTGGGGTATGAGAACAGCGCAGCGTTTTCCGCCATGTTTCGACGGGTGCTGGGGCAGACACCGTCCAGTTTTCTCAGCGGCGGCAGCCCGCTTTGATAGGCGGGCCGCGCACACGGTCAACGGTATTTTTGGTGGTAACTATCGCGGGTGGTTTTGAAATCCTGCGCCAACGTCTGCGCCTGTGCCAGTTTGCCCTGGTTCGCCGCCGTCAGCGCGCCGTCGATCTGAGCGATCAGCGTATCCAGACCGTGACGGAAGTCTTTCATTTCCGCACTGTCCGGCGCTTTATTTTCCAGTTTTGGCGGCGTGGCCTTTTGCGCATCCTGTGCGGCAGCGCGCATATTTTGCAGGCTTTGTTTAAATGTGGCGATGGAATCGGTTTTTAGCGCGGTTTTGTAGTTCCCGGCGATGATATCCATATCTTCGTCGAGATCGGCAGCCATTGCCAGCGAACTGGCACCCAGCAGCGTCAACGCCGCCAGCGTCTTCAGTGTTGTCTTCATGCTCACCTTCCAGTTATTGTTTTAGTTAACCGTTAGTTAACATAAGCGGCGCACCGCAACATCGACAGGAATTATTTGTAAGCAACGATATAAAACTGGCCTGCATCCCGCCGGCCATCAGGCGATTATTCGCCGGCGATTTTCATTTCTGGCAGCAGGACCGAACCACACTGAATATTGCTGCGGGTTTCGATGTCGCTGCCCACACTGACGATATTGCGCAGCATATCCTTCAGGTTGCCGGCAATGGTGATCTCACTGACCGGATATTGAATTTCGCCATTTTCCACCCAGAAACCGGATGCACCGCGCGAGTAATCGCCGGTTACGCCGCTAACGCCCTGACCCATCAGCTCCGTCACGACCAGTCCGGTACCCAGCTGTTTCAGCATCGCGGCAAAATCATTGCCTTGACCGGCAATACGCCAATTATGAATGCCGCCCGCATGGCCGGTGCTTTGCATGCCCAGTTTGCGCGCCGCGTAGCTGGTCAGCAACCAGGTCTGCAACACCCCGTCCTTGACGATATCGCGCCGCTGGGTACGTACGCCTTCACTGTCAAACGGCGTCGAGGCCAGCCCTTTCAACAGATGCGGGTGCTCTTCGATGGTCAGCCATGCAGGCAGGATCTGTTTGCCGAGTGAATCCAGCAGGAAGGTGGACTTGCGGTAGACGCTGCTGCCGCTGATGGCGCCCACCAGGTGACCGAACAGACCGGTCGCCACTTCGGCGGCGAACAGCACCGGCGCCTTCATGGTCGACAGCTTGCGCGGCGCCAGGCGCGACAGCGTGCGGCGGGCGCATTCCGCGCCGACCCACTCGGGGCTTTGCAAATCGCTCATCGCCCGCCCGATGGTATAGGCATAATCGCGTTCCATATCGCCCTGATGCTCGGCAATTACGCAGCTGGACAGCGAATGGCGGCTGGAACAGTAACTTTGCAGCATGCCGTGACTGTTGCCGAACACTTTAATGCCATAGTGGCTGTTGAAGCTGCCGCCTTCGGTATTGGTGATGCGCTTGTCCGCCGCCAGCGACGCCTGTTCGGCGCGGGCCGCCAGTTCAATGCCACGCTCGGCATCCAGCTCGGCCGGGTGGAACAGATCCAGATCCGGCGCCTCGAACGCCAGCAGTTGGCGTTCCGCCGGGCCGGCGTACGGATCCGGCGAGGTATAGCGTGCAATGTCCAGCGCCGCCTGCACGGTACGCGCGATGGCGTCCGGGCTGAGATCGGTTGACGATGCGCTGCCTTTGCGTTGCTGATGGTAAACGGTGATGCCCAGTGCGCCGTCGCTGTTGAATTCGACGTTTTCTACCTCGCCGAAGCGAGTGCTGACACTGATGCCGGTGGTTTTGGTGACGGCAACTTCTGCCGCATCGGAACCGGCGCCCGCCAGTTCCAGAGCCTGTGAAACAGCCCGTTCCAGCGTCTTGCGCTGTTCTGCAACTTGAGTGACTACTTTCATCAATCTGCCATAATTAAAAAATCGTTGAGAAAAGTGCCGTGGCGGCGTGGTTGCGCGAATGGCACGCAAAATCGAATGAATAATGCCCTTGAGTCTAACAGGAACCGCGTGGAATTTCGCATAAAGGCAGCAACCTGTTAGGATTAGCCTCTTTTTAACGGAGCCTACCATGAACAAACAGCCTGAAGACTGGCTCGACGATGTCCCGGACAATGACAACGAGGACGATGACGAGATTATCTGGGTCAGTAAAAGTGAAATCAAACGCGACGCCGAAGCGCTGAAAGACCTGGGAACCGAACTGGTTGAACTGGGGAAAAACGCGCTGGAACGCATTCCGCTGGATGAAGACCTGCGTAACGCCATTGAGCTGGCGCAAAAGATCAAGAAAGAAGGCCGCCGCCGCCAGATCCAGCTGATCGGCAAAATGCTGCGCGCCCGCGACGTTGAGCCGATCCAGACCGCGCTCGACAAGCTGAAAAACCGCCACAATCAGCAGGTATCGCTGTTCCACAAGCTGGAAGCGCTGCGCGACCGCCTGGTGGAAGAAGGCGATGACGCGGTACCCGCCATTCTGGATCTGTATCCGCAGGCCGACCGGCAGCAGCTGCGCTCACTGGTGCGTAATGCCCAGAAAGAAAAGGCCGCCAATAAACCGCCAAAAGCATACCGCCAGATCTTCCAGTATCTGCGCGAGCTGGCCGAGACCACCGAATGAGCGGCCGCAGCGCCGCCTGCATCATGGGATGGACACCATCGTTCATCCCTGATGGTGCGCGGGTGCGCTGCTGCCCTCGCGAATATTGAAACGCAGGCTGCCTTCCAGCTCTTCCTCCGCTTCTTCAAACAGCAGAATAATCGCACCGAAACGGCGCTTGCGACGGTTATCGAGATTGACGAACTCAATCTCGACCGGTAAACCGATGTCACCGGTGACCACGTCCCACAGCGCGTCCAGATTGGCGCCAAACTCTTCGCCCAATGCAAACTTGCCGGCAAAATCCCGATAGAATGCCGGTGGATCGGGTATCTGGCTGAAATCAAATTCAACTTTTCCCATCAGACTCACTCCACCCGAATGAAGTTTTTGTAATGGTCGCGCGTAACAAAAATCAGACCGTCATTGGAGTACAGCAGGCGATCGGCGCCGCGCCGCCCGCACTGATAATTGATATCCGCCTCACGCCAGACACGCTTGTGCGCGGCAGGCAGACGCCCTTCACGGTTTGAAAAGCGATCGCCGCCGATCGCTTTGCCTGGCAACGCCGTACACAGGTTGCCGTCACGCGCATTCCACCCCTGCTCACGCGCCTGCTTCTTGGTAATGTAATAGCCCGGCAGGCGTTGGTGTTGCTGCAGGTAGCTCACCACCCGTTTTTGCTGTGTCAGTTGATCAATACTTTCCGTTGCCGCTACCGCCGGCACATGACCAATGGCCCGATCGCCATTACCACGCAAGGCAATAAAACCGGCCATCACCACGGCGATCAGCACCGCCACCAGAATCCGCTTGTTCATTACTTTCCCTGTCGTACCGGGGCGCAGGTTACGCCCCATGTTAGTTATATAACTGAATTGGATGAATTAAAGATTACCGATGTGTAACGTTTTCACTTGCAGGAACTCCTCCAGCCCCAGTACCGACCCTTCGCGCCCCAAACCGGACTCTTTGACGCCGCCAAAGGGTCCCAGTTCGGTCGATACCGAACATTCATTAATGCCAATCATGCCACTTTCCAATGCCGCCGACACGCGGAATACCCGCTGCAGATTCTCGGTATAGAAATAGGCTGCCAGTCCAAACGGCGTGTCGTTGGCGCGTTCGATCGCTTCGCTTTCACTGCCAAAACGGAAGCAGGCCGCCACCGGACCAAAGGTCTCCTCCTGCGCCAGTTTCATCTGCGCATTGGCCTCTGCCAATACCGTCGGCTGGAAGAAATTGCCCCCCAACCGGTGCCGCTCGCCGCCAACCACGATACGCGCACCGTGCTGCAGCGCATCCTTGACGTGCTCTTCCACCTTCTCTACGCCGTCCCGATCGATCAACGGCCCGACCACGACGTCGTGCTCCATGCCATTGCCGACCTTGAGTTTTTGTACCTCTGCCGCCAGCCGGCTGACAAATTTATCGTAAATACCGTCCTGAACAAAGAAACGGTTGGCGCATACGCACACCTGACCGGCATTACGAAATTTATTGGCGATCGCCCCTTGCACCGCCAGCTCCAGATCGGCGTCGTCAAATACGATAAACGGCGCGTTGCCGCCCAGTTCCATTGACACTTTCTTCATGGTTTCTGCCGCGTTACGCATCAGCGTCTTGCCAACCTGGGTGGAACCGGTAAAGGTAATTTTACGCACCGCCGAACTGGCCATAATGGCGTCGCTGATGGCGCGGGTATCGCCCGCCACGCCGTTCAGCACCCCGGCAGGGACGCCGGCCTTGTGCGCCAGCGCCAGCAGTGCGAAGGCACACAGCGGCGTGTTGCTGGCTGGCTTGATCAGTGCGGTGCAGCCGGCGGCCAGCGCCGGGCCCAGTTTGCGCGTCAGCATCGCCAGCGGGAAGTTCCACGGCGTAATCGCCGCCACCACGCCAACCGGCTCACGGGTCGCCAGAATGCGCGCGCCCGGCTTGGCGGGTGGGATGATTTCCCCGTTGGCGCGTTTGGCCTGTTCGCTGAACCACTGAATAAAGCTGGCGGCGTAGTCGACTTCACCCTGCGCTTCCTTGAACGGCTTACCCTGCTCGGTGGTCATCAGCGCCGCCAGAAAATCCTTCTGTTCCAGTATCAGCAGATACCAACGGTGCAGGATTTCACTGCGGGTTTTGGCTGGAGTATCGCGCCAGGCCGGGAATGCCTGGCTGGCGGCGCGGATCGCCGCCTGCGTTTCGCGTTGGCCGGCTTTCGCCACCTGCGCCACCCGTTCGCCATTGGCGGGGTTCAGCACCTCGAACGTCGTGCTGGCGGTATGCCACTGGCCGGCGACGAAATAGCCGGTATTGAAGTATTCACTCTCGGTCAGTTGTTCTACAGACATGCTTGCAGCCCTCCTGAGTGCATGAATCTTCCCGCATCCGCGAGATAACAATATTCTCTCAGTATAGCTGCGGACACGGCCTACTGCGGCAGCGTCCGAGCGGAGGGCATCAATCGATCAAGGCATGGCGATAACGGTGCAGCATATCCGCCAGCCGCCTCACCGGTCCGGTGACGCTAAGGGGAGCCTGATTATCCACCAGTTTCTGCTGGTAGTCGTTCATTTCGCTTAGCAAGCGATCGTAATAGTAGGCGCGCTTGACGTCATTCTTGGCGCTTACCACCCGATCGGCCGTTTTGCGGATTTGCCGGTGGAAGGCCGACAGTTCTTCGCTGGCAGGGATTTCGGCGCGCTGCATGCGCTGGTGCGCAATGATCAGATTCAACGCCAGACGGTATTTGGCAATATCGTTGGGGAACATCATCAACAGTTGGTTCAGCTGTTGATACAGCGCCGGCAGGTGGTTTTCCCGCCGTTTGGCGGCCTTGGTGGTCAGCGCCGATACCGCACTGCCGACAAACTGGTTCAGCAGAGTGCGACCGGTACGTTCGCGCGAGTTGTCACGGATCAGCAACAGCACCATCAGCCCGACGCAGCTACCGAGGAACTGGCCGATCGAGGCATCCAGAAACTGGGTGACGTTAAACTCCATCGGGTTGCTCAGCACCAGAATGTTGATGGTGCCGGCCAGCGTCCCCAGCGACCCCAGCCGCCGTTTTTGCACTTCGATGCCGATAAAGAACGCCAACAGTCCCAGACTGAGGCACAACAGCAGGATGCTCTGCTGCGTCGCCGGGATAATCACCATGAAATACAGCGCGCCGAGCGGGATAGCCACCAGCATGCCGAGCACAAAATCCATCGCCACCATGCGCGGGTTTGGCGTGCGCATCGCCAGTGAGGTAATCACCGCGATAATCACCATAAACCCGCTGCCGGAGGTCCAACCGGTCCACAACCACAGCAGACAGCCGAGTGCCGTGGCGGTAAAGGTACGCAAGCCGTTAATCATCGCATGGTGGCCTTCCGCCGACGTCGGCTTGACCACCACTTCGCTGCGCAGCACGTCTTCTTCCACCGCGCTGACGCTGCTGTTGGTGTGAATGCCCTTGGCCAGCAGCAGGTAACGGGTCGCCGCCCCTACCCAGCTGGAAATGGTAAGTAATGTTTCATCGGTACGGTTGGTGGTCAGCATCTGGCGCAGCAGCTTCATCCGTTTATGGATCTCCTGCGGCGTTTCCGCCGGCACCAGCAATAGTTCGCGGATGTTCTCTTTCACCGCATCCGGGTGGTTGAGCAGGATCAGATAGGTTTCGCAAGCCTGGGTTATCAATGTCAGCGAGAGGGTATGTAGCACGCGCACCCGCCGGTCAACCTTCTGCCAGCGTGAGGACTCCATCATCAGACTGCTGCGCATACCGTTCAGCGCCGTGGTGCCCTTCACCAGATTGCTCCAGGCACGGTCGATATCTTCTTTGTCAGCATTGCTGACGCACATCTGCATCAGTTGGTACTGTTCCACCAGCAGTTTGTCCACCGCACGATCAATATCCTGTTTGATCGAGCGCGGAGAAAAAATCAGATCCGCCAGCACCGCGCTGACGATGCCCAGCACGATTTCGCTACAGCGCTCGACCGCAAACTGCGGGGCTTCCAGCAAGTGTGACTCGCTGGTGGCGACGGTCACGATGATAATCAGCGCGGTATAACCGGCCAATCCCCAGGCGTAGGAGTTTTCCACTTTAATCAGCGAGGAAACCCAGGTGCAAAAACCGGCCCAGACGCAGCACAGCATCAGCATCACCACCGGCGCACGCGCGGTAGTGACGATAATAATCAGGCCGACGAAACAGCCGATGAAGGTGCCGATGATGCGCAGCCAGCCGCGGTGGCGGATGGCGCCGGAAAACGGCTCACCGCCGGCGGCAAACGCCGGTCCGGCTGCGACGATGGCGGCGGTCATGGCAGACCAGCGCGGCGTTTCCAGATTGAGGTGAAAGCCGACAAACAGCGCAAAGACGATGGCAAAGCTCAGTTTGAAGGCAAACCGCAGGCGTATGAACGTCGGACTATTCATTAACCGAACTCACGCAGCCGATGCATCAGGCGTACAAAAGGTGAACTGCCGTCCCGGTCGCGATCGCCCTTGCCGGTAACCACTACCGTCGCGGTGGTGCCGGCCGGATACGGATGTTGCTGATCCTCGGCGTCGAGAATGATTTTTACCGGCACACGTTGCGCCAGACGCACCCATTCCAGGTTGCTGTCGATGGCCGCCAGCCCTTTGCTGTCATTGGTGCTGCTGCTGTTGTTCACCCCGGCTGCCACGCTGTCTACCGTACCGTGCATGATACGGTTGCTGCCCAATGGGGTGATTTCTACCCGATCGCCTTTGCTCAGACCGTGCAGTTTGGTTTCTTCCAGATAAGCCAGTACGTAGAAGGTATTCTTTTTGACCAGCGCAACGGCGGTCGAGCCACGGGTGATGAATTCACCGGCGTGCACGTTAAGATTGGTGATCCAGCCGTCGGCCGGCGCACGCACCGTGGTACGTTCCAGATCCAGCTTGGCCAGGTCGCGCACCGCAATCGACTTCGCCAACTGATGCTGCACGGTTTGCAGTACGTTGTTGGCCTGATCGATCTCTTCCTGCGACATCGCCTGGATACCCAGTTTCACCCGGCGACCGGCTTCGCGTTTTTTCTCCGCTGCCAGCGTCTGGTAATAGGCGACGTCAGCGTTGGCTTCCGCCAGCGCCTGCTGATAACGCGGCTGATCGATGACAAACAGCACCTGCCCCTGTTTCACCAGTTGGTTATCCACTACCGGTACGCTGGTCAGCAGGCCGCTGACGTCAGGCGCGATCGCCACCACATCGGCGGTGAATTTGGCATCCCGCGTCCAGGGGGATTCGGTGTAGAACACCCAGGCCTTGAACACCGCGACAATCCCCAGCAGGACAAGAATCAAAGTGATCGCGATTCTGGCTATTTTTATTGAAAAAGTTTTCACAGCGACCTCAAACGAAAAGACACGAAATCAGATAAAACAGGCAGCAATACAGCGCGGTATTGAACAGCGCCGGATGCCAGACAAAGTCGTAGATGCCGGTCGGTTGCAACAACCGACGTAGCACAAAGAACAGCGCCAGCGAGACGATCAACTCAAAAAATACCGGTGGAAACGACAATCCGAAGATGACCATAACCGGAAGCAAACTCATTACTTTATCCTTATTGTTCACTACACCGGAGAACAAACACCCTACTCATTCACATTCTCTTTACATTCTAGCGGAAGCACGCCACAAGGTGATGACCAGACGGGTTGTCCAGGTCACGAACCTGAAAAAGGGTTAAACTCAGAACTGCGTCCGCGAATGGGAATGCGAGGGTAACCGGGGGGCGGTGACGCCGCTAAAGCATCTTTGACCGCGTTATATTAGCCTGCTTACTATCAAGGCATCAACAATCTGTGATCTAAATCACTTTTAAGCCAGAGTGAACAATGGAAAGACTTAAACGGATGTCGGTGTACGCCAAAGTCGTTGAGTGCGGGTCGTTTACCGCCGCAGCACGTCAACTTGACATGAGCGTTTCATCCATCAGCCAGACAGTGTCCAAACTGGAAAATGAGTTACAGGTGAAGCTGCTTAACCGCAGCACGCGCAGCATTGGTCTGACCGAAGCCGGCAAGATTTACTATCAGGGCTGCCGGCGCATGCTACAGGAAGTGAGCGAGGTGCACGAGCAGCTGTACGCTTTTAACAATACGCCAACCGGAACGTTGCGCATTGGCAGTTCGTCCACCATGGCGCAAAACGTGCTGGCAACCATGACCGCCGACATGCTGAAGGAGTATCCTGGTCTGACGGTCAATCTGGTCACCGGCATTCCGGCACCGGATCTGATCGCCGATGGGTTGGACGTGGTGATCCGCGTTGGTGCGTTACAGGATTCGAGCCTGTTTTCAAAACGCCTCGGTTCGATGCCGATGGTGATATGCGCCGCCAAAAGCTATCTGGCGCAGCACGGCACGCCGCAAAAACCTAACGATATGGTCAATTTTTCCTGGCTGGAATACAGCGTGCGGCCAGACAGCGAGTTTGAACTGATTGCCCCCGAGGGCATCAGTACGCGCATTTCGCCGCAGGGACGCTTCGTCACCAACGACTCGCAGACCATGATCCGCTGGCTGAAAGCCGGCGCCGGCATCGCCTATGCGCCGCTGATGTGGGTGATCGAAGAGATCAAGCGCGGCGAGATCGAGATCCTGTTCAAACGCTACCATTCGGATCCACGGCCGGTGTACGCGCTGTATACCGAAAAGGACAAGCTGCCGCTCAAGGTGGAAGTCTGCATTAATTACTTAACTGAATACTTCAAAAAAGTGAGCGAAGTCTATCAAGAATATCGTTAACGCCAACCGCGCTGCCGCTGTGTGCAATGGGAATAAAAATGAAAAAAATCATATTGGACTGCGATCCCGGACATGATGACGCCATCGCCCTGCTGCTCGCCTGGGGCAACCCGGAGATTGAGCTGCTGGCGGTAACCACGGTGGTCGGCAACCAGACGCTGGATAAGGTCACGCGCAACGCGCTGGCGGTGGCGCGCATCGCCAATATTACCGGTGTGCCGTTTGCCGCCGGCTGTTCGCGGCCGCTGGTGCGCAATATCGAAGTCGCGGCGGATATTCATGGCGAGTCGGGGCTGGACGGCCCACGGTTGCCCGATCCCACGCTGACGCTGGATGCGCGACATGCCATCGATGTAATCATCGACACGGTGATGGCTCATCCGCCAGGCAGCGTGACGCTGGTACCCACCGGTGGCCTGACCAATATCGCCATGGCGGTACGCAAAGAGCCACGCATCGCCGAGCGGGTGAAGGAGGTGGTGCTGATGGGCGGTGGCTATCACGTCGGCAACTGGAGCGCGGTGGCGGAGTTCAATATCAAGATCGATCCGGAAGCCGCACATATCGTGTTCAATGAACGTTGGCCGCTGACCATGGTGGGGCTGGATCTGACCCACCAGGCGCTCGCTACGCCGCAGGTCTGCCAGCGCATTGCCGCCATTGATAGCGCGCCGGCGACCTTTGTCGGTGAACTGCTGCAATTTTTCGGCCAGATGTATCGACAGGCGCAGGGGTTTGACGCACCGCCGGTTCACGACCCGTGCGCGGTCGCCTATGTTATCGATCCGAGCGTGATGACGGTACGCAAGGTACCGATAGATATTGAACTGACCGGCACCCTGACGCTGGGCATGACGGTGGCGGACTTCCGTTTTCCTGCGCCGCAGGATTGCCATACCCAGGTAGCCATGACGCTGGATCAAGACAAGTTCTGGGGTCTGGTGGTGGACGCGCTGGAAAGGATTGGCTGAGACCTCGACATCAACAATAAAGAGCGCCTGTGCGCCCTTTATTATTGCAATGACAGAGGGTTACGCGGTACCGCCCACGGTCAGATTATCCAGCTTCAGCGTTGGTTGACCCACGCCGACCGGCAGGCTTTGCCCCTCTTTGCCGCAAACGCCGACGCCCTTGTCCAGCGCCAGATCGTTGCCGACCATCGATATCTGCTGCATCGCTTCGATCCCCGAACCGATCAGCGTTGCCCCCTTCACCGGTTTGGTGATGCGGCCGTTTTCGATCAGATAGGCTTCCGACGTGGAGAACACGAACTTACCTGAGGTGATATCCACCTGGCCGCCGCCGAAGTTCGGTGCATACAGGCCATATTCTACGCTGGCGACGATCTCTTCCGGTGTCGACTTGCCGGCCAGCATATAGGTGTTGGTCATGCGCGGCATCGGCAGATGGGCGTAAGATTCCCGCCGACCATTGCCGGTCGGCGCAACGCCCATCAGACGCGCGTTGAGTTTGTCCTGCATGTAGCCTTTCAGAATGCCGTTTTCGATCAACACATTATATTGACCCGGCACGCCTTCATCGTCGATAGCCAGTGAGCCGCGACGCCCTTGCAGCGTGCCGTCATCCACCACGGTACAGAGCTCGGATGCCACCAGTTGCCCCATTTGACCGCTGAACACCGACGTACCGCGACGGTTAAAATCGCCTTCCAGCCCGTGTCCTACCGCTTCGTGCAGCAGCACGCCAGGCCAACCGGCGCCCAGCACCACCGGCATGCCGCCCGCCGGCGCGGCAATGGCGGAAAGGTTCACCAACGCCATGCGCACCGCCTCTTTGGCAAAGGCGTCGGCACGCGTTTCACCGCCGACCACTTCCAGGAAGTAGTCATAGCCAAAACGACCGCCGCCACCGCTGGAGCCGCGCTCGCGCTTGCCGTCTTCCTCGACCAGCACGCTGACCGAAAGACGCACCAAGGGACGAACGTCTGCCGCCAGCGTGCCGTCGGTAGCGGCAACCAGCACCTGCTCATACACGCCGGTAATGCTGGCACTCACTTCCTGCACCCGCTTGTCGGCGGCGCGGGCCACTTTATCCACCCGATGCAACAACGCAATTTTCTCTTCGCGCGGCAGACTTTGCAGCGGATCGAGCAGCGAGTACATTGCCGGGTGGCTGATTTCACCCAGGGTACGGGCTTTGCCGTCGCCCTGCTCGCGTACAATGCTGCGCGCCGCTTGCGCGCTTTGCTGCAACGCATTGAGGGTGATCTGGTCGGCATAGGCAAATCCGGTCTTTTCACCGCTGACCGCACGCACGCCGACGCCCTGATCGATATTGTAAGAGCCATCTTTAATGATACCGTCTTCAATCACCCACGCTTCGTGATAGCTGGACTGAAAATACAGATCGGCATAGTCGATGCGGCGCTCGGCCAGTTGCCCTAATACGGCGAACAGGTCCTGATGACTCAGCTTATTCGCAGCAAGTAAGTGTTCACTGACAAGCGTCAAACTCATAATTTCTTCACTCTTTATTGGAGGATGTGTTTTCAAACGGCGCCGTCAGCGACGTCTGGAATCTGTTGTGCTGCTGCACCGGCATCTGGGCGCGCATGGTTTTCAGCACGCCGGTGTCGACACGGACTTTCAGCGCAGAAACCGCGTCCGGGTTCTCGGCCAGGATCTTGCCCCAGCCGTCCACCGCCATCGTGTGGCCCCAGGTACGGCGCGTCAGACCATGCCGGCCCACCTGCGCCGGCGCCAGCAGGATGCACTGGTTTTCAATTGCCCGCGCGCGCAGCAGGATTTCCCAGTGGGCTTCACCGGTAACGCGGGTAAACGCCGCCGGCACGGAAATCAGTTCAGCCCCTTGATCGCGCAGCGCCTGATACAGCGCGGGGAAACGCAGATCGTAGCATACCGTCATGCCCAGACGCCCTACCGGCGTATCCACCACCGTCAGCTGCTGTCCATGCTGGTAGGTATCCGATTCGCGATAATGCGCGTGCATATCGTTGATATCAACGTCAAACATGTGCAATTTGTCGTAACGGGCGCGAATGTCGCCCCGATCGTCAAACAGCAGGCTGCTGGTGGTAATACGCTGCGGGTTTTCGCGGCTGATTAATGGCATCGAGCCCACCAGCAGCCACACGCCATAGCGGCGGGCCATTTCGCGCACCGCCTGTTGCAGTGGGCCGTCACCTTCGCTTTCCGCATGGTGGCGATACGCCTCGGCGTTGGCGAACAGCAGCGCATTCTCCGGCGTCATGACCAGTTTTACTCCCGCATTGAGCTGCTTGATTTGCTGCTCAATCTGCGCCAGGTTATCCCGTACCTGATCGCCACTGCACAGTTGTAACAACGCAACGTTCGCATTTCTCATGACGCCTTATCCTCTTTTGGCTTGCGCAAAACCTCGTTGATTTTCGGCTGATCCATACTGCCGCTGATGTGATAGCGAATCAGCGAAATCTTGTTCCATAGCGGTGCCAGCACCTTCGATGCGGCAAACACCGCGGCGCCCACGATCGGGTTAATCACGAATGCGGTGGCAACGCCCACCGTGGCGGAAATCTCTGGCGCGACAACCGCTTCCATGTCGAGCTGGCGTTTTACCAGATCGACCTGACCGCTCATGGCGATATCCGCCGCCAGGCCGTCAACCAATAGATTATCCGTATGCATTATGCCATCTTTCGACCATACCGTGCTGCGAATGGAATCGAAGTAAAAACCCTTGCCGAAGGTATCGCTAAAGTCGAACTGCAACTTGCGCAGCAAGGCATCGAAGCTGACCAGACGCAGTAACTGCCCGGCACGCCCGCCGCCCAGACTGTCGATCTCGCCCTTGCCGATGTCGATTTTCATGGTGCCATTGAAGCTATTGACCTCCGGCTTCCACGGCTGGCCACGCCAGTGCAGATCGAAATCCACATCGTAAGGGGCATTTTTCAACGGTGTGGTGAGGCCAAAGAAGCTGGCGGTCTCATCAATCTTGCTGCCCAACAATTTGCCCTTCAGAGCCGTACGTTCTTCCGTATCATTCTGCTTCCACAGGCCGGTGGCGGTCATCCGCCCCTTGCCGGTATCGATCAGCCCGTGTTGCAACGTAAGCGTGTCGCCCGCCGAGGTCACATCCGCCTCTACCTTGCCGAGATTCTGCCCCATAATCCAGCAGGACTGACAGCGCAGCATCAACGAAGGCCAACCACGGAACGACACCCGGTCCGCCGCGGCCAGTGGGTTGGTGGCCGTCGGCGTACTGTGCTCATCACCAAACTGCGGGTTGTAGTAAAGGTATTTGATATTCGCCCGCCACGGGCCGCTGTCGGCCACCCGCAGCGCGCCGTCAATCTCCTCGCCCTTGACGTCAACGGTGACGCCGCCAAGCTGTTGCTGTACCGCCAATTGCAACTTATGCCACGCCTGTCCCCCCAACAGCAATTGCGGAGTCGTCAGCGCCACGGTAGTCGGGAAATTGAAACTGCCCACTTTGCCGCTGCTGCCGCCCTGTTTCATCGCCGGCGCCAACAGCCCCAGCCATTTTTCGCCGTCCAGCGGCGGTAGGTTCAGCGTCAGCGATTTGCTTGGTGGCAGCGGCGGCGTGCCCGGCCCGTTACGCCATGCGGCGCGCGCCAGGGTGACCTGCTGTTTGGCAAACGACCATTCGCTGTTGAAGTGATTCTGCTTGCCGGCGCTACCCGTCAGGTTGAACCCGTTCAGCCCGCCGTTGACTTTTACGCTCAGCGGCAGCGACTCACCCGCCGGTTTGTCGAGCGGAGAAGGTAAGTGACTGCTCACATTCTTCAGCTCGGCGTTAACGCCGATATCGTAACTCGCCGCCCCGCCGTGCGGCAGGTTAATCGCCACCTTGCCGTTCCACGGCGCGCTACCGCCGAGCGCCTCGGCAACCTCTGGCGGCATACCGGGGAACTTGCTCGGCTGCCAGTCGCCCTTCAGGCCAACGTTGACTTTATACGCCTGTGCGCCTTCTTCGGTGGTGAAGTTCACCGCCACCGGTTGGCCGAACCAATTCGCCGTCAGGGTATCGCTGGACAGATTGCCGTTGTCGAAGCGGAATTTACCGTTGAGCTTGTCAAGCGTGCTGCCCAGCGGTTTCACCAGCAGCGAATTGTTGTTCAACGTCACTTCACCCTTGGCGGCAACCTGCTGACCATTCAAGGGGATATCTAGATGTAAGCGCCCACTGACATCACCACCAATCTGCAGCTCCTCCAATGCCGTACCGACCGAATCGTGCAGCGGTGTCTGCATGAAATAGTCATGCACGTCCGGGCCGGCGCCAGCCACTTCTGCATCGATCAACAGCCGCTCTTTCAGATAGTCCGGGATGATGGCGCTGATATTCTTGCCGCTGACCTTGCCCAGTTTGGCGGCCGGAGCATTCATCCACAAACCGTTATTCAGGAAGTCGAGGTCAATTGCCAAATCGGTCAACGCCGGCCAGCCCGGCTGGAACTGGAAGGTCGCCTGACGTAGCGGGACGTAGACTTCGAACTGCCCCTCATTCTTCTCAAAGGGGAAATGATGCGGATTGCCGGAAAAAATCAGCGACGCATTGTCCACCTGACCGCCCTGAATCGCTCCGCTCAGGTAATTCACCAGATGGGTACCCATCAGCGGTTCCGGGAAATAGCGCCAGGCGTCCGCGCCGTCATACAGCCGGATGCCCGCCAGAATGCTCAGCCACGGCTCACCGGTGGTTGGTTGCTGATAACGGAAATCGCCGTTTACCCACAGCGATTTGGCTTTGACGTCCAGTTTGTGGCTCGCCAGTTCCCAACCCTGAGCATTGTTGCGCCAGGTCACTGCCCCCGTCGCACGCTTGATCTCCAGCGGTGCGCGGAACATATCGCCGTAAGGCAGTACGCTATCCTGCATATCCAGCGTCAGGCGGCCATTTTCCACCCCGCCGCTGAGCGCGCCGGAAAAATGGTTAACCCCCGGCAGCAGCTTCCAGGGCTGCCAACTGACGCCGTGCCAGCGCGCCTGGAAGCGGGTTTTTTCCGGCTGTTTGAGCGGTATGTCCAGCGCCAGCGCGTTGACCTTGCCCTGTGGCTGTAAATCATTCCAACGCTCGAGCACGTCGGGGCTGAGGAACGAGAAGGTCGGCAACAGCGCCGCCAACCGTTCCAGTTGAATATCGCTGGCGCGAATACGCAGTTCCTCGCTCTGCTCCGGCCCGAGGAAACGATCGTTTTCCGGTAGCCACAGGCCGGACAGAGAACCTTGCGGCCAGGCCTGGCCATCAGTTTTCAGGTTCAGCTGCGGTACATCCACCTGCCAGCCATTACCCTTGCGGTTCAACGCCAGCGACAGGTTATCGACATCCAGCCGGTGCGGCTGTTTTGCTACCGTCCAGTTGGCCGCCCCTTGCTTGAGCAAGGCGTTACCGCCGTATATTTCACCGTTCTGTATTTGCAGCCAGGCCGCCAGACTGAAATCCGCGCTTTCCAGGCCGGTATTGGACTTCAGCCAACGGCTGAACCATGGCTTCAGATCGATATCATCGGCCTGCATATACACCGTCCCGGTGTTCAGCAGGCCTTTGTTATCACGCAGGTCCATACGTACCCGCACCAGTCCATGCTGACCGTTGAGGGTCGACAGGCTGATTTGCCCTTCCGCGCGATGGCGTTGGTGGCTGTTAAGCCAGGTGAGCTGCGGAATATCGAACTCGGCCCGCGGGCCAGACGGCGTGAGGAAGGAAATGCGGCTGTCGCGCAAATCGAAATGGTCGAACTGATAGAGCAGCAGATCGCTGACGGTACCCGGCTCGATAATGCTGCCCTGGTGTTCATCCCCGCCCAGCGTGGTGTTCAGATCGAGCTGAAATTGATAGAAGGTGAGATCGCGAAACTGCCAACGCCAGTGCAGCAAGGATTGCCATACATCCAGCGCCAGCGTGACACGTTCGATATGCAGGTTGCTTTTTGGCAGTTGTGCGCGGATGTTGCGCACTTCAAGCGTCGGGCCGAAGTTTTCCCAACTGCCCTGCACGAAATCGGCCTGCACCGGCACGCCGGACAAGGCTGCGATCTTTTCCAGCAATTGTGGGCGGTAGCTGTTCAGTTCCGGCAACGCCAGGCGCAGCCCACTGATCAGCAACGCCACCACTACGATGAGCGTGGCGCCTGTTGCTAACAAAATCCCAGGCAGTCGCCTCACAATATCTCCTTGCTTCCGCTGCCCGGCAACGGGAATTAACGGGTTCAGCCGGCTGAACCCTTATCGATCGACAGCTTACATCATCACTACGTCGAACTGTTCCTGACTGTACAGCGGTTCGATTTGCACCTTTACCTGCTTACCGACAAAGATTTCCACTTCTGCCAATGCATGTGACTCTTCGCTCTTCAGCGCTTCGCCTACCGCTGCTGAAGCATAGACCAGGAAGCGATCGGAGTCATAGGCGTGATGCACTCGTACAATTTCACGCAGAATTTCATAGCACACGGTTTCGACCGTCTTGACCGTACCGCGACCATTGCAGGTAGGACAATCATGACAGAGCACATGTTCAATGCTTTCGCGCGTTCGCTTGCGGGTCATTTCCACCAGTCCCAACTGCGAGAAGCCGTTGATGGTGGTTTTAACCCGATCCTTGCTCAACGCCTGTTCCAATGAATGCAGCACCCGGCGGCGGTGTTCTTCATTGTTCATGTCGATGAAGTCAATAATGATGATGCCACCCAGATTGCGCAGCCGCAGCTGCCGGGCAATCGCCTGCGTGGCTTCGATATTGGTATTGAAGATGGTTTCATCAAGATTGCGGTGGCCGACAAAAGCACCGGTATTGATGTCGATGGTGGTCATGGCTTCGGTCTGATCGATGATCAGATAACCGCCCGACTTGAGCTCCACTTTGCGTTCCAGCGCGCGCTGGACTTCGTTTTCGACATCGTACAAATCAAAGATCGGCTGGCTACCGGTATACAGCTCCAGTTTGCTACTCATGTCCGGGATGTATTCGGCGGTAAACTCCACCAGCAGATCGTGCGTCAGGCGCGAGTCCACGCGGATACGATCCAGAGCAGCACCGGCGAAGTCGCGCAGAATACGTTGCGCCAATGCCAGTTCGCCGTACAGCATGTATTTGGTCTGGTTGCGCTTTTTACGCTCCATCACCTTGGTCCACAGCCGCTTGAGGAACGCGGCATCCTGCGCCAATTCTTCATCGCCGATGCCTTCCGCTGCGGTACGGATGATAAAACCGCCCAGATCGTCGCAATAGGCGCCGACGATTTTCTTCAGCCGGTCACGTTCCGCTTCGCTTTCAATACGTTGTGAAACCCCAACGTGCGCCGCGCCGGGCATGAACACCAGATAACGCGAAGGCAGCGTGATGTCGGTGGTCAGGCGCGCCCCCTTGGTGCCGAGTGGATCTTTCACCACCTGCACCATCAGATCCTGCCCCTGCCGCACCAGCTCCGCAATGTCACGCACGTGGAAGTTTTTTTGTTCGTCGCCGGCAACGCATTCGGTGTGCGGCATAATGTCCGAGGCATGCAAAAAGGCCGCTTTGTCCAGACCGATATCCACGAAGGCCGCCTGCATCCCCGGCAGCACCCGACTGACGCGCCCCTTATAGATATTGCCGACAATGCCGCGCTTGGATTCGCGTTCGATATGGATCTCTTGCAGAATTCCGCCGTCAATATAGGCGACCCGCGTTTCAGACGGTGTGATATTTACCAATAGCTCAGCTGTCATGTCTTCTCCTCAGAGCCGGTTGACAGATCATCGCAACGTCCATCAACCCGTTCTTACATCACGTAATGCGACAAAATTACTGAGCAGCTCATGTGTCTCGACCAACGGCAGTCCCACGACTGCGTGATAACTGCCGGTTATCGTTCTGACGAAACAACCACCCTTTCCTTGAATACCATAGGCCCCCGCTTTATCCATCGGCTCGCCAGTAGCAATATAGTCGTGAATATCCTGCTGTGACAGATTGCGGAACGTGACATCGGTGATCACCAGTTGGCACAGTACGTCCTGCCGATCGGCAATCGCCACCGCGGTCATCACCTGATGTTGCCGGCCAGACAACAGCGCCAGCATCTCTGCCGCATGCGCCGCATCACGTGGCTTTTCCAATACCCGGCCATTGAGCACCACGATGGTATCGGCACCCAGCACCGGGCGATCTTCCACCGCCTGCGCCACGCCAGCCCTGGCCTTGTCCTGTGCCAGACGGCGCACATAGTCCTGTGCCGCCTCGCCGCTTTGCCGTTGTTCTTCGGTGTTGGTCAGGACTATCTCAAACGGCACGCCCAGCAGGGTCAGCAGTTCGCGCCGCCGAGGCGAGCCGGAGGCCAGATAAAGCGAAATCATGATTTACCCTTATTGTACGGCAAACTGACGGCGGATTTTGCGCATCAACAGGAATAGCCACGGCCACAAGATGCCGTTAACCACACTACTCCAGAACACCTCCGGGCGGAAAGAGACGTTGATCACTAAAAACTCAGCCCAGAACACCACCACGTCCATCGCCAGCGACAACAGCACCACGATCAGCGCCTGTTGCCACAGCGCCATATTGCGAAACAGCTGGAATTTGAATGCCACCAGATAGGCGATGATACCCAATCCCAGCGCACGCACGCCCAGCGTCGAGCCAAGAATCAGATCCAGGATCAGCCCCAGGACAAAACCGGTGCCGACGTTGACCCGGTGCGGCAGCGCCATCACCCAGTAAATCAGGATCAACGCCAGCCACGACGGCCGGAACATATACAGCTGTTCCGGCCACGGCATGATTTGCAGCACCAGCGCTATCAGGAACGAGAGCCAGATGATCCAACGCCCATGGCTGCGATAGCGATTCATTGTAGCGTTCCTGCGGCAGGTTTAACGGCCGAGGCCGCCTGAGGCGGAGCAACCGCGCCGGTGGCAGGGGCCGGCAGCGGAGCCGGTGGTCCCATGGCATCGGCCGGCGGCAGCACCTGTGGCATCATCTGCATCAGGCGTTCGTTGGCCACGCGATGAACTTCGTCTGGCGGTAACGGCATATCACCGTTACGGTCGGCGCCCCACAGCAGCAGCAGGTAGCGCAGGCGCTGCAGGCCGGCGGTTGGTCGAGCCTGGATCACCGTATACGCGCGTTGGTTATCCACCTTCACCGACGAAACCACCGCTACCGGATAGCCTTCCGGGAAACGCCCGCCCAGACCGGAGGTGACCAGCACATCGCCAACGCGAATGTCGGTGTTGCCCGGCAAATGCTCCAGTTGCAGATCGTCGGCGCAGCCGCTGCCGGCAGCAATGACGCGGATGTCGTTACGCAGAACCTGGATCGGCAGCGCGTGCGACGCATCGCAAATCAACAGTACGCGGCTGGTGACCTTCGCCACCGCCACCACCTGGCCGACCACGCCCTTGTCGCTGATCACCGGCTGGCCTTCGTACACGCCATTGTCAGACCCCTTGTCGATCACCACCTGATCGCTATACGGATCCGACCCGGTTGAGATCACCTGGGTCACCATTTTGTGTTCGTCCTGGCGCAGTGGCGAGCCCAGCAGCTCGCGCAAGCGGGCGTTTTCCTGCTTGAACTGGCCAAGAAGAAGAACATCGCTGTTTTTCAGCAGCAGTTCCTGCCGCAGAGCGCGGTTTTCCAGCTCCAACTGTTGGCGGGTAGCCAGCGTATCCGAAACGCTGTCCAGAACTTTACGTGGCCCATTGGCCAGAAAATAGAAGGGACTGACTGCGGTATCCATGTAGTTGCGTATTTTAACGAACGTACCGAGCCGGCTGTCAGCGACAATCAGGGCTATAGCCGCGATCACCGCCAAAAAAAGTCGTAGTTGCAGGGAAGGCCCCCTGCTAAAAATCGGCTTCATAAATTATGCGAGTTCCTCGACAACAGAAGGAGGCACCATACAAGACGTTCGCCATAGCATTCATCCAATATGATACCTCCTTCCTGGGGCTGATTATTCTTCGCTGAACAAATCGCCGCCGTGCATGTCGATCATTTCCAACGCCTTACCGCCGCCACGTGCAACGCAGGTGAGCGGATCTTCCGCCACCACCACCGGAATGCCGGTTTCTTCCATCAGCAGGCGATCCAGGTTGCGCAGCAACGCGCCACCGCCGGTCAGCACCATGCCGCGTTCGGAAATGTCGGAAGCCAGCTCCGGCGGACACTGTTCCAGCGCCACCATCACCGCGCTGACAATACCGGTCAGCGGCTCTTGCAGGGCTTCGAGGATTTCATTGGAGTTCAGGGTAAAGCCGCGCGGCACGCCTTCGGCCAGGTTACGGCCGCGAACTTCGATCTCGCGCACTTCGTCGCCCGGGTATGCCGAACCGATCTCGTGCTTGATGCGTTCTGCGGTAGCTTCGCCGATCAGTGAGCCATAGTTACGGCGCACATAATTAATGATTGCTTCATCGAAGCGATCGCCGCCGATGCGCACGGAAGAGGAGTAGACCACGCCGTTAAGCGAGATCACCGCTACTTCTGTGGTACCGCCGCCGATATCAACCACCATCGAGCCGGTCGCTTCAGACACCGGCAGACCGGCGCCGATTGCGGCAGCCATCGGTTCTTCAATCAAGAACACTTCGCGGGCGCCAGCGCCCTGAGCAGATTCACGAATGGCGCGACGCTCAACCTGAGTGGCCCCCACCGGCACACACACCAGCACTCGTGGGCTTGGGCGCATGAAGCTGTTGCTGTGAACCTGCTTGATAAAGTGCTGCAGCATCTTTTCGGTCACAAAGAAATCAGCAATGACGCCGTCTTTCATTGGACGAATAGCAGCGATATTGCCAGGCGTGCGCCCCAGCATCTGTTTGGCGTCATGACCCACGGCCGCAACGCTCTTCGGTGAACCGGCACGATCCTGGCGAATGGCAACCACCGACGGTTCATTCAGTACAATGCCTTGCCCTTTAACATAAATCAGGGTATTGGCGGTACCCAAGTCGATGGACAAGTCATTGGAAAACATGCCACGAAATTTCTTAAACATAACTAAAGGATAATCCTGCAAGCTGGGGGCGGAAAATAAAATCCGCCTACTTTACCAACCACACGAAGCAGCGACAAGGCGCAAAAACGTTCTACTTCGGTGAAAAATAGTCTGTATTGTTTCTGCTCGAATGCGCGGAAATTGGATGAGGCCTGAATTCCCTGAACAAAGGCTCAGCTTACCACCCTGTCAACGCACAAAAACGGCGTAACACAGCTCATAAAATCTAACATATTCCCTGATTGCCACTGGTGGTAAGCACCTACCAACGTTCGACAGGAAAGGACGGGCCATTCTACGTTAAAAATCACTCAAATATTCAGCTTAAACACGATAACGGCGCGAATATTTTTTGCGCCCGACATCGATCGGTTCCGGCGATGCGAAAAAGTCACCCTGACCACCGTGAATACCACGTTCCTTCAAGGTCTGCCACTCATTGCGCGTACGCACACTGGCGGCAAACAGCCGTGCGCTGGTCCCTTCGCAGGCACTGGACAGACTCTGAACGAACAGTTGATTTTCATCGCGCCTATCAATACTCCGCACCAAACCCGGGTGGAGCTTGACGATTTCCACCTGCAATGACTTGATATAGGAAGTGCTGACCACGGTTAAACCCGCTTGGGAAACCGCCAGACGACAGCCCAGTCCTGCAAGCAAACGCAACACCGGGCGTAAGCGGTCGATATGTTGACACACATCTGCCTCTGCAAGTTCAATCAGAATCCGCCGCCGATGCGTTTTTTCGCATTGTAACAACGTATCGCGCAACCAACGCTGGAACGGCCGCTGTAATAATGAGTCAACGCACAGCGGAAATGCCAGCGTCTCTTCGGGCCATAACCGCAACAACGGAATAATGCGCCCCATCAACTGGCGATCGTAACTTTCCGCCAACCCGAACTGCTGCACCAGCGGCATGTATTCTGCCGGCAGCAATTCCTGCGTACCGTCGTAAATTCGGCTCATGATTTCCCGGTGATGCACCTCACCGTCGACGTCAATCGCCGGCTTCTGATACAGGCGCGGGCCGCCACGCGCCAGCACCTGCTCCAGCAGGGTACGCCACTTCACGCTGCCGCGGCCTTTTTCCGGCACCAGGCTGTCATAGACGTGCCAGCCGTTTTCGCCCTGCAATGCGGCGTGGCGCGTCGCCTGCTCGGCATAATCGATAATCTGTTCGGTGGTTTGTCCGCTGCGATAGGCCACGATGCCAATATGCAGAAACGCTTCGCGCTCGATAAGCGCCTTCGAGGGTAACGAATCGATGGCGTTGACCAATTGTGAGGCGATGCCATCCGCCTCCTTCAAGCTACGATGCGGTAGCAACACGGTAAAATCGCTGTGGAAATAGCGCGCCAACAGCGCGGCTGGATAGCGCATGACGAAGGTGGACAACAGATTGACCAGCGAATACATCAGCTCCTGCACAGCGGCGTTGCCGTAGGTTTCACGCAGGGTGTCGAAGTCCGGGAAACGCACCATCATCACAATACCGTGCGAGCCGTCCTCTTCCAGTTGGGTCGTCAGTTGGTTATCAAAAAACAGCCGGTTGTTAAGGCCGGTTTTCGCATCCTGCGCGGCAAATGCCCGGATGAGAGAATCAACCCGGCTGCGCTCTTCACGCGCTTCGGCCAAGTCTGCCAACAACCGATCGAGCGCCCCGCTGACGCTGGCGGGCCATTCGCGCACCTCACCTTTCATCACCTCTTCGCGCTCGCCGTTGAGAATGCGCCGCGCACGGCGTTCGAGCAGATCCTCGCCTTCCGCCTGTTCACGTAGCCAGCGCAGGCTGAGCAGCAGCACGATCACCATGACGACAATCGCCAGCGTCACCGCCATGGTGGACTGCAGCGATCGCACGTCCCCGGCAAAGGGATCCTGATAGGTAATGTGCAGCGTACTTTCGGGGTGATGCAGCAGCGGCAAAGCAACCTGACGGTAGCCTGCCAGAGCGTCCCACGGCTGTTTTACCGTAGGCGACTGATAACGTAATACGTTATGGCGTGCTGTATCCACGCTGATCGCAACGATGCCCAATGGCCGCGTCAGCAGCGGCAACCACTTTTCCTGATCCTGCGGCGAGTCCAGCAGCAGCGCCTGATCGATCGAGGTGACCAGCGCGTCAAAACGGCGATCCATGCGCTCCTGAGTGACATAGAAGAAGCTGTAGGAACAGCCCATCAGCATTAAAAACATAGCCAGTGCGACGAGCAGGGTAATCAATGCAGAGAGTTTGGTGGTAAATCGCATCCCTGTGCCTTGTTCGCTATGGTTAAGTAACTCCGCGCCTTTCGAGAGAGAAGGCACCGATCCTGTCTATCTGACACCAACGTGCATCCTGATTTTTAAGCGATAATCGCCGTTTTTTAGCGGCGCATGACGTGGCGTTTCGCCGTCAGGGCTGCGCATCAACCTACCAAGCATAACTAATGAAAGAAACCTTTTAACCACATTAATTTGTGCTTTATCAGGACATAACTTGCCTATTATGCATATAGTCAAAGAAAGCAAACTCAGCCATTCGCATCACGAATTATATGAGAGGGAGAGTGACATGCGCGCACTGTTATTGGAACAGCAAGACGAACACACCATCGCCCAGGTGCAGGATATCGACAACGATCGTTTACCCGACGGTGATGTCACGGTCGAGGTCAACTGGTCAAGTCTGAACTATAAAGACGCATTGGCCATCACCGGTAAAGGCAAAATCGTGCGCAACTTCCCCATGGTGCCCGGCATCGATTTCGCCGGCACGGTGGTCAGCAGCAAGGATCAGCGCTTCAAGGAGGGCCAGAGCGTGGTACTCACCGGCTGGGGCGTCGGGGAAAACCACTGGGGTGGACTGGCGGAACGCGCACGCGTGTCCGGCGAATGGCTGGTGCCGTTGCCGCAGGGACTGGATGAGCGTAAGGCAATGATCCTTGGCACCGCCGGCTTCACCGCCATGCTGTGCGTCATGGCGCTGGAGGACGGCGGCGTGCGGCCGGATGATGGCAACGTGCTGGTCACCGGGGCCAGCGGCGGCGTCGGCAGCACCGCCATCGCCATTTTGTCCGCTCTGGGCTACCAGGTAACCGCGCTGAGTGGCCGCGACAGCAATACCGATTATTTGAAAGCGCTCGGCGCCAAAGAGGTGCTGTCACGCAGCGGTTATATCGAAACGCCAAGGCCGCTGGAAAAACAGCTGTGGGCCGGGGCGGTGGATACCGTTGGCGACAAGCTGTTGTCGCGCGTACTGGCACAGATGAATTACAACGGCACCGTCGCCGCCTGCGGGCTGGCCGGCGGCTATCAGCTGCCCACCACCGTGATGCCGTTTATCCTGCGCAACGTGCGCCTGCAAGGGGTCGATTCGGTGCATACACCGCTGCACCGCCGGCAAACCGCCTGGGAACGCCTGGCCGGTATCCTGCCGGACAGCTTCTACCAGCAGGCGACGCATGAAATCACGCTCGAGCAGGCGCCCGCTACCGCGGCTGCGTTGCTGGGCAACCAGGTGACCGGCCGTACGCTGGTGAAAATCCGTTAGCATTCATGCCGGGCGCGGCCAGCCGCGCCTGACTTTCCTGCCCCGATCGCCCCCCACACCCCTTCTGCGAAATTTCATATTTTCTGGTGGCTGCTCGCTTCTGACGTCGTTTCGCGCCATGCTTGATTCATCACCACGGAGGACATGACCATGAGCAAACCGCGTAAACTGACCGAAGCCGATGTCACGCCGGAAAGCGTGTTCCATCAGCGGCGCAAGGTATTGCAGGCGTTGGGTCTCAGCGCTGCGTCACTGGCTCTGCCGCTTAATGCGCAGGCCGATCTGCTGTCATGGTTCAAGGGCAACGATCGTCCCAAGGCACCGCCGGGCAAAGCGCTGGAATTCAGCCAGCCGTCGCAGTGGCAGGCCAAGCTGGATCTGACGCCGGAAGACAAAGTGACCGGCTATAACAACTTCTATGAATTTGGTCTGGACAAGGCCGATCCGGCGGCCAACGCCGGCGGTTTGAAAACCGCAGACTGGAAAGTGCGCATCGACGGCGAAGTCGCCAAGCCGATCACCCTTGATATCGATGATCTGATGAAACGCTTCCCGCTGGAACAGCGTATTTATCGCATGCGCTGCGTGGAAGCCTGGTCGATGGTGGTGCCGTGGATCGGCTTCGAACTGGGCAAGCTGCTGAAGCTGGCCGAGCCAAACGGCAATGCGCGCTTTGTGGCGTTCCAGACCCTGTACGATCCCGAGCAGATGCCGGGGCAGAAAGATCGCTTTATCGGCGGTGGCCTGAAATACCCTTATGTAGAAGGACTGCGGCTGGATGAAGCGATGCACCCGCTGGCATTGTTAACGGTCGGCGTGTACGGCAAAACGCTGCCGCCGCAAAACGGCGCACCGCTGCGCCTGATTACCCCGTGGAAATACGGCTTCAAGGGCATCAAGTCCATCGTGCACATTCGTTTGACCAAAGACCAGCCGCCGACCACCTGGAACCTTTCTGCGCCGAACGAGTACGGTTTTTACGCCAACGTCAATCCGCAGGTCAATCACCCACGTTGGTCACAGGCCAGCGAGCGGGTCATCGGCTCAGGCGGCATCCTGGACGTCAAGCGACAGCCGACGTTGCTGTTCAACGGTTATGGCGATCGGGTGGCTTCGCTCTACCGCGGTATGGATTTGCGGGAGAACTTCTAAGTGCGGCTGAAACCGGTACATATTACGGCGCTAAAGGTGCTGATCCATCTGGCCGCCTTGTTGCCGCTGCTGTGGCTGATACTGGCGGTAAACCAAGGCTGGCTCAGCGCCGATCCGGCCAAGGACATTCAGCATTTTACCGGCCGCATGACGCTCAAACTGCTGCTGGCCACGCTGTTGATTGCCCCGCTGGCGCGCTATAGCCACCAGGCGTTGCTGATGCGCTGCCGTCGCCTGGTTGGTCTGTGGTGCTTTGCCTGGGGAAGTTTGCACCTGATCAGCTACTCGACCCTTGAACTGGGGTTGAACAACCTGGGCCTGTTGGGCAGTGAACTGGTATCGCGCCCTTATCTGACGCTCGGCATTATCAGCTGGCTGGTGCTGCTGGCGCTGGCGGCAACCTCGACCCAATGGGCCATGCGCAAGTTGGGCAGCAAATGGCAGAAATTGCATAACTTCGTCTATCTGGCAGCCATCCTGGCACCGATCCACTATCTCTGGTCGGTGAAGACCCTCTCACCACAGCCGGTGATCTATGCGCTGCTGGCGGCGGTACTGCTGGCTCTGCGTTACAAGAAATTCCGCGCCTGGTGGCGCTGACGCTGGCGGAACTTTTTCCGTTTGCCATTCTCAGATACCCTGCACATCGGCTTTTTTCACGCGGCACGCGGCGCTGGCCCATGCCAACGGCGCGACTTTTGCCGGCTGGGGAACCGCATCCCTGCCAGATTGAGCTTGAATATCTTCGCTGATAAGACCAGTATTTAGCTGCGAATTGCTACGATATCGTTATAATGCCCGACCTTACCCGTAAGGGGTGCGCGTTTTTTCCCCGAAAAAGGTGACAAATCGCTAACATCGGGTTATTTTGAACGATGATGGTTTTATTGCCGGAGATGCCAGCACAATGCAAGACAAGTCTCACATTTTGCTTCTGAACGGCCCCAATCTTAATCTGCTGGGGACGCGTGAGCCGGACAAGTACGGCAGCATGACGTTAACCGAGATTGTTAACGGATTGGAAAACCAGGCGCTCGCGCTGGACATCACTCTGAGCCATCTGCAATCCAACGCCGAACATGCGCTGATCGATCGTATCCATCAGGCACGCGGCAATACGGATTTCATTCTGATCAACCCTGCGGCATTCACGCATACCAGCGTGGCGCTGCGCGATGCGCTGCTGGCGGTGCAAATCCCGTTTATCGAGATTCACCTGTCCAACGTGCACGCCCGTGAGCCTTTCCGCCATCACTCTTACCTGTCCGATATTGCGGTAGGCGTGATTTGCGGTCTCGGCGCGGATGGCTACAGCTTTGCTTTACAGGCAGCGGCTAACCGCTTGTCAAAATCCAACTAAATACCCCCAATACCGAGTGTCGCAGCCACGCCATCGCGTCTGCAACGCCAGGTAGCAAGGGTTTACGCAAAAAGAGTACGGAATCACACTCATGGATATTCGTAAAATCAAGAAACTGATCGAACTGGTTGAAGAATCAGGTATTTCTGAACTGGAAATCTCTGAAGGCGAAGAGTCGGTTCGTATCAGCCGTGCCGCACCGGCGCAGGCTTACCCAATGATGCAACAGGCCTATGCAATGCCGGCCCAGCAGCAACCTGCGCTGGCTACCGCCGTTGCCACTGCGCCTGCCGCAGAAACCCCTGCAGCACCAGCGGCCATGAGTGGCCACATCGTTCGTTCCCCAATGGTAGGTACCTTCTACCGTACCCCAAGCCCGGATGCGAAAGCCTTCGTGGAAGTGGGTCAGAAAGTCAACGCCGGCGATACCCTGTGCATCGTTGAAGCGATGAAAATGATGAACCAGATCGAAGCCGACAAATCCGGTACGGTAAAAGCCATCCTGGTTGAGAACGGCCAACCGGTAGAATATGACGAGCCACTGGTCGTCATCGAATAACGAGGCGCACCACATGCTTGATAAAATTGTTATCGCCAACCGTGGCGAGATCGCGCTTCGTATCCTGCGTGCCTGCAAAGAGCTGGGCATCAAGACCGTTGCGGTACACTCCGCAGCCGATCGCGATCTGAAACACGTACTGCTGGCTGACGAGACCGTGTGCATCGGTCCGGCACCATCGGTAAAAAGTTACCTGAATATCCCGGCCATCATCTCTGCCGCTGAAATCACCGGCGCAGTGGCGATCCACCCGGGCTACGGTTTCCTGTCCGAAAACGCCGACTTTGCCGAGCAGGTCGAGCGTTCCGGCTTTATCTTCATCGGCCCGAAAGCCGAAACCATCCGCCTGATGGGCGACAAGGTTTCCGCCATCAACGCGATGAAGAAAGCCGGCGTACCCTGCGTACCCGGTTCTGACGGCCCGTTGACCGACGACATGGATAAGAACCGCGCCTTTGCCAAACGCATCGGCTATCCGGTGATTATCAAGGCGTCCGGCGGCGGCGGCGGTCGCGGTATGCGCGTTGTACGCAGCGACAAAGATCTTGAACAATCCATTTCCATGACCAAGGCGGAAGCCAAAGCGGCTTTCAACAACGACATGGTTTATATGGAAAAATACCTGGAAAACCCACGCCACATCGAAATTCAGGTGTTGGCGGACGGCCAGGGTAACGCCATCTATCTGGCCGAGCGTGACTGTTCGATGCAGCGTCGCCACCAGAAAGTGGTCGAAGAAGCACCGGCACCCGGCATCACCAACGAAATGCGTCGCTACATTGGCGAGCGCTGCTCGAAGGCCTGTGTGGAAATCGGCTACCGTGGTGCAGGCACCTTCGAGTTCCTGTATGAAAACGGCGAGTTCTATTTCATCGAAATGAACACCCGTATCCAGGTAGAACACCCGGTTACCGAAATGATCACCGGCGTGGATCTGATCAAAGAGCAGCTGCGCATCGCTGCCGGTCAACCGCTGTCGATCAAACAGGAAGAAGTGAAGGTACAGGGCCATGCGGTGGAATGCCGTATCAACGCCGAAGATCCTAACACCTTCCTGCCAAGCCCGGGCAAGATCACCCGTTTCCATGCGCCAGGCGGCTTTGGTGTGCGTTGGGAGTCTCATATTTATTCCGGCTATACCGTGCCGCCATATTATGACTCCATGATCGGCAAGCTGATCACTTACGGTGAAAACCGTGACGTGGCGATCGCGCGTATGAAAAATGCGCTGGCTGAACTGATCATCGACGGCATCAAAACCAACGTTGAGCTGCAACTCAAGATCATGAACGACGAAAACTTCCAGCACGGTGGTACCAATATCCACTATCTGGAGAAGAAACTGGGTCTGCAAGAAACCTGAGTTGTCGCCTGATCTCATATGACCAGGGCCGGTATATCACCGGCCCTTTTCTTTGCGGCTTCCGGTAGCTTAATCACTTGGCAAATGCCGACCTTGACGTAAAATCCCTTTCCTCTGGTAAATCCATCTTCCCCCTGGCATTGCCGCTACGGCGCAAAACAACGGGGAGACCGTAAACCGCTTGGAGCTACGGATGGAAAAACGTTTTATACAGGCTCATCGTGAAGCGCGCTGGGCGCTTGGCCTCACGCTGTTGTATGTGCTCGCCTGGGCGCTGGCAGCCTATCTGCCGGACAGCGAAATAGGCGTCACCGGCCTGCCGCACTGGTTCGAAATGGCCTGCCTGCTGGTGCCGCTGTTGTTTATCGTATTGTGCTGGCTGATGGTTCGCAGCGTATTCCGCGATATCCCGCTGGAGGACAACGATGCAAACTGAAATCATCATCCCGCTGATCGCCTACCTGTTGCTGGTATTCGGGCTTTCAGCCTATGCCTACAGCCGTCGGCAGAGCGGCAATTTTCTCAATGAATATTTTCTCGGCAGCCGCTCGATGGGCGGCTTTGTGCTGGCGATGACGCTGACGGCCACTTACATCAGCGCCAGTTCGTTTATTGGCGGGCCGGGCGCGGCGTATAAATATGGTCTTGGCTGGGTGCTGCTGGCAATGATCCAACTGCCGGCGGTGTGGCTGTCGCTTGGCGTACTGGGCAAGAAGTTCGCTATTTTGGCACGGCGCTATAACGCTATCACCCTTAACGATATGCTGTTCGCCCGTTATCACAGCCGGTTGCTGGTGTGGCTGGCCAGCCTGAGCCTGCTGGTGGCATTTCTCGGCGCCATGACGGTACAGTTTATCGGCGGCGCCCGCCTGCTGGAAACCGCAGCGGGTATCCCTTATGACACCGGCTTGCTGATTTTCGGCCTCAGCATCGCGCTGTATACCGCATTCGGCGGATTCCGCGCCAGCGTGCTCAACGACGCCATGCAGGGACTGGTGATGCTGTTGGGCACCGTATTGCTGCTGACGGCGGTGATCCACGCTGCCGGCGGCTTGCACAGCGCGGTGGACAAACTGCAACAGATCGATCCAGCGCTGGTATCGCCGCAGGGTGGAGAGCAGATCCTCAGCCTGCCGTTTATGGCCTCGTTCTGGATCCTGGTGTGCTTCGGGGTAATTGGCCTGCCGCATACCGCAGTGCGCTGCATTTCATACAAAGACAGTAAAGCGGTACACCGCGGCATTATTCTTGGCACCGTGGTGGTGGCGCTGTTGATGTTTGGCATGCACCTGGCCGGCGCGCTGGGCCGTGCGGTACTCCCCGACTTGAAGATCCCCGATCAGGTGATCCCGACGCTGATGATCACCGTGCTACCACCCTATGCCGCCGGTATTTTCCTCGCCGCGCCAATGGCGGCGATCATGTCGACCATCAATGCTCAACTGCTGCAATCTTCCGCCACCATCATAAAAGACCTGTACCTTGGCGTGCGGCCGCAGCAGGTGGGTAACGAAAAAATGATCAAGCGCTTCTCCAGCCTGACCACGCTCATCCTCGGGCTGCTGGTGCTGCTGGCCGCATGGCGTCCGCCCGAGATGATCATCTGGCTGAACCTGCTGGCGTTTGGTGGCCTGGAGGCGGTGTTCCTGTGGCCGCTGGTGCTCGGTCTGTACTGGGAGCGCGCCAATGCCCAGGGCGCCCTTAGCTCAATGGTGACAGGTGCGGTATGCTATACGCTATTGGCCAGCCTGAAACTGCAGTTAGCCGGGTTGCATCCTATCGTGCCTGCGCTGCTGTTGAGCCTGCTGGCGTTTTATATCGGTAATGCCTTCGGCGACAAGCGCCGGGCGGCATCATCCTTATCTTCTTGAAGAGAATTGTTATGCCTTGGATCCAACTTAAACTGAACACCACCGGCAGCCAGGCGGAAGCCCTGAGCGATGCGCTGGTCGAAAGCGGCGCGGTCTCGGTGACCTTTCAGGACACCCACGATAATCCGGTATTTGAACCGCTGCCGGGAGAAACCCTGCTGTGGGGTGATACCGATGTGATCGGTCTTTACGACGCTGAAACCGATATGGCCGAAGTGGTGGCGATCCTGGAGCAACACCCGCTACTGGGTGCCGGCTTCCGCCATAAAATCGAACAGTTGGAAGACAAGGACTGGGAGCGCGAATGGATGGATAACTTCCACCCGATGCGCTTCGGCGAACATCTGTGGATCTGCCCGAGCTGGCGCGACGTGCCAGATCCGGACGCCGTCAACGTGATGCTGGATCCGGGCCTGGCATTCGGTACCGGCACGCACCCGACCACCGCGCTGTGCCTGCAATGGCTCGACGGCCTCGATCTGGCAGGTAAAACCGTGATCGATTTCGGCTGCGGCTCCGGCATTCTGGCGATTGCGGCGCTGAAACTCGGTGCCGCACGCGCCATCGGCATTGATATCGACCCGCAGGCGATTCAGGCCAGTCGTGACAACGCCCAGCGTAACGGCGTTTCAGAGCGGCTGGAGCTGTATCTGCCTAAAGACCAGCCGGCCGATTTACAGGCTGACGTGGTGGTGGCGAACATTCTGGCTGGGCCACTGCGCGAATTGGCACCGTTGATTGGCTGCCTGCCAAAATCCGGCGGTTATCTTGGCCTGTCCGGCGTGCTGGCGACCCAGGCAAGCAGCGTGGCAGAAGCCTACCAGGATAGCTTTGCGCTCGACCCGGTCGCCGAAAGAGAAGACTGGTGCCGCATTACCGGTCAACGCCGCTAAGCATCCGCGTTTGCTCGCCCCCACCGCCGCGGTAAAATACGGTGGGAGCGAGTTGCTCTGCTTCCCCCTCGGCGGTGATGGCTCACCGCTGACGCCATTTCCGGCCACACTGGTGTTCCCGTATGCCAACAGACGCCCCATACAGCCGCTGAATGGACTTATCATCATCGACGGAGCCACTCTCGCCCTTTTCAGCGTCGCCGCCTCTGCATCGCCGAGAAGCCCCCCCACGATATTGCTCCAACATCAATGTTTTACCCTGATAACTCCCGCCGCTTCCTGCTGTTTAGTTGCTAAAAAGCCGTCAGCGACAGATAAAATCCTGTTGTTTGGCGATTATTTTGCTGAACACAAAATGAGCACAATTAATCAAGTTGTTGTTAAATATATATAATATTTTATAGCCGCGCTGTGAAGCGCATTTTCATTGATCGATTGCAGTAAATTGGTCAAAGTTTGGCCTTTCATCTCGACGAAAAAATGCGTAATATACGCGCCCTTGCGGACACAGTATGGTCACTCTTTGTCTATGCGCATTGGACACCACCAGTTAACAAATTGCCTGATTGCGGCCCCGATGGCCGGGATCACCGATCGCCCGTTCAGAACCTTGTGTCATGCAATGGGTGCTGGGATGGCTGTATCCGAAATGCTCTCCTCCAATCCGGAGGTGTGGCGAACGGATAAGTCACGTCTGCGCATGGTTCATAGCGATGAACCTGGGATTCGCTCCGTGCAAATTGCCGGTTGCGATCCGGATGATATGGCCGCCGCCGCCCAGATTAACGTGGCCAGCGGCGCGCAGATCATCGACATCAATATGGGTTGCCCGGCCAAGAAGGTGAACCGGAAACTTGCAGGGTCTGCCTTGTTGCAGTACCCGGATCTGGTTAAACAGATCCTCCTCGCGGTAGTTAATGCGGTGGATGTACCGGTAACGCTGAAAATCCGTACCGGCTGGGCACCAGAACACCGTAACTGTGTAGAGATTGCCCAATTGGCCGAAGACTGTGGTATTCAGGCCTTGACGATTCATGGCCGAACCCGTGCCTGCCTGTTTAACGGCGACGCGGAATACGACAGCATTCGGGCAGTTAAGCAGAACGTTTCCATTCCGATTATCGCGAATGGCGACATTACTGACCCGCATAAAGCCAGGGCAGTGCTCGACTACACCGGGGCTGACGCTCTGATGATAGGCCGTGCTGCTCAGGGGAGACCCTGGATCTTCCGGGAAATCCAGCATTATCTGGACACTGGGGAGTTGCTGCCACCGCTGCCACTTGGCGAGGTAAAGCGCTTGTTGATAGGGCACATTCGGGAATTGCACGGCTTTTACGGCCAAGGCAAGGGATTCCGGATTGCTCGTAAGCACGTATCCTGGTACCTACAGGAACACGCCCCGAATGACCAGTTTCGGCGCACATTCAACGCCATAGAGGATGCCAGCGAACAGCTGGAGGCGTTGGAGGCATATTTCGAAAATCTTGCGTAACAAAAAAGAGCTGACAGAACTATGTTCGAACAACGCGTAAATTCTGACGTACTGACCGTTTCAACCGTGAACTCACAGGATCAAGTGACCCAAAAGCCTCTGCGCGACTCGGTTAAACAAGCACTGAAGAACTATTTTGCTCAACTGAATGGTCAGGATGTGAACGACCTGTATGAGCTGGTATTGGCTGAAGTTGAACAGCCACTGTTGGACATGGTGATGCAATACACCCGTGGCAACCAGACCCGTGCAGCCCTGATGATGGGCATCAACCGCGGTACCCTGCGTAAGAAATTGAAAAAATACGGCATGAACTGATACTAGTCAGCTGCATGTTGAAAAGGCGCAACCTCGCAAGAGGCGGCGCCTTTTTATTTGCCCAGACGGGCGCCGACGAAAAACGACGGGCACACCGCTCATGCCGTCGCTTAATCGCTTTGCAGCGTAGCCAGGCCTTACCAGCACGGCAGTGACTCACCGTATCCTCACGGCGGCGGAATGAGAATAATCACATATCCCTCTTACATTCACTGCCGTAGGCTGTGGTATACTGTACATTCTTAGAGCCACGTCGGCTTGCCAACAGCCGTTCTTCTTCCGCCTGATTAGCACGCGAACCGCCCTTCGAATGTAAAGATTTAGTCAATGACTAAACGATAATCTGGTCTGGGTGTCTGAGTAATTGTATCGCTATCGAGTGGCTTCTTTATGCGTTACAGGTTTCTACCCCTTAACGCAAAATGAGTTGATATGAAGCGTCCGCAAAAATTCAAACGTGCCTTGTTGCACCCCCGCTACTGGCTGACCTGGTTTGGCCTCGCGGTGCTGTTCCTGCTGGTTCAACTGCCCTACCCCGTATTACACCGACTGGGGGTATGGATGGGCCGTACCTCGATGCGCTTTTTGAAGCGCCGCGTCTCGATCACCCGCCGCAACCTGGAACTGTGTTTCCCGGATATGGACGAAGCACAGCGTGAGCGCAAGGTGATCGGTAATTTCGAATCCCTCGGCATGGGTCTGCTGGAAACCGGCATGGCCTGGTTCTGGTCCGACAAACGTGTAAAACGCTGGTTTAACGTGTCCGGCATCAACCACCTCAAAATGGCGCAGCAAAACCAGCGCGGCGTGCTGGTGATTGGCGTGCATTTCATGTCACTGGAACTCGGCGGCCGCGCGATGGGCCTGTGCCAACCGATGATGGCGATGTATCGCCCGCACAACAATAAGGCCATGGAATGGGCGCAGACCAAAGGTCGCATGCGCTCCAACAAGGCGATGCTCGATCGTAAGGATCTGCGCGGCATGGTACATGCGCTGAAGCGCGGCGAAGCGGTGTGGTTCGCACCGGATCAGGATTACGGCCCACGCGGCAGCGTTTTCGCACCGTTGTTTGCCGTTGACCAGGCCGCCACCACCAGCGGCACCTTTATGCTGGCACGCATGGCTAAACCGGCGTTGGTGCCGGTAGTGCTGATTCGCCGTGAAAACGGCAGCGGTTACGATCTGCTGATCCAGCCGGCGTTGGAAGATTACCCAATCGCCGATGAAATGGCCGCAGCGGCCTATATGAACAAAGTGGTAGAAAAAGAGATTATGCGAGCGCCAGAGCAATATATGTGGCTGCATCGCCGGTTCAAAACGCGCCCGACCGGTGCGCCGTCCCTGTACTGATCCCCTGCCATGCCGGGCGTAGCGCCTGCTGCGCCCGCTGTTATCTCCCCGGCATTTCGTGCCATATTGCCAGATTCCAGCGGCACTATAGTTAACATTGTTGTAACCTTCATACTTTCCCTACACAGGAAACAGTAATGAAAACCCAAGTCCGCATTGCCTTGGTCGGAGACTTTCGTCCCCAGGCCGTTGCCCACCAGGCCATTCCCATTGCTCTGTCCCTTGCCGCCGCTCACCTGGATGTCGACATCGACCCCTGCTGGTTGCCGACTGAAACCGTCAACCATGCTGAAGTACTGGCAGGCTACGACGCCATCTGGCTCGTCCCCGGTAGCCCGTATCAAAACGATGACGGCGCATTTATCGCTATCCGCCACGCACGCGAGCAGAACGTGCCATTCCTCGGCTCCTGCGGTGGGTTCCAGTATGCGGTAGTGGAGTATGCCCGTAACGTCATGGGCTGGCACAATGCCAGCCACGCGGAAACCGACAGCGATGGCCGCCAGGTCATTACCCCGTTAACCTGCTCGCTGGTGGAAAAAACCGACACCGTCGTCTTTCTGCCGCAAACGCGCATTGCTGAAATCTATGGCCGATTGGAAACGCATGAGGGGTATCACTGTAACTTTGGTGTAAATCCGGATTTTGTCGCCGAACTCCAGCCATATCCGCTGATTATCAGCGGCCACGATCGCGAGGGCGATGTGCGCTCCATCGAACTGCCCGAGCACCGTTTTTTCATGGCAACGCTGTTCCAGTCTGAACGCGCCGCGTTGCATGAACAGCTATCACCGCTGGTGGTTGCGCTGATCGACGCCGCACGACGCTAACAGCTTCGGCGCCGGCCTTCACCGGCGCAGAGGTCTGCATTTACCACATCAGTTGGCCAATCAGCGGCGCGGCCACGACGGTGATGATGCCAGCCAGCATCATCACCAAACTTGAAACCACCCCTTCCTCTTCACCCATTTCATAGGCGCGGGCGGTGCCGGCGCCGTGTGACGAGGCGCCAAGCCCGGCCCCCTTCGCCAGACGACTGCGCACTGCTAACCGCAGAAACAGGATCTCCCCAATCGCCATGCCAAACACCCCGGTGATCACCACAAACAGCGCAACCAAATCCGGCTGGCCGCCCATTTGTCTGGCGGCCTCCAAGGCAAATGGCGTGGTAATCGAACGTACCGCCAGGCTACGTTGTACTTCTTCCGGCAACGTCAGCAGCTGCGCCAGCCACACCGAGCTGTACACCGCTACCAGCACCGCGGTGACGACCCCAACGCCGAGCGACAGCCAGTGGCGGCGAATAATATGCAGATTCTCGTAAACCGGCACGGCAAACGCGATGGTCGCCGGGCCAAGCAGCCACAGCAGCCAATGGGTTTCACCGATATAATCCTGATAGGAAACGTGCGTTACCACCAGCAGCAGTACCAGAACCATCGGCGTTAACACCAGCGGCATCAGCAACAGCGTACGCCGCCGGCGATACAGTTTCTTATTGACGTAATACAGCGCCAGCGTCGCGGCAAAACACACCGCACTGATAAAAAAGTCATTCATCGTGCTTTACGCCGTTGCAGCCAAAGTTCGAAACGGTAGGCGCGATCGACCACCACTCCGGTCGCACCCAGTGTCAACGTGGTGCTGATGGCGATCACCAGAAAGATCTTCCACCCCTCCACCATCAGTAACTGGGCGTAGTTCACCACCGCCACCACCGCCGGGACAAAGAACAGCAGCATTTCGGCCAGTAACCAGCGTGAACCGGCCTTCACCCAGCGCAGCGGCAACACCCGCAGCACAATCAACGACAGCAGCATCAACATGCCGACGATATTGGCCGGCAGCGGCAGATGAAACTGCTGTACCAGCCGATCGGCAATCAGAAATAGCACCACATACAAAATGACCTGGATCGGTACCTGTAAGCGGTTGAGCAGCGATGGCGCCGCCGCGCGTAACGCCATAGACATGGCATCTAACCTCGAGCAAAAAATTCCGAGTTTCAGTATACGCAGCCGAGAAACATCCACTGAAATGAATTAAAATTATCAACATCATGCCGTAAGGGAATAGTTTACCGCCGGTATCGCTCATCTGGAGAAAAACTGTGGATGTTCGCACCCTGCGCTACTTCGTTGAAGTGGTGCGTCAGCAAAGTTTTACCCGCGCCGCGGAAAAACTGTTTGTCACCCAGCCAACCATCAGCAAAATGCTGCGTCACCTGGAAGAGGAACTGGAATGCACGCTACTAATCCGCGAGGGGCGAAAGCTGCATCTGACCGACAGCGGTCAGGCGGTTTATCAGCGCGGCCTGGCCATTCTGGATGAATTCCGCCAGCTTGAGGCGGAGCTGGAAGACATCGGCTCGGTACGTAAAGGGGTGCTGCGACTGGGCATACCGCCGATGGTGGGCCGGCAGATCGCCGAACTGATCCGTACCTTTCGCCAAACCTATCCTGGCGTAGAACTGAAGATTTCCGAACTGGGGGGACTGTCCGGCGAACAGGCGGTGCTGGCCGGCGAACTGGATCTCGCCATGACGGTATATTCGCCCGATGTCGAACAACCGCTCACCTTCTTGCCGTTGCTACGCCATCCCATGTGCGTGGTCGCCCCGCGCAATGCGCACTGGCAAACCCGCACCAGCGTGGCTATCAGCGAATTGGCTGACTGGCCAATCCTGATTTACAACGAGGATTTCGCGCTGTACAAAATGCTGATGACCGCATTCCGCCAGGCCGATATCGCCCCAAAAATCGCGGTACGCAGCGGACAGTGGGATTTTCTGGCTTCGATGGTCCAGGCCGGCGTCGGGATAGCCATGCTGCCGGAACCGGTGTGCCAGTGGCTGGATAAAAGCAGTTTGATCTGGCTGCCACTGGAACCGGTAATGGAATGGAAGGTCGGCTTGATCTGGCGCCAGGGCAGTTATCTTTCCCATAGCGCACAGGCCTGGATTGCCTGCTGTCGCGACTTCTGGCCGACGCTGAAATAATCAGGGCCGCAAACGCGGCCCTGTGGCATTATCCTTCGCGTTCCACCAGCAACGCTTCCAGCAGGTCGAGGTCATGCAGCAATTTTTGCAGCGTCTCGTTGCTGATTTTCTGCGTGGCGCGCAGGTGATACAACTCCCCACGTTCGGCGCGCAATGCCGTCAGGCGGAAACGCCGTTCCAGGTTTTCCAGCTCCAGCGCGTTTTCAATATCGTCTTCGCTGGCGATCCGCCGCCGCAGCGTTCCCACCACCCGCGAACTGATTTCCTTCAACACCTGTGGATCGAGGTTTTCTTCGGTATCTGCCGCCAGGCGTTCTTCCATTTTATTGATGCTTTCGATCGCCACTTCCGCTGCCATGGCAATTGCCATGCGCTCCTCGCTTTTGCTGGCGCTCTTGTCCGCCACCTGCACGCCGCGCAGCAACAGCGGCAATGCCAGCACCCCGACCAGCAACGACAGCAGGATCACACCGGCGGCGATAAACACCAGTTGGTAACGCGCCGGGAACGCGCTGCCATCGCTCAACAACAGCGGAATCGACAACACACCGGCCAACGTAATCGCCCCACGTACCCCAGCGAACGACGCCACCCACAGTTCACGCGTGGTGTAATCGCCAAACAGCAACGGGCGCTTCTTCAGGAAGCGTTTGCTGGCGCCTTTCATCAGCCACAGCCAGGTAAAACGCAGGATCAGCAGCGCGGCATAAATGATCGCCACGTCAACGAACAGGTACCAGGTCTCAATGGTAGGATCCAGTTCAGCCTGCAGGATAGAGGTTTCCAATATCCCCGGCAGTTGCAGACCCAACATGATGAACACCATGCCGTTGAAGACAAACTCCAGCATCGCCCAGACGCTGTTGGCTCGCAGTCGCATGGCCAGTGGCGCATTGCGGATCACACCAGACTGGCTGATGGTCATGCCGGCCGCCACCGCCGCCAGAATGCCGGAAACGCCGATGTGTTCGGCAATCAGGTAAGAAGCGAACGGCAGTAACAGCAGCAAGACGATTTGCGTCGCCGGGTCGTCACCGCTCCAGCGGCTCATGATGCGCAGCGACTTACTGTACAGCCAGGTCACCGCCACCCCTGCCAGCAGACCACCGATCGCCACCTTGAGGAACTCCAACGTCGCGCCGCCGACGGTAAACACCATGGTGCCCATCGCCACCGCAATGGCGAATTTAAGCGATACCAGGCCGGAAGCGTCGTTCATCAACGCTTCACCTTCCAGTACGCCCATAATGGATTTGGGAATGCGCCCCTTGCCGACGATGCCGCCCAGCGCCACCGCATCGGTTGGCGACAGCACCGCCGCCAGCGCAAATGCCGCTACCAGCGGAATGCCAGGCACCATCAGGTAGATCAGATAGCCGACCCCGACCACGGTGATCAACACCAGCACCAGCGCCAGCCCGAGAATTTCGCGACCGTGATGGATAAATTCGCGCGTTGGGGTTTTCCAACCGTCAGCAAACAGCAACGGCGGAATAAACAGCACTAAAAACAGTTCAGGATCAAAATCAACGTGCAGCCCGAAATGCGGCCAGGCCAACATCGCACCGATGGCAATTTGCATTAACGGTAACGGCACCTGGAACGGCAACATTCGTGTCACCACCCCAGACAGTGAAACCACCAGGATTAAAATAAGAATAGTAAAAAAGATTTCCATGCTTTCCTTAGACTCTACGGTTCAGACCACAAAGGCTCGTTGCCAGAGTATCTGTGATAGTAGAACACTTTTTTATGGCGATGAAAGCTTGTTGTGCCTTTCAAAAACGGCGAAATAAAGAAGGAGACTTATCTGAATGGAAGCGATGAAACGGGGACGCAGCGACGGCGTCCCCGCTAAAGATACGCTTAGATAGCCCAGCCGCCTGCATAGAAGGCGACCAGCGCAACGGCAATCAGCACGGTGCCGATGTTCAACTTGCGCCATTCGCCGGAGAAAATACGGCCAATCACCAGCGCGCTAAAGCCCAGCATGATGCCGGTAACGATGTTGCAGGTCAGTACGATAAACACCGCGCACAGCAGGCCGGACATCGCATCGACAAAGTCGTTGAAATCCAGTTTGGTCACGTTGCTGAGCATCAGCAGGCCAACGTACATCAGCGCCGGCGCGGTCGCGTATACCGGAACCAGATACGACAACGGCGACAGGAACAGGATCAGCAGAAACAGCAAACCGACCACGGTGGCCGTCAGGCCGGTCTTGCCACCGGCGGCGGTGCCCGCAGCCGACTCGATGTAGACCGCAGCCGGCGCGGCGCCGACCAGACCGGAGAAAATGCTGCTCACCGAGTCGGAGGTTAATGCTTTGCCGCCGTTGATGATCTGGCCGTCCTTATCCAGCAGGTTGGCTTGCCCGGCCACTGCGCGGATGGTGCCGGTGGCGTCAAACACCGCGGTCATCACCAACGCCAGCACGCTCGGCAACACCACCGGCTGCAATGCACCCATGATATCCAGGCTGAAAATCAACGAGTTGCCATTTTCGTCAGCCAGGCTTGGCATGGCGAACAGTCCCTGGTACTTCACCGCCGGGTCAAAAATCAGGCCAATGACCGAAATGGCGATAATCACCAGCAGAATGCCCCCCGGCACTCGCAGTTTTTCCAGGCCGAAAATCACCGCCAGACCGAGCAGCGTCATCACCACCGGAAACGAGGTAAAGGCGCCCAGCGCTACCGGCAACCCGTCCAGTGGGTTCTTCACCACCAGACCAACGCCGTTGGCGGCAATCAGCAGCAGGAACAGGCCGATACCGATACCGGTGCCGTGCGCCACGCCCATCGGCAAATTGCGCAAGATCCAGGAGCGAATACCGGTAACCGAAATCACGGTAAACAATACGCCCATCAAGAACACCGCACCCAGCGCGACCGGAATGCTGATATGCTGGCCCAGCACCAGGCTGAATGCGGTGAAGGCGGTCAGTGAAATCGCGCAGCCAATCGCCATCGGCAGGTTGGCCCACAGCCCCATCAGCAACGACCCCAAGCCGGCTACCAGACAGGTCGCGACAAATACCGCAGTCGGTGGGAAACCGGCCTTGCCGAGCATGCTCGGCACCACGATCACCGAATAGACCATGGCCAGGAAGGTCGTCAGACCGGCCACCACTTCCTGACGCACATTGCTGCCACGCGCTGAAATCTTGAAATACCCGTCAAGCCCGCCTTTTGATTTAACGGCGTTGTTTGCTTGAGAATCCGACATGCTGCTGTCCCCTGTGTTTTTCGCAAAAGCGGCTCACCTGCCCATGCAAGGCAATAACGGAATCGTTTCCGTCACGTTTGCTTATTTATCCTTCCCAATCGCAGCCAATAGGCGCCGCAATTCAAGGCAAACGATTAACTCTCATTGCACGGTACCGGTGAATTTATGATGTTTTGGTGTAGGCAAACGATTATCCCGCCTTCCAGGCCGTGTGATCAACTAAAGATCGCAACACAACCGGCCGAAAAGCGTGTGACGCCATCATTACGGAAATTGCGACTTTTGTCACATAAATAAGCAGGCGGTAAACCGACTGCCGCTGAAAAGAGGTTACGCAGGGTTCTGTGACGCCATTGCCTGCGGATCCATATACATCAGCTCCCAGATATGGCCGTCCAGATCCTGAAAACCATGGCCGTACATAAAGCCGTGATCCTGCGGTTGATGATAGGTATTGCCGCCGGCCGCTACCGCCTTGCGCACCAGGTCGTCCACCGCGGCGCGACTGGGTTGTGACAGACAGAGCAGCACTTCGCTGGCCTTCCTGGCATCGCTGATTGGGTTGGGGGTAAACATTTTGAATTTGTCGTGTGTCAGCAACATCACATAAATAGTGTCACTCACCACCATGCAGGCAGCGGTGTCGTCGCTAAATTGCTGATTGAAGGTAAAACCAAGCCGGTCAAAAAATGTCATTGCCGCAGGCAGGTCATTGACCGGCAGATTAATAAAGATTTGCGTAGCCATCGGCTATCTCCATAAACCTTGACCCATCGAGTATAGTCCAGCTTGTCAACTCAGCAGGTCATAGGGCCCGCCCTGTTGCAACGCCCGTTGATAAGCCGGACGTGCATGTATGCGTTGCAGGAAGTCACGCAGCTTCGGGCAATCGTCCAGCCGGTAACGCGCGGCCAACGCTTCCAGCGGGAAACTCATCTGAATATCCGCCGCGCTGAAATCATTGCCGACAAACCAGACGTTGGCCGCCAAATGCTGCTCCAGATAATCACGATGCGTTGCTATCTGTTTATCCAGGTATTCGCGCTGGACCCCCTTGCCTATCGCTCCAGCGATCGGCCGCATCAGCCACGGCATCGGCGGATGATCGAGCCGGCCAAACACCAGCTTCATCACCAGCAACGGCATCAACGAACCTTCGGCATAATGCAGCCAGTAACGATACTGCTGGCGCGCATGGTAATCGGTGGGCATGAATTGCCCCTGCGCGTCGTAGGCCTCTTGCAGATATTCAATAATCGCACCGGATTCCGCCAGCGTCAGGTCGCCATCGACAATCACCGGCGACTTGCCCAGCGGATGGATCTTTTTGAGTTCGGCAGGCGCCAGCAAGGTAACGCTATCGCGTTGATAACGTTGCACCTGGTACGGCACCTCCAGCTCTTCCAACAACCAGAGAATACGCTGAGAGCGGGAATTATTCAGGTGATGAACAATGATCATGGAGCGTCCCCGATCCGTTGCCATACCAGCTCACCAATCTGCACGCCGTTGCCGATTTGCAGCGGCACGGTGCGCAGCGTCAGTTTGTCGTCGGTAAAGGTATAAAAACGCACTTGCCGGCTGCCGATCCAGTTGGGGAACGAGCAGCCCTCAACCTGATGGATCACCCGCTGATCCGGCTCGTCAATCTGATAACGGCCGTAATAGCAGATCATGTTGATAAATGCCGATCGCAGCTCGCTGTCCGTACCCTGCGCCGGATCGCTCGAGGTAAACTTCGGTCGTACGGCGCTGTACAACTGTGCCGCCATGGTGCCGTTGGCTTCGTAGTTGATCCGCCCCAACACCTGTTCGCCAAGCGGATGGCTCACCGTACCTTCTTCATTCTTGAACACCGAAGATACCAGTGACCAGCTGCCGATAAATGCATGCATAACCATAATCTTTTCTCCCCACTCAGCCTTGTTTAAAGGTAGTGGCGAATCCCGCCCCCCGCCAGCGCAGCTATCGGCTGCCGTCATTATTTTCTGCGCGCATCGAAACGCGCCGCCAGTTGCTGCGTGCGAAACTGCTCGATGATGTAATCGACAAAGACCCGGGTTTTGGTCGGCAAAAATTTAAGGCTGGGAAAATAGAGACGTACGCTGCCACGATCGACATACCATTCCGGCAACACCCTGACCAGGTGGCCACTTTCCAGATAGGGCAAGGCATTCGGCATGGCAATCAGCGCGATCCCCATGCCCATTTCCGCCGCCTGCGCCGCCGCCGCAGGTTCGTTCACCGTCATGGCTACCTGCATGGCGGCCGGGCGCTGTTCATTGTCTGGATTGCGCAACGGCAGGTTTCTGATACGCCCGGTTTGCGGGGAGCGAATGAAGATACCCGCATGCTCAGCCAACTGCTCCGGATGCTGCAGCGCTGGCTGTCGCCGCAGATAGTCGGCCGAAGCGACCAACACGCCATGCGCCGGGGCCAGTTCGCGGGCGATCATGCCCTGCGCCAGTTCGAAACCGCCGCCAAGCGCGGCGTCAAACTGCTCGCCGATGATATCGACCTGGCGGTTGTCAAAATGCCAGTCAGGTATGATGGCTGGATACCTGGCAAGAAACCCCGGCAGCATCGGCAACATAAAATGCAGGCCAAAAGCGGTTCCCATACTGACCTTGAGCGTACCGGCCGCTACGCCGCCGGCGCTGCTCAGCCCTTTCAGCGCACACTGAATCGATAGCAAACCGCCTTTGACCTCCTGAAGGAAACGCTCTCCTTCTTCAGTGAGGATCAATTTACGCGTATTGCGCTGGAACAGGCGAACCCTGACCTGAGCTTCGAGTTTGGTGATATTTTTGCCCACAGCGGCCGGGCTGATGCCTAATTTGCGGCCGGCAGCAGAAAAACTGCCCAGCTCAGCGCTGCTGACAAAACATTCAAGATGTCCCAACATGCGTTTTCCTTTCAGGCCGATTTCAAACCAATGGTTTAAGCTGATTATAGCTCTTTATGGCTAGTGGCCGAGGTTGATTTCTTTGATACTGACCACGTCATCCTGACCCTCGCCAATTTGGAGATACATCATGTCAGCAACGCTTTCACTATCAGGAAAAGTCGCCTTCGTTCAAGGTGGTTCTCGCGGCATCGGCGCAGCAGTGGCCAAACGTCTGGCGCGCGAAGGTGCCGCCGTGGCGTTAACCTATGTCGCATCGGCCGACAAGGCCGATGCCGTCGTCAGCGCGATTACCGCCGCTGGCGGCAAGGCGTTGGCCATTCAGGCCGACAGCGCCAATGCTGCCGCACTGCAACAGGCGATTCGCCAGGCGGTAAATCACTTTGGCAAACTGGACATTCTGGTGAACAACGCCGGCGTCCTGGCACTGGGCAACACCGAAGAGCTGCCACTGGAAGATCTGGACCGCACGCTGGCTGTTAACGTCCGCAGCGTCTTTATCGCCAGCCAGGAAGCGGCACGCCATATGAACGATCATGGCCGCATCATCAACATCGGCAGTACCAATGCTGAACGCATGCCGTTTGCCGGCGGTGCGATATATGCCATGAGCAAGTCGGCGCTGGTCGGTTTGACCAAGGGCATGGCGCGCGATCTTGGCCCACGCGGCATCACGGTCAACAACGTACAGCCTGGCCCGGTGGATACCGACATGAATCCTGACAGCGGCGAATTCGCCGAGCAGCTGAAGGCCATGATGGCGATCGGCCGTTACGGCAAAGACGATGAAATTGCCAGCTTTGTCGCCTATCTGGCCGGTCCGGAAGCCGGTTACATCACCGGCGCCAGCCTGAGCATCGACGGCGGTTTTTCCGCCTAGCATCAGGAATGCCAGACGGCAAAAAGCCCCTTTCGGGGCTTTTTATTGCGGAGAAAACGATCAGTAATCGATGCCGTTTTCGGCAATATCCATCGCAAAGTACGAAAGGATAATATCTGCACCGGCGCGCTTGATGGCGCCCAGCGTTTCACGCACCACTTTACGCTCGTCAATCGCGCCGGCCTGTGCGGCAAACTTGATCATCGCGTATTCTCCGCTGACCTGATAGGCCGCCAACGGCAGACGCGATGCGGCTCGAATGTCACTGATCACGTCCAGATAAGCGCCGGCCGGTTTCACCATCAACGCATCTGCGCCTTCCTGTTCGTCCATCAGCGACTCGCGGATCGCTTCGCGACGGTTCATCGGGTTCATCTGATAATTTTTGCGGTTGCCCTGCAATACGCTGCCGCCGGCTTCACGGAACGGTCCATACAGCGAGGAGGCAAACTTGGTTGAGTAGGCCATGATCGAGGTGTCGATAAAGCCGGCTTCATCCAGCGCGCTGCGGATTGCCTGCACCTGGCCGTCCATCGCCGCCGACGGCGCGATAAAATCTGCCCCCGCAGCGGCAGCAATAACCGCCTGCCTGCCGAGATTGACCAGCGTAGCATCGTTATCGACGCCGTGGTCGTGCAAGACACCACAATGCCCATGCGAGGTATATTCACAGAAGCAGGTATCCGACATGACGATCATTTCTGGCACCGTGTCTTTACAGATACGCGCCATACGCGCCACCAGTCCGTCTTCCTTCCAGGTATCACTGCCGGTGGCATCCATATGGTGAGAAATGCCGAACGTCATCACCGAACGAATACCGGCTTTGGCATAGCGCTCGATCTCATAAGCCAGCTTGGACTCCGGAATGCGCAACACGCCAGGCATGGTCTCGATGACGGCGTAATCATCCACCTCTTCTTCGACGAAGATCGGCAGTACCAGATCGTTAACGCTGAATTCGGTTTCCTGGAATAACGTGCGCAGCGACTCGGATTTTCTGAGACGACGCGGGCGAACCTGCGGGAAGTGACTTGACATGGGAACTCCTAAAAATTGGCCCGTCTGCTGAATCTGGGCGATAAGAACATCAGCCGAGCGTTGGCTCGGCGATGCGCTATTATGGCATGAGCCATAGTGACGGGCGCTACATCTAACGTGCGCATAGCTTATCATTATGCGATGTTTTTGATACCTCGGCCTTGCAGGCCAGCCAGTGTCAAACGCATCGGGTCGATAAGCAAGATACGTCAACCCTCCGCCACGCCACGTTTTGCAGGCCGTTCGCTCTCAACTCGCCAGGCGGCCGCTAATGCAATCGCATAATTTTTCATCCATTAATTGTGAATAAGCGCACAATTCCACTAAACACCCGTGCGGTAGTCATATTTATGCCGTTGATACATAACTCATTAAAATAATGCACAAGATTATTAGTGCATTTACACATATCTCTGCCCGATGTCGGCGAATAGTCTCTTCGCTAATTATATAAAAAAGAAGAGGGTTACGAATGCCTGCCATCCAGCCTCCGCTTTTATCCCAGCAGCACGAGACGCATCTCACCAGTGCCATCGGAAAGTTTTTTAAACGCATCATTCCCATGCTGGCGATAATGCTCATCATTAATCAGATAGATCGCTCCAATATCGGCTTTATCAAGGCGGAATTGCAGCTCGACGCCGGCATCAGCGCCGCTGCCTTCGGACTCGGTGCCGGGCTATTCTTTATTGGCTACGCGCTGTTCGAAGTCCCCAGTAATCTGATGATGAAAAAGTACGGAGCCCGCGTCTGGTTAACCCGCATCATGATTAGTTGGGGAATAGTGGTGGTGATGACCGGATTCGTCAGCTCACCGGTCCATTTTTATGTGCTGCGCTTTCTGCTCGGCGTGGCGGAAGCCGGTTTCTTCCCCGGGGTGCTGTTTTATTTCCGCCAGTGGGTACCCAATGCCTATCGGGGACGCGCCACCGCCATGGTATTAAGTGCCACCGCCGGGGCTTTCCTGTTTTCCGGCCCGATTACCGGCTCGATCCTGCTGATGCATGATTTTCTTGGTTTGGCCGGCTGGAAATGGGTGATGTTCCTGGAAGGAGGCGGTTCGGTGCTGGTCGGGCTGCTTGCCATGCTGGTTCTGGTTTCACGACCGAACGATGCCCGCTGGCTGACGCCGGCGGAAAAGCAGGCCCTGCAACAACAGCTGGCGCAGGAAGACAGCGAGCGTGACGCGCAGTATACCGCGCCGGGCAAGCTGAACCTGTTGACCGATCGCCATGTCCTGGTTTACTGCCTGCTTTTTTTCACCATGACCATGACCGGTTACACGCTGGTTTTCTGGCTACCGCAAATCATTCAACGTATTCAAGGTTTCAACAGCTTTGGCACCGGCTTGCTCACCGCATTTCCATGGTTGTGCGCCATTGTCGCGCTCAATATTGTCGGGCGACTTGGCGATAGACACCGTAACAAATTAAGCAAATGGCTGGGACTGGCGATGCTGGTCGCCGCCTGTGGCACCTTTATGGCTACCCTCGGCGGGCCCTGGTTCGGTTTCCTGGCGATGATCGTGGCCTGCATCGGTTCAAAAGTCAGCGCAACGCTGTTCTGGCCCATGCCCCAGGCCGAGCTGCCGGCCAGTATCGTGGCGCCGGGGATTGCGCTGATCAATTCGGTAGGCAATCTGGGAGGATTCTTCGCGCCTACGGTGTTCGGCTATCTGGAACTCACAACCGGTTCTACTACCGGCGGGCTGTATGCCCTGACCTGCGTCTCGGTAGTCACCGGCCTGTGGCTGTTGCTGCGTCGCCAGCCAGCGCCCCCTGCAATCAACTCGATGGAGAATGAACATGCCCGACAGTCCAGTCATTAACAGCATGCGGGTAGTACCGGTTGCCGGTTACGACAGTATGCTGCTGAATATTGGCGGTGCCCATAACTGCCATTTCACTCGCATCCTGGTGATTATTGGCGACTCGGCGGGCAATAGCGGGGTGGGAGAATGTCCATGTCATGCCTCAACCCTGTCGCTGCTTGAAAAATTTACGCCACAGGTGGTCGGCAGTTCATTATGCCAAATGAACGCCACCGTCAGTCGGCTTTTCGCCAGCGATGCCCGGCAGCAAACCAGCGAGCAGACCGATCGCGTGCATATTCCGCAGATGAATCCCGAAAAATTCTACAATGCGGCGGCGGCGATTGAGGCGGCGCTGCTGGATCTGCTCGGCAAGCATCTTGAGCTGCCGGTGGCCGATTTGCTGGCCAGCGGGCGGCAGCGAGACCGCATACCGGTGTTGGGTTATCTGTTTTATATCGCCGATCGCAAGCTGACCACGATGAACTATCAGAGCGGTGAGCAGCAGCGCGCCCCCTGGTTTTGGCTACGTCATCAACCTGCGATGGATCATCAAGCGGTGGTCAGGCTGGCAGAAGCGGCGCAGGAGCACTACGGATTCCGCGACTTCAAACTCAAAGGCGGCGTACATCCGGGCGAGTACGAAGTGGAAACCGTTGAAGCCTTGCTGGCACGTTTCCCAACGGCACGCATCACCGTCGACCCCAATGCCAGTTGGTCGCTGGACGAGGCCATTGGTTTTGGCAAACAGCTTGCAGGGCGCGTTCCCTATCTGGAAGATCCCTGTGGCGCAGAACAGGGGTTCTCCGGGCGAGAGACGCTGGCGGAATTCAGGCGTGCAACCGGTATTCCCGTTGCCACCAACATGATTGCCAATGACTGGCGCCAGCTCCAGCACGCGTTACAACTGAACGCCATTGACATTCCGCTGGCCGACCCGCATTTCTGGACGCCGCGCAATGCGCATACCGTGGCGCAGCTCTGCCATGAATGGGGGCTGACCACCGGCTGCCATTCCAATAATCATTTTGACGTGTCACTGGCAATGGTTGCTCATCTGGGAGCGGCTGCGCCGGGCGATCGCATCACCGCCTTTGATACCCATTGGATCTGGCAGGACGGTCAGCATCTGACCCACCAACCGCCGCAGATCCGCGACGGTTATCTGGAACTGCCAGCAGGGCCGGGGCTCGGCATCGAACTGGATATGACGCGGGTTGAAGCCGCGCATGCGCTGTATCAATCACTGCCGGATAAAAATCGCAATGACGCGCTGGGCATGCAGTTCTTGATTGATAACTGGCAATACAATGCCAAACGACCGGCATTGGTCCGCCCCTGACAGAGCCCGAGCGCAAAGGGCGCAGCATCGGTAACGCAGCTGTTTTTGCTTAACGGCCGCGTTAGCCTGAAGCAACCACTCATTCAGCCTGCGCCTGCAGTGCATAATTTTTGCGGGCGCTTTGCCATGCCAGCAAGGCAAGACCCAATCCGATAAAGGATAGAATGGCACCGGCCCAGTTCGGTGAAGCCAGACCCAAACCGGCAGCAATGGTCGCTCCCCCTACCCACGCGCCAAGCGCATTTCCCAGATTGAACATGCCGATGTTAACCGATGCCGCCATGGTGGGCGCTCCGGCGTGGCTTGCGCGGTCCATGACTAATTTCTGAATCGGTGAAACCGTGGCGAACCCAAACGCAGCCATCAGGAATACCGAGGCACTGGCAATCAGCGGGTTGTCGACGCCGCCCCAGAAAACCAGCAGTACCAACCCTTGGGCCGCCAGCGTGACCAACAGCGTGCCAAACAGCGAGCGATCGGCGAAACGGCCGCCAAGCCAGTTTCCTACCGCCAGTCCGAAACCAAAAAGTACCATTATCCAAGCCACGCCACCGGCCGAAAAACCGGCTTCCTCAATCATCATCGGCGCGATATAGGTAATGGAAGTAAAGAACGCCGCCGGACCAAATACGGTAATCCCCATGACCAGCAGAACCTGGGGATCGGCAAAGGCGCGCAGTTCCGTTCTCAAGGCGATGGCCTTTCCTTTTTCGATGCGCGGAACAAACAGCGCGATACTGACAATAGTAAGCACACCGATGCCTGCGATCAGCCAGAAAACCAGCCGCCAGCTAAAGGTCTGAGCCAGCCAGGTACCAACCGGAACACCAAGCAGGTTTGCCAACGTCAGCCCAGAAAACATAAAGGCAATGGCGCTTGCCTGGCGACCCGGCGCAACAAGCGAAGCGGCAATGATCGAGCCGAGGCCAAAAAAGGCTCCGTGATTGAAGGAGGTGATAATACGCCCGGCAATCGCCAGCGACAGCGTGGGCGCAACCGCGGTAATGATATTGCCAAGCGTGAAAATGCCTGCCAGTGCCATCAGCATGGTTTTACGGGGAACATGGGTACCCAGCACCGTTAAAAGCGGAGCACCAACAAAAACCCCCAGTGCGTAGGTCGTGGCCAACAGCCCGGCGGTCGGGATAGTGACGCTAAAATCCGCAGCGATTTGAGGGAGGATTCCGGCGATGACGAACTCGGTAAGACCGATGCCGAATGCGCCGATGGCGAGCGCGAACAGAGCGATGGGCATTGAAACTCCAGTACAGACTTGCTGAATTAATATCATTAGGTAAAATCAATTATATTCATACTTTCATTCTGCAAGTGAAGCTACATGACCGACTTTGATAAAGAAAAAGAGGATATTAGGCAGGCGAGGCACAAACCGGCAGAACTCGATGCGATTGACCGAAAAATATTAGGCGCGCTGGCCGAAGATGCTGGGCGCAGTTACAGCGAACTGGGCGAAATCGTCAACCTTTCAGCACCTGCGGTACATGACCGCGTAAAGAAACTGAAGCGTGATGGGGTCATAAAGGGAACCGTTGCAAGACTTGATGGCTGCAAGCTGGGCCGGACGCTATTAACCTTCCTGATCATTAATACCAGCAGCTATCACGCGACACGCGCCCTGCTTCAGTTTACCAGTCGACGAGAAGTCGAAGAGCTGCATACCGTGGCAGGAGACGGCTGTGTACTGATCAAGGTACGGGCTGCCGATACCGAATCACTGGAAAACTTCCTGATGGAAATTCAGAACGTCGAAGGGGTTCGCTCGGTACGCAGTTATATTGCACTTTCGACATTTATTGAGCGTGGTCCCTCACCGGACTAAAGCGCGGGATCGCGACTGTTTCACCCTAGCCGCGACCGGCGATCGCCGTGGCCAAGACTGATCATGGCGGCGAAAAAAAGCCCCGAATATCGGGGCTTGTCGCATAGGACCTGACCAAAAATGCCGTGGCGTTTTTTAGAACGGAATATCGTCGTCAAAGTCCATTGGCGGTTCGTTGCTGCTGGCCGCCGGTGCGCTGCTGTTCTGCGCCGGACGCGACTGCTGGCCACCGCTGAACTGGTTGCCGCCCTGCGGCTGCTGAGGCTGACCCCAGTTGCCCTGACCGCCAGCAGCCTGACCGCCGCCTGCCGGAGCGCCGCCGCCTTGACGGCCGCCCAGCATCTGCATGGTGCCGCCCACGTTTACGACCACTTCCGTGGTGTATTTTTCAACGCCGGCCTGATCGGTCCATTTGCGCGTCTGCAAGGCGCCTTCGATATACACCTGAGAACCCTTACGCAGGTATTCGCCCGCCACTTCCGCCAGCTTGCCAAACAGCACCACACGGTGCCATTCGGTTTTTTCTTTCTGCTCGCCGGTCGCCTTGTCGCGCCAGCTTTCGGAGGTAGCCAGGGTAATGTTGGCAACGGCGCCACCATTCGGCATGTAACGGACTTCCGGGTCTTGGCCCAGATTCCCGACCAGAATTACTTTGTTTACGCCTCTGCTGGCCATGAGCTCTCTCCTGATGAATGATTTTTACACAGTATAAACGAGTAAGTTTAACACGCTAAGGCTGAAACCACACCCGCGTTGATAACTGCATAGTGTATTCCAAAATTGTCTCGGCGATCGACCTTGTTGCATTCATATACTGGATATTCATTCAGGTTTTTTTGTGTCATAATTATGCGTTTCGACCTGGCCATGCCGTTTTTTTGCGCAATTGATCACAAAAGCGCCGCAAAACGTTCAAACGGACACGGTGTATCATCTAGACGGGAAGTGTAAATGGACAATATCGAAGTTCGTGGTGCTCGAACCCATAATCTCAAAAACATCAACCTGATTATCCCGCGCGACAAACTGATTGTTGTCACCGGTTTGTCCGGTTCAGGCAAGTCCTCTCTGGCTTTTGATACGCTGTATGCCGAAGGGCAGCGACGCTACGTCGAATCGCTTTCCGCCTACGCCCGTCAGTTCCTGTCGCTGATGGAAAAACCGGACGTCGACCATATCGAAGGGTTATCGCCGGCGATTTCCATCGAGCAGAAATCGACCTCGCACAACCCGCGATCCACCGTCGGCACCATTACCGAAATTCATGACTATCTGCGTCTGCTGTTCGCCCGCGTCGGCGAGCCGCGCTGTCCGGATCACCATGTGCCGCTGGCGGCGCAAACCGTCAGTCAGATGGTGGATAACGTGCTCAGCCAGCCGGAAGGCAAACGCCTGATGCTGCTGGCGCCGGTGATCAAGGATCGCAAAGGCGAGCACACCAAAACGCTGGAAAACCTGGCGTCGCAGGGGTACATCCGCGCCCGCATCGACGGCGAAGTGTGCGATCTTTCCGATCCTCCGAAACTCGAACTGCAAAAGAAACACACCATTGAAGTGGTGGTCGATCGCTTCAAGGTGCGAGAAGATCTGGCCCAACGCCTGGCCGAGTCGTTCGAAACCGCGCTGGAGCTGTCTGGCGGCACCGCAGTCGTGGCCGATATGGATGACCCGAAAGCCGATGAGCTGCTGTTTTCGGCCAACTTCGCCTGCCCGATCTGCGGCTATAGCATGCGTGAGCTGGAACCCCGGCTGTTTTCCTTCAATAATCCGGCCGGTGCCTGCCCGACCTGCGACGGTCTGGGCGTACAACAGTTCTTCGACCCCGATCGCGTGGTGCAGAACCCGGAACTGTCGCTGGCTGGCGGCGCGATCCGCGGCTGGGATCGCCGTAACTTCTACTATTTCCAGATGCTGCGTTCGCTGGCGGAGCATTATCAGTTCGACGTGGAAGCGCCGTTCAATACCCTGAGCGCCGAGGTGCAGAAAGCGGTGCTTGGCGGCTCAGGCAAAGAATCGATCGAATTCAAGTACATCAACGACCGCGGCGACACTACCGTGCGCCGGCATCCGTTCGAAGGCGTGCTACATAATATGGAACGCCGCTACAAGGAAACCGAGTCCAGCGCGGTGCGTGAAGAACTGGCGAAGTTCATCAGCAACCGTCCGTGCGCCTCGTGCAGCGGCACCCGCCTGCGTGAAGAAGCCCGCAACGTGTTCGTCGAAGACACCACGTTGCCGGAGATCTCCGAGCTGAGCATTGGTCATGCGATGGATTTCTTCCAGAACATGAAGCTGAGCGGCCAACGCGCCAAAATTGCCGAAAAGGTGCTGAAGGAAATCGGCGATCGCCTGAAATTCCTGGTCAACGTCGGCTTGAATTATCTATCCCTGTCACGCTCGGCCGAAACCCTGTCAGGCGGCGAAGCCCAGCGCATTCGTCTGGCCAGCCAGATTGGCGCCGGGCTGGTGGGCGTGATGTACGTGCTGGACGAACCGTCGATCGGTTTGCACCAGCGCGATAACGAACGGCTGCTGGAAACGCTGATCCATCTGCGCAATCTCGGCAACACGGTGATCGTGGTTGAGCATGACGAAGACGCAATCCGCGCCGCCGATCATGTGATCGACATCGGCCCCGGTGCCGGCGTACACGGCGGTCAGGTGGTGGCGGAAGGCACCGTCGACGACATCATGGCGCAGCCGGAGTCGCTTACCGGCCAGTTCCTCAGCGGCAAGCGCGAAATTGCCATCCCGCAACAGCGCGTGCCAGCCGATCCGGCCAAGGTGCTGAAACTGAGCGGTGCACGCGGCAACAACCTGAAAGACGTGACGCTGACGCTGCCGGTGGGACTGTTCACCTGTATTACCGGGGTATCCGGTTCGGGTAAGTCGACGCTGATCAACGACACGCTGTTCCCGATCGCCCAACGCCAGTTGAATGGCGCGACCATTGCCGAACCGGCGCCTTACCGCGACGTCAGCGGTCTGAAGCATTTCGACAAGGTGATCGACATCGATCAAAGCCCGATCGGCCGAACCCCGCGCTCCAACCCGGCGACCTACACCGGTATTTTTACCCCGGTGCGCGAGCTGTTCGCCGGCGTGCCGGAATCGCGCAGCCGCGGCTATAACCCTGGCCGTTTCAGTTTTAATGTCAAGGGCGGGCGCTGCGAAGCCTGTCAGGGCGACGGCGTGATCAAGGTGGAAATGCACTTCCTGCCGGATATCTACGTGCCGTGCGATCAGTGCAAAGGCAAACGCTATAACCGCGAAACGCTGGAGATCAAATACAAAGGCAAAAGCATCCACGAAGTGCTGGAAATGACCATCGAAGAAGCGCGTGACTTCTTCGACGCGGTGCCGGCGCTGGCGCGCAAGCTGCAAACCCTGATGGACGTCGGCCTGTCTTACATTCGTCTCGGCCAGTCGGCCACCACGCTGTCCGGTGGCGAAGCGCAGCGCGTCAAGCTGGCACGTGAACTGTCGAAACGCGGCACCGGCCAGACGCTGTATATTCTCGATGAACCGACCACCGGGCTGCATTTCGCCGATATCCAGCAACTGCTGGCGGTACTGCACCAATTGCGCGATCAGGGCAACACCATCGTGGTGATTGAGCACAACCTCGACGTGATAAAAACCGCGGACTGGATTGTCGACCTGGGACCAGAAGGCGGCAGCGGCGGCGGCGAGATCCTGGTGTCCGGCACGCCAGACACCGTGGCCAAATGCAAGGCATCGCACACCGCACGCTTCTTGCAGCCGTTGCTGGCCAAGAAATAATCACTCCGGGCACCCTGGCGGTGCCCGCATTTTTCCGCTACAGCATTTTCAGGATGCGCGCCGGATTGCCGCCCACCACCGCATTGTCCGGCACGTCTTTGGTCACCACCGCACCGGATGCCACCACCACGTTATCGCCCAGCGTTACGCCGGGATTGATCACCGCTCGCCCGCCGATCCACACGTTGTGGCCAATGGTCACCGGCTTGCCGAATTCGTCGCCGCCGACTCGGGTCGCCGCGTCCAGCGGATGGGTTGCGGTATAGATGTGTACCCCTGGGGCCAGCATGCAGTTATCGCCGATGCGCACTTCGCACACGTCGAGTATGACGCAGTCGAAATTGGCGTAAAAATTCTTGCCCAGATAGATATTATAACCGTAGTCACAGCGGAAACTGGGTTCGATGGTGCCACCCTGGTATTGACCCAGCAGCATCGACAGCCATTGCTTGCGCAGCGCACCCTCGTCAGGTGACGAATGGTTATAATGATGGATCAACTGACGCGCGCGTTTACGCTCGCTGCGTAGCAGTTCGTCCCCGGCATCATACAGCTCGCCGGCGATCATCTTGCGTTTCTCTTCACTCATGGCCATGGGCAGCATCCTTTTCTGGCAAAAAAGTATCAGGCGGACAGCCTAATGGTTTCCGCCGCACAATAAAAAGGGAACGTTCCCATCTCGCGACGACGATCACAACATGCGAACATTGGGTATTGAGTGAGAGGCAGAGCGTCAACGCCTGCCGTAGCAGTCAGGCACGCAGTTCCTGTCGTACCTGGTCGGACAGCCCTTCCAGCGCCAACTGGTAAGAACCGTCGATCAACGTGTAGAACTGGGAATCCGGCAGCTTGCCGTCAAGGAACACCGCATTCCAATGCGCTTTGTTCAAATGTTCGCACGGGACAATTTCAGGGTGTTTTTCACGCAGGCTTTCGGCCTGCTCGGGGCTGGACTTGACCGCCAGCGCCGGACGACCATCGAGATCCAGTACCATGGCGAACATCACCTCGCCCACTTTGACCTGACTGGCCTGCCACTGGTTCCGATCGCTCTGTTCCGCGCCCGGCTTGGCCATGCAGTATTGCAGTAATGCCGACTGATTCATTGAGTTACTCCCCCTGTAAGGTGGCCACAATACGGCGTGAACCGCCGTCAATGCGGTGCTCTCCCAGCCAAATTCCCTGCCATGTGCCCAACATCAGTCGCCCATGGCTGACCGGTAGCGACAACGACACGCCCAGCAACGAGGATTTGATGTGCGCCGGCATATCGTCCGGCCCTTCATAGTCATGCTGATAAGGCGCACTTTCCGGCACCTGCCGCAGAAAATGCTGCTCCATATCGGATCGCACCGTGGGATCGCAATTCTCGTTAAGCGTCAGCGAGGCAGAGGTATGCTGCAACAACAGGTGCAGCAGGCCAGTTTGCAGACGGTGCAAATCGGTTAGCTGATCGGTAATTTCTTCAGTAACCAGGTGGAAACCACGCGCTTTTGCGCTGAGGATAAGCGTTTGCTGATGCCACATACGTGAGCGCCCCTCATTGAGTATATTCTTTATCCGGTTGGCGGCAACTCGAGCGACAAACCGACAACAAAAAGGGGCGATAATCGCATCGCCCCGATAACCTGAACGTGGTTTTACCCTAACAGCAATTACTGCACCGCCGCAAATGCCTCGGCGACCTGCTGCACATTGCGGTGGTTCAAACCGGCGACGCACATGCGGCCGCTGTGAATCAGGTATACGCCAAACTCCTCGCGCAGCCGATCAACCTGCGCCGCGCTAAAACCGGTGTAGCTGAACATGCCGCGTTGCTTGAGCAGGTAGTCGAAATTACGCTGCGGCAACGCGATTTTCAGCGCAGCCACCAGCGTGTGGCGCATCTCGAGGATGCGGGTGCGCATGGTTTCTACCTCGTCCAGCCATTGCTGCTTCAGCTGCGCGTCGTTCAGTACTTTGGCCACCACCTGCGCACCGAAGTTCGGCGGGCTGGAGTAGTTGCGGCGCACCGTTGCTTTCAACTGCCCCAACACCCGCTCGGCCGCCTCGCTGCTTTCGCACACCACGGAAAGCCCACCTACCCGCTCGCCGTACAACGAGAAAATTTTCGAGAACGAATTACTGACCAGGCACGGCAGACCGGCGGCGGCAATCGCACGAATGGCGTAGGCATCCTGTTCCATACCGTCGCCAAAGCCCTGATAGGCAATATCGAGGAACGGGATCAGCTCACGTTCGGCCAGCACCTTCACTACCTCGTCCCACTGCTCATTGCCCAGATCGGAACCGGTCGGGTTATGGCAGCAGGGATGCAGCAGCACAATGCTCCTGGCCGGCAACTGTTGCAGCGTCGTCAGCATGGCGTCGAACTTCACGCCCAGGCTATCGCCGTCAAAGTACGGATAGGTATTCACCTTGAAACCGGCACCACTGAAGATGGCGACGTGGTTTTCCCAGGTCGGATCGCTGACCCAGACCTGGGATTCCGGGAAGTAGTCGTGCAGGAAGTCGGCGCCTACCTTCAAGGCGCCAGAGCCACCAACGGTTTGTACCGTGGCGATGCGCTGCTGTTGCAGCATCGGATGCTCGGCACCAAACAGCAACTGCTGAATGGCATGACGGTAAGGTTGCAGCCCTTCCATCGGCAGGTAGACCGAAGCGCTCTGCTCGAGGCTGTTCAACTGCGCCTCTGCGGCGCTAACCGCCCGCAGCTGCGGAATAATACCCTGCTCGTTGTAATAAAGGCCGATGCTCAGGTTGACCTTGTGCGCACGCGGATCTTTTTTGAATTTTTCCATCAGCGACAGGATCGGGTCACCGGCATAGGCATCAACATTCTGGAACACAGGTGTTCTCCTTGATTTTGTTATGTGGGGTACGGCAAGCCTATCTACTATAGACGCATTCAACGGGGAAACGCCCGCCTCGCGCGCGCTGCTGCTCGCCGTGTCAGTCTGGCAACTTTTCTTAACGCGCAACCGGCAACAGGCCATTTTCCTTGATGCGGTTCAGCACCACGGCGGTTTTGATATGCGCCACGCTTTGGTGGCTCGACAGCGTCTGGCTGATAAAGTCGCTAAGCGCCGGCAGATCCGCCACCGCGACTTTCAGCAGATAATCCGCGTCACCGGTGGTTTTATAAGCATCAATGATCGCGTCCACCTCCTCCAGCATCTGGTGAAAGCTGTCGATATGCTGCTGGGCATGGGTCACCAGACTGACTTCGATCAGCCCCACCAGCCCAAGGCCCACCGCCTCCGGCGCCAATCGCGCGTGGTAGCCGCGGATCAACTGTGCCTGTTCCAGACTGATGCGCCGCCGCGAACACTGGGAGGCGGAAAGCCCCACCAGGTCGCTCAGCTCCTGGTTGGTCAAGCGGCCGTTGGCCTGTAACAGCGTCAGGATTTTCATATCAAAATCGTCAATGTTGTACATAGCCACCTGTAAACTGTGTTAAGAAATGTTGACGCTACAGACTATCAGCTTTTTTGCCGTTGTTATGGTGATCTGTAGCGAAAGCGCCGAAATTTGCGATTTACTGCAAATGATTTCGAGGAGATGAAATGCGCCACAGAACGATCGTATGTCCTGTTATACAGAATGACGGCGAGTTTCTGCTGTGTAAAATGGCTGCCGATCGCGGGGTTTTCCCCGGACAATGGGCGCTGCCTGGTGGCGGAATGGAACCCGGTGAAACGATGGAGAGCGCGCTAAGGCGCGAGATCAGGGAGGAATTAGGCGAGCAACTGCAGATCGCCGAGATTAAGCCGTGGGCGTTTCGTGATGATATCCGCACAAAAACCTATCCGGATGGCACTAGCGAAGAAATTTACATGATTTATCTTATCGTTGACTGTGTCAGTGCCAATCGTACGATTACCTTCAATCAAGAGTTTCAGGAAATCATCTGGCTACCGCCGGCGGCGATAAAGAATCTCGACTTAAACGAGGCGACGCGGGTCACCTTTCGCCAGAAAGGGGTGATTTAAAGCGACTGACGCCCTCCAGCATCGGGCAACGCACCTGTCTCTCAGGTTGTGCTGCCCTCACTCTGTCGACGCTGCGCACGGCGCAGAATCTCCTTGTGAGGCTTCCTGCTCCCCCCTGCACACCCGTCTTTAACGCATCGATCCGCTGCAGAGCAGCCAGCAAATTGACACATAAGCATTTATCTGCGACATAAAAAACGGGTAATTTAACCTGACCAACAACAAAAATTGCCATCCGGCGTATGCAAACCTCTATTGATACCAAGGGAAACGATGAATAAATTACTGCCTCTTGCCTTGCTGATCGCTGCCGGCAGCGCCAGCGCCCAATCTCACCTGGATAAGGTTAGCCAACAGAAAAAACTCGAAGTGTGCACCACCGGCGACTACAAGCCGTACACCTTCCTGACGCAGGAAGGCAATTACGAGGGGATCGATATCGCTATGGCGCAGTCGCTGGCGAAAAGCCTGGGTGCGGAAGTGAAATGGGTGAAAACCAGTTGGAAAACCCTGATGCAGGATTTCAACGCCGGTAAATGCGATATCGCCATGGGCGGTATTTCCGTCACCCTGGAGCGGCAAAAACAGGCGTTCTTCGCTGACAAGCTGGATACCGACGGCAAGATCCCGCTGGTGCGCTGCACCGACGTGAAGAAATACCGCACTATCGCACAGATTAACAAACCGTCGGTGCGCGTGATAGAACCGGCTGGCGGCACCAATGAAGCCTTTGTCCGCGCTCACCTGCCAAAGGTCAACCTGACCCTGTCGCATGACAATATGGCGATTTTCCAGCAGTTGGTCGATCGCAAGGCGGACGTGATGATTACCGACGCGTCAGAAGCGCTGTATCAGCAAAAACGCTATCCGAAACTGTGCGCGGTGAACCCGAAAAAACCCATGCAGTACGGCGAAAAAGCCTACATGCTGCCGCGTGACGATCTGAGCTGGAAACTGTATGTCGACCAATGGTTGCATCTGGCGAAGGCCACCGGTGAATACCAGACGATTATCGACAGCTGGCTGGCCGTGAAGAAGTGATCGACATTCCCCGGTCCGGTCATAAACTGCCGGGCCAGGGAACGGAGCCATCATTCGCCGATATATTCCATTGCCACCCGTTGGGTCAGTTTGGTGATCAGCTCGTAGGCACTGATGCCGGTCACCTCGGCGATGCGTTCCACCGGCAGCGGCGCACCCCATAGCACCACCTCATCACCGACCCGATCGCTGGCGTCCGGTCCGAGATCGACCGAAATCATGTCCATGGAAACCCGGCCGACAATCGGCACCTCGCGTCCGTTAAGCCATATCGGCGTACCGGTTGGCGCACTGCGCGGGTAGCCATCGCCGTAGCCCATCGCCACCACCCCCAGGCGCGTATCCCGTGGGCTGACCCAGGTGCCGCCATAGCCCACCGCTTCACCGGATTTATGTTCGCGAACCGCAATCAGACATGACTTCAGCGTCATCGCCGGTTGCAGATCAAACTGCCCGCCGTGGCGCTGTTCAATCGGTGAAACGCCATAGAGAATAATGCCCGGCCGCACCCACTCGTTGTGCGCATCCGGCCACAGCAGCGTACCGCCGGAAGCGGCAATAGAACGCTGCCCCGGTTTGCCGTGGGCGAAGGCGCTAAAACAGGCGATCTGCTGCTGCGTCGCGTCACTGTTCGGCTCGTCGGCGCGGCTGAAGTGGCTCATGATATTCACCGGCTGCGCCACGTTGCGGCAGGCGCACAGGCGCTGGTAAAACGCCTCTGCCTGTTCAGGCCGCACTCCCAGACGGTGCATGCCGGTGTCGATCTTCATCCATACCGGCACCGGCCGCGCCAGCTCGGCCTGCTCCAGCGCCTCGAGCTGTTCAATGCTGTGTACTGCGGTTTCAATGTTGTTGGCGACCAGAACCGGCAGATCCTCGGCGGCAAAGAAGCCTTCCAGCAGTAAAATCGGTTTGACGATACCGCCGGAACGCAGCATCAGCGCCTCGCCGATGCGCGCCACGCCGTAGCAGTCGGCATCTTGCAAGGTGTGGGCCGTTTCCAGCAGGCCATGCCCATAAGCGTTTGCTTTCACTACCGCGATCAGGCGGCTTTGTGGCGCCTGACGGCGTACCTGTTGCAGGTTGTGTCGCAGAGCGCGGCGGTCGATTACAGCGGTTGCCGCTTTCATTTCAATTCCTTAATAAGACCAATGCCAAGAAGCGTGGGGTTGCGCGGCGTGAACTCGCAGCGCACCCACTGGAACCATAGAGAGGCTGGGCGACGGAGGTACGCTGACTGGAAATAATACCGCCAGTCGCTCAGACCGGGTTATTCGTCATCATATTGCGGGCCGGCGTAATTGTCGAAACGCGACCATTGGCCGTTAAAGGTCAAGCGTACCGTACCGATCGGGCCGTTACGCTGCTTGCCGAGAATGATTTCCGCCACGCCCTTCAGGTCGCTGTTCTCGTGATAGACCTCGTCACGATAGATAAACATGATCAAGTCGGCATCCTGCTCAATCGAGCCAGACTCACGCAGGTCGGAGTTGACCGGGCGTTTGTCGGCGCGCTGTTCCAGTGAGCGGTTCAACTGCGACAGCGCCACTACCGGCACCTGCAGTTCTTTCGCCAATGCCTTCAGCGAGCGTGAAATTTCGGCGATTTCCAGCGTACGGTTATCGGATAGCGCAGGCACGCGCATCAATTGCAGGTAGTCGATCATGATCAGGCTAAGGCCGTTATGCTCGCGGAAGATGCGGCGCGCGCGCGAACGCACTTCGGTTGGCGTCAGACCCGAGGAGTCGTCGATGTACATGTTGCGCTTTTCCAGCAGAATGCCCATGGTGCTGGAAATACGCGCCCAATCCTCGTCATCGAGCTGACCGGTACGGATACGCGTCTGGTCAACGCGTGATAGCGAAGCCAGCATACGCATCATGATCTGTTCGCCGGGCATTTCGAGGCTGAAGATCAACACCGGTTTTTCTTGCAGCATCGCGGCGTTTTCACACAGGTTCATGGCAAAGGTGGTTTTGCCCATCGACGGACGCGCCGCCACGATGATCAGATCCGACTTTTGCAGACCCGCGGTTTTCTTGTTCAGATCCTGATAGCCGGTATCCACGCCGGTCACGCCGTCATGCGGCGTTTGGTACAACGATTCGATGCGCGAAACGGTGGCTTCAAGGATCTGGTCGATGCTTTTTGGCCCTTCGTCTTTATTGGCTCGGTTTTCTGCAATCTGGAACACCCGTGATTCCGCCAGATCGAGCAGATCCTCGCTGCTACGCCCTTGCGGATCGTAACCGGCGTCGGCGATCTCGTTCGCTACCGAGATCATTTCACGCACCACCGCGCGCTCACGCACGATATCGGCATAGGCGCTGATGTTGGCGGCGCTAGGGGTATTTTTGGACAGTTCGGCCAGATAGGCAAAACCGCCGACGGAGTCCAGCTCACCCTTCTGCTCCAACGATTCGGACAGGGTGATCAGGTCGATCGGTTTACTCATTTCCAGCAGGCGCTGCATCTCGGTAAAGATCAGGCGGTGCGGACGGCTAAAGAAATCATTGGCGACCACGCGTTCCGCCACGTTGTCCCAGCGCTCGTTATCCAGCATTAAACCGCCCAACACGGACTGCTCCGCCTCCAGCGAATGCGGCGGCATTTTCAGCCCTTCCATCTGGCGATCGCGCGGTGCCTGAGCTTCGTTAGATTTGTTGGTGGGTTTCTTTCCTGCCATAGTGGGGATGCAATACCTGTTATGAAGTGACGACGCGTCAGTATACATAATGATAAATACCAATGTCCTAAAATTAGGGCAAGCGCGGAACACCGTAAACGAGGAGGAGTCATGGCCAAACGCATTCAATTTTCCGCCACCGGCGGGCCAGAAGTGCTGCAATACGTTGATTTCACACCGCTCGATCCAGCTGCCGGCGAGGTGCAGATCGAAAACCGGGCCATCGGCATCAACTATATCGATACCTACGTACGCAGCGGGTTGTATGCCCCAGCCTCGCTGCCAAGCGGGCTGGGAACCGAAGCGGCGGGTGTGGTCACCAAGGTCGGTGCCGGCGTCGATGCGGTGAAACCGGGCGACCGCGTGGTGTATGCGCAGGCGGCGCTCGGCGCCTACAGCGAGGTGCATAACGTGCCGTTGCAAAAGGTGGCGCTGCTGCCGCCCAACCTCAGTTTCGAACAGGGCGCGGCCTCCTTCCTCAAAGGTCTGACGGTACATTACCTACTGCGTCAGACCTATGACGTACAGCCGGGGGAAATCTTTCTGTTTCATGCCGCGGCTGGTGGCGTAGGGCTGATAGCCTGCCAATGGGCCAAAGCGCTGGGAGCCCGACTGATTGGCAGCGTCGGCTCCGACGAAAAGGCCGAACGCGCCAAACAGGCCGGCGCCTGGGCCACCATTAACTACCGTAAGGAAAACATCGCCGAACGCGTGGCAGAACTGACCGACGGCAAAAAAGTGGGCGTGGTGTATGATTCGGTCGGCAAGAATACCTGGCTGGATTCACTTAACAGCCTGAAACGGCGAGGCCTGATGGTCAGCTTCGGCAACGCCTCCGGCCCGGTAACCGGTATCGATCTGGCGGTACTCAACCAGAAAGGTTCGTTGTACGTCACTCGCCCTTCGCTCAACGGCTACATCACCAATCGCGAAGAATTACAGTACGCCAGCAATGAGCTGTTTTCGCTGATTGGCAGCGGCGCGATCAAGGTTGAGGTGCATGATGAGCAGATTTTCGCCCTGGGTGACGCGCAGCGCGCGCACCAGGTCCTCGAGAGCCGCAAAACCAGCGGCTCAAGCCTGCTGATCCCCGGTCGTTAGGCAATAGAAAAGGGCTCCATAAGGAGCCCTTTCTGGTACTGCGTTTTGTAGGGGTAGAGCAGAGTCCGCCCGAGACAGCTGGTCGCTGATGCAACACTGTTATTTTATGACTGGCCTCGTGCGGTGATGAAAACCGGGCATCACTGCTTGGTCGGACATCCTAACAGCCCCTAAAAGCAAAAAAAATGCGAAATGGTCCCTAATTGCGATTAATGCTCCAAGCTGTGATCGCTGCCGCATTCAAACGCCAAGCCGTTACTCAATTTTCATGCTGACAGTTTGATTAATCAGCAGAAAATCAATAACGGCGAATCTGCGGCTTCTGTAGTGAACGGTAGATCCACACCCCCACCACCGCCAGAATCAGCCACGGCAACAGCTTGATCACCATGGCGAACAGGCCGCCAATCAGCATGAAGGCCGCCGCAACCAGCAAGGCAGCAAAGACGCCCAACAGCGAAACGCCGGTGACCAGCAACATCAACACAAAGCCGACAAAAAAGAAAAGTTCCAACATGATTGCTCCTCGGCAAAACGGGTTTCTGCAGGTTGTTTTGACAGAAATAGACTGCGGAGAGTCTTACAAGAAGCATGCCAAGTCGGCAAACGCGCCAAGTTGCTGAAATCGCGTAGGTAGCACGTTGCAGGCCGCAACGTGCTTGGTGAAATACACTAACTTTTAGGGAAATATTTAATCAATTACGCCATTTCGCAATGCGGTTGACGTACCAGGCTCAGCGCCTGCTCGACGACACGCACGTCGGCTCCCGGCTTGTGGGCGTTTTCGCTCAGGTGGCGACGCCATTGGCGCGCCCCCGGAATGCCCTGGAACAAACCAAGAATATGACGGGTGATATGCCCCAGATAGGTGCCGTTGGCCAGTTCGCGTTCAATGTATGGATAGAGCGCTTCGATCGCCGCCACGCTGTCTTGCAATGGTGCCTGCGAACCGAACAGCTCGCGATCCACCTGCAGCAAAATGCCCGGATTCTGGTAGGCCTCGCGCCCCATCATTACGCCATCCAGATGCTGCAAATGCTGCCTGGCTTCGTCCAGCGTTTTAACGCCGCCGTTAATGGCGATGGTCAGCGCAGGAAAATCACGCTTGAGCTGATACACCCGCGGGTAATCCAGCGGTGGCACTTCGCGATTTTGCTTCGGACTCAAACCGGAAAGCCAGGCTTTGCGCGCATGGATGGTGAACATCTCGCATTCGCCGCGACCAGCAACGGTTTCGATAAAATCGCACAGAAAGGCGTAGCTGTCCTGCTCGTCAATGCCAATCCGCGTTTTCACCGTGACCGGAATCGACACCACGTCGCGCATTGCCTTGATGCAATCCGCCACTAACGTTGCCTGCCCCATCAGGCAGGCGCCGAACATGCCATTCTGCACCCGATCGGACGGGCAACCGACGTTAAGGTTGATTTCGTCATAGCCGCGCTGCTCCGCCAGTTTGGCGCAGTGCGCCAGCGCCGCCGGATCGCTGCCGCCCAGTTGCAATGCGATCGGGTGCTCTTCTTCGCTGTACGCCAGATAATCGCCTTTGCCATGCACGATCGCGCCGGTAGTCACCATTTCGGTGTACAGCAGCGTTTCCTTGCTCAGCAGGCGGTGAAAATAGCGGCAATGACGATCGGTCCAGTCAAGCATCGGCGCAACGGAAAAACGGCTCGCAGGGAACGGTCGTTCAACGCCGGTTTGGCCGGCAAGCAGTGGAATATCAGTTTTCAGCGAATCAGTCATTACGGCTCTATTCAGGGTCTGGCGGTCAAAAAAGTAATCGCTGATTATAACGTAAACTGCCGTCGGGGCGAAACCACCGTACCCTGCAACACTATCGTGTTGAAAGTAAAGCTATTCCAATACGCGAATCACTTTACATGGCTGTCCCATCGCCAAAACGTTGGTCGGAATATCGCCGGTGACGATGCTGCCGGCACCGATGGTGCTGCCATCACCAATGGTCACGCCCGGCAAGATCAGCACATTGCCGCCAATCCACACATTGCTGCCGATAGTCACCGGCCTGGCGGAGGTCTGGAAGGGAAAGTCGGCATCACCGGTCAGACGTTCGCTGGCTTTCAGCGGATGGCTCGGCGTATAAACCTGCAGGTTGGGACCGATCAGCGTGTTATCGCCAATGGTAATGGTATTACAGTCGAGGAATACCGCATTGACGTTGATAAAACAGTTGTTGCCGATACTGATGTGCTGGCCATAATCACACCAGAATGGCGTTTCAATCCAGCTCTGTTGCCCCCAATGCGCGAACAGCTGGCTCAGCAGACGATTTTTTTCGTCCATCTGCTGAGAATCCAGCGCGCCCAACTGCTTGCTAAGCGCCCGTGCCCGGTGATACAGGCCTATCAGTTCCGCATCGCGGCTGTTATAGATCTCACCGCGCAGCAACTTTTCTCTTTCGGTCATCGCGTGTTCCTTTAGCCAAGGTGTTGTCAGGCGTTATAACGCCACGTGCGGGCAATGCCCAGACGAAAACGCCACGGCGTTGATCTCAGCGCCAGCACGCCGCAGAAGTTGTGAGTCGATTCACGTTTTGCCAATCCGCAGGCGTGAATGTGCCGCTGCCGGCGTGATTAACGGGAGAAAATGGCTCAACTCTCGGCGAATTGGCCGATACATGTTAAAATCGCCTTTTTTACGTACCGGGAATATTTGCCATGAACCCAACCAACCAGGAAAAGCTGCTCGCGCAGGCAGAACAACTCTGTCAGCAACGCAATGTGCGCCTGACGCCGCAACGGCTGGAAGTGTTACGCCTGATGGCTCAACAGCCCGGTGCGATCAGCGCCTATGATCTGCTCGATTTATTGCGCGTCGCCGAACCGCAGGCCAAGCCGCCAACGGTCTACCGCGCACTGGACTTTCTGCTGGAACAAGGCTTTATTCACCGCGTTGAATCGGCTAACAGCTACGTGCTGTGCCATCATTTTGAGCAGCCAATGCACACCTCCGCGCTTTTCATCTGCGATCGTTGCGGGCAGGTAACCGAGCGCACCACCGCTGGGGTAGAGGAAACATTGCAAAAATTGGCAAAAGAGTCCGGTTTTGCCCTGCGCCACAGCGTGGTGGAAGCCCATGGACTGTGCTCAGGCTGTGTTGAAGTAGAGTCTTGCGACAGTAAGCACGATTGCAATCATGACCACAGCATCGTGATTAAAAAGAAATAGTCAGGCAGGTACGTCCCTGTACCTATGGGCCAAGACGTCTAGGGGGGAACGCTGGCCCAAGGGGTGTCAAAGCGCCGCGTTCAACCGCGGGCGGATCGGATTACCAGCGATACTTGTTCTGATCTTCCCAGGCTTTGACCTCTTCTTCGGCCGCCGCCCTCTGATAGCCGTAACGTTCCTGTATTTTACCGACAAGCTGTTCACGTTTCCCTTCAATGACCGTCAGATCGTCATCGGTCAGCTTGCCCCACTGTTCCTTCACTTTACCTTTAAACTGCTTCCAGTTACCGTCGGCTTGATCTGTGTTCATAATCTCTCCGTTACCTGTGGTTAGTCAGTTTTAGATAAATCGGGCTGGCGCCAACTGATTAAAATTTATGGCCATTTAACGCTATCTCAGCAATATAAAATCACCGTATAACTCGCCAGCCACGTGACTAATTATAGTCACCGACAACCAAACGACGGAAAATACCAGTTCAAAAAACCATTAACAAACCAAATTACAGATAAAAAATCGACAAAACAGTAACTAAACGCCGCTCCAGCATCAAGGTGGAATGTAACCAGATATAAACAAAAAGCAAAAAATACAGCAAAGAAACTAATGAATAGCCAAAGTCAGTGGCTACCGGCGTGGGCAAACCAGGTGCCATTCACGCTGTGCCGGTGCCAAACCCAGCCTAATGCCAGGCCACGCAGGCCGAGAAACACCGCCAAGGCCAGCCACAAACCGTGGTTACCCAACCATGGCAGGGTGAACAGCGTCAGGCCATACCCGGCGGCGGCGACCGCCATACTATTACGCATCTCCGCGCCGCGCGTGGCGCCGATAAACATACCATCCAGCAAATAACACCACACGCCCGCCAGCGGCAATAGCACCTGCCACGGCAGATAGAGGTTGGCCAGGGCGCGCAGCTCCGGCAACGACGTCAGCGCAGCAACGATGTGCTGGCCGGCGACGGCATAAATCAGCGCGAAGCCCAGCGCCACCATACATGCCTGCCGACATGCCGCACGCCAGATGCGTCGCAGCTGTCGATCGTCCCTTGCTCCATAAGCATGGCCGGAATGCGCCTCAACGGCATAGGCAAAACCGTCCAGCGCATAGGCGGTAAAGGTCAGCAGGTTCATCAGTACCGCGTTTACCGCCACCACCTCGCTGCCGAGACGTGCGCCAAAGATGGTCAACGAGGCAAAGCACAGCTGCAGCAATAGCGATCGCAGCATGATGTCGCGGTTGAGCGCCAGCAGGCGACGCAGATTGCCACGCCAGGCGTGGCGCAGCATTGCCGGTGTAATACCACGCAGGCGCATCACCCGCCAACTGAGCCACACCCCCAGTAGCAGCGTGGCATATTCGGCAATGGCGGTGGCGGTGGCTGCGCCCTGCACGTTCCAGCCCAGCCCCATCACCAACCAGATATCCAGTACGATATTCAGCAGGTTGCCGACGATCAGCAGGATCACCGGCGCGCGCACGTACTGCACGCCCAGCAGCCAGCCCAGTAATACCAGGTTTGCCAAGGCGGCCGGCGCGCTCAGCCAGCGGATTTCCAGGAACAGCCGGGCCTGCGCCAACACCTCGGCGTCGCCACCGACGATGCTCAACGCCAGGTCGATCAACGGATGACGCAGCAGCACAATGGCCAAACCAGCCAGTAGCGCCAGCATCAGCGGTTGCATGAAGGCGCGCGCCAGTGCCAGGGGATTTTGCGCCCCCAGCGCCTGCGCGGCCAGCCCGGTGGTACTCATGCGCAGGAACAGTAACAGCATGAACAGGAAGCTGGTTGCCATCGAACCGATCGCCACGCCCCCCAGATAGTTCGGGCTGTCGAGATGACCAATCACCGCCGTATCCACCAACCCCAGCAGCGGTACGGTGATATTGGAAAAGATCATCGGCAGCGCCAGACGCCACAGGGCTTTGTCGGTATCGCTGGTGAAAGTGGCAAGCAGGCGCATAGTAACATGTTCCCGTAGGTACCCACGCTCTGGCAAGGGGAGCGATTTACCGGCTACGCCTTGAAAGCTCTTGGGTATGGTGATGTTTTGACGATGGCATCGCCCCAGAACGGGCTGAGGCGATTAGGTTCGGGGGACTGCGAGTTAGATCCAATCACCGTTGCGAATGACGCCGACGGCCAGGCCTTCAATGGTGAAGTTCTGCTGACGAAGATCGACCACAATCGGTTGAAACTCACTGTTTTCCGGTAATAACTCTACCACATTACCGTGTTTTTTCAGGCGTTTGACGGTGACTTCGTCTTCAATGCGCGCCACCACCACCTGGCCGTTACGCACGTCCTGGGTTTTATGCACCGCCAGCAAGTCGCCGTCGAGAATGCCGATATCGCGCATCGACATGCCGTTGACCCGCAGCAGGAAGTCTGCGTTTGGCTTGAAGAGCGAAGGATCGACCTTGTAGTGCCCTTCGATATGCTGCTGCGCCAGCAGTGGCTCACCGGCGGCCACCCGGCCAATCAGCGGCAGGCCGTCTTCATCTTCCATCAGCAGACGAATGCCGCGCGAGGCGCCGGAGACGATTTCGATGACGCCTTTGCGCGCCAGGGCCTTGAGGTGTTCTTCAGCGGCATTAGGCGAGCGGAACCCCAGACGCAGCGCGATCTCGGCACGCGTTGGCGGCATGCCCGTCTGCGAAATATGATCGCGAATCAGGTCGTAGACCTCTTGCTGTCTGGTAGTTAATGCTTTCATTCCGCCCCCTGTTTGTTTATACAGTCTTGCTGTGAGTATATACAGGTGAACGTGGATTGGGAACTGGAGAATGAATAAAAATCAGGGATTAGCGAGGTGCTGCGCAACATCGATTGCCTGCCGCTCAAACCAGGTATTGCCACAGTACGCTGACCCAGACAAACAGCGCCAGTGCAATCGCCAGCGACACCGCCGCCGAGCCCATGTCCTTGGCGCGGCCGGAAAGCTCGTGGTGTTCAGTGCCGATGCGATCGACGATCGCCTCAATCGCACTGTTGAGCATTTCGACAATCATCACCAGTACCACCGAACCGATCAATAAAATGCGCGCTATCGCACCCACATCCAGCCAAATCGCCAGTATGATGGCCAGCACGGTCGCCACCAGTTCCTGGCGAAACGCGGCTTCATGCTGCCAGGCGGCGGTCAATCCCTTATAGGAATATCCGAAAGCTTTGATGACGCGAGTCAAACCGGTTGCTTGATTTGCCATGTTGCGGTGTGCCTTTTATAAGTGATAAGTCATAATCTTAACGGCTCTGGTTTTTTTAACACCACAGATCTGCTACCCGGTTTCTGGTATGCTTGCGGCGCATTGCTAACAAGAGGCTTCACGTTGTTATGTCAGGTTGGCGTAAAATTTATTATAAATTATTGAATTTACCACTAAAACTGTTGGTAAGAAGTAAGGTTATCCCTTCAGATCCGGTCACGGAGTTAGGGTTGGATCCCTCACGGCCGATTTTGTATGTTTTACCTTATAATTCCAAGGCGGATTTACTGACGCTGCGCACCCAGTGCCTGGCGCAGGATCTGCCCGATCCGCTCACTCCGTTGGAGATCGACGGCGCCGTACTGCCGAGCTACGTGTTTATCCACGATGGCCCGCGCGTATTCCGCTACTACACGCCGAAAGAAGAGTCGGTAAAACTGTTCCACGATTATCTCGACCTGCACCGCAATAACCCGGATCTCGATATTCAGATGCTGCCGGTTTCGGTGATGTTTGGCCGTTCGCCGGGGCGCGAAAGCCACGGTACGCCGCATCTGCGTCTACTGAACGGTGTGCAGAAGTTCTTTGCCGTACTGTGGCTGGGACGTGACAGTTTTGTGCGTTTCTCCAATACGGTGTCTCTGCGCCGCATGGCGACCGAGCACGGTACCGACAAGATTATCGCGCAAAAGCTGGCGCGCGTGGCGCGCATGCACTTTTCACGGCAGCGTCTGGCGGCAGTCGGGCCTAGCCTGCCTGCACGTCAGGATCTGTTCAACAAGCTGCTGGCGTCCAAAGCGATTGAAAAAGCGGTAGAAGACGAAGCACGCAACAAAAAGATTTCGCACGAGAAGGCCCAGCAGAACGCCATTGCGCTGATGGAAGAGATCGCGGCAGACTTCTCTTACGAAACGGTGCGCCTGTCGGATCGCGTGCTGAGCTGGACCTGGAACCGCTTGTATCAGGGCCTCAACGTCACCAACGCCGAACGCGTGCGCCAGCTGGCGCAGGACGGGCATGAAATCGTCTATGTGCCATGCCACCGCAGCCATATGGATTACCTGCTGCTGTCTTACGTGCTGTACCACCAGGGGCTGGTACCGCCGCACATTGCCGCCGGTATCAATCTTAACTTCTGGCCGGCCGGGCCGATCTTCCGCCGTCTGGGCGCGTTCTTTATTCGCCGCACCTTCAAGGGCAACAAGCTCTACTCGACGGTGTTTCGCGAGTACCTCGGCGAACTGTTCACCCGCGGCTACTCGGTGGAATACTTCGTTGAAGGCGGTCGTTCGCGTACCGGACGCCTGCTGGAACCCAAAACCGGCACCCTGTCGATGACCATCCAGGCGATGCTGCGCGGCGGCACCCGCCCGATTACCCTGGTGCCGATCTACATCGGTTACGAACACGTGATGGAAGTCGGTACCTACGCCAAAGAACTACGTGGTGCCACCAAAGAAAAAGAAAGCCTGCTGCAGATGCTGCGCGGTCTGCGTAAACTGCGCAACCTCGGCCAGGGTTACGTCAACTTTGGCGATCCATTGCCGTTGACCTCGTACCTCAATCAGCACGTGCCGCAGTGGCGGGAGTCGATCGACCCGATCGAAGCACAGCGTCCAAGCTGGCTGACACCAACGGTCAACGATCTGGCTGGCAAGATCATGGTACGTATCAACAATGCCGCCGCCGCCAACGCCATGAATCTGTGCTCCACTGCACTGCTGGCTTCACGCCAGCGTTCGCTGACACGCGAGCAGTTGATTGAGCAACTGGAGTGCTACCTGCAGCTGATGCGCAACGTGCCTTACGCCAGTGATGTCACCGTGCCGCAGCAGTCGGCAGAGGCGTTGCTGGATCACGCGCTCAACATGAACAAGTTCGAGGTAGAGAAGGACAACATCGGCGATATCATCATTCTGCCACGCGAGCAGGCGGTGTTGATGACCTATTACCGCAACAATATCCATCATTTGCTGGTATTGCCGTCGCTGATCGCCTCTATCGTGATGCACCATCGCCGCGTCTCGCGCAGCGAACTGTTACGCCAAATCAGCCTGATTTATCCGATGCTGAAAGCTGAACTGTTCCTGCATTACGATACCGACCAATTGCCGGCGGTGTTGAATACGTTGGTCGACGAACTGGCTCGCCAGCGGTTGATCTGCGACCAGGGCGAGGAGCTGGTGCTCAACTCGGCACGCATTCGTCCGCTGCAATTGCTGGCAGCCGGCGTGCGTGAAACGCTGCAACGCTACGCCATCACGCTGTCGATCCTGAGCGCCAACCCGAGCATCAACCGTGGCGCGCTGGAGAAAGAGAGCCGTATCATGGCGCAGCGTCTGTCGGTACTGCACGGCATCAACGCCCCGGAGTTCTTCGACAAGGCGGTATTTTCCACCCTGGTGGCCACGCTACGCGCCGAAGGCTATATCAATGATATTGGCGATGCGATCCGTGAGCACACCATGGAGGTTTACAGCATGTTGAGCGATCTGATCACGCCGGAAATCAAGTTGACCATTGAGAGCGTCAGCCTGCCGGCGGACGGAAACGCCTTGCCGCCAGCGGTGGAAGAGCCCAAAGAAGACGAGTAATCGGTCGTTACCACGAAGAAGGCACCCACGCGGGTGCCTTTTTTATCTGCATCGTTTATGGCGTCAGCGCGTCAGATATAGCTCAGCGCGATACCGATAAACACCACCAACCCAACGTAGTTGTTATGCAAAAACGCCCGGAAGCAGGCATCGCGATCGCGCGTGGCGATCTGCCGTTGCTGATGAATAAACAGCGCCCCCGCCAGCAGCAGCGACCAATAAAACGCGCCACCCAACTGCGACAGATAGCCGACCGACAGCAACAGTAACAGCGTGGCGAACTGCAACAGGCCGACGATCAGCTTGTCATGGCGGCCAAACAGCACGGCAGTGGACTTGATGCCGATTTTCAGGTCGTCGTCACGATCGACCATCGCATACAGCGTATCGTACGCTACCGTCCAGCAGATATTCGCCAACAGCAACAGCCAGCAGCTCAGCGGCAAGGCTTCGCTGACCGCCGCAAAGGCCATTGGGATCCCCCAGCCGAACGCCGCGCCCAGCACCACCTGCGGCAGGTTGCTGACCCGTTTCATAAACGGATAAATCCAGGCCAGCGCCAGCGCCGCCAACGACAGCCAGATGGTCATGGCGTTCAGCGTCAGCACCAGGGCAAAGGACACCAGCACCAGCGTTACGAACAGGATTTTGGCCTCTTTTACGCTGACGCGGCCGCTCGGTAACGGCCGTTTGGCGGTACGTTTGACATGACCGTCGAAATCTCGATCGGCAAAATCATTCACCACGCAGCCGGCCGCCCGCATCAGAAACACGCCCAATACAAATACCAGCAGAATGGATACCGGTGGAATACCTTGTCCCGCCAGCCACAGCGCCCATAACGTCGGCCACAGCAACAGCAGGGTACCGATCGGCTTGTCAATGCGCATCAGATGGCAGTATGCCTGCCATTTACTTTGCTTCACGCTTCCTTCCACGTTCTCTGCTCTCCTCGTCACGCCGGATCGACGCGGTTCACCGTATAAATCGGCGATGCGGGTAAAAACAGCTCGGTCAGCAGCAGCGGTTTGCCCGCCAGACGCAGCCGCGAGCGACGCGCCCACAAATCGTCTTGCCGACCGATATGAATATAATCACGCGTCAGCGCGTCACTACTGAACAAGTAGCGCCCCAACGGCACGGTGCCCAGATCGACCAGCGCCTGATCGGGACCGGTCAGCGTTTCCAGTGGGATCACCGTGCGCCCCAACAGCCAGGGTTGGTTGTCGCCCAGCAGGACGATTTCACGCAGCCAATAACGAGGGCTTTCCGGCAGGTGTTCCGCTTCGTCACCCAGTTCGGCGCGGCTGATAAAGCCTTCGCGCTGCGGTTCAACATGCACCCGTTGGCAATGCCGTTCGAAGCGTCGGGTCATCGAGCCCAGCTCCATTAACCAATCATTAACCGCGGCGGGAACCTCAGAGTGCGGTGCGGTGAGCCATTCCAGCGGAGGCAGGATGGATTCGCTAGTGCCAGACATTGATCTACTCCACATCAGCAGCGCGCGAAACCGGCCGCGCGCGCCAGACTATACAAACTGTTAACAGGAGACCATTGTAACGCAGAAAAGCAAAAGCGGCAGGGTGATTCAATGAGGGGACGGCGGGTTATCAACATGCAGGGCATGGGAAGGCGCAGTATAACCGCGCCGGTGACGGTCAACCGGCAGCGACGAAAAAAGGGGCGCCGAGGCGCACCAGTCATCGAGCCAGCATCGACAGCGTGGGGTACTACCCCTTGCCTTTCACGCTGCTGATAAAGGTTTCACGCGCGGTGGACGAACCCAGTTTTTCAGCTTCATTCATCAGTTTTAGCGCCTTGTCGATATCCCCCGCCTTCACCGCCTGGCGAATACCGTTGTTAAAGTAACTTTCGGTATCATTCAGCATCGGCTCGGCCGGTTTCGCAGCCGCATTGGCCGCAGGCGCGTTGGTGCCCACCACCACCGGCGCCGCTGCCGGCGCAGATTGCAGCATGCCGATCATCACGTTGCCGGTCCCCTGCTCGGCGGTGACTTTCAGTTTCAACTGACCGGAGGTGGTGTGACGGGCAATAGGATCGGGAATATCCGGCACCGCATTACCCACGCCGCGCGCATACGCCTTCGCCGGGTTGGTCAGTTGCGTGGTTTTGCTCAAATCCTGGCGGGTGGTATACACCAGCAGATAGATTTGCTTTTGACCCAGCGCCGGCGTCAGTTTCAGGGTGCCTTCCAACCGATCGGCTGACATCACGCCCGGCGGCTGATACGCGAAATAACTGCTTGGGTAATAGGCGGCCGGTCGCTGATGCTCATCCAGCACCAGCACGCTCGGCGCATAAAGCGCATTGTCTTTGGCAATGCTGCTCAGGGTGATTTCCAGCGATCCACGGTCGGCCGGCAGCGTATAGGCCGCCACCGCCCCTTGAATATCGCCCTGATTGATTTGCGGGCTGACGCTATCCAGCTTCACATCCTGGCTGACAGGCGGTACCAGCGGTTGCCAGGGCAGGCTTTGCAACGTAGCGGCGCCAATCGCCGGTGCCACGGAGACATTGGCCGGGGTAGCGGCGTTGGCCATCAGCGGCATACCGATCGACAGCGCCACGGACAGGCAGAGTGACAACAGATTTTTTTTCATTGTTATATCCCCATTCATGCCGGCAGCGGGCAGGCAAGCGCCACGCTGCCGGTAATCAGTGACGGGAAGAGGCGCAGGCGTCTTCCCACCGTGCCGGTATTACCACCAGATTTCCATCTGTGCGCCGAAGGTGACTTCATCGTCATTGCCACGGCTGAAGGTGTGGGCGCTGCTGTCGCTGTAGGCGGTGCCGGTGGTATATGCCGAACCGGAATCGCTGTTGGCGTAACCCCACTTCTCATCCCACTTGGCGTAGGTGGCGAACAGGCGGATTGCCGGACGTGACCAGATGCTGTCGCCGGCCTGCCATTGCTGCGCCAGCGTCACTTTGTACTGACCGTTGCGATCGCCGGTGCGCTGAGACTTAACGTTGTCATAACCCGCTTCCAGCAAGGTGCTCATGATCGGCGTCCATTTGTACATTGGTCGCACGCCCACGGTGTACCAGGTGCTGCCGTTATCATTGTCTCGGTCGATGTCCTGATACATCGCCACGTACATCAGCGCCCATTTATCATTGAAATCAATTGCGCCGTGATCCAGTACGCGGAACATATTGCCGTTGTTATCGACGCTGGAGCCCTGGTTACGACCATTATTCTGTGAGGTCATCGAGTCAGAGGCGTATTGCAGCACAAATTTGTTGTAGCCGTTGAGGATGCTTTGCGTATGTTCCGCGGTGAACATCCAACCGTCCTTGGAGGCACCGTCGGCCAGATGGTAACCGTCCTGCACGTTGGCACGACCGTAATCGACGCCGAACTCCAGCGTACCACCCGGATTGGTTTCCAGACCGGCCAGACGGACGTCAAACACGTCATTGACGGTTGGGCGCTCGTCCCATTCGTTATACAGATAACCGTAAGAGCCGCCGGATTCGCCGTTACGGGTTACCGCCATCGACAATTTGCCGAAACCGAGATCCACGTTTTCCAGACCCGCGCCCGGGCCGGAGATATCCCAGTAGTAGAAGTCGATCATGTGGACATCATGACGCTGATAGAAGCGCTTACCGGCCCACAGCGTGGAGCCAGGCAACCATTCGATCAGGTTTTTACCCTGCACATTCACTTCACGGAACCCCGGCGTGGTGTCTTCCCAGTCGGAACGCTGTGAAACCGAGTACGCCAGGTTGGTATCGAAGTAGAAGCTCTTGTCACCATCTTTCCAGACTTCCTGGCCCAGCTTTAATTCCGCGTAGGTTTCACATTCGTTGCCAAGACGGTATTTGCTGCCGGCGCCGGTAGCCTGGAAGCATTGCTGCTCACCGCCGCTGCCGGTCCAGCCAATGCCGGAACGTGCATAGCCATGAAAATCCACCGCCATCGCTGATGAAGAGAGAACACCAGCGGCGACAGCCAGTGCCAGAGGGAGTTTGCGCAGAGTAGTCATCATTATTCTCCAGTTATACAGACCGTTACCCAATGGATTTCACACGGCGGCATGAGCGCCGGGATGCGGATTCCCCGCCGGCCGCACAAGCAGGCGACCGTAGGAAGATCTCGCAGCCAACGCTGCCACAGCGCGAAAGGCGCCGGGTTGTGGTGCTTTAAACGCCCAGCTCCTGATGCAGCCGTTTACACGCCGTTCCATCCTCGCGGAACAGGTGGCAACGGTGCGGCGGCAAGCCGATGGCGAATGTGGCACCTTCTTCTACCAGCACCACGTCGTTCTGGCGGTAAACCAGGTTCTGACGGATTGCCGGGATTTGAATGTGGATTTGCGTCTCGTTGCCGAGTTGCTCCACCACCTGTACGTCACCTTCCAACGTCACTTCCGAGGCGTTGCTCGGCAGCAGATGTTCCGGCCGAATGCCCAACGACATGTTGGCGCCGGCCACGACCCCGCTGCCGTCCACCGGCAGCCAGACCAGTTGGCGGTTCGGCAGCTCGATCTGCACCTGCTGCGGCTCTGCCGCGGTCACCTTGACCGGCAGGAAGTTCATCTTCGGCGAACCGATAAAACCGGCGACGAAGCGATTGGCCGGGTAGTGATACAGCTCCAGCGGCTTGCCGACCTGCGCAACGCGCCCGGCGTCGAGCACCACGATCTTGTCGGCCAGCGTCATCGCCTCCACCTGATCGTGGGTGACGTAAATCATGGTGCGCTGCAAGCGCTTGTGCAGACGGGATATTTCGATGCGCATCTGTACACGTAGCGCGGCATCAAGGTTGGAAAGCGGCTCATCGAGCAGGAACACATCCGGCTCGGCCACCAGCGTACGGCCAATCGCTACCCGCTGACGCTGCCCCCCGGACAGCGCTTTCGGCCGCCGATCGAGCAAGTGCGCCAGTTGCAGTACTTCGGAAACCTGATTTACCCGCGCCTTGATGTCCGCCTTTTTCGCGCCGGCCAGCTTGAGGCCAAACGACATGTTGTCCGCCACCGATAAGTGCGGATACAGCGCGTAGGACTGGAATACCATGCCGATACCGCGTTCGGACGGCGGCACCTCGTTCATGCGGGTTTCGCCGATAAACAAATCGCCCGACGTAATGTCCTCCAACCCGGCGATCATGCGCAGCAGCGTCGATTTTCCGCAGCCTGACGGCCCGACAAACACTACAAACTCCCCGTCGTCGATAGTCAGGTTGACGTCTCTGGATATCACGGCCTCGCCAAAGGCCTTATAAACGCTGCGCAGTGTGACGCTAGCCATGCGTTACTCCCCTGCTTTCGCAGTTAACATTCCTAGTGAAAATGGCGGAGGCAAACCCCGCCAAAACCCATTGATGACCCTCTTGGCCCTGCGCCGTCTGCCATGCCCATGGCATGGTCGCCTCAGACGGCGCGGCCGCCTGAGTATACGGCTGCAAATTAATCAGCGCTTCAAGGCATTGATCCTGATGGGTAATAAGTAAGCGAACCAGGCCATTTTGCTGGCTGACCGCCTGCAATTCGCCGTGTTGAATCACCGGCAACCGACGCAGCGCCAGCAATGAGCGGCAATACTGCAACGTGGATTGGCCATCGTGCTGCTGGCGGCTGATCGCCAGGGCTCGATGCTCAATAGCCACCTGCTGATACCAGTGAATCTCCCCCGCGGTAACCTGTTCCGGCGCTTCATGCCACGGCATCGGCGTTTGTGCCCCCAGCGGATCGTGCAGATCGGCGGCGTGTGGCAAACCCAGTTCTTCGCCCTGATACAGGCAAATCGGGGCTGGCAGCAGCGCCAACAGTGTCAGAAAGGCGTCGGCGGAACGTAAATCTCCCTGCCCCCAGTGGCTGACCACTCGCGGCTGATTGGCATCGCCGGTGCTCCATACGCTGTCCGCCAGTCGATGGCGACGGGCATTAAGCACCTCAACCAGTTTTTCCGCACTAAACGGCACCACCTGCTGCGCCAGCGGGCTGCTGGCATATGGCTGGTCGTCCTGATACAGATGGCCCGTGTCATCGCCGTGCCACAGGGTCAAGCCTCGCGCCGCCGCTGCGCCACTGGCATCCGCCAGCCACACTTGCGGTACCACCAGGCCATCCACCGACAGCGCGTCAAAATACGGCAACGTACTCAGCAGTCCCTCAACGTCACCGACGCCGTCGCCGTTGCCATCACGGAAACTCACCGGATGAATCCGGTACAACGTCGGGTGAGTGGCGCTATGCATTAACGACATAGGTACGATTTCCTGCTGCAACGGGGATAAAAGTGATGCTGCCGATAGTGCGCGAACCACAGGAAACGGTAATCATCCGTAAGCGGGTTTTTCATGGGGGAGGAGACGGGAGGATGAGAGAACGACCCGGATGGTCACAGGTTCGACACCTAAGACAAATCTGTGATCTATCTGGCAAAAATCGTCGGCATTTTTTGTGTCTAACCCCACAGAATAGGGCGTAATGTTAGCTGGATCACACTACCTGGCGATGGGGCGTAGACGGGGGGAGGATGAATCCATGTCGCTTTGCCACCCACTATAAGCAACGAAATCACTCTCCTTACCGCAGTGCCCACAGAAGGATTGGACTATGACTCGCAGAATTACCACCACCGCTCGCACTCTGGCGCTGTCAGCATTGACGACGCTGGTGCTTTCTTCGTCGGCGTTCGCCAAGATCGAAGAAGGCAAACTGGTTATCTGGATCAACGGCGATAAAGGCTATAACGGCCTGGCTGAAGTCGGCAAAAAATTTGAAAAAGACACCGGCATCAAGGTCACCATTGAGCATCCGGACAAGCTGGAAGAAAAGTACCCGCAGGTCGCCGCCACCGGTGACGGCCCGGATATCATCTTCTGGGCGCACGATCGTTTTGGCGGTTACGCGCAGTCCGGTCTGCTGGCAGAAATCCATCCGTCCAAGGCCTTCCAGGACAAAATCTATCCCTTCACCTGGGACGCAGTACGCTACGACGGCAAGCTGATTGGCTACCCGGTGGCGGTGGAAGCGCTGTCGCTGATTTACAACAAGGATCTGATCAAGGAAGCGCCAAAAACCTGGGAAGAGATCCCGGCGCTGGACAAAACGCTACGCGCCCAGGGTAAGAGCGCCATCATGTGGAACCTGCAGGAACCGTACTTTACCTGGCCAATTATTGCCGCCGACGGCGGTTATGCCTTCAAGATGGAAAACGGCAAATATGACGTCAAGAACGTCGGCGTGGCCAACACCGGTTCGCAAGCCGGTCTGCAATTTATCGTCGACCTGGTGAAAAACAAGCACATCAATGCCGATACCGACTACTCCATTGCCGAAGCCGCATTCAACAAGGGCCAGACGGCGATGACCATCAACGGCCCGTGGGCGTGGACCAATATCGACAAGAGCAACATCAACTACGGCGTAGCACTGCTGCCCAGCTTCAATGGCAAGCCGTCCAAAGCCTTCGTTGGCGTGCTGACTGCCGGCATCAATGCTGCCAGTCCGAACAAGGAACTGGCGACCGAGTTTCTGGAAAACTACCTGTTAACCGATCAGGGTCTGGCTGACGTCAACAAGGATAAACCGCTGGGCGCCGTGGCGCTGAAGTCGTTCCAGGCGCAGTTGGAAAAGGATCCGAAGATAGCCGCCACCATGCAGAACTCGCAGAATGGCGAAATCATGCCGAATATCCCGCAAATGAGCGCCTTCTGGTATGCGATGCGCAGCGCGGTGATTAACGCCGTCAGCGGTCGTCAAACGGTTAAGGCCGCGCTGGACGATGCGCAAACCCGCATCACCAAGTAATGTCGTTGTGCGGGATTAACCTCCCCAACTAATTGGCGTTACACCGCGACGACAAGTACGCCTATCCCCGGCAGCATAGCGAGCTATCTGACCGGGGTAAGCGGACACAGCCAACCAAGGTGTAGCGTCAAGAATGAAGGGGACGAGCGCCCCGCCGTTGCTGCAGAGAAAGGAACGCCCTATGCAATTAGCTCACGCCGGTTCGCCTGCGCGAAAAAAATCGAAGTGGTGGCAGAGTGAGGTAGTGAAATGGCTGTGTATCGGCCTGCTCAGCCTGATGACCTGCTATCTGATTGTGTTGATGTATGCACAGGGTGAATATCTGTTCGCCATTATGACGCTGATCCTGATCAGCGCCGGGCTGTACGTCTTCGCCAACCGTCGCGCCTATGCCTGGCGCTACGTATATCCGGGCGTTGCGGGTATGGGGCTGTTTGTGCTGTTCCCGCTGATTTGCACCATTGCCATCGCCTTCACCAACTACAGCAGTACCAATCAGCTGACGTTTGAACGTGCCCAGTCGGTATTGATGCAACGCCAGTTCCAGACCGGCAAGACCTTTACCTTCAGTCTGTATGCCGCAGCCAACCAGCAATGGCAGTTGCAATTGACTCATCCGGACAGCGGTGAACGGCTGATGTCAGAGCCGTTCAGCCTTGACGCCAATATGGCGGAACCGGTGAAATTAACCGCGGCCGCCGGCGAGCCCACCACCGAACGCGCCACGCTGCGCGTCATTACCCAACATCGTCAGGCCCTGAGCCACCTGGTAGCGCAGCTGCCGGACGGCGGTGAACTGCGCATGAGCTCACTGCGCCAGTTTGCCGGCACCAGCCCGCTGTATCACGTCGCCGACGACGGTAAAACGCTGACCAACAACCAAACCCAGGTGCAGTATCGGCCAAATCAGGAGATCGGTTTTTACCAGGCGGTGAACGCCGACGGCAGTTGGGCAAAGGAAACCCTCAGCCCGGGCTATACCGTTACCACCGGCTGGAAGAATTTCCTGCGCGTATTGCAGGATGAAGGTATCAAAAAACCGTTTATCTCGATTTTTGTCTGGACCATCGTGTTTTCGGTGTTGACGGTTTTCCTGACCGTTGCCGTCGGCATGGTGCTGGCCTGTGTGGTGCAGTGGGAAGCGCTGAAAGGCAAAGCGGTTTACCGCGTGTTGCTGATCCTGCCGTACGCGGTGCCGTCGTTCATATCGATCCTGATTTTCAAGGGGCTGTTCAACCAGAGCTTCGGCGAAATCAACCTGATGCTCAGCGCGCTGTTTGGCATCAAACCGGCCTGGTTCAGCGATCCGCTCACCGCCAAGAGTATGATTATCATCGTCAATACCTGGCTGGGCTACCCATACATGATGATCCTGTGCATGGGCCTGCTGAAAGCCATTCCGGACGACCTGTATGAAGCGTCGGCGATGGACGGCGCCAGCCCGTTGCAGAATTTCTTCCGTATCACCTTACCGTTGCTGATCAAGCCGCTGACACCGTTGATGATCGCCAGTTTTGCCTTTAACTTTAACAACTTCGTACTGATCCAGCTGTTGACCAATGGCGGACCGGACATGATTGGCACCACCACCCCGGCCGGCTACACCGACCTGCTGGTCAGTTATACCTATCGCATCGCCTTTGAGGGCGGCGGCGGCCAAGACTTCGGCCTGGCGGCGGCGATCGCCACGCTGATCTTCCTGTTGGTCGGCGCGTTGGCGATTTTGAATCTGAAAGCCAGCAAGATGAACTTCGACTAGGAGAAAAAAATGGCGATGGTTCAACCCAAGTCTCAACGCATACGCCTGTTGCTGACTCACCTACTGATGCTGTGCTTTATCGCACTGATCATGTTCCCGCTGCTGATGGTGATCGCCATCTCGCTGCGCTCCGGCAACTTTGCCACCGGCAGCCTGATCCCCGAGGAGATCTCGTTCGAACACTGGCGGCTGGCGCTCGGCCTCAGCGTCACCCACGCTGACGGCAGCGTGACGCCGCCGCCGTTCCCGGTGCTGCTGTGGCTGTGGAACTCGATTAAAGTGGCGGTGATTACCGCCATCGGCATTGTCACGCTGTCCACTACCTGTGCCTATGCCTTCGCGCGCATGCGTTTTCGCGGCAAAAGCACCCTGCTGAAAAGCATGCTGATTTTCCAGATGTTCCCGGCGGTGCTGTCGCTGGTAGCGCTGTACGCGCTGTTCGATCGGCTGGGGCAATATCTGCCGTTCATTGGTCTCAATACCCACGGCGGGGTGATCTTCGCCTATATGGGCGGCATCGCGCTGCACGTCTGGACCATCAAGGGTTATTTCGAAACCATCGACAACTCGCTGGAGGAGGCCGCCGCGCTGGACGGCGCCAGCCCGTGGCAGGCGTTCCGCCTGGTGCTGTTGCCGCTGTCGGTGCCGATTCTGGCGGTGGTGTTCATTCTGTCGTTTATCGCCGCCATCACCGAAGTGCCGGTGGCGTCATTGCTGCTGCGCGACGTCAACAGCTACACGCTGGCGGTCGGCATGCAACAGTATCTTAACCCGCAGAACTATTTGTGGGGGGACTTTGCCGCCGCAGCGGTGCTGTCGGCAATCCCAATCACCGCCGTCTTCCTGCTGGCACAGCGCTGGTTGGTGGGCGGCCTGACCGCCGGCGGGGTCAAAGGGTAATTTATGCCACTGCGATATGCTTGATGTATTTCTAAGCCTGTGTCTTCGGCGGCCCGCTGGGCCGCCTTTTTTATCTCTGCTATTCGCGTTTCAGCCGATCGCTATTGGCCAGGAACAGCGTCACCACTAATAACAATATCGCCCCTGAATAAATCAGCGTATCGAATGGGTTTTTATGATCCACTATGATCAGACGAATGATGGCCGTGATGCCGATATAAATGAAATAACGTAGCGGGAAGTGGTAACCCGATTCAAAGTACTTCACGATCAAGGCGATAAACTCAAAATACAAAAAGTAGATCACAATCCCTTCGATCAGCAGGTACGAAGAGGACTCCTCACTATTGATAAACAATACTTTTGCCAGGTGAATGGTTTCTTTCACCAAGAACACCACCAGGATCGCCGCCAACAGCAATAAACCGACGTTGAGCACCCGTTGCAATCCTTTGGCGATAGTTATCGAACGCGATGTCTTTGCCATGTTATAATTCCCTTGTTTTTCAAAAAAATACGTTATTTCTATCCGATTGGAGTAATGAACAATTACCGTCCAATTATCGGAAATTCCTTATAAAGCATCGCATAACACTTAGGTTATGATTATGCTCGGTGGTATGTTTGTTGCAATTAGCAATTCAAACTATCATTGTGCGTAAATTATTTACATAAAACACAAACTTCAAAGGAATCCTTCCTATGCGCGCTAAACTCAATGGATTGGTCGCTGCTGGCCTGTTTTCCTGTGCGTTAACCGGCCATGCCAGCGGCCTGGTTACCCCTGATAACGACCTGCGTAACGACCTTGCCTGGTTATCCGATCGCGGCGTAATTAACGTCAGCCTGTCGACCTGGCCACTGAGTCAAGAAGAGATCAGCTCGGTGATTTCGCAGGCCAAGCCGGTCACCAACACCGAGAAAAACGTGATTGAACGCGTTCAGCGTCGCGTAGGTGAACTGAAATCCAACATTCGTATCACCGGCTATGCCTCGACCGACAAGCCCGGCACCCCGCAGGGCTTTGGCCAAAACGAATATGCCGACGATCGTCTGACCGTTGGCGTCGGCGGCAGCGGCGACTACTGGGATGTCCGTCTGCAAGGCTCGGTCGAAGGCGATCAGCGCGTGGGCGACAGCTCCAAATTCAACCTGCAAGGCTCCTACGGCGCGATCAAGGTATGGAACCAGTGGCTCTCCTTTGGCGAAGTATCGCAATGGTGGGGTCCGGGTTATGACGGCAGCCTGATTCGTTCCGACGCGGCCCGCCCGGTAACCGGCTTTATGATGCAGCGAGCCGATCAATCACCGTTTGAAACGCCGTGGCTGTCGTGGATTGGCCGCTGGCAGTACCAGCTGACCGCCGGCCAGCTGTCGCAATACAGCGCGGTGCCGGACACCAAACTGATTGGCGGCCGCTTCACCATGATGCCGACCGACTTCCTCGAACTGGGTGCATCGCGCATCATGATGTGGGGTGGCGACGGCCGTCCGCAAAGCTGGAGCTCATTCTGGGATGCAGTTGCCGGCAACGACAATACCGGCGACCCGAAAAACGATCCAGGCAACCAGTTGGGTGGCTTTGACTTCAAGCTGAAGCTGCAACCGCTGGTTGGCCTGCCTGTCAGCTTCTATGGCCAGATCACCGGCGAAGATGAAGCCGGCATGCTGCCCTCGCACAATGCCTATCTGTTGGGTCTGGAAGGCCACCCAGAGTGGGGCCCTACCACCATCAACTGGCATATCGAAGGCAGTGATACCCGTTCGAACGGCAACGCCAACAACGTGATGTATAACCACTACATTTACCGCGGCGGTTACTACCAGCAGGGTTATCCGCTGGGTCACGCCATGGGCGGCGACGGTCAGATGCTGTCCGGCCGGGTAGAAATGGTACTGGATGATGGCCAACGCTGGAGCACCCGACTGGTCTACGCCAAGGTCAACCCGAACAACCAGAGCATCAACCAGGCCTTCCCACGCTCTGATACCCTCAAAGGCATCCAACTGGGTTGGGGCTACAACTTCGATTCTCAGGTCAAGTTCGACACCAGCCTGTGGTATACCGATAATAACCACAGCACCGCCGACGACGTTGGCGCGGGCATCAGCCTTGAAGTGCCAATCAACCTGTAACGGTTAACGCGGGCACGCATACAGCCAGTCGGATGACATGTCGACTGGCTTTTTTGTGCCTTGCCGTCGAATATCTGCCCTATCTCGCCGCAATGCCCCACCGCCTGCCCGATTCTACGCTATCTTTTAATTTTGTTATCAAGAGGGACAGAACAAGATGAAAGCAGCCGTTGTCAATCAGGATCATTCGATCGCTATCGTCGACAAAAAGCTCCGCCCGCTGCAACACGGCGAAGCCTTGCTCAGTATGGAATGCTGCGGGGTATGCCATACCGATCTGCATGTCAAAAACGGTGATTTCGGCGATAAAACCGGGGTTATTCTGGGGCATGAAGGCATTGGTATCGTCAAGTCTGTCGGTCCGGGCGTCAGCTCGTTGCGGGTCGGCGATCGTGCCAGCGTCGCCTGGTTTTATCAGGGCTGCGGGCACTGCGAATATTGTAACTCCGGCAACGAAACCCTGTGTCGCGAGGTGAAAAATGCCGGTTACACCGTCGACGGCGGCATGGCGGAAGAGTGCATAGTGGTAGCTGACTATGCGGTGAAAGTGCCGGATGGCCTCGATTCGGCGGCGGCCAGCAGCATTACCTGCGCCGGCGTCACTACCTATAAGGCAGTGAAAGTGTCTGGCGTGGCGCCTGGACAGTGGATCGCCATTTACGGCCTGGGCGGGCTGGGCAATCTGGCGCTGCAATATGCTAAAAACGTGTTTAACGCCAAAGTGATCGCCATCGACGTCAATGATGAACAGCTGAAATTTGCCAGCGAAATGGGTGCCGATCGGGTGATCAACTCATCGAAAGAGGACGCGGCGAAGATTATTCAGACCGAAATGGCCGGCGCACACGCCGCGGTGGTGACCGCCGTCGCCAAAGTCGCGTTTAACTCCGCGGTGGACGCCATGCGCGCCGGTGGCCGCATCGTGGCCGTTGGCCTGCCACCGGAATCCATGAGTCTGAATATCCCACGGCTGGTGCTGGACGGCATTCAGGTTGTCGGCTCGCTGGTCGGCACGCGTGAAGATCTGAAGGAAGCCTTCCAGTTCGCCGCCGAGGGCAAAGTGGTACCGGCGGTAACCAAGCGCCCGGTAGAAGACATCAATGATATCTTCCATGAAATGGAGCACGGCAAAATCAAAGGCCGCATGGTGATTGATTTCACATCACGCTGAAGCCGATCGACGGCAATAAAAAAACCCGCGCTGCGGGTTTTTTATTGTTTCGGTGTGGGCGCACGGTTATGCCCCCAGCCCCTGGATTAACGCCATGCTTTAAAGCGATTGATCAGCGCGTTGGTCGAACTATCGTGGCTGGTAACCGGTTCTGCGCCTGCCAGTTCTGGCAAAATGCGATTAGCCAGCTGTTTGCCCAATTCCACGCCCCACTGGTCGAAGGTGAAAATGTTCAAAATGGCGCCTTGGGTGAAGATTTTGTGCTCATAGAGCGCAATCAGACTGCCCAGACTGAACGGGGTGATTTCACGCAGCAGGATCGAGTTGGTCGGGCGGTTGCCTTCGAACACCTTGAACGGCGCCACGTGTTTGATCTGTTCCGGCTTTTTGCCCTGTGCAGCAAACTCTTCTTCTACCACGTCAAGCGATTTGCCAAACGCCAGCGCTTCGGTCTGCGCAAAGAAGTTGGACAGCAGCTTGGCATGATGGTCGCTCAGCGGGTTATGGCTGATGGCCGGTGCAATAAAGTCGCAAGGAACCAGTTTGGTGCCCTGGTGAATCAGCTGATAGAACGCGTGCTGGCCGTTGGTACCCGGCTCGCCCCAGATAATCGGGCCGGTCTGGTAATCCACCGGATTGCCGTTGCGATCGACATATTTGCCGTTGGATTCCATATTGCCCTGCTGGAAATACGCGGCAAAGCGGTGCATGTATTGGTCATACGGCAGAATCGCTTCGGTTTCGGCACCGAAGAAATTGTTGTACCAGATACCGATCAACGCCAGCAGTACCGGCAGGTTCTGCTCGGCCGGCGTTTCTGCGAAGTGCTTGTCCATCGCATGGGCGCCGCTCAGCAGCTGTTCGAAATTGTCGAAGCCCAGCGACAGCGCGATTGACAGGCCGATCGCCGACCACAGGGAATAACGACCACCGACCCAGTCCCAGAATTCGAACATGTTGGTGGTATCAATGCCGAATTCCGCCACCGCCTGGCCGTTGGTAGACAGCGCGGCGAAATGCTTGGCCACGTGCTTCTGGTCGCCGGCGAACGTCAGGAACCAATCACGCGCGCTATGGGCATTGGTCATGGTTTCCTGGGTAGTGAAGGTTTTGGAGGCCACCAGGAACAGCGTGGTTTCCGGGCTCAGCGGTTTGAGCGTTTCGGCGATGTGCGTGCCGTCAACGTTGGACACAAAGTGCATGTTGAGGTGGTTCTTGTACGGGCGCAGCGCTTCGGTCACCATATACGGGCCGAGATCGGAGCCGCCGATACCGATATTCACCACGTCGGTAATCGCCTTGCCGGTGTAGCCTTTCCACTCGCCGCCGATCACCCGATCGCAGAACTGTTTCATCTTCGCCAGGACCGCATTGACCTCCGGCATCACGTCTTTACCGTCAACGATGATCGGCGTGTTACTGCGGTTGCGCAGAGCAACGTGCAGCACCGCTCGGTCTTCGGTGCGGTTAATCTTCTCGCCGGCGAACATGGATTTGATGGCGCTTTGCAAATCCGTTTCCTTCGCCAGTGCCTGCAGTTTTTCCAGCGTTTCCGCGGTGATGCGGTTTTTGGAATAGTCCACCAGCATCTGATCGTCAAAGGTGGCGGAAAACGTGGAGAAACGCTCGCTATCCTGCGCAAACAGATCGGCGATCTGTACGTCTTTCATTTGTTCAAAATGTTGCTGCAGGGCTTGCCAAGCAGCGGTTTGACTAGGATTGATATTTTTCATAGCAACGCTCTTATGCTTGAGAATGAATGTGACGTGATGTCCCGATTGTAGCCTGTTCGACTGTGATTACGATCTCTTTTCTTGCGATAGGCGTTAACTGTCAAAACGCCGCACGCGCTTTTTACTTTTTAACAACAAACTCCCTATACTTCAGCTAACAGCGGATAGCGCTGGGTTGTCAAACTGTCAGCGGAATGTGGCAGAATTGACGGTTGGTGGTCGTTTTTAGGAAAGGGAACCCGTTATGGAATTATCTGCCCCGTTGATGCTGGTGGTGATTGGTTTGAGCTCGTTACTGGCGCAATGGCTCGCCTGGCTATTGCGCCTGCCGGCCATTCTGCCGCTGTTACTGTTTGGGATTGTACTGGGGCCGGTGATGCACACGGTGCAGCCGGACGTGCTGTTCGGTGACCTGCTGTTCCCGCTGGTGTCGCTGTCGGTGGCGATCATCTTGTTTGAAGGCGCGTTGACGCTGCGGGTAGACGAAATCCGTGGCCTGGGCGGCGTGGTACGCAACCTGGTGACCATCGGCATGCTGGTCACCTTTTTGGTTATCAGCGTCGCCTGCTGGTGGCTGCTGGACTTTCCGCCGGAACTGGCGGCGCTGATCGGCGCGGTAACGGTAGTAACCGGCCCGACGGTGATCGCCCCGCTGATGCGCGTGGTGCGGCCAAACGCCAACATCAACCAGGTGCTGCGCTGGGAAGGGATCGTCATCGATCCGGTCGGTGCAATTTTCACATTGCTGGTGTTTGAGTTTATCTCTCTGCAACAGCACGCCGAATCCTATACCCATCTGTTCTGGACGCTGGGCACCACTGCCGCTGTCGGACTGATCGCCGGTGCGCTGTTCGGCTATCTGCTTGGCGTGGCGTTGCGCCGCGTCTGGCTACCGCGCTACCTGCAAAACCTGGCGGTGCTGGCGATCATGCTCACCGCCTTTGGCCTGTCCAACGCCATCGCCGACGAATCCGGGTTGCTAACGGTCACGGTGATGGGCATCTGGCTGGCCAATATGCGCGACGTCGATACCAGCGATATTCTGGCGTTCAAGGAAGAGCTGTCGGCCATCCTGATTTCCGCGCTGTTTATCATTCTGGCGGCGCGGCTGGATATCAACGCGTTGTGGAGCATGGGCTGGCCACTGCTGATCCTGCTGCTGGTGGTGCAGTTTATCGCCCGCCCGCTGTGCATCGCGGTATCGACCTGGCGTTCGACCCTGCACTGGCGCGACCGTCTGCTGCTGTGCTGGATTGCGCCGCGCGGCATTGTGGCGGCAGCGGTCAGTTCGCTGTTTGCGCTGACCCTGCAACGCAGCGGCTACCAAGGCGCCGATCGGCTGGTGACGGTGGTATTTGCCATTATTATCGGTACCGTGGTGCTGCAAAGCCTGACCAGCGGCATGATGGCGCGCTGGCTGCGGGTTCAGCAGCAAAAGCCGCGCGGAGTGCTGATCGTCGGCGCCAACAGCGTCGCACGAACGCTGGCACAGGCGCTGATGAAAATGAACATTCCGGTGATGGTGACCGACAGCAGTTGGGAATATTACCGCCAGGCGCGCATGGAAGGCATCCCGGCCTATTATGGCCATGCCTATTCCGAACACGCCGAAAACACCCTCGATCTGAGCGATACCGCACAGGTGTTGGCGCTATCGCCCAACCGGCATCAAAACGCGCTGGCGGTGTATCACTTTGGCCATCTGTTTGGCGAAGACCAGGTGTTCGCCATTCGCTCCGGCGCACCGCTCAAGGGACGCAACAACAGTTCGGAAAGCTCGCGCTTTCGCCGCCATGAAATCCTGTTCAATCAGGAAGCCACCTATGGCCGTTTAAGCAGCCTGATCGCCAAGGGCAGCACCATCAAGGCCACCAAGCTCAACGAGAACTTTGGCTGGTTGGAATATCTCGAGAAAAATCGAGGCGTTATCCCGCTATTTTGCCAACGGGATGACGGCAGTTTGCAGCCGATCGGCGCCGGTTCAACGCCGTCAATGCCCTGTACGCTGATTGCGCTGGTACAAGATGAAAATCCCTCAGCGTCAGACCGTTGACAGCAGCGGTTAAACCGGCTATTCCTAACAGCCTACTTGCGCACCCGATGCGCAAGCCAGAAGAGGCGCGTCACCCAGGTAGAGTGTCAGAGGAGCCGTTTTCCACAGACGGCACTGGAGGGGGAGTGACGCCGAGATACGCTGCATCGCGGCATGCGGTATATCGACTACAGGGGCTGAATCCCTTGGGTTGTCACCATGGTCGCCCTGTTCGGGGCGGTCAACAAGGTGGGGCGCTTCTGGGTGTATCGTAGCATTAACCTCTACGCCTGCTCCCTGTTTACCGCTCTTCCCTTGTGCCAAGGCTCTGGAATTACCCTGCCGTACGAAACGGCAAACAAACCCTGACACGAGGTTTTTTACATGAATCAAGCAGCACCCCAATCCTCCACCGTGGTGGCAAAATTCGGCGGCACCAGCGTCGCTGATTTTGAGGCCATGAACCGTAGCGCCGATGTGGTGCTGAGCAACCCTGCCGTTCGGCTGGTGGTGCTTTCCGCTTCTGCGGGCGTGACCAATCTGTTGGTGGCATTGGCTGAAGGTAGCGAAGCCGACAAACGCTCATGGCAGCTCGACGAAATTCGCCGCATTCAATACGCTATTCTCGACCGTCTCGACAACCCGACGGTGATCCGCGAAGAAATCGACCGCATGCTGGAAAATATCGCCATGCTGTCAGAAGCGGCGGCGCTGGCTACGTCAACGGCATTGACCGATGAGCTGGTCAGCCACGGCGAACTGATGTCCACCCTGCTGTTTGTCGAAATCCTGCGCCAACGTCAGGTTGCGGCGGAGTGGTTCGACGTTCGCAAGGTGATGCACACCGACGACCATTTCGGCCGCGCCACCCCGGACAGTGCGGTACTGAAGGAGCTGGCACAGACGCTGCTTCAGCCACGTCTGCAACAGGCGCTGGTCATTACCCAGGGTTTTATCGGCAGCGAACCCAAGGGACGTACTACCACGCTCGGCCGCGGCGGCAGCGACTATACCGCCGCACTGCTGGGCGAAGCGCTGAATGCCAGCCAGGTCGATATCTGGACCGACGTACCGGGCATCTACACCACCGACCCACGCGTGGTGCCGTCAGCCAAGCGCATCGATGAAATCACCTTTGAAGAAGCCGCAGAAATGGCGACCTTCGGCGCCAAAGTGCTGCACCCGGCGACCCTGCTGCCGGCGGTGCGCAGTGATATTCCGGTGTTTGTCGGCTCCAGCAAGGATCCGGCGGCCGGTGGCACCATGGTGTGCAATACCACCGACAATCCACCGCTGTTCCGCGCGCTGGCGCTGCGCCGCAAGCAAACCCTGCTGACGCTACACAGCCTGAACATGCTGCACGCACGCGGTTTTCTGGCGGAGGTGTTCAACATTCTGGCGCGCCATAATATTTCCGTCGATCTGATCACCACCTCGGAAGTCAGCGTGGCCCTGACCATGGACACCACCGGTTCGACCTCCACCAGCGGCAGTCTGCTGACCACCTCGTTGCTCACCGAGCTGTCGTCGCTGTGCCGAGTCGAAGTGGAAGAGAACCTGGCGCTGATCGCCTTAATCGGCAACAAGCTGTCCCAGGCCTGCGGCGTGGGCAAGGAAGTGTTTGGCGTGCTGGATCCGTTCAATATTCGCATGATCTGCTACGGCGCCAGCAGCTATAACCTGTGCTTCCTGGTTCCGGGCAACGACGCCGAGCAGGTTGTGCGCACCCTGCACCATAATCTGTTCGAATAATCTCTTTTACCTCATTGCGGGCGCAGCATCGCTGCGCCTCTACATCTAACAATCAGTCCATAAACGTAGGGGTTCAACCGAACCTGCAAAAACACAACCATACCCCCGTTCCACTTTGGCAAAGGAAATCAACCATGCTGGCACTTTTCACTCGTTTGTTCCCCTTGTGGGCGGTGGCGCTTTCCGTCGCCGCCTACTTCACGCCAACCACCTTTACCGGCATCGGCCCCTATATCAGCACGTTGCTGATGCTGATCATGTTCGCCATGGGCGTTACGCTGCGGCTGGACGATTTCAAGCGCGTGCTGTCACGCCCTGCGCCGGTGGCGGCGGGCATTTTTCTGCATTATCTGATTATGCCGCTGGCGGCCTGGCTGCTGGCGATGCTGTTCCATATGCCGCCGGATCTGTCCGCCGGCATGGTGCTGGTGGGCAGCGTAGCCAGCGGTACCGCATCCAACGTGATGATTTATCTGGCGAAGGGTGACGTAGCGCTGTCAGTGACCATTTCAGCGGTATCGACGTTGGTCGGCGTGTTTGCCACCCCGCTGTTGACGCGGCTGTACGTCGATGCCGAAATCAGCGTTGACGTGTTCGGCATGCTGCTCAGCATTCTGAAGATCGTGGTGATCCCCATCGGTCTGGGGCTGATCGTCCACCACCTGTTCAGCAAAACCGTCAAACGCGTTGAGCCACTCTTGCCGGCGCTGTCGGTGGTGTGCATCCTGGCCATCATCAGCGCGGTGGTCGCCGGTAGCCAGGGGCATATCGCTTCGGTCGGCCTGGTGGTGATTATCGCGGTGATCCTGCATAACGGCATTGGTCTGCTGTCGGGCTACTGGGGCGGTAAGCTGTTTGGCTTTGACGAATCCACCTGCCGTACGCTGGCCATTGAAGTCGGCATGCAGAACTCCGGGTTGGCGGCGACGCTGGGCAAGATTTACTTTTCACCGCTGGCGGCATTGCCAGGCGCGCTGTTCTCGGTCTGGCACAACCTGTCCGGCTCGTTGCTGGCGGGCTATTGGTCCGGACGACCGATTAGCAAGCAAAAAAAATAAACGCTTGCCGGGCGCGTTCGCGCCCGGCCCATTACAGCGTGCTCGGGGTATCTTCCCAATCGCGCTCGTCATCGCGCTGGTCCTGATCCAGCACGTTATACGCCACCGCGCAAAACAGCGAGTTCAGACGTTTCATATCCCCCAACAGGCCGAGATGCAGCGAGCTGGTTTCCATGCTTTGCACGTTCTGCTGATGCAGGCGATCGACGTGTGCATGGGCGTAACGCCGGTCAAGAATGCGGAAACGGTGTTTGGAACGGCGTAACCGCTTGGCACTGGTCAAATCGCTGGACAGAAACACCGACAGGCTCAGCCGCAGGTTGGTCACCAGTCGTTCGTGCAAAGCATCCAGTTCGGTCAGCCCTTCGGGAGAAAATGCCCGCCGTGCCGCATGCGACTTGGCCGCCACATCGCCGGTCATACGTTCAATGATGTCGCCGGCCTGCTCCAGGTTAAGCGCCATTTCGATGATCTCCGCCCAGCGGCGTGAATCTTCTTCGCCCAGATCTTCTTTCTGGATCTGCGCCAGATACAGTTTGATCGCGGTGTACAATACGTCTACATCGTCGTCCAGACGGCGTACTTCCTTGTCCTGCCCCAGTTTGCCGTGCAGCACTTCGTGATGCAATATCAGCATATGCTCCACCACGTCGCCCATGCGCAGCGTTTCCCGCGCCGCATTGGCCAACGCCAGCGACGGCGTATCCAGCGCGCTGGGATCCAGATGCCGCGGCCGCAGGCGCGGATCGTCTTCGGGGGCATCGGCAATCAGCATCTGGCACAGACGTGCCATCGGAGCCGCCAGAGGGATGAAGATCAGACAGCGGATCAGGTTGTAAAATACGTGGAAATAAATCACCAGCTCTTCACCCTGCCCCGGTAATTTTTCCATCGCATCTGCCAGATAAGACACAAACGGCAACACCAGCGCACTGCCTAACAGCTTGAACAGCAGACTGCCCAGCGCCACGCGGCGGCCGGCAGCGTTCTGCCCGCTGGTATTGATGGTTGCCAGCAACCCACTGCCCAGGTTGGCGCCGATCACCAGACACAGCGCCACTTTCAGGGAAATCACGCCGGAGGCGGTCAGGGTGGCGGTCAGCAGCACCGCCGCCAGGCTGGAGTAACTGATGATGGCGAACAGCGCGCCGGTTAGCGCATCGAGCATCACGTCGCCGGTCAGTGATGAAAACAGCACTTTGACGCCGGCGGCCTGGGTAATTGGCGTCGCCGCAGCGACAATCAGCTCCAACGCCAGCACGATCAGGCCAAGACCAATTGATACTCGCCCCATCTGGCCGGCACGCGTTTGCTTGCGACTGAGGAAGAAAATAACGCCGACGAAAATCAGCAGCGGCGAAAGCCAGGAAAGATCGAAGGTCAGTACCCGCGCCATCAGCGCGGTACCCACGTCGGCGCCGAGCATGATCACCAGCGCGGGCGCCAGCCCCACCAGCCCCTGCGCGACAAACGAAGTGACCAGCAGCGCGGTGGCATTACTGCTTTGCACCAGCGCGGTCACACCAATGCCGGAGGCAAACGCCAGCGGTTTTTTCTCGACGCTGTTGCTCAGTACGCGGCGCAAATTGGCGCCGTAAACCCGCATGATGCCGGTGCGGACAATGTGGGTACCCCACACCAGCAGCGCAACGGCAGAAAGCAGGTGAAGAAGGGTCAGCACGGAAGGAACGCTCCATTAACGCCCGGCATGCTGGCTATCCTGCCTGCCGGGCGTGAAAAGAGCAGGACAGCAGTTACGGGCACCGACCGCCGCAAGGGGCGAAAAACCCGCCATTCGGCCCGGCATTGTCATGCAACTGCCCGTAATGTAACACTTTCCAAGTGTAGCCCAATTTCACTGCTCTCCGTAGGGAAATCGGCTACTGCGCGCTTTGACAGCGCACGCTACGCCGGACGCCACTCAGGCCGCGCCAGGCGTAGGGCCTCAATCGGCATCATACCCCAGATTGGGGGCCAGCCACCGCTCAACCTCGCTGACGCTCATGCCTTTGCGCGCCGCATAATCTTCAACCTGATCGCGCTGGATCTGTGCCACGGCGAAATATTTGCTTTGCGGATGGCTGAAGTACCACCCGGACACCGCCGCCCCAGGCCACATGGCGAAGGATTCGGTCAGCACCATACCGGTATGGCGATTAACGTCCAACAGTTGCCAGATTTCGGCCTTCTCGGTGTGCTCCGGGCAGGCCGGATATCCCGGTGCCGGACGGATACCCTGATAATTTTCGCGGATCAATTCTTCATTGTTGAGGTTTTCGTCGGCCGCAAACCCCCAGTGCAGCTTGCGTACCTGTTCATGCAGATACTCGGCGAATGCCTCGGCCAGACGGTCTGACAGCGCCTTCACCATGATTTTGTTGTAGTCATCGTGCTGTGCGTCGTAGGCTGCCGCCAGATCGTCCTCTTCCAGCCCGCCGGTCACGGCAAACGCGCCAAAGTAATCGGCCTTGCCGCTGCTTTTCGGCGCAACGAAATCCGCCAGACAGTAGTTGGGGAAATCGGTTTTTTCGGTCTGCTGGCGTAAATGACGGCTGACCACCAGCACCTCGTCGCGCCGTTCATCACGATAGATTTCCACGTCATCGCCCACGCTGTTTGCCGGGAACAGGCCGTAGACACCGCGCGGGTTCAGGCTATGCCTGGCCGCCAGCATATCCAACATCTGATTGGCGTCGTCGAACAGGCGTTTGGCTTCTTCACCCACCACCTCGTCTTGCAGAATGCGCGGGTATTTACCCGCCAGCGACCAGGTCATGAAGAACGGCGTCCAGTCGATGTAATGGCGCAGCGTGGCAATATCGGCCTCCACCGGGAACACGCCCAATTGCCGCGGCACCGGCGGGCTGTAGCTGTCCCAATCCAGCGCCATGGCGTTGGCGCGCGCCTTTTCCAGGCTGACCGGCGGGGTTCGCGGTTTTTTACGCCCATGCTGGATACGCACGGTTTCATACTCTTTACGCGTCCGGGCGACAAACGCGTCGCGCTGAGTGTCCGACAGCAGCGCCGACACCACGCCAACGGTGCGCGAGGCATTCTGCACGTAGGTGGTCGACCCGCTGTAGTTCTGTTCTATTTTCACCGCGGTATGGGCTTTGGAGGTGGTAGCGCCGCCAATCAGCAGCGGTAGCGTGAAACCCTGACGCTCCATTTCTTTTGCCACGTTGACCATTTCGTCCAGCGAGGGCGTGATCAGCCCCGACAGGCCAATAATATCAACGTTCTCGTCGCGCGCCGTCTTGAGAATTTTATCGGTCGGTACCATTACGCCGAGATCGATGATTTCATAGTTGTTGCACTGCAGTACCACACCGACGATATTCTTGCCGATGTCGTGTACATCCCCTTTCACCGTCGCCAGCAGGATCTTGCCGGCACTGCTGCCCTGCTGCTTGCTGGCCTGAATGTACGGTTCCAGATAGGCGACCGCCTGCTTCATCACCCGCGCGGACTTCACCACCTGCGGCAGGAACATTTTACCTTCACCGAACAGGTCACCAACCACGTTCATGCCGGCCATCAGCGGCCCTTCGATCACCTCAATCGGCCGCGTCGCCTGCTGGCGCGCTTCTTCGGTATCCAGTTCGATAAATTCGGTGATGCCTTTCACCAGCGAGTATTCCAACCGTTTGGCCACCGGCCAGCCACGCCATTCCGCCTGCTGAACCGCGACCTCGTTGTCTTTGCTGCCACGGTATTTTTCCGCCAGCTCCAGCAGGCGTTCAGTGCCGTCCGGCCGGCGGTTGAGCACCACATCTTCCACCGCGTCGCGCAACTCGGCGGACAGGTCGTCGTAAATCGCCAACTGGCCAGCGTTGACGATGCCCATATCCATGCCGTTGCGGATCGCGTGATAGAGAAACACCGCGTGGATCGCTTCGCGCACCGGATCGTTGCCACGGAACGAGAACGACACGTTGGAAACACCGCCGGAGATCATCGCATGCGGCAAATGAGTTTTAATGTCGGCGCAGGCTTCGATAAAGTCGACGGCGTAGTTGTTATGCTCGTCAATACCGGTTGCCACGGCGAAAATGTTGGGGTCAAAAATGATGTCTTCCGGCGGGAAGCCAACGCGTTCGGTCAGGATCTTGTAGGCGCGGCGGCAAATGTCGAACTTGCGTTCGCGGGTATCCGCCTGGCCAACCTCGTCAAACGCCATCACCACCACCGCTGCGCCGTAGCGACGTACCAGTTTTGCGTGGTGAATAAACGCCTCTTCGCCCTCTTTCATTGAAATCGAGTTGACGATGCCTTTGCCCTGAATGCACTTCAGGCCTTTTTCGATCACCTGCCATTTGGAGGAGTCGATCATGATTGGCACACGGGCGATGTCTGGCTCACCGGCAATCAGGTTGAGGAAACGCACCATCGCCGCTTCGGCGTCGAGCATGCCCTCGTCCATGTTGATGTCGATGATCTGCGCGCCGCTCTCCACCTGCTGACGCGCCACGTCCAGCGCTTCGTTATACTTTTCTTCTTTGATCAAGCGCTTGAAGCGTGCTGAGCCGGTGACATTGGTGCGCTCGCCGACGTTGACGAACAGCGATTTGGCGTCAATGTTCAGCGGCTCCAGGCCGGAAAGTCGGCAGGCGACCGGGATATCCGGCAGTCGACGCGGCGGCACGCCCTCAACCGCCTTGGCCATCGCCGCAATATGCGCCGGCGTGGTGCCGCAGCAACCGCCGATAATATTCAGGAAACCGGCATGCGCCCATTCGCTGACCTGCTTCGCCATTTCTTCGGCATCGAGATCGTATTCGCCAAAGGCGTTTGGCAGGCCGGCGTTGGGGTGTGCGGTAACGTAACTTTCACTAATTCGCGCCAGCTCCGCCACGTACTGGCGCAGTTCGTCCGGCCCCAATGCGCAGTTGAGGCCAAAGGACAGCGGTTTGACGTGGCGCAACGAGTTGTAGAACGCTTCGGTAGTCTGGCCGGAGAGCGTGCGGCCGGAAGCATCAGTGATGGTGCCGGAAATCATGATCGGCAGCGTCACCCCCAGCGCTTCGAATTCGGTTTCAACGGCAAATGCGGCGGCTTTGGCGTTCAGGGTATCAAAGATGGTTTCGATCATGATCAGATCGACACCGCCGGCCACCAGCGCGCGGGTGGACTCGCGATAGGCGGCGACCAACTCATCAAACGACACATTACGAAAAGCCGGATCGTTGACATTCGGCGAAATGGACGCGGTGCGGTTGGTTGGACCGAGCACCCCAGCCACGTAGCGCGGCCGTTGCGGCGTGCGCGCCGTCCACGCATCGGCGCAGGCGCGCGCCAGGCAGGCGGCCTGATAATTGATTTCGGCTGACAGCGATTCCATATGGTAATCGGCCATGGCGATCGGGGTAGCGTTAAAGGTATTGGTTTCGAGAATATCGGCGCCGGCGGCCAGGTAGTCGTCATGTATGGCGGTAATGATTTCCGGCCGGGTCAACACCAGCAGGTCGTTGTTGCCTTTCAGATCGCTCTGCCAGTCGGCAAAACGTTCGCCGCGATAGTCTTCTTCCAGCAGCCCATAGCTCTGGATCATGGTGCCCATACCGCCGTCCAGCAGCAAAATGCGCTGCGCAAGCTGCTGACGCAGTTGTTCTACTCGATTCGTCACTGTAACCCCTTCTCCCCTCGCTATTCCACGCCTCGCCGGCGCCAGCTGCGCGACGTTGTTCGCCCACGACGGGCTTTATTGTTCGGGCTGCGCCTTGCTGCAACGTAAAACCTACGGGCCTGTAATGCCATCAGCCAATCGTTCTAAAAACGAACCATCCTAGCACAGTAAAGTGAGGCAGAGGGGGCAGCACCAATTGAGAGTTTTTCAGGATAGAGATTTAACACATCCGATGAGCGCAATCACATATTGCAATTCATACTCAAAAAACGAAAATGAATTCCATAATACGGAAAAAGGAAGCTTGAACATGGCCACACCCGTTCCTGCCAAACGCGGCAAGAAACCGCGCGCCACCGCTGCGGCTACCAGCAGCGCCACCGGACAGGTGCAATCACTGACCCGCGGCCTGAAATTGCTGGAATACATCGCCGAAGCACAGGGTAATGTCGCGCTGACCGATCTGGCTCAGCAGGCAGGCCTGCCGAATTCCACCACCCACCGCCTGTTGACTACCATGCAGCAGCAAGGTTTCGTACGCCAGGTGGGCGATCTGGGTCTGTGGACCATTGGCTCGCATGCGTTTGTGGTCGGCAGCAGCTTCCTGCAAAGCCGCAACCTGCTGGCGATGGTGCACCCGACGCTGCGCCGTTTGATGGAGGAGTCCGGTGAAACCGTCAATCTGGCGGTGCTGGATACCAGTGAATATCAGGCGATTATTATCGATCAAGTACAATGTACCGCGTTGATGCGCATGTCGGCGCCCATCGGCGGTAAATTGCCGATGCACGCATCCGGCGCAGGCAAAGCGTTTCTCTCCACTCTGTCCGACGAGCAGGTCACCAGGCTGTTGCACCAGAAGGGCATGCAGACCTATACCCCGCATACCCTGACGCCGCATAACCTGAAGGAAGGACTGGCGCAGATCCGCAAGCAGGGGTTTTCCTTTGATGATGAAGAACATGCGCTGGGACTACGCTGCGTTGCGGCCTGTATTTTTGATGAGCATCGCGAAGCGTTCGCGGCGATTTCCATTTCCGGGCCGGTGTCGCGCATTACCGATAACCGCGTTATCGAACTGGGCGCGCTGGTGATCCATGCGGCGAAAGAGATAAGCCTGGCCTACGGCGGCGTACGCTGATTTGCCTCTCCTTTCCCTGCGGTACCGGCCTTGTGGGGAAAGGGCCTCCCCTCCATCACTCTCCTATCGCGTGATACCACCACCCGCATAATTCCTGTACGAAAAGTTTGATTCCGATCACAGTTAATGACGGCAAAAGGTAAAGCTGATTGCCTCCGACGCCGCTTGCACCGACAATGTTACCGATAACATGTTACCGGTAACAAAGACACCGCAAGGTAACGATACCCATCGCGTTTGGAGCTAAGCCATGACCAATAATCAAAACCGTATCTACGTCATCATGGGCGTTTCCGGCAGTGGCAAATCTGCCGTCGCCGGTGCCGTTGCCCGCCAACTTTCCGCCGGTTTTCTGGATGGCGACTTCCTGCACCCACGCAGCAATATCATGAAAATGGCCGACGGCGTGGCGCTGAACGACGACGATCGCGCACCCTGGCTGGCGGCGCTCAATGACGCCGCGTTCGCCATGCAACGCACCAATAACGTGTCGATTATCGTGTGCTCCGCGCTGAAAAAGCACTACCGCGATCGTCTGCGCGCCGGTAACGGCAACCTGTCGTTTATTTATCTGCACGGCGACCTGCCGGTGATCGAAGCGCGCCTCAGCGCCCGCAAAGGCCATTTCTTTAAACCACAGATGCTGGTATCGCAGTTTGACGCACTGGAACAGCCAGGTATTGATGAAAGTGATGTGATGGCGGTGGATATCAACCAGCCGCTGGAAGGGGTGATTGCCGATACCTTGCAACATATTCAAAGCTTTATGCCGCAGGAAGACTGCGCGTAAGTAAATAGCGCCTCCGGCTCGGCGGATCACCTCGGCGAGCCCTCGTTAAATTCGACACCTTTAAAACAACACCATGATTGGCCCTGGCATCACCGGGCCCGCCATTACTGGCGATAACTATAACGACAATGTGAGGAAGGTATGATTAATTCAACCCTATCCCGTGTAACACAGCGCATTATTGAACGCTCCAAAGGCAGCCGCGCCGCCTATCTGGCACGAATCGACGCCGCCCGCAGCCAAACCGTGCATCGCGCCCAACTGGCCTGCGGTAATCTGGCACACGGCTTTGCCGCCTGCCAACCGGAAGATAAAAACGCGCTGAAAAACATGGTGCGCAGCGATATCGCCATCATCACCGCCTACAACGATATGCTGTCCGCCCACCAGCCCTACGAAGATTATCCGCAGAAGCTGAAACAGGCGTTGAACGCCGTCGGGGCGGTCGGTCAGGTGGCCGGTGGCGTACCGGCAATGTGCGACGGTGTGACCCAGGGACAGGACGGCATGGAACTGTCGCTGATGAGCCGAGATGTGATCGCCATGTCGGCGGCGGTCGGGCTGTCGCATAATATGTTCGATGGCGCGCTGTTCCTCGGCATCTGCGACAAGATTGTTCCGGGGCTGGTGATGTCCGCGCTGTCGTTCGGCCATTTGCCTGCGGTGTTCGTGCCCGCCGGACCGATGAGCAGCGGCCTGCCAAATAAAGAGAAAGTCCGCGTGCGTCAGCTGTATGCCGAAGGCAAGGCAGACCGCCAGGCACTGCTGGAGGCGGAATCCGCCTCGTATCATAGCATTGGCACCTGTACGTTCTACGGCACAGCCAATACCAACCAGATGATCATGGAAGTGATGGGCCTGCACCTGCCGGGCGCCTCGTTTGTGCATCCGGATACGCCGCTGCGCGCCGCGCTTACCGATGCCGCCGCTCGCCAGGTCACTCGCCTGACCGAAACCGCCGGCAATTATCTGCCCATCGGCCAGTTGATGGACGAAAAAGTGGTGGTCAACGGCATCGTTTCGCTGCTGGCCACCGGCGGCTCCACCAACCTGACCATGCATATGGTGGCCATGGCGCGCGCCGCCGGTATCATCATCAACTGGGATGATTTTTCCGAGTTGTCGGACGCCGTGCCGCTACTGTGCCGCATTTACCCCAACGGCCCGGCCGATATCAACCAGTTCCAGGCCGCCGGTGGCGTGCAATTGGTAGTGCGCGAACTGTTGAAACATGGCTTGCTGCACCGTGACGTACACACCGTCGCCGGATTTGGCCTTGAGCGTTACACCCAGGAACCGTGGCTGGACAACGGCAACCTGGCATGGCGCGACGGCGCGGAAAGCTCGCTCGATCCTCAGGTTATCGCCAGCATCGCCCAGCCGTTCGAGCACCACGGCGGGACCAAGGTGCTGTCCGGCAATCTTGGTCGCGCGGTGATGAAAACCTCGGCCGTGCCGGCGGATAACCAGATTATCGAAGCACCGGCGGTGGTGTTTGACAGTCAGCACGACATCGTTCCAGCCTTCGAAGCCGGACTGCTGAACAAAGACTGCGTGGTGGTGGTGCGTTTCCAGGGGCCGCAGGCCAATGGCATGCCAGAACTGCACAAGTTGATGCCGCCGCTTGGCGTGCTGATGGATCGTGGTTTCAAGGTGGCGCTGGTGACCGATGGTCGACTGTCTGGTGCTTCCGGCAAAGTCCCCTCCGCCATCCACGTTACGCCGGAAGCCTATACCGGCGGTATGTTGGCGAAAGTACGTAACGGCGACATCATCCGCGTCAATGGCCGCAGCGGCGAACTGGAACTGCGGGTTGATGCGGCCGAACTGGCCGCGCGCGAAGCGTATCTCCCAGATCTGAACGCCGAGCACATCGGCTGCGGGCGCGAACTGTTTGGCGCACTGCGCAGCCAGCTTTCTGGCGCGGAACAGGGTGCCTGCTGCATCAAATTTTAATCGACGGGGAAACGCGGCCGTGGGGGCGTCATCCTGTTATCGGCCGTCGGTTTCCCGCCCCAACGTTGAAGAGAGAGTAAATGAAGAATTGGAAAACGAGCGCCGAGCAGATTCTGAGCGCCGGCCCGGTAGTACCGGTGATTGTCATTAACAAACTGGAGCATGCGGTGCCGCTGGCGAAGGCGCTGGTCGCCGGCGGCGTACGGGTGTTGGAAGTGACGCTGCGTACCGCCTGTGCCATCGACGCGATTCGCGCCATCGCCGACGCGGTACCAGACGCCATCATCGGTGCCGGCACCGTCATTAATCCTAAGCAATTACAACAGGTGACCGAGGCTGGCGCGCAGTTCGCCATCAGTCCTGGCCTGACCGCCGAGCTGCTGAGCGCCGCAACCGCCGGCAGCATTCCCTTGATTCCGGGTATCAGCACCGTGTCTGAACTGATGCTGGGTATGGACCATGGTCTGCGTGAATTCAAGTTCTTCCCGGCGGAAGCCAACGGCGGTGTGAAAGCGCTGCAGGCCATCTGCGGTCCGTTCCCACAGGTGCGCTTCTGCCCAACCGGCGGTATTTCACCTGGCAACTACCGTGACTATCTGGCGCTGAACAGCGTGCTGTGCATCGGTGGTTCCTGGCTGGTGCCTGCCGATGCGCTGGAAAGCGGCGACTATGCGCGTATTACCGAGCTGGCTCGCGCAGCCGTCGCCGGCGCGCAGGCATAAGCAGTAATAAGAGCGCAGGCCGCTGCGCTCTTATACCGTCGCGGAGGTTGCCGGCAGATCCGCGCCGCTGCGCTGGCTGAAACGCCGTTTTTTGCGGTAGGCGAACACGTCTTCAACGTGCCCCTGACGAATGCGCTGCTGCAAACCGCGCCAGTATTGCGCGGTAAATAAATCGCCGTGCAACTCTTCAAACACCTGGCGGATCCGTCGATCGCTGCACAGGAAGTGGCGGAACTCCTCCGGGAACACATCATTGGGTGACGTGCTGTACCACGGTTCGCTGGCCAATTCGTCTTCCGGGTAACGTGGCGGCGGAATATCGCGAAAATTCACTTCGGTCATGTAACAGATTTCGTCATAATCATAGAACACTACCCGCCCATGGCGGGTAACGCCAAAATTCTTGAACAGCATATCGCCCGGGAAAATATTGGCCGCCGCCAGCTGCTTTATCGCATTGCCGTATTCTTCAATCGCATCACGCAACTGCCGATCGCTGGCCTGCTCAAGGTACAGGTTGAGCGGCGTCATGCGGCGCTCCATGTACAAATGTCTGATAACGATCTGCTCACCCAGATCTACCAGTTTTTCCGGCACTTCGCGCTGTAACTCCGCCATCAGTTCCGGGCTGATGCGCGCCTTGTCGATGACGAAGTTTTCATACTCTTGCGTATCCGCCATTCGCCCAACGCGATCGTGCTCTTTCACCAACTGATAGCAGGCCATCACCTGCGCCTGGGTAACCTCTTTTTGCGGTGCGAACTGGTCTTTGATCACCTTGAATACCCGATCGAACGACGGCAGGGTAAATACCAGCATCACCATGCCCTTAACCCCCGGCGCAATAATGAACTGCTGTTGCGAAGCGGACATAAACGTCAGATATTCTCGGTAACATTCTGTTTTACCGTGTTTTTGGCAGCCAATCGCCATATAAAGTTCGGCGGTGGTCTTACCTGGCAAAATTTCACGCAGCCATTCAACCATCGCCGCCGGCAGCGGTGCATACACCATAAAGTAGGAACGGGCGAAGCCAAACACGATGCTGGCCTCCTCCTTGCGGGTCAGACAGGTATCGATAAACAGCGCCCCCGCATCGCTACGGTGGATCGGCAGCAGAAACGGGAATACCCCGTCTACGGTACGCAGTTTACCCACCAGCCAGGCCGCCTTATTGCGGTAAAACAGCTCGTTGGCAATGTGGAAAGTCGCACCGGACAGCTGTGCGGCGCTGAAATCCTGCTGCAACGCCGCCGTGATGTAACCAATGTCGCGTGGCAAATCCTCCCACGGCAGACGCAGCGGCAAGTCGCTTAACAGATTATTCAGCATCGCCGGTAATGAGTCGTTGGCCATGAAATCCCGCGCCAACGGGCGCGGAATATCGCGAAAACGCCGTTCGGGCTGCGAACTGAAGACAAACAGTTTATCCGGCGTAAGATCGCGGTGTTTGAACAGGCGGCAATAGACCGAATTGAAGAAGCTTTCGGCGATTTCAAAACGCGGATAATCCGGCAACAGCTCGGTATACACCGCCTTCACCCGGCAGGGGAACAGCGCATCGAAGTACTTTTGCCCGGTGATGCATTTAAGCTGTTCCACCACCAACCCCACGTGGTGGTCGTAGAGATGGATACGTTTTTTCATCGCCTGTTGCACTGCCGGCCAGTCGGCCCGTTCAAAGCGCTGTTGCGCCCCGGCGGTGACCTCCAGAAAGCGGCCATACTGTGCATCAAAACCTTGCAGGATGGTCTGCGCGATCAACAATTCCAGTTTTGCCGCCATCGTGTGCTCCCCCCAACGGATGAGGCCGGGATGCCGGCCCTCTAAGCATGCCAACCCCAAACCGTCGGCTCAGCGCTAGAACTGCTGCTCTTCGGTCGATCCGGTCAGTGCTGTGACGGACGAGGCACCTCCCTGGATCACCGTAGTGACCTTATCGAAATAACCGGTGCCCACCTCCTGCTGGTGCGAGGCAAAGGTATAGCCACGGCTGACGGCATCAAACTCCGGCTGCTGCACTTTGTCGACGTAGTGCTTCATGCCTTCGCCCTGCGCATAGGCATGCGCCAGATCGAACATGTTGAACCACATGCTGTGTATGCCAGCCAGCGTGATGAACTGGTATTTGTAGCCCATCGCCGACAGTTCGTCCTGGAAGCGGGCAATGGTCTGATCGTCGAGGTTCTTTTTCCAGTTGAACGACGGCGAACAGTTATAGGCCAGCAACTTGCCCGGGAATTTGGCGTGGATGGCATCGGCAAAGCGCTTGGCGGCCGCCAAATCCGGCGTCGAGGTTTCACACCACACCAGATCGGCATAAGGTGCATAGGCCAGACCACGGCTGATCGCCTGCTCGATGCCGGCATGGGTACGGAAGAAGCCTTCGGCGGTGCGCTCACCGCTGATGAATGTGCTGTCGTACGGGTCACAGTCCGAGGTCAGCAGATCGGCCGCGTCGGCGTCGGTACGAGCAATCAGCAGCGTCGGTACGCCCAGTACATCGGCTGCCAAGCGCGCCGCGACCAGTTTCTGAATCGCTTCCTGCGTTGGCACCAATACCTTGCCGCCCATATGGCCGCATTTTTTAACCGCCGCCAATTGATCTTCAAAGTGCACGCCGGCCGCGCCGGCTTCAATCATCGCCTTCATCAGCTCAAAGGCATTCAGTACGCCGCCAAAACCGGCCTCCGCATCGGCAACGATCGGCAGGAAATAATCGGTATAACCCTGGCTGCCCGGCTCGATTTTATTCGCCCACTGGATCTGATCGGCACGGCGGAAGCTGTTATTGATGCGCTCAACCACTGCCGGAACCGAATCAACCGGATACAGCGACTGGTCAGGATACATCGCCGACGCGCTGTTGGCGTCAGCCGCTACCTGCCAGCCTGACAGATAGATCGCCTCGACGCCGGCCTTGGCCTGTTGCAGCGCCTGCCCACCGGTTAACGCCCCCAGGCTGTTGACGTAGCCCTTGCGCGATTTGCCATGCAGCAGTTCCCACAGTTTGACGGCACCGTTTTGCGCCAGCGTACACGCCGGGTTAACCGAACCACGCAGGTTGATTACGTCTTGCGCACTGTACGGGCGGGTAATGCCTTCCCAGCGTGCCGATGTCCAGTCCTGTTCCAGCTGTTCAATCTGTTGGGTACGAGAGAGAGTCATAATTTTATCCTTGAGTTGTAGGGTTAATTATCAGCAGCGGTTCAGGCCAGGAGCTCATAACCGGGTAAGGTCAGGAAATCGATTAATTCATCCTGGGTGGTAATACGCTCCATCAGGCGTGCCGCTTCTTGGTAGCGGCCGGCGTTAAAACGTGTCTCGCCGACTTCATCGCGTATCACCGACATCTCTTCTTTCAGCATCTGGCAGAACAGCGCCTTGGTAACCGGCAGTCCGTCGCTGAGGGATTTTTCGTGGTGGATCCATTGCCAAATCGAGGTACGGGAAATCTCCGCCGTAGCGGCGTCTTCCATCAGGCCGTAAATCGGTACGCAGCCGTTACCGGAAATCCATGCCTCAATGTATTGCACCGCTACGCGAATGTTGGCACGCATGCCCGCTGCGGTACGCTCGCCTTCACAAGGCTCCAGCAGTTGCTCGGCGGTGATCGGCGCGTCGTTTTCACGCAGCACCGCCAACTGGTTCTGGCGTTCGCCCAGCGCGTGGTTAAACACCTCCATGACGGTATCCGCCAGTCCGGGGTGCGCTACCCAGGTGCCGTCATGACCATTGTCGGCTTCCAGCTGTTTGTCGGCGCGCACCTTATCCAATACCACGGCATTTTGCTCCGCCTCCTTGCTGGGGATAAATGCCGCCATGCCGCCCATGGCAAACGCACCGCGCCTGTGGCAGGTTTTAATCAGCAACCGAGAATAGGCGCTGAGGAACGGTTTATTCATGGTCACCGACTGGCGATCCGGCAGCACCCGGTCGCCATGGTTCTTCAGCGTTTTGATATAGCTGAAGATGTAATCCCAGCGGCCGCAGTTCAGCCCGACGATATGATCGCGCAGGTGATAGAGGATTTCGTCCATCTGGAAGACTGCCGGTAAGGTTTCAATCAACACCGTGGCCTTGATGGTGCCACGCGGCAGAGCAAAACGATCTTCGGCAAAGCTGAAGACCTCGCTCCACCAGGCAGCCTCCTGCCAGGATTGGGTTTTCGGCAGGTAAAAATACGGGCCGCTGCCGTTAGCCAGCAACTGGCGATAGTTATGGAAGAAATAGAGTGCGAAATCGAACAGGCCGCCAGGAATCGCTTCGCCATGCCACTGCACGTGTTTTTCCGGCAGATGCAGCCCACGAACGCGAGCAATCAGCACCGCCGGATTGGGCTTCAGTTGATAAATTTTACCGGCTTCATTGGTATAGGAAATGGTGCCGTTAACCGCATCGTGCAGATTGATTTGCCCATCGATGACCTTTTCCCAGCTCGGTGCCAGCGAATCTTCAAAGTCGGCCATGAATACCTTGACGTTGGCGTTCAGCGCATTGATCACCATTTTGCGCTCAACCGGCCCGGTAATTTCTACCCGACGGTCACGTAAATCAGCCGGAATGCCACGGATAACCCATTCACTTTCACGAATGGAACTGGTTTCCGAAATAAATCCTGGCAGCGCACCGCGATCGATATCTGCCTGCCAGGCGCTGCGCGCCGCCAAGAGTTTGTTACGCTGTGGGGTAAATTTACTGACCAATTCTGTCAAAAACTCAACCGCATCATCCGTCAGAACCTGGCGCTCAGCGGCGCCAAAAGCCTGTGTAAAGGTTAACTCCGTGCCTACCATCTGCTGTGTCATTACCGTGCTCCTTCCCATCTTGCCGCTTTGCCATTGGCAATCGGCCGGTACCCATGCACCAAAATGCGTGCGCTTCAGGGCGGATATAAACCATCGCCAACTGGTCAGATCTGGTTCCGCGTGATCTAAGAATAACCAAGTAAATTTAAAAATCAAAAACGATTTCCATTTTTAAAATAAATATTTTATTAGTTGTTTTTTATCAAGTAGTTAACAAGGTTATTGCATAAAGCACATAAGGAAAGCACTTCCATATTAATATGGAATTGTAGCTAATAGGTTGTAATAGAAGGATTTTAACGATTAAAACAAGCAGGAGCGGAACGGGGGAGACGAACATCAGCATCGGGGCGGCCTCGATTCAGCCGCCAAAACCAGAGAAAGATTATTCGAGGGTCGGATTCATATGGCGCAGATCGAACGGGGTGATCTGATAAACAAAATAGTTCAGCCAATTGGTAAACAGCAGATGGCCATGGCTGCGCCAGGTAGCTTTTGGTGCGAGTTGAGGATTGTCATCAGGGAAGTAATTCAGTGGAACCGAGGGGTTAAGGCCGGCATCATAATCCCGACAATACTCTCCCGCCAGCGTCAACGCATCGTATTCTGGATGACCGGTAACAAACGCCAGTCGTTTGTCTTTGCTGGCAAACAGATAGGCGCCGGTTTGCTCCGACTCGGCCAAGATATCGAGATCGGTATATTGACGGATGATATCGGTGGGGAAGTCGGCATAACGCGAGTGCGGCGCCAAAAAGGTTTCGTCAAAACCACGGGTCAATAACGCGTGCGGTTGCAGCGTTTGATGCTGGTACACCCCGGACAACTTTACATCGCGCGTCATCTTGGGGATGCCGTACAGGATATTTAGCGCAGCCTGTACCGCCCAGCACACGAACAGCGTCGAGGTCACGTGATTCTTCGCCCAATCGATAACGCGTTCAATCTGAGGCCAGTAGGCGACGTCACAGAAATCAACCAGACCTAATGGCGCGCCGGTCACGATCAGGCCGTCAAAGTTTTCGTTTTGTATGTCTTCAAAATCACAATAGAAGTTATTCAGGTGCTCGGCCGGGGTGTTCTTTGATTCGCGGCTGTCGATACGCAGCAACTGAATGTCGATTTGCAGCGGAGAATTGGACAGCAGCCGCAGGAACTGGTTTTCCGTCTCGATCTTTTTCGGCATCAGGTTAAGGATCAGCACTTTCAATGGCCTGATTTCCTGTGTTTTTGCTCGTGAGGATGCCATGACAAAGACATTCTCATTTCGCAAGAAACTTACCGCAGGCAGCTCATCAGGAACACGAATCGGCATTACTTACCCCTCACACATCCGTTTATACGTTTAGACTTCTAGATGCCCGAAGATAACGTTTTTTCTGCGTAATGTCGAGCCTGTAACCGAAAGGTGAAAATGTTTCATTACCGGCACGGACAACGCCTAAATCAACGCTTACGCAGTACGCCGTCTGGATTGGCATTTACCATACCGCAGCTTTCACCATTGGTAATGATCATGTATTCACCTAATCGATGCAGCTTAAGCTCACAAGGGGTATCCGTCGGTTGCTGGGCCACTAAGCGCGCGTCCTGGTTCATTGCCGGCTCAGTAAACGGGAAGGTAAAACTGATACGGTTCGGATCTTGCCCCCCTCCGACAAACTGATATTCAGCCCGCGTTTTGGTCACTATCAACCGCCGCCGGCTATCATTGCTTGACCAGGATCCCTGCCAGCCTGTGGGCGCTACATTGTCCAATAACCGTACCGAATCAGCCTTTATCCAATTCGCCGTTTGTATTCCTTTGGCGCTAATGTAATAACCACAGCGATATCCCCGCTGTTCTGGCCCGACGACTAAGCGATCGCCCGGCACCAGGTAATTACGCCCTTGCTGGAAATGACCATTTTCTAAGTTGGGGTTATCATTCCAATCGCTTGGATAGCGGTATTCATAGAAGACGCTTTTGACTATTGTTTCAGCCAGTTGTGCCGTATCTTGCGGTTGTTCATCCTGCGCACCATAGCAAAACAACCCCGAATCAGCCACCGCGGGCACACTGCAAGTCAGGGCCAGAACGGTGGCGCAGCCGGTGAATATATTGCCTAGTTTCATTAGTTACTCCTGAAATACCTAAGGGAATAGCAGCAATTGTACTCAATTCCTCGCTCTGTGGGCTATAAAGGTCAAACCACCGGTAAAACACCAAAAGACAGGCAAATAGAACAGGTCAATCGATAAGATATCGGGAAAAAGATATGAAAAAGCCCCATGCTGTCGCATGGGGCTGTTGAAATGGATGCCTGCCCGTGTCCTGCAATATTCGTTTCATGCGAAGATTCTCCCCTACGGCGTTCCCATCCGTTCCAGACGGATACCATACTTGGGCGGCACAGCAACTGACAGACAAAACAAAAAGCCCCACGCTTTCGCGTAGGGCTTGTTGCTTTATTTGATGCTTGGCAGTGTCCTACTCTCGCATGGGGAGACCCCACACTACCATCGGCGCTACGGCGTTTCACTTCTGAGTTCGGCATGGGGTCAGGTGGGACCACCGCGCTATTGCCGCCAAGCAAATTCTTTTTCTGCCGAACTTCTCAACCCACTTAAATAAAGTGGTGCTGATACCCAGAGTCGAACTGGGGACCTCACCCTTACCAAGGGTGCGCTCTACCAACTGAGCCATATCAGCACACTAATTTGATGCCTGGCAGTGTCCTACTCTCGCATGGGGAGACCCCACACTACCATCGGCGCTACGGCGTTTCACTTCTGAGTTCGGCATGGGGTCAGGTGGGACCACCGCGCTATTGCCGCCAGGCAAAT
>NZ_JBXUFT010000003.1:0-346146 GCF_057180665.1 Serratia sp. Sp408
GTGCCCACACAGATTGTCTGATAAATTGTTAAAGAGCATCGCCGGCGTTAAAACTCATCGGCGCGGGCTGCGTATACTACGCTTTTCGCCCTGAGAGTCAAGCGTTTATTTCGCTTTCGTCTCACTGACTGGGTGGTTCGTCTTGCGTTTAAGCAGTCGTTGTTCCCGGTCAGTGGAGGCGCATTATAGGGAGTTCTCAGAAGGCCGCAACCCCTAATTTCAAAAAACTTTTCAAGCGCGGCTTTTTTCGACAAAACGCTGCACAAGACAGCGTTTTCGTTACTTTTCGTACGGCAACTGGCGGAATTCCTGGGCAAAGCGGTCTACTTCCTGCCAATTTGTGTATTCCACTTCTTTACTGCTATCCGTTTCCCCGCCGGTCATGCGCATAATAAATTGAATCATGATGCGATCGAACCAGCGGTAGCGCGGATAACGCAATGCGCCGGCGAATACCGCACACTGCGTAGGTCGCCACGGCGAAGCAAGCAGGAACTTGCGCGTATAGCCGTTAGTCTGCGGCGAACGCTTTTCCGGTTTCCGCGCCGTCAGGTTCACCGAGAAAAAAGCGCTCGGCATCTGATTCAAACGCGCGGCATGAACTTTGACGAATTTATCCAACGCCGGATGGAAATGACCGTAACGAATAGATGCACCGATCATGACGCGTTGATACTGCTCAAGATCGACATTCTCTGCCTGCAGCAAATCAATCACCTCACAGCTCAGCGTATCCTGCAGCTGGCTTGCTATATAAGAAGCAATAGCGCGTGTTTGCCCATCACGGCTCGAATACAGAATCAATGCCTTCATGGCGTTACTCCTTATAGGATCATTCACGCCAGAACGTCGGCGTGAAAAGAACGAGCAGAGTGAATACTTCCAGTCGGCCGAATAACATGGTCAATACAAGTATCCATTTTGCCGGCGGTGGCATGGTGGTGAAGTTGTCCGCGACCACCCCCAGCCCCGGCCCCAGGTTGTTCAATGTTGCAGTCACTGCGGCGAACGCCGAGAAGTCATCGACACCGGTGGCGATGATCGCCAGCATACTGATGATAAACACCAGAGCATAAGCAGAGAAGAAGCCCCATACCGCCTCCAGGATACGCTCCGGCAGCGCGCGGTTACCGAGTTTGATGGTATAGACAGCATTGGGGTGCACCAATCTTTTCAGTTCACGCGACCCTTGCAGATACAGCAGCAAAATGCGGATCACTTTCAGGCCGCCGCCGGTCGAACCGGCACAGCCGCCGATGAAGGCTGAACACAGCAACAACATCGGCAAGAACAGCGGCCACTTGGCGATACTGTCGGTCGTAAAGCCGGCCGTAGTCGCCATTGATACCACCTGAAAGAAAGCCTGATTGATGGTTTCCAGACCAGACTGATAAACGCCATGCCACCAAAGTATCACCGTGCAGACCACCACCAGCGTAAGCTGCACGAAGATGAACATGCGAAACTCCGGATCGCGCCAGTAGACCTTCAGGTTTCGGCCGCTCAACAATGCAAAGTGCAAACCGTAGTTACACCCTGATATCAGCAGGAACACCGCAATGATGGTATTGATGGTAGGACTGGCGTAATAACCGATGCTGGCGTCGTGAGTGGAAAACCCGCCAATGGCGATGGTTGAAAAACTGTGGCCAATGGCGTCGAATACCGACATGCCGGCGCCCCACAATGCCAAGGCGCAAGCGATGGTCAACAGTACGTAAATCAGCCACAAGGTCTTCGCCGTTTCGGCAATACGTGGCCGCATCTTGTTGTCTTTCAACGGGCCAGGCATTTCGGCCCGGTAAAGCTGCATGCCACCGACGCCGAGAATCGGCAAAATGGCCACGGCCAGCACGATGATCCCCATGCCGCCCATCCACTGCAGCATCTGGCGATAGAATAAAATCGCCTTGGGCAATGAATCCAGGCCGACCAGAGTCGTCGCGCCGGTGGTAGTCAAGCCGGAGAACGACTCGAAGAAGGCATCGGTAAGGGAAAGGTTGGGCCGCTCGGAAAACAGGAAAGGCAATGCCCCTACGCTACCCAGCACCGTCCAGAACAGGACGACAATTAAAAAACCCTCGCGGGGTTTCAATTCGTTTTTCTGTTTCCGGTTCGGCCACCACAGCATCAGCCCGATGGTCACCGCCACAAAGAAGGTCTGTGTAAACGCCCGGCCGGCCCCGTCACGGTAAATCAACGCCACCAAGCCAGGGATAAACATCGTCCCGGAGAATAAGATGACCAACAAACCAACGATACGGGTTATGGCGCGAAAATGCATTTCAGCACGATCCTTAGCAATTCAGTTGGGGGGGATTATTGCGAAATAGGGGCTAATTGCAAATTACCGCGACTCAGATCACGTAATTTATTGCCGAATGCCTCGACCCCCGTTGCCGGCAGCGCCAGGTGCAACAACACCTTCGCACCATACTCCCCGTGCAAAATCTGCCCTTCCATTTGCTGCAACAAATTTTCGACCAGCGCCAACTGCGCATAGTCACACAGCAAAGTATATTCCAACTGCGGTACTTTGCTGATCAGCGTCAGTTGCTTCAACGCCTGCTGTACGCCATTGCCATAGGCTTTAACCAAACCACCGGTGCCAAGTTTGATACCACCGTAATAGCGCACCACTACCGCGGTGACTTCGCCAATGCCGCTACCCATCAATTGGGCCAGAATGGGTTTGCCCGCCGTACCAGACGGTTCTCCATCATCGGAAAAACCCAATTGCTGCGAATCGCTCGGCGCGCCAGCAACAAAGGCCCAGCAATGATGCCGGGCCGCCGGATGCTCTTCCTTGACTTGTAGAATAAATGCCTTGGCGGCATCTATTCCACAGGTCGGCGCCAAAAAAGTAATAAAACGGCTTTTTTTTATCTCTTCATTCACGCTGATGACGGCCGCAGGAATCGGGTAAGCGTGCATCAGGCCAGATTAAGATCGCGCGTCATGTTTTCTACGCGTTTTTCGTGAATGATGATGTTGTCTTCAATACGAATGCCACCGTAAGGCTTCAGCGCTTCGATGCGTTCCCAGGCAAAGTGCTTGCCGAACTCACCATCGCGCCATGGCGCCAGCAGCGATTCAATAAAGTACAACCCCGGTTCGATGGTCAACACCATGCCCGGTTGCAGTACACGCGTACAACGCAGGAAGGGATACTTGCTCGGCGCAGCCAGATGCGTGCCGTTTTCATCCTGCATAAAACCTGCGGCATCATGCACCTGCAAACCCAGCGGGTGACCCAGGCCATGTGGCAGGAACGGGCAGGTAATGCCATGCTCCACCATGGCTTCTTCACTGATGTCATTCACCAGTTGGTGTTTCTTCAACAGATTGGCAATACGCTGATGCATCTGCACATGATAATCCGTGTAACGCACGCCGGGTTTGATGGTTTCAATCAACGCCAGTTGCTCGTCGTTGAGATCTTTCACCAACTGGGCAAAATCACTGCCGCTCTGCGCCGCATAGGTACGTGTCAAATCGGCCGCATAACCGTTGTATTCGGCACCGGCGTCGATCAGGAAGCTGCGCACCTCGGCCGGTGGCTGGTGATCCAGCTTGGTATAGTGCAGTACGGAAGCATGTTCATTGAGCGCCACAATGTTGTCGTAAGGCACATCGGTATCGCGATGCCCCGTGGCGGTCAGATAGGCCAGATTGATGTCGAACTCGCTCATGCCGGAGAGGAAGGCTTCATGCGCCGCACGATGACCCATTACCGCGGTCTTCTGCGCTTCGCGCATGCATGCCTGTTCGTAACCGGTTTTGATCGAACGGTGAAAATCGAGGTAATTCAGCACCGCCTGCGGATTAATGTTCTCTGCGCTGATGCCCAAATCACGCGCGCGTTGCTGAGCATAACCAATGTACCCCACTCGCTCACGCTGCGGTGGCAACTGCTGGGCAATATCACTGGCATTGGCCAACGGCATCAGTTCGATCGCCTTGGTCCAGAAGCTGTCTGGCAGCACTTCGACGCTATGCCAGTAATCTACTGGAGAATAGAACCACAGCTTCGGTTTGTTAACGCCATCGACCCACAGCCAGCAGTTCGGCACCGTGGTTACCGGTACCCAGGCCTTGAAGTGCGCATTAACTTTAAATGGGTAATGGTGGTCATCCTGAAATACCCGTTGCAGTTCACCGGAATGAATCAGCAACGCATCCAGATTATTACGCGCTAACAGTTCCTGCGCACGTCGTTGCAGTTCAGCCAGGTGGTCATTATACAAAGAAGCCAGCGTTTCCATCACAGTACCCTTATGTCCTCGAGATCGGAATGCGCCATCTTAACACACTGATTCTGCGCTCCAACCCTCCCTCGCCAGGCAGGCGAAACGCCTCGCAAACGAGCCCAGCCGTGATGAAACCTGCGGGTAGCGTGGCCAAACATATAAAAATAATAATCATAAAAATCAAAATATTAAATTATCTCGCTGTGATCGGCGCTGCAAAAACGCAATGTTCCATTTGCATATTGTTAACATAAAAACCACACTCAGCCTCATCTGGTCATACCAGATCACATGCGCTGATTCAGGAGATAGACATGCTCTACCAAGGCGAAACCTTACAACTGCACTGGCTCGATAACGGCATCGCCGAGCTGGTGTTCGATGCCCCCGGTTCAGTCAACAAACTGGACACCCGCACCGTGGCGGCGCTGGGCGAAGCGCTCGCAGTGCTGGAAAAGCAAACTGCGCTGAAGGGTCTGCTGCTGCGCTCCAATAAAGCCGCATTTATTGTCGGTGCCGACATCACCGAATTTCTGTCACTGTTTGCCGCACCGGCAGAAAAGCTCGAACAATGGCTGAATTTTGCCAACGCCATCTTTAACCGTCTGGAAGATCTGCCGGTACCGACCATTTCGGCCATCAATGGCTATGCGCTGGGCGGCGGCTGCGAATGCGTGTTGGCAACGGATTTCCGCGTGGCGTCGCCGGATGCACGTATCGGCCTGCCGGAAACCCGGCTGGGCATCATGCCGGGCTTCGGCGGCTCCGTGCGTCTGCCACGACTGCTGGGTAATGACAGTGCGCTGGAAATTATTGCCGCCGGTAAAGACATCAGCGCCAAAGACGCGCTGAAAGTAGGCCTGGTGGATGCCGTCGTCGCGCCTGAAAAACTGGCGGACGCGGCGCTGAAAATGCTGCAACAGGCGATAGAAGGTCAGCTCGACTGGCGTGCCTACCGCCGACCTAAACTTGAGCCGTTGAAATTAAGCCCAATAGAAGCCGCGATGAGTTTCACCACGGCCAAGGGCATGGTGCTGCAAACTGCCGGCAAACATTATCCTGCGCCAATGACCGCGGTAAAAACCATTGAAGCAGCGGCCAGGATGGGGCGCAACGACGCGTTGAAACTGGAAACCGCCAGTTTTGTGCCATTGGCGCGCTCCAACGAGGCACGTGCACTGGTCGGCATCTTCCTGAACGATCAGTTCGTTAAAAGCCAGGCGAAAAAACTGGCCAATAAGCAGGAAGCGCCAAAGCAGGCAGCAGTACTGGGTGCCGGTATCATGGGCGGCGGCATTGCCTACCAGTCCGCGCTGAAAGGCGTGCCAGTGATCATGAAGGACATTAATGAGAAATCATTGGCGCTCGGCATGAGCGAAGCGGCCAAACTGCTGAACAAACAGTTGGAGCGCGGCAAGCTGGACGGCATGAAGATGGCCGGCGTACTGGCCACCATTCAGCCGACGCTGGACTACGCCGGGATCGAGCGGGCGCAGGTGATTGTCGAAGCCGTGGTAGAAAACCCGAAGGTCAAGGCTGCCGTACTGTCAGAAGTAGAAGCCCTGATTGGTGAACAGACCGTGCTGGCCTCCAATACCTCGACCATTCCGATTAACGAATTGGCCAAATCGCTCAAGCGACCGCAGAACTTCTGCGGCATGCACTTCTTTAATCCGGTGCATCGCATGCCATTGGTCGAAATCATTCGCGGCGAGCACACTAGCGACAGCACCATCGCTGCGGTGGTGTCTTACGCTTCACGCATGGGAAAAACGCCGATTGTCGTCAACGATTGTCCAGGGTTCTTTGTTAACCGTGTGCTGTTCCCCTACTTTGCCGGCTTCAGCCTGCTGCTGCGTGACGGCGCGGACTTCCGCACGGTTGATAAAGTAATGGAGAAACAGTTCGGTTGGCCAATGGGCCCGGCGTATCTGCTTGACGTGGTGGGCATTGATACCGCGCACCACGCCCAGGCGGTGATGGCCGCCGGGTTCCCGGAACGTATGGCAAAAAACTACCGCGACGCGGTGGACGTCATGTTCGACAACCAGCGTTTCGGCCAGAAAAACCAGTTGGGTTTCTACCGCTACAGTCAGGACAGCAAAGGCAAGCCACGCAAAGACAACGACGAGCAAACGGATGCACTGCTGGCCGACGTCAGCCAACCACGCCAGAACATCAGTGGCGAAGAAATCATTGCCCGCATGATGATCCCGATGATCAACGAAGTAGTGCGCTGCCTTGAGGAAGGCATTATCGCCAGCCCGGCCGAAGCGGATATGGCGCTGGTATACGGCATCGGCTTCCCGCCGTTCCACGGCGGCGTTTTCCGCTACCTGGATACCCTGGGCAGCGCCAATTACCTGGACATGGCACAGCGTTACGCGCATCTGGGCGCACTGTATGAAGTTCCGGCCGGCTTGCGCGCCAAAGCCGAACGTAATGAAAGCTACTACCCGGTGGCAGAACCACTCACCGATGTCGCCACTGGCCAACCGGCATGAGGTCGTAAAGATGGAAAATGTAGTGATTGTTGATGCCGTTCGCACGCCGATGGGCCGTTCCAAAGGGGGGGCTTTCCGGCAGGTTCGCGCCGAAGATCTGTCGGCCCACCTGATGCGCGCCGTACTGAGCCGCAACCCGGCGCTGGACGCCACGGCCATTGATGACATTTATTGGGGCTGCGTACAGCAAACCCTGGAACAGGGTTTTAACATCGCCCGTAACGCCGCATTACTGGCGGAGATCCCACATACCGTGCCGGCGGTGACGGTCAACCGCCTGTGCGGCTCCTCCATGCAGGCGCTGCATGACGCCGCACGCGCCATTATGGTGGGCGACGCGCATGTCAGTCTGATTGGCGGCGTGGAACACATGGGTCACGTGCCGATGAACCACGGCGTGGATTTTCACCCCGGACTGAGCCGATCGGTAGCGAAAGCCGCCGGCATGATGGGGCTGACCGCCGAAATGCTGGCCAAGATGCATAATATCAGCCGTCAAATGCAGGATGAGTTTGCTGCCCGCTCGCATCAGCGCGCCTATGCGGCAACCCAGTCTGGCCACTTTAAAGCGGAAATCATTGCCACCACCGGCCACGATGCCGACGGGGTGCTGACCCGCTACGACTATGACGAAGTAATCCGCCCAGAAACGACCGTCGAAAGTCTGGCCGCACTGCGTCCGGCCTTTGATCCGGTCAACGGAACGGTTACTGCCGGTACGTCGTCAGCCCTGTCCGATGGTGCATCCGCCATGCTGCTTATGAGTGAGTCACGTGCCAACGCGCTCGGCCTGAAAGCGCGGGCACGCATCCGCTCGATGGCGGTGGTCGGCTGCGATCCTTCCATCATGGGTTATGGCCCGGTACCCGCCAGCCAACTGGCGCTAAAGCGCGCCGGTCTGAGCATACAGGACATTGGCCTGTTCGAACTGAACGAAGCCTTTGCCGCTCAGTCATTGCCCTGCATCAAGGATCTGGGGTTGCTCGACAGCCTCGACGACAAGGTCAACCTGAACGGCGGCGCCATCGCCCTTGGGCACCCATTGGGCTGCTCCGGATCGCGTATTTCTACCACCTTGCTGAACCTGATGGAGCGCCGGGACGTGCAGTTTGGTCTGGCGACCATGTGCATCGGCCTGGGTCAGGGGATCGCCACGGTATTTGAACGCGTATAGCTGTGTCTATCTTCGGCGATTCCGGCAGCCAATGCCGGGTCGTCGCGCACGTTTTGTTGCCGTACTTCCCGCCTGTCAGGGGCGGGTTTTTTATGCCTGCCGTTTGGTACAGGCAAAAAAATAGGGCAGCGCCGGGCCACCCTACTGATACATCACATGTCGATCAAATAAACGAAAAGGCATCGCCGAACATGCGCGCTTCTTGTGCACCGCGTTCAGCACAGAAACGTTCACGTGCAATCTTCGCCATTTCAAACCGACCGGCAATATAAATATCATGCCCTGCCAGCGAACCGAAATCCTGCAATACTGCGCTCAACACGGTACCGCTACGGCCACGCCACTCGGCTTCAGGCTGTTCGACCACCGGGATCACGTTCAGGTTGGGGTGTTGCAGCGACAGCGCTTCCAGTTCGCTCAGATCGTACAGATGCTTCAGTTCGCGCCCGCCCCAATAGATGGAAACCTCGCGATTAGGCTGCTGTTCCAACGCGGTCAGCAAGATCGAACGCGCGTAGGAAAAACCGGTGCCGCCGGCAATCAACACCAGCGGACGACTGCCGTCTTCACGCAGCCAGGCATCGCCGTGCGGCATATCCACGTTAATCGCCTGCTCTTTCAAGATACGATCCATCACCGCCATGGCATACAGATTCAGTTCTGATGCGCCGATGTGCAGCTCGATATAATCCTGCTGCTTCGGGGTTGAGGCCAGCGAAAACGGACGCTTGTCGCGCTCGTCCATCACCACCATCAGATATTGTCCTGCCTTGAATGAAACCGGCGCTTCCGGCACCAGACGTACCCGATAAACGGTATCGGTAATGGCCTCTACCGAGGTCACTGTACAGCTCAATATTGTCATGCGTTCCCTCTGTCGGGTCATCTATGCAAAACTGAGAACAAAGCCTGACATACCCACCATAGTTGCAGCCGCATCTTCGTTGGCTTCCCCACACACCCCAGCCTCTTACGCGAGTAAGCGGTCAGGAATGCGTTGCGTTACCGCCGCAATGCCACTCCAATTACGTTGGCTACATTATAATGTCGGTTCTCTGTCACTGAAAATTGCGAGCTCATCCCAGATTTCATCGACGCGCGCGCGCACCTTTTCATCCATCTGGATCGGACGGCCCCACTCGCGCTGGGTTTCACCCGGCCATTTATTGGTGGCGTCCAGCCCCATCTTCGATCCCAGCCCGGAAACCGGCGAGGCGAAGTCCAGATAATCGATTGGCGTATTCTCCACCATCACGGTATCCCTTGCCGGATCCATTCGTGTGGTGATCGCCCAAATCACATCATTCCAGTCACGTGCGTTGACGTCGTCGTCGCAGATAATGACAAACTTGGTGTACATAAACTGACGCAGGAACGACCAGACCCCCATCATCACTCGCTTGGCGTGACCAGGATACTGTTTTTTGATGGTCACCACGGCCAGGCGGTACGAACAGCCCTCCGGCGGCAAATAGAAGTCGACGATTTCCGGGAACTGCTTTTGCAGGATCGGCACGAACACTTCGTTCAGCGCCACCCCCATTACTGCCGGCTCGTCCGGTGGACGGCCAGTGTAAGTCGAATGATAAATGGCATCGCGGCGCTGGGTGATATGGGTGACGGTGAATACTGGGAAATGGTCGATCTCGTTGTAATAACCGGTATGGTCACCGTACGGGCCTTCAGGTGCCATCTCGCCCGGCTCGATATAGCCTTCAAGGACGATTTCCGCACTGGCAGGGACTTCGAGATCGTTGGAGATGCACTTGACCACTTCGGTCTTGTTACCACGCAACAGCCCGGCGAAGGCGTATTCGGACAGGTTGTCCGGCACCGGCGTCACCGCACCAAGAATGGTCGCCGGATCGGCTCCCAACGCCACCGCCACCGGGAAACGCTCACCGGGATGCGCCTGACACCATTCCAGATAATCCAGCGCGCCGCCACGATGCGACAGCCAGCGCATGATGACCTTGTTCTTGCCCAGCACCTGCTGACGATAGATACCAAGATTTTGACGCTCCTTGTGCGGCCCGCGGGTAACGGTCAGGCCCCAGGTGATCAGCGGCGCGGCGTCTTCCGGCCAGCAGTGCATCACCGGAATGCGGCCGAGATCGACGTCATCCCCTTGCCACACCTGCTCCTGACAGGGTGCGGAACCCAATACCTTGGTCGGCATATTCAGTACTTGTTTAAACTTTGGCATCTTGTCGAACAGATCGCGGAAGCCTTTCGGCGGCTCTGGCTCTTTCAGGAAAGCCAGCAACTTGCCCACGTCACGCAGCGCGCTGACGTCTTCCTGGCCCATGCCCATCGCCACGCGATTGGCGGTGCCGAACAGATTGCACAGCACCGGCATGTCGTAACCTTTCGGGTTTTCGAACAGCAGCGCCGGGCCGCCCGCACGCAACGTGCGATCGGCAATTTCTGTCATTTCCAGATAGGGATCGATCGGCTGGCTGATGCGTTTTAGTTCCCCTCTCTTTTCCAGCAACGAGAGGAAATCGCGTAAGTCACGGTATTTCATGCTGATCATTATAACGGCCAGTGAGGAGGGCATTATAAGCCCTCTTCACGGTTGTTGCTGCAATTTTGTTAAACAAAGGGCGATGCTTCGACACTCTGTCAGTGACAATCAAACGACACCAGCGGGCGCAATGCCAGCGTATCGTGATATTCCTGCGGCTCCTGCCCATGGCGGAAAATCTTGAAACCCTGCTCGCGCGCGCTGAAATAATGCAGATCGTTGCCGCTGACTCGCAGCAGACTGCCCTCACGCAACGCCACCACCGATTCACTCGGATTCACCGCACAGAACTCCGCCAAACGTTCATCACGCGTTTCCCCCATATGCCCGCTGATATGCGCGTCAATATAGTGCGGGTTGATTTGCAGCGGAAACAGCCCCAGCGCCGGCAACACCACGCTGTTGCGCACCGGCATATCATTGGTGGTGCGAATACTTGGCGTCGCCACGTTACAACCGGCGCTCCAGCCGACATAAGGCACATTACGCTCGCGTACCGCACGCTGGATAGGCACGATCAGCCCCTGCTCATGCAGTTGCTGGTTCAGCATCCAGGTATTACCGCCGCTGATCAGAATACATTCAGCCTGCTCGATAGCCGCTGCCGGCGATGCCGCATGATGAATGCTGCTGACCGCGATACCCAGAGTTTGTGCCAATTCCTCGGCCCTTTGATCGTAATCACTGCGGATAAGCGCATAGGGAATCAACAGCGCTGAAGTGATGTTACGGCGCTCAATCATCGCCCGCAACTGAGGCTTGGCATACCCCAACAGTTCGGATTCACCTGAAAGTTTGCCGTTACTCAGCAGAAATAGCTCCATTTCTCTCCCTCGTTCGTAGAATGATGAATAGCGTCACATAGGCAACAGCGCCAGCTTGCCATACTGTCACGGTAACAAATTTTTAGCCCCCTGTTATACCCGAGCAGGTTGGCAAAGAGTGTGACAAGGCGCAAAAGCTGCCAATTCAAACAGATAGACGCACATAGCGCGCGAATTCGCTTCACTAGGTATCCGTAATAGCTTTTGTTATGCTTACCTGCTGACTGAAAGGCATGTGAAATTATGGAATCTTGGTATCTACTGTATTGCAAACGCGGCCAGCTGTTGCGGGCGCAGGAACATTTGGAACGGCAGGCGGTGAACTGCCTGAGTCCGATCATTACGCTGGAAAAAATCGTGCGTGGCAAACGTACCGCGGTCAGCGAACCCCTGTTCCCCAATTACCTGTTTGTGGAATTTGACCCTGAGCGCATCCATACCACCACCATCAGCGCCACGCGCGGCGTCAGCCACTTTGTGCGTTTCGGTTCACTACCGACGATGATTCCACTCAAGGTAATAGAAGAACTGCGGGCACATACCAGCGACAGCTATGTCGATCCGGAAACGCCACAGCCGGGCGATACCGTGCTGATTACCGACGGCGTGTTCGAAGGGCTGCACGCGATTTACACCGAACCCGACGGTGAAGCTCGCTCGATGCTGCTACTTAACCTGATCAATAAACAGATCACACAAAGCCTGGATAATCGCCAGTTCGAAAAAATGTAAACGTAGCGGGCGTGTTTTGTGCCCGATAGCGGCTTACTCAGGTCAATTGGAAGATGCGGCGCGCATTTTGATCGGTTATCTGCCCCAGCCACTGAGGATCTTCCTGCCGCCAGGCGGCGACCTGTCGGACAAGGTGGGGCAAAAAACCCGGTTCGTTGCGGCGAGATGCCGGTTTGGGCTGTAAATCCCGTGGCAGCAGATAGGGAGCATCGGTTTCCAACAGCAAACGGTCCGCCGGGATCTGCGGCAATAATGCGCGCAACGCCAATCCACGCCGCTCGTCGCATACCCAGCCGGTAATGCCGACGGACAACCCAAGGGACAAACAGTCCGTTAACTCTTCTGCCGTACCGGTAAAACAATGCACTACGGCAGCGGGCAATTTATCCAGCCATGGCGACAGCAGTGCAACAAATCGCGAGTGCGCTTCACGGCAATGCAGAAACACCGGCATCTGCAAATCGGCAGCTAACGCCAACTGCGCGCTGAATGCCGCTTCCTGTTGGTCGGGCGTAGAAAAGTTTCGATTGAAATCCAATCCACATTCACCGATTGCCACCACCTCTGGCCTACCGGCCAACGCCCGTAGCTGCTCGGCGGTCTGCGTATTCCATTCACTGGCATGATGAGGATGCACACCGGCAGTCGACCAGCAATAATCGCGATAATCTTGCGCCAGCGCGCTGGCGGCCAGACTTTCCTGTACGCAGGTGCCGGTTATCAGCATACCGGTTACGCCAGCCTGACGCGCGCGATCCACTACCTGTGCGCCATCTTTGGCAAATTGAGAACTGGTCAGATTAACGCCAATATCAAACATGGTTTTTCCAAAGCAAAAACCGCCCAATCAGGGCGGTTCAGAGAAACAGATCAAGGCACCGGGTGCTCATCACCCTCGTCTTCTTCTTCCGGCTGTGGCCGGCGCTTGCCAACGTAGAACCTGGCGCAGAACACCCCGACTTCAAACAACAAGTACATCGGGATCGCCAACAGAGTTTGCGAAAATACGTCCGGCGGCGTCAGCAGCATTCCTACCACAAAAGCCCCGACCAGAACGTAAGGCCGCTTCTTGCGCAGATCTTCAGGCGTGGTGACACCGCTCCAGCAAAGTAGAATGATTGCCACCGGCACTTCAAACGCCACGCCAAAGGCCATAAACAGCGCCATGACGAAATCAAGATAGTTATTGATATCGGTAGCAATCAGTACGCCAACCGGCGCGGTTTTGGCAAAAAAACCAAACGCCAGCGGGAACACGATGAAATAGGCAAATGCCATGCCCAGATAGAACAGCAGGCTGCTGGAAAACAGCAGCGGCATCATCAGGCGACGTTCGTGTTTATACAGCGCCGGAGCGATAAATGCCCAAACCTGATACAGAATGACCGGGGCAGAAACGAACACCGAAACAATCATCGTCAGTTTGATCGGCGTAAAGAAAGGCGAGGCCACGTCGGTGGCTATCATACTGGCCCCTGCGGGCAGCTGCTTGATTAACGGTGCAGAAACCAGCTGGTAAATATCATTGGCAAAAAACACCAATGCGATAAAAATCACCAGTACGCTGATAATCGAGTTCAACAGACGCTTACGCAGTTCAATCAGATGACTGATAAGCGGCTGGGTTTCTTCAACAGCCATGTTTTAACGATCGCCATTAGGTTGGTGAGACGCAGGGGTTTTACCCACAACAGGTTCGATGCTGGCCTTGGTCGCGTGTTCGGCAGCCGGCAGCGACTCAGGCGGCGCTACCGGCGGCGCATTTTCCACTGCTTTAGGCGTGGCGGCCGGAGCCGTCACGCTACTTGCCGCCTCAGCAGGGGTGACGCCGTCATGTAGCGCCTCCGGCTCGGTTACCAGCGGATTATGAATCGTCGGAGCAGGGTCATCGCCATGGTCGGTATACGAGCGTTTCAGCGATTCAGCCGCATCTTTCAGTTCATCCATCGATGCCTTCAGCTCTGGCGTCAGATTCTGCAACCCGGCCTGCTCGGCCTTTTTCAAACTGTCCTGCAGTTCTTGCAGCTTCAACTCTTGAGACAGTTCGTTTTGCACCGACGCGGCCAGCGAACGTAGCGCGCGGATCCAGCCCGCAACCGTTCTTACCGCGACTGGCAATCGTTCCGGCCCAAGCACCACCAAACCGATTACCAATACCAGCAGCAGTTCACTAAACCCAATGTCAAACACGGTTTATACCTGCTCTTTGTTCTTCGACTCTTCAGTTTTCGCTTCCGGCTGCTTATCGGTGATAGGCTTAGCCGTAAAGTCAGCATCGTGACTGTTTTTTTCAGTGGTGTTCGCTGGCGGTGTATTATCATCGCCAATCGCTTTTTTGAAGCCCTTGATTGATGCACCGAGATCTGACCCCAGAGTACGGAGTTTATTGGTACCGAACAGCAGCACCACGATCACTGCGATGATCAACAATTGCCAAATACTAATACCGCCCATTCCAATTACCTCTATCTTTACAGGGGTTATTTCAATTTGCCGCATTATACGGCAATTTTTAACCAGGTTACGAGCCCCTCAGCGCCATTCTCGTCATACAGCGGCACCGAGAACGTGGGCAAAGGGGAATATATTCAGCTCGCGCGTTTCCAACCCACTAGCCAGGCGACGACTCCGCCGGCCATCATCCAGGCCGGGAGCACCTCGGTGCCCCCCAACAGCAGCATCGTGCCACTGACTAACAGTGTAGCGCCAACGCCGAACAAATAACGTGATTGGCCTTGGCGAACGCGCTGCGCCTGCATTTGGTGAGTCAGCTTATCGACGCTTTGTTGCAACAGTTTGTGCTGTTGCAAACTGTCATAAAATAATTCAGGTAATTCAGGAAGTTTCTCCGCCCAGAACGGGGCTTTTTCCTTCAGCGCGCGCACCACTGCGGGGATGCCGACCTGATCGCGCAGCCAGCTTTCCAGGAACGGCTTCGCCGTGGTCCACAGATCCAGTTGCGGGTAGAGCTGCCGCCCCAGACCTTCAACATACAACAAGGTCTTCTGTAATAACACCAGTTGCGGCTGGACTTCCATATTGAAACGGCGCGCGGTATTAAACAAGTTCAGTAATACGTTGCCGAAAGATATTTCCGCCAGCGGCTTTTCGAAAATGGGCTCGCATACGGTGCGAATGGCAAACTCAAAGTCCTCGACGTTGGTATCACGCGGTACCCAGCCGGAATCAACGTGCAACTCCGCCACCTTGCGATAATCCCGGTTAAAGAAAGCAATAAAGTTTTCAGCGAGATAGCGCTTGTCGTCTTTGTTAAGGGAACCGACGATGCCGCAGTCGATGCCGATATAGCATGGATCTTCCGGATGTTCGTAGCTGACAAATATGTTGCCTGGGTGCATGTCGGCGTGGAAAAAGCTGTCACGGAACACCTGGGTAAAGAATACCTGGACACCACGTTCTGCCAGCAGCTTCATGTTGGTGCCCTGCTTTTCCAGCGTAGGGATATCGGAAACCGGTATGCCATAGATGCGTTCCATCACCAGCACACTTTCGCGACAGTAGTCCGAATAGACTTCCGGCACGTACAGCATCGGGCTGCCTTCAAAATTACGGCGCAGTTGGATGGCGTTCGCCGCTTCACGCAGCAGGTTCAACTCATCCAGCAGGGTCTTTTCATATTCGCGCACCACTTCACGCGGGCGCAGACGGCGGCCGTCCGGCAACAGCTTCGGCACCCAGCCGGCCAAACGGTACATCAAGCGTACATCGGCCTTGATAATCGGCCCAATATCGGGACGAATCACCTTCAGCACCACTTCCTGACCGTTGCTTTTCAAGCGCGCGGTATGCACCTGGGCAATGGAGGCGGAGGCCAGCGCCTGCTGGTCAAAATCGTCAAACCATTGTTCCAGTGGGCCCCCCATCGCCAGTTCAATATGCTGGCGCGCCAACGCGCCGTCAAACGGCGCTACCCGATCCTGCAACAGGGTCAGTTGATCGGCAATCTGCGGCGGGAACAAATCACGCCGCGTCGACATCATCTGGCCAAACTTGATCCATACCGGGCCCAGCTCTTGCAATGCCAGCCGTAAACGCTCGCCCAACGGTTTGTCCTTGTGACGATTTGGCATCCAGAACAGCAGACGGCGACCAATACGCAACGGCAGCGTCAGCCGTATCCTGGGAATCAGTTCATCCAGGCCATAACTGAGAAAAACACGCACGATCAAATACAGGCGGCGTAGTTCGCCAGGGGTCATCGCTTACCCTCCAACTTGTCCATGCGGACTAACAGGGATTCAACATCGCGGCTCACCGCATCCACTTCTTCATTGAACCACACGACTTCCAGGGGACCTGGCGCCACGCGCCATTCTTCGGTCAACGTTTCCGCCACGTAATGCAGTTGGCTTTGCACCCCCGCTCTAAGCAGGCCGGCGCCTTTGCCGAACACCTGGGTGATACCTTGCGCTGCGATATCGCCGACGTAAGGAGCCAGCCATTCCGCCGGATCCCATTCAGCCAGATCGAGTAATCCCACCAGTTGTTGGACAACCTGTATATCGCCTTCGACAATCAGCTCGCCGCTACGCATCAGCGGTGACAGCTGCTGACGATCGCGCAACTTCAGCAGCACCGGTATTCGGCTTTGCACCGTACAGTCGGCGCTGTCTTCCGATTGGCCGAGCACGTCTACCCGCTGCTCGCTGAAGATCAGTATCAGCGGCGAGGAAAACTCTTGCAGTTCGATACGCAGCACTTTGCCGGCCAAGCGCTGACGGGCCATCTTCATGCTACGATCGCGGAACAGCAGACTATTGAGCGTGGTTTCCAGCACGCCGGTCAGCAAGGGGGTTAACAGCATCGGCATGTCCATATCAGAACTTGAAGCCGCGATGTAAAGCGACAATGCCGCCGGTCAGGTTGAAATAGCTGACGTTTTCAAAACCGGCGGTCTGCATCATGCCTTTCAGCGTTTCCTGATCCGGATGCATGCGAATCGACTCGGCCAGGTAACGGTAACTGTCCGGATCTTTCACCACCAGTTCGCCAATCTTCGGCAATACGTGGAAGGAGTAAGCGTCGTAGGCTTTGCTCAACGGCTCCAGCAGCGGCTTGGAAAACTCCAGCACCAGCAGACGGCCGCCCGGCTTTAGGACGCGGAACATGGAACGCAGTGCCTTGTCTTTGTCGGTGACGTTGCGCAACCCGAAGGAAATGGTAATGCAATCGAAATAGTTGTCCGGGAACGGCAGCGCTTCGGCGTTGGCCTGCACATAGCTGATGTTGCCGACAATGCCACGGTCGCGCAGTTTTTCGCGGCCCATCTTCAGCATCGATTCGTTGATATCCGCCAGCACCACCTGCCCTTGTTCACCCACCATGCGGGAGAACTTGGCGGCCAGGTCGCCAGTACCGCCGGCCAGATCCAGCACGCGCTGGCCCCGGCGCACGCCGCTGCAATCGATGGTAAAACGCTTCCAGACACGATGGATGCCAAACGACATCAGATCGTTCATCACGTCATATTTTGCGGCTACCGAGTGAAAAACGTCAGCAACCATGGCCTGTTTTTCTTCACGGGCTACGGTGCGAAAACCGAAATCGGTGGTTTCCTGCGATTGATCTGCCATTGTCCTGCCTGCTATTCAGTCAATTTTGTGTTGTGGAGTGTACCAGAACCCGGCGAAATACCCCACCTTGCAGCGGCGTTCAGCCTTGCGATGCGTGGCGTGATTCCCGGCCGTCCTGGTCGTCATGGGCTTCTGACAGCGCGCTGATGTGTTCCTCGTCCGCCGCCGGCGAATCCCCCCGATCCTGAGCGCTGGCCTGCTGCGCCAACAGCGGGTTGATCGGGCGTTTTACTTCGACCCCCAGCGCGCGGAAACCTTCAGTCTGGCCGATAAGATTACCACGGCCTTCACTCAGTTTGTTCATCGCCTGGCGATAGCTCCCCTGCGCTTTGTCGAGGCTTTGCCCCAACGCCGACATATCATCGACAAACAGTCGCATTTTGTCATACAACCGCGCAGCACGATCGGCGATACGCTGGGCGTTCTGGCTCTGATGCTCATAGCGCCACAGGTTGGTGATGGTACGTAACGCCACCAGCAGCGTGGTCGGACTAACCAGCATGATATTGTGCTTCAGCGCTTCGCTGATCAATTCGGGCTCCCGATCTATCGCCAACAGGAAGGCCGGTTCGACCGGGATAAACATCAGCACGTAATCGAGCGAGCGCAAGCCCGGTAATTGCTGATAATCCTTGCGGCCCAGCAAACGAATATGCCCGCGCAGCGATGCGATATGTTCGCTCAACGCCGCTTCTCGCTCCGCGTCGTCTTCGCTGTTGAAATAGCGCTCGTAGGCCACCAGCGACATTTTGGCGTCGATCACCACGTCTTTCCCCTGCGGCAACCGCACTATTACGTCCGGCTGCATACGACTCTGGTGATCCAGCCGCACGTTGACCTGGGTTTCGTATTCATGACCTTCGCGCAGGCCGGACGCTTCGAGTACCCGGCTCAGCACCACCTCGCCCCAATTGCCCTGGGTTTTGTTATCCCCTTTCAACGCCTTGGTGAGGTTGATCGCCTCCCGAGCCATCTGGGCATTCAACTGTTGCAGATTACGGATTTCATGCGTCAGGGTATGGCGCTCCCGTGCCTCCTGACCAAAGCTGTCCTGCACCTGGCGGCGGAAACCGTCGAGCTGTTCACGCAGCGGCAGCAGCAGGCGATCCAGACTCTGCCTGTTCTGTTCATCCACTTTACGACCGCTGTGCTCAAATATTCGGTTGGCCAGGTTTTCGAACTGGGTAGTCAGACGCTGCTCGCTATTGATCAGCAGGCGCTGTTTTTCCTCTGCGGCCATGCGCGTTTCTTCCAGACGGATAGTGACTTCGCGCAGCTCGGCTTCCTGCACGCTGTTCACCTCACGCTGGGCGCGCAGTTCCTGATTCAGCAGTTCGCATTCGTTGCGCCAGTGCTCGAGCTGGCTCAGCTTTTCCTGCGTCGCCGCCAGTTGCCCGTGCACGTTGCGCAGCTCGAGATCGTTTTGCCGCAACTGCTGTTCCTGGCGCTGTAGCGTTTCCTGGCGCAGCGTGATGTCCTGCTGCGCCTGATGCAGCGACTGCTCCAGCAGGCGCAGTTCGGTTTCGTGCTGCGCCTGATTTTGCTGAACCCGCAAATTGGCGATCAACCACCCGAGCAATAAGCCGACCACGCTCCCGCCAATACCGTAAATCAGACTGGTATCCACCCTGCCTCCCGTTACCCTGTTCTATTCCAGCGCGTAACACGCCCGCTGCGGTCACGTTAAGGGGAGACTGTATGGATGTCCAGCCTGATTTGCATGTTGCAGGTAATAATGCGAAACGCTGAGCAAACAGCAAAAGCGCTAGCCAAACCACTGGCTTAGCCACTTGATACCAAATGCGCCCGGCGCAAGAATGCCGAACGCCCAAATCATCGCCGAGGTAATATTGGCCAATTGAAAATAGCGCTGCGGCATGGCACAGATGCCGCCGACCAGCGGCACTACGGCGCGCAGGGGGCCAAAGAAGCGCCCGAAGAAGATGCCGAGCACGCCCCAGCGTTCAAAAAACGCGTGGCCACGCACCAGCAGTTGCGGATTGCGTGACAGCGGCCACATATGCGCCACCCGCTGCTGATAATGGTAGCCGACCCAATAGGAAAGCCAATCGCCAAAAAAGGCGCCCGCCGCCGCGGCAGCCCAAATCGGCCAGAACGCAATGCCGCTTTCGCCAATCAGCGCCCCCAACGCCAGCAGGATCACCGTGGCTGGCAGCAACAGCGACAGAAACGCCAGCGATTCGCCAAAAGCCAGGAAGAAAATGATGGGAATGGCCCAGCCCTCGTGCTGCCGCACGACTTCGCTGACCCAGTGGATAATGTCGTTCAGATTCAAACCCGTCTCCTTGATACCGGATATCCTTTGCCCAAGGATACGCAATGCCCGCCGACGTTGGTTAAACCCCGGCTAAACATTGCGCTTGCTGTACGACTATTCCAGATAGTGCGCCCGCAGGGTTTCGCGCTGGCTGTCCCCCAGCCCGTACTCCGCTTCCAGCCAGCGATCGGTGCTGCCGTACTGTGTATCGATGCAGCCAAGCGCAGTCATCAGGAACTCTTCGCGAGCGCTCAATACGAAGGCAAACTGCGCCAGCGCCGCGTCGTTCAGGCGAATGGACAGCTGATCCAGCATATGTTCGCGGAAGCTGGCCAGCGTGGTTTCCGTCAGCAGATAGTCTTCCACAACCGTGGCCCGGTCTGCCCCCAGCGCGAACAACACCAGTGCCGAACCGATGCCGGTACGGTCCTTGCCCACCGCACAGTGCTGAACAATAGCGCCGGCGTCCGGCTGCGCCAGCAGGTTGGCCAACTGCCGATATGCCGCATTGCCAAACGGTAATCGACGATACAGTTCCAGCATGAAGGCCCGCGCGTCAAAGTTTGCCAGGGTTTCGCTGGTCAGGCTTTCCAGGTTGGCGTTAACCTCGTTGCTCAACGGGTTGGCCGGGAAATGGTGGTAATCGGCACCGCTCCACAGCACATCCGGTTTGGCTTGTACTTCGTCGGCATCGCGATAGTCGAGCACTGACCGTACCGGCACGCCGGCCAGAAAGGTACAGTCATTTTCGGTCAACCGTTCGAGCAAACCGGAACGAAACAGTAAACCGCGTTTGATACGGCGGCCATCGGCCACGCTGTTGCCGCCCAAGTCACGGAAGTTGATACCACCGTCAAGCGGCGCAAGTGAAGGATGAAGCAGAATCTGGGCAGTCATAGACATCCTCTTGATTATTGTCGAAGAAAGCACCAGCGGTGCCAAGACAACGCGGCAATCATGACGATCTGCCGACGCCGGAGAAGACCACCGTAACAGATTACGCCTGAATGGAGAAACGGGCCGCGTGAGGGCCCGTTGCATTGGAGGATTACAGCAGGCGGCGCGCCGCGTCCACCACGATTTGCACCGCATGGCTTTCGGTTTGCTTCATGGTTTCCGCATTCGGAATTTCCTGCTGGGTACGGTTAACGATCACGCCGGCCACCATACCGGCACGCAGGCCCTGACTGGCGCACATGGTCAACAGCGTCGCGGATTCCATTTCATAGTTCATTACGCCCATGGATTGCCACTCTTCCATCGAGCCTTTGAACCGGCTGACCACGCGACCGGAATAGGTATCATAACGTTCCTGGCCCGGGTAGAAAGTATCGGAGGACGCGGTCACGCCAATATGCGTGTTGGCACCGCTGGCTTTGGCTGCTTCAACCAACGCGGTGGTGCAGGCGAAGTCCGCTACCGCCGGGAATTCCATTGGCGCAAAATGCAGGCTGGCACCGTCAAGGCGTACCGCCGCCGTGGTCACCAGCACATCACCGACGTTGATATGCGGCTGAATCGCGCCAGTAGTACCAATGCGCAGGAAAGTGCGAATGCCCAGTTGCGCCAATTCCTCTACTGCGATAGAAGTGGAAGGGCCGCCGATGCCAGTCGAGCAAACGATAACCGCTTTGCCGTCCAATTCTGCACGCCATGAGGTGAATTCACGATGGGACGCCAGATGCACTGGGTTTTCCATCAATTTGGCGATTTTCTCTACACGCTGCGGATCGCCAGGAACAATCGCAAGCTGAGCCCCTTGTAAATCATTTTTGGTGAGGCCGAGATGGAAAACGTCAGACTGAGACATAAGAGACTCCTCATAGATCAGATTATTGGGAGGAACAAAAAAGTACTCTACTGAAAATCAACGCCCTTTTTCGTGACCAACATCACCACCAATAAAGAAACGAATTACGATCTACATAATTTTTGTGATTTATATCACAGAAATGGCCGTTCTCACCGCTGCGTTTTGTCCAAGTCTAGCCACTACAGGCACACGCACCACGATGACAACCGGGCGCAATCTTACCTATAGTTACTTGCAGAACTGCTTTTCTCTTGCATGGAGACCGCAATGAAAACCGAATACGTGATGACATTAAAACAGGCCAAAGAGGGTTTTAATCCGGCCACCACGCCGTTGGCTGCAACCACTGTTTATACCGACGACGCAGGCATTCATGCGGGTGAAACCACCATTCCGTCACAGGGTGACGACCTGCCGGCCTTTATCGCCAAACCGGCCGCTCATAACGGCCCCTTCCCGGTGGTACTGGTGGTACAGGAAATCTTCGGCGTTCATCAGCATATTCAGGATCTGTGCCGCCGGCTGGCTAAAGAGGGCTATCTGGCGATCGCGCCTGAGCTGTATTTCCGCCAGGGTGAAGCACGAGATTACAGCGATATCAGCGAACTGCTGCAAAAACTGGTCAGCAAAGTGCCAGATAAGCAAGTGCTGATCGATTTGGATCATACCGCCAATTGGGCCATACGCCATGGTGGCGATGCCAGCAAGTTGGCGATCACCGGTTTTTGCTGGGGTGGGCGCATTACCTGGTTGTATGCGGCGCATAACCCGCAACTGAAAGCCGCCGTCGCCTGGTACGGCAAATTGGTGGGAGAGAAAACCCTCAACTCACCGAAACACCCGGTGGATATCGCCACGCAGCTGACGGCGCCGGTATTGGGGTTATACGGCGGGCAGGACGGCAGTATCCCGCAGGAAACGGTGGAAAGTATGCGCCAGGCGATCCGCGCCGCCAACGCGGATGCCGACATCGTGGTCTATCCGCAAGCGGGCCACGCGTTTAACGCCGATTACCGCCCCAGTTACCATGCCGAATCAGCGCAGGACGGCTGGCAACGCATGCTGGACTGGTTTATCCAGCATGGCGTGGTGGGGGTGAAATAAGCACCGCACGGGCTCGGCCACGCCGGGCCCTGAGAGTTACTCCAGTTGCAGCGTGCCAAATGCCGCCTGCCAATCCTGCTCAAACTTGACCACCGCCGCCTGTACCGCAGGCGCATTAATAAACTGCTGCGCAATTTCCGGTGGCAAGGTTATCGCCCCGCACCCCGCCAGCAGGCAATCCAATGCCTGACGCGGGGTTTTGAAACTGGCAGCCAATACCTTCGCTTGCGCAGCGTGACGTTCCAGTAACTGCTGCAGCTCTGCGACGGTGGCAATGCCGTTGCCTCCCTGCGCATCGATACGATTAACATACGGCGCCACATAGTCCGCCCCGGCCAATACCGACAGCAGCCCTTGTGCCGCACCATAAACCGCGGTGCCCAAGGTAGGTATCGCCAGGCTTTTTAACGTCTTGATCGCCGCCAGCCCTTCCGCGGTCACCGGCACCTTCACCACCAGCCCCGGCACCCGTTCATTCAGGCGTAGCGCCTCTTCGACTATCTGCGGCGCATTGTTTGCCATGGTCTGGGCAAATAGTCTGCCCTCTCCCCCTAACGCTTCATGCAGCGCCGGTAACACCTCCCACAGACTGGTGCGTGAGCTGGCAATAATGCTCGGATTGGTGGTTACGCCCTGCAAAGGCAGAATACGTGCCAGCCGTTTTACTGCGCCGACGTCGGCAGTATCGAGATAGAGTTCCATCGATGTTCTCCAAAAAATAGGGTGCCAACGCGCCCTGCGGTGAATTACAGTTCAAGCTCTTGTTGCAACAATGCTTCTACCTGTGGTGCCGACGCCGCATTGACCAACGCCGTGCGAAACTCGTCATGCATGATGCGCCGGGCCAATTTAGAAAAAATACGCATATGCCGGTCGCCTGCCGCATGTTTATTCAACGTCAACATAATGACGAATCGCACCTCTTCCTCGCCCCATATCACCGGTTGTGACAGCCTGGCGACGCTGATGGTCGACTGCTCAATATGTTCGGATTTGCTATGCGGTATAGCGAAGCCAAAACCCAGTCCGGTGGAAAACACCGCTTCGCGCGCCCACAGATCGGCTGCCAGCTTGCGCGGGTAACGGCAGCGCCCCGCCAGCAGCAGATTATCCGTCATGCCCTTGATCACCTCCTCTTTACTGCGCCAGTCAGCGCCGAGCGCAATGCAGGATGGCGAAATCAATGGGACATCGCGTTGCTCCATGCGGAACTGCGCCAGCAGGTGTTCAACTTCCAACGAGGTGCGGCACGCCATCGCCCGGTTGAGCAACAGGCGGCATTCGCGGCTATCCAGCTTGACCAGCCGCGTCTTGGTCGCCGGGATCGAGGGGGAGCTCATGCTGATTTCATCCAGTCCCAGCCCCACCAGCAACGGCAATACCGAACCTTTTGCCGCCAATTCGCCGCACAGCCCGATCCATTTGCCATGGCGATGCACCGCAGCTACCGCATGGTCCAGCGCGCGCAGGAAGGCCGGGTTCAGACTGTTGTAATGCTTGATGACTTTGGCGTTATCGCGATCCACCGCCAGCAGATATTGGGTCAAGTCATTGCTGCCAATGCTGAAGAAATCGATCTCCTCGCAACACTGATCGATGATGAACATCACCGACGGCACTTCCAGCATGATGCCCAGTGGGATTTTTTCATCGAACGGGATTTGCTCGGCACGTAACGCCTGCTTAACCTCGGCCAGCTGTTCCTTGACCCACAGGATCTCCTCCATTGACGAGATCATCGGGATCATGATTTTCAGCGCTCCGTGCGCCGAGGCGCGCAGGATCGCCCGCAGTTGGGTATGAAACAGCGGCAAAAACTCCTGGTAGATGCGTACCGCGCGATAACCGAGAAACGGATTGTTTTCTGAAGGAATATTCAGGTAATCCACCGGCTTGTCACCGCCGATGTCCATGGTACGAACGATAATCGTCTTGCCGTCGGCGGCCTCTACCGCCTGGCAGTAAATATTGTAGAGTTCGCTCTCCGTAGGCGCGCTTACCCGGTCCATATACAGCATTTCGGTGCGAAACAGCCCAATCGCCTCAGCGCCGTTGCCAAATGCCGCACTGGCCTCCACGGCGTGCGCAATATTGGCTGCCACCTCCATCTTCACGCCGTCACCGGTGCGGCCAGGATGATGCAGATAGGCACTTTGCTGTTGTCGCAACTGGTCATTCAGCCACTGCTCCTGCTGATAGTAACGCTGCACCGGCGGGTTTAATTCGCAGACCACCAGGCCAAGGTCGCCATCGATTTGCACCTGCTGGCCAAGATAGTTTTGCAACAGTTCAGCATTCACCCCTACCAGCATGGGGATATTGAACGATCTGGCCAGAATGACGGTATGCGACGTGCTGCCGCCGCTGGCTAGCAGCAACCCCTTCAGATGACGTTTATCCAGTTCGAGGAACTGGCTCGGCGTCAGTTCCTCCGCCATGCAAATGCTGGCTTCGCTCAACGCCCGTTGAGAGGGAAAACGCTGGCTGCCATAGATTTGCTGCAGCAGTTGGAAACCGACGTCACGTATATCCAGCTGGCGTTCGCGCAGATAAGCGCTATTTGAGCGCGCCAGACGCTGGCTGAAATAGGCCGCGGCAGCAACGATCGACCGGGCACAGCTTTCTCCGGCTTGTACTGCGTCCAGCAACCGCTGGCGGAAAGCGTCATCGCGTACCAGCGAGCGGTGTGCGACCAACACCGCACTGGTTGCGCCATTCCCTTCCATCAGTTGAAGTTCCAATGCCTTATCCAATTGTTCCAACCCGTCCAACAGGCGGCTTTGCTCCTGCTCCAGGCCGTCGGCTGGCGGTAAATCCGCCAAGGCATTGAGATCGATAGCCGCCAGATGCAGCAGTTTACCGCTGGCGGTGCCCTGACATACCGGGCGGCCACGCACCAGCGTCGGCTGCAGATTGGCCAGCGACAGCGGGACAGGTTCCTGTTCGGCGCAGGGTTCAATCGTCGGCAAGGCATCATCGCAATGCCTGAATTCGTGTGCGATAAACTGGCTCAATCTGTCGAATGCCGCTTGTTCATCAACCCCTTCAATGGTGACCTGGCAGCTATCTCCCAGCAAAATATCCGCGCCAATCAATGACAATACGCTCTTGCCATCGCCGGTCAGCTCATTACGGGTGTTATGCCACTGAAAGCATGATTGAAAACCGTTGCACAGGGTTTCGATGTGGCTGGCGGGACGAGCATGAACGCCGTTAGGCAGCTCGCAGGTAAACGTGACGATTTTGGCCATTGGAATGTCCTCCTACCCTGACAATGATGAACCACAGCGGTTTACCCTCAGAATAAAAGCCGTTCCGCGCTACGCCTATGCGACAAAAATGCCAAATACTGGACAAATGTAATCTAAACACTTAAATGCGATACCGCTCACAAAGCAATACTGAACTCACCGGAAAGTCATTTCGTCGCAATTTGCGTTTGATCTCATTTTTCCACTGACATTACAAAAATCCAGTAAATGGCAATTTTTTCCACTGTTGGCGGCGTGGCCGGATGCCTATGTTGATAGACAACAACCTTTCTCCGTCAGGGGTTATTTCTTACTGATGGTTTGTGTTCTCAAAACCCTCGTGTTCTGACCAGGGAGTGAATGATGAAAGACCTGCTCAACATACTCAAAAACACCCGCCAGCATTTGATGTCCGGCGTTTCCCATATGATCCCGTTCGTGGTGGCCGGCGGCATTCTGCTGGCGGTTTCCGTCATGCTGTATGGCAAAGGCGCGGTGCCTGACGCCGCAACCGATCCCAACCTGAAAAAGCTGTTTGATATCGGCGTTGCCGGCTTGACGCTGATGGTGCCGTTCCTGGCGGCCTACATCGGTTATTCGATCGCCGATCGTTCGGCACTGGCGCCGGCAGCGATTGGCGCCTGGGTAGGTGCCTCATTCGGCGCCGGTTTCTTTGGTGCCATCATTGCCGGCCTGCTGGGCGGCATCATCGTGTTTTACCTGAAGAAAATCCCCGTCCCGAAGATCCTGCGTTCGGTGATGTCAATCTTCGTGATCCCGATTGTCGGCACGCTACTGACCGCCGGCATCATGATGTGGGGTCTGGGGGAACCGGTCGGCGCGCTGACTACCGGCCTGACCCGCTGGCTGCAGAGTATGCAGCAGGGCAGCATCGTGGTGCTGGCCATCATCATGGGCCTGATGCTGGCTTTCGACATGGGCGGGCCGGTGAACAAGGTGGCCTATGCCTTCATGCTGATCTGCGTGGCGCAGGGCGTCTATTCGGTGGTGGCGATTGCCGCCGTTGCCATCGCCACTCCGCCACTGGGGCTGGGTTTCGCCACGCTGATTGGCCGCAAATATTATTCGCTCGAAGAACGTGAAGCGGGCAAGGCCGCACTGCTGATGGGCTGCGTTGGCGTAACCGAAGGGGCGATACCCTTTGCCGCGGCCGATCCGCTGCGGGTGATCCCTTCCATCATGATCGGTTCAGCCTGCGCGGCGGTCGTCGCCGCGCTGTTCGGCGCTCAATGCTATGCCGGCTGGGGCGGGCTGATCGTGCTACCGGTGGTTGCAGGCAAGCTCGGTTTTATCGCCGCCTTGCTGACCGGCATGGTGATCACCGCCCTGCTGGTTAACCTGCTGAAAAGCCGGGCAGCCAAACAGCAAACCGCTGCTACCCGCGAACAAAACGATCTGGATTTGGATTTTGAAATCAACTGACTACATTGAGGAAATGACCATGGCCAACATTATTGCCGTCACCGCATGCCCCTCCGGCGTCGCACATACCTACATGGCCGCCGAGGCCATTGAACACGCCGCTACCGCCAGAGGCTGGCCATGCAAAGTGGAAACCCAGGGTTCCATCGGGCAGGAAAACCCGCTGACGCCAGAAGACATCGCCGCCGCCGACATCGTGATCCTGACCAAAGACATCGGCATCAAGTTTGAAGAGCGTTTTAAAGGCAAAACCGTGGTACGGGTCGCCATCAGCGACGCGGTCAAACGCGCCGACGCCATCATGAACAACATTGCCGCTCATCTGGCGCCCACCGCCTGACGCCCTGTCCCGACGCCGTTGGTCGGGATTACCCCCGGTTTGTCGCAGAAGGATAAAAAGATGACCTCTCGTATCGAACGCCTGAAAGCCGCTTTATTTTCCGCCCCACGTGAAATTTCACTGGAGCGTGCGCTGTTGTACACCGCCAGCCATCGACAAACCGCTGGGGAACCGACCATTATCCGGCGGGCGAAGGCCAGCGCGCATATTTTGGATCGCGTCGCCATCAGCATTCGCGACGATGAACTGATCGCCGGCAACCGTACCGTCAAACCTCGGGCCGGCATCATGTCACCGGAAATGGATCCCTACTGGCTGCTTAAAGAGCTGGATAGCTTTGCCACGCGTCCGCAGGACCGCTTTACTATCAGCGAAGAAGACCAGCGGATTTACCGCGAGCAACTTTATCCCTATTGGGAAAAACGCTCGATGAAGGACTTTATCAACGGCCAGATGCCAGAGGAGGTGCAAGCCGCCACCCAGACGCAAATCTTCAGCATCAACCAAACCGACAAGGGCCAGGGGCATATCATTATTGATTACCCACGGTTACTCAACCTCGGCATGGACGCACTGCTGGCGGAGTTGCAACAGTACCAGCAGCAACGGCCGGAAAACGCCTTCTACCAAGCCGCCCTGCTGCTGCTGCAAGCCGCTCAGCGTCATATGCTGCGTTATGCGCAACTGGCGCGCGACATGGCTGCGCAGGCGGCCCTGCCACGGCGCCAGGCCGAACTGCTGCGCATCGCCAACGTCACCGAATGGGTGGTGCATCACCAGCCGCAGGATTTCTACCAGGCCTGCCAGCTGTTTTGGTACATAAACATCATTCTGCAATATGAATCCAACGCCAGCTCGCTGTCGCTTGGCCGTTTCGATCAATACATGTTGCCGTTCTATCAGGCATCGTTGAGTCAGGGGGAAGATCCCGCCTGGTTGCGTGAGCTGCTGGAAAGCCTGTGGGTGAAGTGCAACGACATTGTGCTGCTACGCTCAACCGCCAGCGCCCGTTACTTTGCCGGTTTCCCCACCGGTTATACCATCCTGCTGGGCGGGTTGACCGAAGCTGGCCATAGCGCGGTCAACGCCCTGTCGTTTCTCTGTCTCGACGCCTACCAGAGCATTCAACTGCCGCAACCCAACCTGGGCGTGCGAGTGAATGAATTTATCGATCGGCCATTCCTGCTGAAAACCGCCGAAACCATCCGGCTCGGCACCGGCATACCGCAAATATTCAACGATGAAGTGGTGGTGCCGGCGTTTCTCAACCGCGGCGTATCGCTGGAAGATGCGCGTGATTATGCGGTGGTCGGCTGCGTCGAACTGTCGATACCCGGCAAGACCTACGGCCTGCATGACATCGCCATGTTCAACCTGCTGAAAGTCATGGAACTGGCGCTGCTGGACAACGAAGGCAATACCACGCTGGGCTATCCGCAACTGCTGGAGCATATCCGCAACAAAATTTGCCATTACGTCAGGCTGATGGCCGAAGGCAGCAACGTTTGCGATATCGGCCACCGAGACTGGGCGCCGGTACCGCTGCTGTCATCGTTCATCGCCGACTGCCTGCAAAACGGCAAGGACATTACCGAAGGCGGCGCGCGTTATAATTTCTCTGGCGTTCAGGGCATCGGCATCGCCAACCTGAGCGATTCGCTGTATGCGCTTAAAGGGCTGGTGTTCGATCAACAACGCCTGAGCTTTGACCAACTGTTAGCCACGCTGAAAGCCAACTTCGCTACCCCTGAAGGCGAGAAAATCCGTGCACGTTTGCTCAATCGTTTTGCCAAATATGGCAACGACGTTGATGACGTTGACCTTATCAGCGCCGATCTGCTGCGCTTTTACTGTAAACAGGTAGAACAATACCGTAACCCGCGCGGTGGGCAATTCACCCCCGGATCCTATACCGTATCGGCCCACGTACCGCTGGGGGCAGTGGTCGGCGCCACGCCGGACGGGCGTTTCGCCGGCGAGCAATTGGCAGACGGCGGCCTTTCGCCGATGTTGGGGCAAGATGCGCAGGGCCCGACCGCAGTGCTCAAGTCGGTCAGCAAACTGGACAACTACCTGCTTTCCAACGGCACGCTACTCAACGTCAAGTTCACGCCAGCCACGTTGCAGGGCCAGCAGGGGCTGAACAAACTGGCGGATTTCCTTGGCGCGTTCAGCAGACTCAAGCTTCAGCACGTGCAATTCAACGTCGTCAACGCAGAAACGTTGCGTGAAGCGCAGCAGCGACCACAGGACTTTGCCGGCCTGGTGGTGCGCGTCGCCGGGTATAGCGCATTCTTCGTAGAACTATCGAAGGAGATCCAGGATGACATCATCCGTCGTACAGCGCATCAACTGTAGCCTGATCGCTCCCGGCGTCACCCGAACCGACGGACTGCCGCCGCAGGGTCGCATCTTCAATATTCAACGCTATTCGTTGAATGACGGTCAGGGCATCCGCAGCGTAGTGTTTTTTAAAGGCTGCCCGCATACCTGCCCATGGTGCGCCAACCCGGAATCGATGTCCGCCGGCATCCATACCGTGCGCCGCGAAGCCAAATGTCTGCGCTGCCAGCCGTGCCTGAATGACGTTGATGAGTGCCCGAGCGGCGCGCTGGAGCGTATCGGGCAAAACGTGACGCTGGAGACGCTGTTACAGCAATTGCTGCAGGACGAGGTGTTTTATCGCGCTTCCGGCGGCGGCGTCACGCTCTCGGGCGGTGAAGTGCTGATGCAGGCCGGATTCGCCACCGCGCTGCTGGCGCGTTTGCAGGCGCTGGGGATCAACACCGCGATTGAAACCGCCGGCGACGCGCCACTGCGCAGCCTGCTGCCATTGGCAGCGCACTGCGATCAGGTGCTGTTTGATCTGAAAATCATGGATACGGCGCAGGCCAAACGGCTGCTGAATATCAATCAACCACGGGTGTTGGCCAACTTTGCCGCGCTGTCGGCAGCGGGCGTCGCGCTGATCCCCCGCCTGCCGCTGATCCCGCATTACACCCTGCATAAGGAAAATGTGGCGCAGATCCTGGCTTTTCTCGCGCCTTTCGCGTTAAAAGAGATCCATCTGCTGCCTTTCCATCAATACGGTGAGGCCAAATACGCGCTACTTGGACGCGACTATGCGATGCGCGGCGTTGCGCCGGCCAGCGAACAGCAGATAGCGCCGCTACGTGCGATGGCGGAAGCGGCAGGTTATCACGTCATCATCGGCGGTTAACTCAACGCAAAGGGGGTGAGTATGTCGATCAAACTGGTAGCGGTAAGCGCCTGTGTCAGCGGCGTCGCGCACACCTATATGGCGGCAGAAAGGCTGGAAAAACTGTGTGCACAGCAGAAGTGGCCGGTCAAAATTGAAACCCAGGGCGCGCTGGGTATCGTTAACACCCTGACTCACGAGGATTTGGCACAAGCCGACGTGGTGCTGTTGATTACCGATATTCTGCTGGCTGACAGTGAGCGCTTTATCCACCATCGCTGTGTGAAAATCGGCATCAATACGTTTTTACGTTATCCGGAAAAGGTCTTGAGCGCGGTGCGTAAGGCGGCCTCTTCGCCGCAGGAGACCCATATCCAGATGGGGTGATTATTCGCGTTGTTTCAGCTCGCTACGGTACTGTCCGCGATATTCAGACGGCGAGCGTTCGGTGTTCTTACGGAAAATCCGGCAAAAATAGTTGCTGTCGACAAAACCACAGGCGTGCGCCACTTCCTTCACCTTCATGTCGTAACGCTTCAGTAAATGCTTTGCCTGTTCCAACCGTACGTGGTTCAAATATTCATTAAAACCGACGCCGCCAGCCTTTTGAAACAGATGCGACAGATAATTGGGCGAGATATAAAACGCCTGCGCCACGGATTCACGCGTCAGTGGTTCCCGATAATGCTCCTCCAGGTAATCACGTACCGCACCGAACAGTGCCTGGCTGCGTGACGCAGTCTGCACACACGAGCCAAACAGGTCGAGCGCATGGCTCAGCAAACCTTTAACCAGAAAACGCGCGGTGCCCTGATCGCTCTGGTGCCACGCCAGTTCATGCAATGCCTGTAACATGAACGAACCGATGCGAGGCCCGCGCCGGGCGACGTTATCCTTGCCCAGCAGCACGGTGTTTTCACCGTCCCATTTCAGCAGGCTATAACCAAGCTGCTGTTTGCCAAACAGCAGGCTCAGCGTGGTCACCGGCCGCTGCCAATGGGGAATATTCCATCCCTGCGCCGGAACGAACAGCACATCTCCTGGCTGCAACGCTTGCTGGACCACATCCAGGTTGCCCTCCCATTCAACCCGCAGTTCGCCGTCGATCACCAGCTCCAGCCGGGGAAAATTGACCTGGTACGCCAGCTCCGGCGCCGGTTTTTGATTACCGGCAAAATAAACCTGACCGATGCCTTTAACATCGTCCAGCATGGGTGACAACACGCTCACCAGTGGATGCTTCATTGCCTCGATCCTGCATCAAAATAGCGATATCACTGGATAATAACGGATTGCCGCAGTGAAAAAGTACCCACAGGACAATAAAAACATCTGACATCAACGCTTGAACAGCATCATCAAGACAAACAGCCCGCCCAGCCCACCGGTGATCACGCCGATTGGCAACTCCTGCGGCGCCATCAGGGTGCGACTGAGCAGGTCGCCAGCGGCCAACAGCACGGCTCCGAGGATCGCCACCAGCGGCAGCAGCGCCCGGTGACGCACACCGCATAACGGGCGAGCCAGGTGCGGCACCATCAGGCCGACAAAACCAATCACTCCGGTAAGGGCCACCAGCGTGGCGGTTGCCAGCGCGCAGCACAGGAAGACTTCACTACGCAGGCGCGTCAGATGTACGCCAAGCGAAACGGCGGTCTGTTCACCGCTCAGCAAGGCGTCCAGCGCTCGCCAACGCCAGCAGATGAATGCCGCCAACAGCAGATTGGCAGCAGCAGCCAGCCACAGATTATCCCAGGCTGCCAGACCCAGCCCCCCCAGTGACCAAAACAGAATAGCGCTCGCCGCACGCTGATCGCCGGTGAAAACCAGGTAATTGGTCAGGGCGCCAAATAAAAATGAAATTGCCAGACCGCTGATAACGATGCGCTCGCTGCCTCTCTCCTGTTGCAAACGTAGCAGTATCATCACCGCCAGGGCAGACGCCAGACCGCCGGCGAAGGCCGATACCGGCAAGGTCCAGTGGCCCAGCCGATCGCCTAACCGGGTTATCACCGCCACCGCCCCTGCCGACGCCCCGGAGGACAGACCAAACAGAAAAGGATCCGCCAGCTCATTACGCGTGGCGGTTTGCAACAGTGCGCCCACCATGGCCAGCCCGGCACCGGTCAAGGCCGCCAACAGCACCCGCGGAATGCGTAGCTCAATCACGATGCGCGCGGTCATCGGCGACACCGGCTGATGGGTGAGCCCCAGCATCGACAGCAGTTGCGTCAACGGTACCCGGGTGGTGCCAATGGCAATACCGGTCAACATCAATGCCGCCAATATGACCAACAAGATCCCCACGACGATGACATAACGCAGCCGCCGGTCGGTCAATGCAGCACTCCCGGGTACAGCACCTGCGCCAGTTTCTCTATCGCCGCGACGTTAGCCGGCCCGGGAGTCAGCTCGGCGTATTGCAGGCGTAAATAGCGCTGATGGCGCACCGCCGGGGTATGTTTCATCAGCGGATGCGTGGCGAGAAACTGCTGTAACCGGTCTGCGCTGCCGGCCTGTTGATAGTCCAGCAGCACAATCACGTCCGGTTGCCGAGTGGCCACCTCTTCCCATGAGGTGGTCGCCCAACTGGCCGCCAGCGTATCCATCACGTTTTTGCCGCCGGCCGCCTCAATCAAGGCAGTTGGCATGGCATATTTGCCGCTGGTAAAGGGTTTATCCTCGCCTGAATCATAAACAAAGACCTTTTGCACCGGCCGTTGGCCAATACGCTGCCGCAGCGTGGCCAGCCGCTGCTGCCATTGGCTGACCAATTGCTCGGCGCGCCGTTGCTGGCCGAATATCTTGCCCAGCTTGAGCATGTCGTCGTACAGCAACGCCATACTGGCACGTGGCCGCGCGTGCTGGGTCCAGATGCAGCTTTCGCTCAATACCAGGGTTTTGACGCCGTATTTCGCCAACGAGCGCGGCGTGACGTCACCGCCAATTTTCATGCCGTAATTCCAACCGGCAAAGAAAAAGTCCGAGTTAACCGCCAGCAACGTCTCCAACGAAGGGTACTTGGCCGCCAACTCGGGAATCTCCCCCTGCTGTCGCTTGAATTCAGCGCTAGATTTATACCAGCCGGAAATGCCGGTCACCCCGACAATCTGCGGTTGCAGCCCTAGCGCAAACGCCATTTCAGCCATATTCAAATCGTTGATCACCGCCCGTTGCGGTGCTGCAGTGAAGGTCAGCGGCTCGCCGCAGCTGTCCACCGTGACGGGAAAGGCCAAAGCCGAGATCGGCGATGCCAGCAGGCCCAGCAAGTACCATAATGTCCTTTTCATCGTATTGTTATCCTGCGCGCTGTGGCGCTTCAAAGATATGTAGCGGTTGGCCGGTGTGTGGGTGGGCAATCACAAAACTGTCGAGGCCAAACACCGGGTTGATACAGTCGGCGGCCAGAGCGCGAGACGGGATATCACAGCGGACCAGCCGGCCTCGTTCGATGACCGCCACCCGATCGGCAAACGGCGCCACCAGCGCCAGATCGTGCAATACGGCGATCGCTGCGATGCCCTTGCGTTTCACCCAGTTCAGCAGGCTGGCGCGGGCCAGTGGATCGAGATGGTTGGTCGGCTCATCCAGCAACAGCAGCTGCGGCGTTTGGGCAAAGGCGCGAGCCAGTGCCGCCCGCTGTCGCTCCCCTCCCGACAGTCGCCCAAGACGTTGATGTCGTAATCCCCGCATGCCGGTTTCGGTCAACGCGTGTTCAACCAGTTGCCGATGACGCTGCGCGCTGTCTCGCCCCTGGTACGGCAATCGGCCCAGTTCGACGTATTCGCTGACGCTAAGCTGTGGATGCGCACTGTCACTTTGCGCCAACAGCGCAATGGTTCTGGCTCGCTGCAAGCGGCTCAACTGCGAGAGAGGACGACCGTCAAAGTACAGGTCACCAGAGGTCGGCGTAAGCTCGCCGGTCAACGTACGCAGCAGCGTCGATTTGCCACTGCCGTTCGGCCCGATGATCGCCAGGCATTCCGCCGGTCGCAGATCCAGGTTGATATCAGACAGCAACGGCTTGCCGCACCCCGTGGTGTAGCCGAGCCGCTGCAGTTGCAATAACGCACCGCCGTGAGAGTCAATGGACAACAGAATACACCCCCAAACAAAAGATATGTTATAACATAACATACATAGCTCATGTGCTTCCTGCAATCCCCTCATTGCGCCACGGCGCGATGTGGCAAAAAAAAAGGGAGCCGAAGCTCCCCATCATGATCAACAACCGCAACGCCCCGCGGGTCGGCCGCCAGAGGTCATTATGCGGTTGCGCGCAGACGCTGGGCAGCCAGCACCATATTCGCCAGCGATTGGCGCGTTTCCGGCCAGCCACGGGTTTTCAGGCCACAGTCCGGGTTCACCCACAGGCGTTCCGCTGGAATGTTTTGCGCTGCCTTGCGCAACAGCTCTTCAATCCATTCCACGCTTGGTACGTTTGGCGAGTGAATGTCATATACGCCCGGGCCGATTTCATTTGGATATTCAAACTCTTTAAACGCCTCCAGCAGATCCATATCAGAACGTGAGGTTTCAATGGTGATCACGTCCGCATCCAGCGCCGCAATGGAGTCCATGATGTCATTGAACTCGCAGTAACACATGTGGGTGTGGATCTGCGTATCATCACTGGCAACCGCAGCGTTGAGTTTGAATGCATCCACTGCCCAATCCAGATAGGCCGCCCAGTCGGACTGGCGCAGCGGTAAACCTTCACGCAGCGCAGGCTCGTCAATCTGGATAATGCCGATGCCGGCCTGTTGCAAATCGTCGACTTCGTCGCGCAGCGCCAGGGCGATTTGCCTGGCTATCACATCGCGAGTCACGTCTTCACGCGGGAACGACCAGCACAGAATGGTCACCGGACCGGTCAGCATGCCTTTTACCGGCTTGTCGGTCAGCGACTGGGCAAACGTCGCCCATTCGACGGTGATTGCTGCAGGGCGGCTGACATCACCGATAATCACCGGCGGTTTCACGCAGCGCGAGCCGTAACTCTGTACCCAGCCGTTCTGAGTGAAGGTAAAGCCGTCCAGGTTTTCACCGAAGTATTCCACCATGTCGTTACGCTCGGCTTCGCCATGCACCAGCACGTCCAGGCCGAGACGTTCCTGTTCAACGATCGCCTGTTTGATATGCTCGCCGATGCTGGTGCGATAGTTGCCGCCGTCCAGCCGCCCCTGCTTGAAATCAAGACGCAGACCGCGGATTTCAGTGGTTTGCGGGAACGAACCGATGGTGGTGGTTGGCCACGCTGGCAGATTGAAACGTTCGCGCTGCGCCTGGGCGCGCTGTGGGTACCGGCTACGGCGTTCACTGTCCTGCGCGCTGACGGCGGCCAGGCGTTTTTCTACCCGTGGGTTATGTACCCGACTGGATTGTTGGCGAGCGCGGATTGGCGCGCTGTAGGCGTCCAGCTTCGCCTGTTTTTCCGCATCAGGCGCATTTAACGCGGCGCCCAACAGCGCCAGTTCGGCACATTTCTGTAATGCGAAGGCAAACCAGCTCTTCACTTCTTCATCAAGACGCGTTTCCACGCTCAGATCGATTGGGCTGTGCAGCAGCGAGCAGGAGGTGCCGATCCACAGCGGACGGCTGCCCACCAACGGTTGCAGACGCTCGGCCCAGCGGCTCAGATCCGCCCGCCACACGTTGCGGCCGTTAACCACCCCCAGCGACAGCAGCCAATCTTTTGGCAGCGCGTTATTAACCGCGTCGATATCGTCATCACCGGCAACCAGATCCACATGCAAACCTTGCACCGGCAGGGTCGCGATGGTGGCCAGATTGTGGCCGATGCTGTCGAAATAGCTGGTTAGCAGCAACTTGACCTGGCCTTGCAGCGCGGCGTAAGCCGGCTGGTAAGCGTCCAGCCACGCCTGCGGCAGCTCCAGCACCAGTGCAGGTTCGTCGATCTGTACCCATTCGATGCCGCGCTTTGCCAACTCCGCCAGCAGTTGCTGGTATACCGGCAGAATGGCGTTCAGCAGCGACAGGCGGTCAAACTGCTCGCCCTTGACCTTACCCAGCCACAGATAGGTGACCGGTCCCAGCAGCACCGGCTTGACCTTGTGGCCCAGCGCCAACGCTTCATCAACTTCGTCCAGCAGTTGGGTCCAGCCCAGTTTAAACTGCTGGCCCTGGTGGAATTCCGGCACCATGTAGTGATAGTTGGTATTAAACCATTTGGTCATTTCCGCCGCCGCCGCCGGTTCACCGGTCGGCGCACGGCCACGGCCAATGCGGAATAGCGTATCCAGATCGATGGAACCATCCTGATTCTGATGGCGTGCCGGTACGTTGCCCAGCAGCAGGCTGGTAGTCAGAACATGATCGTACCAGGCAAAGTCGCCGACCGGCACCAGATCCACTCCGGCCTGCTGTTGCTGTTGCCAGTGACGGGCGCGCAGTTCGCGGCCAACCGCCAGCAGTTCTTCCTGCGTGGAGTTACCAGCCCAGTAGCTTTCTTGCGCTTTTTTCAGCTCGCGACGCAGGCCAACGCGTGGAAAACCCAGAGTGTGATTCAAAATTGCCATCGTCATATTCCCCATTTAGCCGTCCAGATGTTTACACATCCATAATCAGCAGGTAGTGTATTAACCACAAGCGCAATTTATTCACTGTCACTGTGAAGGACTCTCATGATCGAACTGAAACACTTACGGACGCTGCAGGCACTGCGCAATACCGGCTCTCTGGCCGCAGCGGCTGCTCAACTCCATCAGACGCAATCGGCTCTTTCGCATCAGTTCAGCGATCTGGAGCTGCGTCTGGGCTTTAAGCTGTTCGTTCGCAAAAGCCAGCCGCTGCGCTTTACCGCGCAGGGAGAGATTCTGTTGCAGTTGGCAGAGCAGGTATTGCCGCAGATTCAACAGGCGTTACAGGCCTGCCACGAGCCGCATCAGGCTACGCTGCGCATCGCCATCGAATGCCACAGTTGCATCCAATGGCTGACGCCGGCGCTGGATAATTTCCGCCAGCGCTTCCCGCAGGTGGTGATGGACTTCAAATCCGGGGTGACGTTTGATCCGCAGCCGGCGTTGCAGCAGGGCGAGCTGGATCTGGTGCTGACGTCCGATATTTTACCGCGTAGCGGGCTGCATTATTCGCCGATGTTCGACTTTGAAGTGCGGCTGGTGCTGGCACCGGATCATCCGCTGGCCAACAAACCGCATATCGAACCGCAAGACCTGATTGATGAAACCCTGATGATTTACCCGGTACAACGCCAACGTCTGGATATCTGGCGCCATTTCCTGCAGCCGGCCGGCATTAGCCCGGCATTGAAGAGCGTCGACAATACCCTGCTGCTGATCCAGATGGTCTCGGCACGCATGGGCATTGCCGCGCTGCCACACTGGGTGGTGGAAAGCTTCGAGCGCCAGGGGCTGGTGATCACCAAAACGCTGGGGGACGGTCTGTGGAGCCGGCTGTACGCCGCGGTACGTGACGGCGAGCAGCGACAGGCGGTGACCGAAGCGTTCATCCGCTCAGCGCGCCAGCACGCCTGCGATCATCTGCCGTTCGTGCGCGACGCCGCCCGCCCCAACGCCAGCGTAGCTACGGTGAAACCTTTGGCGCCACCCAACGGCGATGCACCCATAGCGAAGCTATAATCACCGCCCCGCCGATGATAAAGCTCGGCCAGTGCGGTTGCTGTTGCCAAATCGCCAGATTGACCAGCAATCCGGCGGGTACATGCATATTGTTCATGATGCCGAGCGTACCGGCATCCACCTGGGTCGCGCCGTAGTTCCACATGAAATAGCCCAGCCCGGACGCCACCACGCCCAACCACACCAGAATGCCCCATTGCAGGCCGGTGGTAGGCAGTTGGTGCGGATTGCCCCACAGCAGCCAGGCCACCACCGCTACCGCCAGCGCACCAAGGTAAAACCAGGAAAATGCGGTATGCTGTGGCAACGGGTGCACTTCCATCAGCCGCTTATAACCCACCATGCCGATGGCGAAGCTGATGTTCGCCGCCTGTACCAGCAGCAGCCCCCACCAGAAATGCTCGCTGACCTGATGGTAGCGGATAATTGCCGCCCCCAGTACCGCCAACAGCGCGCTGAATACATAGCCCCAGCGCAAGCGACGACGACTGATAAGATCATAGATTAACGTGATATACAGCGGCGTCAGCACGGTAAACAGCAGGAATTCCGGCACCGACAGATACATATAGGCGCGGAAACTCAGCAGATACATAATGCCGAGCTGACAGGCGCCCACCAGCATATACAGCAGGATCACCCGCCCCTTGATGTTGCGCCAGCGCAGGAACGGCAAGAAAACCAGCGCCGCCAGCCCAATGCGCATCAATACTGAAAACCAGCTGTCCACCTGGCCCGCCAGATATTCGCCAATCAGGCTAAAAGAAAATGCCCATAAAATGGTAGTAATAACCAGGAGTAACACGTCAATTGGGTCCTAACAGGGGTAAAAAGGCGATTGTAACGGATAGCCAGCGGCAGCGCGGCGCAAAGTGGGTTTACATGTGACTGATAATTGACCTGTCGCGCATTTTTGCCACGATAGGTTAGGATTAAACCAGGAGGAACAGATGATGATACGTCAATACGGCCTTATTGCCCTGTTGCTGATGCCCTGGCTGGCATCAGCGGAAAACGGCGTCACTACGCTGAGCGGGCAACAGCAATTTCTTAACCAGCGCAGTCAGCAGCAGCAACAACAGCGCACGCTGAATAATCAGCAACTTGACCAGCGGCGTTTGCAGCAACAGCGCCAGTTTGATAATAACCAGCAGCAATTGTTGCAAACGGCACCGAAAAACCGCCAGATGCTGCCAAACGGCAATCAGCCGAACAATCCGTTCAAGCGCACCACGCCGGCGGTGCCTGGCGTACCGTTACCGGCCGGTTCGCGCTGATTTAAAAATCTGCGCCGATCAGATCGATACGGTCGGTGCAGATGCAATCCACGCCCCAGTCGAGCAGCAGGCGCGCACGCTGCGGGCTGTTGACGGTATACACCAGAATGTGCAGCCCGGCCTGCTTCAGCTGCTGCACGCGCGCTTCGGTCAAGGCCTGATGATCGATATGCAGCGACACGCAGCCGAGCTGCTCGGTCAGTTCACGCCAGTTTTCCTGCCATGCCTCCAGCAGCAGACCGCGCGGCAGTTCCGGCACCGCGACCTGAGCCGCAGCCAGTGCCGCCACGGAAAATGACGACAGCAGCGGATCGGTTTGCCCCTGCCAGAGCAGGTGCGCCGCCAGCGCGATTACCCGGCCGGTTTCCTCCTCACTGCCGGTGGTCGGCTTAATCTCGATGTTGGCCATCAGGCCATGCTGTTTGCAACGCTCCGCCACTTCGACCAGCAACGGCAGACGTTCCCCTTTAAAGGCCGCGCTGTACCAGTTGCCGGCGTCCAGCTGCGCCAGTTGTTCCCACGACAGATCGCCCGCCACGCCCCAACCGTTACTGGTACGGTCCAGCGTGTCGTCATGCAGCAGAAAAATCTGCCCGTCCTGCGCCAGTTTGGCGTCGAATTCGATCATTTTATGGCCGTGACGGGCGCCGACGTCGATGGCCGCCAGAGTATTTTCCGGTGCCAGTGCGCCGCCGCCACGGTGAGCGACGATATGAGGGTAAGGCCAGGCTGGGGTCATCATTCGATCCGTAATCCGCTTTGAGTATCAAAAAAGTGCAACGCGTGTGCGGGCAGCTGTAAATATAACGTGCTGCCCGGCGACGGCAAGTTTTCATGCGACAACCGCACGATCACCCCGACGCCGCCCCACTGACCGTGGGCCAGGTTATCGGCCCCCAGCAGCTCCAGCGTTTGTAGCGCTAACGCAATGCCCTGCTGTGGATCATTGACCAACTGAATGTGTTCCGGACGGATGCCCAACGTCACGCGACGACCGCTCCATTCGCTACGTGCCTGTGGCAGCGGCAGCGCGCTGCCGTCGCCCAACAGCAGTTGGCGACCGTCGGCGCTGAGGATCCCCGGCAGCAGGTTCATCGCCGGCGAACCGATAAAGCTGGCGACAAACAGCGAAGCCGGACGCTGATACACCTCGCTCGGCGTGCCAATCTGCTCCGCCACGCCCTTGTTCATCACGATCACCCGCTGCGCCAGCGTCATTGCCTCCACCTGATCGTGGGTGACGTACAGGCTGGTGGTTTTCAGCCGGCGGTGCAGCTGCTGCAGCTCCAGCCGCATTTGTACCCGCAGTTTGGCATCCAGGTTGGACAGCGGCTCATCGAACAGAAATACCGCCGGCTCACGCACGATGGCACGCCCCATCGCCACGCGCTGGCGCTGACCGCCGGACAGTTCGCGCGGCTTGCGCAGCAGCAGCGGCCCCAGCTCCAGAATGCGCGCCGCTTCCTCAACCCGTTGGCGGATATGCTGTTTGCCAAAACCACGGATTTTCAGGCCGTATGCCATATTGTCGTACACGCTCATATGCGGATACAGCGCGTAGTTCTGAAACACCATCGCAATCCCGCGATCCTTGGGCTCCAGTTCGCTGACGCGGCGGCCGTCGATATAGATATCACCGCTGGAAATACGCTCCAGGCCGGCCACCATACGCAACAGCGTCGACTTGCCGCAGCCCGACGGCCCGACCATCACGATAAATTCACCGTCCGCCACATCCAGATCAAACGGTTGAATCACGGTGTTCTTGCCGTCGTAGGATTTGGTGACTGCCTGTAATTTTAAGCCTGCCATTTATTTCTCACTGTCTACCAGACCGCGCACAAACCAGCGCTGCATCAGAAGAACCACCGCAACCGGTGGAATTAACGTTAATAACATTGCCGCCATCACCTGATTCCACTGGGTCGGCGCACCGGAAGTAGAAATCATGCTTTTAATGCCCGCCACCGCGGTTCCCATCGCCGGATCGCTGGTAATCAGAATCGGCCACAGGTACTGGTTCCAGCCGTAGATAAAGGTGATAACGAACAGCGCCGCCAGATTGGTTTTCGACAGCGGCAGTACGATGTCCCAGAAAAAGCTCATCGGCCCGGCTCCATCGATGCGCGCCGCTTCCAGCAACTCATCCGGCAAGGTCATAAAGAACTGCCGAAACAGGAAGGTCGCGGTCGCCGACGCCATCAGCGGCAGGGTCAGGCCGGTGTAGCTGTCGAGCATGTCGAGATTGGCGATCACTTCCACCGTCGGGAAAATACGCACCTCTACCGGCAGCATCAGGGTGAGGAAGATCAGCCAGAAACACAGGCTGCGCAGCGGGAAGCGGAAATAGACGATCGCATAGGCCGACAGCATCGACACCGCAATCTTGCCAACGGTAATCGCCAGCGCCATCATCAGGCTGTTGAGCAGCAACAGCGAAAACGGCGCCTTGACGTTGCCCACCCCGCCCTGCCAGATCTGGCTGACGTTTTCCCACAGGTGACCGCCGGGGATCAGGCTCATCGGCACCTGAAATACCTGCCGATCGTCCAGCGTGGCGGCAACCAACGCCACGTACAGCGGGAACAGGATCAGCAGCACGCCGAGCAGCAGCATGACATGGCAGAAAATATCCAGCCCGCGTCGATTTTCTATCATTGGTAGCGCACCTTACGTTCGACAAAGCGGAACTGGATCACCGTCAGGCCAATCACCAGCAGCATCAACACCACCGACTGCGCCGCCGAGCTGGCAAGATCCAGGCCGGCGAATCCTTCGCGATAAATCTTGTAGATCAGCGTGGTGGTGGACTGTACCGGGCCGCCGCCGGTGGCGGCATCGATCACCGGGAAGGTGTCGAAGAAGGCGTAAACCAGATTGACCACCAGCAAAAAGAAGCTCACTGGCGAAATCAGCGGCAGCGCCAGGTTGAAGAAGCGCCGCACCGGACCGGCACCGTCAATTGCTGCCGCTTCCACCAGCGAGCGGGGAATCGACTGCAACGCCGCCAGGAAAAACAGAAAGTTGTAACTGATTTGCTTCCACACCGAAGCCAGCACCACCAGGAACATCGCCTGGCCGCTATGCTGGGCGTGGTTCCAGTCATACCCCAGCGCCGCCAGCGCGTGGGTAATCAGCCCCAACCCCGGGTTGAACAGGAATATCCACAGCACCGCCGCCACCGCCGGCGCAACCGCATACGGCAACAGCAGCAGGGTTTGATACAGTCGGCTGCCGTGCAGTACGTGATCCACCAGCGCGGCCAGAAACAGCGACACCAGCAGACCGATGCCGGCCACCAGAAAGCTGAACACCAGCGTGGTGTAGAACGAATCGAGATAATACGGATCGTGGAGCAACTGGGTGAAGTTATCCATCCCGACGAACTGGCTGGAAAGGCCGAACGGATCGAGGCTTTGCACCGAATACCACAGCGCTTCGCCAGCAGGCCACAGGAAGAATATCGCGGTTATCAGCAACTGCGGCAGCACCAGCGCATAGGGCAGCCAGCTGCAAGCGAAACCGGTACGTTGTGAACTCATAATCAGGAACTCATGCAGACTAAAGACGGGCGACCTGGCGTGAAACGCCATGCGCACAGCCAGTCCGGGTACCGGCAGCGCATGGCTCTCGGCGTGGACACCGCGTCCAGCCAGAGAGCGAGCGCCGCCCAATCCCGGAATGGCAAAGCACGGTAACCGTTATTACCGGGTCTGAGATTCGAAACGGCGCAGTAACACGTCGCCACGCTGTACGGCGGCATCCAGCGCCTGTTGCGGGCTCTTTTTGCCAGTCCAGACGCTTTCCAGCTCTTCATCCACCACGGTACGAATCTGTGGCATATTGCCCAGACGCAGGCCTTTGGTGAACGGCAACGGCGGCTTGTTCAGCATCTGGCGCGTCGCCACGTCGGCCCCCGGGTTCTTGTCGTAGAAGCCCTGCTGTTTGGTCAGATCATAAGCGGCGCTGGTAATCGGCAGATAGCCGGTCTTCTGATGCCATTCGGCAGCGATTTCCGGCTGTGTCAGATATTGCAGGAATTCGGCGACGCCTTTGTAGGTGGCAGCGTCTTTGCCATTCATCACCCACAGGCTGGCCCCGCCAATAATGGCGTTTTGCGGCGCGTTCGTGACGTTGGCATCATACGGCATCATGCCTACGCCGAAATTGAATTTGGCGTACTGCTTGATGTCGGCCAACGAGCCGGAAGAGGCGGTGGTGATGGCGCAGTCGCCGTTGTAAAACTTCTCGGTGGATTCGTCTTTACGGCCAAAGTAGCTGAAGTCGCCCTTCTGGTTCATGTCTGCCAACAGCTGAATGTGCTGCACCTGCAACGGCTGGTTGAACTCCAGTTTGGCGCTGGTGCCACCAAAACCGTTGTTCTCGCTGGCGAACGGCACACCGTGCCAGGCGCTGAAGTTTTCCAGCTGGATCCAGCCCTGCCAGCCGCTGGCGTAGCCACACTTCATGCCGGCTGCACGCAATTTGGCGCTGTAGGCCGCCAGATCCTGCCAGGTTTTCGGCGGCTGCTCCGGGTTCAGCCCGGCCTTTTTGAAAGCGTCCTTGTTGTAATACAACACCGGCGTGGAGCTGTTGAACGGCTGTGACAGCAGTTGGCCGCTTTTGTTGTCGGTGTAATACCCGGCGACCGTCGGTACAAACACCGACTGGTCGAATTTGATGCCGGCGTCGGCAAACACCTGATGTACCGGTTTGATCGCCTTGCTTGCCATCATGGTGGCCGTGCCTACTTCGTAAACCTGCAAGATGGCCGGCGCCTTGCCGGAACGATAAGCGGCAATGCCCGCCGCCAGACTTTGCTCGTAGTTGCCTTTGTAAACCGGCACGATCTTGACGTCGCTGTGTGTCTGGTTAAAGCGATCCGCCAGCGAATCCACTTCTTTGCCCAGTTCACCTTCCATTGAGTGCCAGAACGGGATCTCGGTCGCCGCCAGTGCCTGAGTGCTGACCGCCAGGGTCAACGCGACGCACAGCGTGGTTTTTCGAATTGTGAGCATGCCTAACTCCTGAAAAAAGCTGGTGTATCCCCCTGGCCTTGATGTCGCGACGGCATTGGCTAACCGCTGCTATCTCAACCAGTTGGCTGACAATGCTGACGGTCAGCGACCTGCTGCGACAGACAATCCCTGGGGGCAATAAGCGCGTGAGCGAAAAGAATCAGTTTTTGTTCGGAAGCCAACATGCCATGCACGGATGACAGATTAATAACGATTGCATGACAGCGATGTGACGGCAGGGTGAAATGCAGATTGCGGTTTGATGTCGGCGGCGCGGGAATAACGCGCCGCCGTGGCGTTTACAGCGAGCGACGCAAGCGAGCGACGGCTTCCTGCATTTGCTGTTCGGTGGCGGTCGCGAACGACAGGCGGAAGGTGGAGCGATCAGGATTATCGGCGAAGAAATATTCCCCCGGCACGAACACCACGCCGTTTTCCAGCGTGGTGTTCAGCCATTCGGTGGCATTGAACGGCTGACGGAAACGCGCCCACAGGAACATCCCGCCTTTTGGCATATCGAAGCTGATGGTATCGCCCAGCTCACGGGATACCAGTTCAGCGAGGATCTCGCCCTTGTGCTGGTACGCCGCGCGGATCTTGTCGATCTGCGCCGGCAGGCGATCGAGGCCAAGATAGCATTCTACGATACTCTGCGACAGGGCACTGGCATGCAGATCGGCCGCCTGTTTGATGATCGCCACCTTGTGCAGCAGCACCGGCGGCAGAATCGCCCAGCCCAGGCGTAACCCTGGCGCCAGGATCTTGGAAAACGTCGAAGTGTAGATAACGTTGTCGGTATGGCCCAGCAACTGCTGCGAGACCTGATGCAGCGTGGCGTTGCGCTGGTCGGTAAAGCGCAACTCACCGTACGGATCGTCCTCGATAATCAGGAAGTTATGCTCCACCGCCAGCTTCACCAGCAGTTCACGACGCGACGCGCTCAGCGTCAGGCCGCTCGGGTTGCCAAAGTTCGGCACCACGTAAACCCCTTTGATGCGCTGGGTTTTCAGCAGTTCGGCCAGTTCTTCAACCACCATGCCGTCGCTGTCGGAAGACACCGACATCACTCTGGCTTCGGCCAGCTCCAGCGTTTGCAAAGCCGCCAGATAGGTTGGCCGCTCCACCACAAACACATCGCCAGGGTTGACGATGGCGCGCATCACCAAATCCAGCGCCTGTTGCGAGCCGGCGGTGACCATCACCTCTTCTGGCCGCGCGCCAATACCGCGCTCGGCACACAGCGTGCAGATGCGTTGACGCAGCACCGGACTGCCTTCGGTCAAACCATATTGGAAGGCGCTTTTTGGCTGTTCGGTGATCGCCTGATGGGTCGCAATGCTCAGCCCTTCAAAGTCAAACAGCGCGTCCGAGGGAATACCGCCGGCCAGCGAAATCACATTTGGCATTTTGCTGTGCTTGAGCAATTCACGGATGGCGGAGCTTTTGACGTTAACGATGCGCTGGGCGAGCAGTCCTTCTGTCTTCATTTCTTATTCTCGTAATCGTTTATAGGATCCAGCCGGATATCCTCTGGCAGATATTCCACAGAATACCCTATGGATTTCGAGTTACAGCCAGGCAGCCAGCTCACTCCTCACCAGAAGCTTACTCGAGTAAGTAACGGGAGGGAGTAAGAGCAGTTAACAACGCTGTAGCTTGCAAGACGACGGGTAGTTAACCGCCGAGATACGCCGACCTCACTGCTTCATTGGCGAGCAATGCGGCACCGGTATCTTCCAACACCACGCGGCCATTTTCCAGCACATAACCGCGATCCGCCAGTTTCAGCGCCTGATTGGCGTTTTGTTCCACCAGGAAGATGGTCATCCCTTCTTCACGCAGTTGCTGAATGATGTCGAAAATCTGCTGAATGATGATTGGCGCCAGCCCGAGCGAGGGTTCGTCCAGCAGCAGCAGCTTTGGCTGACTCATCAGCGCACGACCGATGGCCAGCATCTGCTGTTCGCCGCCGGACATGGTACCGGAACGCTGACTGCGGCGTTCCAGCAGGCGTGGAAACAGGTTGAACACCCGCTCAATGCGCTGTTGGTATTGCTGACGATTGGCAAAAAATCCGCCCATCGCCAGGTTTTCTTCTACCGTCATGCGCGAAAAAACCCGCCGCCCTTCAGGCACAATCGCCACCGCTTCCCGCATGATACGTGAGGTCTGCCATTGGGTAATGTCCCGATCGAGCAGCGTGACGCTGCCTTCGCTGGCACGCGGCTCGCCGCACAGAGTACCCAGCAGCGTAGTCTTGCCGGCGCCGTTCGCGCCAATCAGGGTGACAATCTCCCCCTGCTGTATGTTCAGACTGACCTGATGCAGTGCCTGAATCTTCCCGTAATGGGCGGAAACCTGATTAAACGACAACATTATGCTTCCCCCAGATACGCCCGGATCACGTCCGGGTTGTTACGAATTTCTTCTGGCGTGCCCTGCGCCAACGGCGTTCCCTGATTCACCACATAGATACGATCGGAAATGCCCATCACCAGTTTCATGTCGTGCTCAATCAACAGCACTGACACGTTGTGCCGATCGCGCAGCTCGACGATCAGATGATCCAGCTCGTCGGTTTCCTTCGGGTTCAGGCCTGCCGCCGGTTCGTCCAGCATCAGCAGCTCCGGCCGCGTCACCATGCAGCGGGCGATTTCCAGCCGCCGCTGCTGGCCGTAAGCCAGATTTCCCGCCGAGCGGTTGGCCATATCCAGCAGGCCGACGCGTTCCAGCCACACCGCCGCCCGCTCCAGCGCATCGGCTTCGGCCCGGCGAAATCCCGGGGTTTTCAACAGTCCGGCGAACACGCCGCTTTTCAGATGCTGGTGCTGGGCAACCAGCAGGTTTTCTACCACCGTCATTTCACGAAACAGCCGCACATGCTGGAAGGTTCGCACCACCCCCATGCGGGCGATGGCCTGGCCGTTCAGCCCTTCAAGATGCCGATCGCGCAGCCGGATACTGCCGCTGGTCGGGCGATAAAAGCCGGTCAGGCAGTTGAATACCGTGGTTTTCCCGGCGCCGTTAGGGCCGATCAACGAAACGATTTCACCCTGGTGCAAATCCAGCGCGACGTTATTCACCGCCAGCAGACCACCGAAACGCATCGACAGTCCTTCAACCGCCAATAAAGGCTGCGCATTCATGGCCGCTCTCCTTTTACCGCGTGAATATCTGCCGCTTTCAGCTTCAGCTGAGGACGTTTCATTGGCAACAGTCCCTGCGGTCGCCAGATCATCATCAATACCATTAGCGCACCCAACAGCAACATGCTGTATTCATTCAAATCACGCATCATTTCACGCGACACTACCAGCAGAATCGCCGCCAGAATGACCGCAAACTGCGAGCCCATGCCGCCAAGTACCACAATCGCCAGTACGAACGCCGACTCGACGAAGGTGAAGGACTCCGGGCTGACAAACCCCTGGCGTGCCGCAAACAGCGTACCGGCAAAGCCGGCGAAGGCGGCGCTGATGGTGAACGCCGTCAGCTTGATTTTGGTTGGACTGAGGCCAAGCGAACGGCAGGCGATTTCATCCTCGCGCAGCGCTTCCCAGGCACGCCCCAGCGGCATGCGCAGCAGACGGTTGATAACGAACAGCGTCAGTACCACCAGCAGCAACGCCACCAGATACAGGAAGATGATGCGATCGCTCGGATCGTATTGCAGCCCAAAGAAATTGTGGAAGGTGTCCCAGCCGCCATCGCGCGCGCTGCGGCTGAATTCCAGCCCGAACAGCGTGGGTTTGGGGATCTGGCTGATGCCGTTTGGCCCACCGGTAATGTCGGTATTGTTGAGCAGCAAAATACGTACGATCTCGCCGAACCCCAGCGTCACAATCGCCAGATAATCGCCGCGCAGGCGCAATACCGGGAAACCCAGCAGGAAACCGAACGCCGCAGTAACGATACCCGCCAGCGGCAGACTTTCCCAGAATCCAAGGCCGTAATAGTGATTCAGCAGCGCATAGGTGTAAGCGCCAATGGCATAAAAACCGCCGTACCCCAGCACCAGCAGCCCGGACAGCCCCACCACCACGTTCAGACCCAGGCCCAGCATGACGTAGATCAACGTCAGGGTGGCAATATCCACCGTGCCGCGCGACACGAAAAACGGCCAGGCAACGGCGGCAATGATCAACAGCGCCGCCAACAGCTTCTGCCGTAGCGTGGTACCGTCAAAACTCGGCAGCACCCACGACGGGCCGGACATCTTGCCGAGTCCCTGCTGCATCAATGGCCGCAGCAGTTGGAAGAAAAACACCACCGCGCAGCCAATGCCAATCCACATCCAGCGGACTTCCGCCGCGCCATGCACTACCAGCCGGGTGCCTTCCAGGCTCAGCTGCATGCCCATCAGAAACGACGCCATCACCAGCAGCACCAGCGTGGCGATAACCGCATTAAGCAGGTTGAGCTTCATACTTTCTCAACCTCCGGACGGCCCAGGATGCCGGTCGGCATCACCAACAGCACCACGATCAGCAAGGCGAACGATACGACGTCCTTATATTCGGCGCTCAGGTACGCCGAGGTCAGCGCTTCGGCCACCCCGAGCACCAATCCACCGATCATTGCCCCCGGAATGCTGCCAATCCCCCCCAGCACCGCAGCGGTGAAGGCCTTCATGCCCGCCATAAAACCGATATAAGGGTTGATCACGCCATAGAACTGTCCCAGCAATACGCCGGCAACCGCCGCCATCACCGCACCAATCACGAAGGTCAGCGAAATCACGCGGTCGGTATTGATGCCCAGCAGGCTGGCCATTTTCAGATCTTCGGCACAGGCGCGGCAGGCACGTCCCATGCGCGAATAGCGGATAAACAGCGTCAGCGCCAGCATCGCCAGGAAGGTCACCAGCCAGATGATGATTTGCATGGTGCTGACGGTGGCGGCGAAGCCGTTGCTTTCACTCAATACCCAGCGCCCGGTAACCAGGCTCGGCAGCGCGACGTCACGGGAACCCTGCGTCAGACTGACGTAGTTTTGCAGAAATATTGACATGCCGATGGCGGAGATCAGGGCGATCAGGCGCTTGGAATGGCGCACCGGCTTGTAGGCCACGCGTTCGATGCTCCAGCCGTAGGCGCTGGCAATCACGATCGACGCCAGGAAACCGGCACCGATCAGCAACCAGCTGGCATCGATGCCCATCATCATCAGCGCGGCAATGGCGATAAACGAGACATAACTGCCAATCATGTAGACCTCGCCGTGGGCGAAGTTGATCATGCCGATAATGCCGTAAACCATGGTGTAACCAATGGCGATCAGCGCATAGGTACTGCCCAGCGTGACGCCATTGAACATTTGCTGCAGAAAATAGAGAAACTGCTCTGACATACTCGAACCCTTGGCTGCGCTTTGATAGCAGCCTGGAATAAAATCGCTAAAGACGTTTATGCCCAATGGATTCCACGTTACTGCCAACCACGCCGCAAGGTGAAAAACGCCGGGTATACCCTAAATAATTGGCGCTGCATCAAGGCGGCAAGGCCGTAAATCCCCAGTCGCTTAATCAACCAAACGGCTGGGGCATGGAGGCGGTCAGCCCAGAGGCAGCTGCAAGTATGACGGGTATTTATTTGATTGGCGTTGAGCTACCGTCGGCATGCCATTCGAACACGCCAAACTCAAAGCCTTTCAGATCGCCCTTGTCATCCCAGCTCAGCGGCCCCATCACCGTGTCTACCGGTTTGCCGCTCTTCAGATCCTTGACGATGTCTTCCGGCTCTTGACTGCCGCTGCGCTCCATCCCGGTGGTCAGCGATTGCAGCGCGGCATAGGTGGTCCAGACGAACGGCCCGGTCGGATCCAGCTTTTTGGCTTTCAGAGCATCCACGACGGCTTTGTTGGCCGGTACCTGATCGTAGCGTTTTGGCAGCGTGACCAGCATGCCTTCAGACGCGGCGCCAGCGATGTTGGACAGCGATGAGTTGCCCACACCCTCTGGCCCCATAAAGCGGGTAGTCAGACCGGCCTGCTTGGCCTGGCGCAGGATCTGCCCCATTTCCGGGTAATAGCCGCCGAAGTAGACGAAATCCACGTTCTCTTTTTTCAGGCGTGCGACCAGCGTGGAGAAGTCTTTGTCGCCGGCGGTGATGCCTTCAAACATCACCGGCTTGACGCCGGCCTTTTGCAGGCTGTCACGCACCGAACGCGCCAGGCCTTCACCGTATTGCTGCTTGTCATGCACCACGGCAATGCGCTGCGGTTTGATGGTTTCCATGATGTATTTGGCGGCGGTCGGCCCCTGATCGGAATCCAGACCGGTGGTGCGCATGATCATTTTGTAACCGCGGGTGGTCAGATCGGCATTGGTGGCAGCCGGGGTAATCATGATCACGCCTTCATCTTCATAAATGTCCGACGCAGGTTGGGTCGACGAGGAACACAGATGGCCGATAACGTAGCGGATGCCGTCATTGATCACTTTGTTGGCCACCGCCACCGCCTGTTTGGGGTCGCAGGCGTCGTCATATTCCACCGCCACCAGCTTATCGCCCTTGATGCCACCTTTGGCGTTGATATCGGCAATCGCCTGACGCGCGCCGGTAAACTCCATATCGCCATATTGCGCTACCGGGCCGGACATCGCACCAACGATCGCTACCTTGATATCTTTCGCCATGGCGGCATGGCCGATCGCCATCGCGATACAGCCGGCCAGCAGCGCTTTACCTGTTGTTAATTTCATCCGCGTTATCCCCTTTGTCGTTGTGAACGTGCCGTTGTGTTTGCCCAACCCAATCGCTAATTATCACTAATATCCATAAGTAATAATGATTTAGGTGTTTATCTGGCAATATTTTCTAATAAGACTTTATTTTTCATGCCATTAAACAGGAATTTTATTCTGCAAATCAACTGGCACAACCAGAAACAAGCGGTGTAAACAGCATAAAACTCGGATGAGATCTGCGCCATTTTGCGCCGAAGATAGTGTGTTGTGCTGGTTAACGATCTGTTTACTAATTTTTTACTCGGAAAACGTGTCTGGCAAAAAACATTCTGCGTAGTCTTCGTACAGAAAAAGTTACACAACCAGCCAGGCAAGATCCATTACACTGACAGCATCGATAATTCGTTCGGAAATCTGCATGAAACTGACCATCGAGCGGTTAACCGCACTGTCCGCCCAGGATCTGATCGACCTGGGTAAAATCTGGCCTCAGCAACAGCCGGCACAGTGGCAGGAATGGCTGGAGGGCGACAAGGCGCTGTTCGGCGCACGTTTCAATCAACGGCTGCTGGGCGCCATGAAAGTCACGCTGGAGGGCGAGCGCGCGCATCTGCACGATCTGCTGGTACGCGACGTTACCCGCCGCCGCGGCGTAGGGTTGTATCTGGTACAGGATGCACAGCGTCAATTGCCACAGGTGGCGCATTGGCAGCTGTCCACCACCGGTCTTGCTCCACGTGAGCGTGGTGAAGTCGACAATTTCATGCGCGCCTGCGGTTTTCGCGCGCAGGGTGATAGCTGGTATAAATGAGACGCAGGCTAGCCGCGTTAGCATTGATCGCGCTGGCGCTGGCGGCGTGGTTTGCCGGCCGCCAGCAAGGATTGCAGCCACCGCCCCTGGATCAGCAGGTCTACCTGTGGCAACGGGTCTGGACAGCGCAACATGCGCAGGCGCTGGCGGACAGCAAGCCGCTGTTTTCCACATTGCGCGTGCTCGGCCTGCAGGTACATGCACACGACAGAGTGCGGCCGATCCCGGTCAATAGCGCATTGCTGCGCCAGGATGGACGCCCGCTGTGGCTGGTAGCACGTATCGACGGCCAACTGCCGCAGCCTGACGCGGCGTCGATTCGCCTGGCGGTGCTGCAACAGCTGCAACGCTGGCAAGCCGCCGGGCTGAACGTCACCGGCATTGAGATCGATCATGACGCGGCCACCGCGCGTCTGCCGCAGTATCGCGATTTTATCCAACGTTTGCGCCAGCAGTTGCCGCCGTCGATACAGCTCAGCATTACCGCGCTACCTGCCTGGCTGAATTCACCGACGCTGGCCGCATTGCTGCGCGAGGTCGACAGTTCGGTGCTGCAGGTACACGCCGTGCTGTCTCCCCGGCAGGGGCTGTTCAACGGCGCGCTGGCGCTGCAATGGGCACAGCGCTACGCGCGGGTGTCTACCCAGCCGTTCCGCCTGGCGTTACCGGCCTATGGCATGGGGCTGGTGGGCTTTGATGCACAAGGCCCGCAGGTAGAAAGCGAAGCGTCGTTGCGGGTGGCTGGCGCCATACAGGAACTGACGGTGGCACCGCAACAGGTGGCCGATGTCCTGCAGCGCCTGGCGGCTCAGCCGGTCGCTCATCTGCGCGGCATCGTCTGGTTTCGCTTGCCGCTGCCCAACGACCGGCGCGCCTGGTCGCTGACAACGCTGCGTGCGGTGATAGAACAGCAACCTCTGGTCGCCCACTGGCAGGTAAAAATCCGCCCGCAAGCACGGCAAAACGGCTTATATGATCTGATAATACACAATAGCGGTCCGGTGGATGCGCCGCTGCCGGCAGCGGTCGATATCGCCGCCAGCGACTGTCTGGCCGCCGACGCGGTGGGCAATTACCGGTTGGAATCCACCCCGCAACAGCAGCGCTTTATCCGCACCGGCAACGATCTGGTTCGTGCCGGACAATCGCGCCCGTTAGGTTGGCTGCGCTGCCAACAATTGACGCCAGGAGGCACCCTTGTCACACCGTGATGTACGTTCAGGCCGGCCACTACCGCTAGCCTTGTTGATCGGCGCCGCATTGACCGCGCCGCTCGGCCACGCCTGCGGGCCAGACTTCCCGAATCGGCTGCTGATCGATCGCAATGGCACACTGCTCACCATGCCGGAAGGCAATTTCGATTTTGAAACCAGCCGTTTGGTTCCGTTCGACCCACAATTGCCACGCTGGCATGCGCCGCCGCCAGCGCTACCGCCCAGGCCAATGCCGCTGTCACCGGAAACGGTGATTATCAACAAAATGCGCGCCGCCAAAACGGTGGAAGAGGCAGATACGGTCAATAGCCAGGGGATCTCTGGCGCGGCGCGGCAATACACGCTGGGCGCGGTGGCGTTCGCGGCCAATGACCCGCGTGCGGCGGAATATTTCAAGCAGGTACTGGCATTGCCGGCCGACCAGCAGGGCGACTGGGGATTGCGGGCACAGTATTCCCTTGGCCGTGTGTTGATGAACGATCGCGGAACGCCGGAAAACCCGGACAACGATACCCCGTCGCAGCCGACGCGTCATCCCGGCGCCGCCGAGCTCAAACAGGCGCTGGCGGCGTTCCAGCAGGTGATCGAGCGCGTACAGAACGGTAGCGACGATCCTGACCAACTGGCACTCAGCAGCCTGGGGCAACAGGCACGCATTCAACTGTGGCTGGGCGACATTCGCGCCGCGGCGCATCTTTATGCCCAGCAGGCGGCGCAAGGGGATGCCAGTGGCGGGCAGTCGCTGCAATACGTTTCGAGTATGCTGGTCAGTCCGGCGCATTTTGCCCAACTCAAACAGATCGTCGACGATCCGCTGATCCAGCAACTGGTCACTGTCGAACTGTTTGCCCGCAGCGCGAATTTGCAAATGCAAGATACCGACGCCGTCGGCAGCCGTTCCAAACAGATTACCCGGCAAATCCTGACGCTTTTAAATGCGTCGGTCAAAACCGGCTTTAACGGCAGCGATCGGCTGGCGGCGCTGGCCTACCGTTCTGGCAATTATCCCCTCAGCGCCAGTCTGTTGAAACACGCTGGTGATTCGGGCCTGGCCTGGTGGCTGCGTGCCAAAATGGCCTTGCGCGACGGCGACGTGAAAACCGCCACCGATGCTTATGCCAAGGCTGCAGCCGCCTTCCCGTCTGACGAAAACTGGGGCGAACAACGCGGCGCAAACTTTGCCGCAGAAACCATCATCCCGGATTGCCGTATTGCCGGTGAACAGGCGATATTGGCGTTAAACCGCGGTGATTATCTGCAGGCGCTGGCCCTGCTGTATCAAGGCAGGGAGCAATATTGGGCCGACGTGGCCGATGTGGCAGAACGGGTGCTGACGGTCGACGAACTGAAGGATTTTGTCGATAAACAGGTACCGGCGCCAAGCACGCCGCTAAAACCGCAACTGGCCAATGAATATCCCGGTCAGCAGCTAACCCCGGCGGTGCAGTTGCGTGAACTGTTGGCGCGGCGGCTGATGCGTGCCGGTCGCTATCAGGAAGCGCTGGACTACTTTGCCGTGCCCAACTACCGCCAGACGGCGCAGCAGGTTGGCGAGGCGCTCAGCGCCGCGACCAATGGCGACAATGGCAAGCTGACGCGTGCGCAGGGGTATTATCAGGCGGCTACCCTGCTGGGCAGCCAGGGGCTGAACCTGACCGGTTATGAAATGACGCCGGATTACGGCATTTACCAGGCCAACTATTCCTCTCTGGGTGACGCCTTCGATACGCGCGAACTGAAGCACAAAAGCTGGATCAGCGTTGCCGAAGCCACCCGCGCCGCCAAAGCGCTGCCACAGCAGGATAACCGCTTTCTGCATTACCGCTGGCAGGCGGTGGGGCTGGCGCAAAAAGCCGCCGATCTGCTACCGCCAAAAAGTCAGGCTTACGCCGCGGTGTTGTGCAACGCCGCCAGTTGGGTTATCAAGCGTGACGCCAAAACCGGTCACGCGCTCTATCAGCGCTACCTCAAGAACGGCACGCCGTACGCTTGGGCGAGCAAATTCGGCTACGACTGCCCTGCTCCAGATTTTGCAGCGCTGAATAACGCCTCTTGAACGGTGTTGTATTTCAGGCATAAAAAAACCCGGCCAAGCCGGGTTTTTCATATGTGTAGCGGATTACGCTTCAATCGCCATTTTCAGTTTCTTCATGGCGTTCTTTTCAAGCTGGCGCACACGCTCTGCGGAAACGCCGTACTGATCGGCCAGTTCCTGCAAGGTGGATTTGTTGTCATCGTCCAACCAGCGGGCGCGAATGATATGCTGGCTGCGTTCGTCCAGACCTTCCAGCGCATAGGCCAGCTTGTCTGCGGCGTTGCTTTCCCAGTTGTCTTCTTCGATGCCTTCGGCAAAGTCGGAGGTTTTGTCCTGCAAATACAGTACCGGCGCCATTGACTGGCCGTCGCGCGCTTCGTCATCCGGCGTAGGATCAAAGGTCATGTCCTGCGCGGCCATGCGCGATTCCATTTCCCGCACGTCTTTGCTGGTCACCCCCAGCTCGCGTGCCACCAGCTCCACTTCGTCCTGGTTGAACCACCCCAGACGCTGTTTGGTTTTACGCAGGTTAAAGAACAGCTTACGCTGTGCCTTGGTGGTTGCTACCTTGACGATACGCCAGTTGCGCAGCACGTATTCATGAATTTCTGCCTTAATCCAATGCACCGCAAAGGAAACCAGACGCACGCCAACCTCGGGGTTGAAGCGACGAACAGCTTTCATCAGGCCGATATTACCTTCCTGGATCAGATCTGCCTGTGGCAGGCCATAGCCGGAATAATTGCGGGCAATATGAGCGACAAAGCGCAGGTGAGACAGGATTAGCTGCTTAGCGGCTTCCAGATCGCCCTGATAATGCAGCCGTTCAGCCAGCTCCCGCTCTTCCTCTGCCGTCAGCATCGGATAGGCGTTGGCTGCCCGAATATAGGCTTCCAAGCTACCTTGGGGTACTAAGGCTAAAGTTTGCATTTCTTTGGTCATTCAAACCCTCTCTTTAAAACGGATCATGCAGGTGAGTCATTACGGCGGGGAGTTGTTGATTTTACGGCAGTTGCTGTTGCAAAAGCGGTTCCGCACGCCGGACACCTTAACATTTGCTGCAAGTTTTGACCGTGTTCCACCCTAAGAGTTCACTGTTTTTCGATCACAATGTTGCTGACAATACGTGACCAAGGCTCAGGATGATAGGGAATTTGTGCGCTTGGGAAAAGGCGCGATCCAAAGGATCCGCTGGGCGCTTCTCCTGCCACACGACAAAACGCAGCAGGAGAAGAGTATACCAAAAAAATTTTATTGTGGTGTAAATCGGCGTAAATGTTGCACCGTCGCCAGCCAGGCGGCGATCCAGCCGATCATCGCTGCGACGATCAGCAGCAACAGCGCTTCGTCCCAGCCGAGGCCATGCAGCGTGAAGGTAGTACCGAACACCTTCGCCACCCCGGTCACCACCGACTCCAGTTTCCACACCAGCGCGCCGGACAACAGCAGCGAGAACAGCGCACCGAAGAAGCCAAGCATCGCGCCGCCGTTGAGGAATGGCCGCAGGATGAAGCCATCGGTGGCGCCGATCAGCTTCATCACGTTGATGGTATCGCGGCGGCTGAAGATGCTCAGACGCACGCTGTTGCCGATCACCAGGAACACCGCCACTACCATCAGAATGCCGATAATCGCCGCGACCTGCCCAACCAGCCCGGTTAACGCCGCCAGACGGGCGAACCAGCTGTCGTCCATCCGCACTTCGTCGACGCCCTGCACCGCCGCCACCCGGTCACGCAGCGTATTCAGCGTGTCGGAACTCTGGAAGCTCATCTTCGGCGTGATAATCGCCACCGCCGGCAACGGGTTTTCCTCCAGCATATCGAGCGCACCGCCAAAGCCGGACCAGTTGCGGAATTCACCGCGCGCTTCTTCGCGCGACAGGTAATTGACCTTTTCGACGCCCGCCTCGGCCTTGATGACGTCCAGCACCTTGACCGCCGCGTCATCGTCGAGCGACTTGTCGAGATACACCGTCAGCTGCGGTGTCGGATACCACTGCGTGGCAGCGGTACTGACGTTCTTCCAGACGATATAGCACACGCTCGGCAACGTTAGAGAGATGGCTATTACCATCACCGTCAGCAGCGTCGCCAGCGGTTGGCGCAGCATGTCCTTGATGGCGTTCATCCAGGCATAGCGCCATTGTTCACGCCAGCCGCCGCGCAGCGCCTTGCTCTTGGCGGTTTTTGCGTTATTCGCCATGATGCGCTCCTCCTGCCATACGGCCCTGGCTGAGCGTCAGGATGCGGTAATTGCGCCGGGCGATCAGCCCGGTATCGTGCGTTGCCATCAGCACCGTTACCCCAACGCGGTTAAACTCTTCAAACAGGCGTAGAATGCCTTCGGACAGCGCATCGTCCAGGTTGCCGGTTGGCTCATCCGCCAACAGCACCGCAGGTTTGTTCACCACCGCGCGGGCAATGCCGACACGTTGTTGTTCACCGCCGGACAGCTGGATCGGGAAGTTCTTCGCTTTGTCCAACAGCCCGACCTTGTCCAGTGCTGCCGATACGCGACGACGGATATCCTCGGTGCTGGCACCGGAGATGATCAGCGGCATGGCCACGTTGTCATAGACGGTACGATCCAGCAGCAGATGGTGATCCTGGAAAATCATGCCGATCTGACGACGCAGAAACGGCACCTCACTGTTTTTCAACCGGCTGATGTCGTGGCCGCCAAACCAGATATGGCCGGCGCTTGGCCGTTCAATACCACAAATCAGTTTCAGCAGGGTACTTTTACCCGCGCCGGAATGGCCGGTCAGGAATGCCATCTCTGCCGGACGCAGATGAAAATCAACGCCCTGCAGCGCTTGTCGTCCGCCCAGATAAGCTTTACTGACCTGTTCAAAGCGAATCATCCGTATTAATCCTCTCGGGCAAAAAGTGCCTCAATAAAATCGTCGGCCTTGAAAGGCCGCAAATCTTCGATGCCTTCACCGACACCGATATAACGAATCGGAATGCCGAACTGATCGGCAATGGCGAAGATCACCCCGCCCTTGGCGGTACCGTCCAGTTTAGTCAGAGTGATGCCAGTTAAGCCCACGGCTTCATTAAATAATTTCGCCTGGCTGACCGCATTCTGACCGGTGCTGGCGTCCAGCGTCAGCATAACCTCATGGGGGGCATGCTCGTCCAGTTTTTTCATGACTCGGACGATCTTCTTCAGCTCCTCCATCAAGTGGGCCTTATTTTGCAAACGCCCTGCGGTATCGGCGATCAAGACATCCACGCCACGCGCTTTGGCGGCCTGCACCGCGTCAAAAATCACCGAGGCGGAATCGGCGCCGGTATGCTGCGCCACCACCGGGATACGATTGCGTTCGCCCCAGACCTGCAGCTGTTCGACCGCCGCGGCACGGAAGGTGTCGCCCGCCGCCAGCATTACCGACTTGCCTTCTGCCTGGAACTGGCGCGCCAACTTACCGATAGTGGTGGTTTTGCCAACGCCGTTAACGCCAACCATAAGAATGACATACGGCGTTTTGCCACTGACATCCAGCGGTTGATCCACCTTGGCCAGAATTTCAGACATTTCCTCCTTCAGCTTGCCGTAGAGCGCCTCGGCGTCTTTCAATTGCTTGCGGCTGGCATGCAGCGTGAGGGATTCAATGATTTTACGCGTGGTTTCGACGCCAACGTCGGCAATCAGCAGCTGTTCTTCGAGTTCTTCGAACAGATCGTCGTCGATCTTCTTGCCACGGAACAAGCCAATAAAGCCGGAACCGAGGTTCTGTTTGGTTTTGATCAGGCTGCGCTTCAAACGGGCGAAGAAGCCTTCCTTGCTCGGCCGTTCCTGTTCCTGGGTTACCGCCGGCGCCGCGAGGTCTTCAGCAGTTTCAGACGCTGGGGCGGCGACGATCGGCGCTAACGCGACGCTGGCTGGCAACGGCTGCGCTTCCGGCTCGGATGGCAACACCGATTCTGGCTCGGGCTGGGGTACGTGCGGCTCCGCTGGTTGAGCGGCCGCCTGGACCGGTTCCGGTGCGGGTTCCTGCACGGGTTCCTGCACAGGTTCCGGCTCTGGCTGTGGCTGTGGCTCTGGCTCTGGCTGTGGTTCCGGCTGTGGTTCCGGCTCTTCTACCGGCGGCTGTTCGACCTCTGGCTCCGGTTCCTTCACCGGCACAATGCGTTCTGGTTCCGGCTCGGCCAGTGGCTCAGGCATTGCGTCTATCTGCGGCTCGGCTTGCGCCAGCGCTTCAGATGACCGTTCTGCCACTACCTGTTCCGTGACGGCAACCACCTCGTCAGCCAACCGTTCAGCCGACGCCGTGCGTTCGACGATGCCCGGCACGTTTTCTGCGATCTGTTCCCCGTTGAGGCTGCCGTCCCATTCTCCCGGGGTATCAACCGAGGCGGCCGGCTCAGATTCCTGCGCAGGGAGCTTGTCATCCAGCGTGGGGGCCACCGGCTCGGCCGGTGTCGCTACCGCCTGCTGTTCAGCCTGTTCGGCTGACGGCTCAGGTTGCTGCTGTTGTTCTTCCTTCTGGCCAAAGCCCAGCCAGGAGAAAAACCCACGTTTCTTATCTTTTGCCATGTTGTGACCTTGCTCCGTACCGATGGCTAATAACGAAAATATTTTAACCGCCGAGTCTACCACTTTCCCTCGCGTAGCAACACGCATCCGGCTTGGGAAATCAGGTAACAACGTTTTCGCTTTTCCCTCGACGTCTCTGCCCGGTAGAATAGCGGCAACTTTTCGTTAACTCGGCAACACATTAAGATTCTTATGGCAAAATTATCGCCGCGAGCGCCGGTTAAAAAACCGCAGACGGCTGCCGCCGGGCAAATCCGCATTATCGGCGGCCAATGGCGTGGACGTAAACTGCCGGTGCCGAACAGCCCCGGCCTGCGCCCGACCACCGATCGCGTGCGCGAAACGCTGTTCAACTGGCTGGCGCCGGTGATTCAGGGCGCGCGCTGTCTGGATTGCTTCGCCGGCAGCGGTGCATTGGGGCTGGAAGCGCTGTCGCGCTACGCCGGCAGCGTCACGCTGCTGGAGTTCGAACGCCCGGTGGCACGGCAACTGGAGCAAAACCTGGCGCTGCTGAAAGGCAACGGCCTGGTGGTGAACACCAACGCGCTGAGCTGGTTGGCCGGCAAGGCCGAACCTTACCAGGTGGTATTCCTCGATCCGCCGTTCCGTAAAGGAATGCTGACACAGACCATCACCTTATTGGAGCAGCAAGGCTGGTTGGCCGATGAGGCGTGGATCTACGTGGAAGCCGAGGCGGAAAGCGCCGCTACCGACGTGCCTGCCAACTGGTCGCTGCACCGTGAAAAAGTCGCCGGTCAGGTGGCCTATCGTCTTTATATTCGTTCTGGCAAAGAGAAAACCGACAATGCTGATTAATCTGGGCCGCCTGCTGATGCTGTGCGTATGGGGCTTTTTGCTCACCAACCTGTTCCACCCGTTCCCCAAGCCGTTGAAGTACTTTATCGACGTCGCGCTGTTCTTTATGGTGGTGATGCACGGGCTGCAACTGGTGCTGTTGAAATCAACACAGCCGAAAGATCAGCCCATCAGCAAATGGCAGGAAACCAAGATCTTTATCTTTGGGGTGTTTGAACTGCTGGACTGGCAGAAGAAGCAACCACCAATCAACAAAAAATAACCCTCACCTACTATGGGCGTTCGGCGGTAAACGACACAAAGCGCGTACCCTGCATTTTCAGGCTACCCTGCGCGCCCTGCTCTATCTGTTCATACTGCGGCTGTTTCACACGCACCACGATATTCTCACCGCCCCGCAGCGGCCGGAACGTGATTTCATACCGCATGGCCTCATTAACAATATGTTCGCGCTGGCGTGAGCGGTTGTTACTGGCCGGAAAGGCCCGTTTCTCGCTAACGATAACCTGCGTACTGCGCACCGGCGCACGGTCATTTTCCGCTTCCTGCTTACGCTGGCTGAAATAACGCTGCGTCGCCAGTACCACGATCAACGCCAGCACCGCTATAAACAGCATTGGGGGTTTGTTCATTCGTTCAGGTTCCGTTTGAGTTTACCGCTATAAAACTAGGTCTTTCCCCTGCCACTGTACAGGATAAACCGCGAGATAACCCAACGGCAGGTAGCAGGGGGTTGGCTGCGCATTATGCCGACCGGTTTATTTCGCCTAACCGCCGACGGATATAATTTTGCTCATCGCCGCGTCTGTTCCCCGGCGTCAGTTTTTGGCTATTACCGCCACTCGGCTAGCACGGCTGATGTTAATTAAATGTATATCCATGGTTATAAATAAAGGCAAACAGAACGGACGATGCGGTACCCAGGATGAATAATCTCTGCTGGTGGAATAGCTCTAAGATGGCGAAGATAAAACTTATTGCTCTACGTCACCTTTTTTGACTTAAGTTAAATTAACTTTTATGCTCAGCGTGTTAGGATTATTGTTATCTTCCAGGCGAGGCAATAATATGCCAGGAAAATACACCTTTATAAAAACCAGGTTGTTTAATGTCAGCAAGCAATATTTATTATTCGAGACATTTACCGTAGATAAGAAAATAATCTTATCTCCGTCGGCAAATGCAGGTCCTATCGTCCTTTTAAAACAGCAGGGAAAGGTTTTGTTGCAGAAGATATCATTAGCGTGCAAGCAAAAAATTCACCAGAGGGAAAGCGTGCCAAACGGCATTGAGCTGACGGGATGGTCATTGTGCCACCCAGATTACTGGTTAGTGCCTGGCGAGCACGCAGCGGTACGCGTATCACGCCTCACCAGATCATCACCGCCATCGCTGGCGATGATTACGCGAGTACGATCGCCCCATCCGGGTAAAAGCCATGATAAAAAACAAAATAAAACCACCGCCAACCTACGCGCCTGGCAATGTCATCACCAGCGAGTAGATAAAAGTCAGCGAGAAATTACCATTACCCTGACGAGCAAACTTTTTTCCATTAACGCCAGAGCCATTACCAACGCATCGCACAATACCGCAGGGCCCCGCCGGGGATTTATCCATAGCGCCCATTATTTAATTCCGCGGCAAAGCGGTACGCATAAATGCACTAGCATAAACACCCAACATTACATCAATATAACGTTAAAAAATGACAGATTAACTTATTGGCGCACTGCCGCCGATCGCCACAGCGTAAAATACCCTGCCAGCACCCATGGCATTAAGAATATCGTTGATTATCTCCCTATTGGCGTTTCGCTATATTATATTAAGGGAAACAGATGAAAAGCTATATTTTTGCCGCACTAAGCATCATTTTCATTGTTTTTGCTGCTTACCAACTCGGCACTTCTATGGTTCATGCTGTACCACCACGCAACATTGACTGCACCGCCGAACTGCAAATTTACAGCGAACAGGGTTCTTTTGCTGGCGTGTGGAAATTGCATGCCGCTGGCGGTAGAGGATTTTTCCGCGTGAGCGGTCGCTATAGCCACCACGCTCAGGTCGGCGGCAATCTCAACCGGACGGTATTTTTTGATTACACCCGTCACCAGAACATGCTGGATATCGTCTCGAAGCGGATCATACCCGCGATTACCGACAATGCGCAGGCAAGCGAACTGGCTGGTCTATTGCCTCGATTCCTTTACTCTGCTGCCACGTCCCACAGTTTTGAAATATACCCGCAGGCCAACGGGTATATTATTACCGGCACGGTGCTGCCATTCACCTACTGTCTACAGGCCTAGCAATCATTAGCCTCGCTGTTTTTGCGCCAAAAAAACGCATCGGCTTTTTGCCTGGCAGACAGTGAGGTATTTTAAATGCATCTTGGCGGAAATACTCCGAAAGGCTTAGTCGGCAATGAGGCCTAGCATAAGTGAGCACATGAACAACTCTGACCTGCTCACTATTGATTAATACGTCGATATATGAGTAATGTATTCACCGTCAGCATAAAAATGCCAGGTTCCGGCGATGAAACCGCTTCGCCTGACGCTGCGCGGAAAACATGGCTCACAGTTCAAGCACCGTTTTATCCTTTGCTTGTTTGACCATAGACAGGAAGAGGTTAACGATGAGAACAATATTGTCATCAGCAAAAACAAGCATTATTTATAATGCGATGATAGGCGCTGTTTAAAACCATGATGGAATTATATAGGTTTGTTTTGACCACTGAACCATCACTGAAAACTATTAATGGAGTCACTCCCATTTGGTTGCGTTATGAAACCAGGCTGACTCATAGCTACGATGAATGCTAGCATCGACGCTATGGCAAACAAACATATAAGTTAAAATAATGAATTAGTTCCCTTGGTAAAAAAGGTAACAACTTTAAAGGTTAAGCACCACTGAGCGTGATGAGCATGACTATTTAACTTACCCTGATCGGTAAGCCATGAAATATCATTCGTTAGAATACTAAAATGCCGTTCATCGTTGTACGCCAATTGTTTTTATTTATTAGTCGGTTTATTAAACATTAACTCAGTGCAAAGATGGCGAGTGGACAAAACCGTATCTTCTTATAGTATGTTAGGATTTGTCTTGCCATTGCATGCAAAGGATAAGTTATGCTAGGAAAGTATATAATTAATGACCGTGTTATTTTTGATCCAGAGGAAAGAAGCCTTATTTTAACCGGGGAACATATTGGTTCAACCAGTAAGTTAATACTGCATACCCCTACCAGCCAATGCTTAGCTTTGCTTATAGAACGTCACGGCGACGTTTTATCACAGGATGAATTACTGGAACTGATCTGGCGGAAAAAAGGCGTTGTCGTTTCCTCGAGTACCGTTTACCAAAATATCAGCCTGCTGCGACGATCCCTCAATCAGCTCGGTCTTTATGATGACGTGATTATCACCGTGCCACGACAGGGCGTCACCCTGTCGCGACACATTAAAATCACCCTGCTGGCGGAGCAGCACGCCGATGTCCGCCAGCAGGAATTGTTACCGGCAGTCGCTGGCGATGTTGCTGCGCCAACCGGAACAACGCCCATTTCTCCCAGCAAAGGAAAGAAATACTTACCAGGGCTGATTGCCGGTCTGAGTATCGCGTTGATTATGCTGTGCATCGGTGCTTTCTATCTGGGCCACAATAATTCATCTAACTATATGGATAGCTACGACCTGGCGCCAACCTCGCTGAGCGAGTGCCACATTTATGTTAACGATAATATGCCGACCGGCAGGCTCGAATATATTGTCAAAAACAGCGCTTTTGATTGTGCGACGCGACCCTTTAATTACGTCACCGCCTTCGCCGGGGTGAACCGCTATTCGGTGATTAGCTGCGTACGGGACATTGCCGGAGCGCGTGCCAGCTGCCGATCAAGCTTCTACCTGGAGGGTTCCAAATGAAAAAGGGATTGCTGGCCTGCATCGTTTTTATCCTGGTGATTATCGCCTCAATGAAATGGCAGTTTTGGGCAGGGTATGCAACATCCCCCGAGTCAAAAGAGATTGATTGCCGAGCCGTTTTAAACATTGTAACGCCCGAACAGTTACATTTTACCGGCGTTATGAAGATGCATGCGGTGAACGGCAAAGGGCTGGCGTTAATCGAAGGAAACTACCATCAGGCATCAGAGGCGCCGACGGTACTCAACAGGAAGGTATTCTTTGACTACAGCCAAAACGAAGACATGCTGAGTATGCACTCCAACAAGGTTGCCAGATTGCCTTCGGACAACGCCGACGAAAGCGTACTGGCAACGCTGCTGCCAACGTTTTATTTCCGACCAGACATTACGCATAACATCGGCCTGTATAAACAGGGAAGCGGTTATATTTTTGCCGGTACCGTCATTCCGTTTGTTTACTGCGTAAAGGGGTAGCGTTCAGCGGCACTCAACGGCCGCCAATGTACAGGGTAAAGGAAGAGGGATTAGCGCCGCCAACGGGATGTGTTACCGCCCGCGTTAACGCTTGGGCATAACCCGCATCTGCGTTACCGGCACCACGCCGGGCAACGCCGGTGAGTATAGCCTGAGCCGGCGGTGTGATAAAGACGAGTATTATTCGCCATAATTTACTCTTATACGAGTTATTCTTTCAATAAATATACAGCGGCATAATTTACAAAAGTAACGTATTTCCGCCTAGGCATTGCCTAATAACCAGATATGATAATCACCGTTGGTGGTTAATCACATGGAGAAAGCGATGAAACATACATCTTTTATACTGTTTTTTTGCTGGCTGTTACCTTTTTCCAGCTGGGCGGACACGGTGACTATTTGCCCAGCACAACAAAATAATAAGCTGGTAGCGATCGAGGTGTTCCATGGCAGTCCGCAGGATATGTTTAGTCTGGCTCCGGAGCCAAAGGACCAGAATAACGGTACCTGGGCAGACCTGACCGACATTTATACCGACGGAGAAAAGGTTACCGTCGGTTGCAGCTATCAAAATGGCCTGTTGCTGAATGTCGAAATCAACCCGGTGATAACTTCATGCAAATCATCAAACATTGGTGGGCTGAATATTTCATGCCAAATGAATTCGCCAAATAAATCATCAGCTAATTGATCCGCTGGTAATCTTGCCGGGGAGCATTCAGCTCCCCCGCCCCTCAACCTTACCGCCGTGGTGCGCCAATAAAACCCTCTGCTAACGCCGGAGGCAACCGCATAACACGATTTAGCATTTAGCCAGCCATTGATTTATCGCCGACGCTATTTCCGTAGGTCGATCTTCTGGCGCATTGTGTTTGGCCGCGCCACAGGGTATGACGTCAAGATTGGCGATATTCGCCTGACACCAGGCAATCATTGGCTGATTGATCGCCAGGCCGCCCGCAACGCCGTCAAACGACAGGAGAAGTTTGGCTGTATCCTTGCTGTTCCCCAGCCAGCGATGGTAAAACGCCATGCGCCTGACCACATCGGCAGGCTCGCCGTCAAATGGCATTGAGCGGCTCCATTCCAGTAACGGTCGGCGACTGTCCGCCGTTGTATAGGCAGCGGTATAGCATTGGATATCCTGCTCGGAAAGCGGGGAAAGCACCGTTGCTCGCAGCGTTTTCTCAATAAACTCATTGCCATCCAGCACAATTTTTTCGCCAAGCCCCGGCGTCTTCAACGCCTTAAAACGTGCCGCAACCTCAGTGGGCAGGCTGTCCCAACTCATCGGCCGAATAACGGCTTCCATAAAGGCAATACCGCGGACGCGTTCAGGGTGATGGGCGGCCCAGTCAAAGGCCAATGCCGCGCCCCAATCGTGGCCGACCAGGATCATGTCTTGCAACCCCATGACGTCGAACCAGGCATTCAGATAACGCGCATGATCTGAAAAATCGTAATTGAGCGGTGGCTTACCCGACTGTCCCATACCAATCAGGTCCGGTGCCAAACAGCGAAACGGCCCCTCGATTGCCGGCAGGATATTACGCCACAAATAGGAGGAGGTCGGATTCCCATGCAGAAACACCAAGGGTGTACCGACACCGTTCTGTTCATAATGTATGATTGAATCCAAAACTGAAATTGCAGGCATGGCAATGTCCTCTTGTGCTAAATAGTCAGTTGCCTGTCCAATATAGACATAGACAGTCACCTGTCAATAAAAAGATGACATGCAGGTGCCGCGTGGAACAAAGGATAAGTCGGAATGCATGACACCCCCGAAACGCCGGCGCTGGGTTTTCTTCTTCGCCAGGCGCACCAGCATTGGACTCAGCAGGTAGATTCAGCCCTTGATAAGGCCGGTTATACCGATATTCGCCCTTCTCACTCCAACGTTTTTGCCTTTACCCCACCAGAGGGGATCACCGTTAGCGCCCTGACGAAATTTGCCAAAGTGCGCAAACAGTCGATGACCCAAGCCGTGGAAGAGTTAGAAAAGCTCGGTTACGTTGAGCGACGCCCCGACCCAACGGACAGGCGCGCACGACTGATCTTTCTTACCGAGCGAGGGCAAGGCGTGCGGCCTATTGCCATCGCAGCCGGGCAGCAGGTGCAAGCACAATGGGCGAAAGCGATGGGCGAACAGGATATCGACGCGCTGACGCTGTTACTGCAGAAACTGGTATCGACGTTGCAAAACTAACGGCGGCTGGGTCTCATCGGTTGCCCAATCGTTGCAACTGGCAATCTATCAATATGCGGCCGGTACGCCGTTGCCGCCCTCACCCTGAGATGCGCAGGCCACCGCCGAATACTGGCCTGTCAGTTAAGGTATACGCTGTTGACATGATGGTTGACGATATTTTCCCGCAGCAGAAACAGCCCTGAATCATTTTTTACTCCCAGCTTGCGCATCGCATTACATTTATGCGCGCTGATGGTTTTAATGCTGCGCTGACGCAGGCGGGCAATTTGCGAAATGGACAAGCCGTTGAACAGGCACATCAGTACGTCATTTTCACGCTGGGTCAACGCTTCCAGCCTGGCCGGCCCATGTCCGTCGGTTTGCTCGAACATCTGGGCAAATTGTGGACTGTAGACCGTTTCGCCGGCCAGCGCGCGTCGAAACAGCGCGGCGGCCTGCGGCAGCGGCTCGTCGCGAGAAATCAGGCTCACCTGTGAGTACTGCCGCAGCGCCTGCATCACTTCACGCGGATGTTGCCGCGCATAGACGATAATCGGCATTGCCGGAAAGTGCTGACAGAGCATTTTTAGCGCATTGACGCCGTGCGTCACGCTCTCCCCCATGCCGCAAATATCGGTGATTAGCACATCCAACGGCTGTAGCTTCAACGAAATAAACACGTCATGCAGTTTGTTACTTTGCAGTTGTATCTCCACTTGTTCGTCAAGCTGTTGGCAAAAATGCGCCAAACCGTACAAATTCAGCGGATAGGGATCCATTAAAGCGATGGTTTTTCTGGTGGTGTTATTTGCATTCATTATATCTCTCCTGGTCAGGATGCCGTGCTCTCACAGGTATTACGGCGTAACGCCGATCGCTTGTCGCCCTATGTCGAATAACGGCAAGGACAGCCATGCCTGTATTCCCCTGCTGCGATGTTGCCTACAGTGGGGAATGCTAGCTTCTGAAACTAATGATTCTTTTTTACGCATTAATAAAAAATGTTGAAAAAAAGAAAATAATGACAGCGACAGCAAGCCAAAAATAACGGAAAATGACGTTAACATAGATAGCCCATTGCAATAATCGCAGCACAAACAAAACATTACCCCGTTTGCTGATTACCCATTACTATTAGGCGAAATGCGCGAATAAAAAATAACCGGTTAGTTTTTCTGTCGCTATGAATACCCTGGTAATGCTTGTGCCAAGGCTAATAGCTTCATTACCTCAGCGTGACACGCAGCAACTGCGGCAAGCCACCGACGCCGCTACCTGCAGCGAAAACCTCGCTAACCCATCTCGGCACGTCGCGAGATTGCCTCACGTTTAGCAGGCAACCCAGCAATTTTAATGGGGCAATACCTGCCGACGGAAAATTCTCGGCTCTTTATTATTTTTCAGCCATACCCTCAGGTACAGTGATTTAAATGATGAATAAAATAAATTCAAAAACAGATTTTATATCGTTAGTCACTTCACTCTGAATTATCTATTTTTACTTCTAATTCAGTCTAACGTAATCTAATCACCGCCAGAGGCTGGCAAATACCGTCAATCGGTTTTCTGCCCTGTGGGCTACTGATTGCCAGAACGGCCGATCGTGCCAACGCCGCTACCGCCGGTGCTTTGACGTTACTTACCGTTGTAGCCGTTACCCGCGGAGGGCGGCGGCTATTACCAACAAATCGGCGTGCAGACGGCTGCAGCTGGCCGGAGCTCACAGCGCGCCGAACGCCGTAGCTGGCAATCAGGCGCAATAAATACCAGACAATGGTTGCCATGCCGGTTAATAACAGCGGTGCCAATAAAGCCAACAGTAATACCTCTGGCGATAGATAGTCGTCTAACTTGCCCAAGATGCGTAATAGAATGGTGCCCATATTTATCAACCATCAGGCGTATGGCCAGTTGTTTACTGATACGTCATGCTCATCAGCACCATGCTGCTGAACTTCCCTGCGCCGACGTTGCCATTGAGGTTATAGAGACGGCCAGCCAGCGGGAAAATAGCGACCCGCTGCGCATTCACTGCCGCAGTCATACTGCTGCCCGGCCCCTGCACTTTGCTGGTATCAGCCTGCTGCGCCACCTGCAATGCAATACCGGTAGCGCCCGTCGCTAACTGGTTGGCGTACAGCGACGCATCAGTTGCAGATCGGCTACCGTCAAAGGTGACGGTCACCTGGCTGGTAGTTGCCGGGCAGCTCACCAGCTTGACGTTAACGTTTTTCCAGTCGCTGGCGGCACCGGCGGTTTTCAGCTCCGAGGCACGCAGCTGATCGAACTCCACCGTCTGGCTGACCGAGCCGCTATCAATCTGGCACGGGCTGGCAAATACCCTGCCGGTAATATTGATTTCGCTCGCGATGCTGGCGCAGCTCAGCAGGCTACCGATCACCAGACAGGTCACTGTGGTTAGGTGAGACATAGGGGTTTTCCTTCCCGTCGAAATTTATCTATACTCGAAGTTGACAAGCGCAACCGCCTTGACGCTACCGGGCGTGGCGTTACCTGTTGTTGCCACCATGCGTGCACTCATGCCCCAGCTAGCCTGCTGATTTTTGATGCCGCCACTATAAGTCACGCCTGAGGGTGGTAAAACAGTGGCACCACCGTCGGACATTAGCTCCACGGCGACTCCGGCGGCAGTACCATTATTGATGTATAAACGCGCTGAGTCCGGATCGGCAGTACCTTTGATCCGAGCGTACACGCTGCGCCCATTAAAACTGACCGGGCAATTGATTACCTTAAGCGCGAACTCTTTTAACGGCCCCGCATCACCGGCTGACTGCAGAGCGGCGAGTGGAACGTCACCGAGATCGACGTCCAGGCTGGCGGCGTCCACCATGCAGGTATTGGCTACCACCACGCCGCTAATGTTGATCTCGGCAGCCATCGCCGTGCCATAAAGCAGACAGGCATACCCCAGTAAAGCCACAATAATTAGATGAGACATAGCTATCCCTCCCCGATTTATTGATAGGTAAGCGTGGCTATCACCACCGCCTTTACGGTGCCGGGTGTTGCATTGCCTTTCATTGCAACCATCCGCGTGCGCATCGACCAGGTTGCTGAACGGCTACTATCTACATTAACGACCCAGTTTGTTCCGTTAGGTAGATTGGTATTACTATCAACTTTAGCTAGCTCTACACCTATTCCTTTCGCCGTCCCTGTATTTAAATACCGCCATAAAGGACCATCACGATCGGGCGTACCACTAAACGTTGCAGTCACCTTAGATGTACCTGCTGGACAATTCTTCACCATGAGGTTAAAGCTTTTCCAAGGAGTGGAACTATCGACGGCTGACAGTTCCGGGGCCGGAACTTCCCCTAAATCAACATTAATGCTGTTATTTCCATCAACCACACAAGGAGCGGCAATGACATTACCGGTAATATTGATAGTGACCGGATCGGCGCCATTGGCAATACCTATGGCGGCGATACCGGTAATTAAGCAGAGCAAAGAAAAACGCACATGCCTATTCATGGTTATTTCCTCTATAAAATATCGGCGGATATTAACGCCGCCCCATTCATCCCTGTTCAGGAGAATATTTAACGGTCTCGCACTATTGATACGTCAGGTTAAACGTCGCACTGGCGTTGGCCTTGCCCGGTTTTACTGTGCTTTTGGTTTGGTAATAGTGAGCATCATTAGGTAATCAATCGTTATATATCCAAATTTTTATTGATAGGTGAGTGTGGCTACCACCACCGCCTTTACGGTGCCAGGTGTAGCATTGCCTTTAATTGCAACCATGCGTGCTCGCATTGGCCAGCTTGCTGAACGGCTGCCGTCGACATTAACCGTCCAAGTAGCCCCATTAGCCAAATTTAGAGCAGTATCTCTAGCCAGTGCGATACTAACTCCGGTAGCTGTTCCGGTGTTTATATATCTATAAGGAGCATCCGGCGCTGGCGTACCGCTAAAAGTGGCCGTGACTTTGGTTGTACCTGCAGGGCAATTTTTCACTGATATTCTGAAAGCCTGCCATAGAGAGGCTGAATCTGCAGTAGCCAGATCAACTGCTGGAACGTCTCCCATATCAACATTAACGCTGTTAGCCCCATCAACCACGCAAGGAGCGGCAATGATATTGCCGGTAATATTAATAGTGACCGGATCTGCGCCATTGGCAACACCAGTCAGGCTCCCTCCCAGTATCAAACCGGCAAGCGACATGCGAAAATTATGATTCATTATTCTCTCCATTAAATATCGACGGATATTAACGCCGCCCCATTTATCCTTGGTTAGGGAAATAACTGACGGTCTCGACCTATTGATACGTCAGGTTAAACGTCGCACTGGCGTTGGCCTTGCCTGGTTTTACTGTGCTTTTAGTTTGGTAATAGCGGGCGCTAAACGGCAAGGTTTCCACGCCGCCGGCAGAGGTTTTTAATAACAGATTGGTATCTCGCTTTAGTGGCGCTCCATTATATAAAATCTGCACCCCAAGCCCGTCGGCTACCCCTGCCGTTCCAGCATTGGTTAGCGCCAGAATATCGCTATTAGCGATATCACTATTGGCAGTGCCGCTTAATGAGACGTTGACCTTGGCATTGGCGTCGCAGTTAAGCCCCAGGTTAAATCCCTTGGTTACCGGCGTGGCGCCAACGCCGGTGAACTTTGTCACCAGCACGTCACCCAATGGCACGCTGATATTACTGGCGCTGATGGCACAGGCCAGAGTGGTGACATTAAAGGAGGATATAAAAACATCATGTTCTGTTTGCCATGCATTATCCACTTTGGCGATACCGGCACTGACCTGTTTCGCCGAGACGATACCAGAACCCGTAGGGCCGGTTTTATAGATTCCCACGCCAAAACCGATCGGTCCGTCATTCATGGATGAAATATTTGCCGCTGGACCGGTCCAATACAAATTTTTCATATTATTTGGATCGCTTACTGTTAATATCCCTCCCCCTGGATACATGGCTTCAACGCTATAAGAAATACCCGGTATGTTAGTGCTAAATAAAGACGCCCCGGTTGGTGCGGAGGCAACTTTTGTGCCGTAGGCTTTGATCCCAATAAACGCCTCCACACTGGCAGCACCACTGCAGCTATATATTTTCTTCGCGGGTAGCGACGCCGAGCCAATAAGAGTACCAATAGGAACATCTCTTTGCACCACGATAGGCGGTATGGTTATGGTTGAACTAAGGCTGATAGGGCTACAACTGCCCGCAGTGGCATTATGCCCGCTGATTAGCCCAGCCATTGCCACGCCTATCTTTATAAATAACGTTACAAGGGTAAATTTCATATTATTCACCTGCACCGTCCATTAACCATCGTTACACCGCTCTGCGGCTGTGCCTGTGGCAGGCGGTAATCCACCCGGCACTGCTCGCCGGCGCCTTTACCCCACTGCACCTGCAACGAGCCGCCGGCGTTGAGGCCGGTCAGATAGACCTGGCCGCCGTCGCCGACGATAAAGCCCTGCGCTGCCGTGGCGGCCGGATCGGTGACCGTGGCGCCGAACGGCACCGGCGTATCGCCCTGACGCAGCAGCGTCATCAGCACCCGCTGGCCGACGCTGGCGCTGTAACTGGCCCGCACCACCGCACCGCGCGTTGGTACCACCGTCTGGTTGGTTTGCGCCAGATCCACGTCATCCGGCAGCGTTTCAGTGTTCAAGCCGATGCTGTTTTTACGGTATGGGCTGACGTACGGCACAATGGCGTAACCGCGCCAATCGGTCTTCACCCCGGTCTGATTGCTAACGCCAACGCCGTCGGCGCCCGGTGCCTGCACCAGCGCGATGGTTTCCCCCAGCGGTTGGCCAAAGGTGACGCCATTGGCATGGGCAATAATGCCGCCCTGCAGGCCGTAGCTCAGGCGTCGACTGTTGCGGTCATAGCCATAACCGGCGGTGACTTCCGCATAGGTGCCTCGGTAATCGGCGTTCATATTTCCGCTGTTGCCAATGCCCTTATTGCCAAAGCCCTGTTGCAGGCTCCAACTGAGGTTGTTGTCCGCCAGCGCCGTACCATTGATGCCAGCGTTATGGGTGGTGCCGCCGTGCTTGCTGGTATTGAGGTTGTAACTGGCATAGGTATTACTCAGCCAGCGATCCAGAGGGACGCTGACGTTAAACGCAAACAGCTGGTCTTTGTCATACACTCGGTTGCCGTTGCCACTGCCGGCCGAGTTGCGGTTATAGCTGTAGTTCAGGCCGTAGCTGATCCCGTTCCAGCTGTTGTTGTAGCCGGCGCCAAACGACTGCATCTTGCGATCGCTGTTCCAGTAGTCTTCACTCACCAGGCTCAGGCTGAGTGAACCGGCGCCCTCCCACAGACTCTGGCTAACCGTCATCTCCGCACGGTTGCGGCGCCGTTCCGCCAACGGCGCGTTACGGCCGTCGCGATAGGTGTCCAGCACCTCTTGCAGGCTGTAATAGCCGGCGGTGGAATAGCGATAACCGGCAATGGCGAAGTTGGTGCCGCTCTGCACGATGTTTTTGCTGTAGCGCAGGCGCCACGACTGGCCTTGCTCGCTGGGCAGATCCTTTTGAACCGACCACGCCTGGGTGGCATCGGCCGACAGCGCACCGTAATCGCCAAGGTTTTTACCCACCCCCAGCGCCAACGACTGATAATGGTCGGCAAACTGGCCGCCGCCGTAAACGGTCATACCATGCGGCAGGCCATAAATCGCCGTCCCCTGGCCAAATGGCGTTTGATCGATGCTGGTGTCATAAGAACGATACTGCCCGCCGGTCAGGCTGTATTTGAAGCGCCCCTCACGTTGCAGCACCGGCAGAGAGGCAAACGGCACCACCATTTTCTGTTCGCTGCCGTCAGCTTCCTTGATGGTGACGTACAGATCGCCGCTGCCGCCGGTCGGGTACATATCAGTGATGGCAAATGCTCCCGGTGCAACGTAACTCTGGTAAATCACATAGCCGTTCTGGCGGATAATCACCTGCGCGTTGCTGCGGGCAATGCCACGTACCACCGGCGCGTAGCCTTTCAGGCTGTCCGGCAACATATCGTCGTCGGAGGCCAGTTGCGCGCCACGGAACGGCACGCTGTCGAATACCTCCGCCGGCGAACTGCTGTCCCCCAGCGTCAACTGGCTGCCCAACGTCGCAATGTTGCGCTGCGCGTAGGTATACACCGTCGACCATTTATCCTGCCCGTCGCCGCTGCGGTTATAGGTGGTGTAGTTACGCAGCCGCCATGCGCCAAGGTTGATACCCGGCCGTAGATTAAGGAACTGACTGTTACTGTTTTTGCCTGCCCCACCGCGGGCATAATTGTTGGCGCCGCTGGCGCTGTAGTTCAGCAATAGCGCCGGGATACCGTCATCCCATTGGGACGGTGGCACATAGCCGCGCGCCATCAGCGCCAGTGCGGCCTGTGGGATGCTTAACAACAGCTGCTGTTTGCTGAAGCGAAACTGTGCGCTGGCCTGAGGGATGGCGGTTAAGTCGGCACATTGGCGACCGTCGTCGCCCAGTGCCGGGAATAGCTCGGTTCTGATGCCCATCTCTGCCAGCGCTTTTACGCTCAGGCAGGGCTGCAGGCTGGCTTTACCGTCGGCCCCTTTTTGCAGGGTAAACACCACGTCACGGGTATCGACCGGCTGGTCGTTAATAGCGATATCCACCCGATAACTGCCCGGCGCCTGGCTTTCGCCATCTTCAAATACCGACAGATCGACGCTGCCCTGCTGTGGATTGTCAAGCTGCAACAACGCCGGATTAAAGTAATCTCGCGCCTGTGCGTTCAACGGCAGTCCGGTCAATGCAAGCTGGGCAGCAATCAGGCAGGCCAGACGCGTGATTGCTAAAGGCGTGCCTCTCCCGCTGCGACTCAATGTGTTTTTCATCCGTACGTATGCTCCGTTACCTGCAAGGCGCCGATCGCGCCTGCCTCCTGCAATGCCACCGCCTGTGGAGTGCGTTGTCTTTAGGGTATGCGGGTGTCAGCTGGCTTAAATTTTGCCGCTATGCACCGGGCCGATGCCGCCGTAGTCATTGATGATCTTCCACTGCACCGCACCAGCGCTAACGCCGGCCGGCAGAGAGAAACTCGCGCTGCTCATTGGCGCAACGTAGGTGGCGTCAGGCACCTCTTTGCCACCCACGGTGACCGACTGCAGGTTCATATAAAATGGCGACGGGTTACTGACCAGCAGCTGGTTGCCGCTACGCTGCCACGTCAACTGCGACGCCAGCGCCTCCGGGTTGCCCTTCAGTCCCTTTGGCCGATAAATCAGCTTGATGCGTGTCTTGACCGCGATTTGCAGAGTGTTTTTGTTTTCGTCCTTGGCTGCGGAGGGAATGGATTTGATGTTCATCCAGAACAGCGATTCGCGATCTTCCGGCAGATTGCCGCCGGCACGGACTACGCGCAGCACGTTCTCCTGGCTGCCATCCAGCCGGAACAGCGGCGGGGTGATGATAAAGGGGGCTTTCTCAACGCCGCCGTTGTGCGGCTCGACCCAGGACTGCAGCAGGTATGGCACGCTGTCCGGGTTGCTGACGCTCAGTGAAGCCTCCTTCTTGCCGCCGTCATACACCAGTCGGGTGCCGCCGATAACCACACCAGCCTGTGCTACGTTCGCCGCCGTCAGTAATGCGGCTACCAGCGTTTTTGACCAAACATTCATTATTTACCGCTCCGCTGAAGAAATTGGGATTTAAGCAAACGGCCGACGGCATATGCCGCCGGCTCACAACGCAATGCCCCTGCACCAGGCAGGGGACAACGGGCTTAGTTGTAATTAATGGTAAAATTGGCGACGGCGTTGGCCGGGCCAACGCCAACGGTCGCTGCGGTGGCCACATAGCGCGCCACAAAGTCCAGGTTGTTAACCTCTGCTGCGCCAGACTTCAGCGGGTAGGCAGCAGATTGTGAGAACAGCGGCAAGACATTCTGCGAGACGTCAGTCAACTGGATGCCAACGCCGGTCGCGCCACCGGTCACCGCGAGCGCGTCATTGGTGTTGTCAGCTGCGGTGCCGTCGAATTTCACCGTGGCGCTCTTGGCGGTGGCCGGGCAGTCCTTCAGTTGCAGGGTGAATTTGGTCGGTGCCGCGGTGGAGCCGGCACCGCTGAACGCGGTCTTGGAGACCTTGCCCAGGGTGACATCCAGCGGTGCACTGACGCTATTGACCACCTGGCAGGCGGCATCAATGATTTCACCGGTGAAGCTGATCTGGCCATCAGCGGCAGAAGCAGAAGACATGCCCAATGCCGCAGTCACTGCCATAGCCATGGCCATCATGTTCTTGTTCATTTATCGCTTTCCTTTTCATTTAGCACGTCATGTGCACGTGAATATTGCGGCAATCATTTGCCGCTTCATTGGGATTAATGCGCTTACGCGTTAATGCATTTAGATACTCTCGCCCGATAACACCCTAATGCGGTCTTACCGAAAGCGTGACGCAGAGTAACAATGGGTTTTTTATTTCGCCATTAAACTAATTTTAGTTAGATATCATGGGATTCTATTGAGTAGCAGCATAAGGAAAATAAGAGGATTAATCTTTTATCATTTATTCTCAATATCTCATCCTGTGCTGTTTTTCCTACTGGCGCCGGTTGCATGCACCGTGCAGCACATCAACGTCAGCGAGCGCTTTCGCAATGCGCGACAGCCGAACAGCCAAGGCCCACAGGGCGTTGAAGCCCCGCCAGCGCCACGCCCTCACGCAAGGTTTAACTTTTGAAGTGAATTGAATCAAATCACTGCCCGTGGTGTGTTGCGGATTGTCATCAATTGGCTTGATAGCGGCGGTTTTACGCGTCCAGGCCACACAGCCTCACGCTAATCATGCTTAATGAATCATTAAGCCAGCGCCAGGCAGAGAATATAAAGTCGCTGATGTTTGCCAGAATGCCATTCTGACGAAAATACAATAATCATCAGGCAAAGTATTCGTTCAAATACATTCCGCGTTCTAATTAAATCTAAAGCCCAAATGCCGTTTAATAATTATTTAAATAAGCGCGACCACACTGCTGTTTTTACCACAACAAGGAGCTGTTAATTATGAAACACCACGTTACCGCTGGAATCTTTGCCCTCGTCGCCGCGTTCGGTTATTCCTCCGTGGCGTCGGCAGCCGATGCCCTCACCGGCTGCGCCGCCAAACGCGCAGAAATCGAATATCAGATCGGCTATGCCAAAGCGCATAACAACACGCACCAGGTCGCCGGCCTGCAGGCAGCGCTGGACGAAACCGAACGCCACTGCACCGATGACGGACTGCTGCGCCAACGGCAGGCCAAGGTCGCCGAAAAACAAAGCAAGGTTGCCGAGCGCGAGCATGAATTGCAGAATGCACGCGAAACCGGTAGCCAGAAGAAGATTAAACAAAAAGAGAAGAAACTCGCCTCCGCCAAAGAAGAACTGACCGAAGCGCAACAGGCGCTGAGCCGCTAACCCACGCCGAACGCCTTGCTGTGTTGCTGGCGTTACTACTCGGTGACAATTCCTTTCCCTCCTCATCCCCGATGGGAGTTGTCACTTTTTGCCGCAACACCCCAGTTACCCAGCCAGCCAGCCTTCCGCCCCTCTGCCCAGCTTTGCCTCAGGTCATGACGCAACGGTGATTATCCGATAACCCCAGCGTGGATCGCGATACCCGGTATTCGACCGGCTGCAAAATAGAGTAAAGTTCATGCAGCCATGCCGCCCGCTGCCAGGCTACACTCCGGGCATGAGGCTACACTGAAGACGTGACACCAATGACAATATTGGGCGCCGGCAATCTGCGGCGTCCGCAATGAATAAGGAAGACATATGAGTTGGCCATTCCTTGCGGTATTCTTTTCCGGTTGGCTGTTCGTTGATGCGGCTTACCGTGGCCCACGCTGGCAGCGCTGGGTGTTCAAACCGGTTACCCTGCTGCTATTACTGCTGCTGGCCTGGCAAGCGCCAGTGCTGGGGCCGGCCGGTTATCTGATCGTTCTCGGGTTGCTGGCCACGCTGGTCGGCGACGCACTGCTACTGCTGCCGCGCGAGCGCGTATTGTACGCCATCGGCGCTTTTTTCCTTTCGCAACTGCTTTACGCCCTGAGTTTCGCCAGCCAAATGACCTTCAGCCTGTTCTGGCCATTGCCGCTGACGCTGTTGATCGTTGGCGCACTGTTACTGGCCACCATATGGACACGCCTGGCGGCGCTGAAATGGGCCATCACCGCCTATGTCGCCATGACGTTGTTGATGGTATGGCTGGCGGGGGAACAGTATTTCCTGCGCAGCACCGATTACGGTTTCTCGCTGCTGGCGGGTACCTCGCTACTGCTGCTGGCCAACGTGGTATGGCTACTGAACCGCTATCGCCTGCAGTTCCGCGCTGCCGACGCCGTGGTGGCCCTGTGCTACTTTGGCGGCCACTTCCTGATCGTTCGCTCGCTGTTTTTGTAGACTGCCGACGGGTTCGCGCCAGCGAACCCTGCCGCTCAGCGCAGCGGCGTCAACGTCAGGCCATCGGCGGCGCCAATCGGATGGCGATACACCTCACCGTCGCGCGAAAAGAACGCCAGCGTGCTGCCGTCGGTCTGCAGCAATGCGATACCGTCCGGGGCCGCGCGCCAGCCGATAACCTCGGCGTTGAATATCGCCTTCAGACACCGCTGTCGATCGCGTAATTGATAACCATTGGTCTCGCGTTGCGTATCGGCCAGCAACTCCAGCCGACATTGCCGTTCACCGTTGGCTAACTGCCATTGTCCCGCCAGACTCTGTGCGGAAGGAAGAACCAGACTGCTGGCCATAACCACTCCTGTCATTAAAATGCTGCCCGCCATCATGGCAGCGTAGAAAATGCGTTTTATCATCAACGACTCGCTGGTTAACTGGTAGGGGCCGGCGAACCGGCCCACGGTACACCGCCAATAATCAGACGATAAAGTCGGTAGCAATTTCCGCCTGTCCGACAATTTTCACCAGGAAGTCCGGCGTCTGCTGACCGCTGAGGTTCAATGCCAGATCGCTGACGTTACTGGTTGCATCATAGGTTAACAGCGCTTCGCCCGCCGCACCGCTGAAATGGTCGACGAACTTGATAAAGTCAGCGCCTTCGGCACCCTGATTGAAGAACGACAGGTCAATCTTGTCGATGCCCTTCTGGAAATCGCGGATCCAGTCGGCTGCGCCCGATTTGGAATCGCTGGCAGCGGCGAACACAAAGATATCACTGCCCGCGCCGCCCCACAGCTCATCGGCCCCGCCGCCGCCGAACAGCACGTCGTTACCGGCGCCGCCCTTCAGCAGGTTATTGGCCTGGTTGCCCACCAGCACGTCATTGCCGGAACCGCCAATGGCGTTTTCAATCGTCACGCCCGCAGCAATCGACACGTTGCCTTTCAGCCCACCAACGTCCGAGAACGATTTCTCGTTCAGGTTGATACGCTGATTGGCAGTATAACCGGAGAAGTCGAAGGTATCTTTGCCACCCCCATCCCAGGCGGCAAAAATCACTTTCTGCGCGTTGCTGCTGGTGCTGAGGAAGTCACGACCGGTATTGGAATTGAAGCCATACACCGTGTCTCCGGTACGTGTCGACATATTGGCACCGTACAAATGCTGAATGGCAGAAATGTCATCCAGCAGCGGAGCCGCAGAGTAATGACCGCCATTATCGCCGCCGGTGTTGGTTTCGCTCCAATAGCTCATCAGGCTGAACATGCGCGTATCTTCGGCATAGCTGACGTCCTTGTAGCTCGGGTTGCCTTCGCCGGCATTATAGTCACCCGGGTGGCTCAGCCCCAGCGCGTGGCCGATTTCATGGGTAAACGTCTGGCGACCATAGTCTTCGGAGGCTGGGTGCTGGATGTTGGACTGGTTGATGTTGTACCAACTCTGGCCGGAAACGTTACCCGACCCCGGCAGCCAGGCATAGGCCTGGGTGTCATAGTCGGTGTTACCGTACTGATCCTGGCTGTAGTTGCCAAAGGTGATATTGGCCTTCTGGCTGCCGGAAACCTCGGTAAAGGTAATATTGGCGACGTCAGCCCAGGACTGAAGCGACAGCTTCGCCTGCTGCTGCTGCTCAACGCTGAACTTGCTCAATCCGCGATCGCCACCGGCGTTAGCCGAATTGAATGCGTAGTCCGGGAAAGCGTAAGTCAATTTCACCGGCGTATCAAACACGCCTTTGCCATTCCAGGTCTGATTGGAGCGGGTGATATACAGCCCGGCCTGCTCGGTAGTAAATGAGTCCTTGCCATTAATCTGAATGCCATTGCCTCGCTGATGATAGTGCAGCAGATCATTAACGGCATCGTAGCCGGTAGTGGTCGCAGCGAGGTTGGATTCAGTAATTTCTATTGCCTTTTTTGTCGATTGCATGGGTTCGATTCCACTCATTATTCGATCGTTAACGATCAAACAGATAGAGATAACCTTCCTTTCGGACGCAGAAGACCTGCCGTTACCGGTAAGAAAGGGGTTAATCTGCCAGTCACGGCAGTGGTAAATACGGAATTAATGCATAACAATCAGAAAATAAGATCACCATCCCAAATGGTAATCGTTTCCAAGTATAGGCAGGACAATAAAACACCACACAAAATAAATGACTTTTTATTGATGTAACGAAGGTTATTTAAACTACTTATTTACACTGTTTACACAGATTCGGCAGTTTAATCTGTCTATGTTGGCAATAAGAGCCAATAAAAATGCCGATTACAGCCATAGAGAATCATGCTGGCATTTTTCTGTAAAAACGCGCATGTCACACAAACGGAATAAGTTAATAAATTTTTATTATTAACCTGATGAACTAATTAATATCGCCTGGGGGTTTGCGGCGACGCGGTGAGAATTATTGAGGTTGATAACAACGTCGCTCCATTGGAGGAAAATACCCACAGCTGGCGCTGCACGATGGAACATATCCCTGCGTCTCCCCGACCGGCCAGCCGGAAAAAAGCTCTGCAAATTTGCTGCCGGCACATTTGTCCGGCAACCCACGCCGCTACAGCCTGCTCGCCCTACTGTCAGACTTTGTCGGTAGTCGGAATTATTCTCATCCCGCTGCTTGACTCTGGAGTTGGCTCCAGGGTGTACAGTCGGCAAGGTGAGCATCACTAACTGCCGAAGGGGGCATTATGCAGACACGTCCATCACCACACACACATTCACACAGTCATAACGACAGCGGTTGTGGCTGCGGCCATGACCATGCCAAAGCCCAACACGGCTGCAGCAGCGAACAACCCACGACGGTAGACGCGCAGCAAACGACGCAGCCGCCATCATGCCAAAGCACGCAGTGTTGCAGCAGCGGCGATCCCGCAGATCCGGACGAAGAAAGCGACAGGCTGGCCGCTGTTCCCCCTTCCGGCAGTCAGCGTTTTAGTTGGAAAGTCAACGGCATGGATTGCCCAAGCTGTGCGCAAAAAATAGAAAATGCCGTCACTGCCATCCCCGGTGTGGACAGCGCTCGCGTGCTGTTCGCTACCGAAAAGCTGGTGGTCGACGCGCAGAGCGATATCAGCCAGCGCGTGCAAGACGCGGTCGGCAAGGCTGGCTTTACCCTGCTCGGTATCGGTGAGCAGGCAAAGACGGTGGTCGTCCCATCGCGGCTGGTTGAGTACGGCCCGTTACTGTTGATGGCCGCGCTGATGGTCATCAGTTGGGCGCTGAACGCCGTTAACCCGCAGTTTGGCCGCATCGCATTCATTGCCACCACGCTGGTGGGGCTGGCGCCGATCGCCAGCAAAGCGCTGCGTCTGATCCGTAGCGGTACGCCGTTTGCCATCGAAACGCTGATGAGCGTCGCTGCCATCGGCGCGCTATTTATCGGCGCCACTGCCGAAGCGGCGATGGTACTGCTGCTGTTTATGGTCGGTGAACTGCTGGAATCCTACGCCGCCAGCCGTGCACGTCGTGGCATTAGCGCCCTGATGGCGCTAGTGCCGGAGGATGCTTTGCTGATCCGCGGCGAACAGCGGCAGCGGGTGCCGGTCGCCAGCCTGCGCCCCGGAGATGTGATTGAAATCGCCCCTGGCGCCCGCCTGCCGGCCGACGCCGAGCTGATCAACCCGTTCGCCAGCTTTGATGAAAGCGCGCTGACCGGCGAGTCGGTACCGGTCGAACGCCAACAGGGCGAGAAAGTGGCGGCGGGCAGCCTGTCGGTCGATCAGGCAGCTCAAATGAAAGTGGTTTCCGAACCGGGCAACAATGCCATCGATCGCATCCTGCAACTGATTGAAGAAGCGGAAGAACGCCGCGCGCCCATCGAGCGCTTCCTCGACCGTTTCAGCCGTTATTACACCCCGGCGATCATGCTGCTGGCGGTAGCGGTGATCCTGCTGCCGCCGCTGCTGTTCGCACAGCCATGGGAAACCTGGATTTATCGTGGCCTGACGCTGTTGCTGATTGGCTGTCCGTGCGCGCTGGTCATTTCGACACCAGCGGCGATCACCTCCGGTCTGGCGGCCGCCACGCGGCGTGGCGCATTGATCAAAGGCGGCGCAGCGCTGGAACAGTTGGGCCAGGTGCAGACCATCGCCTTTGATAAAACCGGTACCTTGACCGAGGGCAAACCGACGGTAACTGACGTGCTGCCGATTGGCGATGTCGATCGGCAACGCCTGTTGGCGCTGGCCGCCGCGGTTGAGGCCGGCTCGCACCATCCGCTGGCGCAGGCGATCGTTCGCCACGCCGAAGGCAACGGTGGCCTGCTGCCTTCGGCAGCCAATCGCCGTGCGCTGGTCGGTATGGGGGTAGAAGGCGAGGTAGACGGGCAACGCATACTGATCGGCGCGCCGACCAAGGTCGCCGCCGGCCTGCTTGCTGACCCGTGGCAAAATCGGGTCGAGCAGTTGGAAAACGCCGGAAAAACCGCCGTGGTGGTATTGGCAGACGGCGTACCACTCGGCTTGCTGGCACTGCGCGATACGCTGCGCAGCGATGCAGGTCAGGCGATCGCGGCACTGAGACAGTTGGGTATCAATGGCGTGATGCTGACCGGCGACAACCCGCGCGCCGCAGCGGCTATCGCCGGCGAGTTGGGGTTGGATTACCGCGCCGGACTGTTGCCGGAAGACAAGGTCAGCGCGGTGAATCAACTGAGCCTGTTGCGGCCCACCGCGATGATTGGCGACGGCATCAACGATGCCCCGGCGATGAAGGCAGCCAGTATTGGCATCGCCATGGGCAGTGGTACCGATGTCGCGCTGGAAACCGCCGACGCGGCGCTGACCCACAACCGGCTGCTGGGCATCGCGGAAATGGTGCGTATTTCACGCGCGACCCATGCCAATATCCGGCAGAACATCACCATCGCATTAGGGCTGAAAGGCGTGTTTCTAATCACCAGTCTGTTGGGGCTGACCGGCCTGTGGTTGGCGGTGCTGGCCGACTCCGGCGCGACCGCCCTGGTGACGTTGAACGCATTGCGACTATTGAAAAACCGGCAATAATCCGCTGATAACCCCGCCAGGCTGCCGGCAACCGTCAGCCTGGCGTAGCGAATTGGCGAGCGGGGAAACCCCAGGCATTTACCAGCAGCGCTGCGTTTTAACCCCGCAGCGCTGCCGTCGCTTAGAGGCCTTTGCGCAGCAGATAGCGGTAGGGTGCGCGTTCGGTTTCCTGCGCCACCAGCGTATGTTCCATAAAGCGACAGAAGCCGGGAATATCGCGGGTAGTGGCCGGATCGTCGGCAATAATCAGCAGCGTTTCGCCGTTATCCATATGACGAACGGTCTTGCGCACCATCATCACCGGCTCCGGGCAGCGCAGGCCAAGCGCATCGAGGGTTTGGTCAGCCTCGGAAAAAATATCAGTCATGCAGTTTGTCTCGATCAATTCGATCGGCGAACGCTCGCCGGATCGTATAGCGCTATAGTTTACGCCGGTGTTTTTTCTGTGCAAGGGACGTTAACGTTTGCGTGTATTTTAACCGTTTATTTCATTGCATTGGTTGCGCAAACGCGTATCATGCCGCCGCGCGGAAAATTTATCGCGCCACGATTTTTTGGTCATATACTCAACGTAGATTGCAAGCGCAGCAAGCCTGCTTCCGGCTATGGCGAGTATGGGTTCCCTCACCCCATTTTTCAAAAAGGTCAGTTATGTACGCATTTACCGCTCAACAGCGCTTGAACGCGCTGGTATGGCTATCGTTATTCCATATTGTCATCATCACCTCCAGTAACTACCTGGTGCAGTTGCCGATTACCGTTTTCGGCTTCCATACCACCTGGGGCGCATTTACCTTCCCGTTTATCTTCCTGGCGACCGATCTCACCGTGCGCATTTTTGGCGCGCCTCTGGCTCGCAGGATCATTCTTGCGGTGATGGTGCCGGCGCTGTTTATCTCCTATGTGATTTCAACCGTCACCTATCAGGGGGAATGGCAAGGCTTTGCCGCACTGCGCCAATTTAACCTGTTTGTGGCGCGTATCGCCGTGGCCAGTTTTATGGCCTACGTGCTTGGTCAGATCCTCGATGTTCACGTCTTCAACCGCCTGCGTCAGCGCAGCGCCTGGTGGGTGGCTCCCGCCGCCGCGATGTTCCTCGGCAATATCAGCGATACGCTGTCGTTCTTCTTCATTGCCTTCTACAAAAGCAGCGACGCCTTTATGGCCGCTAACTGGGTGGAGATCGCGCTGGTGGACTACAGCTTCAAGGTGCTTATCTGCCTGATATTCTTCCTGCCGATGTACGGCGTACTGCTCAACATGCTGCTCAAGCGTCTGGCGAACCGCAATCCGGACGGTTCGCTGCAACTGAGTTAACCTGCCGATTCGGTTATCATGGCGGCCCACGAGCACACCGAGACCGCCATGACCCTGATCATCCGTCACGCCACGCTGGAAGAGATTGCCCCGCTGTATCAACGCATCCCCGAATTCGGCGGCTGACGGTAAAAACCCGCAATCAGTTTCGCGGCATGCTGATGCTGCTGATCGATAACGGTTATCGGATTGTTGAACTGGAAAAGAAAGGCGAAGTCGCTGATTATCGGCTATTACTGGAGAAAACCCGCTGACAACTTCCAGCTTGCATTTCACGGCGGAATACGTTGCGATCGGACAGAGACACCATACCTGTAAAGGAAGAAGGAAGCCCAATGCGTAAAGTAGCAACATTGATGGGAATCGGCCTGTTAGTTCTCGGCCTTGCGGCCTGCGATGGCGAAACCAAAGACACCTCCGCGCCAGCCGGCGATGCCGCCGCCAGCGCCGCCGCTGGACAACAGGTAAACTTACTGGACGGTAAACTGGCCTTTACCCTGCCCACCGGCATGTCCGATCAGAGCGGCAAGCTGGGCAACCAGGCCAATAATATGCACGTTTACGCCGACACCACCGGCCAGCGTGCGCTGATTGTCATTCTGGGCGATAAAACCGCCGACTCGCTGGAAACCCTGGCACAACGCCTGGAAGAAAAGCAGCGTTCGCGTGATGCCAACCTGCAGGTGGTCACCAACAAGGCGATTGAAATTGACGGCGTGCCGTTGCGCCAGTTGGACAGCATCATTGCCAGCGGCGGCGAGAAAGCCTACTCCTCGATCCTGATCGGTACGCTGGATAACCAGCTGCTGACCATCCAGGTGACGCTGCCGGCGGATAACCAACAGCAGGCACAAACCGAAGCGGAAAGCATCATCAGTACGCTGAAACTGAAACCATAAGTCCAGCGTGCCTCACCGGCACGCTGAAACTAACGCCGTAAACCCGGGGCCGCTACGCTGCCCCGTTCATTCCGCGCCACTTACGCCAGCGCCTGAGCCAACAGGGTGATCGGGTGTTCACAGCGTTTGCCGGTCGACATTTCAATCTGCCATTTGCAGGTTTCGCAATCGGTTACCACCAAATCTACCCCGCTTTGTTCAATCTGGCGGAACAGCGCCGCGCCAATGCCCTGCGAAGTGTCGTAGTTTTCCGATTTAAAGCCATAGGTGCCGGCAATACCGCAACACTGCGACTCCAATACGATCAGTTCCAGTCCGGGGATCTGCCGCAACAGCTCTAGCGTATAGGCGGTCCAGCCCATTTTTTCCATATGACACGGGGTGTGGTAAGCCACCCGCAGCGGCGTAGGGTTCAGCGGCAGCGTTCTCCCCTGGCTGAGCAGGCGATAAAGGTAGCGCGTCGCCAGTTCCACCCGGTCACGCACCGCGGAGGTGTCGACCTCGAGCAAATGGGGATATTCGTCGCGCAGCGTGAAGGTGCAGCTCGACGAGGTTGCCACCACCGGCATGCCCTGTTCCAGCACCGCATGGCGCAGCGCGTCGGCATTGACGTTGGCCTGCCTTTTCGCCTGTTGGATAAAGCCATTGGCGATCAGCGGCACGCCGCAACACTTCTCACGCTTTAACAGCTGAACGCCGATATCCATCGCGTTGAATACCGCGATCAGATCCTTGCCCAGTTGCGGGTGATTGTAGTTGACGAAACAGCCGTGGAAGAACGCCACTTGCTCACGATACCGCGCCTGCTGCTGCGCCTGCGAGCGATACCAACGGCGGAAGGTGCCGAAAGAATACTTCGGCAACGTGCGCCGGTGATCGATTTTCAGCGCCTTGTCCAGCAGTTTGCGCACCGGCTTCAGGCCGGTAGTGGCGTTGACGATCGGCGCAAACGGCGTCGACAGCGAGCCCATGATATCGGTATGACTGAGAATGGCATCGCGCAGCGTCGGCTTGCTTTGGCTCAAACTGGCGCGCGCACGCTGGATGATATCGCCGATATTGACCTCCGACGGGCAGGCCACTTCGCAGCGCTTACAGTTGGTGCAATATTTCAGCGCTTCGTCATACAGCGCCGGATCCTTCAGTCTCAGGCGTTCACCGTCCGGCCCGGCCTGTTTTGGCCCGGGGTACAGCGGGTTGACCTTGGCCACCGGACAGTAGGTAGTGCAGACGGTGCATTTGATGCAATTTTCAAAACTGTTGTCTTTTGACAGGCTCATGCCGATCCTCCCTGCGCCACAATCTGTTGCGCGACATATAATGCGCCGAGCAACGACACACCGGCGCCGCAGCCTTGTTGCAACGGGTCGTAGCCGCCGGCCACCGCACCAATCGCGTACAGATTTTCCAGCGCCTGGCCCTGATGCAAGGCGCGCAACCGAGCGTCAGTCCGGACGCCAAATTGCAGATACGGCTGAGGCGCAAACAGATCGCGCCGGGTCCACTCGGCGCGATCTGCTTTGCTGAACACCTCCAGCCCGAACACCGGCTCATATACCCGCTGACGATCGGCCACCAGCCCATTGCTGAAAAAGCTGCCGCTGGCCAGCACCACCTGCCGCGCCCGCAGCGGAATATCACCGTGGTTGCGGGTCATCAGGCCGGTGACCCGGCCGCCAGCGATTTCTGCCCGCAATACCCGGTCTCCCGGCATCACCATACCGCCCAGCTGTTGAAAACGTTGTCGTAGCGCCTGATGCAGGCGCATGCCGAGCACCGATGGCGGCAAGGTCGGCAGCAGGCATACCGGTTTACCCAGCGTCTGTTGCAACACCGCCAGCGGCCGATCGCTTTCCAGTCCGAGGCAGGCCGGTAGCAAAACAGCCTGCGCGTCGCCGGCCAGGCGTTGGATTTCCTCTGCCAGCGCCGCACCGTGCTGCGGTAAGTCGAGCAGTCGGGCAATATTCACCGCACGAAACTCGCTGGGATTATTGCGTAGCCGATCCAACGCCGGCAGATGCAGATGACCTACCGTGGCATGCACGCCTAACGACTGTGACAGCGAACTGGCGACCATTTGCGGCTGGAAATCGAGAAAACCCTCGATGCCGATCGCCGCGATACTGCGCCAGGGCAGATCGCCATCCAACGGCGTGGTCGGCACCGCCTGCGGGCTGAGCCAGGTGGCGCGGCGCGTGCCGAGCGGCGTAATGCGCAGATGATTACGCCGGCTGTCACCGTACAACCGAAGACCACAGCGTTGCAGCAACCGCTCAGCCTCTCCCGCCAGCGTGGCGACCTGCGCCGCCCCCATCAGGCTGTAAGGATGTTGCGGCGCCTGCTGCGCCAACGCCGGCAGTGCTTCCAGCGGTGCCGCCACCGGCGTACCGTCCGGCAGTTGCGCCAACAGATCCAGCGAACCAGAGGAAAAATATAGCGCGCTCTGACCCGAGCTGACCACCACGCAGCGCTTACCGCTTTCGGCCAGGCCAACGGCACAGCTTAAGCCAGCCAGACCACCACCGATCACAACCACATCAAATTGCATCGTCCGCCTCCTGCTTAGCGTCGCCGCGTGCGTCCAGTCCGCATAATCCCTGATAGACCCAGCCGGTGAACTCGCTTTCACGCAGCGCATCGCCCCAGGCTATGGGTTGCACCCCTTTCCAACGCTCATTGAGGAAATGCGATAACTGGGTGAGCGATTGCTGCGGCGTGGTGACGTTGAAACGCGTCAGTAATCCCGCGGCACGACAGGCGCACAGTTCGCCCTGACAGGTCCCCATACCGACGCGGGTACGGCGGCGCAGATCGACCAGATTGTTCACCGTCAGCGAATCGACCGCATAGCGCACTTCGCCGGCGGTCACCGCTTCGCATTCACAGACCAGACTGTTGGCCAGCCGGTCGCCGGCCGGTACCTGGCTGGCGCGATCGCCATGTCGATAGACAGCCGAGCCGCGAATACTCGCCGGCAGCGCCACCACGCGGCGAACGGTTTCCTCTGCCGACTGGCGCGAGCCGGGCAGCGCATCCTGTGCGGTGGTACAGGGGGGAGCAACGCCCAGTTTTTTGCACACCGCGTCGGTGGCCCACTCCGCCATCAGCCGGTAGGTCATCAGCTTGCCGCCGGTAATGGTAATAAAACCCTCCAGACCGTCGCGGGCGGCATGATCCAGCAGCACGATACCGCGACTGACGTTGCGGCCCGACGGATCGTCGTCGCTGGCCACCAGCGGTCGCACGCCGGCATAGGCGCGTAAAATGCGGGTTTGTGCCAGCGTCGGCGCCAGCAGTGCCCCTTCACGCAGCAGGATGTCCACTTCCTGTGGCGTCACCGCCATGTTGTCTATCTGATCGTAATCGATGTGGGTTGAGGTGGTGCCAATCAGCGAAATGGTATCACCCGGCACCAGGATGTCGGCGTCTGCCGGCTTGCGGCAGCGGTTGATCACCATGTTGTTGATGCGATGGCCCAGGATCAGCAAGGCGCCCTTGGCCGGGAACATGCGCACGCGCAGATCGGCGTACTCGGCAATTTGCTGGCCCCAGATTCCGGCGGCGTTAACCACCACCTCGGCGCGAATTTCATACTGCCGACGATTTTTATGGTCGTAAACGCGCACGCCGTTAACGCGATCGCCCATGCGCAGTAAGCCGATCACCTGATGATAGGTCAGGATCTGTGCGCCATGCTCGCGCGCATCCAGCATATTGGCGGCGGTCAGGCGAAACGGGTCAACGGTGCCATCCGGCACTTTCACCGCGCCGATCAGCGCCGGATTAGCGGCCGGTTCCAGGCGCAGCGCTTCACCAGGGTCAATGGCTTCGGCGTTTATCCCGGCGCGTTGACAGGCGGCGATAAACGTCTGCTGATAGGTCAGCGAATCCTGCGGCAAGGTGATGAACAGACCGTTGCTGGGTTCAATACAGTGGTGGGCGATACGTTTGAGAATGCGGTTTTCCTCGATGCATTCACGCGCCGACTCACCGTCGGTAACCGCGTAGCGCGCCCCGCTGTGCAGCAGTCCATGATTTCGCCCGGTCGCGCCGGTGGCAATATCATGGCGCTCCAGCAATAGGCAGCGCAGGCCGCGGCGCGCGCAGTCGCGAGCGATCCCTGCGCCGGTAGCGCCGCCGCCGATAATGATCACATCCGTTTCGCTCACCGCTGAACTGTTGCTCATCCACCCTTCCCCAGATTGCCGGTTTGGCGCTATTGAGCCACAGTCAGTGCGGTCTTTGTTTGATAAGGAACAATAACGAACCTAAAACGAAAGAAAAATGTCCATAAAAAACCATGATTGTGATCATCATCACGACTTTTTTAGGTTTTTCTATTTCATAACGTTAACGAATCGCTCAAAATCCGCCGCAGTTTCATAAAAGTGTAACAATTGCGCCATGCATCACAGAGCCATCCAGGGGTTTTGACTAGCATGACGTTCGTTATGGAACAAAAAACGACACATTGATATCCGCTCAATCATCCCGCCATCTTTTCTGCCCGGGATGCAATAAACGATAAAGCCATCGGAGGCGTTCATGTTGAGTATTTTCAAGCCAGCTGCACACATTTCCCGTGTGCCGCTCGATAAGGTAGATCCGCTCTACCGCAAATTGCGCTGGCAAATTTTTCTGGGGATCTTCTTCGGCTACGCCGCATACTATCTGGTGCGTAAAAACTTTACCCTGGCGATGCCTTATCTGATCGATCAGGGCTTCAGCCGTGGCGATCTGGGCTTCGCACTGTCCGGTATTTCCATTGCCTACGGTTTTTCCAAGTTCATCATGGGTTCGGTTTCCGACCGCTCCAACCCACGGGTGTTCCTGCCGGCCGGCCTGATTCTGGCCGCTGCCGTGATGCTGTTCATGGGCTTCGTGCCCTGGGCGACCTCAAGCATTGCCGTGATGTTCGTGCTGCTGTTCCTCTGTGGCTGGTTCCAGGGCATGGGGTGGCCGCCGTGTGGCCGTACCATGGTGCACTGGTGGTCGCAAAAAGAACGCGGCAGTATCGTTTCGGTGTGGAACTGCGCCCATAACGTTGGCGGGGGCTTGCCACCGTTGCTGTTCCTGCTGGGGATGGCCTGGTTCAACGACTGGCACGCTGCGCTGTACATGCCGGCCTTCGGTGCGATTCTGGTGGCCTTGATCGCCTTTGCGCTGATGCGTGATACGCCGCAGTCCTGTGGGCTGCCGCCGATCGAAGAGTACAAAAACGACTACCCGGACGACTATTCGGAAAAAGCGGAAGAAGAGCTGACCGCCAAGCAAATCTTCATGCAGTATATTTTGCCGAACAAACTGCTGTGGTACATCGCCGTCGCCAACGTGTTCGTGTATCTGCTGCGTTACGGCATTCTGGACTGGTCGCCGACCTACCTGAAGGAAGTGAAGCACTTCGCGCTGGATAAATCGTCCTGGGCCTACTTCCTGTATGAATACGCCGGTATTCCGGGCACGCTGCTGTGCGGCTGGATGTCGGACAAGGTGTTCAAGGGTAATCGCGGCGCTACCGGCGTGTTCTTTATGACACTGGTGACCATCGCCACCATCATTTACTGGCTCAATCCGGTCGGCAACCCAGGCATCGATATGGCATGCATGATCACCATCGGCTTCCTGATCTATGGCCCGGTGATGCTGATTGGCCTGCACGCGCTGGAGCTGGCACCGAAAAAAGCCGCCGGCACCGCCGCTGGCTTCACTGGACTGTTCGGTTATCTGGGCGGCTCGGTCGCGGCCAGCGCCATCGTCGGCTATACCGTTGACTTCTTCGGTTGGGATGGCGGCTTTATGGTGATGATCGGCGGCAGCATCGGTGCAGTATTACTGCTGCTGCTGACCATGATCAGCGAAAGAAAACACCACGCGGCCATTGCAGCCAAACGCGGTTAACCGTCACAGAAATAACGCATTATATCAAGGCCGCTCTGCGGCCTTTTTACTACCCTGCCCACTCATGGAGAAGATTATGCGGACTCATGTCAAAGCCCTGCTGACAGGGATCATGTTAGCGACGTCGATCGGCGGTATCGCCCAGGCTGCCGACAAGGTGGTGATCGCCCACCGTGGCGCCAGCGGCTACCTGCCAGAGCACAGCCTGCCGGCAAAAGCCATGGCCTATGCCCAGGGCGCCGATTTCCTCGAGCAGGATCTGGTGATGACCAGGGACGACCAACTGGTGGTGCTGCATGACCACTATCTCGATCGGGTCACCGACGTGGCGCAACGCTTCCCGGATCGCGCACGCAAAGACGGTCGTTACTACGCCATCGACTTTACGCTGGCGGAAATCAAGTCGCTGAAGTTCAGCGAAGGCTTTGACATCAAGGACGGTAAGCAGGTACAGAGCTACCCGGGCCGTTTTCCGATGGGCAAGTCGGACTTCCGCGTGCATACCTTCCAGGAAGAAATCGAATTCGTACAGGGACTGAATCACTCCACCGGCAAGAACATCGGCATTTACCCGGAAATCAAGGCGCCGTGGTTCCACCGGCAGGAAGGCAAGGACATTTCCAGCAAGGTGCTGGCGGTATTGAAGCAATACGGTTACACCGGCAAGAACGACAACGTGTATTTGCAATGCTTCGATGCCAACGAGCTCAAACGCATCAAGAACCAGCTGGAACCGAAGATGGGTATGGATCTGAAGCTGGTGCAGCTGATCGCCTATACCGACTGGAACGAGACTTACGAGCAAAAGGCCGATGGCAGCTGGGTCAACTACGATTATGACTGGATGTTCAAGCCGGGGGCAATGAAGCAGATCGCCCAGTACGCCGATGGTATCGGGCCGGACTATCACATGCTGGTAAACGCCGATCTTTCCAAACCTGGCCACGTCGTGCTGACCGACATGGTGAAAGAGGCGCACGCCAGCAAGCTGGCAGTGCATCCGTTTACCATTCGCGCCGACGCGCTGCCGAAATACGTTACCGACGTAAACCAGTTGTACCAGGTGATTTACAACCAGGCCGGCGTTGACGGCGTCTTCACCGACTTCCCGGACAAGGGCGTGCAGTTCCTGCAAAAACAGGGGCAGCATCAATAAAAAAACGGGGCGCTTTGGCGCCCCGGCTATTAGCGCAGAAACATCTCGCGCAGATAGTGCGGCACCGCGTCGTCAATATTGGAACCGATCACTTCCAACTGCGGCAGCTTGTCTTTCAGGCGCTGATGCGCGTCGCGCATGATGCAGCCCTTGCCTGCCATCGACAGCATTTCCAAATCGTTCATTCCATCGCCAAACGCAATGCACTCCTTCAGCGAATAGCCGATGATCTTCGCCACTTCTTCCAGTGCATGGCCCTTCGACACGCCGCCGGCCATCACTTCCAGACAGGTCGGGAACGAAAAGCTGACGTTGACCCGGTCGCCCCAGCGCGCATTGATGGCATCTTCCAGCGTCAGCAACTTGTCATGATCGTCACAGGTGTAATACACCTTGCATACCCCATCGGTCTCCAGCAGGCCCGGCTCAAACAGCTGGTACTTGAAGACCGATTCGCGGAAGAACTCTTTTTGCTCCGGGCTTTCGCGGTCGATAAACCAGTCGTCGTTGCGATAAACGTTGGTGGTGATATCCGGATCGTTGTACTTCATCCCATACAGATCGCGCGCAATATCACTGTCCAGATTGTGGCTGAAGATCAGTTCACCGGCGGTGTTATGCACCCGCGCGCCGTTGGAGGTGATCATAAAGGCGCTGATCTCAAGGTTGTCGCGGATCTGCGAAACGTCGATGTGATGGCGGCCGGTAGCGAAAACAAAGTGAACGCCTCGCTGGGTCAGCAGCTTCAGGGTCTCTTTGGCGTAAGGCGACAGCGTATGGTCGGGGGATAGCAGCGTGCCATCCAAATCGGAAGCGACGACGTGATACATAGCGTTATGTTCTAACCTCTGATGGAGTTGTCGGCGGTAGGGTTACCACCTAAGTGTTGAGCAAAGAAACGCAGGATTGCGTTCAGTGCTTCGGCGCGCATCGCGTCCCGCTCAAACAGGATCTCATGGCGAGCGCCGTTGATAACCCGCGGTTTCTCCCCCTCGCAAGGGTGCCCCGCGTCTGACAATGCCTGACAAAAAGCCCGATGGGAACGGTTGTCGACCACCCGATCCTCGCTGGCTTGCAATAATAAGAGTGGCGTGGTGATCTGCGCTGCGCCGGCAATCGCCTGTTGCCCGGCCAGTATACTTTCCCGCACCCAGTGGTAGGTCGGCCCACCCAACTGTAGCTCGGGATAATCGGCATAATAGCGTACCGCGCGCCGATAGCGCTCGCGACTGTGGGTCAGCATGTTGACCACGTACGGCAATGGCCGCCACTGGCCGGTACCGACCGCATAGTAATCACGGATGCCGGGGTGTTTTTCCGCCCAGTTGAGGATGCGGCTCGCCATCCAGCCCGGCATCGGTAATATAATACCGAACATCGGCGCGCACAGCGCGGCTGCGTCAAACGCCTGCGGCTGGCGAGCCAAAAACTGAGCCAGTATCGCGCCCCCCATCGAATGCGCCAACGCAACCCGTTGCCGATAGCCGAGCGGTGCCACTTCCTGCTGGTAAAAACGGCTGAAATCCTCAACGTAATCGGCAAAGTTTACCACATGACCACGGTGGGGATCCGCCAGTAAACGGCCGGAACGCCCCTGACCACGGTGGTCGAGGATCATCACATCGTAACCGCAGTGAAACAGATCGTAGGCGACTTCCGGATATTTAACGTAGCTTTCAATGCGGCCGGGGCTGATCACCACCACCCGCTGATGACGCGAAGAACTGAAACGCACAAAGCGGATCGGCACGCCGCCCACGCCGCTGAACTCGCCCTCTTGGCGTTGCCGCCAGAAATCCAGCAATGGCCCGGTCGCAAAAGCGGCAAAGTGCGTTTCGCGGGTTAACCATTCATCAGGGCTGAGTATAAACGACGTCATGAAATGCGGTTTCCTTCACTCGCCAAACGCAGCGCATTGTGGCCTATGGCGTAAAAAATCATACTCGCGTATTGTGATGCACATCTTACAAAAAGTGACGCAATACCGGCGTATTGTGGCATAAAACGGCGCTTTGAGGGAGTTTCGCAATGACCGTAGACTGGTGGCTGACCTATCTGGTCACCACGATTATCCTCAGTTTGTCCCCCGGTTCGGGTGCCATCAACACCATGAGCACCGGCATCAGTCACGGTTATCGCGGCGCAGCGGCTTCCATTGCCGGGTTGCAGCTCGGGCTGAGCATCCACATTGTGCTGGTCGGCATCGGGCTCGGCGCGCTGATTTCACAGTCACTACTGGCGTTCGAAATGTTGAAATGGCTTGGCGCCGCTTATCTGGTATGGCTCGGCATCCAGCAGTGGCGCGCCGCCGGTGCGCTGGATCTGCATACGCTGGCCGGCAGCATGCCGCGCCGTCGTTTGTTCCGCCGCGCGGTGCTGGTCAACCTGACCAACCCGAAGAGCATCGTGTTTCTGGCCGCGCTGTTCCCGCAGTTTATCCTGCCCAATCAGCCGCAGGCCGAGCAGTACCTGGTGCTCGGCGTCACCACCGTGGTGGTGGATATCCTGGTCATGATCGGCTATGCCACGCTGGCCACGCGTATCGCCCGCTGGCTGAAGACGCCGCGCCAGATGCAGTTGCTCAACCGCATCTTTGGCTCGCTGTTCATTCTGGTGGCGGGACTGCTGGCGACCGCCAGAAAGGTCTGACAAGGTGACAAACAGGCGAGTGGCCGCGGCGCCAAAGCCCGCACGCCCCGCCCGATAACACGGCCTAGCGGGTAAAGATCAGGTGCAAGCCAAATCCGGTGAACAACACCCCCGCCAGCCCGTCGATCCATTTCGCCAGTCGCTGATAGCCACGGCGCATCGCCGGCAGCGCAAACACCACGGCGACCAGACTGAACCAGACAAAGGTTTCAGCCACAATCAGCAGGAACAGCCCCCAGCGCGCGCCAGCGCCGACGTCGTCGCCGACAAACAGCGAGAACACGCTGCCGAAGTAAATCACCGCCTTCGGGTTGGACAGGTTGGTCAGCAGGCCGCGGATAAAGCTGCGGCCAGGTTTTGGTAACGCCACCTGAACCTCGCTGCTGGCCGTTGGCCCGGCGTTTTGCGCGCGGGCAGAGCGCAGCAGTTGCCAGCCCATCCAGCACAGGTAAATCCCGCCGCCGACCATGATGACCTGATGCAGCCAGGCCATTTTCTGCAGGATCAGGTGCAGCCCCATCAGCGCCACGCCGGCCCAGACCACAATGCCCAGCGAAATACCGAGCACCCCCATCATCGCTTCGCGACGGGAGCGGCTGGCCGCAGTCTGGGAGACAAAAAAGAAATCCGGCCCCGGACTCATCAGCGCAATCAGGTGCACCAGCGCCACCGTCAGAAACAGCATCAGCATTTTCAGTGATTCCTAGTCGTCGTCATTATCGAGATGGTCGCGGATCATCGCCATAAACGGCGAACCAAAGCGCTCCAGTTTGCGTTGCCCTACTCCGTTGACGCTGAGCAGTTCACTGGCCTTGGTCGGCATCTGCTCGGCCATTTCCAGCAGCGTGGTATCGTTGAACACCACGTAGGGCGGAATGTTTTCTTCGTCGGCAATAGATTTGCGCAGCTTGCGCAATTTGGCAAACAGTTTGCGATCGTAGTTGCCGCCGTAGGTTTTCTGACTGCCGCCGCTGCGCGGCTTCAGGCTCTGAATTCGTGGCACTGCCAGTTGCAACGGCACTTCACCGCGCAGCACCGGGCGCGCGGCTTCGGTGAGCTGTAGCGCCGAGTGCAGGGCAATATTTTGCGTAATGAAGCCCAGATGAATCAGTTGGCGCAGTACGCTGGTCCAGTGTTCGGTAGTGTGATCGCGGCCAATGCCGTACACCGGCAATTTGTCGTGGCCGAACTCGCGAATGCGCTGGTTGTTGGAACCACGCAGTACTTCGACCACGTAGCCGATGCCGAACCGCTGTCCAACGCGGCCAATCGCTGATAGCGCCTTGCGCGCATCCTCCAGTCCGTCGTAGCGTTTTGGTGGATCGAGACAAATATCGCAGTTACCGCAGGCCTGCTGCTTGCCTTCGCCAAAGTAGTTCAACAACACCAGACGACGACAGGTTTGCGCCTCGGCAAACGCGCTCATTGCGTTCAGCTTATGCCGTTCAATGTCCAGTTGCTGGCCGGCCGGTTTTTCCTCCAGACAGCGACGCAACCAGGCCATATCGGCCGGGTCGTATAACAGAATGGCTTCCGCCGGTAAGCCGTCGCGCCCGGCGCGGCCGGTTTCCTGATAATAGGATTCGATGTTGCGAGGAATGTCAAAATGCACCACAAAGCGCACGTTGGGCTTGTTGATCCCCATGCCAAAGGCGACGGTGGCTACCACCACCTGCAAATCATCACGCTGGAACGCCTCTTGCACCTGGGCACGGCGCTCGTTGTCCAGCCCGGCATGGTATGCCGCAACGCTCAGACCGCGGCTTTGCAGGCGCGCGGTGGTGTCTTCCACCTTGGCGCGGCTGTTGCAATAAATGATGCCGCTTTTGCCGCGCTGATCCTGCACAAAGCGCCAAAGCTGGTCGAGCGGCTTGAACTTCTCCACCAGCGTGTAGCGGATGTTCGGTCGGTCGAAGCTGCTGACCTGCACCAACGGATCGTGCAGCGCCAGCAGGCGGGTAATGTCGCCGCGTGTCGCCTCGTCGGCGGTGGCGGTCAGGGCAATAACCGGCATCGTGGGGAAGCGCTGCTTCAACTGGCCAAGCGCCCGGTATTCCGGGCGGAAATCGTGCCCCCACTGCGAAATGCAGTGCGCTTCGTCCACCGCCAGCAGTGCCGGTTGGCAATGGTCGAGCAGGTCGAGGAAGCTGTCCATCATCAGCCGTTCGGGGGCGATATACAGCAGCTTCACATCGCCGCGGCGGCAACCGGCCATCACCTCAAGCTGCTGCTCGCGCGTCTGGGTAGAGTTGTAGCAGGCCGCAGACACCCCATAGGCCAGCAATTGGTCGACCTGATCCTTCATCAACGAAATCAACGGGGAAACCACCAGCGTCAGCCCGTCCATCACCAGCGCCGGGATTTGGTAGCATAACGATTTACCGCCGCCGGTCGGCATCACCACCAGGCAGTCCTGCCCGTTGATAGCCGCATTGATAATCGTTTGTTGTCCCGGACGGAATTGCTGATAGCCGAAGGTGTCACGTAACACCTGTTCTGCCAGCAACTCTCTGTTTATCACTGCTGCGGTAGACACACACTTCCCCATTTTTATCGCAGCGGCGCATCAACGCACCGCTTTTATGACTGCCAGATTACATAATATCGTTAAGCATGACACCAACGCCAACCCGTGTCTGCCGGAAGTTGTAGTCGATCAGCGATTCGCCGTAACCGCTGAACACCTGGGTGTAGAAGCGCACGTGCTTGGTAATCGGGTAACTCCAGCCCAGTTCCGCGCCGCCGAAACCGCTGTTCCAGTTATAATGGCCGTCAACGCTGAACACGCTGTCACCCCAGGCATAACCCACCTTCAGGCGGTAATAGCCCATGTACTTGGTGATGTCCGGGTTATCGTCGCTGCTGGCGCTTTCCGAAAAGCGCAGCCACGGTTTAACGTCCACCTGCCAGTTGCCGTTTTGCGCCATCAGGCGCGCATAGGCGCGGTTCCAACTGCGGGAGGTGGGCTCCGAACGGCCGTTGGACTGATGGTTGAGGCCGATTTCCACGTCGCGCAGCGTCCAGCCGGCGAAGCTGTAATCGGTCGCCCAGCCAAGGAACACCTGCGGTTCGTAGTTGGTTTCACGGAACGGCGAAGACTGGCCGCTGTTGGATAACTGCCACCACGAGCGCTGAGTATAGGACGCACCGAGCACCGAGTTTTCACCGGCAATGCCGCGCCACAGCGGGAACGCCAGGCTGAGCTGGAACTTCACCTCGTCCTTGCGCGCTTTATCCGACCAGTTGTAGGTTTCGATGGCTTCTTTGTTGAGATCGCTGGTATCGGTGTACAACACATAGTTGGTATCGTATGGATACAGCGTGAACGGATTATCGTGTGATTGCAGCATGTTGGCGATAATGCTGCCGCGTACTGCCGGTTTATCATGTATTTCTTGTTCTTTGGCTTCTTCGGCCTGCACCAGCGTCGGCGCCAACAGCATCGCCAAAATAACCCCTGACAGAATGCGCATAACTTCATCACTCCAGCAAAATAAAAACATACCCTGAAAGAAAAAACAGGCCATTTTACACACAAAGCGCGCTTTACAGCAGTGCGGAATGCTTTTATTGGATTAGTCTGGAAAGCAACAAAGGTTAAGCATAAAATCAACAAACCATTAACCTGGACTGACCAGTAGCTTATACCGTCAAACCAACAAGAAGAATCAATGCCATGTCGACCACACCTCTTACCCTGGAAGCCGCCCGCCAGAAGATCGGCGAAATCTTTGTTTATCACATGCCGTTCAACCGCGAACTGGGGTTGGAACTGCGGCGTTTTGACGATGACTGCGTGGAGCTGACCTTCACCAATCAGGCCAAACTGGTGGGCAACGCCGCCCAGCGTATCCTGCACGGCGGGGTGATCGCCTCGGTGCTCGACGTCGCCGCCGGACTGGCCTGCGTCGGCAGCGTGCTGATGCGACAGGATCCGCTGATAGAACAAGAGCTGGCCGCACGTCTGGCGCGCATGGGCACCATCGACCTGCGGGTGGACTATCTGCGTCCTGGCCGCGGTGAGCATTTCGTCGCCTCCGCCACGGTATTGCGCAGCGGCAATAAGGTGGCGGTAGCCCGCGTCGAACTGCACAACCACGACGGCCTGCATATCGCCAGCGCCACCGCCACGTATCTGGTGGGATGATTGTGCCTGGTGAGTGACTTCAGTACACTCACCACATCTTCGGTTTTACCTTCAGAGTAACGTCATGGACGCACAACAGACGCGGCAGGGCATCTTCTTTGCTCTGGCCGCCTATTTTATTTGGGGCATCGCCCCGGTGTATTTCAAACTGATCCAGCAGGTGCCGGCCGACGAGATCCTGACCCATCGGGTGATCTGGTCGTTCTTCTTTATGCTGGGGTTGATTTCGCTCGGCCATAACTGGAAGAAGGTGCGCGCCGCCTGCCAAAACCGCAAACGCCTGCTGTTGCTGGCGCTGACCGCGGTGCTGATCGGCGGCAACTGGCTGTTGTATATCTGGGCGGTGAATAACCATCATATGCTGGAAGCCAGCCTCGGCTACTTTATCAACCCGCTGGTCAACGTGCTGCTGGGCATGCTGTTTCTTGGCGAGCGTTTCCGCCGTATGCAATGGGTTGCGGTGGCGCTGGCGTTTACCGGTGTGCTGGTGCAGCTCTGGCAGTTTGGTTCGCTACCGATTATCGGACTGGGGCTGGCGTTCAGCTTTGCGTTCTACGGCCTGCTGCGCAAGAAAATCGCCATCGACGCGCAAACCGGCATGCTGATCGAAACCCTGTGGCTGCTGCCGGTCGCGGCGGTGTATCTGTTCGTTATCGCCGACAGTGCAACCAGCCACCTCACTGCCAATCCCTGGTCGCTGAACCTGCTGCTGGTCGCGGCTGGCATCATCACCACCGTGCCGTTGCTGTTCTTCACCGCCGCCGCGACCCGGCTACGGCTGTCGACGCTGGGTTTCTTTCAATACCTCGGTCCAACGTTGATGTTCCTGCTGGCGGTGACCTTCTACGACGAAACCATCGGCCAGGACAAACTGGTGACCTTCGGCTTTATCTGGGCGGCGCTGCTGCTGTTCATCCTCGACGCCCTGTATACCCAACGCCGGTTACGTTGATGCCGGCGCGGCGCGGTTGGAGATAAACCGCGCCATCGCCGGGCCGGTCAGCAGAATGGTAAACAACCGCAACGTCTGCATCGCCATCACGAAAGACATATCCACCCGGCTACCCGCCGCAATAATCGCCACCGTGTCCAACCCTCCCGGGCTGGTGGCAAGATAGGCGGTCATGATATCCACCGGCAGGAACCAGGTCAGCATCCACGCTAGCAGGCCGCAAAACAGCATCAATGCCACAATCGACACCACCATTTGCGGCAACGTGCGCAACGCCAGTAAAAAGATCGGCCGGGTAAAACGCAAACCGACGCTCCAGCCAATCAGGGTATAGGCCAGAGCCAGCAGCCATTCGGGGATCTGCAACGCCATCACGCCGCTCGAGTGCAGCGTTGCGCCAACCATCATCGGCAACAGCAGCGCGCCGGAAGGAATACGCAGGCGCGGCCCCAGCCAGGCACCGCCGGCCGCTACCGCCAGCGTTGCGATGAAACGCCAGTCGAGCGGCGGAAACCAGACCAGCGTTGCACTGCCCTGTCCGGCGTCATCCCCCAGCCCGATGCGCGCCACCGCCGCCGCCGCGGTGGCGACAAACAGCACCCGCAGGTATTGCATAAACGCCACCAGCCGTACGTCGGCGCCAAAATCGCCGGCCATCGCCACCATTGCCGACGCCCCGCCGGGTGACGCGCCCCAGGCGCCGGTCGAACCGGGCAAATCGCTGAAACGCACCAGACACCAACCGGAAACGCCGCTGGCCAGCAGCGTGGCGATCAACACCAGCAGTACCAGCGGCCAGTCGGCAAACAGCGGCGTGAGAATGGCGGGCGAGAGGCTTTGCGCAATCATGCAGCCCAACACCGCCTGAGCGGCGATAAATAGCGGCGCGGGAATGCGCACTGAGGCACCAAGCAACCCCATCGCTACGCCGACGATCATCGGGCCCAGTAATAAAGCGGCGGGAATATGAAATGTTTGCAGGCCAAAGCCCAGCGCCAGCGACGCCAGCAGCAGGATCAGCCATTGCACTACAGCGGGGAACCTCGCCATGAAAACGTATGCCTTAAATCAGTACGCAGGCAACTATCTTAGCAGGCGAACAATCGCAAATCACTGACAACGCTTTGCCGCCGGCATCAAGCGGGCAGCCCCCGAGCGGAGGCGCCATCGAAAGGTGTGCGCGCCACCGCGGGGCGACCGGTTGGCGTTACGGTTACAGCCAGTTCCTGCGTTTGAAGTACAGATACGGGGCCAGACCGGCCAGGATCATCAGGCCAATCGCCCCCGGATAGCCAAACGACCACTTCAGTTCCGGCATAAATTCGAAGTTCATGCCGTAGCTGGACGCCACCAGCGTTGGCGGCAGGAATACCACCGAGACTACCGAGAAAATCTTGATAATGCGGTTCTGTTCGATATTGATAAAGCCCATCGCCGCCTGCATCAGGAAGTTGACCTTCTGGAACAGCGATTCGTTGTGCGGCAGCAAGGATTCGATATCGCGCAGCACTTCACGCGCCTGCTCCAGCTGGCCGGTTGGCAACCGCGCCTTGCGCACCAGGAAGTTCAGCGCGCGCTGGGTATCCATCAGACACAGGCGCACTTTCCAACCGATGTCTTCCAGCTCTGCCAGCGTCGACAGCGCTGCATCATATTCATCACCCTGATGACCTTCCATGATCACCCGGCTAAGCTTTTCCAGATCGCTGTAGATGTTTTCGATCTCGTCTGCCAACTGTTCGATTTTGGTTTCAAACAGATCCAGCAGCAGCTCGTAAGCGTTGCCGTCAACCATCATCTGGTTGCGAGCGCGCATGCGGTACAGCCGAAACGCCGGCAGTTCCCGTTCGCGCAGGGTATATAAACGGCCGTCGCGGATGGTGAAGGCCACGGTGGAGTTGCCGGCATGGTCTTCGGCATCCTCGAAATAGAAGAAGGAGTGAATGTGCAAACCATCTTCGTCTTCGAAGAAACGCGCAGAGGCTTCGATGTCATCCAGCTCCGGCCGGGTCGCCAGGCTCTGGCCCAGCTCATTCTGCACGCGGTCGCGCTCGCCTTCTTCCGGTTCGACCAAATCCACCCACAGCGAGGTGGTCAGGTCTTCGGCGTCATCCAGTTCCAGACGGGATAAGCGGCTGTTATCTAATTTGAAAGCGCTTAGCATGTGCCAAAACTCCCTTATGATGGGGGGCAGACAACGCGTTGAAGCACAGAAACCGAGGGGGATAATGGCCCGCTCGTTTCAGACCATGTACAGATCTGACTCAGAGCGACACACAAAGGGGGTCGCCGACAACCACGAAGGCCATCAGCAGAATGGGATAGCCTTAGAAGTTGTACCTGTTGAAATCCAGGTCAATGAGCCAGTATCTACTGGGTGTGTCCAAGGCGAATGTCCTCATTATTAATCGTGCGCGCATGTTACGCCGAGAAGAAAAAGCCTGTCAACACGTTAGACAGGATAATCGCGCAACAATTCACCGCGATGACAGGGCGGTGAAAACTGTGGTTCAACCGCAGATAAACGCCGGCGGGAAAGCGGCGCTTATCGCTGGCCGCGGCGAGGGAAATTGCTAAAATCAGCGCCACATTTTGCCTGCGGATTGAACCGATGAAACTGATTACCGTTGCTGATTTGAATGCCATGAGCGAACAGGCGGCGCAATTGCCGCGCCTGCGCAGCCACCGCACGTTGCATGACGCGTTAGCCGATCCGGTACAGCGGCTGGCCATCGCCATGGAGCCGGGCACCTATATCCGCCCGCACCGCCACCCGCATACCTGGGAACTGCTGATGCCGTTGCGCGGTCGCTTCGTGGTGCTACAGTTCGATAACGGCGGCACGGTGACCCAGCGCACGCTGCTGAGCGGCGAAAACAGAGTATTGGAAATGCCTGCCGGCACCTGGCATGCGGTGCTGTCTCTCGACGCGGGCGGCGTGATTTTTGAAGTCAAACAGGGGCCGTATCAACCGCTGTCGGAGGCGGACTGTATGCCATGGGCGCCGCCCGAAGGCGGCGACGGCGTGGATGAGCTAATGCGTTGGTACGCCAGCGCGCAACTGGGTGAGCACTACACACGCTGACGCCGTCGCGGCCGCCGACCGTCAGTCGGTTTCCAGCTTGGCGTAGGCCGCCACCAGCCATTTGATGCCTTCGCCCTGGAAGGCGATCTGCAAGCGGCTGTGTTCGCCGCTGCCTTCCAGGTTGACGATGGTGCCTTCGCCAAATTTGGGATGACGCACGCGCTGACCCAGTTTGTAGCCGGTGTCGTTTTCAGCGATCGGCGTGCCGATCCGTCGATGGCTGACCGGGCGCGATACGCTGGCGCGCAGGCGAACTTCTTCGATGCACTCCTCCGGGATCTCGCCGATAAAACGCGACGGGCGGTGATACACCTCTTTGCCGTACAGACGGCGGGTTTCGGCGTAGGTCAGCGTCAGCTTTTCCATCGCCCGCGTCAGGCCAACATAGGCCAGGCGACGCTCTTCCTCCAGCCGTCCACCTTCGTCCAGCGACATCTGACTCGGGAACATGCCTTCTTCGACGCCAACGATAAATACCTGTTTGAACTCCAGCCCTTTGGCCGAGTGCAGCGTCATCAATTGCACCGCGTCCTGATACGCATCGGCCTGCCCTTCGCCGGCTTCCAGCGCCGCATGCGACAGAAACGCCTGCAACGGCATCAGATCCTGGTCTTCGTCCTGGTAGCTGAACTGGCGCGTCGCCGTCACCAGTTCCTCAAGGTTTTCAATGCGCGCCTGGCCTTTTTCGCCCTTTTCCTGCTCGTACATGATAAACAGGCCCGAATCGCGGATCACCCTATCGGTCTGCACGTGCAGCGGCATATCGGCAGTTTCATGCGCCAGCGCGTCCACCAGTTCGCTAAAACGCTGCAGGGCAGACGCGGCACGGCCAGCCAGCACCTTGTCCTGCAATAGCGCCCGGGTGGCCTGCCACAGCGTCATCTGCCGATCGCGCGCCGTTTGGCGCACCACGTCCAGCGTGCGGTCACCGATGCCGCGCGTCGGGGTGTTCACCACCCGTTCAAACGCCGCGTCGTCATTGCGATTGGCAATCAGCCGCAGATAGGCCAGCGCATCCTTGATTTCCTGGCGTTCGAAGAAGCGCATGCCGCCGTAAATGCGGTACGGCATGGCGGTCTGCAACAGCGCTTCTTCCAGCACGCGCGATTGGGCGTTGCTGCGGTAGAGAATTGCGCAGTCGTTCAGCGCCCCGCCGTTGTCCTGCCAGCTCTTGATGCGGTTGACCACAAAGCGCGCTTCGTCCAGCTCGTTGAACGCGCAGTAGAGGGAAATCGGCTCGCCCTCGGCGCCGTCGGTCCACAGGTTTTTCCCCATGCGTCCGTCGTTGTTGGCGATCAGCGTGTTGGCAGCCTTGAGGATATTGCTGGTGGAACGGTAATTCTGCTCCAGACGGACGGTTTCGGCACCGGGGAAATCCTTCAGGAAGCGCTGGATGTTCTCTACCTGCGCACCGCGCCAGCCATAGATTGACTGATCGTCGTCGCCAACGATCATCACATTGGCGCGATCGCCCGCCAGCAGGCGGATCCAGGCGTACTGGATGCGGTTGGTATCCTGGAATTCGTCCACCAGAATATTGGTGAAGCGCTCGCGGTAATGGTTGAGAATGTGCGGCTTGTTCAGCCACAGTTCATGGGCGCGCAGCAGCAGTTCGGCAAAATCCACCAGCCCGGCGCGATCGCAGGCTTCCTGATAGGCCTGATAGATGCGCAGCCAGGTCGCTTCCACCGGATTGCCGTAGCTTTCAATGTGCTGTGGCCGCAGGCCGTCGTCTTTCTTGCCGTTGATGTACCACATCGCCTGACGCGGCGGCCACTGTTTTTCGTCGATATTCAGCGCGCGCACGATGCGTTTGAGCAGGCGTAGCTGGTCTTCGCTGTCGAGTATCTGGAAATCCTGCGGCAGATTGGCGTCCATGTGGTGGGCGCGCAGCAAGCGGTGCGCCAGGCCGTGGAAGGTGCCAATCCACATACCGCCCTGGCTGGTGCCAATCAGCTGCTCGATACGGTGGCGCATTTCCGCCGCCGCCTTATTGGTGAAGGTCACGGCCATGATCGAATACGGCGAACAGTTCTCTACCGATAGCAGCCAGGCAATGCGATGTACCAGCACCCGGGTTTTTCCGCTGCCCGCGCCTGCCAGCACCAACAGGTTGCTGCGTGGCGCCGCCACGGCTTCGCGTTGTTTATCATTCATGCTGTTGAGCAGATCGGAAACGTCCATAGGCACCATTAATTGGTAAGGGATAGCCGGCGTTACGCCGGTTTCCACTGGGAATTTATACAGAGTTCTGGCAGGGATTATAACAATGCTGTCAGCGATGCCAACTGCGAAATCTCAATATGTGGCAATAGGCGACTGTCAGCCGCCTGCATCAGGTTGCGCTGCCGATCGTTGATCCAGCAGGCCTGCAAGCCCGAGCGCAGCGCACCGGCAACGTCGGTGGTCAGGTCATCACCGACGTGCAAAATTGCCGCTGGCGCAACCTTCAGCCGTTCAGCAGCCAGATGGTACATATCCTGATAGGGCTTGGCGCGGCCATCCGGCCCGGAGCGCAGCACGAAGCTAAAGTAACCGTCCAGCCCGCACAGCGCCGGATCGGCATTGCCATTGGTGATAGCCACCAACGGATAGCGTTCAGCGAGCGCTTGCAGCGTCTGGTGGGTCGATGCCGGTACGTCGATGCGGCTACGCCACAACGCGAAGTTCTGCATTGCCGCGTCGGCGCCCAGTGCGGCTTCGGCATCGCGTAGCCCCTGCCGGGTCAGCGCCAGATGGATCGCACGCCAGCGCCATTGAGTAACGTCGTGGTAAATTTCCGGATCCTGCTCGCGCAGTTCCATGCGCAGACGGTGAAAATCCGCCGACTGGAAGTGGCTCAATCCCGGGTGATAGTCCTGCAAAAAGGCCACCGATTGCTGCTCGGTCTGCTTAATCACCGGGCGATTATCGTATAAGGTATCGTCCAGATCGAAGGTCAACGCCGCCAACTGGCGCAGCGGGCGGTAAAAATGCATCAGGATTTCCCCCGTTTGGCGCGTGGATGTGCCGCATCATACACGTTGGCCAGATGTTGAAAGTCGAGGTGGGTATAGATTTGGGTGGTGGTCAGGTTGGCATGGCCCAGCAATTCCTGCACCGCGCGCAGATCGCCGCTCGACTCCAGCATATGGGTGGCAAACGAGTGGCGCAGCTTGTGCGGATGAATATGGCTGCTGACGCCCTGCTTGACGCCCCACTCGGCAAAGCGCTTTTGCACGTTGCGCGGTGAAATACGCTTGCCCTGATTGGACAGAAACATGGCATCGTCGCCCGGAGCGAACAGCTCACGCAGCGCCAGCCAGTGTCCCAGCCAGGTCACCGCCGTGCGGCCAATCGGCAGTTTGCGCTCTTTGCTCCCCTTACCCATTACCCAGACTTCGCCGGCGGCCATATCGACGTGGCGACAATCCAGCCCGACCAGTTCGGACAGACGCAGCCCGGCGCCGTACATCACTTCCAACATGGCGCGATCGCGCACCGCCAGCGGATCGTTTAGATCGATCTCCAACAGTTGGCCCATTTCATCAACGTCGATGTTTTTGGGTAAATGACGGCCGCTACGCGGCGTGCGGATGCCCTTGGCCGGGTTGGCGACTATCTGCCCCTGGCTGACCAGCCAGTCGAGGAAGCTGCGCAGCGCGGAAAGCCGTAACGCCAGACTGGAAGATTGCAGGCCGGCGCGTTTGCTGCGCGCCGCCAGTTGACGTACGGTAGCGGCGTCCAACTGACGCCATTCGCTGACGCCCAGTTCGGCTGCCAGCGCCATTAGCGCCTGTAACTGGCGAGAGTAGCTGATTTGCGTCAGCGGACTGAGCTGACGTTCGACCTTGAGATAACGCAGAAAAGCGTCAACCGGCGGTTGCAGGCTGGCCGCTAGCGGCGGAGTCATGCGCGTTCGATCCAGCGTTCCAGTAGTTCCGGCAACATGCGCGCCAGCTGATTGAGCATCACGGTGCCCATGCCGGCTTGATAATGCTGCGTATCGCGACTGCTGAATATCACCATGCCCAGATCGCCGTTGGCGCCCAGTAGCGACAGGGCCACCGAACCCACCTGCTTGGCCTGTGGCAACAGCAGCAGCAGCTCAGGGCCGTTCAGGCTGCCAAGAAAATGATGTTCATCCCCCAGGCGCTGGATACGCAGCGGTTCAAACGCCGAACGCGACAGGCCCAGGTGGGTGAAGTCCGACGGCGCACCGATGTTCCAGCTGTCGTTGAACAGGCGGATATTGGCCCCAGCCAGACCGAAGCCGCGCGCCCAGCGTTGCAGACGGTTGAGCAGGTCTTGCAGACTGTCGGCGGTCGCCAGATTGGCCTGCAGATGCAACAGACTGCCAAACAGGGTTTCATTGGCGCTGGCCTGCTCCATCAGTAGGGTGATTTCTTCTTCCAGCCGATTGATGTGGTTACGCTGACGCGCCAGGTGCCATTCCACCAGCGACACGGTACCGCGCACCGGATGCGGCACGCGCATCTGCTCCACCTGCCGCGCATTGCGGATAAAGAAATCGGGATTTTGCCGCAGGTACTGCATTACGGCGTCGTCATCAAGCTCAATGGCCTCGACGGCCTGGTCCTCAACGCTTTTCATAAATGAATAAATCCGTCATAAACATGGGTTGCCGGACCGGTCATAAACAGCGGCGTACCCGGCCCTTTCCAACGTATATGCAGGCTGCCACCCGGCAGTTCTACATGTACCTCTTCTGACAGCAATTCCTGTTGAATCCCTACTGCCACGGCGGCACAAGCGCCGCTGCCGCAGGCCTGCGTTTCACCGGCACCGCGCTCGTAAACGCGCAGCTTGATGCGATCGCGACTGACCACCTGCATGAAACCGATATTGGCGCGCTCAGGAAAACGTTCGTGGCTTTCCAGCACCGGGCCAAGCAATTCTACTTTGGCGGTTTTTACATCATCTACCTGCAAAACACAATGTGGATTGCCCATCGATACCACGCCGGCCAACACCGTGTGTTCTGCAGCGCGCATGATGTAGGTTTTTTCCGCCTTGGCGGCGCGAAACGGCACCGTCTGGGGATCAAAATTCGGTTCGCCCATGTTGACGCACACCAGATCGTCGTCGGTCACGCTCAATACCATGCGGCCGGTTTGGGTGCTGACGCGAATATCGCGTTTGTTGGTCAGCCCCTTGAGACGCACGAAGCGGGCAAAACAGCGCGCACCGTTGCCGCACTGCGCCACTTCACTGCCGTCGGCATTAAAAATGCGGTAGTGGAAATCGAGCTCCGGATCGTATGGCGGTTCCACCACCAGTAGCTGGTCAAAACCGATGCCTAAATGCCGATCGGCCAGCCGGCGGATCAGCTCAGGTGAGAAATAGACATTCTGTGTTACGGCATCGACCATCATAAAGTCGTTGCCCAGACCGTGCATTTTGGAGAACTGCATATCATACTCCGCTATCTGGACGCGCTCTGCCCATCATACTGCAAGCCGCCTTGCCGCTAGCCTACGCTCCCTGGCCACATGGCCAGCGCCAGCCTTGCTCACGCCGGTCTGCGACCGATTTGCCACCGCGCCACCGCCGCGCTGCAACTTGCCTTCTTTTGGGTATACACTGTGTGCTAGCGCCCGGCACCGCGCATCGCGTTACTCTGCGCTCATCGACGGTTTTTGCTGTGAACCAGAAAGATCCTGCTGGTTCTTCTGTACGTGATCGCCAGTCGTCACCGGCGGCGTGGCCGGTTTTTGCGTTGCCGGATCGGCCGGTGGGAAGTACAGCGGCCCTTTCAGACCGCAACCGGAAAGCCCGGCGAGCGTCACTGCCAGCAGCGCATAGCGTAGTTGTTTTTTCATTTGCATTAATGCCTGTAATCCATGCATCCAAGCTCTCTATAATCGGTAGATGGATCATGAAAAGCAATAGGAATTGAATATGAACGACAGTGAGTTTCACCAGTTGGCTGACCAACTGATGCTTAATATCGAAGAGACGCTGGATGATTTCGATGGCGATGCCGACATCGATTACGAAACCAACGGCGGCGTGATGACGCTAAGTTTCGAAAACGGCACCAAAATCGTCATCAACCGCCAGGAGCCGTTGCACCAGGTCTGGCTGGCGACCAAGGCCGGCGGTTATCACTTTAACTACCGCGACGGCGACTGGATCTGCGATCGCAGCGGCCAGTCGTTTTATGCGTTGCTGAACGAAGCCGCCAGCACGCAGGCCGGGGAGTCGGTGCGCTTCGCCTAATTGCACTGGCCGTGGGGAACAGGGTGGCGTAAATGCTGCCCTGTTCCCTCGGAGTCAATGCAGTTGGTACTGCTGTTTTAGCGGCTGCGGCGCACTGCCATCGGGCACCGTGATGCACAGGCTCGACAGGGTGCTGCTGCGGAAAGGGATCACCTGCGTGCGGTCATCGATCTGCACGATCTGATAGAACTGCGGCAGGTTGAAGTTGATAAAGCTGGAACCGTAGGTAAAGCGATCGTGTGAGGACGAATAGAAGCGGCTAACGTCACGCACCAACTCCTCTTTGCTGCCTTCACAGTGGTGGTAGACCTCAACCCGATTCGACTCATCCAGAATATAGATGTTGAAGCCTTTATCATCGGTGGTGTCTTCGAAGAAGAACTGGATGATGCCTTCGCTGGCGAAGCCATCGACCACCGGCGGCAGATGCACCTGATCGGTTTCAACCTTGATCGACAGGCCGTGCAGCTTGTTGTTGGAAATCGCGCCATAAAATTCCACCGCGTTTTCCAGTTTTTGCACCGATACGCTTAACCGTTCGAAGAACAGCCCCCAGGTCTGACCGGCAACCCGCACCGCCTTGAAGCGCCCTGGCTCCAGGCGGGTGCTGGAAAGCCGCAGCTCGATGCATTCGGTTACCAACTGCTGAATACGGGTGCGGATCAGGCCACGCAAATGCTGGCTGTAACAGAACACCTCCACCGATTCCGGCGGCGCCGCATCCTGATGCATTTTACCCAGAATGGTTTTCAACGCCTCCAGCACCGACTGCTCACCGCTGAAATGCAGCGTACGCACCTCGTTCCATGAATTGCGGTACAGCAGATCGATACTGCCCACCAGACATTGCTGCTGCTGGCCAAAGCTGAATACGTCAAGCTTGCGGAAATCGAAGTGCACCACCTGATTGCGGAACGCGGCGGTCGGATCGTTTTCCAGATTGACGATAATCGCCAAATGGCGAATTTCGCACGGGCTGTACAGCGCCTTTGGCGTCGGTGCCGGCAGGCGCAGCGGGAAGCTGTGCGAGACGTCGGCCACCAGTTCCTGCAGCTTGGCGGTGTCACAGAGATTGCCGCTTTTGATATGCAGTCGGGTGCGGGAAGTCAGTAAGCCATTGAAGTACGCCCAGGCCACCAGCTTGTTCAGGTAGCGGTTATATTCCAATGGCTGATGGCTGACGATCGAATCCATGGCCGGCGCCTGATTGTACAGGTACCAACCGGTGCGGTTGGCACGGCCAATCGGCACATGAATAAAGGTCAAATCGCTTTCCGACAGGTCCGGAGAAATCTGCGGGTTAACCAGCGTCACCTTGCCCGGCAGCGCTTCAAACGCGGCATACAGCTTGCGAGTCAGCACGCCGATATCCTGCGGGCTGGCGCTGACGCTCAGGTTGTTGCGACGCGCGAAACGAATCAGATTGCGATAGCTCTGCATCATCGCATCAAGCAGTTCGTTGTGTGCTTCACGCACCCGTTCGATCTTCCAGTTGGCGCGGTTATCCAGCATTTCCAGACGGGCGTCATCCCAGCCCCATTCGCTGACCAGCTGGCCGAGTATTTCACGCCGCCAACCGACGCTGGTTTTGGCCTGCGACAGCTTTTCACAGACTTTGAGATAGAAACAGCGGCGTACCAGATCGAGGCGGGTGGTATCGTTGATTTGCGTGAGATAATGCGTAACGCGTTCCAGCATCATGCAATAGGAGTCAAGGCCGAAACAGACGATTTCACCTTGATGCAGCCGCTGCTTGATATGCGTTGCCAGCAGTTGCGTATTGGGATATTCCCAGGAGTAGGCTTCCAGCAACAGCGTTTTCAACACCGCCTTGTACGGCGAGTCGATGCTTTTATACAGTTGCCACAGGCTGGCGCCAAAGTATTCTTCCGCCGACAGGGTGCTCAGGCCGCCCAGATCCAGCCATTCGTTCGGCGTTAATGCCCCCTGGGCATACAGCGACAAAACGTATTCATCGTAATGGGCTTCTTCTTCGCACGGCACCATATTCCATAGAATACGCTTGCCGGCCAGGCGCACCGCGGTGCGATAGAATTCGTCGAGCAACAGGATATGCTGGGTAGAACCGCAGTCTTCGCCGCCCAGGTTGCCGCTTTCATTATGGCGGAATCTGTTTTCATCAATCAGGAAGAAGCTGACTTCCACGCCCATCGATGCCGCCCACTTCTCCAGCAGGCTGCATTTTTGCTGGAGCCGGTTACGCTCTTCATTATCGAGCCAGGACTGGTGGCATACCCAGATGTCGAGATCCGAGCTGCAACTCTGGCCGATCGATGAAGTGCTGCCCATCGAATATACGCCGGTGATCGGCAGTTCACCGCTGACAGGCTTGGCAAACGGGCTGCCCCATTTGTCTTCTAGATCGTTGAGATAATGCTGTTGGCTTTCGTCGGGCGTATACAGACAGATGCCGTGGGGAACGTTACCATTCAGGTAGCCCGGCATCAGTGGGTGATGGTGATGCAATAAAGTAGGCAGCAGACCGTAGACCCGTTGAAAAGCAGGTTTCATTGCCGCCAGGGCACGATCGACACGTAGTTGGTTGATCGCATCCAGTCTTTGTTTCAGTGTCTCGATGTAGAGGTACAAGACGTCTCGCCTGATTATCCCGGTGCTTGGAAAAAAACCCGTATTCCATAAGCGTCGTTAGGTTTAGAAGAATATTTGACAACTTATTGCTGGAAACGTGATCAATTTAACACCTTGCTGATTGACCGTAAAGAAGCTAACGCGACACACTTATTGTAGCGCTTTTCTAAACGATTACCCGCAGTGTCAACTGCCCCTAAATTTCATCCACCTCCCTTTGATTCCGTTGTCCTTTCTTCGCCTGTGGCTTCTTACACTGACAGTTTTCATCCTCGGTGGTAGGATGGACGGCGAAATATTAAAACGGTAACAAGCATGTTAGACAAAATTATTCGAATTGCCACCCGACAAAGCCCACTCGCGCTCTGGCAAGCACATTATGTGCAACAGCGCCTGATGGCAAGTCATCCTGATTTGCAGGTCGAGCTGGTGCCGATGGTCACGCGCGGCGACATCATTCTGGATACGCCACTGGCGAAGGTCGGCGGTAAGGGTCTGTTTGTCAAAGAGCTTGAGCTGGCGCTGCTGGAAGGCAGAGCCGACATCGCCGTGCACTCGATGAAAGACGTGCCGGTGGAGTTTCCCGCCGGGCTCGGCCTGGTGACCATTTGTGAGCGCGACGATCCGCGCGATGCATTTGTATCAAACCGTTTCGCTTCCCTCGATCAACTGCCGCAGGGCAGCGTGGTCGGCACATCCAGCCTGCGCCGCCAATGCCAGTTGCGCCAGCGTCGCCCCGATCTGCTGGTGCGCGATCTGCGCGGCAACGTCGGCACCCGCCTGGCCAAACTGGATAACGGCGATTATGACGCCATCATTCTGGCGGTGGCCGGGCTGAAGCGCCTGGGCCTTGAGCAGCGCATTCGCAGCCCGATGAGCCCGGAAGAATCCCTGCCGGCGGTCGGTCAGGGTGCGGTAGGCATTGAATGCCGGCTTGACGACGCGGTGACCCGCGCCCTGCTGGCCCCGTTGAATCATGAACTCACCGCCACCCGAGTGCGGGCGGAACGCGCCATGAACACCCGGCTGGAAGGCGGGTGCCAGGTGCCAATCGGCAGCTATGCCGAGCTGGACGGCGATACGCTGTGGCTACGCGCACTGGTCGGCGCGCCGGACGGCAGTCTGATGGTGCGCGGCGAACGCCGTGGCCCGGCGGCACAGGCCGAACACATGGGCATCGAGCTGGCGGAAGAACTGCTGGCCAAGGGCGCCCGCGATATTCTGCGTGACGTTTATCAAGGGAATCCCCCGGCATGACGATCCTGGTAACCCGCCCTTCCCCGTTTGGCGAACAGTTGGTGAGCCGCCTGCGCGTACTCGGACGGGTTGCCTATCATGCGCCGCTGATTGACTTCGCCCCCGGTGGCGATCTGCCGATTCTGCCGCAGGCGTTGCAGCAACAGCGCGAGGGCGACCTGGTCTTTGTGCTGTCGCAGCACTCGGTGAACTACGCCAATTCGGTGATGGGGCGTGCCGGGTTGCCTTGGCCGACCAAACCACGCTATTACGCCATTGGTCGTAACACCGCGCTGGCCTTGCACCGCATTACCAGCCTGCCGGTAGAATTCCCGCAAGAGCGCCAGATCAGCGAAACGCTGCTATTATTACCGGCCTTGCAAAAGCTCGACGGCAAGCAGGCGATGATTCTGCGCGGCAATGGCGGCCGTGAACTGTTGGGCGATACATTGCGCGAACGCGGCGCCAACGTCAGCTATTATGAATGTTATCAACGCAGCCCGGTGCATTATGACGGCGCCGAGCAAAGCGCTCACTGGCAACGCGCCGGGGTTGATACGCTGGTCGTCACCAGCGGCGAAATGTTACAACAGCTCTATAATCTGGTTCCTGATTACTATCGCGCGTCGTGGCTACTGCGCTGCCGGCTGATAGTAGTGAGCGAACGCCTGGCGACCCAGGCCCGGGATCTGGGCTGGAGCACCATTCGGGTCGCCGAGAATGCCGATAATGACGCGTTGATTCGCGCGCTGTAGCCTAAACAGTTCGAGTAGCATCGCGGCCGCATGGATGCGGCTTGAAGCAACACAGAAGACAACAATAAACCTGACTATGGGATGTGCCACTATGACGGAACAAAATACCCCATCCGCCCCGGTTGAAGAGCCAGCCCGTGCGGTTGAGAGCCCCCAGCAGCCAGAGGCTGATAGCCGCAAGGGCAAAAATAGCGGCCCACTGCTTGGTGCTATCGCCATCGTGCTGGTAATCGCGCTGGGCGCCGGCGGTTATTACCATACGCACCAGCAGGCACAGGCGCTGATCGCCGCCAACCAGACCCTGCAACAACAGCTGAGCGCACTCAAACAGAGCCAGCAGCAGGAAAAAAACGCGTTGGAAGGTCTGTTGCAGCAGCAGGGAAAAACCCTTGATGCTGCCGACCGCGAACAAAACTCGCTGGCGCGCCAGTTGACCGAATTACAGGAAAAAGTCGCGACCATTTCAGGTAGCGACGCCAAAACCTGGCTGTTGGCGCAGGCCGACTTCCTGGTGAAAATGGCCGGCCGCAAACTGTGGAGCGATCAGGACATCACCACCGCCGCCGCGCTGCTAAAGAGCGCCGACGCCAGCCTGGCAGACATGAACGATCCCAGCCTGCTCGAGGTGCGGCGCGCCATCACTGAAGACGTCAGCACGCTGTCTACCGTTTCACAGGTGGATTTCGACGGCATTATTCTGAAGGTCAATCAGTTGTCCAATCAGGTGGATAACCTGCGCCTGGCGGATAACGACAGTGACGAAGCGCCGATGGATGAAGACAGCACCGAGCTGTCCAGCTCATTGAGCGAATGGCGGCAAAATCTGAGCAAAAGCTGGCATAACTTTATGGCCGACTTTATTACCATTCGCCGCCGTGATACCAGCGCCGAGCCACTGCTGGCACCCAACCAGGATATCTACCTGCGTGAAAATATCCGTTCACGCCTGCTGGTGGCCGCCCAGGCGGTGCCGCGCCATCAGAACGAAACCTATAAACAGTCGCTGGAAACCATCTCCACCTGGGTTCGCGCCTACTTCGACACCACCGACCCGGCGACCAAGGCCTTCCTTGAAGAGCTGGACGCGCTGAGTCAGCAACCGGTGTCCATGGACGTACCACAACAGCTGAAGAGCCAGCCGCTGCTGGAAAAACTGATGCAGAGCCGGGTACGTAATCTGTTGGCGCAAGGTGCTGCCACTCACCAGGAGGGATAAGCCATGTTACGCGTGTTATTCCTGTTCCTGGTGTTGATCGCCAGCGTGGTGGTGGGGCCGATGCTGGCCGGCCATCAAGGCTACGTGCTGATCCAGACCGATAATTACAATATTGAAACCAGCGTCACCGGCCTGGCGATCATGGGGATTTTGCTGTTCGTGGTGCTGTTGGTCATCGAATGGATCCTGCGGCGCATTTTCCGTACCGGCGCGCGCACCCGCGGCTGGTTCCTTGGTCGTAAGCGCAGCCGTGCACGCAAGCAAACCAAAGCCGCGTTGATCAAACTGGCAGAGGGAGATTACAAACAGGTTGAAAAACTGCTGACGCGCAATGCCGATCATGCAGAACAGCCGGTAGTAAACTACCTGCTGGCGGCCGAAGCGGCGCAGCAACGCGGTGACGATTTCCGTACCAACCAATACCTGGAGCGCGCGGCCGAAGCGGCGGATACCGACCAACTGCCGGTAGACATCACGCGGGTGCGTATTCAGCTGGCGCAGGGCGAAGCGCATGCCGCACGCCACGGCGTCGATCGCCTGCTGAACCAGGCGCCGCGTCATCCGGAAGTGCTGCGGCTGGCGGAGCAGGCCTACCTGCGTACCGGCGGCTATGCGTCACTGCTGGAAATACTGCCGTCGATGAGCAAAATCAATCTGCATAGCGAAGAACAATTGCAGGCGTTGCAGCAACAGGCTTATATCGGCCTGATGAATCAGGCGATGGCGGATGAAGGCAGCGAAGGCCTGAAGCGTTGGTGGAAAGACCAAAGCCGCAAGACCCGCCACGAGGTGCCGTTGCAGATAGCGATGGTGGAACACCTGATCGAATGCAACGATCATGACATGGCGCAGGAGATCGTCATCGATAGCCTGAAGCGTCAGTATGACGAGCGTTTGGTGCTGCTGATCCCACGCATCAAGTCTGGTAATGCGCAACAGTTGGAAAAGGCGCTGCGTCAGCAGATCAAACAACATGGTGCAACGCCGCTGCTGAACAGCACCCTGGGTCAGCTGTTGATAAAGCATGGCGAATGGCAGCAGGCCAGCGACGCGTTCCGCGAAGCGCTGAAGCAACGGCCGGACGCTTACGATTACGCCTGGCTGGCAGACGTGCTGGAGAAACTCCACCGCTCGGAAGAAGCCGCCCAGATGCGCCGCGAAGGGCTGATGCTCACGCTCAAGCAGAACGGCGAGTAAGCCACAACGGTTGATTCACAAGGCGTGACCTCTGGTCACGCTTTTTTTTCGCCGTGGTCTGGGGCTGCGAATCATTTACCATCGTGATACGTGAGAGACGTAGCCAATAAACAGGCGGCGTGAAGGATGCAGAAAAAAAAACACTTGCCGTAACGACAAGTGTATAAAGAAGCAATCAGGTCTTGGACAACAGGGGTGGTGCCTCACTCAACGTTATGCCCGCAGTGTGATGTCCGCATCGCAAGCGATGTATTCATCGTTCTGGTGGGCAATAGGCACCCTAAATCGGCTCTGCGTCATTCCCAGGGTTTATGAGGCCATGTGGCGAACATAAGAGGTGGAATGAGCATCTACGCTATAGGTATTGCACTTGGCGTGCCAACTTCGCATTATTGCTCCGCCAAGCCGATAAAATCGCCATTAATCGTTTGAATGGAAAAGGATTTTATTCTTCCCTTCCGTTTCCGCCGGCGTTTGACCCGCCTACCCCGCCGTTTCGCCGCCGATGCCAACTGTCGCCTAAAAACGACGACTTAAGGTAAAGTTATTTTATACCTTAATTTTCAGTAGGTTATATGTCTCTTACTGGCGACAATCATCCCGTCGGCTGTCGCAGATTACCGACATCCGACGGCTGTATCACCTGCTGTTGCAACCAGCTGCGCTGTAACTGCTGCAGTTGCTCGCCGAGCAACGACCACAATGCCTGTTCGCAATGGGATAACACCGCCTCCTGGCGCCGTATCAAAGCGATGGTGCGCACCATACGCGGCTCCACCAGCGGCATGAGGTGACCAATCAGGCATGCCGGCAACGCGTCCCTCTACCTGTTGCTTGGCGTGTTCACCTTGCCGCCGGGAATGATGTTCGGTGCGGATCTTGGTATTTCGGCCATTCACTGCTGGCTATCTGGTGCGTAGCATTACTGATGTTGGCGATGGCGGTATTGATTGGCGCTGTCGGTCTACCGCAGTGACCCAACGGCCAACGCCGCTACCGGGCTTGGTTCAAGATAAACTACAGACGAAAAAAACCTGCTTTAAAAAGCAGGTTTTTCGAATGATGGTTGGCGAGAGAGGATTACGCGCATCTGCGATGCTTGCCCTACGGGCCGTTGCTAAAGCAACGTGGTCTCGCTGCGCTCGGCTCAAACCTCCTTCGGAGGCTATTTCGCGCGTCCTGCGCTCTTCCCTGCGGGCCAACGCCGAGGCGTTGTTCAAAACTGTTCCCGACAGTTTTGTCTTCATCCTCTTATAAAATCCGGGCGTAAAAAAACCCGCTTAAAAGCGGGTTTCTTTGAAAGTGGTCGGCGAGAGAGGATTCGAACCTCCGACCCACTGGTCCCAAACCAGTTGCGCTACCAAGCTGCGCTACTCGCCGATTCTGTGTTGCTGATACTACGCAATTTCAAAGCTTATGTCTATGTAAATATTAAAATTTATCAGACATTTTGTGTGGTGCGAAGAGAGGGACTTGAACCCTCACGTCCGTAAGAACACTAACACCTGAAGCTAGCGCGTCTACCAATTCCGCCACCTTCGCACTGTCACAAAATCGCTTTTACTCTTTCTTTACCCCTTGGGTAAAGTGGGGTGGCTAATGGGACTCGAACCCACGACAACTGGAATCACAATCCAGGGCTCTACCAACTGAGCTATAGCCACCATTTCTTTACTACTTCACGCGGTAATGATACCACCGCAGCTCTTGCGCACAAACTTAATGGCGCGCCCGACAGGATTCGAACCTGAGACCTCTGCCTCCGGAGGGCAGCGCTCTATCCAGCTGAGCTACGGGCGCGTAGCGCCGTTGCGGGTGGGGATACTACGGTTTTATCCCAATCCTGTCTAGTGCTTTTTCGCAGAAATGTTGTGTTTGATTACGCTTTGCGCAGTCCAACGCAGGAAAGGGCTGTCCGTAGCCTGTTTCCATCGCTTATTGCTGCTTTTCTGGCCGAATTTCAGCCTGATGCTGTTTCTTGTGCATGCCGAAAACAACGTAACACAGACTGACCAGCGCCAGGAAAATCGTTCCGACCAGCAGTGAAATACGCGTATCCGGATTGATTCCCATGCCAACCAGCACGCAAAGCAGGAAAGCAATGGTCAGATAGTTTATGTACGGGAACATGATCGACTTGAAGGCGTGGGTCTTGATCGCCTCCTGATGCGCACGACGGAAGTAAAGCTGGCTTATCAGCACCACGAACCATGGCACCATGCCCGGCAGCACGCTGGCGCTGTAGACATAGACGAACACCTGTTGCGGGTTTGGAATCAGGTAGTTCAACGCCGACCCCAGCAACAGGCAGGCAATGGTCACGGCGATACAGTAGACCGGCACGCCGCTGGCGGAGAGTCGGGTCAGCACCGCCGGCAGTTGGCGATTGTTGGCCAACGCGTACAGCATGCGCCCGCCGCTGTACATGCCGCTGTTACAGCCGGACAGCGCGGCGGTCAGTACCACGAAGTTGATAATGCCGGCGGCGGCCACAATGCCGATTTTGGCAAAGGTCAGCACGAACGGGCTGCCAGCGGTGCCGATGCCGTTCCATGGGAAGATGGTAACGATCACGAAAATCGCCCCGACGTAAAAAATCAGGATGCGCCACAGGATGTTGTTGATCGCGCGCTTTAACGTCACCTGTGGATTTTTGGCCTCACCGGCGGTAATGCCCACCAGTTCCACGCCCTGATAAGAAGCGACCACGATACACAGTGCAAACAGGAACCCCTTCCAGCCACCGGCAAAGAAGCCGCCGTGCGCCGTCAGGTTGGCAAAACCAATCGGTTGGCCGCCGTTGCCGAAACCAAAGAAAATCACCCCCAGCCCCACCAGGATCATCACGATAATGGTAGTGACCTTGATCATGGCGAACCAGAACTCCAACTCACCGTACAAACGCACCGCCGCCAGGTTGGCCAATGCCACCATCGCCACGGCAATCAACGCCGGCAGCCATTGCGGTATTTCCGGGAACCAGAACTGTACGTAGACGCCGATAGCGGTAATTTCCGAAATGCCGACCGCGATCCACATAAACCAGTATCCCCAGGCGGTCAGATAGCCAAAGTAGGGGCTCATGTACTTATGTGCGTATACCGCGAACGAACCGGCTACCGGCTCCAGGAACAGCATCTCGCCCATCGAACGCATGATAAAGAACACAAACAGCCCGGCAATGATGTAAGCCAGCAGCACCGAAGGCCCCGCCCATTTCAAGGTACTGGCCGATCCCATGAACAGGCCGACGCCAATGGTGCCACCCAGCGCAATCAGTTCGATGTGTCGGGCTTCCAGCCCACGCTGTAGCCCCTGCGGTTTTTCTTTGCTTGCCATAATTCCTCTGTCGTTACTCTTTTGCCGTGTTTGCGTCTGTCGTTATAGTTTTAACCGGCCAGCTGCGGCCAAAATGGTGCCAGACCCGTGGTTTAAGGCCGTGGGGCGCGATCGTTCCGTATTTTGCCGCTATAAGCAAACCGCAATTTAAAATGTTATGAAATAAGCAGAGGGAAAATAGTAACGGCAAGTTATAGATATGCTGGGTATTTATGCAAAAAGCAGGATATTTAAACACTATTGAAGGCCGGAGCAGCATAAGCCGCCCCGGCAACGGCGTTACAATTTGCCGCCGTAATAGTAAGCGACGAATCTCAGCAGTTTGATCTGCCGGCGGATGCGGCTCGGTTGGCTAAGCAGCCGATACAGCCACTCCAGTCCCATGTTCTGCCAAACCTTGGGAGCGCGCTTGACGTGACCGGTAAAGACGTCGTAAGTGCCACCCACGCCCATATACAGCGCCTGTGGATGTACTGCTCGGCAGTCACGCATCAGGATTTCCTGCTTCGGCGATCCCATCGCCACGGTGACGATCGCCGCCCCGCTGGCGTGAATACGCGCAAACAGCGCGTCACGCTGCTCCGGCTTAAAGTAACCGTCCTGCGTGCCGACGATATTCACCTGCCATTGGCGGCGCAGTTTGTCTGCCGTTTCCGCCAGTATCGCCGGCTTGCCGCCAATCAAGAACACCGGCGTGCCTTGCTGACCGGCACGCTGCATCAGCGCCTCCCACAGATCGGCCCCCGCCACGCGTGAAACCTCGGCGCCGGGAAACTTGCGGCGCATTGCCCGCACCATGCTGATACCGTCGGCGTACTTATACTCCGCGCCGTCCAGCAAGGCGCGTAACTCGGCATCCTGCTCGGCCGCCAGCAGCTTTTCCGCATTCATCGCCACCAGGGTGCCCTGCTTCATCTTGCCGCCGTCGAACAAAAAATCCAGACAGTGCGCCATATTACGGAACCCCCACAGGCGAAAACCGCGCAGCGCATATTGAGGAACCGAAACCTTTGTTTCCATTGTTATTGTTACCCTTACAGTAATCCGTCAGCGCGCGGGGCGGCGGCCTGTTGCAGCGTACGGGAACGCATCACCCGCGCCTTGATCAACCCCGCCGCATCAAACAGCCAGTACAGTAGTTTCGCCAGCACCAGGCAGGCGCCAAAAATAAGGCAGAAGAACACCACGCGCGAGACGAACGAATCCAGCCCTTCGCGCGCCAGCACAATCATGTTAAATACCGCGCCAAAACAGAAGGCTTGCAGAATAGCCGCTTTATAGCGGTTCTCTTCGCTGCGTCCCAGCTCATATAGCCAGTCGAACCATTTGATGATCAAACCGACCACCACCGCCCCCAGCGGAATAAACAGCGCCCCGCCCATCACCACCAGCGAACCGATCAGCGTCGGCGAGATCGCCAACCCGGAATTGTTTTCCAGCACTTCCCAGGTAAAGTAGTTGGCGGTATTGAGCACCACGTCCGGCCGGCCCGGCCACAGCCAGGAAGGGATGAACACGTAAAAATCGCGCACGATCGGCGCCAGCCCCTGGAAATCGATTTTGTCGTAGTTTTGCAGCAGCAACGCCAGGTTTTCCCACGGCGAGAAGGTATCGCGCGTCAGGTACAGGAAGGTATAAAACGCCTCTGCGCCGCTGACGTCGAGGCTATAGCGCTTCAGCGCCAGCCAGAACATGCCGACAATGCCGAACACCCCGGCGGCCGCCAGCATCCACAGCGTAATCCAGCCGCGTACGATGCCGATAAACAGGAACAGGGCAAAGGCAATGATGATGTTGGCGCGCGTGCCGCCGACGATGACGTAGGTCAGAATGCCGAACGACACCGTGGCCGCCAGGAAGAAGAACCATGCGCGCACGTCCTGTTTGAGGAAGTACACCACCAGCATCGCCGGAATAAAGAAATAGAAAAAGCGCTTGAGCGCCACGCCGGACACGTCACTGGAGAAAATCTGGCTGTAGGAGTTTAGCTTGAACAACAGGAAACCGTTCTGCATAAAGAAAATGCCGACGGTACCGATAGCCACCAGCGCCAACAGTACCCAGGTCAGGTTGGTTTCCACCCGGTTCATGCTAAACACCGGCTTGCGTACTTCGCGGCTGCGCTGGCGCAAGCGGGTTTTGTAGCTGACATAATAAATGGCATAAAAGCAGGTGGCGGACAGCAGCGCATACAGCAGATACTCCACCGGCACGATTTCCACACCGAACTGAAACACCAGCAGGCAGCTCAACGGGAAGCCGAAGAAAAACGTCAGCAGATACAGCAACGAAAAGAACACGTTGAAGTTAAAGCGAATGCGTCGAAACTCCTGATAGGTCAGGGTGAGAATAAACACCAGACCGATCAGGTAAACGACAAACAACCCACCAAATTGCGCTAGCGTCATGGCGTTTCTCCCGCAGCCAGCGCCAACGCCTGCTGCCAGCCATCGACGTAGTTCGGATTGAAGAAGGCGATGTCTTGCTTGTCGACCGCTGCCAACTGGCGCTGCGCTTCGCGTACCACCGCTTCATCCAGCGAGTCACCGTAGAACAGCACCGGCAAATGTTGTTCGGCCAGATCCTGCCAGAACGGGTTCTGACGGCTGAGCACGAACGGCACGCCAAACTGAATCAGCAGGCACAGCGTGCCAATACCCTGCTGGCGATCAAAGATAAAGTACCCCAGATCGCAGCTGCGCAGCATGTTCAGGTAATCGTCGAACGCCACCTGCCGGGTCAGCAACTGCAGGTTTTTGTCGCCGAACAGCTGCACACCCGCCGCCCGCACCTGTTCGATATAGCCGTCGTTGTTGGCCGGATAGCCCATGGGTACTATCACCCGCACGCCAGCGCCAAACTGCTGGTGGATAGCGGTCAGCGCTTCTATATGGCGGTTGGTGCGGTCGCCGGAGTTACCCACCAGAATGGTCATCGGACCGGCGAGGTTTTTTTCGACGTCCACGCCGGTGAGCGCCGGATCCATACGGGTCGGGAAATACAGCAGCGACGCCGGTACCCGGGCGTGGCGTTGCTGGTAATGAATCAGATCGCCGCGCGTGGCAAACACGTGTCCAACCCGCCCTTGTGCAATACGGCGCAGCAGATAGAACAGCCGGAACTTCCAACTGGTGGCGTTTTCGTACAGATCCGCGCCCCAGATATGCCAGCTCACCTGGCGCGGCGCGATTTTACCGCTTAGCAGCGCCAGCCATAGCGTGGGGTTGAACTGTCCATGCCAGAAGTAACGGCTGTCGCGATCGGCGCCGGCGCGAGCTATCACCGCCTGCGCCAGGCTTTTCTTGTCCGGAAAGCTCTCGATTGTCAGCGCAGGAAACTGCCCCAACGCCGCCACGTCCTGCGCCGCGACCATAAAATGGCTCACCTGCCCGGATGGCAGGCGGGTTGCCAGCACGTCATTGAAGAAGCGCAGCACGGTCTGATTGTGATGAGGGATATCAGATCCCAGTACGTGAATCAGTATGGTCATACTCGTCTACGATAAAGAATAAATATCAGGCTACACAGCGTGAAATACACGATGTAGGTGGCCATATAGGCTTGTGCCGCGCCCAACGCCCCGTGCAGCGGGATCAGCCAATGCGCGAACGCCGTCAGCAGGACAAACTGGCTGACTTCGGCCAACAGGTAAAAACGTAGCGACGCTTTGGCGATCACCAGATAACCAAACACGTAGGCGCCGACCTTCAGCACGTCGCCCACCAGTTGCCAGGCGAACAGATCGCGCATGGCGATAAACTTGTCCGAAAACAGCAGCCAGATGGCGAAGTCGCGCAGCAGCCAGACGGCAAAGCTCGCGGCGGCCACCGCCGGTAGCACGAACGTCAGCGAGCGGACGATTTCGCGGGTAATCGCCCCTTTGTCGCTCAAACGCGACAACGTCGGCAGCAGATAAACGGTAAACGATGCGGTGATAAACTGCAGGTAGGCATCGGAAATGCTGCTCACCCCCTGCCAAATCCCCACCTCGTCCCAGCTGTAATGCGCCGCCAGCAGGTTACGCATCATGACATAGGCCACCGGCAGCGTCACGGAGGTGATCAGCGCCATGATGGTGAACTTGCCCAGATGGCTGGCCAACGCCTTGTCCCATGCCAGCGCCAGATAGCGCAACGGCAGGTTGTCGCGCCGCCACAGCAGTATGCCCGCCGGCAGCACCACCAGCGCCGGCACCAGCGCCAGTCCGGCCAGCGCCCCCTCGTAACCGCCCAGTTTGAAGCAGATGACAAAGGCGACAACGCCAATCAGGCTGCCGCCAATCACCGCAGCGGCGTTACCCATCGCGTCGCGATAGCCCTTGAGAATGGCTAAAAACAGGTTGGCGTAGGCGATGCCCATCTGAATAAACGCCACCGCGCGTATCACGTTGACGTATTGCGCATGGCCAAACAGCCCAATGCTGATCGGCTGTGCCGCAAACAGAAACACCAACGCCAGCAGCGTCGAAAAGCCGAGCACAATGCTGGACGCGGTGCCGACCGCCATGCGCAGGCGCTGCGGATCCTGGTGAAACTCCGCCACGTACTTGGTGACGCCATTAAAAATCCCGGCGCCGGACAGCACGCCGAGCACGGTAATCAACTGGCGGAAGTTACCCGCCTGGCCAACGCCGCTGGGGCCGAACGCCACCGCCAGCAATTTGACCACCAGCAACCCCACGCCAATCTTGATCAGCGTAGAGCCGGCGGTCCAGACCGATGCTTTTGCCAACGACATATCAGGCGAGGTAGCTCAACACGGTGTTGATGACCGTACGCTGATTGACATCAGACAGGTTATAGAACAGCGGCAGGCGCACCAGACGCTCGCTTTCCTTGCTGGTGAAGCGATCGTCACCGGCAAAACGGCCAAACTTTTCGCCGGCCGGGCAGGCATGCAGCGGAATGTAATGGAACACCGTCATGATTTCCGCTTCTTTCAGGTAGTCGATAAAGGCGGAACGGTCGTTGATGTCCTTCAGCTTGAGGTAGAACATGTGCGCGTTGTGCACGCAGCCCTGCGGGATAACCGGTAAATCGATGCGCCCGGCATCGGCCAGCGGCTTGAAGGCGTCGTAATAGCTCTGCCACAGGCGCAGACGGCGCTGATTGATACGCTCGGCGGCTTCCAGCTGCGCCCACAGATAGGCGGCCTGCAAGTCGGACATCAGGTAGCTGGAGCCGATATCGCGCCAGGTGTATTTATCCACCTGGCCACGGAAGAACTGGCTGCGGTTGGTGCCTTTTTCACGCACGATTTCCGCCCGGTCAATCAGCGTTGGATCGTTGATCAGCGTGGCACCGCCCTCACCGCCGGAGGTGTAGTTCTTGGTTTCATGGAAACTGAACGCGCCGATGTGGCCGATGGTGCCCAGCGCCTTGCCCTTGTAGGTAGACATCACGCCCTGGGCCGCGTCTTCCACCACGTACAGATTGTACTTGGTGGCCAACGCCATGATGGTGTCCATTTCGCACGCCACGCCAGCGTAATGCACCGGTACGATAACGCGGGTTTTTTCGGTGATGGCCGCTTCGATTTTGCTTTCATCAATATTCATGGTGTCTGGACGTACGTCGACAAACACCATCTTGGCGCCGCGCAGCACAAAGGCGTTGGCGGTAGACACGAAGGTGAAGCTCGGCATGATCACTTCGTCACCCGGCTGAATGTCGAGCAGGATGGCGGCCATTTCCAGCGAGGCGGTACAGGACGGGGTCAACAGCACCTTCGGGCTGGCGAAATGCTGCTCCATCCATTGCTGACAGCGGCGGGTAAAACCGCCGTCGCCGCACAGTTTGCCGCTGCTCATCGCCGCCTGCATATAGTCGAGTTCAGTGCCAACAACCGGTGGTGCATTAAATGGGATCATGTTTTCCTCGGTATAACCAATACGCGGTGCTTTCAATCAAAGCCCCGTGCCGTTGATAGAGCCGTAGCGCGGCGACGTTACTGATTTGCGTCGCCACCCACAGGCGCTGTATCCGCCGCTGCCGGCACCAGTCGATGGCCGCCGCCATCAGTTGTGCCCCAATGCCCTGCCCGCCAGTGCCAGGCAGCGCCGCCAACAGGCCGATGCGCGCCTGCCCTTCGCCGATATCGCGCAGGCTGACAAAGCCGGTCGGCTGCCGCGCCTCGTTTAACGTCAGCAGGCATTGATGGTCAAAAGTGCCCAGCACCGCTTTTTCGATCCAGGTGGCATAAAATCGCCCACTGTCCTGTGCGGCATACCATGGCATGCGAAAGCGGCTGGCGGTGAAGACGTTTTCTGCCGCCGCCCGCAGTACGGGGATATCCGACGGCGTTGCGACCCGCAGCAGCGGGGGCTGAATAGAAGCACATTCCGTGCCAATAGCTAGCGCAAGGTCAATCTCGCCCTCCGCCAGCCGGAAGCCGTAAGCCGCCAGCGCATCGGCCAGATCCAGCCGCGCGGCAGGAATTTTGGCCTGTACCAGCGCATAGGCGTCCAGCGCGTCGCTGGTCAGCAGCGGCGCGGCGGGGTCAAAATGCAGTTTTGCGCTGCGGCGCTGGAAGTAGTCGCTCTCCCAGCTCAGCGGTTCAATACTGGCGCGGACGGACATGCAGCAAATCCAGTAGATATTTGCCGTAGCCGGTCTTGGACAGCGCCTGCGCGGCGCGCCTGACGCCTTCGTCGTCCAGCCAGCCGTTGCGCCAGGCAATCTCTTCCAGGCAGGCAATCTTGAAGCCCTGGCGCTTTTCCACCGTTTGCACGAAGGTACTGGCCTCGATCAGGCTGTCGTGAGTGCCGGTGTCCAGCCAGGCGAAACCGCGTCCCAGCAGTTCAACGTTCAACTGGCCGCGCTCCATATACATCTGATTGATGGTGGTGATTTCCAGCTCGCCTCGCGCTGACGGCTTGACCTGCTTGGCAAAATCAACCACTTGATTATCATAGAAATACAGGCCGGTTACCGCCCAGTTTGACTTCGGTTTCTGCGGTTTTTCCTCGATGGACAGCGCGCGGAAGTCCTCGTCAAACTCCACCACGCCAAAACGTTCCGGATCCATCACCTGGTAGCCGAACACCGTCGCGCCCTGGTTGCGCGCCACCACGTTTTTCAGTTTTGGGCTAAAGCCCTGGCCGAAATAGATGTTGTCGCCCAGCACCAGGCAGCTCGGCTCGCCGCCGATAAATTCCTCACCGATCAGGAATGCCTGCGCCAGCCCGTCCGGGCTCGGCTGCTCGGCGTAGCTGAGATTGATGCCGAACTCCGCGCCGCTGCCCAGCAGACGGCGGAAAGATGGCAGATCTTCCGGGGTGGAAATAATCAATACGTCCCGAATACCGGCCAGCATCAGCACCGATAACGGGTAGTAAATCATCGGCTTGTCGTAAATCGGCAGTAATTGCTTGGAGATGCCGCGGGTGATGGGATGCAGACGCGTTCCTGAACCACCGGCGAGAATAATACCTTTCATAATGCCCTCCTGAACTGACGACAATGGCGCCGCCGCAACGCCTGCGGCACCTTATCGATATGAGGTTACTGGCTCAGGCCCAGGCGTTCGCCCGCGTAGGAACCGTCCTGCACGCGACGCCACCAGGTTTCATTGGCCAGATACCAGGCTACCGTTTTGCGGATGCCGCTTTCGAAGGTTTCCTGCGGACGCCAACCCAGCTCACGCTCGATTTTACCGGCGTCGATGGCATAACGCATATCGTGGCCCGGACGATCCTTAACGTAGGTGATCAGGTCGCGGTACTGCGCCACGCCCTGCGGTTTGCTCGGAGCCAGCTGTTCCAGCAGATCGCAAATGGTCTGTACTACGTCGATATTCTTGCGCTCGTTGTGGCCGCCAATGTTGTAGGTTTCGCCCACTTTGCCGGTGGTCGCCACCAGATACAGCGCCCGAGCGTGATCTTCAACGTACAGCCAGTCACGTACCTGTGCACCGTCGCCATACACCGGCAGCGGCTTGCCGGAAATCGCGTTCAGAATCACCAGCGGGATCAGTTTTTCCGGGAAGTGATACGGCCCGTAGTTATTGGAACAGTTGGTGATCAGCGTCGGCAAACCGTAGGTACGCAACCAGGCGCGCACCAGATGGTCACTGGAGGCCTTGGAGGCGGAATACGGGCTGCTCGGCGCATACGGCGTGGTTTCGGTGAACAGATCGTCGGTGCCGTGCAGATCGCCGTACACTTCGTCGGTGGAAATATGGTGGAAACGGAAATCCTGCTGCCGCGGCGTGGCCAGCTGCTGCCAGTAATGACGCGCCGCTTCCAGCAGGGTGTAGGTGCCCACCACGTTGGTTTCGATAAACGCCGCCGGGCCGTCGATTGAGCGATCGACGTGGCTTTCCGCCGCCAGGTGCATCACCGCATCCGGCTGGTACTGGGCAAACATCCGATCCAGCGCGGCGCGATTGCAGATGTCCACCTGCTCGAACGCATAGCGCTCGCTGGCGACCGCCGGTGCCAGCGACTCAAGGTTGCCGGCATAGGTCAGTTTATCCACCACCACCACGCTGTCCGCGGTGGCGTCAATGATATGCCTTACCACGGCGGAGCCGATAAAACCTGCGCCGCCGGTAACCAGAATACGACTCAACGCCACACTCCTTTGGTATCGACAATCCAGCTTTGCTTGATGTCTTCAGGCGCAATCGCCTTGAATTCGTTGTGATCGACCAGCATCACCAGCACGTCTGCCTGCTGCAACGCACCGGCGATGTCTTTCAGCGTGACATGGCCAGCCAGCGTCTTCGGCAGTTGCTCGACGTTCGGCTCCACCACCAGCGTTTCCCCCTGATGCCATTCGGCAATCAGATGCGCCACTTCCACCGCCGGGCTTTCACGCAGATCGTCAATATTGGGTTTGAATGCCAGGCCGAAGCAGGCGATTTTCACTTCGGATGCGCGCTTATCGGTCGCCGCCAGGCAATCCGCTACCGCGGCCTTGACGCGATCGACCACCCACAGCGGTTTGCCGTCGTTCACCAGACGGGCGGTGTGGATCAGGCGCGCCTGTTGCGGATTCTGCGATACGATAAACCACGGGTCGACCGCGATGCAGTGCCCGCCAACGCCCGGACCAGGCTGCAGGATATTGACGCGAGGATGGCGGTTCGCCAGGCGAATCAGCTCCCAGACGTTGATCCCTTGATCGGCGCAGATCAGCGACAGTTCGTTGGCAAAGGCGATATTGACGTCGCGGAAGCTGTTTTCGGTCAGCTTGCACATCTCGGCGGTGCGTGAGTTGGTGATCACACAGTCACCTTCAAGGAAAATCTTGTACAGCGCGCTGGCGCGCTCGGAGCATTTTGGCGTCATGCCGCCAATCACCCGATCGTTTTGAATCAGTTCGACCATCACCTGCCCAGGCAGAACGCGCTCGGGGCAATAGGCGATATTCACGTCGGCGGCTTCGCCGGCGTCCTGCGGGAAGCTCAGATCGCTGCGCGCTTCGGCCAGCCACTGCGCCATCTGTTCGGTCGCGCCCACCGGCGAGGTCGACTCCAGAATCACCAGATCGCCTTTCTTCAGCACCGGCGCCAACGATCTGGCCGCCGCTTCGACATAGGCCAGATCCGGCTGATGATCGCCTTTGAACGGCGTCGGCACCGCGATCAGGAACGCGTCGGCCGGCAGCGGGCTGGTCACCGCCTGCAGGTAGCCGCCGTCAACGGCCGTTTTCACCACTTGGTCCAGATCGGGCTCAACGATATGAATGGCGCCGCGATTGATGGTGTCGACCGCGTGCTGGTTAACATCTACGCCTACCACTTTTTTCTTGCGCGAAGCAAACGCCGCTGCCGTTGGCAGGCCGATGTAGCCCAGGCCGATAACTGAAATAGTGTCAAAACTCATAGTGTCACCTGATGATTCTTCAAAGCTTCGAGGATACGCTGGCAGGCATGCCCGTCACCGTATGGGTTATGCGCGCGGCTCATGGCGTGATATTCGTCGTCGTCCGTCAGCAGACGGCTCACCGAATCGACGATCGTCGCCACATCAGTACCGACCAGGCGCACCGTACCGGCATCAACCGCCTCCGGCCGTTCGGTGGTGTCTCGCATTACCAGCACCGGCTTGCCCAACGACGGGGCCTCTTCTTGAATACCGCCGGAGTCGGTCAAAATAATGGTGGAATGCGCCATCAGATAGACAAACGGCAGATAATCTTGCGGATCGATCAGCATGATGTTGCCGATGCCTTTCAGAATGCGGTTAACCGGTTCGCTGACGTTCGGGTTGAGATGTACCGGGTAGACGACCTGCACCTCAGGATGCTGGCGGGCAATTTCTGCCAATGCGCTGCAAATGCGCTCAAAGCCGCCGCCGAAGCTTTCGCGCCGGTGGCCGGTCACCAGGATCAGTTTTTTACTGACGTCGAGGAACGGATAGCGTTGCGACAGACTGTCGCGCAGCGCTGCGTCGTTCATGATGCGGTCGCGCACCCAGAACAGCGCATCGATCACCGTGTTGCCGGTGACAAAAATACGTTGATCCGGCAGCGATTCACGCAGCAGGTTTTGCCGCGAATTTTCCGTTGGCGCAAAATGATACATCGCCAGATGACCGGTAAGCTTGCGGTTGGCTTCTTCAGGCCACGGAGAATAAAGATCGCCGGTACGCAAACCGGCCTCGACGTGGCCAACCGGAATACGTTGATAAAACGCCGCCAGACTGGTCGCCAGCGTGGTGGTGGTGTCACCATGAACCAATACCACGTCCGGTTTGAACTCTTCCAGAACCCCTTTCAGGCCTTCCAGGATCCGGCAGGTGATTTCGCTCAGCCCTTGGCCGGGTTTCATGATATCCAAATCGTAATCGGGAACGATTTCAAATAGCCGTAATACCTGATCCAACATCTCACGATGCTGTGCCGTTACGCAGACTCTTGATTCAAAGGCCTCGTCCTTGGCCAAGGCATGTACCAGCGGTGCCATTTTAATGGCTTCAGGCCTGGTGCCGAAAACAGTCAACACTTTCACAGCGAATCTCTTTTGGTCGGTTAATCGCAGGCGTACCTGCAAATAGGGCGCTTATGCGCCCATCAGAGAATTATTATAATGGTTTTACTTTTTCGGCCGACGCGTCAAGGCAACGCCGGCGCCAAGCAGGCCACCAATTGCGCCCCACAGGATCAACCAGAATACACGCCTTGGGCTATCACGTTTTACCGGTTCTTCCGGCGTTCGCAAATAGCGGTAAGTCTGAAACTTGTCATCCAGCGTCGGCCCGACGTTCAAGGTGGCCAGCATGGCACGGTTTTGGTCGTAATCCAGATCGTAGGTTGGGCCCGAAGCCTGCAACCCTTCCAGACGCGCCTGCAACATCGGCTTGCCCAACAGGAACAGATCGGAATCCGGCAACTGCTCGGCCGGTGTATCGGTCTGCGTACGGCCAATACCCTGCTTTTCAGCGATTTTCAGCGCCTGCTGCACGGTATTCAACTGACGCTTGTAGACCGCATCCGCTACCGCTTCCTGCCGCTTGACCTGTGCCTTCATCGAGGTGGTGCGTGCCGCCCAGGCGCCCTGAATTTCTTCATTCAAATGCAGTGCGGCGCGGTGGCTGGCAAAGGCCACGTACTGACGCAGCAGGCGGTTGGCGTCCGTCGAGGTTTCAGCCGTCAGTTTGACCCCGTCGTTCGGCGTTTTCTTGTCATCACGTGGTGTAAACTGGATATTGGCGATCAGTTCGTCGAGCAGCGCCGCGTCGGCACGCGCATCGCCTTCCTGACGCTGCTTGTAGTAGTCGCTCTGCAACCAGAAATCCCGACGGGTATCATACGCCGCCAGTTGCATAATAAACTCATTATAGGCTTCGTCGGCAATGCTCGGCTGATCGGTCGCCACCGCGGGCATGGTCCGTACATCCAGGTTACGCAAAAACTGCTGCTGAGAATAATAGCCACCCAGCGCATTGACCGTTGGCCTGTCGGTGATGGCCGTAGCGCTCCATTCCTGTTTCACCAGATAAGAAACGATCAGCGCAACCGCGGCGAACAACACCGCAATGCCGACAATCCACGGCTTGCCGCGCCATAGGGTGCGGCACAGACCTCGAATATCAAGCTCGTTATCCATTGTCGGGGTGTTCTTGTCAGTCGTTGTCTCTGGAATCATCTCTGCCCAAAAGCCTCTTTTATAATACTTGCTTATCGCCCGTCGAGCGCCGGATGCGGCGTTTGACGCGCTTGATGTAGCGAGCAACGCGCCAGGCGCGTTTGATGCAATAACCGTAGAAGAAGAAAGCAAGCAAGAACAGTGCCAACATTACCCATTCAGGGATAAATGTTAACCATTCGCCCATCACGCCGATCGCTGCCAGGATGGCTGCCGCCAGCGTGATTAACACAAACGCCTGCCGAGGCGTGAAGCCGGCACGCATGATCAAATGGTGGATGTGCTGACGATCCGGCGAGAACGGGCTCATGCCCTTGCGCAGACGACGGTACATAATGGCAATCATGTCCATCAGCGGTATGGCGATAATCCACAGCGCCGTCACCGGTTTGATCGGATGGCTTGGCCCCTGGGAACTTTGCAGCAGCAGCCAGATGGCGGTAAAGCCAATCAAGGTACTGCCGGCATCACCCATAAAGACTTTATAACGCCGGCCAAGGATGCCGAGGTTGAGCAGGATATAGGGAACAATGGCGGCCAGCATGGCAAAACACCAGAAAGCCAGTTCCGTGTGGCCACTGCCATACAGCAAGACGCCCAACGCGCCAAACGACACACAGGACAGCCCGCCGAGCAGACCGTCGATGCCATCGACCATATTGAAGGCATTAATCGCAGCCCACACTGCGAACAGCGTCACCAGATAGCCAAACGGCCCCAGCAGCATTTCCCAATTGCCGAACACGTAGCCGAAGCTGCGCAGATAGAGACCGGCAAACACCATCATCGCCACGCCAACCAGCGCCTGAATGGTGGCGCGAATTTTAACGCTGATGTCAAAACGGTCGTCCAGAGCACCAACGAACACCAAACACCCGGCACATGCGAGATATAGTTTACCATGCGCAATCGTTTGGTCGGAGATAAGGAAGGCAAAACACAGACCGGCGTAGACGGAAATACCGCCGACCAGAGGGATTAATCCCTGATGACGTTTGCGATAATTTGGCTTGTCAACCAAACCAATACGTTTTGCTACCTTGCGGGCAACAAACAGAAAAGCCAAAGAAAACAGGAAGACAAATAAAATTTCAGTACTCATAGTGAGTAAGTTCACAGTTAACAGGTCTCTCTTGAGGATGAGGTAGCTTATCACGGTCGAAATTTTGCACCATAAATACCACTACCTTTCAGTCATTTCCTATGACGACAGGAATTCATTCTCATTTGGCCACGCCTACCGATAATGCATCAACGCAAATCAATAAATGCCGCAATAAGATGGATTCTCAATAAGTCGCTAGAACAACTTACGTTTCCATTACTTCAATGTATCGTATCCGCCAAAAGCAAAAAACGCCACGGCAAAGGCGTGGCGTTTTTTAAATTTTACTTAAACTATGAGCGCTTCATCATATCGAAGAACTCGTCATTGGTTTTGGTCATTGCCAATTTGTTGATGAGGAATTCCATCGCATCGATTTCGCCCATAGGGTGAATAATCTTACGCAGGATCCACATTTTCTGCAGTTCTTCAGAAGTGGTAAGCAGTTCTTCTTTACGGGTACCGGAACGGTTGTAATCAATCGCCGGGAATACACGCTTCTCGGCGATTTTACGCGCCAGGTGCAGTTCCATGTTGCCGGTACCTTTGAATTCTTCGTAGATGACCTCGTCCATCTTCGAACCGGTATCAACCAGTGCGGTGGCGATAATGGTCAGGCTACCGCCCTCTTCCACGTTACGCGCGGCGCCGAAGAAGCGTTTTGGACGGTGCAGGGCGTTGGCATCAACACCACCGGTCAGTACCTTGCCGGAGGCCGGTACCACGGTGTTGTAGGCGCGCGCCAGACGGGTGATCGAGTCGAGCAGAATGATCACGTCTTTTTTGTGCTCAACCAGGCGCTTGGCCTTTTCGATAACCATTTCCGCAACCTGTACGTGACGGGAAGCCGGTTCGTCGAAGGTTGACGCGACCACTTCGCCCTTCACCAGACGCTGCATTTCGGTCACTTCTTCCGGACGCTCGTCGATCAACAGCACCATCAACACACAGTCTGGGTGGTTGTAGGCGATGTTCTGCGCGATATTCTGCAGCAGCATGGTTTTACCGGCTTTTGGCGGCGCGACGATCAGCCCACGCTGGCCACGGCCAATCGGTGATGCCAGATCCAGTACGCGTGCGGTCAGGTCTTCGGTCGAGCCGTTGCCGCGTTCCATCCGCAGGCGCGAGTTGGCGTGCAGCGGCGTCAGGTTTTCAAACAGAATTTTGCTACGGGCGTTTTCCGGCTTGTCGTAGTTGACTTCGTTGACTTTCAACAGGGCAAAATAACGCTCGCCTTCTTTTGGCGGACGGATCTTCCCGGCGATGGTATCACCTGTACGAAGGTTGAAACGGCGAATTTGGCTAGGAGAAACGTAGATATCGTCGGGACCGGCGAGGTAGGAGCTGTCTGCGGAGCGGAGGAAACCAAATCCATCCTGCAATATCTCCAGCACACCGTCGCCGAAAATATCTTCTCCACTTTTCGCATGCTGCTTGAGAATGGAGAAGATGATGTCCTGCTTACGCAGGCGGGCAAGGTTTTCCAGCCCCATATTTTCGCCGAGAGTAATCAGCTCAGAAACCGGCGTGTTCTTTAATTCGGTAAGATTCATAATGGTGGGTTCTTAAACTCGGGGTATGTCTCGAACTTATAACGTGAATGGTATGGCAGCGTGAGGTACCCGTCATCGGGGTCTTCGTGCCTGTTTACTGGACGTTCGATCACCGGGCCGGAGCCGTCGAGGTAAGAAATGGTTTACCTGGGACAAGCGCGCTGGCGGTTTAAGATCGAAGGTGCCTTAAAATTGATTTTGCAAAACCGTTTGATTGTCAAAACCTTGATTGTCAAAAACACGGGCTGGGCTCAGGTTGATGGCAACGCCAGTGGTTTGACACAGAGTAACGCTTTAGATTCAAACTCTTTAGATTTAAAACTTCGGGCAAGTTCTATATGCAGTATGGTTAAACTTAACACGCTTCTTGGCAGGCGTCTACACCCTTGATCATCGAAGCCGTATCCAGCTGACCGACGCACACTCCCCCGGTATGCCGAACGCCTGGGGAGCGCACTCGCCGTACGATGACAGCGCCGGTTAACGGGCACTGGCGGTGAATAGGCTTCTCCGCCAGCACGCCGTGCCCCGGGGGCATCCTGCCCGATTACAGATTCGCGTTCAGGAAATCTTTGAGCTGACCCTTGGACAGCGCGCCCACCTTGGTCGCCGCCACTTCACCGTTCTTGAACAGCAACAGCGTTGGAATACCACGGATACCGTACTTCGGTGCGGTGGCCGGGTTTTCGTCGATGTTCAGCTTGCTGATGGTCAACTTGCCGTCGAACTCATCGGCAATTTCATTCAGGATCGGAGCAATCATCTTGCACGGACCACACCATTCAGCCCAGAAATCGACCAGGATTGGCCCGTCGGCCTGCAAGACCTCGGTAGCGAAGCTGTCGTCTGTCAGGTGAATAATTTTATCGCTCATGTTCTACTCCACAGGATTATGTCTACCTTGTTGGTGTAGCATCAACCAACACAAGGTGATTCTCTTTCACCGCGTTTATTTCAACGGATGTGCTTTCGTAAAGCAATAGTTAGCTGATATTCTACCACACTATGAGCAAAACACACTTGACCGAACAGAAGTTTTCCGACTTCGCCCTGCACCCGTTAGTTCTTGAAGCCCTTGAAAAAAAAGGGTTTCACAATTGCACGCCCATTCAGGCGTTAGCATTGCCACTCACGCTCGCTGGGCGTGACGTTGCGGGTCAGGCGCAAACCGGTACCGGAAAGACGCTGGCATTTTTGGCGTCTACTTTTCATTATCTCCTTTCTCATCCGGCAAAACAGGATCGTCAGACCAACCAGCCGCGTGCCTTGATCATGGCACCAACGCGTGAACTGGCGGTGCAGATCCACTCCGATGCTCAGGCGCTGTCCGAAACCACCGGTCTCAAGCTGGGGCTGGCCTACGGCGGTGACGGCTACGACAAGCAGTTGAAAGTGCTGGAGAGCGGCGTTGACATCCTGATCGGCACCACCGGTCGTCTGATCGACTACGCCAAGCAGAACTACATCGATCTGGGCGCAATCCAGGTCGTGGTGCTGGATGAAGCCGACCGGATGTACGATCTGGGCTTTATCAAAGATATTCGCTGGCTGTTCCGCCGCATGCCTGCGGTCGATCAGCGCCTGAACATGCTGTTCTCCGCCACCTTGTCCTACCGCGTACGCGAACTGGCCTTCGAGCAGATGAACAACGCCGAATACGTGGAAGTTGAACCGGAACAAAAAACCGGCCACCGCATCAAAGAAGAGCTGTTTTACCCGTCCAACGAAGAAAAAATGCGTCTGTTGCAGACGTTGATCGAAGAAGAATGGCCGGATCGCGCCATTATCTTCGCCAATACCAAGCACCGCTGCGAAGACATCTGGGGCCACCTGGCCGCTGACGGTCACCGCGTGGGCCTGCTGACCGGCGACGTGGCGCAGAAAAAACGCCTGCGCATTCTGGACGACTTCACCAAAGGCAATCTGGATATTCTGGTCGCCACCGACGTTGCCGCACGCGGCTTGCACATTCCTTTGGTCACCCACGTCTTCAACTACGATTTGCCTGACGACTGCGAAGACTACGTTCACCGCATCGGCCGTACCGGTCGTGCTGGCGAAAGCGGTCATTCCATCAGCCTGGCCTGCGAAGAGTATGCGCTCAACCTGCCGGCGATCGAGACCTATACCGGTCACAGCATCCCGGTGAGCAAGTACAACAGCGACGCGCTGCTGAGCGATCTGCCGGCACCGAAACGTCTGTCGCGCCCGCGCGGCGGCAATGGCCCGCGTCGCAATTCATCGCCGCGCCGCGGCGGCGCACCGCGCAACAACCGTAAACGTTCAGGCTGATATTCATGCTCAGTTCCAGCACGCTATATGCCGCTATCGATCTTGGTTCCAACAGTTTCCATATGTTGGTGGTACGCGAGGTGGCTGGCAGCATCCAGACCCTGGCGCGCATCAAGCGTAAAGTTCGCCTGGCGGCGGGGCTGGATCATGATAATCACCTGTCTCATGAGGCAATGCAGCGCGGTTGGCAGTGTTTGAAGCTGTTTTCCGAACGTTTGCAGGACATCCCGCGCGATCAGATCCGCGTGGTGGCCACCGCCACACTGCGTTTGGCGTCCAACGCCGATCAATTCCTGCACACCGCCGAGCAGATCCTCGGCTGTCCGGTACAGGTGATCAGCGGCGAAGAAGAAGCCCGCCTGATCTACCACGGCGTGGCGCATACCACCGGCGGCCCTGACCAGCGTCTGGTGGTCGACATCGGCGGCGGCAGTACCGAACTGGTCACCGGCACCGGCGCCCAGGCCGCCCAGCTGTACAGCCTGTCGATGGGCTGCGTAACCTGGCTGGAGCGCTTCTTCAGCGATCGCAACCTCGGTCGGGATAATTTCGACCGTGCCGAACTGGCCGCGCGTGAAATGGTGCGCCCGCTGGCGCCGCAGCTGCGCGCGCATGGCTGGCAGATTTGCGTTGGCGCATCCGGCACCGTGCAGGCGTTGCAGGAAATCATGGTGGCGCAGGGTATGGATGAGCGCATCACCCTGCCGAAGCTGCGCCAGCTGAAGCAACGGGCGATTCAGTGCGGCAAGCTGGAAGAGCTGGAAATCGAAGGACTGACGCTGGAGCGCGCGCTGGTATTCCCGAGCGGGCTATCGATCCTGCTGGCAATTTTCCAGGAATTGGGTATCGAAAGCATGACGCTGGCCGGTGGCGCACTGCGCGAAGGCCTGGTGTACGGCATGCTGCATCTGCCGGTTGAGCAGGATATCCGCAGCCGCACCATCCGCAATCTGCAGCGCCGTTATCTGCTGGATACCGAGCAGGCGGCGCGGGTCAGCCAGCTGGCCGGCAATTTTTCGCAGCAGGTGGCCAATGAATGGCAACTGGACGCGCGATGTCGCGAATTGCTGCAGGCCGCCTGTCTGATTCATGAAATCGGTCTGAGCGTCGATTTCAAGCAGGCGCCGCAACATGCCGCCTACCTGATTCGCCATCTGGACCTGCCCGGCTTTACTCCGGCGCAGAAAAAACTGTTAGCCACCCTGCTGCAAAATCAGAGCAACCCCCTCGATTTAACCCTGCTGAGCCAGCAAAATGCCGTTCCGCCGCGTATGGCGCAGCATTTGTGCCGCATTCTGCGTCTGGCGATCATCTTCGCCAGCCGCCGTCGTGACGATACGCTGCCGGCCGTCAGGTTGCGCGCCAACGCCAACGACGAAGCGCTGCATGTCATTCTGCCGCGCGGCTGGCTGGAACAGCATCCGCTGCGCGCCGAAGCGCTGGATCAGGAAAGCCACTGGCAGAGCTACGTCCACTGGCCGCTGATGCTCGAAGAACAGTCTTGATATCAGCGGGTTCGGCCTGCCGAATCCGCTCTCTTGCTTAGTCGCCGCCTTTGGCTTTTGCCAGCATCGCGCGAATATTGGCCACGTTACTTTGCCCTTTCTGCATGCGCTCCTGCGGACTTATCACCTTACGCTCGGTTTCCCATGCCAAATCGTCCTGCGGCAGCTCCAGCAGAAATCGGCTCGGCTCCGGGCGCACCAGTTCACCGTACTGGCGTCGTTCACGGCACAGGGTGAAAATCAGCTCTTTCTGGGCGCGGGTTATCCCCACGTAGGCCAGACGCCGCTCTTCATCAACATTATCTTCGTCGATGCTGCTCTGATGCGGCAATAACCCCTCTTCCATCCCCACCAGGAACACATACGGGAACTCCAGCCCCTTCGAGGCGTGCAGCGTCATCAGTTGAACCTGATCCAGCTCTTCATCGCTTTCCCCACGTTCCATCATGTCGCGCAGGGTGAAGCGGGTCACCACCTGGGACAGCGTCATCGGCTCGTCCAGCTCGCTACCTTCGAGCATTTCGCTCATCCAGCCGAACAGCGTATTGACGTTTTTCATCTGCATTTCTGCCGCCTTGGGGCTAGTCGCAGTTTCAAACAGCCAGCTTTCGTAATCTATACCGCGGATCAGATCGCGCACCGCCGCCACCGGCTCACGCTCCGCCAGTTCGGCAATGCCTCTCAGCCAGCCGGTGAAGCGCTGCAAAGACTCCAGCCCACGGCCGGTCAGATGCTGGCCAAGACCCAGATCGAAACTGGCGTCAAACAGGCTCTTGCTGCGCAGGTTGGCCCATTCACCCAGCTTTTGCCGCGTCGTCGGCCCGATTTCACGTTTGGGAGTATTCACGATGCGCAAGAAGGCGCTGTCGTCATCCGGGTTGGTCAGCACCCGCAGATAGGCCAGCAAATCCTTGATTTCCGGCCGCGAGAAAAACGAGGTACCGCCAGAGATCTTGTACGGAATGCGGTTCTGCATCAGCATTTTCTCAAACACCCGCGACTGGTGGTTGCCGCGGTACAGAATCGCATAATCGCGGTAATGGGTTTTTTTGACAAAGTGGTGGGCGATCAGCTCGCCGACCACCCGTTCAGCTTCGTGGTCTTCGTTATTGGCGGTGACCACTTTCAGCTCCTCGCCGTAACCAAGCTCGGAAAACAGTTTCTTTTCGAACACGTGCGGGTTATTGGCGATCAGGATATTTGCCGCTTTCAGGATGCGTTCGCTGGAGCGGTAGTTCTGTTCCAGCTTGATCACCTGCAACGCCGGAAAATCTTCTTTCAGCAGCACCAGGTTTTGCGGCCGCGCGCCGCGCCAGGAGTAGATCGACTGGTCATCATCGCCGACCACGGTAAAGCGTGCGCGGGTGCCCACCAGCAGCTTCACCAGCTCGTACTGGCTGGTATTGGTGTCTTGATACTCATCCACCAGCAGATAGCGGATACGCTGTTGCCAACGTTCGCGCACCTCTTCATTACGTTGCAGCAACAGCGTGGGCAGCAGGATCAGATCATCAAAATCCAGCACGTTGCACGCCCGCATGTGGGCGTGGTACAGGCCATAGCAGTGGGCAAAATGCTTGTCGCGCTGCGAACGCGCCAGGTCCATCGCCCGCGCCGGATCGATCAGGTCGTTTTTCCAGTTGGAAATGGTAGTGATCAATTGCGCCAGCAGCGTCTTGTCTTCTTCCAGCCATTGCTTGGTCAGTTCCTTCAGCAACGCCAGCTGATCGCGGTCGTCAAACAGCGAAAAGTTGGATTTCATTCCCAGCGCCTTGTATTCGCGCTTGATGATGTCCAGCCCCAGCGTGTGGAAGGTCGATATCATCAGTCCACGCGCTTCCTTGCGACCCAGCGTTTGTGCCACGCGTTCTTTCATTTCGCGCGCGGCCTTGTTGGTGAAGGTCACCGCCGCGATATGACGCGCCTGATAGCCGCAATGGTGGATCAGGTGGGCGATCTTGTTGGTGATGACGCGCGTTTTACCCGACCCGGCGCCGGCCAAAACCAGGCACGGTCCGGTGACAAATTCGACGGCTTGTTGTTGGCTGGGGTTCAATCGCATGGCGCTTTATGGCTCAACTGTCTAAACGTGGGAGGGAAGTGTAGCAGAAAGCGTTAAGCGGTATAATCGCCGCTATTCTTGCAAAACATCACGAAGGCACTCATTCCATGGCAAAGACCGCGAGCGCGCTGCACATACTGGTAGATAATGAAAAGCTGGCCAACGAGCTGCTGGCCAAACTCAAACGTGGCGTCAGCTTCGATACGCTGGCACGCAAATATTCCACCTGCCCGTCAAAACGCAACGGCGGTTCGCTGGGTGAATTCAACAAGGGCACCATGGTGGCGGCGTTTGACAAAGCGGTATTCAGCATACCGCTGCTGAAGCCGTATGGGCCGGTCAAGACCCAATTCGGCTATCATATTATCAAAGTGCTCTACCGCAATTGACTACTGCGCGCCGGCTTCCGTCGGCGCAGCGCCTTCCACCGGTTTCACTTCTTCAGTGACCACCGCCGGTGCCGGCATCATGATGCGATTATAATTTTCCTGCAGTTGCTTCATGTTCACTTCCGGCTCGCCTTTTGGCTGCAGCAACACCAGCGTGGCATCTTGTGAAAGCTGCAGCTTCAGCTCCTGGTTCAGCGATTCCAGCGTCAACGTCGACAGGAACGCCTGTCGCAACTGCTGATACTGCTCCGGTGCGATATCAACCACGCCGCTTTGCTGCGAGCGCAGGCGCTGGCTCATCAACACGTCGGTATCGGTACGCGCATAAGTGGCGAACAGCTTGCTCAACTGGGCGGTTTTCTGCGCCAGCAGGCTGTCAAATTCTTGCTGCGTCAGGCCGTTGTTGCGCACGTTAGCCATTTCACCGGCGACAAATTCCAACCCGGGGTTCAGGTTGGCGTTTGGCGTTTCCAGGTGAATGGCGCATTGCGCACGCTGATACTGCACCCGGCAATCAAAGCCCAGCTTGGCGTCTTTCTGCGGGCTTTTTTCCAGCGCCTGCTGCAGGTGCCAGAACAGCGCCTCACGCGCCAAATCGCTGCGCCAGTAGCGGCTCAGATTTTGTGAATCGCGGATCGGGTGCCATGGCGTATCCCACATGATCGACAGCGTATCCTGTTTGACCGCTTCGCTCATCAGGCTGACCGGCTGCGGTGGCAGCGGCGTCAGCGTCGGCATGGTGGCCGGAGTCTCGCGCTTGCCTTCCAGCGGCGAAAACGCCTTGTTGATCTGCTCGCTCAAGCTGCGGCTGTCCACTTTGCCGACCACGTACAGCGTCATCACGTCTGGGGTATACCATTGCTGGTAGAATTTCTTTAGCTGTTCGATATTCACCGGGCGCTTTACCGGCTGACCAGGATCGTGCGCCAGCAGCGTCGAGCCTTTCAGCCGGTAACGCCACCAGGGGTCTTGTGGGTTGGGCGGAAAAATGCCGATCGGATCGGCGCTGGAATTCATCACCGCGCGTACCGTATGTTCGTCAATCGCCAGCTTGCCGGTGGTATCGGACAGCCAGGCCAGCGCTTCCTTCAGCAGATCCGGCCGGTTGTTCGGCAGGCTGAGGTTGTACATCGTGAAATCATAGGAACCGATCGCCGGCGGCAACGGGCGGTCGTTGTCCACGCCCTGCTGCCATAGCGAACGTAGCTGCGCCGGGGTAAAGCTTTCGCTGCGCGCCATTGCCAGGCGCGGCAACAGATGGGCAAAACCGATCTGCTGGGAAGATTCAACCAGCGATCCGGTGTTGACTATCAACCGCAGTTCGACGCGATCGCTCGGCCGCTGCGGCGTATCTAGAATCTGCCAGGAAAACCCGTTGGCAAGCGTACCCTGCTGCCAGGCAGGATCGGGTTGTAGCGCTTCAGCCTGCACGCTGCTGCTGGCCGCGGCCAGCAATAGCCCACCAACCATAAGATGAATTCTGGTGCCCTGCATGTGAACCCCTACTTAATGACTATCCAATTATTTATGCAAATACCGGTATTCCATTCAATGGAATCATAAAAATACGCCCTGAGTTTCACAGTGGGGCGGAAAGCAGAAAGTGTACCACTGTGTTTGACCACATGCCTGGCCGGATGTCACTGGTTGAGGCGAAAAATAATCGTGAGCAGGATGTTTAGTAGAGAAAATACCCAAGGAGGGGAAGAAAACGCCATCGGCTGCGCGTGCAGCCGATGTTTTATACGGGTATTACTTAAGCTTTGTCAGCTTCAGGACGAGGTGCGTGTCTCATCAGCCAGCGCGCCTTTCTTGCTGTTCAGCGTGGCGTGCAGCTGTTTGGCGTCCAGCTGTTTACACCACTTCGCCACCACCACCGTCGCCACGCCGTTACCCACCAGATTGGTCAGCGCACGCGCTTCCGACATAAAGCGGTCAATACCCAGGATCAGCGCCAGTCCGGCCAGCGGCAGATGGCCCACCGCCGAAATGGTGGCCGCCAGGACGATAAAGCCGCTGCCGGTCACCCCTGCCGCGCCTTTCGACGACAGCAGCAGCACCACCAGCAGCGTCACCTGATGCATTACGTCCATATGGGTATTGGTGGCCTGAGCGATAAACACCGCCGCCATCGTCAGGTAAATCGAGGTGCCGTCCAGGTTGAACGAATAGCCGGTGGGGATCACCAGCCCCACCACCGATTTCTTGCAGCCCAGCCGCTCCATCTTGTCCAGCATGCGTGGCAGCGCCGACTCGGAAGACGAGGTGCCCAGTACGATCAGCAGCTCTTCCTTGATGTAATTGACGAACTTGAAAATGCTAAAGCCGTTGGCGCGGGCAATCGAGCCCAGCACCACCACCACAAACAGGATACAGGTAATATAGAAGCACAGAATCAACTGGCCGAGCTGTACCAGCGTGCCGACGCCGTATTTACCGATGGTAAACGCCATGGCACCGAAGGCACCCAGCGGCGCCAGGCGCATGATCATGTTGATAATGCCGAAAATCACGTTGGAGAAACTTTCGATCACATTGAAGATCAACTGCCCCTTGTCACCCAGGCGGTGCAGGGCAAAACCGAACAGCACCGCGAACAGCAGCACCTGAAGAATATTGCCGCTGGCAAAGGCGCCGATCACGCTGCCGGGAATGATGTCGAGCAAGAACGGAATGATGCCCTGCTGCTGCGCCTGTTCGGCGTAAACCGCCACCGCTTTGGCGTCCAGCGTTCCCGGATCGACGTTCATGCCGGCGCCCGGTTGAACCACGTTAACGATCACCAGACCGATAATCAGCGCCAGGGTGCTGACAATTTCGAAATACAGCAACGCAATGGCGCCGGTACGGCCCACCGCCTTCATGCTTTCCATACCGGCGATGCCGGTCACCACGGTGCAGAAAATCACCGGTGCGATGATCATTTTGATCAGTTTAACAAAACCATCGCCCAGTGGTTTCATCTGAGCGCCGAGGTCAGGATAGAAATGCCCAAGCAAGATGCCCAGCGTGATCGCGGTCAATACTTGAAAATAAAGGCTTTTAAAGATAGTTGATTTCATAAGTACATCCTATGGGGTAGCCACGCGCCAGAGACAGATAACGATTTTCCCACTGCTCTTTGCTTGCGCGGAAAATAACACCCGCATAACAACATGGAAATAATTTGTTGCTCCCCTCGGGATTAACGATGTGTTTTTAAGAGCTGAATCGCTTCAACAGGAGTGTATGGATGTAAATTACGTAAGCTTTTCTTTGCACTACCTTAAAAGAGGTAGCAATGAGTGGCGATTTTCGGACATTGATCAACGGCAGGCTACCGGCGACCGCAGCGGCCGCCGGTAAGGGAATTAGCGCCAGACGAACCAGGCAAACAGCGTTACGACCAGCACGCAGATAATGTTCAGCCAGAAGCCGACCCGCACCATTTCACGCTGACGAATTTCGCCGGTACCGTACACGATGGCGTTGGGCGGCGTTGCCACCGGCAGCATAAAGGCGCAGGAGGCACCGATACCGATCACGATAGTCAGCAGCGCCGACGGCATGCCCAACGCTTCCGCGACGGTGGCAAATACCGGCACTAACAGCGCGGCGCTGGCGGTATTACTGGTGAACTCGGTCAAGAAGATGATAAAGGTCGCCACCGCCAGGATGATGATGAACCAGTGGCTGGCGCCGAACAGTGAGGCCATGCCTTGCGCCATTACCGCACTGGCGCCGGAATCCTTCAGGATCACGCTCAGCGTCAGGCCACCGCCGAACAGCATCAGCACGCCCCATTCGGTATTTTGCTGAATCTGCGACCAGCTGGCGACGCCGCTGATGCCGATCAACACCGCTGCCCCCACCGCGACCAGAGTATCAAACTGTTTGATACCGCCCAGCAGACCGCTGAGCTGGCTGCTGAAGATCCAGCAGAATACCGTCAGCAGGAAGATCCCAAGCGTTACCCAGCGCGACTGGGTCCACGGGAAGTTTTCCAGCTGGATATCGAAACGGTGCTTCATGTTCGGCCGCAGCAGCAGGTATAAGGTGCCGACCATCAGCGGCATCAGCACCACCATCACCGGAATGCCGAACTTCATCCAGCCGACAAAATCCAGCCCCAACTGCGCAGCGGCAATGGCGTTTGGCGGGCTGCCGACCATGGTGCCCAGGCCACCGATGCTGGCGCTGTAGGCAATACCGAGCAGCAGAAATACGTAAGTATTATGGTCGCGCTCGCGGTCGAGATTGCTCAGAATACCCATCGCCAGCGGCAACATCATCGCCGCCGTCGCGGTATTGCTGATCCACATCGACAGCACCGCGGTGGCACCAAACAGCATCAGGGCCGCCAACAGCATCTTGCCGCCGGCCAGCAGCAGCAGCCGGTTGGCGATCAGCCGGTCCAGCTTCTGAATGTGCAGCGCCGTCGCCAGCGCAAAGCCGCCGAAGAACAGGAAAATGGTCGGGTTGGCAAACGACGCCAGCGCCTTGTCCACGTTCAGCATGCCACACGCCACCGCCATGATCGGCACCAGCAGCGCGGTAACGGTGACGTGGATAGCCTCGGTCAGCCAGAGAATACCGATGAATGCCAACAGCGCCAGACCGGTGTTTTCCTGTGGGCTAAACGGCAGTGTTTTCAGCAATACCGCAAAAAGGATAATGTCGGCTACCAGGATCAGCAGCCCACGTCGCGTTGCCGGCGAAGCCGTAGAGGGTGTCAGAGGAGTATCAGCCATGATTATTGTCCCTAGCGCGTGACCTGGCGCTCTTGTAACAAAATGTACCGGAAGGGACTCAGGATAAGGTTTGATGACCGATTTGTTGAGAAAAAGATGTTATTTATGCGAGCGATAACACGTTGATAACAGTTTTGCGCCGCCGGGCGGCGCAAATTCAACCTTTGCCGGCAAACTGCAGTTCAAACGCCTCGCGTGGCAGCGGATGGGAAAACAGGAACCCCTGGCCGTGATAAATGCCGTGCTGCAACAGCCAGTCGCGCTGTGCGGCGGTTTCCACGCCTTCGGCCATCACCGGCAGGTTCAGCACCTCGGAAATCGCGCTGACGATGCGCACCATCGCCTCGTCGCCCGGCAGACCGTGGATAAAGCTTTTGTCGATCTTGATCAGATCGATCGGCAGGCCTTTCAGGCGATTGAGATAGTTGAGGCTGGAGTAACCCATGCCAAAATCATCCAGCGCAATCGACAGGCCGAGTTCATGCAGTTCCCGCAGCAACGCCAACGCATGATCAAGATCGTGAATACGCACCGTTTCGGTAATTTCCAACAGCAGCTTGCGCGGATCGATCGCGTACCGTTGCAGCATCAGCTTCAGCTGCGGCACGAAGTCGGCATCCTGCATTTGCAACGCCGACACGTTGACCGCCAGCGGCAGCGCAATGCCCCGCGCCTGCCAGTCGGCCAGAATGCGACACGAGGCTTCCAGCACCCAGTTGCCAAGCGGCACGATCACCCCCAGCTCTTCGGCCAGCGGGATCACATCGGCCGGCAGGGTAATACTGCCGTCGTACTGCCGCCAGCGCAGCAGCGCTTCGGCGCCAATCACCGCGTTGGTGCGCATGTCCATTTGCGGCTGCAGGTACAGGGTAAACTGGTCCCGTTCGATACCTTGCAAAATTTCGCTTTCCTGCGTCAGGCGCTTTTGCGTCCGGTCGGTCAGGCTGGGTTCGAAGAAGAGAATGTGGTTTTTGCCGTCGCGGTGCGCCGACATCATGGCTGACATCGCGCTGCGCAGCAGCTGTTCGGCGCTTTCGCCGCGATCGAGATAATGCGCAATGCCAATGCTGGCGGTCGGCCGCAGCGACATCTTCTGGATATCCAGCGGCGCGTTGATTTGCGCCATGATGCGCTGCGCCAGCTGCATGGCGTGAAACGGCCGTTCAATGCCCTTGGCCAACACCGCAAACTCGGCGTTGGTCAACTGCGCCAGCACGCTGTCCTTGTCGAGACATTGGTGCAGCTTTTCCGTTAATTTGCGCACCAGCGTTTCACGTTGCGCCGGCGTCAGTACGCCGCTGGCCTCATGCAGCGTTTCAATGCCGATTACCAGCAGATTGAAACGTTCCGGACGCAGGCTGGAGGCAATATGCTGCTCCAGCAACGCCGTCAACAGCACCTGATTGGGCAGCCCGGTAATCGAGTTGCGGGTGCTGAGGCGGCTCATATCGGCATGGGCGCGGGCCAGCCGCTGCTGATTACGGTTATAGTTGCGCGCCAGCAGGCCAAGCTCGTCATCCTGGTGCAGCGACGGCAACATCAATTGATGATACGGCGCATCCTCCTCGGAGATGTTTTCCAGCTCCCTGGCCATGGCGCGCAGCGGATAGACCATCAGCCGGTTCATGCACCAGGTGATGGCGATCGACAAAATCAGCGCCAGCAGCAGATAGGTGGACAGCATGGTCGACACCGTACTGAGAATGAACTGATACATGCGGAACGAATCGGCCTGTAATACCAGATAGGCCAGCGGCTGCGGATTGGCGGGCACCCGTTCCAGCGAATACAGCGGCACGGAAATTTGCACCGGCAAATCAAAAATGCGCGCAATCAGCGACGGTATCGGCCGTTCCGGCGGGAAATTGGCGTGTAGCGCCTGAAACTCGTTCGGCAACACGATATCGGCACGGGTCAAAATGCCGACCGGCAACAGCGAATTCAGCACCCGTTTGGTTTCCGGCACATCCATGCGCAGCACCGCTTCCGCCAACGGTTGGCGTACCGAATGGGCGATATTCTCCAACTGCTGGGCGTAGTCATCCCTGCGCTGCTGCACAAAGTGGAATAACTGAATGACGATAAAAATGCAGATCGTGACCAGCGCCACCCCGGACACCGTCGCCATCTGCTTAATCGTGAGTGAACGCCTGACCCGCAAACCTGCTCTCCGTTAATCGGGCTGAAAAAATGACCAGTGCTGAAAACAATGCCACGCCCGTGTTCGAATCGGTGTGAGTATACGCGATTGCCTCGCGTTTTTACCTTGCCATAGCGATGGAAGAAGTAAGAAAAGCGCGGGTTTCAGTCTTTTCCTAGCCGAATAAACCTAGGGTAGCAAAACTACCCTGCGGGCGACACTCTGAAAACACCTGGCAACAGGCCGGCCCGCTATTTGAAATCGGCATACGGCGTCAGCGGTTGCGGCGGCAAGTCCAGATCGCCCTGCCAGCCCGCCAGCGAATAACGGACATAAATCAGAGCGTGGCTCGGGGTATAGTCCTTCGCCTGCTGGATATCAATGCCGGCACCCAGCGTCCAGTGGGCGCTCAGGCGGCGTTCGACGATGGCGCGCAGCGTATAGCCGACGCCGGTAGACGACCCGCCGTCTTCGATAGCCAACTTGTCCGGCAGGCTATCGGGGACCAGCCCCTGCAGCGGATAACGCCGCTGACTGTCGGTTTTGGCATGCGAGAGCGAAACCGAACCGCCCACCTCAAACGACCAGTTCTCGGTGCGCTGGCGGTAGTTGACCGGTATGGACAGCGACATGTATTGCTGCGGGCTGTAATAACCCCCCTGGCCCAGCGAGTAACCGCTCAAATCCTTTTGATAGTGCCACAGCATGGTGTTCAGGCCGACGGTGGCGCGGCGATTATTTTCATTGATCAGTTTGTAGTAATAGCCAGCCATCAGTCTTTCGCGCTGGTTGTCTTCCACGTTCTTGCCGCTGAGCTGGTGCGCACTGAGATCGGCCCACACGCCATGCGCCTCACCGCGATCGTAGCTGGCACTCAGGCTGACGCCGGTGGCGCGCACCCCCCCCCAGGTGATGCCGGTGTTCGGATCCCGGGTACCGCCAAACGCCAGCAGCGAGCTGGACATCGGCCGGCGCGATGCGCCAAGCGTCCAGCCAATGTGTTGCCAATCGCCGCTGTAGGCCACGCCGCCGACCCAGTCAACCACCTCGAACCCCATCGGGGTGGTGCCGATATCGGTTTCCCAGCGATCGTTCTTCCAGCCCAGCGCCACGCTGGTGCCGGTGGTTTTTTGCCGCTCGTCGCCGCTACAACCCTGGGTATTACAGCTGCCAAAGGTCTCGTAATATTTGCCGTCACCGTCGGTGGAAAATTTACCGGCATTCAGACGCACGGTGTCGGTGCGGAAAAACGCCCGCCCGTCATACAGCGGCATATCCACCTGCAACATGGTGTCGTGCGCCTGGTAGTCCGACACGCCGCCGGTCCCGCTGGATCCCCAATAGTCATGGTCCAGCGTGACGTTAACATCCTGCTGACGGTACAGGTCCGCCGCATCGGCGCGAATGCCGCGCTTTAACCAATCGTCGCCAGCGTTATTGCGCGTCAGGCGAGTGTATTGGTCATTATCCTTTGGCAGCGTTGGCGTGATGCCACTGGCGACCATCGCCTGCTGGAAATCCTGCTGCGCCAGTACCGGCTGTGACCGATCGCGTTCCAGACGCGCCGCATCACGATAGACCAGCGCCTTGCCTTGCCCGGCCGGCTCCTGCTGCGCCGCCGTTTTCAAGCGATGGAAAATATCGGCAGCCTTATCCGGTTCGCCCACCGCCTGCCAGGCATTGGCCACCCGTCGCTCACTGTTAATCGAAGCAGCATCCTGCGGCGTTGCGGTTTGCAACCGCTGCCGCGCCGCCGACATATTGCCCTGCGCCACGTAGGCTTCGATTTCGCCCAGGCGTGCATCCGGATTATTTGGCTCACGCCCCCGCACCCGCTGATAGTCCGCCAGCGCACCGGCGTAGTCACCGTCGGCCAACGCCCAGTCCGCCAGCGTCAGATCGATACGCGTATCCGCTGGCTGGCGTTGCAGATAGGTCACCGCCGCCGCCGAGTCACCGCCAGCGCGCAGCCGTTCGGCCTGCGCCAACGTGGCCTGCAGTTGCAGTCGCTGCGCCAGTTCACGCATGTTGTCATTCCACTGCGCGCGCGGCAGGGTAGCCAGATGCGCCAGCGCCTGCGAGTCACGATCGCTGGAAGACAGGTACAGCGCATAGGCGTAAACCTGCTGCGGATCGTGGCGCTGCTTTTGCACCAGCGCGTTGAACAGCGCATCCGCCTGCTGCGGTTGACCGGCCTGGCGCAGCACCTGCGCATAACGATAGGTCAGCCACACGTCGTCGGGATCGCGCAACCGTGCCTGTCGGTAAATTTCCGCCGCCTGGTGCCATTGCTGCCGTTGCGCCAACGCCTCCGCCTGCTGTTTCAGCATGTCGAGTTGCAGTCCGTCGAGGGTGTCGCGCATCTTGTTGCGCTGGGCTGGCGGCAGCCCGTTGAGGTAAGCCAGCGCCTTTTGCGGAGACTGGCGCTGATAGATATTGGTCAGGCCGCGTACTGCGCTACCGCTGCCGCGATCGAGGCGCAGCGCCTGTTGATAATAACGCTCCGCCGCCGCGTCGTCGTGCCGCGCTACGGCAACGTCGCCCAGGCCAATCAGCGCGTCGGCATCGGCATTATCGATTTGCCGCGCCTGTTGATATTTCTGCTGCGCCAGCGACAGATTATTGGCCTTCAGCGCCTTGTCGCCCTCGTCGATCGCCAGCCAATAGCGGTTGGTGTTGATCAGACTCTGCCATTTGCTGGCGCCGTAGCCATTTTTATCCGCCTGCTGCGCCTGGCGGAACAGCGTCAGCGCCCGCGGCCGATTGCCGGCTCGGGCATAGGCCAGCCCCAGCGCGCCAAGCACCTCCGGGTCGTCCGGCGCCGCCGCCAGCGCTTTGCGCAGTTCGGGGATCGCCGCGCGGCTACCGCCTCTATCCACCTGCGCCAGCCCGCGAGCACGCGCCTGGAAGACCGGATCGGCCAACAGCATTTGCTGGCGCGCCAGCTCTTCACGTGCGCCGACTGCCTGATCGCCGGTCACAAAGACGCCAAGAAAACGATTGAGCGCCGCCACGCTGGCTGCGCTGATCGGCATGTCCTTGATTTTTTCCAGCCACAAATCGGCAGCATCGCTGCGCCCGCTCGGGTCAGCCGCCGCCTTTTGCAGCTCCTCATACGCCAGCGCGTCCTGTTTCTGGCTGAACAGCAAACGCGCCAGCAGCATGCGCAACGACGCGCTGCCGGGATAACGTTGATCCAGCGCCTGTAATTTCTTGATGACGGCAGGTTCCTGGCCCGGTAAACGCGCCACCAGCCGCCAATACTCCAGCGCCAGATCGAGCGTCGGCGGTTCGCCCTGGAACAACGCATCATAGGCCGTCTTGGCCTCGGTCAAACGCCCGGCGGTCGCCATCAGCCGCGCCTGCTGCAATTGCTGCCGCGTTTCCGGCTGCGTCAGCAACAGACTCATTTCTGCCTGCCGATAGGCGGCGGATTGCGGCGCAATGCCCTTCAGCTTGTCCAGTTGCTGCTGCGCCAGCGCCTGATTCCCCTGACGTAATGCCAAGCGCATGCGCGCCGAAATCACTTCCGGGTTATTGGGGTCCATCAGTTCCAGACGATATAACGATTGGTTCACCAACTCTTCTTTATGGCTGGCTTCGCCGACGCGCACCTGCTCCAGCAGCCACTGTTCCGGCGACACGGTTTCTGCGCCCTGCGCCGCGGGCGCCAGCAACAGGCCAAGCGACAACAGGCTCAGCCAGTTTATTCTGAAGTTGTGCATTGGCTGCCCCAGGCGGGTTGAAGTTCACCCTGACGAGTAAAACGATAACGTTGCTGATCCCATCCCTGGCCGAACAACGTCAGCGAAGCGCTGAAATAGGCGTCGTCGCCTGGCGGGTTGTCGTTGACACGCTGGCGTTGCCGCGCCAACGCATCGGGTTGATCGGCCAGCAGCGGCAATAGCGCGGCGGCAAACCCCACCGGACCGTCACCACGGGTGGTTCCGGCGGCGGTATCGGTTTTTTCCGGCGGCACGCCCTGCCGTGCGGTCAGCTGCGTCATCGGCAAAAAACGCTCCCGCAACGCGGTACGGAGCGGATCGCCGCTCGCCAGCATGCCGGCCCACAGATAGACGCGGATGGCGTCGTAGCTGCCGATGTTCGGTTTCGCGCCGTCCGCTTGCCAACCCTTGTCACGCTGCCACACCACCCAGTCGGGGGAAAAACCGTGCGGCGCAGTTTCCAGCAACATACGCTGATTAACCTGCTGCATCGCCTGCCATGGCCCGTTCAGCGAGGCAAAGCGCGCCAGCAGTTGCGGTGGCAGATAGCTCGGATTGAGCCGCCAGCGAGGGTCGTCGACAAAGCCCATTTTGCCCGGCAACAGCATTGGCCCCAGGCCGGGAATATCCGCCACTTCTTCACGCGCGATGCGTTGCAATAGCAGGGTGCCCAACGTGAGGTAACGCCGGCTTTGCCATAACCGGCCCGCTTCCAGCAGACTGTAGGCGATCCACAGATCGGCGTCAGAGGCGGAATTGTCATCCAGCACCAGCCAGCGCTGCTTATCATCCTCCCCCCATAGCCAGGCGGGAAGGTGGGCGCCGAGATCGCCCTTCGCCAGATTGTTTTCGGTCCAGTTCAGCAGCCGATCGAAGGTCGGCCGATCGTTGGCAACCAACGCGAAAAACAGCCCGTAGCTTTGCCCCTCCGAGGTGGTAATACGGTTCGGGCTGCTGGGGTCGATCACCCGCCCCCCCTCGCTGATGTAAAACTGCCGGTACTGCTGCCATGCCGGCCACGGGCAGGCCGCCGTGGCGCTGAACGCGCACAGCAGCAGCAGGGTCAAGGTCCATCTTACCCTCAGTCGCATGGCGTTAATCCCGATCTTCCGGTGACAGGCGACGACGGCTGAAGGCCTTCAGGCCACGCCACAGCATCAGCGCCAGAATCACCACCACGATGACCGCCAGCACCGCCAGCAGCACCGGATGCGTCGACAGTGCATGCCAGACCCGCTCCCACCACGGCAGGTGGCCGACGTAATAAATATCACCGACGCGCAGGCTGTTAACCCCTGATTCACGGATAACCGACACCGAGCCAAACATCGCGGCACGCTTGCCGCTGTCGAGCAGAGCGTTGCCCAGCAATTGATAACCGCGCGGGCTGTCGGCCAGCAGCGCCACTATGCTGCGCTGATCGTTGAACGGAGACTGAACCCCGACGATCGCTGCCATCGCCCCCTCGGAACCGATGGCGGTTCTGCTGTCCGGCTTGCTGTCGTCGGCCATCACCTCCATGCTCGGCAGCGGCGGCTGGCGTCGCGGCTGTTTCACCCAGCTTTCGGTGGCGTCGACCAGCAGGCTGACCTTTTTATCGTCACGCAGCTCAGGGGGAATGGTGCCAATCATCAGAATGTCGGCGTCTTTCTCTTTGGCCTGCGCCCAGTCATCGCTCAGGCTGACCGCCAGCGCCGGATAGCCGGTCTGCGCGCCAATATTGCCCAACGCGTCGAGCAAGGCGCTGACCTGCGCCGGCTGCGGCTGTTTGTTGACCAGCACCAGCGTTTGCGACAGGTCTGCCAGCCGGCTGAACGGGAAGGCCGCATTGGCAAACGCACGCAGATCCGGCATCGCCATAAAGTGACGATAGCCAGAGAAATCGATGGTTGAACTGCCGTCGATCACCGCATGGTTTTGCGTGAAGGAATAGGTTTCACAGCGCCCTTCCGCCCCGCTGGCCAGCAGCGTGGTGTAATCAAAGTCAAAGCGCAGCTGATTGACCGCACCGAGGCGCAACGCCGGAATGGTGACGTTTCGGTCGGAATCGATCAGCCCCTGGGTCAACGGCAGACGCAACAGCTGCGCGCCCTGTTCATGTTCCGGCACCAGCGAATAGGCCTGAATGAACTGATTGTTCAAATTGACGTTAAGGCGCGAGCCATCCTGGATGCGCGGCGGCGTATAACGGTATTTCAGCCGCATATCGATACCGGTGCTACGGATCAGGAACAGATCCGGCGGCAGGTTCATGGTCAGCGAAATCGGACTGGGCTCGATACCGCTGGTTTGCAGCTGTTCGGCGTACTGCTGCAGCTCGGTGAAGGTCATCGGCCGGTCGGTACGTACCCAGTTCGGCGCATCGTAAGGCTGGCGCGGTGCCAGTTGCTCGACCTTGTCCACCGTGACGTTCTGGCCACGGAACAGGATATTGCCCTGCGCGATGCCTTTCACCGCGGTCACCAGATCGTTGTCGTCGCGCCCTTGAATCAGCAACAGTTTGACGTAGGGATTATCGGGGTGGCCGATCATTTCCACCGTCGGGCCGTTGACCGCCGGGTAGTCGCGCAGGAAAGCCGGACGCTGTTGGTTGGTGGCGAACACCACCGCGTGCCGGTCTGGCAACGTATCAAACATTGCCGGGAATGACTGGCCGCGCCACTGGGCCTTGCTGCCGAACCACGACGCCAGAATGCCCGCCGCACGCTGTTGGGTGATGTCCGGCTGGCCGGCAAACACCATCGGCAGCGTCAGCGGACGGTTATCACGGTTGTCGAAAAACGGTTCCGGGAAGTGCGACAGTTCGTTCTTCAGCGGCAGCGTCTGATAACGCAGCTTCAGCGCGCTGGATTTACCGATCTCCAGCCACAGCGTGCTGCTGGCCGGGTTTTCGCAAATGTTTTGATAATGGCCGACGAACACCAGCTTAAGGCGGTTAAAATCGGTGATATAGCGCGGATCGATCGCCATCTCGATATGATTGGGCTTGCCCAACTGCTCTTTGGCGATAGTGGTGACGCCCATCAGTTCATCATTGAGATACACTTTGAGATGTGACTCTACCGGGATCAATGACGGTGACGGCGTAAAAGACAGATCGAGCGTCGCCTGCGATACCACTTCGTCACTGCGTACGCCGAATTCAATCTGGCCGTCCGGGCGCGTGCCGCGCAGGGTGAAGGTGCCCGGCGGCGGCGCGATCTGCGCAAACGACAGCTGCACATCGCGCACCGGCGCATCGGGATCCTGCGGTGCAGCAGGGTTCACCGGCACGGTCAATGGCGCATCGGCGCTCGCCGACGGCACGGCGGTGGTGGGTGCCGGGGGGGATTCAGCCTGGGACAACGTACTGATGCCTAAGGCCAACGCGGTAAACCAGGTTAATTTTCTTGTCATCGTATCATCATCAAAGTTAGTGCCAGTTCACCCTACGGTGAGCGGCAGTGGAAACACGGCCTACACCACGCTCTCTTTTGGGCTTAATGCCGGGTTCCGCCCCACGCTATGCGGAATGAAAGACAGCACCCAGGCAATCAATGTGGTAAACCCGACCAATATGCTGCGCACCAGCGGCGGCGCGTAATCCACCATGCGAAGATAACCGCGAAAGCCCAGTGCCAGCACGTCACGCAGGCTTTCGATCGGCTTATCTTCTGGGAAACCGTCCTGCCATAGCGCCCAGGTATCGGCACGAGCAAAGGTGCACTGTATAAAATCAATGTGTTGTCGCGTCGTCATATCGACCATTCGCAAGCCGACCTTGGCGCCGAAGGCGCGGGTCACCTGGCACGGGAAGCTGTATTCCTGCTGACCACGCTTCAGTAACAGCGCCACCCGATCGCCTTCTTGCCATTGATCCGCCACGCGCATTTCAACCCCGACCCCGCCGTCGGAATAATCGCGCAGCGTGCAGGGGAACAGATGCCCATCGGCGCGTGCCAGCGCCGCTGGCAAGGCGATTTCGACCCGGTGCGACTGGCGTACCTGCTTGGCTTCCACCGCCACCGCCACCGCGCCGCCCAGGATGGTCATGTTGTACAGCACCCACACCAGGCTGACGATCACCGTCATGATTTCATCGGTCGGGCCATGCATGATGCGCCAGACGCCAAAGCACAGGCCCGCCAGATTGAGCAGCACCAGCACCATGTATGGCCGGGTAATCACCCAGTCGACGTGTTCTTCCTCCACCAGCCCGCCTTTGGCGGTGACGTTGAACTTGCCCTTGTGCGGGTTGAACAGTGCCACGGTGGTCGGCCGGGCGATATACCAGGCCAGCACCGTTTCGTAGATTTCACTCCAGAACGAATGGCGGTATTTGCCCTGGATACGCGAGTTGGTCAGGCTGGAGTGGATCATGTGCGGCAGAACGTACAGCGCGATAGCCAACGCCGGGGCGAAAATGATGTATGCGTGCAGCAGCAGAAACGCCAGCGGCGCGGTCAGGAAGATCAGCCGCGGAATGCCCGATAAAAAGTGCAGCATGGCGTTGGCATAACACAGCCGCTGCGCCAGTTTCAGCCCTTTACCAAACAGCGGGTTATCCAGCCGGAAAATCTGCACCATGCCGCGCGCCCAGCGGATACGCTGGCCGATATGCGCCGACAGGCTTTCGGTAGCCAATCCGGCCGCCTGTGGAATGCGAATATACGCCGAGGTATAGCCAAGGCGGTGCAGCCGCAGCGAGGTGTGGGCATCTTCGGTCACGGTTTCCACCGCGATGCCGCCGATTTCGTCCAACGCACTGCGCCGCAGAATGGCGCAGGAACCGCAGAAAAAGGTGGCATCCCACATGTCGTTGCCGTCCTGCACCAGCCCGTAGAACAGCGTGCCTTCGTTGGGGGTCTGGCGGAAGCGCCCCAGGTTGCGTTCAAACGGATCCGGCGAGAAAAAGTGGTGCGGCGTTTGCAACATCGCCAGCTTGTTATCTTTAAAAAACCACCCCATGGTGAGCTGCAAGAATGAACGCGTCGGCACGTGATCGCAGTCGAATATCGCCACAAACTCGCCGCTGGCCTGCTTCAGCGCGTTATTGATGTTGCCGGCCTTGGCATGCTCGTGGGTCGGCCGCGCAATGTACTTCACCCCTACCTCGTCGGCAAAAGCGCGAAACTCGGGGCGGTTGCCGTCGTCAAGAATATAGATATTAATCTTGTCCTGCGGCCAGTCGACGCCCAGTGCGGCATAAATGGTCGGCTTCACCACGCCCAGATCTTCATTATAGGTCGGCACCATCAGATCGATGGTGGGCCAGCTGTCGCTGTTTTCTGGCAACGGCACCGGTTGGCGGTTGAGTGGCCACACGGTCTGGAAATAGCCCAGCACCAGCACCACCCAGGCATAGGTTTCCGCCACCAGCAGCAGCAGACCGCACACCAGGCTGAGCGGGTCGTCCCAGTTGAGGGTCGCGGTGTAACGCCACCACAGATAGCGACAGGAGACGGTGAGCGACAGTACGATCAACATCAGCGCCGGCAGGCGACCCGGCACCCGGCGCACCACCATCGCAATGCCCCACAGCAGCAGCACAAACACAAACTGCGCTGGCAGATCAAACGGTTGCGAAATGCATAACAGCGCCAGGATCGCCGCCACAATGCCGCTGCCAATAAACAGCACGCGGCGCAGGGTGCGGTTCATACCGCCCAAACGCGTGACGGTACGCTGCTCGACGTCGGCGTCTTGCAGCCGATGCGGTAGCCGCTGCAACCAATTAACGTAGCGCAGCTGCAGCTTGCGCCAGCCGGCAAAGGCGTAACGGCCACGCGGCACGCGGCCGGTGCGAAACATCAGCAGCCACAGCGCCTGCACCAGATAGCGCAGGCCGTCCGCCAACCGCGGGCGCAGCGGGGAAATATGCGGGAACCAGTAACTGCGGCCAGCGCGGATACGCTGCCAGGCCGGCGACTCAAAGCGCAAAAATACCCAGCCACAGGCCACCAGCAGCGTGGTAAAGAACGCCGTCAACACCGAGGAACCGTTGCGGCGATAAGTGCGATAGCGACGCTGCACCGCCACATGGGCCGGCGGCATCAGCAGCAGGCTCATTACCCGACTCATTGCCCGGCATCCTGCAGGTGGAGCAGACACCAGTTCGCCAGCGTCAGCACTTCGTCCGCGGCCAGACTGTCCGGGCGGTACTCACCCAGCGGCTGTTTCATCGCCATGGCTTCAGCCAGCGCCTCGTCACGGTGAATGACCATCGGCAGCAGGCCATTCAGCGTTTGCAGCCACAGCTGGTGCAAATCCTGCTGCAGCTGGCTGACAGACGAGTAATGGTTAATCAGAAAATGGCCATTGGCCGGCAGCGCCTGCTGATGCAGACGGGCGTGGCAATTGGCGTCGGGCGTCAGCAGGACAAACACCCGATCGGCGGCGCTCAGCGCCTGGCGCGTCTGCGCATTGTCAATCGCCGGTACGTCCAGCAGGATCCAGCGATGCCGTGCGCTGTGTTGCAATTGTTCCAGCCGCTGTGCCCAGGGTATGGCGAGGTTTTGGCTCTGTTGTTGACGTTCCGTGGCGTCTAACTGGCCAAAGGGCAAAAAGTCGAGCTTTTCGCAGTAACGCATCGCCCCCTGACGCCAGTCGGTGCCGTCCAGCTCTGCCCGTGCCCAGCCTCGCGCCAATGCAAAGGGCGTATTGAAATGCAGACGTAATAAATTATCCGGCGACGCATCAATGGCCAGCGTTGCTTCACCTAATTGCTGTAATGCCCAGGCCAGCGCCGCCGTTATCGACGTCGCGCCAATTCCGCCTCGAATCCCTTGCAGCGCAATCACCGGCATATATTAGTGACTCCCTGATTTCTGGGATAATTCTTCCAGTAACGGCCAACGCGCCATCATTTGCGCCAAACGTTCCTGGCGGGAAATATCAATATAATGTAATTGCGGTAGTGCGAAAACATGACGCAACGTTTCCAGATCGTCCGGCGCCTGCGAGGCCAAAACCGCATTTAAGCGCGTTGGTTGATTATTCATCCTGCCGCCTCGAAAATAGGCTAGTGTTATATAACTATAGCAATAGTATGTAAAAAAATAGCCAATAAGATGAATCTTAACGGATATTATTACACAATGCCGGTTGTTTGTTATTATTGGATGCAATGTTACAATCGTTTATTCGTTAATTCTAGTTTCCAGATATTGACCCGCGGCCTTCTCAACGAAAGTAGAAAACACCTATGGCGCATGCTTTCTCATTAGGAATTCGACAGATTTGGGAAGAACTTTCTGTCATGCAATCCCCGGGATTTTATTGGGTTAATATCGATCGCCAAACAGACGCTGAGCTCCTGTGTCGGCAAATAATTTCCGCACAGCCGGAATCCGCTCGGGCGGCGCTGATTTGCAGCGGCGAAAAGCCGGATAAAGTATTGAATTCTCTGACCTCTGCCAAATTAAACAAACTGCCGCTGTATACGCTGCCGGAGCAAAAGGCGGCGCTACTGCATTTCAGTGACGACCTGATGCGCACGTTGAAACCGCACAATCGGTTGTTGATCCTGCTGGCGCATGCCAGCCTGTGGCAGACCTTCACCCGCGAGGAGATCCACAACTGGATAGCCAGCCTTGGCCGTTGGCTACGCCGCCAGGGGTGTACCCTGGTTATCCTCAGCCACGGCAGCGGCGTGAATAAATTGCGCGGCCAGCTCGGCAACCAGCATCGGTTGCTGGACGGTTTGGCCAACCTGCAATGGCAGCAGGACAGCGCGCAATACCTGGTTAACTGGTGGAGCACCGCCAATGGCATCAACGCCAATCAGTTGATCACGCTGTACCCCGCAGAGCACGGTTGGCAAGGTGAAGATGAAAACCGTAAGCCGTCGCCGAGCGTCGCGCACAATGACGATCACCTCTATCTGGCGGAGCACAGCATTCTGGAAGGTGCGCCGCCGTTGTCTACCCACTGGCAATTGCTGGAAAGCAACGCATTGCTGGCGCAACACGGCATGCTGACCCTGTCGGCGACGCTGATATTTTCGTTATACCAGAGCGATCAGATCGACGCGCTGGCGCATCAGATCCACAACCTGCGCCGCAGCCGCGGTAACGGACTGAAAATCGTGGTGCGCGAAATGAACGCCAGCCTGCGTTACAGCGATGAGCGCCTGCTGCTGGCCTGCGGCGCCAATCTGATCGTGCCGCACGTGGCGCCGCTGTCGCGTTTTCTGACCATGCTGGAAGGCATTCAGGGCCAGCGCTATTCGCGCCACGTGCCGGCGGATATCGACGCCTTGCTGGCCGGTCTGCGGCCGTTGCAGTTAAAGGGCTATCTGCCGCCCGATGATTTCAGCCAGGCGGTATTGTCATTGATGGGCAACACGCTGCTGCCGGAAGACGGCAAGGGCGTGATGGTGGCACTGCGGCCAGCGCCGGGCCTGCGCGCCGAACAGGCCATGACGCTGTGCCATATGCGGCGCTTCGGCGACGTGATGACCGTGGCACAAGGGCGGCTGTTCCTGTTCCTTTCCACCTGCCGCATCAACGATCTGGATACCGCAATGATGCATATTTGTCGTCTGCCGGTGAGCGAAGCCTTCAGCAACCAGCTGGTTTGGCATATGGACGTTGATATCGTGGCGGAAATCAAACGCCTGGCTCACGGCAGCGCCGTAGCCGCACGGCAGGAAACGCCGCTGGTCGCCAAGCCGACCGCCGCTGCCGCCGTTGAAAGCCCGGCGATGCGCCGCCAGCCGGTGGCATGTAACCTGATTGACGGCAGCCAGGAGGATCCGACATGCTGAATCTGACCGATATCGTGCAGTTGGTAATGCTGTGCGCGCTATTTTTCATTCCGCTGGGCTACGCGCTACATCGCCGCTACCCGCACTGGCGGCAACGCTGGCAAAATCGACTGTTCTCACCGCGTTATTTGAAATCGGCCGGCCTGTGGGTGCGCGACGGCTCCTCTTTCCAGATTAAGCGCAAAAAACAATCATGAACGATAAAAACAACACGCAAAACGACAATGCTCTGTGGCGCTACTGGCGTGGCCTCGGTGGCTGGAACTATTACTTTTTGGCCAAATTCGGCCTGCTGTGGTTCGGCTATCTGAATTTCCATCCGCTGGCCAATCTGGTGTTTATGGCCTTTTTGCTGATGCCGATTCCGGCCATGCGCCTGCATCGCTGGCGGCACTGGCTGGCAATCCCCATCGGTCTGGGGCTGTTTTATCATGATACCTGGCTGCCGGGGATCAGCAGCATACTCAGCCAGGGGTCGCAGTTAACCGGCTTTAGCGCCGACTATCTGCTTGAACTGGTGAACCGCTTTATCAACTGGCAGATGGTCGGTGCCGCCTTCGTGATGCTGGTGGCCTATCTGTTCCTGGCACAGTGGCTGCGGGTCACGGTATTTACCGTCGCGGCCATGGTGTGGTTGAACCTGCTGGCCATCGGCGGCCCGGCGATTTCGCTGTTGCCGACCACCACCACCGCCGCCACGCCCGATCCGGCCACCGCACCGGCACCGACCGCCGAAGCCGGCAGCAACCTGCCTGCCGCCAGCGGCCCGCCGACCAGCGCCAACCTGACCGCCTATCTGAATCAGTTTTACGATGGTGAAAAAGGCCGCACCACCGCTTTCCCAGCCACGCTGCCGGCCGACGCCCAGCCGTTCGATCTGCTGGTGATCAACATCTGTTCGCTGGCCTGGTCGGATATCGAAGCCTCCAAGCTGGAAAACCATCCGCTGTGGGCGAAGATGGACATCATGTTCGACAACTTCAATTCGGCCACCGCCTACAGCGGCCCGGCCTCAATACGCCTGCTGCGCGCCAGCTGCGGCCAACCGTCGCATCGCGATCTGTACCAACCGGTGAATCAGCAATGCTATCTGTTTGAGAATCTTTCAAAACTCGGGTTTAAACAACAGCTGATGATGGACCACTCCGGGGTGTTCGGCAATTATCTGAAAGAACTGCGCGAACAGGGTGGCATGCAGGCACCGCTGATGTCGCAAGCCGGCGTCAGCAATGAACTGGCATCGTTTGACGGCGAGCCGATTTTCAACGATCTGGAACTGCTCAACCGCTGGCTGGATCAGCAGACCAAGGCCGGCGACAGCCGCAGCGCCACCTTCTTCAACATCATCCCGCTGCATGACGGCAACCGCTTTGTCGGCTCGAAGAAAACTGCCGAATACGCGCCACGGGCGCAAAAACTGTTCGATCAGCTGAATACCTTCCTCGACGAACTGGAGAAATCCGGACGTAAAGTGATGGTGGTGATCGTGCCGGAACACGGCGCGGCGCTGGTAGGTGACAAAATGCAGATGTCCGGCCTGCGCGATATCCCAAGTCCGAGCATCACCCACATTCCGGTCGGCATCAAGCTGGTGGGCATGACGGCGCCGCACCAGGGCAGTCCACTGCAGATCAAGACGCCAAGCAGCTACCTGGCCATTTCGGAGCTGGTATCTCGCCTGGTGGACGGCAAAGCGTTTACCGCTTCGAGCGTCGATTGGCAAACGCTGACCCAGAGCCTGCCGCAAACCGCGGTTATTTCGGAAAACGACAACGCCATCGTGATGCAGTATCAAGGCAAGTCGTATATCAGGCTGAACGGCGGTGACTGGGTACCTTACCCGCAATAATCCCTCACCACGGGCGGCCACAGCGTCGCCCGTACTTGTCCCAATCACTGCGTAACGCTGCCATCAGCCGTTCCTGCCCCGGAGCAGGCCTGCCATCATGAGGGGGAATCTATTAATCCATTCCCCTTAGCCAGTCCAGCCAGTTAGCGCCCCGCCGACCGCCGGCAGAAGCGCAACACCTATTGAGCGTGCCTTACTGCACAGCGGCGCCGGGTGTGAACAACGCCGAGATACTGATGTTGATGCCATAACCTACAGGTTATATTATTAACCGATTACCCATGGACGATAAGGGACAAGGATGTGGACAATCGTTACCCGGCCGCGGTTTGATCAATGGTTTTACCGACAAACGGATCGCGTGCAGGAAGAAATGTTAGCCGTGTTGACCCTACTACAGCAGGATGGCCCCCAATCTCGGACGTCCTCAGGTTGATACGCTGAAGGGCTCCGCCTACGGGAATATGAAGGAACTGCGGGTACAGACGGCAGGCCATCCCATACGTGCATGTTTTGCTTATGATCCCCACAGGCAGGCGATCGTTTTATGTGCCGCTGACAAAAAAGGCATGGGGCGACGCTTCTATCAGCAGTTGATAAAAACGGCCGATGCCGAGTATGCCGCCCATCTGCAAACTCTGGAGAATGAATAATGGCAACCTTGGAACACCTGTTAGCGCAACGCTCCGCTGAAAGTCGTGAGAGAATCGCGACCCGGGCCGATGAGATTCGTCAGGAAATTGCCTTGGCGAAAATACGCGAAGAATTGAATATATCGCAGAAACAACTGGCTGACGCCATGGGGATTAAACAGCCCGCCGTCGCGAAGATGGAAAAAGTGGACAACGACCCGAAACTGTCGACATTGAAACGTTATGTCAAAGCGCTTGGCGGAGAGCTGTCTCTCGACGTAACGTTACCGGACGGCAAACGCATCGCATTGCATCTTTGATCTTCATTTTCTTGCACTGCTTGCCGATGGGGCCCCGCGACACGACGATGTCCACCGGTCGACCAACCCTCACCACGGGCGGTTCCCATCGCCTGACGCCGGATCATACCGATAAAAAATGCCGCTCGGCCTTAACCGAGCGGCATCACGCTACCACCACCATCAATCAAAACGTCAGGCGCTTTGCTGCTCCTGTTCATCCTGATCGACGGCAAAGCAGGCCACCATTTGATCGCCGTACTGCCGCAGCTGTGGCTGCAACTGGCTACAGGTGCCGAACGCACGACGGCAACGGGCGTTGAACGCACAGCCCGGCGGCGGGTTCATCGGGCTTGGCAGTTCGCCGGTCAGCTTGATGCGCTCGCGCCGCATATCCGGGTTCAGGCGCGGCGTCGCGGACAACAGCGCCTGGGTATACGGATGACGCGGGTTGTTGAAGATGGCATCTTTGCTGCCCTTCTCCACGCAACGGCCGAGGTACATCACCATCACTTCATCGGCAATGTGTTCCACCACCGACAGATCGTGCGAAATGAACACGTATGACAGGCCAAGTTCCTGCTGTAGATCCATCATCAGGTTCAACACCTGCGCGCGCACCGATACGTCCAGCGCCGACACCGGTTCGTCAGCAATCACCACGTCGGGGTTGAGCATCAGCCCACGCGCGATGGCGATACGCTGCCGCTGACCGCCGGAAAACATGTGCGGATAGCGATCGTAATGCTCGGTCTTCAGGCCGACCTTGGCCATCATCGCCAGGGCTTTTTCGCGCCGTTCCGCGCTGCTCAAGGTGGTGTTGATCAACAACGGCTCCTCGAGGATCTGTCCAACCTTCTTGCGTGGGTTGAGCGATCCGTAAGGATTCTGGAACACGATCTGGATCTTCTGACGGCGCAGTTTTTCTGCAGTCACGTCCGGTTTCAGCAAATCCTGGCCTTGGTAATACAGTTCGCCGCCGGTCGGCACTTCGATCATGGTCAGCAGTCGGCCCAGGGTTGATTTCCCGCAGCCAGACTCCCCCACCACCGCCAGCGTTTTGCCGCGTTCGAGCGTAAACGAAACGCCATCCAGCGCTTTTACCAGCCGTTCCGGCGCGAACAGCCCCTTCTTGACCGGGTAGTGTTTTTTCAGGTCAATGGCCTGCAACAAGGGTTGATTCTGGCTCATACGGTCGGCCTCCCCGCATCATCCAGCGGTGTGTGACATTTAACCTGACGTCCGGGAATGCTGCGCAGTTCCGGCTCCTCCTGGCGACAACGTTCGCTGGCATACGGGCAACGCGGATTGAGCAAACAGCCGCTTGGCCGGTCATATTTTCCCGGCACCACGCCCGGCAACGACGCCAGACGTGCCTTGTCGGCCGCGAACTCCGGCAGCGCACGCAACAGCGCCTGAGTGTACGGATGGCGTGGCGCACGGAAGATTTCAGCCGCCTTGCCGGATTCCACCACCTGCCCGGCGTACATCACGATGATGTGATGCGCCGCCTCGGCCACCAGTGCCAGATCGTGGGTGATCAGCAGCAGCGCCATATTTTCACGCTGTTGCAGCTCAAGCAGCAGCTCGATGATCTGCGCCTGAATGGTCACGTCGAGCGCGGTGGTCGGCTCATCGGCGATCAGCAGTTTTGGCCGACAGGCGATCGCCATGGCGATCATCACGCGCTGGCTCATACCGCCGGAAAGCTGGTGCGGATACACGTCCAACCGCGAAGCCGGATCGGGAATACCTACCTGATTCAGCAAGTCGATGGCGCGTTGGCGACGGGTACGGCGGTTGCCGCCCTGATGCACCTTCAGCGCCTCCATAATTTGGAAGCCGACGGTGTAGCACGGGTTCAGGCTGGTCATCGGATCCTGGAAAATCATCGCCACTTCGGAGCCCACCAGTTGGCGGCGCTCTTTTTCGGAGATCTTGCGCAGGTCCTGCCCATTGAATTCCAGCTTGTCGGCCATCACTTTGCCGGGATAGTCGATCAAGCCCATGATGGCCAGCGAACTGACCGATTTTCCGGAGCCGGATTCGCCGACGATGCCGACTACCTGCCCCTGTTCCACGCTGTAACTGATTCGGTCTACCGCGCGAAACGGCGTGCCTTCGTCACCGAAGTGCACCGAAAGCTTGTCTACATTCAATAACGCCATGTTCGGGTCCTCGGTTACTGCTTGAGTTTGGGGTCGAGGGCATCACGCAGGCCATCCCCCATCAGGTTAAACGCCAGTACCGTCAGCAGAATCGCCACGCCGGGGAAGGTCACGACCCACCAGGCGCTTTGCGCGAACTGCAGCACGTCGGAGAGCATAGTGCCCCATTCTGGCGTTGGCGGCTGAGCACCCATGCCGAGGAAGCCGAGAGCGGCCATATCGAGAATTGCGTTGGAAAAACCCAGAGAAGCCTGCACGATCAGCGGAGCCAGACAGTTCGGCAAAATATTGACGAACATCTGGCGCAGCGCGCCGGCCCCCGCCACGCGGGAAGCGGTAACATAGTCACGGTTGACTTCCACCAGCACCGCCGCGCGCGTCAGGCGCACATAGTGCGGCAGGGCAACGAAGGTCAGCGCCAGTGAGGCATTGACTATCGACGGACCAAATACCGCCACCAGCACCAGCGCCAACAGCAGGCTTGGCAACGCCAGCATGATGTCGACGACGCGCATGATAATCGCATCCACCACGCCGCCGAAGTAGCCGGCCAGCAGGCCGAAAATCACCCCCATGATCAGCGACAGCACCACCACCAGACAGCCGACCAGCAGCGACAGCCGGGCGCCGTACATCAGACGCGACAGCACGTCGCGCCCCACGTCGTCGGTGCCGAGAATGTATTGCCAACTGCCGCCGTCCTGCCAGACCGGCGGTTTGAGCAATGCGTCGCGGAACTGCTCCGCCGGGGCATGCGGCGCCAGGAAGCCCGCGCCGATGGCGATGACGAACATCAGAATGATGTATACCAGGCCGACAACGGCCCCTTTATTGCGCTTGAAATAGTGCCAAAACTCCTGCAAGGGAGTCATTGGCTTCGGCGCGCCGGTTACCACCGGCTCGGTCACTTGAGTCATCGCGGCGCCCCTTATTTCTTGTGACGAATACGTGGGTTGACCACGCCGTAGAGCACGTCTACCAGCAGGTTAACCAGAATGATCATACAGGCGACCAACAGCACGCCCCCTTGCACTACCGGATAGTCGCGGCGTTGCAGCGCATCCATCAGCCAACGCCCCAGCCCCGGCCAGGAGAAGATGGTTTCGGTCAGGATCGCCCCCGCCAGCATGGTACCGACCTGCAGGCCGATCACCGTCACCACCGGCAGCAGCGCATTACGCAGCGCATGCACCACAATCACCCGCATGCGGCTCACGCCCTTGGCGCGCGCGGTACGGATGTAATCCTCGCCCAGCACTTCCAGCATCGAGGAACGGGTCATACGCACGATCACCGCCAGCGGGATGGTACCCAGCACGATAGCTGGCAGAATCATGTGCATCACCGCGTCAAGGAAGTCGCCCGGTTCACCCCAGAACAGGGTGTCGATCAGCATAAAACCGGTCAGCGGCAAGGTGTCATCAAGAAACACCGTGTCGCTGATGCGCCCCGACACCGGCGTCAGGTTGAGCTGCACCGACACCAGCATGATCAGCATCATGCCCCACCAGAAAATCGGCATCGAATAGCCAGTCAGTGAGATGCCCACCGCCGTGTGATCGAAGATAGAACCCCGACGCACCGCCGCCAGCACGCCGACCGGTATGCCGACAATCACCGCGAAAATCATCGCGCAGATGCCCAGCTCCAGCGTCGCCTTGAAGCGCGGTACGAACTCGTCCCAAACGGAAATACGGCTCTTGAGTGACGTCCCCAGATCGCCATGCAGCACGTTGGTGACGTAAGTGAAGTATTGTTGATAGAGCGGCTTGTCCAGCCCCATCTCGGCCATGATCTGCGCATGGCGCTCTGCGGATATCCCGCGTTCCCCGGCCATGATGGTCACCGGGTCGCCGGGGATCATATGGACGAATGCAAAAGTCAGCAAGGTAATGCCGATAAACGTTGGGATAACTAACCCCAAACGCCGGAGTATGAACTGCAACATATCCCGAACTCTCTGTATAGTTGCCCGGCGGCTCGTGGGCCGCCAGGCTTATTAAAGCTCACATACTTCTGATGTTTCCGCCGGGGCACAAACCCCGGCGTCGATGTCGGCCCGGCTAGCGGGTCGATGATCAATCGACTGAAACGTTCTCAAAGTGATGTTTACCCAGCGGATCCACAACGTAACCTTTAACTTCTTTACGCACAGGCTCATAAACGGTCGAGTGGGCGACAATCAGCGCTGGCGCCTGATCGTGCATCACCACCTGCGCCTGCTTGTACAGCTCGATACGTTTGTTGTGGTCGGATTCGGCGCGTGCCGGCTGGATCAGCGCTTCAAACGACTTGTCGCACCAGCGAGAGTAGTTGGAGCCGTCTTTGGCCGCCGCACAGCTGAACAGCGTAGCGAAGAAGTTGTCCGGATCCCCGTTATCGCCGGTCCAGCCCATCATCACCGTCTGGTGCTCACCGTCTTTGGCGCGCTTGAGGTATTCACCCCACTCATAGGAAACAATTTTGGCTTTCACGCCGATCTTCGCCCAGTCCGACTGAATCATCTCGGCCATGCGGCGGGCATTCGGGTTGTACGGACGCTGTACCGGCATCGCCCACAGGTCGATGGAGAAACCGTCCGGCAGGCCCGCTTCCTTCAGCAGTTCCTTGGCTTTGGCTGGATCGTACGCGTAGTCTTGCACCGCATCGTTATAGCCCCACATGGTTGGTGGGATCAGATTTTTGGCCGCCTGGCCCGCCCCCTGGTACACCGCTTCAATGATCGCCTGCTTGTTTACCGCCATGGTCAGCGCCTGACGCACCTTCACGTTATCCAGCGGTTTTTTCTCGACGTTGAACGACACATAGCCGACGTTCAGCCCCGGTTGTTCCATCAGATTGATGTTTTTGTCCTGCTTCATACGCGCGATGTCAGCCGGGTTCGGGTACGGCATGACCTGACACTCGTTCTTTTGCAGTTTGGCATAACGCACAGAGGCATCTGGGGTGATGGAGAACACCAGACGATCGATTTGCGGCTTGGTGCCCCAGAAACCGTCAAACGCCTTGTAGAGAATTTTGGAGTCTTTCTGGTATTGCAACAGCTGGAACGGGCCGGTACCGACCGGATTCAGGTCCACTTTTTCCGGCGTGCCGGCCTTCATCATGTTGTCGGCATATTCCGCAGACAGGATCGAGGCGAAGTCCATACCCAGGTCGGCCAGGAACGGCGCTTCTGGACGGGTCAGGGTGAAGCGAACGGTGTTGTCGTCCACTTTTTCGATCTTGGCGATCAGATCCTGCATGCCCATGCCCTGGAAGTACTCATAGCTGCCGCCGGACACCTTGTGGTAGGGGTGCTTCGGATCCAGCTGTCGTTCGAAGGAGTAGACCACGTCGTCGGCGTTGAAATCACGGGTAGGTTTGAAGTCTTTGGTGTTTTGCCACTTCACGCCCTTGCGCAGGTGGAAGGTATAGACTTTGCCATCTTCGCTGACGTCCCATTTCTCCGCCAGGCCCGGCTGCAATTCGGTGGTGCCGATCTTGAATTCGACCAGACGGTTATAGATAGGTACCGAACTGGCGTCATAAGTGGTGCCGGAGGTGAACAACTGCGGGTTAAAGCCTTCCGGCGAGCCTTCAGAACAGTAAACCAGCGTTTTTGCCTGTACGCTGGCCGCAACGGTCAACGCAACCAGCCCAATGCCGAATTTCAGAATCCCCGATTTTCCCAAGGAACTTGTCATCATTAGTGCTCCGTTAGTGTGATGTGTGTGTAAACCCTTTAGCTGTCACCGCGCTGGCGCGTTGGCTACCCTTGCCCGCCGCGGTCGCTTACCGAGGTAAGTAGCGGGGAGTCGCTGGGTTGCCGCCTTCCTGCAGCGTGACGTCTATTGGGTTATTCCCGCCAGCCCTGTATTTTTTATTGCGTGGTCTGTGCGGCAGTTGCCCGAAGGCAGAAGAGTTGAGCGCGAAGAACCGGATGGAACGCATCCTTGTGTGGGAGTTTGAGCGCGTGGAAGTCACTCAAACAGCTCTCGCTCTACCCATGAGGTTAACAAATTGCCAACTGTTTTGGGTGGCGTCAATATAAGCAGTGGGGTTTTACGCAGTCTGTGAGAAACAGCAAACAAACATAAAAAAAACCTTTTTTTAACAGATGCAGCATGAAAACTTATGCTATGCCGTTGAGTTTGGTTCAATACACTGCCGTGTGAGTATTGACCGGAGTTATACTCCGATAAAAAACTAAAAAAGTTTGTTGCTGAATGATGAATATCTGAACGGTTATTTTTGTGATCGCGGTTAAAGACAGGACGAAATGCTGACCCCTTACTCGAAAGAGTGAGTCCGAAGTGCGTTTAATGCGCCAGTGCCTGTAACAATCTATGCTACGTAAAAAAACTTTTAACTATTAAAAAGCCGAGAGCAAAATGATATCTCTCGGCAACGTTTGACTACCGATTATTGCGCCGCGGTGTGGATAGGGGTCGTGGCCGGCAAAACAGCCTGAATAACGGGCGTAAAAAAACCCGCTTAAAAGCAGGTTTCTTTGAAAGTGGTCGGCGAGAGAGGATTACGCGCATCTGCGATGCTTGCCCTACGGGCCAACGCCGAGGCGTTGTTCAAAACTGTTCCCGACAGTTTTGTCTTCATCCTCTTATAAAATCCGGGCGTAAAAAAACCCGCTTAAAAGCGGGTTTCTTTGAAAATGGTCGGCGAGAGAGGATTCGAACCTCCGACCCACTGGTCCCAAACCAGTTGCGCTACCAAGCTGCGCTACTCGCCGATGCGGGGCGCATCTTACTGCTGGCGTACCAGAGCGTCAATCACTTTTTTATTCCCCTACGCCAAGTGGTGATAAAAGCGCCGTATTAGCGAAAAAGCCACCGCCAGTCAGCGTAATGCCAACGGCAAAACCGGGCGCATCAGCGCCCGGCCGGGAAGATTACGGCTTGGCTACCGCCGCAGGTGCCGGTGCCGACGGCACTGGCGACGCCTTGGCCGATTCCGCAGCCGCATTCGGGTTATGACACCAGTTGTTCTTGGCAACGATGCCACCATCCGGCGAGCTGTAGCCCAGACAGCCGAGAATGGTATCGAACAGCTCTACGTGGCGATGGGTCTTGCCAATCCGCTGCTGCGCCTGCAACTGTTCAAACGCGCTGCGGTGGTTCGCATCCTCCAGATACTTGTCGGAGGCCCACACGATCATCGGTACGCGGAACTGCTCCGGCGGCGCCATTTCTCGCGGGGTGCCGTGCAGGTGCGAGTTCTCACCGATCGACTCGCCGTGGTCGGCCGCGTAGAACACAATCGCCTTCTTATCACGTACCTGATCGATCACCTTATCAATAAAGGTGTCGGTATACAGCACGGTGTTGTCGTAAGCGTTGATCAGCTGATCTTTCGAACAGAAATCATCTACCCCCATGCATTCAGGCTGGTAGCGGGCGTATTCGCGCGGATAGCGCTGTGAATACAGATAATGCGAGCCTTTGGTATGCAGAATCACCAGGTGCTTGCCTTGCGGGTAGCGCTTCAATGACTCCTTCATCTCGTTCACCAACAGCATGTCATCAACCGACTTACCGTCGTTACGCTTCTCGGAGGCGATCATTTCACGGAAAGAGTAGTTATTGACGTCGGTGTTGTTGTAGAACCACACCTCGCTCTGCATGGCAAACAGCTCGGAAGTGAAGCCAAGCTCCTTCAACACCGCAAAAATGTTCTGCTCTTTCAAGGTGCGCTGCGGGTTGTCGGCGGCACCGCCTTCACGCACGAACATGCAACGCAGGGAGAGTTTGGTCGAGGTATCGCAGGATTCGCCGCGGAACGCCACCAGGTTCTTCTCTTTGGACAGCTTCGGCGTGGTATCACGATCGTAGCCCAGCATACCCATATGATCCCAGCGGGTGGTTTCGCCAATGATAAACACCACGTAGGTGTCGTCGATGCCCGGCGGCGCCACATAGGTGAAGTGCTTGGCCGGATCGAACATGTTGGCGGCGTCCTGGCTTTCATCATAGCGGGTGTAGGCAAACAGCCCCAGCGCCGAAATCCAGTTGGACGGCAGGTAGGAGTGTGCCACCACCCCGCCGTAGCTCGGCAGGTCGATATTGGTGATCTTTTCCTGTGCGCTCTGCTCTTTGTCCAGCGTGCGCAACGGCAACCACACCAGCGCCACCACCGCCAACAGCACCAGCAGCGGCTTCAGGCGATGGCCTGGGGTTTTCAGCTGTTCAATCAGCGTATAGCGCAGCGTGTTTTTCCAGATCAGCAGCAGCGGCAACGCGCTGACCACGATCATCCACAGCACGAAATGCATGCCGATCACTTCTTTCGACAAATCGATGTCGGTGGTCATCACCGAGACGATAATGCCGTAGCCAATCACCACGTTGAAGAAAGTCATGTAGTAACTGGCGGCGACCGATATCAGCACCAGCAGTGAGGCGACGATGCGGTAAAACAGCCGGCCGCCAAGCGACACCAGCCGCATGATAAAGAAGGTGAAAAGAACGATGGCGATAACTTCCGTTACCGCCGAAATAACCTTGATCCCCTGAATGCCGTGCGTAAATGAATCAAAACGACGATAGAAAACGGACAGGTTCAAAAATATGCCGATATAGATCGCTAACAATAACGATAAATTCTGCTGTGATAGCGATTTAACTTTGTTCATGTAACGCGGTGGCTCCGGGGACTTTTTAACAGTTCTGAAACAGTCAGACACTCGATGCGGCGGCAGGTTCAGCCGATCGGCAATAAGCGCTATTTTTGGGGCAAGAATCAAGAGATTTCTCAAAAAATCGGCATTTTTTGCCGCTTTCTGTGATGACGATTGCCGAGCAGGCGAGAGAAAAAGGGAGGGTTTCCCCTCCCGATGAGCTTGGGCGAGCGGTTTATTTTACGTTCAGCGTGACGTCGATATTGCCACGGGTGGCGTTGGAGTACGGGCACACCACGTGCGCTTTCTTCACCAGATCTTCCGCTACGCTGCGCTCAACGCCCGGCAGGCTGATATCCAACTGCACTTCAATACCGAAGCCGTTGGGGATTTCGCCAATGCCGACGGTGCCTTCGATAGACGCCTCGGCCGGGATTTTAACGTGTTCCTTGGACGCAACAAACTTCAACGCACCCAGGAAGCACGCAGAATAACCTGCGGCAAACAGCTGTTCCGGGTTGGTGACCTCGCCGCCGGCGCCGCCCATTTCCTTCGGTACGCCGAGTTTGACATCCAACACGCCGTCAGATGACGTCGCACGACCGTCACGGCCACCGGTGGCTTTTGCATGAGCGCGGTAAACGACTTTTTCAATAGACATGCTTGATTCCTTCTTTCGAGTGGGTGGTTACCGTCGACGGGAAAAAGCCCGCGCCGGTCATTAAATTTGTCACGATTAAATCGCGCGCTATATATATCCAGAGCCTATTTCAGTGTAGACGACGATTGACCATCGTGCGTTCTACACCGGCGGTTAGCTCAAAGCTGGTTGATTAACCTGTTGCGCAGCTTTTCCAACTGCTGCTTGATGCTGCTCACTTCGTCCAGACTGCAGTCGGTGGCACACATCACCGCTTCCGGTACCGCATGGGCCTTTTCGCGCAGCGCGCGCCCGGCGTCAGTCAGCGCGATGATCACCTGCCGTTCGTCGTTAACCGCACGATAGCGTAGCAACAGGCCGGCGGCCTCCAACCGCTTCAACAGCGGCGTCAGGGTGGCGGAATCGAGAAACAGGCGTTCGCCGATATCCGACACCGTGATTTCATCCCGCTCCCACAGCACCAGCATCACCAGATATTGCGGATAGGTGAGATCGAGCGGGTTCAACAGCTTGCGATAAACCTTGTGCAACGCCAAATTGGCGGAGTACAGGGCAAAACACATCTGCTGATCCAGCAGCATGTTTTTCGCCTTGAGTGGGTCGTAGTGATTATCTTTCATGGTTCGACTATAGATAGTGCACTATGTAATCGCAAGCTATTTTTTTGCCACTGTGCTATTTTTTAATCATGGAACCGCAGCGCACGGCGCTAGAGGAGGAAAGGATATGTCGAGCACACTGGTAGAACGCGCGCGCCGCTATGCCACCAAGGCGCATGCGGCCATCGATCAACGGCGTAAATACACTAACGCCCCGTATATCGTCCACCCGCAGGCGGTGGTGGAAATCGTTCGCAGCGTGCCGCACACCGACGAAATGCTGGCGGCAGCCTGGCTGCACGACACGGTAGAAGACACCCCCACCACGCTGGCGGACATCGAAAGCCATTTTGGCCAACCGGTAGCGGAACTGGTTGGCATGCTGACCAACGTCAGCGAAGCCGGCAGTGGTAACCGCTTTGAGCGCAAGAATCGCGATCGCCGCCACAGCGCCAACGCGTCGCCGCCGGCAAAAACCATCAAACTGGCGGATTTGATCGACAATACCCGTTCGCTGCTGACCTATGACAGCCATTTCGCCCGCACCTACCTGATCGAAAAACAGCGGCTGCTCGACGTCCTCACCGAAGGCGATGCCACGCTGTGGCGGCAGGCCAGCCATATTGTCGAACACGGGCTGGCGATGCTGCGACTGCCACCGCACAACGTGCCCGACAGCTGGTTTGAACATGCGCGTCAGCGTTATCTGGACAGCGAACACGCCGAAAGGGGCTGAGCGTTTAGCCGCCAGACGTCAGACTGGCACCGTTGCTGCGGATGACATCCCGATACCAGTAAAAACTCTTTTTGCGGCGACGCACCAGACTGCCTGCCCCGCTATCGTCACGATCGACATAGATAAAACCGTAGCGTTTGGACATTTCGGCGGTTGACGCGCTGACCAGATCGATCGGCCCCCAGCTGGTATAGCCCATCACCTCGACGCCATCGTCAATGGCTTCGCCGACCTGCACCAGATGATCGTTGAGATAACGGATGCGATAATCATCGTTGATGCTGCCATCGGCTTCGACCTGGTCTTTGGCGCCCAGACCGTTTTCAACGATAAACAGCGGTTTCTGATAGCGGTCATACAGCTCATTGAGCAAATAACGCAGCCCAAGCGGATCGATCTGCCAACCCCATTGCGAACTGGCCAGATGCGGGTTCGGCACCATCTTGAGAATATTGGCGCGGGCGCTGTGGTTGTGCGCCTGGTCGGCGGTGCTGCAACCGCTCATGTAATAGCTGAAAGAAATGAAATCGACGGTTTCACGCAGCGCCTGGCGATCGTCATCAGTGATCTCCAGCTGGACGCCGTTTTCACGGAAATAGCGCTGCATGTAGGCCGGATAATAGCCGCGTGCCTGCACATCGCCAAAGAACAGCCAATCCCGGTTTTGACGCTGGGTTGCCAGCACGTCCTCTGGCCGGCAGCTCAGGGGATAGACGATACCGCCAAGCAGCATATTGCCGATTTTGCCGTCAGGTATGATGTCATGGCAGGCCTTGACCGCCTTGGCGCTGGCCACCAGCTGATGGTGGATTGCCTGGTAAATCTCGCTTTTACTGCTGTCCTCCGGCAACCCGACGCCGGTGAACGGCGCGTGCAACGACATGTTGATTTCGTTGAACGTCAGCCAGTGCTTGACCTGGTGTTTATAGCGTTCAAACACCGTGCGCGCATAGCGTTCAAAGAAACCTATGGTCTGGCGGCTACCCCAGCCGCCGTATTTTTGCGTCAGGCCATACGGCATTTCGTAATGCGACAGCGTAATCAGCGGCTGAATGCCATATTTCGCCATCTCGTCAAACAGCCGCTGGTAAAACGCCAGCCCTTCTTCGTTCGGCGTATCTTCATCCCCTTGCGGAAAAATGCGCGTCCAGGCGATGGAGGTACGCAGGCAGGTAAAGCCCATTTCGGCAAACAGCGCGATGTCTTCCGGGTAGCGGTGATAAAAATCGATCGCCACGTCTTTAATACCGCTGTCGCCGGCAACGCGCGGCGTAATCCCGCCAAAAATGCCCTGCGGTTGGGCGTCGGAGGTCGACAACCCTTTGCCCTGCGCCTGATAGGCGCCTTCTACCTGATTGGCGGCCACCGCGCCGCCCCACAGAAAGTGCTGAGGGAATTTACTGGTCATTGCATTCTCCTGTTAACGTAATAACGTCAGCAACGGTGCCTGTTCCGGCACCGCAGCGGCGTCAGTGGCCAGCACGTCAACGTAGTCATCGCTGTTGCTGATGATGATTGGCGTGGTGGTGTCATAGCCGGCGGCGTGGATCGCCACCTGGTCAAATTCAATTAGCAACTCGCCCTGCCTGACGCGATCTCCCTGCTTCACCCGTACGCTAAAATGCTGCCCATCGAGTTTCACCGTATCGATACCGACGTGGATCAGCACCTCGATACCGTCGTCCGAGGCGATACCGATAGCGTGTCCGGTGCGAAACAGCGAGGCTACCCGCCCGTCAACCGGAGCCACCACCCGCCCGCAATGCGGCACGATAGCCACACCTTTACCCAATAAGCCGCTGGCGAAAGTGGCATCATTGACCTGCTCGAACGGCAGCACATCACCGGCCAGCGGGCTGGCAACGGTCTGCTTACGCTGCAGCGGCGCGGGATGGAGCGGTGCATCGGCGGTGGCCGGTGGTGGTGTCGGCACGCCAAACAGGTAACTGGCGGTAGCGGCAATCATGAACGACAGCAGCGAACCGATGATTGCCCCCCACACCGTCGCATCCAGGCCGCCGCTCGGGATGATTTGCGCAAAGGTAAAAACGCTCACCAGTCCGAACGAATAGGTCGCGGTATGGAAATAACCCACCACCGCACCACCGATCGCGCCGCCGACGCAGCCAAAAATGAACGGGCGTCGGTTCGGCAGGTTAACGCCATACACTGCCGGTTCGGTGATGCCGAAAATACCGGCGCTGACCGCCGATCCTGCCAGCACCCGCAGCCTGGCGTCACGAGTGCGCAGCATCACGCCAAGCGCTGCGCCGGTTTGCCCCATCACCGCCGGTAGCAGCAACGGAGCCAGCGTATCGCGGCCCAGCACGCTCAGGTTGTTGATCATCAACGGCACCAATCCCCAATGCAGACCAAAGATCACGCACACCTGCCACAGCGCCCCCATCAATGCACCGGCCACCAGCGGGTTAACCGCGTACAGGCTTTGATAACCATTGGCCAGCAGGTGGCTGAGCCCGGTCGCTACCGGCCCGATCAGCAGAAACGTCAGCGGCACGACGATCGCCAGACAGAGCATCGGCGTGGTGAAATTGCGCAGCGAACTGAACACCAGCCGGTTGAACCACGGCTCCAGCTTGCACGATACCCAGGCGGCAAAAATGATCGGGATCACCGACGAGCTGTAGTTGATAAAGGTAATCGGCACGCCAAAGAAATATTCCCGGGCAGCACCAGGCAACTGGCTGCCCTCAAACGCGGCGAGCATCAACGGGTGAGTCAAGGCTCCACCAATCGCCATGGTGATGAACGGATTACCGCCAAATTTTTTACCGGCGGTATACCCCAGCATGATCGGGAAGAAGTAAAACAGCGCGTCGCTGGCGGCAAACAGCAGGCGATAGCTGCCGCCGTCGGCCTGTAACCAGCCGACGGTCAGCGTCAGTGCCAATAAGCCTTTGAGGATGCCAGACGCCGCCATGACGCCGATTAACGGGGTAAAAATGCCGGACACCACGTCGATAAAGCGGCTGAACAGACCGTCCTTTTTCTCCTTCGATGCCGCTGTGGCGTCGCCATCGAGGCCCGCAGCCTGCTCCAGTGCGGCGTAAACCTCGCTGACGTGATTGCCGATCACCACCTGAAACTGGCCGCCGCTCTCCACCACCATGATCACCCCGCTATTGTTCTTCAGCGTCGCCGCGTCCGCCTTGTCGCGTTGGTGCAGTTTGAAGCGCAACCGTGTCGCACAGTGTTCCAGGCTTTTCACATTGTCGCGGCCACCGACACCGGCCAAAATCTCACTGGCTAACTGTTGATATTTCATAAGGTTATTCCTTGATTTCTGATATCACCCGGCCGCCAATACGCTGTTGGCCAAACACGGCGGCGGAATTCGGCGCAAAAAAAAACCTAAACCTCGTCGCCTCTGCGCCCATTCAAAGGGCAACAGAAGCACGAGATTTAGGTTTTGCCTGCCGAAGCAGTAACAACCCTAACGCGGCTGAAAAATGACGTTAACACCGTGTTTTTGCCGCGACAAGCGTTTGTGGCGGCAAAGCGCAAAAATGTGATCCGCTATGCAAAACGCCGGTTAATGGGCGAAATAGTGCATGCCGCCGTCCACCGGGATCACCGTGCCGGTAATGTAATGGGCCTGTGGCGAGCACAGGAACGCCGCTAACCAGGCGACGTCTTCGGGTTCACCAAAGTAGCCCATCGGAATGTGTTGCTTGCTATAGGCTTGCCGCGCTGCCTCGGTCGGATACAGCGTTTCGCAGATCTGCTCACTGTTGATCCGCCCCGGCTGCAAGGTATTGACGGTAATGCCCTGCGCCGCCACGTCGCTTGCCAACCCTTTGGCCCACAGGTGGATTGCGCCCTTGGCCGCGCTGGCGGCATTCAGGTTACGGGGTTCCATCGAGCCACTGAGATTGATGATGCGCCCCCAGCCCTGCGCCTGCATCCCCGGCAACAACGCCTGGGTCAATCGCCGGGCAGGGGTGAAGTTCAAGGCAAAGGCTTCTTCCCAGACGGCATCGCTGGCGTCAAGCGCGGTCGGTCTGGCCCCGCCCATCGCGTTGATCAGAATATCGCAGTGGCCAACCTGCGCCGCCAGAGCGGACAACTGCGCAGCGTCGGTGAGATCGGCGCTTATCACCGACGGCCGTTCAGCGCCCTGCCTTTCAACCTGGTCGGCCAGCGCCAATAGCCTCTCGGTACGCCGTGCGGTGGCGATCACCTTTGCACCCTGCGAGGCAAACACCCGTACCATGCCGGCACCGATGCCAGCGCTGGCGCCGGTGATTAACACGGTGCACCCCTGCAAGCGTAAATTCATAAGATATCCTAATTGAACAATTCACTTTAATGACTGAACAATGGCATTGAACCACACTCCTTTGTGTGTGAATATTCCACAAAACCGCAACGGTATTGTGCAGGAATTCACTGATGATCGATTGGCAGGATTTAAAACATTTTGTGGTACTGGCCCGTAGCGGTTCATTGAGCGCCGCGGCGCGTGAACTGGGCTGCGATCATGCCACCGTCGGGCGTCGGGTGGCGGCGCTGGAAAAATCCCTCGCCCTGCCGCTGATTACCCGCCTGCCGCGCAGTACGCCGCTGACCCAGCATGGTCGGGTGATTGCCGGCCTGGCGGCGGAGGTCGAACAACAGACGCAGGCCATCGAACGCTACGTGCGTGCCACGGCGGAAACCCGGCAGGCGACGGTGCGCGTCAGCGCGCCACCGTCGGTGGCCGCCCGGGCGATCGCGCCACGCATGGCCGAATTTCAGCAGGTTTATCCGCATATTACGCTGGCGCTATCCGGTGAGGCCCACCTTGCCGAGCTGGATCGCGGGGCGGCCGATATTGCCGTGCGCATGGTTCGGCCACAGCAGCCGGATCTGCTGACCCAACGCATCGGCATCATGCGCTATGCGCTTTACGCCGCCCCTGACTACGCCAGCTTACCCGAGGCGGCGCACCGTTTTCTCACCTATGACGCCCGCTACCGGCAACAGCCGCATCAGCAGTGGTTGCAGCAGTTAGTGAACGATCGGCCGGTGGTGTTTCAGGCCAGCGATCTGTTTTCCCTGATCGAAGCGGCACGTTCGGGGCTGGGTGCTACCGCTTTGCCGACGTTCGTTGCCGATGACGACCCACTATTGATAAAACTGCCCACCGCCATACCCGCGCCAACGCGCGAACTGTGGCTGGTGACCTACCCCGATCTGGCACGCGCGCCAGCCATTCGGGCGGTGATGACGCTGTTGTCCGACAGCGTAGCGCAGAGCTGCCCAATTTCGCGCTAAAACATCAGAGAAATTAATATTAACTGGACAAGGATAATGCAGCGGGCTAATACTGGGCCTCTGCGTAACTTGTTTAGGATTGAAGCGCCATGGCATTGCGTTCTGAGATGGGCAGGATTTTGATCACCGGCGCGGGTGGCCGCGTTGCTACAGCATACCGGACGGCAATGGCAGGCCGTTATCCACTGCGGCTGGCGGAGCGGGACATCGGCCTATTGCACGATATCGGTGCCAACGACCAGGTGCTGGCCTTTGACATCACCGATCTGCAAGCCTGCCGCGCCGCCTGCGCCGGCATCGATACCGTGCTGCATCTGGCGGCAGATCCGTCACCGGACGCGAATTTTTGCGACTCGTTGAAAGACAACAACATTCTCGGCACCTTTAATATCTTCCGCGCCGCCAAGGATGCCGGCTGTCGGCGCGTGGTATTTGCCAGCAGCGCCCAGGCGGTAGAAGGCTATCCGCTGGATTATCAGGTACGGCCGGACGATGCACCACGACCAAAGAATCTGTATGGCGTCAGCAAGGCGTTCGGCGAAGGCATCGCCGCCTACTTTGCCCACCAGGAAGGCCTGTCCGCCCTGTCGGTACGCATCGCCAACTTCACCACCCTGTGCGCCGGTCAGCAGCTCAGCGCCCGCGACATGAGCGCCTTTCTCAGCCACCGCGACGCCGCCGATCTGCTCGATCGCTGCATTCGCGTTACCGACGTCTCCTACGCGGTGGTGCACGGCGTTTCCAACAACCGCTATCAGCGCCTGTCGCTGGAAGAAACCCGCCAACTGCTCGATTACCAGCCGCAGGATGATGCCTTTGCCCTGCTCGGTTTTGTCTAAAGCTTGCTGTCGATACGCTGCAACAGGTACGGGAAGAACGGGTTGGAGGCAAGACGCATCAGCGAATCCATATCGACCACCAATACCGAACGCTCCCCACGCGCGGCAATGGTGCCGAGGCTGATGCCAAATTCGGCACGCTGCGCCGGGAAACGGCCGTAAAGCGAATCGTCGATCGGAAACGGCAACGCCACATGCGACAACGAATAGATATCCGCAGGGTAGGCAAGGCCGAGCGGCTGTTGGCGTTCCGCCACCGCTCCGGCCTCGGTAATATGCGCTACCGCCTCGCTGCTTTCCGGCGATCGGTTGGTGATTACCGTGGTGCGGTAACGACGCGGCGGCGGCGGCAACAGCTGGTTTACCGCATCGGCGGCATTGGGCCGCAGCAGCGGGCCGAAATTCACCGTGCGATTGACGTCAAACAGCACCAGTTCGCTGCCGTTGGCCGGCAAGACATTATACAGCGCGCGGATCACCGCCCGGGTACTGACGGTGGAGTCCATCACCGATTGGAAGGTCAGCACCGGTGGCAATGCCGCCAGCTTGCCATCACGGCCAAGCCGGGCGATCTGCTGTTGCAGCGCATTGCTGAGCAAATAGGACTGGCGCGCGCCGTTGACCGGGAACGAGTTGTATTTAAACGGATTGAATTCCGGCAGTATGCCGAGCCACGCCGCTTTGGCGAACGCCGGGAACACCGCCGGCCAACCGGCGATGCCCGCAAAGCGGGCGAAGTGGGTGACGCCTATCATCGGCGAAATCAAAATCAGCCGCTGCGGCGGTGCCAGTTCGGGATCTTCCAGCGCATCCAGCGCATATTTCATCGCCAAGGCACCGCCGTTGGAAAAACCGACGATATGCAGCGGCTTGTCCGCGCCGATACGCTTACGCGCTTCGCGCACCGCCAGTCGGGTGGTCGCCAGCCAGTCCTGCCATTCAATGGCAGTCAACGCGCCCGGTACCGTGCCATGCGCCGGCAAGCGAATGCCAACGGCGACAAAGCCGTGCTGCCGGTAATTGTCGGCAATATGCCGCAGGCTATACGGTGAGTCGGTCAGCCCATGCAACAACACCACCGCGCCACGCGGTTCCCCCGCCGGTAACAGTTGATAAGAACGATTCCAGTCACGGGCAAAATGCGCGGGATAAATCGGGCTACCGCTAAAATAGCGGTTCAGGGGAATACGTTCGCCAGCCTCCAGCCGATCGCTGACGTTGGTTTTCACCTCGGCAAACACCCGCTGTTCAGCGGCCAGATAGGCCGGCCAGTCGGCACCGTCCACTTCGTCGCCGCTCATTTCGTGTGGCACAAAGGTATGCCACGGTTCCAGCGCCGGACCTCGCTCGGTGTCGTAAACTCGCACGGCAAGCAGCGTGATCAGGATCGTCACCAACACCAGCGTCAGTCGTTTGAGCCATTTAGCGATCGCCTTGGAAGGCATGGGTACTCCTGATACGGGGTTTACGGATATTCGCGCTGATTATATACAAGATTAGCGCCAAGGGGGCGGCGGCGGGCGGCAATGACGCGCAAACGCGCCAGCGGTCAGATCGGCGATTGGCGCAATGCGCGCAGATGGGTGGCGATGCCCCAATGTTGCAACGCCAGTTCGCCGTCGGTGGCATCAATAATCGAATAACCACAGTTGGGATGGCCATATTTGCCGGTTTCTTCGCGCGGGTTGGCCCCCTGCAAATGCCAGATCAGCGACTGTAGCGCATGGCTGTGGGTTACCACGCCGACGGTGGCATTGCCGCCAAGTGCAAACTCGCCAAAGAACGACAATAAACGCTGCACCACCTGCAGCGCCGACTCGCCCTGCGGCGCAGCCGCTGTCGGCACGCCGGTAAAAATACGCTTGACCCCATCGGGGTCACAGGAAAAAGCCTGATGATAAGGCCGCCCCTGGTAACAGCCGAAATGCTGTTCACACAAGCGCTCGTCGCTGCTGACGACACAGTGGCAATGTGCAGCCAGCGCCTGCGCGGTGGTCATCGCACGGCCGGCCGGTGAACTGACGATGTGGGAAAAGGCGCAATCTTTCAAGGTGGCCATTAACGCGGCGATCTGCCGATGGCCGTCGGCTGTGACCGGGCTATCCAGTTGCCCCTGGATGATCCCGTCCCTGTTTCCTTGCGATTCAGCATGCCTGACGACGATAAAGCGCATAGCCCCTCCTCCGTGATGAAGGTAACTATAGACCATGCGGATAAAAATGCGGGGGTGATGACCGGCGGTGTTTGGCAACCGACGCCAACGCAAAACCGCCGGTGCTGAATCAGCAGCAACTTTAGCGTGCGGAGAAGGTTACCGCCACGCTGTGCCTGCCAACGGCGGTTGCCAGCGCGAGCGATAACATACGACGCTATTTCATCACTACGCGCCTCAGTGAAATCGGCCACGCCCGCTAGGGCGCGGCCGGATCGGATTACTGCAAATTGCGGTTAAAGAACGTGCTCAGCTTGGCAAACGGGATCAGATCGGTGCGGTCGTACAGGTCAACGTGACCGGCTCCCGGCACGATGTACAGCTCTTTCGGCTGGCCGGCACGCCGGTAGGCATCTTCGCTGAACGCCTTCGAATGCGCCCGATCGCCGGTAATAAACAGCATTGGCCGCGGTGAAATGCTCTCGATATCGTTAAACGGATAGAAGTTGATAAACTTCACGTTGCTGGTCAGCGTCGGGTGCGTTGTCAGCAGTGCCGAGCTGCCCTGCGGGGTAAACTCACCGCGCGCGGTACGATAGAAATCGTAGAACTCTTTCTCGATGGCGGAAGCGTTGTCGTCGATTTTATGCACCGAGCCGCTGGTGTATTGGGTTTCGCCACCGGTGAACTCCACGTAACGCTGCTGTGCCGCATCGGCGATGATTTTTTTGCGCTGTTCCAGCGTTAGTGAATGGTTCAGCCCGTTGCGGTTGGCCGAGCCCATATCGTACATGCTGACGGTGGCAATCGCCTTCAGACGTGGGTCGATCTTCGCCGCGCTGATGGCAAAACTGCCGCTGCCACAGATACCCAGCACGCCAATACGGTCGCGATCGACGTACGGACGCGTACCGAGATAATCCACCGCGGCGCTGAAGTCTTCCGCATAGATGTCCGGTGAAACCGCGTTACGCGGCTGGCCGGCGCTCTCGCCCCAGAAGGACAGATCGATCGCCAGCGTGACAAAGCCCTGCTCCGCCAGCTTTTGCGCATACAGATTCGAACTCTGCTCCTTTACCGCTCCCATCGGGTGCCCGACGATAATCGCCGGGTGGCGGGTTTGCCGATTCAGATCGTTCGGCATGAACAGATTGCCGGTAACCGTCATCTGGTACTGGTTCTTAAAGGTCACCTTTTGCTGGCTGACCCTGGTACTTTTATAAAAATTGTCTGCGCCGTTAGACATATCGGCGCCTGTTGCCGCAAACGAGCCGATCAACAGCCCTAACAGCAGGGAAAGTCTTTTCATCAGTAGATCCTCAGTGGGTTTGATGGGTATCTTTACGCGACGTCAACAACGTCAGCATCGCTGCCAGCAGCAATAACGTGCCGCTGACGGTGAAAGTGCTTTGATAACCAAGATGGTCAAATGCCAGTCCACCGACGGTGGAACCCACGGCAATCGACAGCTGCACCATGGCCACCATCAGACCGCCGCCCGCTTCGGCGTCGTTCGGCAAGGTCCTGGCGATCCAGCTCCACCACCCGGTAGGGGCGGCGGTGGCGATCAGCCCCCACAGACCAAGCAGCGGCGCGACCACCCACAGGCTGTGGCCAAAGGCGATCAGCGTGGCGGCAATTGCCGCCATCAACAGCGGAATGGCTATTAGCGTCGGGTAGAAACCGGCATGCAGAAAACGGCCGATCAACAGCGTGCCAATAACGCCCATCACGCCGATGGCCAGTAACATGAACGACAGGGTGGCGATATCCACCCGGGTGACCGTTTCCAGGAACGGCCGCAGGTAGGTGAATAACGCAAACTGCCCCATAAAGAACAGGCCGCAGGCCAGCAGGCCCACCGCCACCAACGGGTTGGCAAACAGGCGGAAAACGCTGCCACGGCGCTTGGTGTCGTGATCCACGCTCATCGTCGGCAGGCTGAACCACTGCCAGATAAAGGCCAGCGCCGCCACCGGCACCAGGCAGAAGAACGCGCCACGCCAGCCGATAACCGAACCCAGATAGCTGCCGAGCGGTGCCGCGATCACCGTAGCCAGCGCGTTGCCGCCGTTGAACACCGCCAGCGCGCGCGGCACCTGATGCTGCGGCACCAGGCGGATCGCCGTAGCGGCCGACAGCGACCAAAAGCCGCCGATGGCGACGCCGATCAAGGCGCGGCCCATCATGTAAATCGCATAGTTGGCCGCCAGTGCGATCACCGTGCCGGACACCGCCATCAATGCGGTCATGCCCAACAGCAGCAGTTTGCGGTTAACAGTGCCGGCCAGCGTTGAAATCGACAGGCTGGTCAACACCGCAAACGCGCCGGAAATGGCAATCCCCTGTCCTGCCAGCCCTTCGCTGACGGATAAATCCCCGGCGATCGGCGTCAGCAGACTGACGGGCATAAATTCCGATGCCACTAATGCAAATACGCACAGCGTCATGGCAAACACCCCACTCCAGCAGGCATGCCGGTGATGGCGCGGCGCGTCATTCGATAATGTGGACATAAAACGCTACCTCCGAATCAGCCTGCGGCCGTTTTCAGACAAGCCGGGGCCGGACGCTATTCACGGGAATAACGTCAAACAATAAATGTAAAAAGGAAGACGTGGGCCAGGGCGTTTATTTGCCGTCACGTCATGCTGATTGGAATTTTTACACGCGGGGAGTAGGCTGACTAGCTAATGAATACTTAATGAGCTTATAAGCTATAGTTATTAATAACCCGGGAGATAGCCGATGAAACGCAACCTCAACGATCTGCTGTATTTTGTCACCGTCGCCCGTGAAGGCAGTTTTACCCGTGCCGCCGCGCAATTGGGCGTGACCCAGCCCGCCCTCAGCCAGGCGATCTCGGGGCTTGAAGAACGTATGCAGATCCGCCTGCTGACGCGCACCACCCGCAGCGTGTCGCCCACCGCCGCCGGAGAACGGCTGTTGCAGGCCATTGGTCATCGCATCGATGAAATTGAAACCGAACTGGACATGTTGACCGAACTGCGCGACAAACCGGCGGGAACGGTGCGTATCACCTGCGGGCCGGATGTGCTGCGCACCACGCTATTGCCGAAGTTGACGCCGCTATTGCATCAATATCCGGACATCCATGTCGAATTCGACGCCAACCACGGGTTTCGCGATATTGTCGCCGACCGTTTTGATGCCGGTGTGCGTCTTGGCGATACCATCGACAAGGATATGATCGCCATCCCGATCGGCCCCAAGCTGCGCATGGCCGCCGTGGCGTCGCCGGACTATTTTTCCCGCTATCCACTACCGCAAACCCCGCAGGAACTGACACGGCATCAGTGTATCAACCAGCGCATGGTCCGGTCCGGTGGGCTGTACGTCTGGGATTTTGATCAGGACGGCGGCGATCTCAACGTGCGCGTCAGCGGGCAACTGACGTTCAATACCTCGGAGCATATTGTCGATGCCGCACTGGCCGGACTCGGGATCGCCTTTCTGCCGGAGGAGGAGTTTGGCACGCATATCGCCGACGGGCGTCTGATCCGCGTGCTAGAGCCGTGGTGTCGGCCGTTTCCGGGATATTACCTGTACTATCCCAGCCGCAAGCAGCCTTCGCCGGCGTTTTCACTGGTGGTTGAGGCGCTGCGCGTCAGGCAAAAACGTCAACCTGCCGCCGGCGCCAGATAAGCATCGCTTGGGCGTCAAGGCCGCCGCATAACGCGGCGGCACCGGGCTTAACCAAGACGGCGTTTGATCTTTTCCACCATCATGCGAGTGGAAATGCCATAGCGATCGTGCAGCGTCGGCAGCGCACCGGCCAGCAGGAACTCATCGGGCAGGCCGACGCTATCCAGCTCGCAGCGCACGCCTTGACGCATCAGTAGCGCCGCCACCGCTTCGCCCAGACCGCCGATACAGGTATGATTTTCTGCGGTAATCACCAGACGACCCGGCTTCGATGCCTGCTCAATAATGGTTTTTTCATCCAGCGGTTTTATAGTCGGTACGTGCAGCACCGCGACGGCGACGTTGTCGGCACGCAGTTTCTCCGCCGCTTCCAGGGCGCGCATGGTCATCAGACCGGAAGAGATGATCAGCACATCATTGCCATCCTCCAGCAGTTTGGCTTTGCCCAGCTCGAACTGATAGTCATATTTATCCAGCACCAAAGGCACTTTGCCACGCAGCAAGCGCATATATACCGGGCCACGATGATCGGCAATCGCCGGTACCGCCTGCTCTATTTCCCGCGCATCGCAGGGATCGATGATGGTCATGCCGGGGATGCCGCGCATGATCGCCAAATCTTCCGTTGCCTGATGGCTAGGCCCGTAACCGGTAGTCAAGCCAGGTAAGGCCGCGCAGATCTTCACGTTCAAATGCTCTTCGGCGATCACCTGATGGATAAAATCATAGGCTCGACGGGTGGCAAATACCGCGTAGGTGGTGGCGAACGGGATAAATCCCTCTTTCGCCATGCCGCCTGCCGCGCCCATCAGCAATTGCTCCGCCATCCCCATCTGGAAGAAGCGCTGCGGGAACGCCTGAGCAAAAATATGCATATCGGTATACTTGGACAGGTCGGCCGACATGCCGACGATTTCCGCACGTTCAGCCGCCAGCTTCGCCAGCGCAACGCCGAAAGGTGCGGCGACGGTCGGCTGGTTTTCATCGGCAATAGACGCGATCATTGCCGAGGTTTTTAAACGGGGTTTTTGCGTAGTCTGGTTCATTGCAGCGCTCCTTCCGGTTGATTGGCATCCAGTACCGCAATCGCCTGTTGCCATTCGTCGGCATCGACGCGAATAAAGTGGTTTTTATCCCGGGTTTCAAGGAACGGAACGCCTTTGCCCATCAAGGTGTCGCAAAGAATCACCCGCGGCTGTTCCCCCTGATGATCTTTCGCCTGGTCAAAAGCGCGGATAACCGCGGCCAAATCGTTGCCGTCAACCCGCTGTACATACCAGCCGAAAGCCGCCCATTTGTCCTGCAACGGTTCAAAACCGAGGATCTGGCGCGAATCCCCGTCGGCCTGCTGTTGGTTAACGTCGACAATATTGATCAGATTGTTCAGGCCATAGTGCGCCGCCGACATCGCGGCTTCCCAGGTCGAGCCTTCATCCAGTTCACCATCCGACATCGAGTTATACACCCACGACCGGCTGTGCTTTTGCCGCAGCGCCAACGCCATGCCGACGGCGATCGACAGCCCCTGCCCCAGCGATCCGCCAGACATTTCCATCGCCGGCGTATAGGTGGCCATACCCGACATCGGCAGACGGCTGTCGTCGGAACCGTAGGTTTCCAGCTCCTCTTCGGGAATGATCCCTGCCTCCAGCAACGCCGCGTAGTAGGCGATCGCGTAGTGGCCATGAGAAAGCAGAAAACGATCGCGCCCCTCCCAGTCGGGATCGGCTGGCCGATAGGTCATGGCATGGCTGAAGGCGGTCGCCAGCACATCGGCATAGCCCAGTGCCTGACCGATATACCCCTGCCCCTGAACTTCTCCCATGCGCAGGGCATAACGGCGAATACGCCATGCCGCCGCCGCGACCTGTTGCAATGCTGTCATCTTCATCCGATCCTCCTCGCTTAATGGATTAACATGCCGCCGTTAACGTCCAGCGTGATACCGGTGGAGTAACAAGACAGATCGCTACCGAGGAACAGCGCCGCGCGCGCGATATCCACCGCGTCTCCCAGGCGGTTCATCGGGATCCCCGCCAGAATGGTGGTCGTCATCTCATCCGTCAGCTTACCGGCGGTAATATCGGTCTGAATCAGTCCCGGCGCGATGCAGTTGACGCGCACGTTGTCTGGCCCCAGTTCACGCGCCATGGCGCGCGCCAGCCCCAGCACGCCGGCCTTCGCCGCGCTGTAGTGTGGACCGCCGAAAATACCGCCGCCGCGCTGGGCGGAAACCGAGGAAATGCAAACGATACTGCCGGATTGTTGCGCTCGCATCTGCGGGATCACCGCCTGCGACATCAGCAGCGTGCCGCGCAGGCTGACATCCAGCACCGCGTCATAGTTTTCGCGTTTAATGTCCATCAGCTTTAACGGTTGGGTAATGCCGGCGTTATTGACCAGCACATCTATCCGGCCATATTTCGCCATAACCTGTTCGATGGCCGCCTGCACCTGCAACTCATCGCTCACGTTCGCCGCCAGGCCAAGATGCCCCTCACCCAATGATTGAGCCGCAGATTTGCTGGCTTCGCCATCAAGGTCGAGAATGACAACTTTTGCGCCATGTTCAGCAAACAATTTGGCCGTTGCAAAACCTAAACCGCGTACGGAAGCCCCGCCGGTAATAACGGCGATCTTATTTTTTAATAACATAATATTACTCCACAAGATTAGAGCAGATTAATTAACAGGATTATTTAGCGTTATTGTGGCTCATCAAGAAAAAGAATCACCACCAGACCTATGGCGGCACAAATACCGAAATAGGTGAATACCGAATTAAAGCTGCCGGTGGTATCTAACAGAAACCCGGCCACCATTGGCGATACAAACCCACCCAGGTTACCGCCGCTGTTAATAATTGATGAGGCAATGGGGTAGATTTTCGCATCTGAAACCGCCATGCCGTAAGCGGTAAAGGCAGGCCAGCCAATATTCAGACACAGGCCGACAAAGAATAAGCCGACGCACACCGCGAAGGTGCTGGCGGGAATATTCAACATAATTAACATCATGACCACGGTGGAGACGGCCGTAAATATCATCGTCGGCTTGCGGCGGCGCCCAAGCAGCTTATCTGAAATATAGCCACCGCCAATCGCACCGACAAAGCCACCGATGCAGGGCATACTGGCAACCAGCCCCATACTGATAAAATCAAAACCTTTCTCTTTAACCAGATACAGCGGGATCCAGGTCAACAGGCCGTACAGCACGCTCACCATCATAAAATAGGCCAGACAATCGCCAAGAATATTTCTTGAGGTAAATAATCCCTTTGCCGTATTAATCGGCGGCATTTTTTTCACACGGATAATTTTATCCAGCGTGGCGAATTTATCGTCCAACAGAATATTTTCACGCAGCGCTTTTGGCTCATCCTGGCCGGCATTGATTTCCGCCAGTTCACTCGGTGAGACAAAGCGGCTCTCGGCAGGCGTTGATTTGACCAGCAGATACCAGGCAATCGCCGCCAGGATGCCGGGAATGGCGAAGGAGAAAAAGACCCAGCGCCACCCCCATGTCACCGCGATCCACACCGCCAGCGGCGGCACCACAATCGGGGCAAACATGGTCGCGGCGATATACACGCCGGTGGCGGTGGCTTTTTCTTTGGCAGGAAACCAGTTGTTGATGGTCGAAGCCAGCCCCACCGGACATGGTCCTTCACTCAGCCCCAGCCCCAGACGGGCCATTTTCAAGCCGAATACCGAGCTCACGGTGCCCATAAGCCAGGTAAAGGCAGAAAAGCCAACAATAGAGAGCGACACCAAGCCCCGGGTACCGCGCTTAGCGATAAAGAACCCCGCCGGTATCTGGCTGACGGCATAACCCAGAAAAAACATGCTGGCGATCGCACCGGCTTCAAAGTTGTTGATATGAAACTCTTCGATGATAAACGGCAATACCGCGCCGATATTTGTCCGGTCGGCATAGTTGATGGCATAAACCAGGAAAATCATCATCAAAACGACAAAACGATACTTTGTTTTCCTGGTGTCGCTACAGATAACGGCATCTATACGTGACATAGGCTTTCCTCTTTATAGTTTTATCTTTTCAGCGCATGTTGCCGCAACACGCTTTATCCTCAGACCACGAATGGCAATATAACAACCAAGAAAAGAAAGCCTATGTAAATTACCTCAATACTGATTGAGAAAAATTTGCGTCGTGACTTAATTCAAACTATTCGCCGCCAGCTCGGTGGATTTGTTTAGCAAAAAAATGAGATGTGCATCACGAATTATCATAAGAAAGGGGGAGCTATTATGTTAATCTGGCAAGCAATCCGTTCTGAACCCGATGTTTTTTATCAGCTTAAGGTCCCTCTCCTTTTGGACTTTCGTTGGTTATCAGGAAGCGCATTATGCCTCAGTCAATACCAAACAAAACGCTGCCGGTTCCCTCGTTGCGCAACGTTCAGGCTTTTATTGAAGTCGCAGATAGCGGCAGCATCAATCTGGCGGCAGAAAACCTCAACGTCACCGCCTCGGCGGTCAGTCACCAGATCGCCAGCCTGGAGAATTATCTCGGGAAAAAGTTATTTTCCCGCAGCAGTAAAGGGGTGCAACTCACCGCCATCGGTGCGCGTTATCTTAAAGAAGTTTCCGGCGCATTAAATATTATTGGCCAGGCCACTAATCAGGTGATACATGATATTCACCAAGATTATTTACGCATTCATTCTGCACCCAGCTTTGGCCTATTATGGTTAATGCCAAGATTGGATCGGTTTCGCCAACGTTGGCCAGAGCTGAAAATCAGTTTGAGCTGCTCATATGAAAGTATTCAATTTTCCCGGGATAATATTGATATCGATATTCGTCACGGGCTTTCACAATGGCCTACGCTGATGGTGAAAACCATCAAGAACGAGAGAATGCTGCCTTACTCGTCAGCCGCTTATCTGGAAAAACACCCGCTCAACGCGGTTAACGATCTGCTGTCCTGCGATCTGATTCATTCTGACAGCACGTTAATAAACTGGAACAACTGGCTGTCGTGGCACAAGGTACGCGGGTGGAATAAAAACTTTATTTTTACCTTCGACCGCTCGTATATGAGCATTGAGGCGGCCAAAATGGGCATGGGCGTGATCCTGGAAAGCAACCTGCTGGCGGGAGAAAGCCTGCGCCAACATCATCTGCGCCCGGTGTTTGCCGAGGATGTCAGCATGCCGGTAGCCGCCCACCACTTTGTGTTGCCACATGCCAACGAACAGAAAGAAAAGGTAAGGATCTTTTTTACCTGGGTTGCCGCAGAACTGAACGCCGCCGGCTTCCATATCTGACGACGGCACGCCGTCGATTGACCCAAACCCATCGTTATTTGACCTTCGGGCCACTGACGCCCCACGGCCACCGTTCCTATACTCAACTCCATGGTAATGCGCCGCCTACCGTCTGGCACCGCGGCGGCATAGTAAAACCCTTTACTGGAGCAATATAGATGAAACTGACCCAAATCCGTAACGCCACGCTGCTGCTGGAATACGGCGGCAAAAAATTCCTTATCGATCCGATGCTGGCTGACAAAGCAGCCTGGCCCGGCTTCCCGAATACCGCACGTTCGCACTTGCGTAATCCGCTGGTAGCATTGCCGATGGCGGTTGATGCGCTGCTGGATGTCGATGCCGTCATTGTCACCCATACCCACCAGGATCACTGGGATGAAGCCGCACAGCAGGCCATCGGCAAAGATACGCTGATTTTTACCCAGCATGCCGACGATGCCGCGCTGATCCGCGCCCAGGGCTTTAACCAGGTTCGCGTGCTGGACGACAGCAGCGAATTTGCCGCTATCACCATCGTAAAAACCGACGGCCAGCACGGCAGTGACGACGCCTATGCCAATCCTCAGCTTGCCGCCCTGCTGGGCGATGCCTGTGGCCTGGTGTTTCAACATCGTGATGAAAAAACGCTGTATATTGCCGGCGATACCATCTGGGTGCCGCCTTACGTCGACAGCCTGACGCGCTGGCAGCCGGAGATCGTGGTGCTGAACACCGGCTTTGCGCAGATTGACGGCTTCGGCGCGATTATCATGGGCAAGGAAGACGTTCTGCGGACTCATCAACTGCTGCCGCAAGCGACGATTGTGGCCTCACATATGGAAGCAGTGAATCACTGCATCCTGAGCCGTCAGGAACTGCGCGAATACGTTGAACAACACGGGATACAGAACAGCGTATTGATCCCGGCCGACGGCGAAAGCTGTATATTCTAAAACAGGCGAACGGCGCGCATCGCCGGGTGCAGACGCAGCGTGATATAACCCGCGTGGCGCATCCGGCGGTCAACGCGCCTTGCCGACAAACCAGGGTCTGCCGATTGCAAACAGGACATTAAGACATGCCTACTCTCTCCGTTGCCGTTATCGCTACGCCGGGCTTCAGTCCGTTTCACTTTTCAGTGCCCTGCATTATCTTCGGCCACGGGATGCCGGCCCCCAACCTGGTTGAGCTGCACATTTGCGCCGAGCACCCCGGCGTGGTGCATTCAGATATTGGTATGTCAATCACGGTGGAAAAAGGGCTGGAGACGCTCGAGGCAGCAGATGTGATTATCGTGCCATTCTGGAATCACCCGGAGGTCAGGCCCTCGCAGGCGCTGCTGGATGCGCTGAACGCCGCCTATCGGCGCGGCGCAGAAGTGGTGGGACTCTGTTTGGGCACCTATGTTCTGGCCTATGCCGGCCTGCTCGATAACCGCCGTGCGGCAACGCATTGGGAATTCGAGCGCGATTTTATCCTGCGTTTCCCTACGGTACAGCTGGATACCAATGCCCTGTATATCAACGACGATCGACTTATTACCTCGGCCGGCACCGCCGCCGGTATCGACTGCTGTCTGTACATCTTGCGCAAACATTACGGCAGCGCGCTGGCCAATCGCGTCGCCAGACGGATGGTGATGCCGCCTTATCGCGAAGGCGGCCAGGCGCAGTATATTGAACGCCCGGTGCCGGCAACCACCCGCGACGGCCGAATTAACCATCTGCTGGACTATCTGCGGCGCAATCTCGACAAAAACCACTCGCTGGACGCACTGGCCAGCTTCGTCAGCATGAGCCGCCGTACCTTCACTCGGCATTTCATCAAGGCAACCGGCGTTTCGGTCGGCGAGTGGCTGAATGCAGAGCGGCTACAACGCAGCCAGGAACTGCTGGAAACCACCGATCACAGCATCGAGGCGGTGGCGGAGCTGGCCGGTTTTCACTCCCCGGTGTCGTTTCGCCAGAGCTTCAAAGCCAGGTTTGATATCAGCCCCAGCGAATGGCGGCGGGCGTTTCGCGGCACGCAGGGCGTGGATTGAAGACCGTTTTTGCACACCCTTGGTTCCTCTGCCTAACCTGGTTTTATAAATGCTTGATAAATTTTGTCTGGCCATCTTCCTGCTTGTTGGATGCTAGCCAGCCAAGGTGGCGGTAAAAGCCGTTTGCGCGCACGTTGCTATCGCTGTCTGTTTCCAGCCAGGCCTGGGTACAGCCCCGGCCCCTTAACCATTGCTCGGCTGCCGCCATTAAACCGCGACCTATACCCTGTCCTTCAAACGGTGGGTCGACAAACAGGGCAAAAATTGTTGCGTCACCGGCATCAGCCATCGCGAATGCGACAACTTTACCGTCTTGTTCTGCCACCCAACCTTGGCCGTCCCCAGAGAGCATCGCGGGGAGAGACTCTGGCGTAATGCCGTATTCGGCCAATTCCGCCATGGTCATCTTGTTTTCATGGACGCCAATACGGATCCGAAACATATCAGCCACATCGCCCGAGGTAGCTATCCTGATTTTCATTATTCATTCCTTGTCGCAGTTCAGGTAATTTTATGATTACCTACGCCAGCTTCGCTGCATTTTTAGCAATGCGCTTTCCCATACCCGTTTATTTAGAACCAACCTCTGACACCTGTGGATGACCGATCACAGGAGTCGCATTTGATAGCCATTCCAATTGAATTTACTTGGTTTTACCTAGTTCTATTTTGACCCATGCCCCCTATTATGCCCCCAAATGATTTTGCTTGTGGGGAGCATGATCTCCCCCCTGAAAACAGTACCAGGCTAAACTGGAGTATCCGGTCCTTCTTTTATCGAACAAAGAGGCCATCCTGCCATGAAAAAGACCCGTTATACCGAAGAACAGATAGCGTTTGCCCTGAAACAGGCCGAAACCGGCACCCGTGTCGGGGAAGAGTGCAGAAAGATGGGGATTTCTGAAGCCACTTTTTATAACTGGAAGAAGAAATTTGCCGGTCTGGGTGTGACGGAACTGCGTCGCCTGCGCCAGCTCGAGGATGAAAATCAGCGGCTCAAAAAACTGGTCGCCGATCTGAGTCTGGATAAGGAGATGCTGCAGGAGGTACTAAAGCAAAAGTTCTGAGGCCGACTCAGAAGCGCCAGGCGGTGCATTTTCTCCGGGAGGCTTACCGTATCAGCGTTCGTCGTGGATGCGAACTGCTGATGCAGAGCCGAACCGTGTACCACTGGCAGAGTCGGCGTGATGACAGGGCAATAACGTACGCATTCGTGAGATAGCAGAAACCCGGATACGCTACGGTTGTCTACTTGTCGTGCTGTTAGCTTCATTGGGGGCATCTCCAGACTAGCATCCATTCCATGCCCCCCATAATCGTATTGATTCCAGTTGACGTCGGTTGACACTCGTAGATGATAACGGTCTATTTATCTAGTGTTAGCAAGGGTTTGTTGATTTTAGGAGACTTCAGAAGAACTCGGATGGCGGAAGATCACAGGAGTCGAACCTGCCCAGGACCGCTGGCGGCCCCAACCGGATTTGAAGTCCGGCCGCCCCACCGGGGACGAGGATCTTCCCTTGGCACGAGGAAGCAAGGCGCTGATTATAGCGCGGATTACGCTGTGCGCTAAGCAAGAAATGGCTTCCCATTCACCTGCCCGGTTGCGGTGGCATTGTCGCCCGCCCACCGGCACACCGCGTCAAACGCATGGCGCATAGCGCATAGCGCCGTAGCATCCATGCCATGCCAGGTGCTAGCGCCGCCGCTCGCGGCGTCGACTATGCCATCGTGCTTTGCCGCAACCAGTAATACAGCTCGCTATTACGCTGAAATCCCATTTTGCGCATCACGTTCATTTTATGGTTGCTGGCGGTTTTTACGCTGATGGCCAATCGGCGTGCGATGTCGCTGATGCGCATTTCCTGCCGGAGGCACACCATGATTTCCCGTTCACGCTGGGTGAGCAAATACTGCGAACAAACGCACTTCTGGTCGCTGCCACAGGGTTGCGCCGGCTGACTGCGCCGTTGCTCCAACGCCAGCGACACCTTGCGCAACACCGCGGCCACCGACATATCATGATAAATAATGCCGCTTTCCAACAGACAGCTGGCGTGCAGCTCACGCTTGCGGCGATTTTCCGGTCGGCGTAGCGCAAAGTACAGCGGGTAACGCGGTTCGGCGAGCGCCGCGCAATGGCAAAAACAGCTGCGGCTGCCAGAGGGAACAGACTGAAAAACCAGATCGGCCTGATGCATATGCTGCCGGTCGACCCGGCGCGTCTCGATGCCACGGGCATAAAAATGCGCGCTCAACGCCTTGGTTAGCCCTTTGGCAAAATAGATATTCTGGTCAAGCACGGCTAAGGTCATCACTGAATTCATCTTGGCTCTCCCTCTGCTGCCGTATTACGGTTCCTGACTGTTATCGATGCGCAACTGATAAACCATGGTGGCATTCGGCGGCACTTTTGGCGGATAACCGGTTTCGCCATAGGCCAGCTCCGGCGGAACCACCATCGTCAACGAACCGTGATTATTCAGTTGGCTTATTGCTTCTCTAAATAGCGGCGGATAGGCTGATAACGGTTGCGCAAGCACTTTGCCGCTCAGTTCCATATCCTGCACGACGCTGCCATCCGTCAGTTGCTCCTTCACCACAACCTCAATCACCGCATCCTTGGCCAGCGGCCGATCGCCGGCGTAGTCCACCCGATACCAAAAGCCCATCGGCGAACGTTTTACGCCTTTTTGCTGGCTGAACTGCGCCACATACTGCCGATCCTGCTGCGTTCGTTTTTTAACTACCTGCTGTCGTGCGGCATTGGCCATGCTGTCCGCCTTGGCCATCAATACCGACAATTCTCCCGGCGGTAACAGCGGCCGGCCGGATACGGTATCCAGTACCCCCGCCAGCAAGCTGTTGCGATCGACCGGCACCCCCCAGCTCTGGCGTTCGCTCATCAGTTGCTGAATATCACCTCCCAGCGCGCTGCCGGCCGCGTAGGAAAGACGGTTAGTCTGGTCCTTCAACTGCTCCGGCGTCAGCGTCCACTGTTGCAACGCCGCGATTTGCCGCTGCCAATCCTGTCGATCGCGGGCGTAGCGCGCCCGCTCCTCGGCATGTTGCCGCTGCAGTTGGGCAAGCTGTCCGCTGGCCTGCTGCAACAGGGTCGCGCTGCGTTGCGCGTCCGGCGATCCTTGCCAGGCTTGGCGTAAACCGCCCAGCCATTGTTGCAACAGCGTCAGATCCGGCAATGCCGGCTGTTTTGGCGCGGCTGCCAGTGCTTGTGCACGCAACGCTGCCAGTTCCTGCTGTAAGGCATTCAGCGCCGCCCGCTGCCGTGCCAGCTGTTCATCGCGCTCCTGCAGCGTACGGCGCAGCACAAACGCCGTTGACGTTGCCGCTGGCGGCGTCGGCGATTTGCCAACCGCAGGGCGATTTTCGGTGGTTTTTCTCTCCGTGGCGGCACGGCTCTGTTCCACCTTGGCCGCCGGGGCGCGCTGCTGTTGGTATTGCTCGGCAAATTGCAACAGCGCCGGCACGCCGTCGTCTGCCCGCAGCTCACCGTCCACCGCCAGCAAGACCACCAGCCCCGCTAACGCCAAACGCAACGGCCGTTTCATTTAACCTGCTCCGCGCGATCGGCCAGCCCTGCCAATACCGCTTGATCCACTTCTGCGCACAGGCGATTGACCTTGTAGCGATACAGCGCGTCGACCATTTCCTGGGTATCGCCGTTCACCTTGGTACGTACCCCGGCGTACAGCGAAGCGCCGCTCATCAAGTGATCGAAACCCTGCTTCAATTGCTGATGCTGCTGCTGGTTAATGGCGCGCAGCGCCCCCAGCTCCTGCTGACACAGCTGTAACCGCTCCGCTTCGTGCTGTTTACGCAACGCGTCTTCCGACGGTTGCTGCTGGTTTTCTGCATTGGGCCGTACGGATTTGCTGGTCTTGCCGTTTTGGCACGCCACGCTTGCCAGCAGGACCAGGCATATCACGCTCGCCCGAACGGATAATGGCATAGGCTTTTTGATCATCTTCGACTTCCCTTTTCTTTAGAGTTTTTATGCTGGAAAAAAACGCCGATCTGCAGGAAACAGCAATGCGGCGCTGTTGCGATAACGCTCCGCCTCGGCCCATTGCTGCCGGTGACGCAATATGGCGATCAGATTGGCGTAAACGTTGGCATCAATGCGTAACCTCAGGTAATCACGAGCCCACGCGGCATAGCCATCAAGCAGGGTTTCGTCGTGCGTTCGGTTGTAGGCCAGCAGCTGAAACGTCTGTAAATCAAAGCTTCTGCGCTGCTCGAATCCCCAGGCGGCCAGCGGCGACATGGTCAGCAACGGGCGCATATCCCGCAACCCACTGCGTTCAACGTGGGTTAACGCCATCCCGCCGCGCAGCATCACCAACATCATTGCCATGCCGCACAGGCACAGTAACCCGACGCCGGCGCGCAACGCCGTCAGGCCGTGATGGTTACGCCCAACGACGCAGGCCTGACGGCAGCAAAGGCGATCCAGCGTGGCCAACATCAGGGCAAATACCAGCCAATGCAGCGCCGAGACATAAAACGGATATTCCAGTTGGCAATGCAGCACTATCGGCAGCATGGCCAGACACAGTGCGCTCGCCTCACCGGCACTGCGGCGTCCGGCGGCAAAGGCCCGGCGATCGTGGTGCCATGCCTGCCACAGCACCCGGCCGGCCCCGCAGGCGATAGCCACCATGCCAAGCAGCGCGGTTACCCCGCCTTCCACCCACCACAACAGCACTTCATTATGCGGATGACGGGTGATTTCCAGCACCGGCGTCGGGGGCTGTTGGCCGATACGGAAATGCTGAAACGCCACTTCAAAACTGCCGTAACCCCAGCCGGTCAGCGGATGAATGGCGATCATCTTCAGCGTGTCTTGCAGCATGCTCAGCCGTGCCTGATTTGACAGCGCATGCGACAACGGTGCCCCGTCGCCGCTGGCGCCCAGCAGTACGGCGATGCCCAACCCACAGCCAAATAACATCAGGCCGCTGGCCATCATCAACCGGCGCGTCAGGCGTCGCCCAAACAGTAGCCAATAACCCATCAGCAGCAACCCGCCGGCCAGCCAGCCGGTGCGCGACTGCACCCAGACCAACAGCGCAGCGAGCAACACCAACAATGCCGCCAACGCCGTTTGCCGCCCCCTCTCGCCGCCAACCGACGCCAGGGCGTAGCCCGGCAACAGCATCAGCATAAATACCAGCGCCAGACCGGTGGCCAACAGGCTGCCGAGAACATTAGGCTGCTGGAAGATGCCGTACACCCGAGGGCCGCGCTGCGGCACCCAGCTCCACGCTGGCCAGAACAGCTGTAGCAACGCCAGCACCGCCTGACCGCTGATAAGCAACAACAGCCAGCCCCCCCACGCATGGCGCCAGCGGAAGTTCAACCGCAGTTGCAACCAGCAACAATAGATCCCCCACCCGGCCAGCAGACCGGCAACGCGCCAGGCCGCGACATCACTGCCCGCCTCGCTGGCGAACGCCAGCGGCAGCGCCAGCAGCGCCACGCCCAGTGTGAAACACACCGCACCAGGCGTGACCAGCCAGCCGCGACGGCGGAGCGGGCGCCAGAGGATCGGCAGCATCAGGGCGCCCAACAGGGTATACACCAGCGTGTTGAACGGTAATCCCAGGCCGACGCCGCCCATATTGGGCAAGTAAAGCAGCGACGCCATCAACAGTGCGACGAAGCAGACAACCAGCGCGTTACTCGTATTCCAGGCTGAACGTGGCTGTCGCACTGAACTCTCCGCGGCCGATGGTTTTATTACGAATCGCTTCCGGCTCACCTTGCACATAGGCCTGCAGGGCGATCTGGTTACTGCCCGCCGCCAGACGGTATTTGTCACTGGCGCTGTTCAACGGCAAGGCGGTGCCATCGCGGTTTTCCAGACCGATAGCAATGCCCGACGCGCTACTGCCGCCATCCAGCGCCAGTAATCCGGGCAGGTTGGCGTTTTCACTACCGCTGAAGGTGACCGACACCGTATTGCCCAGACTCAGATCGCATTCCGCCAGATGCAGCGTAAAAATCTGGCTATGGGTGCGCGTATTCAGGTACAGGTATTTATCGACAATGGTGCCGAAATCGAGCTGGATCCTCTCTTCTCCCGGCAGGATCACGCAGGGTTCCGCCACCAATGTCCCATGGAAACGCATATTTTCATCCGCCGCCGCCGGCTGAGTCATCAGCCCCGCCAGCACGATCCCGACGCCCAACAGCGCGCTGCCGCGTCGGCTGGTTTGTTTTGCGCGCATCATGACACTCTCCTTTATTGGCATTGCGCTCACCGCTCCTTGCCGCCGTTCGGCGATCAGTCGTAATACAGCCGAAAATCAATCACCGCGCGGTAGGCGCCGACGCCCAGCGTTGCCGGCGTGCGTACCGGCGTCACCGTATAGCTCAGGGTATTTTGCCCCGGCGACAGCAGCCGTGGTTTATTGCGTACGCCGAGGCGCACCGGCTGCCCGCCGCTGTCCGCCAGCTGCAATCCCAGTCCGCTGACCCCCGTCACCTTGACCAGCATCGGCGCGTCGGCATCGGTTGGCGCCATAAAAGCCACCGAGACCGCCGGCTGGCTGCCGCTCCATGCCAGCGCACCGCTCCAGGCGTCGCGACTGCTGGCCGGCGCACGCAGGCAATCCTTCAACGTCAGTTCGAACGCCACTGGCGTACCGCGATCGCCCGGCTGCTGAAAATGCGCGCTGCCGGTGTTGCCCAGCCAGACCTCTTGCCGCGCCGAGACCATCTCCAGGCTACAGGCGCTTTCGGTCAGTTCGCCGTGGACATGCAACATGCCGGTGGCGCCCTCTACGTCCCAGTTGTCTACCGCTCGCGCCTGTGGCATCAGCATCAAAATCATGCCGGCCGTCAGCGGCACCATCAGCGCGGCCGCCGCCGTCAGGCCAATCTGCCGTCGCTGATAGCGATCAAGGGGGGTTCCGGGGCTGTTGTGCATGGTTCTTCTCTCCGCTGTCTGTTGACTGCCGTTACCGGCTACTTCCTGTCCGGCACCACGTGGCAGTTACCGCCGTTGCAGCTGAACACCAGCTGTGGGCGGCCGCCGTAATCGTTGATATAGGTCAGTACCGGGCTGGCACCCAATGCAGCCGCCGACACGCTCAACGGCGCGCTGCCCTTCGGCGCAATCATCAGCGGTTCAAAACCGGCCACTCCCTTGCCCTCTTTGCGCGTACTGGCGTCCACCAGCGTCACGTAATACGGCGTCGGGTTGTTCACCTGATAGCGATCGCCCCGTTTGGTCAGCGTCAGCGCTTCCTGGCTCGGCGCCGCATTTTTCTGTGGCGCGATCGCCGCCGGGCGATAAAACATTTTTATCCGCGTTTGCAGCGCAATTTGCAGCGTATTGGGCTTATCGCTGCGTGGCGGGATCTCGCGCAGGTTGAAGTAATAAAGCGTCTCGCGATCCTGCGGCAACTGCCTGGCCACCGGCAGCGCCTGGATCTTCACCTGGCTCGGTTTGCCCGGCTCAATGCGCTGCACCGGCGGCAGAACGGTAAACGGACTTTGGATCTTGTTACCCTGGGCATCTTCAATCCATCCCTGCGCCAGATACGGCAGTTGCTGGTTCTGGTTGCTGACGTTAAGACTCATGGTCTTTTGGTCACCGCTGAAGATCACACGTGTGCGATCCAGCGCGATGGCCGCCTGGGACGACGTGGCGACCATGCCCGCCGACAGCGCCGCCATGGCGGCAAAAGTGCTCAACAGGGAAAATCTTGCTGTGTTCATCATCGGGTTTATCTTCTTCACGGTTAACAATCATTCACGAACGATCGGCCACCGCATGCTGGGCGGCCGGTGCGGGCGTATTCACCGTCACGGGGTGACATGGCAATAACAGGGTATTCATCAGCATGTCGGGCGGTAGCGGCGTCGGCAGACGGATTTCACACTGCGGCCCGCCATTCCAGTGCACGCTCATCACCTCACCGGCATTGATGCCGGACAGGTAAACGCTGCCACCGTCGTTGACGATACCGGTCTGCTGCTTGCGCGAGTTGATTACCGTCGCGCCGAACGGCGGTTCGCTGCCATCGGCCAGTTTGACGATCGCCATCGCCTTCTCGCCGGCGATCACGTCGAACTTGCGATAGCCGATCGCCCCTTCGGTCAGGGTGGCCTGCACCACCGAACGCGTGGCTTCCACGTTGTCATCCAGGCGGTTGAGATCGATGCTGGCCTTGTTGCGGTAATAGCTGTTGACGTCGGTGACCACCGCCTTGCCAAAGCGGTTGGTCATGACCGTGCTGCCATAGCCACGCACCGGCACATCCGCCACGCCATCGGTATCGAGCAGCAATCGGGTGCCACCCGGCGTGGTGATGCGGTGCATTACCGCACCTTCTGCCGTCAGCGTCATACCGCCCTGCGCCGCCAGCCCAACCGCACTGTAGCGGCCGGCCTGATAGCTGGCATTGGCGTTGATCTGCGCCAGATCGCCCTCATGGCTGTAATAGCCGCTCATGGTTGCCCCGCTGCGGGCGGTACCGGCGTTCAACTGATAGTTATTGTGTTCATCGATTCGGTCGTAATAGCCCACGCGATGCGAGCTGTCGTCGCGATCAACCGTCATGTTGTAGCTGAGCGTGGCGGCGTTGCCCCAGGGCACAGACAGCGACAGATACATACCGTCATCGTTGCGCTCGTTGTAACGGTTGCGATAGGCCGACAGCGACACGCTGGCGTTTTTGAAATCGCCGAAATCGAAGTAACGCGACAACATCAGGTTATAGCGGTCGTTGGCAGCCCGATCCCAGTAGGTTTGGTGGCTATAGTTGAGATAGGCGCTCAGCCCCAGTTCACGGAACTGTTTGTTGAAGGTGATGGTGTACATCTCCTTGCTCTTGCCGCTGCGGCTGCCTTCGTAACGTTCGTCCAGGTATTCCCCCATGCTCATAAAGTCTTCCTGGGAGAAGCGGTAACCGGCGAACGTCACCTGACTGTCGTACTCATCAAAGTTCTTTGAATAACTCAGGCGATAGGAACTGCCGCTCTTGACGCCGTCCTGCGGTAAGCTGGCACGCGATTGCGTGGCGTCGAACGACAGCGCTCCCAGCACCATCAAATCGCGACCGATACCCAGCGACAGGGCGTTGTAATCACCACCGGCGATCGCACCGCCATACAGCGACCAGCCATTGCTGATCCCCCAGGAAAATTCCCCGGTACCGAACAGCGGCCCGCGCAGATGATGGCCCCACTCCGACGGTTTACCCGCCGCCAGCTTGTAACGCACGCTACCCGGCCGCGTCAGGTACGGGATACTGGCCGTGTTCATCTTGAACGCCTGCACGCTGCCGTCCTGTTCCTCTACCCGCACGTCCAGCTCGCCGGACACCGCATCGTTGATGTCCTGGATACGGAATGGCCCGGCAGCGACCTGGGTTTCATACAACACACGTCCTTGCTGGCTGATCACCACCTTGGCGTTGGTCTTGGCCACCCCGCTCACTTCTGGCGCATAGCCACGCAGATTCGGCGGCAGCATATTGTCGTCCGAACGCAGGCTGGCGCCGGTGAAGCGCAGGCTGTCGAACAGGTCGGAATTCAAATAATCCTCGCCCATGGTCAGGCGGGAACGCAGCGCCGGGATCGCCCGATAGGCGTAATAACGGCTCCAATCGAACTGGGTGTTGGTCTGCTGGCCCGAGCCGGTCTGGTGATTAAGATTCGCCTGCCAGTCGGCGCGCAGCCGCCAGGCACCGAGGTTGCCGCCGGTGGTGCCGTTACCGCTCAGGCTATAACCGCTGCCACCTCCCTTCAGGTTCTTCTGACTTTGGCCGTTGACGTTATAGTCAAATAACAGGCCCGGAATGCCGTTGTCCCAGCGAGAAGGCGGATCCCAGCTCTCCGAGCTGTACTCCAGATACGCCTGGGGAATATTGAGGTACAGCGATGAGGTACTCAGATCGCCGTGTGCTTCCATGCCTTTCAGGCTGGTCAGATCCAGACATTGGCCGTCGTGCGACCAGCGCAGCGCCGTGGCCAGCTTTTCTTTCAGCCCCAATTGGCCGACCAGCGTCGGTGATAAACACACTTCGCTGCCTTTGGCATCGTTTTCCGGCGCAACAAAACGGATTGGCTGTTCTGGCAGGTCAGTTTTGTTAACGTGTACCACCAGGGTATAAGCGCCCGGCATAATATAGCCACTGCGCGTAAATTGGCTTAGATCGATATTTTTTCGATCGTTGATATCTAACACATCGGTGTTGAACTGGATTTCGTCCGCGGCGTAAGCCCGCATAATCGGATGGCTTAACGACAAGGCAATGCACAGTCCCAAGACTTGAAGACGAAATAATTTCCCTGCCGGTGAAAGCATAATAAAAATCCCTTTTAAAAACCCATTAACCGCCAAAACGAGAAAAAATTAAAAATAATCCAGTTTAAAACGCAACGTGGAAAAATAGGCCCCGGCCTTGAGCGGTTGGTGATTGGGCATCAGCGTCATGGAATAATTAAGTGTGCTGTTTCCCGGTATTATATTTTCCAGCGCCAAAGGTTTGCCTGGTATCACCTGATTACCGACACCGTCGTTTATTTTTAGCGCCACGCCACGGGCTTCACCCTGCACGCCAAAAAGACCGTCCTCGGCAGAGCCGTCAAACGTCACCTGAAAAAATCGCCAGTCCGGTTTATTTCCTGGTCGTTCTAATTGACAGTTCACCAATTCAATACTGAAGTTTTTGGTCAGTCCCCGACCGTCACGAATGATTTGCCCAAGTGGAATGGTATCCATGTCGATGGTCTGGTCGCGGCTGCCAGCGGCGATCGCACAGGCGGTATCAATAATCGCCCCCTGCATATTGACGCGTCCCCATCCCTGAATGACAGGCGCGGCGTCACACGCCGCAGTAGCCAGCGCCAATATCCATACCCACGATTTCACGCCATGATTCCCTTGTAAAAACATCGCGGCATTCCTTTTGACAGGAGATTAACCAGACATGCGGCTCGCGGCATGTCTGGTGTATTTATACCTGCGGAGTTACTTACTGATAGGCCAGCGTGAAGTCGGCTACGGCGGTGAAATCACCTGGAACCACGGCAGATGAAGCGCCTTCGCCTTGCAGATAAGCGGCAAAGTGCAGGGTGTTGTTGTTGTTATTCAGGTTCTGAGACGGTGTTGCATCACCCAGGGTGATAGGTTTGCCGTCATAGGAAATGGCGATGCCAGCGCCTTTGGCAGTACCTGCGATCGCCAGCAGATCCTTGTTGCCGGTAGACTCGGTGCCGGTGAAGGTCACGCTGACGCTTTTCAGCGTAGTGGTATCACACTGCTCCAGTTTGATGTCAAAGGGACGTGGGTTGGAGGTGCCGCCATCTTTCAGCGCCACGTTGGACACCTGACCCAGATCGACGGTCTGATCGATCGATTCTGGTGCAATAGAGCAAGGTGCATCAATAATAGAACCGATGAAATTTACTTTACCGTGACCCTGATCTTTAACGGCAGCGTGAGCGAAAGAAGTAGCGCCAAATGCAATCACTGCTGCCATCATGACTTTATTAAGTTTCATAAAACCTATATTCCTTATAAGAAAGTAATGCGTATTCCCGTAAAGATCGTGGCAGCCTAACGCGTAACCGCGCATAAATAGGCTGCTGTTAATCTTTAGCATTTTGAGAGTAGTAAACTTGCCAGAGCCAGAGAGATGACGACGATAAAGCCTCCCTTTAATAGCGGGAAAATGATTTGATTCATTAATAAACCTAACAATATAAACAAGCGTTTAATTAGTGAATAAAACCCCATTTACCCAAGCTAGCCCTCATGGCCGGCGATGAATATTCTGGCAAAAGCCCCGCTTTAAACAAAGACTTTTTTAACGCCATTTAAATATTCGCAATATATTTCCTTTATCTGGGTAATTTCCCTCTATTTTTAGCCTCATAGATCGTAAAATATTCAAAATTAGAACAAAATCCTGTTTTTTGTTATTTGCCAAACAATGAGATCGCAAACTTGGGTTTTGTGAATATAATAATCCAAAAATAGGCCTAATCTTATGACTTCGGCTCCCGGCAAACGCCCATAAAGTAAGGCGGAAAAAATCTAAACATTTCAGGCAGTCAACAGAGTTAGTCATTTGCTTTCTCTCGGTTTTATCCTAGACGCAGCATATAGAGAAAATGAATTTCTCCCAGGGAAAGCAGCAACGGAATACAGAGGATGTATTATGGAAGCACTATCTCCTAAAAAGCAGGAAATACAACAACTTCAGCGAGCCCTGCGGCAGGCGTTACTCACGCTTTCACCCCCTCCAGAATGCGGTAAACCTCCGTCAAATCAGCATGAATGGCTATCAACGAGACAATTGGCGGAATATATCGATGTCGGCGTGTATCGTGCCAGAAATTTATTATTGGATATGGTGGAAAAAGGCGAGGTTATTGTTACCTGCGGCTCGGTAAAAAACTCACTGCGCTGGTACCCGGTGTTGCCTACCACAGCGACCAGCCATACCAATATTATGCCTCTTTCAACCTCTCCGCCGGCAAAATAAGGAAGTGCGCGCCTGATTGTTAACTGCTTCAGGCGCTGCCGTTAGTCACTCATTATTGGGATATTACAGTGAGAAAATTAGTTTTCCTGGTCAACAGTGGCCTGATGTTAGCCGCCCTTTTACTGGCGGGAAATGCCTCTGCTTTTACCTGCAGAACCTCGGACGGTGGCCTGATCCCGCCTGGTGGCTCCACCACACCGGTCGACGTGCGGGTACGCATCGGACCGCAGCTCTCCTACGGCAAGAATGAAATCGTCAACGTCAGCCAGGTCACCTGTAAAAATGACGTCTCCAGCTGGACGGATTATTTAAAGACCGACAGCCCGGCGTTAAGCATGAATAGCGCTATTTTTGGCGGTATCGGCAGCGGCATGACAATTAACGGCCGCGATTATCCTTCGCCGGTGTCCTCCGGCATTAGCGTCGTAACGCTGACCAACCTGAATTCGCAGTCGATCGCCATTCGGGTATACATCGTGCTAAACCGCTTCCCGACCCCTGATATTAAAATTAATAAAGGTGACGTTATCGGCCAAATCAATTTCTCCCAAACCAACGACCGGCCGAATTGCCCACAGTGTGGTCCTTATCGCTGGCGGCTGATTGCCGATAATGATGCATATTTTGTCACTACCACCTGCACCATCAATAACGGCCGGCAGATTGACGTCAACTTTAACCAGATTCGGCAGGATTATCTGACGACAACGGTCAATAATGCGCAGATCAAACAGGACAAGGCGTTGACATATCAATGTGACGATCTGAGCGCCACGCAGGATATTCTGATTCGTCTGGTCAGCGATGCCAGCGGATTTTCAGCGGATTACATCAAGACCACCAATAGCAATGTCGGCGTGGCGATGATGTATAAAGACGCAGTGGTTAAACCCAACGACGCCTTTCGAACACGCATCACCAACGGCGTCGGTAGCGATACCATCACCTTTGTGCCGGTAAAAAATAATGTACCTTATACCAGCATTGCCACCGGGCCATTATCCGGATCGGCAACGCTTATTTTCAGTGCTCCGTGAGGCAAGGTTAACGATTATGTTCAGCATAAGCAAAGGGCTGAGAGGCGGCATACTCGTCGCCCTGTCGGCAGCCTGCGGTGGTGTTTTGGCCGCTGACCAGGGCACGCAGGTAAATATTTCCGCCACCATAGTGGCACCGCCGCCGTGCGTGATTAATAAAGGAAAAGTGATTGATGTTGATTTCGGAGACGTTGGGGTAAACAGAATTGACGGCAATCGTTATATGCAACGGCTGGACTATACCGTCGAATGCGAATTTCTCGACGGCTCACGTCAGTTGAAAATGAAAATCGTCGGCAGCGGCGCCGCGTTTGACGCCAATGTGCTGCATACCAGCGTCAATGGCTTGGGGATTAAGCTGTTGGCGGACGGCAAGGCGTTGAATATCAATAGCGCATTCAGTATTGATTACGCCAAGCTGCCCAAGCTGGATGCCGTGCCGGTGAAAAATGCCGCCAGCACGCTAACCGAAGGCGAGTTCACCAGCGGCGCAACCATGCTGGTGGACTATTTCTGAAACCATGGGGGTCGGTTCCGCGTCTGCCTGCCGCGCCGGCGAGCGGTTCCCCCCACGCCAGCAACCCGCCCCAACTGGCTAGCGCCAGAACAAAGGCAAGGTTCTACCTGAGAACTCAATCACCAGGACACCGCTATTTTCCATTTCGATAGAGATTGTCAGTTGGGGGATTAACAATAACTCGCCGACCATGCAGAAACTGCCAACCCGCTGGCAATCATCAGTCAGTGGGTAATAGGCGCCGAGTGGTCGGCGCCGTGGCATTACGGTTTTAATAACTGCGGCACATTTAACAAAATAAATTCGTTATCATCTGCCACGTTAGGCTGGCGGCTGGAAGAAAACGGGAAATTATTGTCATTGCCCACCACGATATGGCTGTCATCTACCACATCGACGTTTTCAATGGTGAAGAACGGAAAGGTCAGCACGCCGTTATTTAACGGCTTGCGCGCCAGTTTGTTTGGATCCTGAATATTCAGCAGGTCGATATAAGCCTGTTTTTCTACCGGCTTGCCGACATTGTCAGCCGAGAACGCGATACGGTATACCCGTTTGAACTTCGCCAACTGACTAAAGCAGTTACCGGTCGGCGCCCCACTGGCGCAGGCTTTATCTGCCGTGCCCTCGCCGTTGTCACGTTCGATCACCAATCCATGATTCGCGTCGATCATATTAAAATCACCAATGGCATGACCGTTGTCCTCCAGCAGATACTGCCAGCTGCGGCCGGTCCATTGCTGCTGTTTTACGTCAAATTCCAGCACCCGCAGGTAGCGCTTGCCGCCGATATTCTCAAATTTCTCGCCGTCCCACAGCGCACCTTCCAGCAGCGGGTAGAGCATCGTACCGTCTTTGGAGGCAGCCATGCCCTCAAAGCCCTTGGAACGCGCCACCTGGAAATTTTGCTTGCCATCCGGCGCTCCCGGCAGGGTCAGGGTCGGGTTATCCGGCGATTTCACCGTTTTGCCCTCCACCTCGGTGGCAAATACCGCCAGGATCTTGCCGTCCAGATCGGCCTTGATCAGGTAGGGACCGAACTCATCGCCTATCCACAGCGCATTGTCGGCAAACTGGAAGCTTTCCGGGTCAAAATCGCTGCCGGTCAGATAACGCTTTGCGCTGCTCTCGTTAACGATATGAAACGGCACTTTTTTATCCGGATCGTGTAAAAACACCGTTTTCAAACGACTGACGCCGCCGGTTTTAAAATCAATCTGGTAATGGTTGAGATACAGCATGGCGTCCGGTGAATTGGCCTTGCTGCCGAAGCCGTTGTCGGTCAGTACCCAGTAGCTGCCATCCGCCATGTGCTTGATGCCCGAATGCCCTTGCAGCGGCTGGCCGGCGATCGGTAAGCCGATGCCCGTCAGGCGATCGGCGGACTTGCCCGCCACGCTGCCCAGCTCGCCAACGCGCTGGCCACTGGTGTATTTGCCGCTGTCGCGTAAATCCGACGGCGCATCCTCTGGCGTGGCAACGGTGGATTTCACCGGCAATACCGCGTGCCCCGCCAGCTCGGCGGTCACCGCCTGTTGTGCCAGCAGCGGCGTACTGAACGCCAGGCAGCCGGCCAACAGCGCCAGACGGGATTTTTTAAAATACATGTTCTACGCTCCCTGATGATGATGATGCCCAAAGGTAAAAAGCAACGTCACTATAGGGAGCCGCAGTGACAAAATTATGACTCGCCGAAGGCACGCCGGTAGCTGCGCGGGTCGAAGCGCCGGGTCAGCGCCATCAGCGCCAGCACCAGCAGCGCATGGATCTGCCAGTCGAGCACAAAACTGCCGCTGTAATCGCGCAGCAGGCCGGAGAGGTAGGGCGTCACACCCGCCAGTAAAAAGCCGATGCCCTGCATAAAGGCCACCAGACGCCCCGCCATCGCCGGGTGCGCGATATGATCGAGCGCCAGCACCAGACACAGCGGGAACGCGCCGCCCAGCCCCAGGCCGGCCAGCAACGCCCACAGCCACGGCAGCGTTTGCGGCTGATAAATCAGGCCGATCAACCCGACCAGTTGCATCGCCAACGCCAGCAACAACAGCGGTCGCCGGTCTGTCGATCGCGCCAACGCCGGCAGCAGCAATGCCCCTGCCACCTGTCCGGCGGTCATCAACGCCAGCAGTGCGCCGCTGGCCTGCGCTTGCCAGCCCAGCTGCATATAATACGGCGGTAGCCAGGCTATCAGGCTGGTATAGCCGCCATTAATCAAGCCGAAATACAGTCCCAGCAGCCAGGCGCGAGGATTACGCAACATGCGGGTTGCCTGCACCCACTTTGGCTGCGGCAAACGGCCAAGACCACGACTGACCACCAGCCAGACCATCGCTGCCAATAGCGCCGGCAGCGCCCACCAGGCCAGCGCGCGGTGCCAGTCCGCACCGCTGGAGGTCAGCCATGGAGTAATCGCCGCCCCCAGCCCGCCGCCGCCCATCAGCGCCGCCGACCATAGGCCGGCCACCAGCGCCATCTGCTTGAGAAAGTGCTGCTTGATGATGCCCGGCATCATCGCCTGTATCACGCCAATGCCCAGCCCACCCAGCACCGCGCTCAGTAACAGCTGCGTGCTGCCCGGCGCCAGTTCGCGCCACAGCGCCCCCAGGCCAATTGCCAACAGGCTCAGCAGGATACCGGCTCGCTCACTGCAACAACGGCTGATGGCGCCGCCGGCCAACGCCATCAGGCCCATCATCAGCACCGGCAAGCTGGTCAGCAGCGCCGCGCCACCAAAGCTCAGCCCGGTGGCCTGGCGCAACGTCGGCAGCAGCGGGCCGATAGACGTCAGCAGGGGGCGCATATTCAGGCCAATCAGCACTAATGCGTACAGTAGAGGATTAAACCAGCGCCGCGCGATCATGGCATAACCCCTTGGTTACCAAAACGATTTAACACGATAGATCCTGAGATTTGCTAATAGGGCGAGCCGCGTCACAGCAACCATCCGCACGCTGCCACAGAGGTTGCGCTACTGTAGAAAATACAATTAGTATTGGGAAATTAAATAATAAAATGGTCAGCAGTGGAAAAATGAATCGCTATCCGATGTTCAACCCGCAGCTACTGCTCAGCTTTGTGGCGGTCTGCGACAGTTGCAGCTTTACCCGTGCTGCACAGCGGGTGTTTCTTTCGCAATCCACCGTCAGCCAACAGGTACGTCGGCTGGAGGAGATGCTCGGCAAACCGCTGTTTGAGCGTTCATCCCATCAGGTATTGCTGACCGAAGAAGGCGAGAAGCTACTCAGTTATGCCCGGCGCATCATTGCGCTGAACGAAGAGGCGCACGATGCGCTGACCGGCATCTGGCGCGACGGCGTGCTGCGGCTCGGCATGCCTGAGGATTTTGCCGTGCCGACCACCCAACTGCTGGCGCAGTTCAGCCGCCAGCATCCGCACCTACGGCTGGACGTCACCAGCGGTTTGAGCGCCGATCTGCACCATGCGTATGCGCGCGAGGAACTGGATCTGATTCTGGTCAAACAGCGCCGCAGCCAACCACCGCGTGCCGCACGACCGGAGCCGCTGCTGTGGCTGGACAGCCAGGCGTTTCCCGCCATTGAGCAAACGCCGGTACCGCTGGCGGTGTTTCCGCTGAACGGCCTGTACCGTGAGCAACTGTGTCAGGCATTGGACAATCTCGGCAAACGCTGGCGGATTAGCTACAGCAGCGCCAGCCTGGCGGCGCTCACCGCCGCCAGCGCCGCAGGGCTTGGCGTCACGCTGCTGCCTGCCGGTTGCCGGCTGCCAAGCCACCGCATCCTTGGCGCCGCCGAAGGCCTGCCACCGGTTAATGACTTCGAACTGGCGCTGTATTACCGTGACGGCGCGCCACCCACCACCGAAGCGCTGGCACAGCAGCTGGCAGCGTTTTGCCAGCTGGTTTGAGCCTCGGCTAGTGGTGATATTTTGCGGGCGGTTCAGCCAGTGTGAAGACGAACTCCCCGCCCAAAGCGCTGGCATCTGGCATCTGGCAAAATCATCATGCGCCATCGGCGAGCCTCCTCGTTAACACCTGCATTCTTTCGCGGGCCGGTGTCAGTACCCCACCTCGCCGTATTTCTCGCGGTATTCCCTCGGCGTCATGTCGTAGCCTTTCTTGAATACCGAATAAAAGTATTGCAGCGACGGGTAGCCGCACATTTGCGATATTTCGTTGATCGACAACGACGTGGCGGTCAACAGGTTGCGCGCGCGGTCGAGTTTTTCTTCATGAATCACGTTGTGGATGGTCTGGCCGGTTTCATCCTTGAAGCGTTTTTCCAGATTGGAACGCGACATGCCGACCGCATCCAGCACCTGTTCCACCTTGATCCCCTTGCAGGCGTGGTGGCGGATGTAATGCATCGCCTGGATCACCGCCGGGTCGCGCAGTGAGCGGAAGTCGCTAGAGCGGCGCTCAATCACCTTGATCGGCGGCACCAGAATACGCTGCAACGGCATTTGCCGCTGGTTGAGCAACTGGTGCAGCAGTTTGGCGGCGCGATAGCCCATCTGGCGCGTTCCCTGCGCCACCGACGACAGCGCCACGCGCGACAGGTAGCGCGTCAGCTCCTCGTTATCGATACCGATCACGCACAGTTTTTCCGGCACCGCGATATCCAGATGTTCGCAGACCTGCAGTAAATGCCGCGCCCGCGCGTCGGTCACGGCGATGATGCCGGTTTGCTGCGGCAGAGTCTGTACCCAATCCGCCAGCCGGTTCTGGGCGTATTGCCAGTTTTCCGGCGCGGTGGCCATCCCCTGGTAGATCACCCCCTGATACTGCTCTTGCGCCACCAACTGGCGAAAGGCGTGCTCACGCTCCTGCGCCCAGCGTTTGCCGCCTTCTGCCGGCAAGCCATAAAACGCGAAACGGTTCAGGCCCTTTTCCTTCAGGTGCATAAACGCCGCTTCCACCAGCGCATGGTTGTCGGTAGCGATGTAATGCACCGGCGGGTAGTCTTCGTCGCGGTGATAGGAGCCGCCCACGCCGACGATCGGCACCTCGACGTTATGCAATAACTGTTCGATTTCCCGATCGTCGAAATCGGCGATCACCCCGTCGCCCAACCAGTCTTTGATATTATCGATGCGGCAGCGAAAATCCTCTTCGATGAAAATGTCCCAATCACACTGCGATGCCTGTAAATACTCTCCGACGCCCTCCACCACCTGCCGGTCGTAGACTTTATTGGCGTTGAACAGCAACGTAATACGGTAACGCTTTTCGAACATGTGCTTTCCCCGAAAAACAAGCTGCTCCCTGAATAGCACAGCCGTTCAGAGAGCAGTAAAAATGCGGCAAGATTTGTGAGGTAGCGCGCTTATGCCCGGCGTTTGGTCGCCGAGTCCATCCACACCGCCAGCAGCAGGATTGCGCCTTTCACGATGTATTGCCAAAACGTCGGCACATCCAGCATGCTCATGCCGTTATCCAGCGACGCCATGATAAACGCCCCCATCACCGCCCCGGCCACGCTGCCGATACCGCCCGCCAGACTGGTGCCGCCGATCACGCAGGCGGCGATGGCGTCCAGTTCGGCAATGTTGCCTGCCGAAGGTGAACCGGCACCCAAGCGTGAACTGAGGATCAGACCGGCTATCGCCACCATCAAACCGTTGATGGCAAACACCGCCAGTTTGGTACGCTCCACGTTCACACCCGACAGTCGCGCCGCGTCGATATTGCCGCCGATGGCGTAAATGCGCCGGCCAAATGCGGTGCGAGTCGCCATAAACATCCCCGCCAGCATCAACGCCGTCAGGATCAGTACCGGCGTAGGCACGCCGCGATAGTCATTCAGCAAATACACCGCACCAAGCACAATCACTGCGGTAATGCTTTGCCGGGTCACATCGCCTCCCGCCGCCGCGACCGGCAGACCCAACTGCACACGTTTGCTGCGCCGCCGCCACTGCCAGGCGACAAACAGCATCAGACCAAGCGCGCCAAAGCCGAAACCCAGGCCATCCGGCAAATAACTCTGACCGATTTGCGACATCGCGCTACTGGTCGGCGCTACGGTGGTGCCGTTGGTGATGCCAATAAGAATGCCGCGAAACGCCAGCATGCCGGCCAGCGTGACGATGAACGACGGCACCTTGCGGTACGCCACCCACCAACCGTTCCACGCGCCGAGCAGCAGACCGGCGAGCAGGGTAACCACGATGGTCAACGGCAGCGGCCAGCCGAGCCAGACGTCAAAGATCGCCGCGGCACCGCCCAGCAACCCCATCATGGAGCCAACCGACAGATCGATTTCCGCCGACACGATAACGAACACCATGCCGACCGCCAGGATGCCGGTAATCGCCGTCTGGCGCAGCAGGTTGGAGATATTGCGCGCGCTGAGATAGGCGCCCTCGGTGGTAAAGGTAAAGAACAGCATGATCGCCACGATCGCCGCCAGCATCACAAAGACTTGCAGATTAAGCGACTTGAGCGGCAGTAACGATTTTTTCTCGACCATTGGCGGCAGGCTCGCCTCAGACTGGGTATTTTTCGACATGCTTTTCACTCCTCAACGCGGCTTCCATTACCTGTTCCTGGGTCAAATTACGGTTTTCCAGCGAAGCCTTGATCTTGCCCTCGTGCATCACCAGCACCCGATCGCTCAACCCCAGTACTTCCGGCAGTTCGGAAGACACCACGATCACCGCAATGCCCTGCTGAACCAACTGATTGATTAATTTGTAGATTTCGTATTTCGCGCCGATATCGATGCCGCGCGTCGGCTCATCGAGAATCAGGATTTTCGGCTTTAACAGCAGGCACTTGGCGAGGATCGCCTTTTGCTGATTGCCGCCGCTCAGGCGACCAATCGCCAGTTCCGCCGAGGCGGTTTTTACCTTGAGCCGCGCCAGCGACTGCTGGATGGTGGCCTGTTCCTGCGCGTCGTCCAGCATCGACAGCGGGCCGCTAAACTGCCCCAGCGCCGCCAGCGTAATATTGGCGCCGACGCCCATCACCGGCACGATGCCATCCCGTTTGCGATCCTCCGGCACCATGGCGATGCCATGACGCATCGCCTGACGGCAGTTGCCGAGAGTCACCGCCTGGCCGTCAATGCGAATGCTGCCCTGCCAGCGGCCGGGATAGGCGCCGAACAGGCATTGCATGGTTTCGGTACGGCCAGAGCCGACCAGGCCGGCAACCCCCAGGATCTCGCCGCGCCTCAAGGTGAAAGACACCTCATCCACCCGGCGGATATGCCGGTTTACCGGGTGCCAGGCGGTCAGTTGATCAACCTGCAGCACCACCTCGCCAATGTCGTGCGGCGCCTGTGGATACAGTTCGGTCAGCTCGCGACCTACCATCATGGCGATAATGTCATCCTCGCTCATGGTCGCCGCCGAACGGGTGCCGATCGGCTTGCCGTCGCGGATCACGCAGATCAGATCCGAAATCGCCTTGACCTCGTTCAACTTGTGCGAAATGTAAATGCAGGCGATGCCGTGATCCCGCAGATCCTGAACGATCGCCAGCAGCGTCGCGGTTTCGCTCTCGGTCAGCGAGGCGGTCGGTTCGTCCAGCACCAGCAAACGCACCTGCTTGTTCAACGCCTTGGCGATCTCCACCAGCTGCTGCTGGCCCAGTCCCAGCTCACCGACGCGGGTATTGGGATCCACCGCCAGCTTGACCTGCGCCAGCATCCGCTGGCAGCGCAGGTACATGGCATCGTAATCCATCAGGCCAAAACGCCCCCATTCACTGCCGAGAAACATGTTTTCCAGCACCGTCATCTGTTTGACCAGCGCCAGTTCCTGGTGAATGATGGCAATGCCCTTTTGTTCGGTATCGCGAATATTTTTCGCCGTGATCAGATCGCCGGAAAAATAAATTTCGCCCTGGTAACTGCCGTGCGGATATATTCCGCACAGCACTTTCATCAAGGTTGATTTCCCCGAACCATTTTCACCACATAATGATAATACCTGGCCAGCATCCAGCTGCAGGCTGACATTGTCGACCGCTTTAACTACGCCGAATTGCTTGGTGATATTTTTCATTTCCAATAGGCAGGGCATTATTACCTCCGCGCAATGACTCGATACGGTTTATTTATCGAGATCGCTCTTTTTATGGAAGCCATCGGCAACAATGGTGCTGTCGATATTGGTCTTATCGACGGAAATTGGCGTTAATAACCAGGCTGGAACGTCTTTGCTGCCATTATTTAATTTGGCGTTGGACTTGGGTTGTTCACCGTTGCCCAGTTGCACCGCGATGCCGGCCGCTTCGTCCGCCAGCTTGCTGATCGGTTTATACACCGTCATGGTCTGGGTGCCGGCGATAATGCGTTTCACCGCTGCCAGATCGGCATCCTGGCCGGATATCGCCACCTTGCCCGCCAGCCCCTGTGCAGACAGCGCCTGAATCGCACCGCCGGCGGTCGCATCGTTGGAGGCCACCACCGCATCAATATGGTTGTTGTTGGCGGTCAGGGCGTTTTCCATGATTTTCAACGCGTTTTCCGGCAGCCAGGCGTCAACCCACTGGTCACCGACCAGCTTGATCTTGCCGCTGTCGATCAGCGGCTTCAGCACGTTCATCTGCCCCTGACGGAACAGTTTGGCGTTGTTGTCCACCGGCGAACCCCCCATCAGGAAATAGTTACCCTGTGGCACCCGCTGCACCAGGCTCTGAGCCTGCAATTCGCCCACTTTTTCGTTATCGAACGAGATATAAAAATCGATATCGGCGTTGTTGATCATGCGATCGTAGGCCAGCACTTTAATCCCTTCGCGCTTGGCCTCGCTGATGACGTTGCTCAGTACCTGGCCGTTGTAGGGGATGATCACCAGCACGTCGACGCCGCGGTTGATCATGTTTTCAACCTGCGCCATTTGGGTTTCTTCGTTGCCATTGGCGGACTGGACAAACACGTCCGCGCCCAGCGATTCGGCTTTTTTCACAAAGATGTCGCGGTCTTTCTGCCAGCGTTCCAGACGCAGGTCGTCGATCGCCATGCCGATTTTAATCTCTTTCGCGAATCCTGGTTGGCTGGCCAGCACCAGCATGGCGCAGGCAGAGAGGAATAAGTGCTTAAATTTCATCTTATATACCTTCTTTATTGAATTGTAGGGCAATAATTGAAAGGCGTTTTTATCGATTAACCTCCAGCGGATTGTTGTCGCTTATTTGTACTTCGGCAATTACTGATTTTTACCTGCTAATTACGTTTTTTGGTTTAATGTTGGTTTTATGATAGCGATCATGTTTTAACCCTGTAACATTCATCTACCGCAAATGAAAACGCCTGGCACATTCCCGCCAAGCCAAAATAATTGTCAATATGAGATCCGCCGCACATTTAATAATTCTCTGAATTTGAGTGTGAAATAACGTAATTGTGACCTGCGCCATGAACTCCGAAGATTAACGCATCCCGTACGCCGGGCCCCGTTACCAAGGAGTCGAGAATGCAACCCTATTTTGATCAACTTGAACAAGTTCGTTACGAAGGCACCGGCAGCAGCAATCCGCTGGCGTTTCGCCATTACAACCCCGATGAAATCATCCTCGGCAAGCGTATGGCCGACCACTTGCGCTTTGCCGCCTGTTACTGGCACACCTTCTGCTGGAACGGCGCCGACATGTTTGGCGTCGGCGCATTCGATCGTCCATGGCAACAGCCGGGTGACGCGCTGGCGCTGGCGAAGCGCAAGGCCGACGTCGCCTTCGAGTTCTTCCACAAGCTGAACGTGCCGTTCTACTGCTTCCATGACGTGGACGTGTCGCCGGAGGGCGCGTCGCTGAAAGAGTACATCAACAATTTTGCGCTGATGACCGACGTATTGGCGGAAAAACAGCACAGCAGCGGCGTGAAGCTGCTGTGGGGCACCGCCAACTGCTTTACCCACCCGCGCTACGGCGCCGGCGCCGCCACCAATCCGGATCCGGAAGTGTTCAGTTGGGCCGCCACGCAGGTGTTCACCGCGATGAACGCCACACAGCGTCTCGGCGGTGAAAACTACGTGCTGTGGGGCGGCCGCGAAGGTTATGAAACCCTGCTGAATACCGATCTGCGTCAGGAGCGTGAACAGATCGGCCGCTTCATGCAGATGGTGGTCGAGCACAAACACAAAATCGGTTTCCAGGGCACGCTGCTGATCGAACCCAAACCGCAGGAGCCAACCAAGCATCAGTATGATTACGATGTGGCAACGGTGTACGGCTTCCTCAAACAGTTCGGCCTGGAAAAAGAAATCAAGGTCAATATCGAAGCCAACCACGCTACCCTGGCCGGCCACTCGTTCCATCATGAAATCGCCAGCGCCATCGCGCTCGGTATCTTCGGCTCGGTCGACGCCAACCGCGGCGATCCACAGCTGGGCTGGGATACCGATCAGTTCCCGAATAGCGTGGAAGAAAACGCCCTGGTGATGTTCGAAATTCTCAAAGCTGGCGGCTTCACGACCGGCGGGCTCAATTTCGACGCCAAGGTTCGCCGTCAGAGCACCGATAAATATGACCTGTTCTACGGCCATATCGGTGCCATGGACACCATGGCGCTGGCGTTGAAGGTGGCGGCAAAAATGGTCGAAGACGGCCAACTGCATCAGCAGGTCGGCAAACGCTATGCCGGCTGGAACGGCGAGCTGGGCCAGCAGATCCTGCAAGGAAAACTGTCGCTGGAAGCCTTGGCGAAGTACGCCGAACAGCATAATCTGGCACCGGAACACCGCAGCGGGCATCAGGAGCTGTATGAAAATCTGGTAAACCGTTACCTGTTCGGTTAATTGGTGACACGCGGCGGCCAGGCGGCCGCCGTTAAGCAAAAGGATCCCCTATGTACATTGGCATCGATCTCGGCACCTCCGGCGTGAAGGCCATTCTGCTCGATGAGCAGGGACAGCTGCTGGCCAGCCACAGCGAGGCGCTGACGGTTTCCCGCCCGCAGCCGCTGTGGTCTGAGCAGGATCCGCAGGCCTGGTGGCACGCCACCGATCGCGCCATGCTGGCGCTCGGCAGCCAGCACGCGCTGCAACAGGTACGGGCTATCGGCCTGACCGGTCAGATGCACGGCGCCACCCTGCTGGACAAGCAACAGCGGGTGCTGCGCCCGGCCATTTTATGGAATGACGGCCGCAGCGCCGAGCAGTGCCAGGCACTGGAGCGTGCGGTGCCGCACTCGCGCGCCATCACCGGCAACCTGATGATGCCCGGCTTCACCGCGCCAAAATTGCTGTGGGTGCAGCAGCACGAGCCGCAAATCTTTGAGCAAATTGATAAGGTGCTGCTGCCAAAGGATTACCTGCGTTGGCGCATGACCGGTGAGTTCGCCAGCGACATGTCCGATGCGGCCGGCACCCTGTGGCTGGACGTGGCGCGGCGCGACTGGAGCGACGACTTGCTGGCCGCCTGCGGCCTGAGCCGCGAGCAGATGCCGACGCTGGTCGAGGGCAACCAACTGACCGGGCAACTGCACGGCGAGCTGGCACAACGCTGGCAGTTGCCGCCGGTGCCGGTGGTGGCCGGCGGCGGCGACAATGCCGCTGGCGCCATCGGCGTAGGGCTGTATCAACCGGGACAGGCGATGCTGTCGCTCGGTACCTCTGGCGTCTATTTCGCCGTCAGTGACGGCTTCCTCAGTAACCCGGCCAGCGCGGTGCACAGCTTCTGCCACGCGCTGCCCGAGCGCTGGCACCTGATGTCGGTGATGCTCAGCGCCGCTTCATGTCTCGACTGGGTATGCCAACTGACCCGGGTTGACGATGTCGCCACGCTGCTGCGCAACGTCGAACAGGCGCCGCCGGCGGAAACGCCAGTCTGGTTCCTGCCGTACCTGTCCGGCGAGCGCACCCCGCATAACAATCCGAACGCCAAGGGCGTTTTCTGGGGGCTGACCCACCAGCATGGCCCAAATGATTTGGCACGCGCGGTACTGGAGGGCGTTGGTTTCGCGCTGGCTGATGGCATCGATGTGCTACACGCCAGCGGCCTGCAACCCAGCAGCATCACGCTGATTGGCGGCGGGGCGCGCAGTCCGTTCTGGCGGCAAATGCTGGCAGACATCAGCGGCCAGCGGCTGGAATACCGCACCGGCGGCGACGTCGGCCCGGCGCTGGGCGCGGCGCGGCTGGCGCAGATCGCCCTCAATCCGCAGCGTCCGCTGGCCGAACTGTTGCCCGCCCTACCGCTGGAGCAGCTCCACACGCCGGATGCCGAACGCCATCAGCACTATGCCGCACGGCGCGACACCTTCCGCCAACTGTACCGCTGCCTGTTGCCGTTGATGTAACCGAGTCAGGGTCGCTCCCGGCCCTGCCTCTGCCGATGCCCGGCTGGCGATGAGCACGGAAGCTATCATTGCCAAATCGAATAATCACCAGTGATAAATGTCACTGCCAACCGGCGCATTCCTTTCTTAGATTGGTGGCTGTATTTGCAGCACTTCACCTCTGGATTAAGGAATTGAACGTGGAAAACACCCAACAAAGCCGCAGAGCTTTCCTGGCGCAGACCGGGAAGATCACCACCGCCTGCGCGGTGATTGGCCTGACCGGCGGCGTCGCTCACGCTGCCGAGCCGACCGCCGCCCGCGGCGAGGCACCATCCACCGCGGCGCCACTGACCGCGCGCCATTACCTGCTGAGCAATGTCCGGCTGGAAGACGGCTTTGAATACGACGGCGATACGGTGATTGGCACCCGCACCGCGCTGTACACGCTGGAAATCAACGACGGCAAGATTGCCGCGATTCACCCGGCCAATGCGCAACTCGACGCTACGCTGCCACGCTATCAGGCCAACGGCCTGTTACTGCTGCCGGCCATGCGCGATATGCATATCCACCTCGACAAAACCTTTTACGGTGGCCCATGGCAGGCACCGCGCCCACGTCAGGGCAAAACCATCATGGATATGATTGCGCTGGAGCAGAAACTGATCCCAACGTTATTGCCAACCTCGCAGCAACGGGCCGAAGGGCTGATCGCGCTGCTGCAATCAAAGGGCAGCAGCGTCGCGCGCAGCCACTGCAACATCGATCCGGTCAGTGGGCTGAAAAGCCTGGAACACCTGCAACGCGCGCTGGAAAAACACCGCGACGACTTCAGCTGTGAAATTGTCGCTTTCCCGCAGCACGGCCTGCTGCACTCCAAGGTTGACGGTCTGATGCGCGAAGCCATGCAGATGGGCGTGCAGTACGTTGGCGGTCTGGATCCGACCAACGTCGACGGCGCAATGGAAAAGTCGCTGGATGCCATGTTCCAGATCGCCCTCGACAGCGGCAAGGGCGTGGATATTCACCTGCACGAAACCAGCCCGGCCGGCGTGGCGGCGATCGATTACATGATTGCCAGCGTAGAAAAAAACCCGGCGCTGCGCGGCAAGGTCACCATCAGCCACGCCTTCGCGCTGACCACCCTCAGCCCGGGAAAACTGGCGGAAACCGCCACTCGCCTGGCCGCCCAGCAGATCACCATTGCCTCCACGGTGCCGATCGGCAGCCTGATGATGCCGCTGCCACAGCTGTCGGAAAAAGGGGTATTTGTGATGACCGGAACCGACAGCGTGATCGACCACTGGTCACCGTTTGGCAGCGGCGATATGTTGGAAAAGGCCAATCTGTATGCCCAGCTGTATCGCGGCTCGGATGAGTATCATTTGTCGCGTGCCATGGCGATCGCCACCGGTAACGTGCTGCCGCTGAACGATGCCGGCCAGCGCGTCTGGCCGCAGGTGGGTGATGACGCCGGTTTTGTGCTGGTCCACGCCAGCTGCTCCGCCGAAGCGGTCGCGCGCTTGCCGCCACGCAGCGCCACCTTCCATCAGGGGCGTCTGGTGTACGGCAGCCTCAACAAGGCGTAACCCACACCGGCGCTAGCGGGCGGCTATCGGCGCAGCTGCCGCTGCCCGCCCGCTATCATGACACCAGGCGGCGCTTGTCCAGCCTCTGCAAACCAATGGACAACAGCAGGCTCAGGCCGAGCGCGACGCCAAACACCCACAGAATATCCAGTAGCGGATAGCGGCTGATGACCCAGCCCTGATTACGCATAACGTTGACGATAATGGCGTGAAAACCGTATATCGCCAGCGAATGTCGGGAAAAAACGCTTAACCAGCCCACCGGCTGCGACAGGTGGTTTTTGCACCACACCAGCATCGATAGCGCGGCGATAAACACCAGCGGACCGCTGTAGATGTAATAGGTGTCGGCGAAGTTACCGTTAATCTGCGTCTGGTGCCCGGTGCCAAACGCGATCAACGCCACGCAGGCAACGAACGCCGCCACCGCCAGGGCGCTGATGCCACGGTATTGCGTGTTCATTATGCCAATCGCCCGACCCGCCAGCGCGTACAGCAGGTAGTAAAAGGTGTCGCCATGGATATAGAGATTCACCGGCAGCAGGCGCACATTATCGGCAGTCAGCGTCGGGGTGTTCGGGTTGGCGACGACCGCCAGGATCGCCATCGCCGTCGCCAGATAACCGCCAGAAACCGCTTTGACGCCGATCAGCGGCGAAAGCAGGTAAATCACCACAATGGCATAAAAAAACCACAGGTGATAAAACACCGGCTTCAGCAGTAGGCTGCGCAGCGACGGCCAAAAGCCGATCTTGGTGAAAAAGGCGATGTAAATCAGCGCAATGATGCTATAGAACAGGATGCAGCAGCCGATGCGCACAAAATGCTTACGGTTGGCGCTGCGCTCGCCAAAAAACAGAAAGCCGGAGATCATGAAGAACAGCGGTACCGCGACGCGCGAGAGGGAATTCAACAGGTTGGCGCTGTCCCACACCGACGGTGCCACCGTCAGTGGGTTGGTCACGTAGTAGGTGGTGGCATGGATCATCACCACCATCATGCATGCCATGGCACGCAAGTTATCGATCCAGCCTATTTTATTGCTCATCCCCGCCCTTGTATGGTGTTTAACGTCAACAAATTAACCACGCAGGGTATAGAGTGCCAAAGCGGGCGACAAGTCAAAAACGCAATATCAGATTCGGCTTAACGGCGTTGATCAAACACAAACGCAACGTGCTGGTCATCCAGGTATCTGATCGTCACCTCGCTGCCTTGCTGCACTTTTGAGGAGTAAAAAGCCGGAATGGTGTCCTTGCCTTCCACCTCGCGGGTAACCCCCTGTTCCTGCCATGACAGCCGGTAGCGGATATTGACGGTGCCGTTATCGTTGGAACTGCGGTAATGCACCTCTTCTACCCGCGCCAGCAGGGTGCGCCCCTGCGTTTCTATCTTGTGATCGCGGTAAAAAAGATGCGCCAGATAGCCAAAAAAACCCGCAAAAATAATCACCGAAATCAAAATCGCAAACTTCATCAAAACGTTCCTCAACTGAACATGGTCAGGCCGTTAAACGACGACATTATCTGCCCGACGTGTGCCATTGCGTTAACGAACTCCACCCGCCCTTCGCTGGTCGACAGGTCAAAGGCCGTCTTGTCGAACTTGATATTGGTCAGCCCCAGCTTGCCACTGGCGGTTACGCTCATCGAATAGCCCTCGGTCACCACTTTTGCCGCCGTGAAATCAAACGAGAACATCGAGGCGGTTTCCTTATGATCCTTGTATTCAAACGCCGCCGGCGTCTTGATGCTGACTTTTTCCGCACTGTCGATGGTGATTTTCTTTGGTGAGGTAATGGTCACGCCACCGTCGACCGTCTGCGTCCAGCTGCCAAGAATGTGCGTATCGGCATTTTTGGTCACCGTCTGGTTCAGATTACCGCGCAGCTCGTCCGTGACGTCCTGGGTGACGACGTTATGGCGCTTGCCGGTGATTTCGTCATAGCGATCGCCGGTCAGGTATGAATCCATGCCTGCGCCGTATTTGCGCGTCACCTTTTGCGAAACGTGATGCTCTTCTTCACCCACCGTTTCCGCAAAGCGCTTGCCGGTCACCTTGACGTTTTCCCCGCCGCTGGTCACTTCGGCATTGCGCCCGTTGGTGATGGTGACCTTTTCGCCCTGTTTGAAGGTTTTGCTTTCCAACTTATCGACGGTGGTGGTGCGGGTGCCGTGATAGTCGAAAATGGCGTTGCCAACCACCTCATCCTTCTGCTGTTTCTGGATGGTGGTGGTGCGATTGCCGTCCACGGTGACCGTTTGATCGTTTTCCACCGAAATGTTCATGTCTTTTTCGGCGTGCAGCTGCACCAGCTCCGACCCCGCCTTGTCTTCGAAGAACAGGTGGCTGGAGTTGTCGATATGGCCATCTTTCGAGCGCGTCATAAAGCCCATCATGGTGGCGCCAGCGGGCAGCGCCCACGGTGGCATGCTTGCTTCGTTATACACCCGACCGGTGACGATCGGCCGATCCGGGTCGCCGTTGATAAAGTCAATCACCACCTCGTCGCCGACCCGCGGGATCTGCACGCCGCCGAAGCCCTGACCGGCCCAGGCGCTGGATACCCGTACCCAGCACGAACTGGTGTCATCCCCTTTCGCCAGACGGTCCCAGTGGAACTTCACCTTGATGCGCCCGTATCTGTCGGTCCAGATGGATTCGCCCTGCGGCCCGACTACCCTGGCCGTCTGTGGGCCGTGGGTGCGCGGCCATGGCGTGCGCTGCGCGCAACGGAACGGCGTGGCCGCCGGGATCACCGCCAGGTCAATGCGGTGCAGCGCGTCCTCACCGCCGCTGGCATAGCTGTTTTCCTCCAGCTGATAGCGCGCACTCAGCACCAGATACTCGCCGCCGTCGCTGACAAACGGCGGATTGGTCAGGGTAAAGGTGCAGCCCGGCACAATGCCCAGTGCGGTCGCGGTGGCGTCGATACGCTGGTGCTCCGCCTGCCACTCCTCCTGGCGCACCCGAGCGTAGAATTCGCCGTGGCTGTGCTCGACGAAGTGACCGGGCCAGTCGTAGTAGTCAATCTGGCCCGGCGCCGGCGAGGCGGGATTCTGCCGCGCCTGAAACAGCCACGCATGCGGTTTGCGAAAATCGTAGTCGTCGATGCTGTAGATCCCCGGCGTCACCCGCTCGGAGATCGCCCACTGGCCGATGCCCTCCTCGCCGGTACTGCCGCCGGACGGCGTGGCGTGATAGGGAATGGTTTCATAACCGCTGAACGGCCGGTGCTGCTGGGGCGCGTCATACAGCACCAGCGTGTGTTTATCCGCCTGGTGGCGAAAGAAGAAATAAATGCCTTCCAGCTCCATCAGACGCGAGATGAAGTCATAGCTGCTTTCCTGATACTGCACGCAGTATTCCCAGTTGCGATAACTGCCGGACAGCTGGCTTTCCAACTGCACGCCGTACTCGTCGAGCAGCGTTTTGACGATCGCCGGCACGCTCTGGTTCTGAAAGATGCGTTGGTTGCGGTCCCGCTTCAGCGGCCACAGGTCCGATTCCATCGTCAGCGTGTAGACCGCGTAACGCTCGCCGTTGATATCCGCGCTGTGCACGTTCACCGAGGTGATCTTGCCGTTGAGGTAGCGCGGCGCGGCCAACAACCGCGGGCTGGGAATGGTCAAGGCAATCGGCTGGCCGAGCATCGCCCGGCGATCGAGTCGGGCATCGCGACTGAGCAGCGTCACGTCCAGTTCAAACGAGCGCGAAACGCCTTCCGTTCCGCTGAGCTTCCAGAATTTCAGTGCGCCGTCGCCTGCCGGCGTGGTCACGGTGATACGATCAAACATGGGCTTTTATCCCTATGACTGGATTGCAATGTTTTACTGCGGCGCTCAGGGCGCCAGCATCAGCACCTTGAACTGGCTGGGGACGGTACGCATCCCGACGGCATTGGTCGAATTCTGCAGGCTGACGCTGGTCAGACGCGTGGCCGGCGTGCCTTTCAGCAGCACGGTAAAGGAGCCGGTAAGATGGCGCGATGGCCCCATCACCGTTCCGGATGCCACGCCGGTGGCGACGCCCGGATTATCGCCGTTGGTCAGCGGCGTCACGGTGGCCATGTTATGCGCCGGCATGCCCATAAACAGGATGTTCAGCGCGTTGGGAATGGCGGTCGGCCCGAGCGCGATGTCCGGGTAGGGGATCGGCGTCGGGGTGGGGGTCGGCGTCAGACAGACATCGGGAAACGCCAAATCCATTCCCATCAGTTGGCAGTTGGCAAACATCGCAGGCTCCTTATCCCATATGGATCTGTTCGGCATCCACTTTGGTGATGGCCGTCGAGGTGATCACGGTATTTTGCGCGTGCAGGCGGGCATAGCCGTCGGCCTGCATATCCAGTTGACCGGCGCGCACCTGCTCGGTCTGCCGCGTGGTGCGCAGCAGGTTATGGCTGACCTGGGTGATGGTCTGCCAGACCGATTCGGCATGTTTGCCTACCGTGCGCGACAGGCTGACCCAGGCGGAGAGTTTGTCGCCGCTGTACTGCATGTCGCTGATATGGCAATCGCCCTGGCTGGCGCTGACGCGCAGCGTCTCGCTGCTGAGGCTGATCTCGCCGGCGCTGCGGATATGCAAATCGCCCGGCACGCTCAGTTCCGCCGCCGTCGAATTGGCGCGTTCCAGCACCGCCAATAGCCACACCCGATCGTCTACCCCGGCGACCAGTACCCGATCGCCGACCTGCGGCGCAATCACGCAGCTGGCCGCGCGCTGACAGTGCCAGCCACGCCCTTCGCTTTCCACACTCAGACTACCGTTGGCAAAGCAGTGGGTCACTACCCCCGCGCTCTGTAGCGGCGGCGTCACCGCCTGCACCAGCCTATGGTTGATATTGTTCATCTACTCTCTCCTTAACGGCGGCTCTGATGCTGAATGCTCCAGGCCTCAGCGGCCAATAACTCTTCATCATAGTCGAGGATGCCCCGACGGTCGGTAAAACGGGCCCCTTCCTGCTGCGCCCGGTGAAAACGGCTGCGGGAAAAACGGGCGTTGCGGAAATCGGCACGCAGCAGCCGCGCGCCGGTAAAGTCGCTGTAGGTCAAATCACAGCCGGCGAAGCGGGCCTCCTCGGCGTTCGCCTGCTGCAATACGCTCTGAAACAGGCGGCTGCGGGCAAAATCGGCCTGCCGCAACAGCGCGCCAACCAGCAGCGCCTGATCGAACAGGCTGTCCTGACAGTGCGCACCGGTAAGATCCGCGCCCATAAACAGCGCCTGGCTGGCATTCACCTTGCACAACCGCGCCTTGCGCAGCGACGCCCCCTTGAAATTGCACTGCGTCAGTTGAGCGCCGCTGAAATCGACCTCATCCAGCCGGTTATCGGTAAATTGACAGCCGCTAAAGCGCTGCTGCGCATAGCTTTTACCGCGATGATCGCAGTTAAAGAACACCGTCTGTTCGAACTGGCCCTGACGCAGACAGGTGGTACGCAGATCGATGGCATAGAAGGTGGCCAGCAGGCCGTGGCATTGCTCCAGCTGCGCCTCATCCAGCTCGCATTCAAAAAAGGTCGTGCGCTCCAGCCGCACCTGGCTGAAACGGCTGTGTTGCAGCGGGCACTGCATGAACTGCGTGGCGTCGCACCGGCTGCGGGAAAAATCACTGCCGCCGAGCGCGCACTGGTTAAAGATGCACTGCACCAGCAGGCTATCGCCGACCTGCAACCGCGACAGATCGCCGTCGTGAAACACCGTTTGCCGCAGGTTGGCGCCGCTCAGCGTCGCCCCCCGCAGCGAGCACTCGTTGAACACCGTCTCATGCAGGTTCGCTGCCTGCAGGTTGGCACCGTTCAGCGATACCTGCTGAAAAACGCCGCCGGACAGATCGCACCCTTGCAGATCCAGGCCATCCAGGTTGCAGGCATCAATCATCTGGCCATTGCGAATTTTCTGCTGTAGCTCCGCCGCGCTCAGCGTCGTCATATCCGTTCCCCGTCATGCTTCGGCAGCGTTTTTACCCGCTGGGTATAGGCGTTATCCAACCGCGTGGTCATGCTAGTGGAAGATTGTGACAAATCGGCGCGGAACAGGTTGGCGCCGCTAAAATCGGCACCGCCCAGTTGGGTTTTCTGCAGCAGTGCGCCCATCAGATTGGCATTGGTGAAATTTGCCTGGCGGAAATCGGTACGGATAAACAGGCTGCCAACCAGATTGGCGCGGATAAATCGCGCCCGCTGGCAGTTTGCTTCACTGAGATCGCTGTTTTCCAACTTCGCCAGGCTAAAATCCGCCCCCGCCAGCGACGCCTGCCGCAGGTTGCTTTCGATCAGCGTCGCATTGCCGAAGTTCGCGCCACTCAGGTTGCTGTCCATCACTACCGCGCAGGTGAGCAGCGTCGCGCCGTTAAACTGCGCCTGCGGCAGCGCGCTGGCCACCCAGTTGCAGCTCTCCAGGCGCGCGTCATTGAACAGCGCGGCCTGCAAGTCGCAGTGCTGGAACACCGTTTTATGCAGTTTTGCCGCGCTGAAGTCGGGCTGTGGCAACGTCAGGCCGATAAACACGCAGCCCTCCAGCGTGGCACGCTGGAAACGGCAGTGGCTGAAGCCGACCTGACGCAGCATCAGCGTTTTAAAGATGGCATCGCTGAAGTCACACTGTTCAAACAGGGCGTTATCCAGTTGGGCCTCGCTCAGGTCGGCGCCGCTAAAATCGGTCTGCTGACATTGCGCCAGCGCCAGGCTGGCCTGTTGCAGGTTGCAGCCGCGCAGCGAGCTGTGGCGCAGATCGGCCCGTGCCAGCATGGCGTCGCTGAAGTCGGCGCCGTCCAGGCGACAACCGCTGAGATTGGCATTTTCCAGCAACGCCCGACGGAAGTTGGCACCACGAAAATCCATGCCGGAAAAATCGGCACCGGTGAAATCCAGCCCGCTGAAGTCCCCCCCCTGCGCCTGGGTCGTTTGCGCGCGCTGACGCATAATCTGCGCCATGTCGCCGGCCATGCGCAACGCCGGTGGCTGGTGTTGTACCGCCATCAGGTACATGCGGTGCAGCGACTCGCGGCTTTGCGTCAGTTTTTTTTCCGTCATGCTGTCCGCATGCTGATACAGCAGTTCCTGCATACGGTACATCGACTCCGGGCCACGCGGTCCGTCGTCCGGCCTCACGCCGCGCCGGGTTTCCATCTCGGCTTTACGCGCTGCGGCCTGCGCCTGCAGTTCGTCGGCCTGGCGTTCCAGCGCCTCGACAAACTCTGGCAGTTCATCCAGCGTGGGCATTGGCGGCGCCGGGCACTGCGCCAGTAACCCATCAATATCGCTATCGCTGCCGCTGTCTTCAAGCCTGGCACGATGCAGCTCGCGCAGCCGGCTGACCCGCCGCTGCATATTGTCCTGCATCGGGCTGTTGTGCTGCTGCACCTCGCTGTCAATCCACGGGCCAATCGTCTCTGCGGGCAGCAGATCCTGTTCCCGGAAGGCGAACAGCGCCCCCTTTTCCTTGTCCAGACGCTGAGTCAGCACTTTGCGATAGTGGTTGAGCGAACGGCTGGCACCGGTTTTTTCCAGTGCCGGCATCAGTTGCAGCACGTCTGCGGCGTCGTCTTGGTTAATCCGTTGACTGCCCTGCCAAATCAGCATCATCTGTTCAAGGTGCGGGAAGAACCACAGGGTGGTGGCACGCAGCGTCATTTCCTCAAACAGCGTCTCCTCACCGCGCTGGCGATGGATAAAGCAACGCGCCTGCCATGGCGGCAAGGTTCCACTCTGCAGCGGCTTGCTCGGGTGCATGTTCCAGATGCGCCATGCGGCCTCGGGCGGCAGCGCATCCTGTTCCGGCCACCACTGGTCCGGGCTGGCGGCATTGAATACCCGCCAGTCGGCGTCGCGCGCCAGTCCGGGGAAGTCGTGTTGCAACCAGTGGGCGTCATAAGCCCTGCCCAGGCGTTTGCTACGGCGCGGCCAGTTGATGTCCAGCGGGCCAAAGCTCACCGGCTCCGGTTGTTGGCGCGGTGACGTCATGCGGGCCTGCGCTGACTCGATATTCGGCAGGCGGCGATAGGTCGCACCGTCGTGCTGCTCTTCGCTGGCCCCGATGCCATGCGGGTTTTCCTCATGGCCCGCGCCGCCAAACGCGCGACTCCAGTCGAGGCGCATCGCGTCAAACTTGCGTGGCGGCGTCGGTTGCGAGCCAGACCAGACGCGATCGCCATACACCGTCAGGCGCTTACTCAGCCTGTCGACGTCAATACGCACCGCGCAGGCGGTTTTGTCCGTCTGATGGTGGGTGTAAGCGTGGCCGGTGGCGAGGAATTCGGCGCGTGCCTTGGGCATCGCCAGATCGATGACGCCGCCGCTGGCCTGCAACTCCGCCGCCGCCAGTTGCCACAGCTCCACTTCGGGGCGTAGCTGTGGCGTCGGCCCCATATCCAGCAGCGCAATTACCGAGACGCCAAGATGGTTTTTACCCTGAAAACGGAAAGGCCGATGTAATACGCTCAGACGCAACGGCTTAATAATCTTCATGTCATGCGCCCTTGGACCGCGGGTTAATGAATGTGCTTAATAAGTGTGGTAGTGCATCTATTGAATCAACCGTACGCGACGGGCAGCGCGCACGGCGCCCGCGCAGGCGCGTGCAGCGTCACTGTAGCCGCAAGCGTTGGCCAAGAACAACCGTGATTGTCACAGCATGGTTATAGTATTGTTAAAATAATACTTATAAAACAACGCCACCGTGCAATGTCGGTGACGAAAAAATCAGCATAATCCTAGAGCAGGGGGATTTCGGCGGCAGGGAAACAGAGCCAGCGCCCGTCTCGGATGGACTGCGCTGGCAGGGAGGTGGCCGCCAGAGGATGACGGCCGGCGGTTAGCCGCCAAACAGCCCGCTATCGCGCAGCAGGTGCTGATTGCCTTTGCGGCGGGTGAAGCCGCTGCGGTCGAAAAACTCCAATACCTGAATCGCCAGTTTGCGGCCCACGCCGAGCCGATCGCGGAAATCTGCCGCGCTGGCACTGCCTTGGCTGGCGTGCAGCTCGCGGATCAAGGCGGCGAATTGTTCAATGCGCTGGCTGCGGTAATAGCGATCGACCACCACCGCCGTCACATGGCCCAACTGCGCCGCTTTGCGCAGCGTGGCGCGCACCTGTTGTTGATCCTCGCCCAGTTCGTCAGCCAGATCCCGCACCCACCAGGGCTGTTCGGCAAACAGCGGTTCAATGCGCTGCCACAGCGCCTGTTGCGATGCGCTGAACGCCAGACCGTGCTCCGGCAAATGCAGCCAGCCGCGAGTATTGCGCAGCAAGCCGTCCGCCAACAGCCGTTCAATCATCAAAAACACCAGCGGTTCCGGCAGCGTTGGCAACGCCATGCGCCGCAAGCGGGCCCGCCCCAGCCCCAACTGGTCGCCATGCTGCTGATGATAATCGGCCAATACCTGCAACAGCTGCTGCTGCGCCCGTTGGACATTGTCCGTCGCCAGCGCCATACCATCGACGCTCAGCAGCGGTTGCTGCGCCAGCAGTTGCGCCAGCCCGTCGTCCGTCAGCTGCCGCGCCCAGGCAAAGGCCGCCAGATCCAGCGGCCCCTGCGGCAATTGCAGCGCCAGGCGCTGTGCGTCGTCCTGCGCCTGTGCCAGCTGCGCCAGCCACGCCAGGTACTCCGGCCGCCGCTTGCCGCGCGCCGGTGCCGCCAGCGTTAACGCGCGCGCCGCGCCAAGGGTTTCACGGGCAGCGATATCGCGTAGCACCAGCCGGTCGTCCTCCGCCAGCCACAGCGGTCGATCCAGGATCAGTTCGGCCAGAGGAGCCTGTAACAACGCTACGCGGCCGGTGGTGTGACTGGCGGCATGGTGCACATGCACCGGTTGCCAATGCTGTAGCGGCCGATCCTGCTCCAGTATCACCAGCAGCCGCTGCGCCGCCTGTAGCGGGCGTTGTGCCACCAGCCAGTCGCCGCGTGCCACCGCGTCTTTGCTGACGTCACCGCTGATGTTCAGCGCGATGCGCTGCCCGGCCTGAGCCCGATCTGCCGCCTGGTTCTGCGCATGCAAACCGCGCACCCGCACCGCAACCGCTGCGCCAGTCAGCCACAGCGTATCGCCAACCGCCACCGTGCCGCCCAGCGCGGTGCCGGTGACCACCAGACCCGCGCCCTTGACGCTGAACGCGCGATCCACCGCCAGCCGGAAACGGCGCGTTAACGCATGCTGCGCCGGCGTCAGGGTCAGTAAATGCTGACGCAGCGCCTCGATGCCGCTACCCTGCGTGGCAGCGGTGACAAACAGCGGCGCCTGCGTCCAGCCTTGCTGCGCCAGTTCGGCGCTGACCTGTTGCGCCACCTCCTCCACTCGCGCCGGGTCGACCCGGTCCGCCTTGGTCAACGCCACGGTCAACCGGGGCCGACCGCTGAGACGCAGGATCGCCAAATGCTCGCGCGTTTGCGCCATGATGCCATCGTCGCAGGCCACCACCAGCAGCGCATGATCGATACCGCCAACGCCCGCCAGCATATTGCCGAGGAATTTTTCATGCCCTGGCACGTCGATAAATCCCAGTACCCGCCCATCGGGCTGTGGCCAGTAGGCATAACCCAGATCGATGGTCATACCACGCCGTTTTTCTTCCGGCAGCCGGTCGGCGTTGATGCCGGTAATCGCCTGCAATAACGTGGTTTTGCCATGATCGACATGGCCGGCGGTGGCGATAATCATCGGTTTAGCGCCTCAACCAGCGCCTGTTCCTGCGTCAGACAGCGCAAATCGAGCCACAGCTTGCCGTCATTGATACGGCCAATAATTGGCTGCGGCAGCCCGCGCCAACGCTCAGCCAGCCGTTCTAACGTGGCGCCGCGGCCATCCAGCGGCGCGAAAGTCAGGGCATAGCTTGGCAGGCGATCGACCGGCAACGAGCCACTGCCGATTTGTGACCAGCATGGCTCGGCACGCAGCAGGAACTGTTCGCTGAAACGCGGCGTCAGTACCCTCAGCAGGCGTTCGGCGGCCTGTTGCATCTGCTGTTGCGGTCGGGTCAGCAAACGCAGCGTCGGCAGCTGTTGCGCCAGCAGTTCGGGTTGCAGATAGAGGCGCAGCGTGGCTTCCAGCGCCGCCAGCGTCATTTTGCCGACGCGCAGCGCGCGCTTTAGCGGGTGTTGTTGCAGTTGGGCGATCATGGCTTTTTTGCCGACGATGATCCCGGCCTGTGGGCCGCCAAGCAGCTTGTCGCCGGAAAAGGTCACCAGATCGACGCCAGCGGCCAACAGACGCTGCGGCATCGGTTCCGCCGGCAGGCCGTACTGCGTCATGTCGATCAGCGAACCGCTGCCCAGATCGGTGGCGGTGGCAATGCCGTGCTGCTGCCCCAATGCTGCCAGTTCGGCTTCGTCCACCGCAGCGGTAAAGCCCTGAATGCAGTAGTTGCTGGTGTGTACTTTCATCAGCAGACCGGTGCGTTCGTTGATGGCATTGCGGTAGTCCTTCAGATGGGTACGGTTAGTGGTACCGACCTCCACCAGTTCGCAACCGGCCTGGCGCATCACGTCCGGAATGCGGAACGCCCCGCCGATCTCCACCAGTTCGCCGCGCGACACCACCACCTGCCTGCCGGGTGTGACCGCCGCCAGCATCAGCAGTACCGCCGCCGCGTTATTGTTGACGATGCAGGCATCTTCCGCGCCGGTCAGTCGGCACAGCAGATCCGCCACCGCGCGATCGCGATGACCGCGCCCGGCGCCGTCCAGATCGTATTCCAGCGTGACCGCCGCCCCCATCACCCGCTCGATGGCCTCGATGGCCGGTTGCGCCAGCTGCGCGCGCCCCAGATTGGTGTGCAGTACGGTGCCGCTGAGGTTGAATACCGTTTTCATCGCCGGTTGCCGCTGCTGAAGCAGGCGCGCCTGCAAGGCCTGTGGCCAGTCGTTACACCATGCCGGCAGCTGCGCGTGCCGTTGAATCTCCACCCGGGCCTGCGCCTGCAGCTGGCGTAGCAGATCGCCGATCAGCGTCTGGCCATGGGCGGCGACCAACGGTTCAATCGCCGGTTCGCGCAATAGGCGATCGATGGCGGGTAATTGGCTGTAAAGTGAATGGGCTGCTGTGCTCATGATTGCTCTATTTTTTATCTATATCAGCAGGATGGGCGCAACAATCACGCCCCTGTGCCATGGGGAGTCAGGGTGGCAGCGTCCGCGCGAAGCTCTCACGGGCAAACAGCCGTTCGGCGAGCTTAATCAGCGTCGGGCGCCCTACGCACCAGTTTGGCAGGATACGGCGGAAGTTCAGGTAACCCAGCGCACAACCGGTAGCAATATCGGCCAGCGTCAGCCGTTCGCCATTCAGCAGCGTTTTTTGCTGCGCCAGCGCCTCAAGCTCGTCCAGGCCCTGCTGGAGTTTTTCGCGCTGTCGCAACATCCAGCTTTCATCCTGTTTTTCCGGCGCGCGTCGGCTTTCACGAAACAGCGTTGCTGCCGCCTCCGTCACACCGTCCGCCAAGGCTTCAATCTGGCGAATACGCAGCGCGCCAGCGCGATCGGCCGGCAAAAAAGCCGGGGCGTCGGGCAACAGTTCCAGATATTCGGCAATCACCCGCGAGTCGTAGAACGCCTCGCCGTCATCAGTCACCAGCACCGGCACCTTGCCGAGCGGATTAAACTCCGCCACCCGGTTGCCGGCCTCGTACGGTGGGTCGTTGACGAATTCGAACACCATGCCCTTTTCCAGCAGCATGACGGAGATTTTGCGTACAAAAGGGCTGGTGTAACTGCCAATAAGCTTCATCAGTCTTCCCCCTCGGTTGGCAAACCACTGGGTTGTTATTTCACCGCCAGCGTGTCGATAATCCGCTGCACCAGCGCCTGATGCACCTCCGGCGTTTTAGCCGGGGATAGCATTTGCAAGGTAACCACGCGTTTATTGAACACCGTCAGCATGATGGTGGAAACCACTTTTTGCCCGTTAACGCTCTGTTCGGTATCCAGACGGTGAAACTTCTGTTTGCCGATCACCAGGTTTTCTTCTTTGGTTCGCTTGATGTTCTGATAGCGATCGGACAGCTCGGTCATCATGCTCTGCATCAGCTCGTTGAGCATTTTATCGCTGTTATTCAGCTTCATACCGTCCGGTGGGATCACTTCGGACGATACCGTACGCTGGCGCGATTTGCTGTCCAGGAACAGCTGAATATGGGATTTGCTGTCGTTGATAATGCCGCTGTATTTGGTTTGATCGCTAAAGCCCGGCGGCAGTTCAAAGGTGATGTTGCCTTTTTGCATCGACACGCTCAGGCCCTTTGGCAGCGCGGGTTTCGGCTGTTCTGGCTTGGCTGCTGGCGGCGCCGTTTGCGCAGCGGTGGGTTTGGGGTCGGGTTTTGGCACCGTCGGCTGTTTGGTGTCAGGGTTGTCACACCCCCCCAGGCCGGCAACCAGTGCGGCCACCGTGGCAAATTTCGCTATCGTCTTCAGCATCGTCCCTTTCCTTTCGCGTTGCGCGTCATTGCGTAAACGTAGCAAGTCACTTCGCCGAATGCCAGACACGCACGCTGAAATTGGCCTGCTGGTCGGTTGAAGGCGCGGCACACCACGCCTTCAACCCCCTATTCGCCCGGGAACAGGAACGGGTTGATGCTGCTGCGCGCAAAACCTTCGTCTTCCATTTTTGCGTCCAGGATCAACGTGGCCAGATCGTCGGCTACCGCTTCCACCTTCGGATCCTTTTCCTGATACAGCAGCTTCAGATAGGTGCCGCAGTCGCCACAGCTTTCCGCCTTCACCGCCGCCTGCTCGCTGTCCAGCGACCAGTAATTGAGATCGCGGCTCTGCTCGCAGTTGCTGCACTTCACGCGCACCACATGCCATTCGCTTTCGCACAGGTTGCAGTGCAGATAGCGCAGGCCGTTGACGGTACCGATGTGCACCATGCTGGATACCGGAATGCTGCCGCACACCGGGCAAAACTGCCGGTGTTCGCCATATTCGGCGCGCGCCTTGCCGGGGATCAGGCTGGCCATTTGCGCCCAGTACAGCGACAGCGCGGCCCAGATAAACGGCGCGTTCTCACTGCCGACCTGTGCAAACTCACGGTTGAGCAACGCGCCGGCCATCAGCTCCAGTTCGTGGGACGAGGCTTTTTCCAGCTTGTCCAACACCACCGCGACGTGATCGGGCGCCTGCGGGCGCAGTTCGGCCATCAGCGCCGTCAGCAGTTTCTGCCAATGTTCACTGCGTGGATAAACGCCGACGTCGAGCGGCGGTTTACCACTGGCGGCACTTTGGCTCAGGGCATCGGACAGATCCAGCGTCAGCGGGTTGTCATACAGCGCATGCTGCTGTGCCTCGGCAATGGTTGCAGCAAAGTTGAGGTAATCGCCCAGCGGGTGATCGACCGCCAACTGGCGCAGGCGCTCAGCGCGACGGCTGTACAGGCTCTTCAGATTGGCGAAAAGCAACGGCGGAATTGCTTCCGCCGCCGTCGTCTTCTCACGCTGTGCCCCTAACTGCTCTTTAGGAACGATGCGGATACTCATCAGGGTTTATCTTCCTGTTGTTTTTCGCGGACCTCTCGGTACCAGCGTGGATGATGTTTCTTGGCCCAGGCGGCCGGCACCCAGCCTTCAACCATCGCGGTAATGGTGCCTTTTACCCACAATGCGGCATAAATGTGCACCATAATCACGATGATCAGCCCCACCGCCGCCAGCGAATGCACCAGCAGCGCAATGCGGATCAGCGGGATGGGGAACGCCGGGGCGAAGTACGGCCGCCAGATAACGATACCGCTGGCCAGTAACAGCACCAGACTGACGATCGCCGCCCAGAATACGCATTTCTGACCGAAATTATAACGTCCGGTGTCACCCACTTCCTCATTCAGGGCGATTTTGTGGATGTTTTTGGCCCAGACGATGTCTTCCCGGTTGATCAGATTATGCTTCCAGTAGCGCAGGAACATCAGCAGAAACGCCGCGAACATCACCACGCCGGCAAACGGGTGCAGGATGCGCGCCAGCTGCGGCGTACCGAAGATGTTCATCAGCCAGTTGAAGGACGGGAAAAAGAACCCCAGCCCGCTGATGGCAGCCAGAATAAAGCAGAACGCCACGATCCAGTGGTTAATCCGCTCCGGCGCACTGTAACGCTGAATTGGCTTTTCCTTCCTCATTTGCGCGTCTCCTCATCATGCAGCTCGTCGTTGTCTTCCTCTTCGACGCGGTTTGGCCCCACGCCGACGTAGTGGAAGATACTGGCTGCGAAGGTGGCCGCGAAACCGATGGCCGCCAGCGGCTTCCATACCCCTTTCCAGAACGTCACCGCCGGGCTGATGGTCGGATTGTCCGGCAAACCGTGGTACAGCTGCGGTTTGTCGGCGTGATGCAGCACGTACATCACGTGGGTGCCGCCCACGCCCGCCGGATCGTACAGACCGGCGTTTTGGTAACCACGAGTTTGCAGTTCGCTCACGCGCCCTGCGGCGACTTCCTTCATCGCGTCCTTGGTGCCGAAGTGAATCGCCCCGGTCGGGCAGGTCTTCACGCAGGCCGGTTCCTGGCCGACATCAACGCGGTCGACGCACAGGGTGCACTTGTACACCCGATTGTCTTGCTCGTTCATGCGCGGTACATCGAACGGACAGCCGGCGATGCAGTAACCGCAGCCGATGCAGTGCTCCGACTGGAAGTCGACGATGCCGTTGGCGTACTGGATGATCGCCCCTTCCGACGGACAGGCCTTCAGGCAGCCCGGATCGGCGCAGTGCATGCAGCCGTCCTTGCGGATCAGCCACTCCAGCTTGCCATTCTCCTCCACTTCGGAGAAACGCATCACCGTCCACGACTTGGCGGTCAGATCGGCGGGGTTGTCGTACACCCCGACGTTGTGGCCGATTTCATCGCGGATGTCGTTCCATTCGGAACAGGCCACCTGACAGGCCTTGCAGCCGATACAGGTGGTGACGTCGATCAGCTTCGCCACTTCTTCCTGGTGGTCGCGCGCGCGCGGTGCCGGTGTGAAGCCGTTGGTAGCGGATTTACGAATAATGTCTTGAGATTGCATGGCCATAACTCGTCTCCGTTACACCTTTTCCACATTGACCAGGAACGCCTTGAACTCCGGCGTTTGCGTGTTGGCGTCGCCGACGAACGGCGTCAGGGTATTGGCGATAAAGCCTTTTTTCGTCAGACCTTCGTAACCCCAGTGGATCGGGATACCGATGGTGTCCACCTCCTGACCGTTGACCTGCAGCGTACGAATGCGCTTGGTCACCACCGCCTTGGCCTTGATAAAGCCACGGTTGGAACTGACTTTTACCGTGTCGCCGTGCTTGATGCCTTTTTTCTCCGCCAGTTTCTCACCGATTTCAACAAACTGTTCCGGCTGCGCGATGGCGTTGAGCTGCGCGTGCTTGGTCCAGTAGTGGAAATGCTCGGTCAGACGATAGGTGGTGCCGACGTACGGGAACTTGTCGAAGGTGCCCATCGCCGCCAGATCGTCCTTGAACACGCGCGCCGCCGGGTTGGACACCACGTTCGGGTGCAACGGGTTGGTGCCGAGCGGCGTTTCAAACGGCTCGTAGTGTTCCGGGAACGGCCCTTCCGCCATCTTGTCGGTGGCAAACAGGCGCCCCATGCCTTCCGGCTGCATGATGAACGGCCCGACGTCGCTGTCCGGCGCGGCGGTGCTGTAGTCTGGAATATCCGCGCCGGTCCACTTGGCGCCGTCCCATTCCAGCAGCTGGCGCTTGGCGTCCCATGGCTTGCCGGACGGATCCGCCGACGCACGGTTATACAGGATGCGGCGGTTGAGCGGCCATGCCCAGGCCCAGCCCAGCGTGTTGCCCAGGCCGGATGGATCGGCGTTGTCGCGACGTGCCATCTGGTTACCGGCCGGCGTCCAGCTGCCGGCGAAGATCCAGCAGCCGCTGGCGGTGGTGCCGTCGTCGCGCAATTGCGCAAACGAACTGAGCTGTTCGCCTTTTTTCACCAGCACTTTGCCGTCGGCGTCCAGCAGATCGGCCAGCGCCTTGCCGTTGCTTTCCATCGCCACCTCTTCCGAGGCCGGGTTGTCCGGGGTCAGATAATCCCAGCTCATGTTCAACACCGGTTCCGGCACCGCGCCGCCGTCGCGCGCATACATCTCGCGCAGACGGGTGAAGATGCCCGCCAGGATTTCCCCGTCGTTCATCGCTTCGCCCGGGGCATCGGCGCCTTTCCAGTGCCATTGCAGCCAGCGGCCGGAGTTGACGATCGAGCCGTTTTCCTCCGCAAAACAGGTAGACGGCAGGCGGAACACTTCGGTCTGAATCTTCGCCGGATCGACGTCGTTGAATTCGCCGTGGTTCTGCCAGAAGTTGGAGGTTTCGGTATTCAACGGATCGATGGTCACCAGGAACTTCAGCTTGGAGAGCGAGGCGATCACCTTGTTTTTGTTCGGGAACGACGCCACCGGGTTAAAGCCCTGGCAGAAGTAGCCGTTTACCTGGCCCTGCGACATCATTTCGAAGTATTGCAGTACGTCGTAGCCCTTGTCCCACTTCGGCAACCAGTCAAAGCCCCAGGCGTTGTCCTTCTGCGCCTTGTCGCCGTAGAAGCTCTTCATCAGGCTGACAAAGAATTTCGGGTAGTTGCTCCAGTAGTTCACCTGCCCAGGCAGCAGCGCCTTCGGCGTGTTGGCGGCCAGGTAGCTGTCCAGATCGGTCTGTTTGTCGGACGGCAGCGACATGTAGCCGGTCAGGCTCTGCGACAGCAGACCGAGATCGGTCAGTCCCTGAATGTTGGAGTGGCCGCGCAGGGCATTGACCCCGCCGCCCGCCATACCCATGTTGCCGAGCAACAGCTGGATCATCGCCATGGTACGGATGTTCTGTGCGCCGACCGAGTGCTGTGTCCAGCCAAGGGCGTACAGGAACGAGGCGGTTTTGTCATTCACGCTGGTTTCGGCGATGTATTCGCACACCTGGAGGAAATCCGCCTTCGGCGTGCCACAGATGTTTTCCACCACCTCTGGCGTATAGCGGCTGACGTGCTGTTTCAGCAGATTCCACACGCAGCGCGGATCCTGCAGCGTGACGTCACGCTTGGCATAGCCGTTTTCGTCGAGCTGATAGTTCCAGCTGGTTTTGTCGTACCGGCGGTTTTCCGCGTCGTAACCGCTGAACAGGCCGTCTTCAAAGCTGAAGTCGTCACGCACCAGCAGGCTGGCGTTGGTGTAGGCCTCAACGTATTGGCGGTTGATTTTTTCGTTGGTCATCAGGTACAGCAGTACGCCCGACAGGAAGGCAATGTCGGTGCCGGAACGGATTGGCGTATAGAAATCCGCCACTGATGCCGTACGGGTAAAGCGCGGATCGATGACGATCAGCTTGGCTTTATTATGAATTTTGGCTTCCATCGCCCAGCGGAAACCCACCGGATGCGCTTCGGCCGCGTTACCGCCCATGACGATAACCAGATTCGCGTTCTTGATATCAACCCAGTGGTTGGTCATCGCACCGCGACCAAATGTTGGAGCAAGACTTGCTACCGTTGGTCCGTGTCAGACACGCGCCTGGTTGTCTACGGCAAGCATGCCGAGAGCGCGACTAAATTTTTGCGTTAAATAACCGGTTTCGTTGCTCGATGCCGATGCGCACAGCATACCGGTGCTCAACCAGCGGTTGACGGTCACGCCCTGCTCGTTTTTGGCGATGAAGTTGGCGTCACGGTCTTCCTTCATCAGTTTGGCGATGCGGGTGAACGCGTCATCCCAACTGATGCGCTGCCATTTGTCGGAACCTGGCGCACGGTATTCGGGGTATTCAAGTCGGCTTTCGCTGTGGATGAAATCCACCAGACCTGCGCCTTTCGGGCAAAGCGCGCCGCGGTTGACCGGATGATCCGGATCCCCTTCGATATGGAAAATGCTTTGTTTGGCGTTTTTGGCGCCATCGCCAAGGCTGTACATCAACAGCCCGCAGCCGACGGAACAATACGTACAGGTATTACGGGTTTCACGGGCGCGCAACAGTTTGTACTGCCGCGTTTCCGCCAGCGCCAGTTCCGGGGTAAACCCCAAAGCGGCTACCGTCGTTCCTGCCATACCGCCAGCGCAGATCTTAAAGAACTGCCTTCTGCTGACCTGCATGGGGATCTCCTTTCTCTATCGCGATTGTCACATTGTTTCGAATGCGCTTTCCCCGCCGAAGCGTGAAGCGCTAAAATAACCGTTGTTATATTTATAACGATACAACCGCCACATATTACCATACGGTAACTGTGGTTGTTACAAACAGGTGCCAGTAAAGTGAACAATATAGACCCAGAGCAGCAAACAAATGCGATCGCGCTCACAGGTGTGAGCCGCACTGCGGTATTTCAACGCGGTCAGTTGGCTACTGCCCAACAGGACTGGCTGGCAGAAGAAGTGCCGGTGGCTCTGGTCTATAACGGTATTTCGCACGTAGTGATGATGTGTTCTCCCAAGGATCTCGAGGCGTTCGCCCTGGGATTCTCGCTGTCGGAAGGCATCATCGCGTCACCGCGCGACATTTACAGTATAGAGATTAATCAGGTGTGTAACGGACTGGAAGTGGATATCGCGCTTTCCAGTCGCCGTTTCGCCGAGCTCAAGCAGCGCCGTCGTGCGTTGGCCGGCCGCACCGGCTGCGGCGTGTGCGGTATCGAACAGTTGGCGGACATCTATCGCCCCATCCCGCCGCTGCCGTTCAGTCAGCGCTTCTCGCTGGCCAATCTTGACCGCGCGCTGGCACAGTTACGCCAGGTGCAACAGGTCGGTCAACTGACCGGCTGTACCCACGCCGCCAGTTGGATCACGCCGCAGGGCGAGATGCTGGGCGGCTGTGAAGACATTGGCCGCCACGTAGCGCTCGACAAACTGCTCGGCGTGCGTGCCGGGCAGGGCTGGCAGCACGGCGCGGTACTGGCCTCCAGCCGCGCCAGTTACGAAATGGTACAAAAAACCGCCATGTGCGGCGTGGAAATCTTATTCGTTGTTTCTGCTGCCACTTCTTTGGCGGTAGAGATCGCCGAACGCAGCAATCTAACGCTGGTCGGATTCAGCCGCACCGGCCGCGCCACGGTGTTTAGCCATCCGCAGCGTATCGTTGATTAAAACAAAACCACACAAATCATCAGGCATTGATAATCATTTTCAATATCATTTAATTAACTATAATGATCCGACTGCTTACGCGGTGCTTACAACCTTGCGCCGCCCAACAACACTGGAGACGATGATCATGAGTTATTCACTGCCATCACTGCCGTACGCTTACGACGCACTGGAACCGCACTTTGACAAGCAGACGATGGAAATCCATCACACCAAACACCATCAGACCTACGTCAACAACGCCAACACCGTGCTGGAAGCATACCCTGAGCTGGCTTCGCTGAGCGTTGAAGAGCTGATCCAGGATCTGGACAAAGTGCCAGCCGACAAGCGCACTTTCATGCGTAACAACGCAGGCGGCCACGCTAACCATAGCCTGTTCTGGAAAGGCCTGAAAACCGGCACCACCCTGTCTGGCGATCTGAAGGCGGCCATCGAGCGCGACTTCGGCAGCGTTGAGAAATTCCAGGAAGAGTTCGAAAAAGCCGCTGCAACCCGTTTCGGTTCCGGTTGGGCCTGGCTGGTGCTGAAAGGCGACAAACTGGCGGTTGTTTCCACCGCTAACCAGGACAGCCCGCTGATGGGCGAAGCGGTTGCCGGCGCATCCGGTTTCCCTATCGTCGGTCTGGACGTGTGGGAACACGCTTACTACCTGAAGTATCAGAACAAACGTCCTGATTACATCAAGGCATTCTGGAACGTGGTTAACTGGGACGAAGCAGCAGCACGCTTCGCGGCGAAGAAGTAATTCGCGCCACGCCCTGTCGATGCCCGCTTAACGCGGGCATTTTTTTGCCTGGCGTTCGCCAGAATACCCCCCGCATGCTGCCCAGCTCAGGGCGATTAAATTTGCGCGGCGAGCGTAAAAGGCGCGCATAAAAACCGCCAGTCAGGCTATGCTGTTTTCCTGACAACTTTACCCCACCGCCAGCGCATTTCAGCCCCAGCGCCGGACGCCGGGTAAGCGAAACGGAGGCGCTATGCATCACCCTGAAGTTTATATCGGCCAGATCCAACCCTATGACGGCGGACGCCCCAGCGCGATCGCCAAACGCCAGGTGGACGGCGCCGTCAAGCTGACGCCGCTCGGCCTGGAAGGCGATCAACAGGCAGAAAAAAGCTTTCACGGCGGCCCGGATCGCGCGCTGTGCCACTACCCGCGCGAACATTACGCCCACTGGCGCGAACAGTTCCCGGCGCAGGCCGATCTGTTCAGCGCGCCGGCGTTCGGCGAAAACCTGTCCACCGCAGGCCTGACCGAACACCAGGTGTTTATGGGCGATATCTTCCGCTGGGGCGAGGCATTGATTCAGGTGACCCAGCCGCGCTCGCCGTGCTTCAAACTCAACTATCATTTCGCTATTGACGATCTGTCGGTGCTGATGCAGCACAGTGGCCGCTGCGGCTGGCTATACCGGGTTATTTCCCCCGGGCTGGTCAGCAGCGATCGTCCGCTGGAGCTGGTGACGCGCAACAGCGAGGTGTCGGTGGCCGAGGCCATTGGCATCGCCTGGCACATGCCGTTTGACGAAGAACAGTATCGCCGTTTACTGTCGGTCGCCGGGCTGTCCGCCAGCTGGAGCAAAACCCTGCTGCTGCGTATCAGCGAAGGCAAGATCGAAGACTTTGACCGCCGCCTGCTGGGCCGCTGAATCATCATGGCAGGCGAAGATATGACACAATCCATTCACCACGCCGCAGCCACCGGTTACCAGAGTAACGCTGACCACTACGTCAAGGGGCGGCCGGGCTACCCGACGGAGATCGCCGACTGGCTGCGTAACGACATCGGCCTGCAGGCCGGTAAAACGGTAATCGATCTGGGTGCCGGTACCGGTAAATTCACGCCACGCCTGCTGGATAGCGGGGCAGAGGTGATTGCCGTCGAGCCGATCGCACCGATGCTCGACAGGCTCGCCGCGGCGCTGCCGCAGGTAAAAACGCTGGCGGCCACCGCCGATGCCCTGCCGCTAGCGGATGAATCCGTCGATGCGGTGGTCTGCGCCCAGTCGTTCCACTGGTTCGCGACGCCACAGGCGCTGGCTGAAATCCAGCGCATCCTCAAACCCGGCGGCAAGCTCGGCCTGGTGTGGAATTCGCGCGATGCGCGCGTCAGTTGGGTGCGCAAATTGAATCAGATCGTCGACCGCTACCAGGGCGATGCACCGCGCTTTTATACCGGTGAATGGCGCCGGCTGTTCCCCGGCAAAGGGTTCGCGCCGCTGCATGAACAAGCCTTTATGTTTGGCCACCACGGTGCGGTCGAGGACGTGCTGTATAATCGCGTTCGCTCAACCAGCTTTATCGCCGCGTTGCCGCAGGCACAGCAAGAGCAGGTGATCGAACAGGTTCGCCAACTGGTGGCGCAGCAAGAGGAATTGCACGGGCAGGAGAAGATCACCGTACCGTATCAAACCAAGGCGTTTGTTACTCACAAGCTCGGTTAACGGCGGTGACGGCATTCGGCAGCGGGGGGAGCAACTCTCCCCGCTGCATAGGGTATCAGAAGGCTTTTTTCGCGTAGCCGGTGACCACTTTCAAACCCATTTCACGGCCCAGCGCGGTCATCGGGTGCACCACCACCAGACCGCGTGCGCTTTTCTTCAGCGCGCCCATATCGGCCTGCTCTTTCTTGGTGATTTCACGGCTGAACGGCAACTGCTGCAGCTTCTGCGCTTCGTTGCTCAGCTTCTCGACGCGCACGTTCTTCAGACGCTCGATTTCCGCCGCCAGTTTGTCTTTTTCTTTTTGATGTTGCGCAATCAGATCCGGATTGCCCTGTTGGATCACATTAGCGTCTTTATGGTTCAGTGCGTCCAGCAGGTCGCTAAGGCGCTTGATCTCTGCCTTTTCTTTCTCTTTCATGGTCTCTGCCTGGGGTGCCGCAATCGGCACGTTAAAAAGGAATTTGCTGCATTGTAGCAAAATGCGCGCACAGTTACTCGCCTGCTGCGATCCCCGGCGGCAGACCGCTCATCTCGCAGGCCTTGGCGCCAACCCGCGCCAGCGCATGGCTGTAGCGCGCATTGAACGGATAACAGCAAGAAAGCCGCAGTCCGTTACGGTAACGCCCGCTCGGTGAATACAGCGTGCCCGGCGTCAGGCAGATTTGCTCTTTCAGCAACTGGTGAAACAGCCGTTCGCTGTCCACCCCCGGCGGGAATTCCACCCAGAAGACAAATCCGCCGGCTGGCTGGGTTGCCAGCGTGCCGCGCGGAAAGTGGCGGGCAATCAGCGCGCGCGCCTCATCCAGCTGCGCGGCGTAGCGTTTGCGCAAATTGCGCAGATGATGATCGTAGCCGCCATTTTCCAGGAACGTCGCCAGCGTTTCGCACAGCAATTGCGATTCGGCCATCGACGACACCGCCTTCAGCTTGCGCAACGCGTCGGTAAACCGCCCACCGGCTACCCAACCGACGCGAAAATCCGGCGCCAGCGTTTTGGTGAAGCTGGAGCAGAACAGCACCCAGCCGTCGCGGTCGAACGATTTAACCGACGGTGACTGGGTGGCGCCGAATTGCAGCTCAGCGTATAACCCGTCTTCAATCAACGGCACCTGATGATCGTTCATCAGGCGCGCCAAGCGTTTTTTGGCCGCCAGCGGCAGCGTGCATCCCAACGGATTCTGCACCGTCGGCATGGCGATCACCGCATTCAACCGCCGTTCGTTCAGCAGCAGTTCCAACGCGTCCAGCGATAGGCCATGTTGCGGATCGGTGGGAATTTCAATCGCCTTCAGCCCCAGACTGGCCAGCAACGGCAGCAGGTAGAAATAGGTGGGCGATTCCAGTCCAACGCAATCTCCCGGTTGCGTGGTCACCCGCAGCGCCAGCTGCAAGGCCTCCATGCAGCCATGCGTCAGCGTGATATCGGCCGGATCGAGCAACATGCCGAGCGTTAGCGCTCGCCGGGCGATTTGCTGGCGCAGCCGTGGGCTGCCGGGCGGCAAGGCGTATTTGCCGATCAGATCCGGCTGACGGCGTAATTGCGACGCCAACATGCGGCTCAGCTTGCCGCCAGGATAAAAATCCGCGGTCTGTGGGCAGGCGAGCGAAATGTTGGTAAATGCCGGGTTCTGCTGTGCGGCAAATACCGTATCGATCAGCGCCAGCACGTTATCGGCCGGTGCCTCAATACGCGTACCGGGAGCCGAAGGCGTTTTTGGCGCCGGCAGTATGCTGCGCACGTAAAACCCGGACTGCGGCCGCGCCTCGACCAGCCCACGATCTTCCAGCGTGCGATAGGCCGCCACCACCGTATTGATGCTGACGCGGTGTGACTGCGCGCAGCGCCGTACCGAAGGCAGTCGGCTGCCGGGCATCAGCACGCCGCGGCGGATGGCTTCCGCCAGCGTATCCGCCAGTTGCAGGTAGCGAACTTCCGGGCTTTCATCGAGCAGGGTCACAGTTTCTCTCCGAACCAGGGGTACAGTTGGCAATAAACATGATTGTACCCATTACAATAGCTGTTTTCTGCTTCTGTCACCACATCAGGTCACGCCTTATGCTGGAGGTTGTTGCCCACTACCGTTTAAGGAACCTCCCATGCTCGATACAGCCTTTGTCAGCTACGTGACCGTCATGTCGATCACCCCCGGTCCGAACAATCTGCTGCTGGCCTCGTCCGGCGTTAACTTCGGTCTGCGTCGTACCCTGCCGATGCTGTTCGGCATCAGCGCCGGCTGTGCGCTACAGTTGGTGCTGACCACCAGCCTGCTGGCTGCCATTCTCAATTGGGCCACGGTATTGCGTTTTCCGCTGGCGGTGATCGGCTGCGCCTATCTGCTGTGGCTGTCATGGAAACTGTTCAATGCCGCTTCGCCGGCGTCGAAACAGCAGGCGCAGCCGATGCGCTTTGTCAGCGGCGCACTGTTTCAGGCGGTCAACCCAAAGGCCTGGCTGATGGCAATTAACGTCGCGATCCTGTTTACGCCGCGCACCGGCGCCAGTCTGAGCCATACCCTGTGGGTAATAGCCGGCTTCACGCTGCTGAACTTCCCTTGCGTGATGGTGTGGGCGATATTGGGCGATCGGCTGCGGGATGCGCTGCGCGTGGCGTGGAAATTGCGGTTATTCAATGGCGTGATGGCCGGCCTGATGGCGCTCACTGCGGCCTGGTTACTGTTTGACGAATGGCGTGCGGCGTTCGCTTAAGGCGGTCCGAGAGGAGAAAGGCGCGAAGGCTGCTTGGCGCCGATGCCGGCAATCAGCTCGGTCACCGACAATACCATGGTGGAACGCACCATCTGCTGGTAACGCTGGCGTTGCATGGCAATCAGCGATTCATCCGCCTCGCCGGGCTGCAGGAAGGTCGGTACCGGCGGCAGCGCCGTCACGCAGTGCAGCTCCCCAAACGGGCCGAGTATTTCGTCATCGACAAAACGGTATTCGGCGCCGTCGTGGTTAAGCTCTTCCCGCATCGCCATCAACAGTTCGGCATCTTCGTATTCGTGGCGGGAGATCACCCCCAGTCCGTACAGCAGTTTCAGCCGTACCGACAGCTCACCCAGCGGTCCGGCGCCGGACAATAGCGGTTCGACGGCATACTTTACCGCGTAGTCGTCCTTGCGGAAAACCTGCATCACCAACACGTTGAGCGCGTCTGCCAGCAGTTCAACCGCTGCGATCAGAAACCCGCGCACCGTCTTGCCGGCGTTGAGCTTTTCCAGAACCTGATTTTCAAATGCCTGAGTCTCGATCATCGTCGCTTTTCGCATGGCGTAATAGGGTGATTGATTGGCTGCATCACCCTTTGGTTCATTGCCAATAGAGGTTGGCCCGGAAGTGGACAGCACGCCGCCCCCGGAGCGTACACCAAGTGCGTGCGGAGTTCGAGTACTGCCCACTCTCAAACCTAGCGGCGTTGCATGGCGTTATACACAGCCACGGCGTTTTCTACAACCTCGCTGTCCGCCGGCAGCCCGGAAAGCTGAACCAGCGTGGCTTTTGGTCCGTGGGTATTCAGCAGTTCCACCAGCTGTTGCGCCTGCGGATCCTGCTCGCTGCGGTAGTGCATGGCAGCGGCGATGCCCTGGATCAGGTTATCGTGCGGCAAGCCGTACTCCAGCGTGCCCAGCAGCGGTTTGATCAGCCGATCGCCGGCGCTCAGTTTGCGCAACGGTTGGCGCCCGACGCGCTCTACCTCGTCATGCAGATACGGGTTTTCAAAACGGCCAAGGATTTTCTCGATGTAGGCGGCGTGCTTCGCCGGGTCAAAATCGTAGCGTTTGATCAACACCGCACCGCTCTCCTCCATCGCACCTTTCACTACCCGCCGAATCTGCCGATCGAGAATCGCATCGCGAATGGTGTCCAGACCGGCCTGTTGGCCAAGATAGGCGGTGATGGCATGACCGGTATTCAGGGTGAACAGTTTGCGCTCGACGAACGCCATCAGGTTGTCGGTCAGTTCCATACCGGCGATCGCCGGCGGCGTTCCCTTGAACTGGGTTTGATCGACAATCCACTCGCTGAAGGTTTCCACCGTCACTTCCAGTGGATCCTGGCTGTCGGCCCTGGCCGGTGGCACGATGCGATCCACCGCAGAATCGACGAAGCCGATGTGTTGCTCTACCCACGCCTGCTGTTCTGCCGTCAGCGCGGCGAACACGTGCTGCTTCAGTTGGCTGGTGCCGCGCACCATGTTTTCACAGGCAATGATGTTCAGCGCGGCCTGATTACCCTGCTGCTGGCGTCTGATCAGCCCTCTGGCCAGCGTACCGGCGATTCTTTCCAGCACCTGCGGGCCAACGGCGGTGGTGATGAGGTCGACCTCGGCAATCAGCGCCAACGCCTCCTCACTGCCGCTGTTCACCGCGTTGACGTTGTTTACCGGTTCAACGCGCGCCTGTTCGCCCACCACCTGTACCTGGTAGCCGTGTCGCTGGTTGATTTCATCCAGCACCGTTTGGTTGACGTCAGCAAAAGTCAGTTCGGCGTGCGCATCGGCCAACAGTTTACCGATAAAACCACGACCGATATTCCCGGCTCCGAAATGTAATGCTTTCATAATGATACCTTCCTGAAAATAACCAGGGCGCAGCATGCTGCGCCCCAGGGGATTAGGCTTTCTTACCGCTTAACAGTGCCAGCACTTCCTGCGGATTGCTGGTTTGCGCCAGTCGCTCGATCACCGTTTCATCATCCAGCGCATTGGTTAAACTGGTAATGACGTGGATGTGTTCGTTATTGCGAGCGGCAATACCGATCACCAAACGCGCAACCTCATCTTCCTCGTCACCAAAACGCACGCCCTGCGGGTACTGGCAGAACACCACGCCGGTGCGCAATACGCGGTCTTTGGCCTCGATGGTGCCATGCGGCACGGCAATCGATTCGCCAAGGTAGGTCGAGGTCAGTTTTTCACGCTCCAGCATCGCCTGCACGTATTCCGGCTCAACGTAGCCCCCCTTCACCAATTGCTCGCCGGCGAAGCGGATTGCCTGCTCTTTGTCGTCGGCTTGCAGGCCAAGGAACACGTTGTCCTCACCCAGTTTGAACAGGTTCTGTTCGCTATCTTCAAAGCTGTCGTCCAGCGCGCCCACCACCTTCTGCTGATTGTCGCTGGATTTGTTGGCTGCCAGCAGGCGCGCCGTCAAATCGCTGTACAAATTGCTGTCGAGGAAGTTGCTCAACGAGATGTGCTGCGCCTGCGGCGCATGGCGCATCGCCCGCTCGGTCAGATCGCGGTGGGTGATCACCAGGTCAACGTCGTCCGGCAAGCTGTTAATGGCGCAGTTGGTGACGGAAATGTTTTTCAGCCCGGCGTCGGCCACTTTCTTGCGCAACACGCCGGCGCCCATGGCGCTGGAGCCCATACCGGCGTCGCAGGCCACGATGATTTTGCGCACCGTGCTCAGGTCGCCGTCTACCGCAGCATTCGCCGCCGGCTTACCGCCCTTGGACGAGGACTTCATGTCCTGCATGCGGCGGGTGGCCTCTTCCAGCGAGTCTTCGTCCTCTTTCACTTTCGAGGTTTTCAGCAGGAATGCCGCCACCACAAATGACACCACGAAGGCCGCGCAGATCGCCGCCAGGTTGGCGAAGTAGGCGCCTTTTGGCGTCATCGCCAGGATAGCCAGAATCGACCCCGGTGACGCCGGGGAAACCAGGCCGCCGTTCAACAGTGTCAGGGTGAACACCCCGGTCATACCGCCGAGAATCACCGCCAGCAGCAGACGCGGGTTCATCAGTACGTAGGGGAAATAAATTTCGTGAATACCGCCAAAGAAGTGAATGATGGCCGCACCGCCGGCAGACTGCTTGGCATTGCCACGTCCAAAGAACATATAGGCCATCAGCACGCCCAGACCCGGACCCGGGTTGGCTTCAATCAGGAAGAAGATTGATTTGCCGGCTTCGGTTGCCTGCTGAATACCCAGCGGCGAGAAGATGCCGTGGTTGATGGCATTGTTGAGGAACAGAATTTTTGCCGGCTCGACGAAGATCGACGTCAATGGCAGCAAGTTGTTCACCACCATCACGTGTACGCCAGCGGCCAGCAGCTTCGACAGTGCTTCGACCAACGGCCCGATAGCCAGGAACGACAGCACCGCCAGCAGCATACCGATAATGCCGGCGGAGAAGTTGTTCACCAGCATTTCAAAGCCACTTTTGATCTTGCCGTCGACCCAGCGGTCAAAATGCTTGATCGCCCAGCCGCCCAGTGGACCGGCAATCATCGACCCCAGGAACATTGGCATATCGGCGCCGACGATCACCCCCATGGTGGTGATCGCCCCCACTACCCCGCCGCGCTCGCCGCCAATCAGCTTACCGCCGGTATAGCCGATCAGCAGCGGCAGCAGATAGGTGATCATCGGGCCAACCAGTTTGCCTAATGTTTCGCTCGGCAGCCAACCGGTGGGAATGAACAAGGCGGTAATGATACCCCAGGCGATAAATGCGCCAATATTAGGCATCACCATGTTGCTCAGGAAACGGCCAAAGTTCTGTACTTTGACCTTGATATCTGGTGAAAACATAAAACACACCCCTGTAGTGAAGCGGTAATAGCATTACGCGCTGACAAGTAGGAGCGCGCGTTTCTTTTTGTAGCGAACCGATTTGCCGTAAACCGGCAGCGTTGGTGCTGTATGCGAAATGGACTCTAGCACGCTCTTTTTAACACGCGTACCTCACGGGAATTTTGTGACAAACATCACTATATACACCCCCAAAAGTGGCTATTTATGGTGATGAAGATCACAATTTTTCGGTGTAAAAAAAGCACATTGGGCGCAAGTCGCTGCTTTTACCGTTATTTTTGTGATCATAATCACATTGTTAAGTGACAGGTTTGTTTTGGAAATGTGATGTTAATCACAAGATATTTTCACGCCAGACGTCAACGCCAGGCAACGGCGTGGTTTCATGCCATGGTCACGCAACGCGAAGGCATGGCTGAAAGAAAGTTACGCCATAGCGCAACGGCGTTGTTTTGAAGTGTAGTACACCGACGAGCGGGTGAAGACAGAGGCGGCAGACCCGCCTCTGGAAGAGAGGTTACTGCATTACTTCGATCACCGCTTTTTGCGCGCTCAGCAGGCTTTGTTGTTTAGCCACCAGGTTCGACATCATGGTGTTGTACTGCGTCGCCTGCTGTTGGCTGCGGAACTGCACGCCGCCGTTGTTGAAGCTGACCTGATTGCCCTGTGCCTGCAGGAAATCCCCAACCTGCACCAGATCCTGTACAAAGCTGGCGGTGGTCGGGATTGCCGGCATCAGCGCATTGGCCGGTGCGGTGACAATCTTGTCGTACGCCTGGTTATATATCGCTTTCAACGAGTCCGGCTGTTTCAACGCCGCATGGGCGGTATCGGCCTGCGATTTGGCACTCTGAATCTGCTGTCCCAGCAGATTAAGCGCGCCCACCGCTTGCTGGAGCCCGTCACGCTTGCTGATATAATCCTGCGCGCTGCGGATCTGATTAATCTGGTCGAGCGCCGGCGTCAGGCTGGCGTCCACAGATTTGGTCAACTGCTGCGAAAAACCGACCAAAATCGCGTAATCGCCGGCATAGTTGCCGAACTTCTGTTTCTGATCTTCGCTCAGCGTCGGGATCTTCACTCCGCTGCGCATAACCGTATTCTGTAAATATTCGATGAATGCCTTGCGCTGTTCCGGCTCTTTATCGCCACAGGCGGTCAACTGCATGACCACCAACAATGCCAATACCGGTGCCAACCAACGCGTAATACCTCTGCTCTGGATCCCTACCGCCATGTGACATAACTCCTGTTATAAACCTGCTTTTTCATCAGCTCCCTGCCTTTTTCCGCACTCCCTGCGCCTATAAGAATAGATCAACTGGCGGCGATCCGATACGCGATTCCACTTGCGCCACGCATTCCCTTGGCTGGCGGCGGCAAAACGTCTGGAAAGAGCGCATGAGCTGATCCTTACCCCCAAGTCACACCGCCAGCCACGCCAGAAATAAAAAAAGGCGCCGCTAGGCGCCTCTGACGATCATAGTATGGTGTTATTGCAGCACGGAGATATCTGCAACCTGCAAGAACAGCTCACGCAATTTGCTCAGCAGGGTCAGACGGTTGACGCGTACCGCGTCGTCTTCGGCCATCACCATTACGCTTTCGAAGAACTCATCCACCGTCGCACGCAGCGCGGCCAGCTCCACCAGCGCGTCCTGATAGCGGCCTTCGGCGAAAAACGGCTCCAGTTTGTCGCGCAGCACCACCAGGTGCGTTGCCAGTTTCAGTTCGGCCGGTTCCTTCAGCACCGAGGCGTGAACGTGATCGTTCAGCGTATCGGTCGACTTGGCCAAAATGTTGGACACCCGTTTGTTGGCTGCCGCCAACGCCGCAGCCTCTTCCAGCGTACGGAAGTGGGTTACCGCCTTGACGCGTGCGTCGAAGTCCGCCGGCTTGGTCGGGCGGCGCGCCAGCACGGCCTGGATGGTGTCTACCGCGTGGCCTTCTTCCTGATACCAGGCGCGGAAACGGCCCAGCATGAATTCCACCACGTCGTCGACCACGTTGGCGTTGGTCAGCTTGCTGCCGTACAGGCGCGCTGCCTCTTCGGTCAGGGTTTGCAGATCCAGCGGCAGGTTCTTCTCAACGATAATACGCAGCACGCCCAGTGCCGCGCGACGCAGTGCGAACGGGTCTTTATCGCCTTTCGGATGTTGCCCGATGCCGAAAATACCGGCCAGGGTGTCCATCTTGTCAGCGATGGCCAATGCACAGGCCACCAGCGATTGCGGCAGCGCATCGCCGGCAAAGCGCGGCTGGTACTGTTCGTTCAGCGCAACGGCAACGTCTTCCGCTTCGCCGTCGTGGCGCGCGTAGTGCATGCCCATCACGCCCTGGGTGTCGGTGAACTCGAACACCATATTGGTCATCAGGTCGCACTTCGACAGCAGGCCCGCACGGGTTGCATGATTGACGTCTGCGCCAATCTGGCCAGCGATCCAGCCTGACAGCGCCTGAATACGGTCGGTCTTGTCGCGCAGCGTGCCCAATTGCTGTTGGAACAGCACGGTTTCCAGACGCGGCAGATTATCTTCCAGGCGCTTTTTGCGGTCGGTATTGAAGAAGAACTCGGCATCGGCCAGACGTGGACGCACCACTTTCTCATTGCCGGAGATAATTTGCTGTGGATCTTTCGATTCGATATTGGCCACGAAAATGAAGTTCGGCAGCAGCTTGCCGGCAGCGTCGTACACCGGGAAGTACTTCTGGTCGCCCTTCATGGTGTAGACCAGCGCTTCCGCTGGCACCGCCAGGAATTTTTCTTCGAATCTGGCGGTCAGCACGACCGGCCATTCCACCAGTGAAGCCACTTCTTCCAGCAGGCTTTCGCTCAGATCGGCCTTGCCGCCGATCTTCTCGGCCGCCAGCTCAGCGTCACGTTTGATGATGGCTTTACGCGCTGCGTAATCCGCCACCACTTTGCCGCGCTCCAGCAGGATTTGCGGATACTGATCGGCATTTTCCAGCGTGAACTGCGCTTCGCCCATAAAACGGTGGCCGCGTACGGTCCGCGCAGAGTCGATACCCAGTACGGTGCCCGGGATCAGCGCGTCGCCCAGCAGCATGGTCACGGTATGCACCGGACGCACGAACTGAGTTGTTTTATCGCCCCAGCGCATCAGTTTCGGGATGGGCAATTTGCTCAGCGCAGTGCTGACCATGCCTGCCAGCAGTTGCTGCGCGGATTGGCCTTTAACCTGCGCGCGGTACAGCAACCACTCGCCTTTGTCCGTCTTCAGACGTTCGGCTTGATCGACGGTGATACCGCAGCCGCGCGCCCAGCCTTCGGCGGCTTTGCTTGGCTTGCCTTCGGCGTCAAACGCCTGCGCAATCGCCGGGCCGCGTTTTTCGACTTCGCGATCGGCCTGTGCTGCGCTCAGGTTCGCTACTTTCAGCGCCAGACGGCGCGGGGCAGCAAACCAGTTGACCTCGCCATGCGCCAGGTTGGCGTTGTCCAGCTCAGCGCTGAAGTTGGCGGCAAAAGATTCCGCCAGTGAACGAAGAGCCTTCGGCGGCAGCTCTTCCGTGCCGATTTCCACCAGGAAAGTCTGTTGAGTCATGGCTGCCTCTTAATTCTCGTTCTTTTTACACATCGGGAAGCCCAGCGCTTCGCGCGAAGCGTAGTAAGCTTCGGCAACTGCTTTGGTCAACGTGCGGATACGCAAAATATAGCGCTGACGTTCGGTCACCGAAATCGCCTTGCGGGCATCCAGCAGGTTGAAGGTGTGGGCAGCTTTCAGAATGCGTTCGTAAGCCGGCAGCGGCAGCGGTTTTTCCAACGCCAGCAGCTGTTGTGCTTCTTTTTCGTAATGCTCGAAGCAGGTGAACAGGAAATCAACGTCGGCGTATTCGAAGTTATAGGTCGACTGCTCGACTTCGTTCTGATGGAACACGTCACCGTAAGTGGTGATGCCAAGCGGACCGTTGCTCCACACCAGATCGTAAACGCTGTCCACGCCCTGGATGTACATCGCCAGGCGCTCCAGACCGTAGGTGATTTCGCCGGTCACCGGCTTGCATTCCAGGCCGCCAACCTGCTGGAAGTAGGTGAACTGCGTCACTTCCATGCCGTTCAGCCACACTTCCCAGCCGAGACCCCAGGCGCCGAGCGTCGGGTTTTCCCAGTTGTCTTCAACGAAACGGATATCGTGAATGGTCGGATCCAGCCCCAGCTCTTTCAGCGAGCCCAGGTACAGTTCCTGAATGTTTTCCGGCGAGGGCTTAATCACCACCTGGAATTGATAATAGTGTTGCAGACGGTTCGGGTTTTCACCGTAGCGGCCGTCGGTCGGGCGGCGGGACGGCTGCACATAGGCGGTGGCCATTGGCTCTGGGCCAAGCGCGCGCAGGCAGGTCATCGGGTGAGAGGTCCCCGCGCCGACTTCCATGTCCAGCGGTTGGACAATGGTGCAGCCCTGGCGCGCCCAATAATCTTGCAGTGTCAGGATCAGGCCCTGAAAGGTCTTGGTATCAAACTTTTGCATGTTGGATTCGCACGCGATACAAGTGGATTTAATTGGAATGCGCCAGTATACCCGTTGACCGTAAGATATACAGCCAGAATCCGGTATCCGTTGTAATCATCGTGCAAAAAGCCCGCATTTCGCACCATGCTGGGGCAGCCTGGCGTTGGATACGCCTCAAATCCCTGCGCCCGCCCGCGCCGAGAAACTGGCACCGATCTTGCTCCACTCCGATCTCAAAGATAGTCAGGAGATTGGCTCATGCAGGCAGACAGCCGTTATCGTTACCGAATTTTTGCCATGGTGTTCTTTATCGCGTTGATTAACTACGTTGATCGCGGCGCATTATCGTTCGCCGCCAACGACATTTCTCGCGAGTTTAACTTCAACAAGGCACAGTTGGGCGCAGTACTGGGCTACTTCGGCTTTGGGTATCTGTTTGGCTCGTTGTGCGGCGGCTTTCTGGCCGATCGCGTCGGCACCAGAAAAGTGTGGCTGCTGGCGGGCGCGCTGTGGTCATTACTGGAAATCGCCACCGCCTGGGCCGGTGAACTGGGGGTGGCGCTGTTCGGCGGCTCGGCGATCATGGGCTTCGCCGCATTGCGCATCATGTTCGGCTTTGCCGAAGGCCCGGCCTACGCGCTGATGAACAAGACCATCGCGCACTGGGCGCCGCGTAAAGAGCGCGGCTTCGCGCTGGGTATCGGCCTGTTGAGTACCCAGGTGGGATCGCTGCTAACCGCACCGCTGGCGGTGGGGTTGCTGCTGCTGACAGATGACTGGCGCAGCATGTTTATCCTGCTCGGGCTGTTCTCGCTGATCGCCATTGTGCTGTTTGCCCGCGTGTTTACCGATACGCCGCAGCAGCACCCGCAGGTTAACGCCGACGAACTGGCGATCATCGGTGCCGATCAGCAAGCAGATGACGGGCAAGATATACGTTTACCCTGGTGGGCATTTTTCACCAACCGTACCTTGGTGTTCAATGCGCTGGGGTATTTTTCCTTCTTGTACGTCACCTTCGTGTTGGTGACCTGGGGCCCCAAATACCTGCAAGACACCTTTAACTACGATCTGCATTCGTTGTGGTATGTGGCGATGATTCCATGGAGTGGCGCCTGCTTCACCGTACTGCTCGGCGGTCGCATTGCCGATAGCCTGCTGCGGCGCTTTGGCAATTTACGGCTGGCGCGCAACCTGTTTGCGGCAGTGACGCTGCTGTTAACCGCCTGCTGCTTTTTGCTGATCCCGTTCATGCACAGCCCGGCCGCCATCATTCTACTGATGACGCTGGGCAACGCGCTGAACGCGCTGGTGAACAATGTCTATTGGTCAGTGGTGATTGACGTGACGCCGAAAGCGTCGGTGGGCGCCTACAGTGGCATGACGCTGGCCGTTGCCAATCTGGCGTCGATCGGCGCGCCGATGCTCAGCGGCTGGCTGGCGCAACATCACGGTTACGGTGCCATGTTCTTCGCCACCGCTATCGTCTCCTTTTGCAGCATGCTGTGCATGACCCTGCTGCAACCGGAGAAAAAGATCGTCAGCGCCGAGCCGACCCCAGACGCGACTCGTTACCTGGCCTAACGTCGCGGTGGCAAGCAGATACGGAGGCGAAAGCCTCCGTTGACGATCACCGATCAAAACCGCGCGCTGACGCCGACGTTATACATAAACTGCTCGCCGCTGCTCAGACCACCGGTTTGCGAAACGGTAGCGAACGCCGCCACCCGATCGCCCAACGGCAGGTTGGCACCGACGGTGACATCGACCCAGTTTTTATCCTGTCCGGCGGCATCGCGGGTAAACGATGTCTGGGTTGATTTCAGCCCGCCGCCGGCCCGGTAGACGTTATCGCCAAACTGATGCTGATAACTGATTTCGGCGTACGGGTTGAAGGCGCCAAAATTGCTGTCCAGCCGCCAGCCGAGCGCGCCAATTTGCGAATGGTAGGTTTGATCGTCAAAGCGCATGGCGGTGCTGTCATTACCGTCTTCGCTGTAACCGGACACGTTGCTGTAATCCCAGGCGAACTGCGCCATCGGCCCGGTGGTCAGATAGGACGTCAGCGGCAGGTCGTAGCCGGTAGTCAGCCGAGCACCCCATTGTTTGCCCGACGTGGAGCCGGTTTCGCTGCGCGTCAGCCCCCCTAGCCGCATACTGCGGCGAATGTCATCGTAGTCCAGCGTCGCGTAGTGCAGATCGGCGTTTATCCAGCCATGTTCGAACAGCTCCAAGGCGGTAAAGGCGGAAAACAGCAGCCCACGCGCCTGGTATTCATAGCGGCTCGACGGCTGTTGATCGTCGTTCGAACCGGCAATCAGCGCGCCAATCAGCCAGCCGTCGGTCAATTGGTAATCGACGCCAACCGTCAGGTTATGCGTGGTGGCGTTGCCGTCGCCGGCCGTCGCGTTGTCGGCATAGTCATAATGCTGACCGGCATAGCCGCCAAACACCCCCAGCGCCCCTGTCGGGTTATCACCGCTGCGCAACTGCTGCAAGCGGCTGTCGAGGGTTGCACGGCTGTCACGCGCCATCGCCGCCGTCGCCTGGTTGAGCGCCACCACCTGCGCCGGACCGTCCAGCACCGCTTGAATGTAATCGGCGATCAGCAGATGCGCCTGCGGGCTCGGGTGGAAATGATCGGCAAACAGGAACGACTGGCGGTTATCAAATCCTGGCGTCGCGCCAGTACACACCGCTGACGACACGCCGGCAGGACAGGCCATGCCGGCGGTGTTGGTGAAGCCGAACTGCTGCGGATTGGCGATGGCTTCGCCAAACAGCTTATTGACATCAACGCGCACGATATTGCCGCCACCCTGCGCCAGTAAGCGGTCTTCGCTGCTGTTGTAGAAATCGGTCAATTGACCGGCCTGCTCGCGCAGACTGTCATAGGCGGCGATCAGCTGCGCGGCAATCACCTGCTGCACCTGCGGGTTGTTGCTACCTTGCGCCGCCGCCGCGCTCAACGCCTGATGAATCGCCTGCTGACGCGCGGCATCGTCTGGGGTAGCCAGCGCATTGAGGGTGGCATACGCCGCCTGCAACGCCGTTGCCTGTACCGGCGCCAGCGCCTGTTGCACGATCAGTTCCATCAACTGCGGCGTAGAGCCGATATTCGGCACCGTCGGCACAACTACCGTGCCCGCACCGGCATCCAGCAGCGATCGCACCTGCATCGCCGCCGCAGCCGCGCTGTGGTAGCTGACGCTGGTGGCAGTCGCCGGGTTCAGCGCCGCAGCCGCCAGGTCGTTGCCGCCGATCCAGTGAATATAGAGCCCGTCGCCGTCGGCCTGGCCATTGACGCGGGAAAAATAGCGCTGCAGCTGATCCTGGGTATTGTCCGCCGGATTGAGCGCCGGCACCGCCACGCCGCCACCGGCCGCATAGTTGTCGCCGCCGTTGTCCGACGCCACCAGCGCCTGGCCGATACGCTGCGCCAGCGCTTCGTCATACAGCAGATGCTGACTGCCGTCGTAGGTAAAACGCCCGTTGTTGCCGCTGTCGCTCAGACTGTCGCCAAACACGTAAACCCGATCGTATGCCATTGCCGGCAAAGCCAGACAAAAGGCTAAAGCCACCGCCAGCGCCGCCGGTTGAGCAGCGCGTATTATTTTTAGAGGCATGAATCGACTCCTGAGAGCCTGCAAACTGAAGAAAGCCGCCTGGTTGTCATTGACCATTTTTTAAACGGCACTGTAATAAATATTGTCTGCTTTGTGCACACGTCAAGTCAGCAGAAGATAAAATAATCAGTGGCTTGCCAAACGTCGCTTTTACGGCAATGATAACTGTAAATATACACAGCATAAGGGCCGACAGTATGACGAACCTCCGTTGCGGTTGGGTGACAGCCGATCCGTTATATCTGGAGTATCACGATCACGAATGGGGTACGCCGACCACCGACACGCGAGAACTGTTCGAAATGCTGTGTCTGGAAGGGCAACAGGCGGGACTGTCCTGGATCACCGTGCTGAAAAAGCGCGAAAACTATCGCCGCGCCTTTCATGACTTCGATCCGCAGCGCGTCGCCGCCATGACCGAACAACAGGTGGAAACGCTGCTGCAAGATGCCGGCATCATCCGCCATCGCGGTAAAATCGAAGCCATCATCGCCAACGCCCGCGCCCTGCTGGCGATGCAGGCGGCGGGCGAAGACTTCGTCGAGTTTATCTGGCGTTTTGTCGACGGCCAGCCGCAGTTGAACCAGTGGCAACAGCTAAGCCAGGTGCCGGCAAAGACCGCAACCTCCGACGCCATGTCCAAGGCATTGAAGAAACGTGGGTTTAAATTTATCGGCTCCACCATCTGCTATGCCTTTATGCAGGCCAGCGGCCTGGTGAACGATCATCTCACCGGCTGCTTTTGCTACCCAAAGCCGGATAAATGACGCCACGACCCTATTCGACACCCTTGGCCATGGCTCACCGTTTTATTGTAATTCTGCATTAATGATAGCGACGGCTTTAAACGGCCCGGGGATTGGCATGCTGCCGGTCACATTAATCGGAGCTACCTTCATCAGGCTGGAACCAAGCTGATGGGTACCTGAATAGTCCATGGTTACCGGCAAGCGGCCACTGTTGGGGGAAATCGTAGCACCTTGCCCATCGGTTAACCTTATGCCAATGTCCTTATTATTGGTTGCCAGCGCCGTATTATCACCCGCTGCGGCTTGGCCGTTAACAGATAACAAGACCTTGGTGCCTGCCGCAATATTGCTGTAGTCCAGCGTGACATTAACATCCTTTACTTTTCCGGAAGGCATTGCACCTTTGGTGGCGATGGTGTCGCTGCGCATGTCGCCCAAATCAATATTGATCACCTGCCCGGCATTGATGCTGCAACTTTGAGGCACCGTAATCATACCGTGGAAGGTTACATAAGAAATCGGCACGGCAGAGAAAGAGCCTTTCGTTTTTGACATATATATATTTAATATCTTGGTTTCCGGAATAACCAGTTGACCAACAAAAGGACGATTGAAATACAAAGATAACTTTCCAGCATTCCCGGTAGCAAATGGAGCGACGGCACAACTCGTTACAGTATTGTTATCGGTAGAGTTCGGTGTAGGGTAAAACCCTGTGCCTGCGCCGTTACGGAAAACATAAATTTCGCTAGCGAGCTCAATATTATCATTTAACTTAAAATAGTTCAGTCCGCCTAAAGTACGCGAAGGAGGGAGCGGTACCTCGGTTTTAACGTAGGTGACGCCGCTGAATGTACTGTCACAATCACATTGCCCTTTAAACGACAAACCGGTGGACCACTGATATGCGTTGGGTAAGACGGTCCCGCTTTTATTATCGTCAGGGCTGGTAATGGTTTTATTAAGTGCAAAAGAAAAGGCATTTGCACCAGTTACGCCCTGACACCACCCAGTACCCGCAGCCTGGGAGGAATTATAGAGACTTAGGCTGACGATTAACAGGAAGAGGTTTCTTATTTTTTTGCAACCATTATCCATATAAAATCCATGAGACATGACAGCAACTCCTTGTTGATTAAAATCCTTATATAAGAATAAACATCTATTTTGTTTAAGATGCGTTTATATTATATCTGGTCCACCCGTGAGCAAATCAACGGTGCGACTTTTACTATCGAAATGAATATACTATTATTACCTTCTTTTATAGCAATTAATATAAAAAACATGCCAGCATCGATATTTCCTCTCAGTTTCCACTTTCAGCCTTATAATCCGACGGCCAATGTTATTGTTCTGTGAGGCATGAGTTAAGGTACTTATCGATTTGGCTATCACTCGGCCAATCACGCCTTTCGACGCCAGCCTGGCATCTGCTCGCTCTCAATGCCGGCATTCTCGCCAGCCCCCCCATCGCCGTTTAACGAATAAATGACGCGCTAAACCGACGTTGGCAGGCTGCCGCCTCGGTTTTCGGAATCCGCTGCATAGCCATCTGCCGCCTTTTGCCGGATAACTGGCGCAGCCGAAAAGCGGGAGCAATATAATTTGTCACCTTTTTTTCGGAACTGCCGAGCGTAAAACGCGTCATATTAGCGCTCGAAACGGCTGTTTTCAGCGTGGTTACTGGCCAGAAGACGGTTTTTAGCGCTTCCCTGATTGGAATGTCGCGCACAGATTTGATGCATAAAAGGAAAAAACATGAAAAAACGCATTGCGATTATTGCCGGTGCCGTGGCAATGACCATGGCCTTGTCGGCCTGTACCACCAACCCTTACACCGGGGAATCTGAAGCCGGCAAATCCGGCATTGGCGCTGGCCTGGGCGCTGCGCTCGGCGCCGGCATCGGCGTACTGTCCTCCTCCAAAAAAGACCGCGGCAAAGGCGCGTTGATTGGCGCAGCAGCCGGCGCGGCGCTGGGCGGCGGTGCAGGGTATTACATGGACGTGCAGGAAGCGAAACTGCGCGACAAAATGCGCGGCACCGGCGTCAGCGTTACCCGTCAGGGTGACAACATTGTGCTGAATATGCCGAACAACGTAACCTTCGATACCGACAGCAGCACGCTGAAACCGGCCGGTGCCAACACCCTGACCGGCGTGGCGATGGTACTGAAGGAATACCCGAAAACCGCGGTTAACGTGGTCGGCTATACCGACAGTACCGGCGCGCGCGCGCACAACATGACGCTGTCGCAGCAACGTGCCGACGGCGTCGCCAGCGCCTTGATTACCCAGGGCGTGGCGGCCAACCGCATCCGTACCCAGGGTGCCGGCCCGGACAACCCGATTGCCTCCAACAGCACCACCGAAGGCAAGGCGCAAAACCGCCGCGTAGAAATTACGCTCAGCCCACTACAGTAAGCTCTGTTACCGGGGAACGCCCGTTCCCCGGTAAATGCCCACGCGGCGCAAACTTGCCTTGCCACGCCACGCCTCCGGTGTGGTAGTCTCCTTGACAGTTAACATCAAGGGAGATTGGCTGTGAGCAGTGTGAAAGCCTCGCGTGCTTCCGGGCGCGCCACCATCAGTGACGTTGCCAAGACCGCAAACACCGGCAAGACCAGCGTGTCACGCTATTTGAATGGTGAACAGCATCTGCTTTCCGACCATCTCAAACAGCGTATCGAGCAGGCCATTCAACAGCTGGACTATCGCCCAAGTCAGATGGCGCGCAGCCTGAAGGGCGGCCAGACCCGGCTGATCGGCCTGATCATCGCCGATATCACCAATCCCTATTCCGTCGACGTAATGCGCGGCATCGAAGCCGCCTGCCGTCAGCACGGTTTTACCCTGCTGGTGTGTAACACCAATAACGAAGTCAATCAGGAACAACACTACCTGCAACTGCTTAGCAGTTATCGGGTCGAAGGGATCGTGGTCAACGCCGTCGGCATGCGGGAAGAAGCCCTGTCGACGCTGCAACAGTCCCAGCTGCCGATGGTGCTGATCGACCGCAAAATCCCCGATTTCGCCTGTGACGTGGTGGGACTGGATAACCACGAGGCCGCCACCGTTGCCACCGAACATCTGTTGCAGCAGGGCTTTGAAGCGATAATCTTTCTCAGTGAACCCATCGGTTCAGTCAATACTCGTCTGGAACGGCTGTATGCGTTTCGTCAGGTGATGTCGGCGCATGCCGATCTGGTGGCCGAACAGGCGGAAACGCCGCTCAACGACGCACAACGCCTCGAGCAGGTGCTGGACGATTTCAATAAACGTCACCGCGGCATGCGCAAAGCGGTACTGTCGGCCAACGGCGCGTTGACGCTACAGGTCGCGCGCGCCATGCGTCGGCTCGGCATTCACTGGGGCAGCGACATCGGCCTGCTCGGCTTCGACGAGCTGGACTGGGCCGAACTGGCTGGCGTTGGCATTACCACCCTGAAACAACCTACCTATCAGATGGGGCATGCGGCGCTGGAACAGCTGGTACAACGCATTCAAGGCATGGATGCGCCCATCAACGAACAGGCGTTTCCCGGCGAGTTAATCGTGCGCGGTTCTACCACCCGCTAATCCCCTCGACAAAAGCATCTTACGGACGTTTTCCCCCGCTGCCGGTTGGCGGCACGCCGCGCCGCGCGCTGAACGCGGCTATTTTTTGCTCATTGACGTGATTGCGATCATATTTTTACATTCTATCGCTTTAACATGGAACCGGTTCCATTTAACGTGTTTGTAACAGCAGCGGTGGAGATTTCACCACCTCAGGAGCAAAAAAATGAAAAAAGAGATCGTGATTGTGACCGGTGCCTACGGCACGGATACCGTCCGCCAACGTGGCGGTCAGGCTGCCTTGCTGGCACTGATTGCCGAAGCGGGTGCCGACGGCGTGGAGATCCGCCGCGAATTGTTTACCCCCGAAGAACTGGACGCGCTGCCGCAACTGGCGCAGGCCATCGAACAGCAGCAGCTGTTTGCCGTTTACTCCGCCCCTGAGGCGCTGTTCACCCCGCAACATCAGTTAAACCCCAATCTGCCGGCGCTGCTGGCGGAAGCACAGGCGCTCAAGGCCCGTCAGCTCAAGCTGTCCCTCGGCCATTACCAGCCAGGCTTTGACTTTACCGAACTGAAGGTGGCGCTGGAACAGCATCCGGTGAAGCTGGTGGTGGAAAACGACCAGACCGCCGATTGCGGCATCCTGTCGCTGCTGAACGCCTTCTTCCACGCCGCTGAAGACAACCATTTGCCGGTCAGCATGACCTTCGATATGGCCAACTGGCACTGGGTTGGCCAGGATCCACTGGCCGCCGCAGAGTGGTTGGCGCGTCACGTTGGCTATGTACACGTCAAGGCGGCAACCCAGGGTCCACGCGGCTGGCGGGCGGTCGCCCTGGACGATACCGACGGCAGCTGGCGTACGCTGCTGGCGGCTCTGCCGCAGGACGTGCCGCGCGGTATCGAATTCCCGTTGCAGGGCGATTCGCTGGAGGCGGTAACCCGGCAATACGTTAATCTTTTACGCGCGGAGTAAAGGGCATGACGACAGTAACAGCAGAACGCAACGCCACGCTGGACGTGGTGACATTGGGCGAGGCGATGGCGATGTTCGTCGCAGCAGAAACCGGCGATCTGGCCGCGGTCGAACACTTCACCAAACGCATCGCCGGTGCGGAGCTGAACGTGGCGATCGGCCTGGCGCGTCTCGGGCTGAACGTTGGCTGGGTCAGTCGCGTCGGCAACGACGCGTTCGGCCGCTTCACGCTGCAACAGTTGCAAAAGGAAGGCATCAACTATCAGCAGGTGACGGTTGATGGCCACTACCCGACCGGCTTTCAAATCAAATCCAAAACCAACGATGGAACCGATCCCATCGTGGAATACTTCCGCAAAGGCTCGGCGGCCAGCCACCTTTCCACCGTCGATTTCGATCGTGATTACTTCGGCGCGGCGCGTCATTTGCACCTCAGCGGCGTCGCGGCCGCATTGTCCGGCCAGTCGCTGGAACTGAGCCATTTTGCCGCGCGTGAAATGCGCGCCATGGGCAAGACCATTTCGTTCGATCCCAACCTGCGCCCGGTGCTGTGGTCCAGCCAGCAGGTGATGATCGAACAGCTTAACAAACTGGCGTTCGCTGCCGACTGGGTGCTGCCGGGTCTGAAAGAAGGGCAAATCCTGACCGGCCAGTCGACGCCGGAAGGCATCGCCGATTTCTATCTGGAACGCGGCGTGCAGGCGGTAATCATTAAAACCGGCCCGGACGGCGCCTGGTTTAAAACCGCCGCCGGTGACCAGGCGACGGTGCCGGCAATTAAAGTCAGCAACGTGGTGGATACCGTTGGTGCGGGAGACGGCTTCGCCGTCGGGACACTCAGCGCCCTGCTGGAAGGCAAAACGCTGAAACAGGCGGTGCAGCGCGGCAATAAAATCGGCTCGCTGGCGATCCAGGCCATCGGCGACAGCGAAGGGCTGCCAACCCGCGCAGCGCTGGCGGAATAACAATCGGCTGATCTTTCAGCTCGACAGGTTTTACGCCCTCCCTGACTGCAACCATCTCTGGCCCTACAACCAGACGGCAGCGGAAGAGCACTCGACACCACTGAGGATTATGAACATGAACAAAGCAACCGTTGCGGCTAAACGCTGGTGGTACATCATGCCCATCGTGTTTATCACCTACAGCCTGGCCTATCTTGACCGCGCCAACTTCAGCTTTGCCTCGGCCGCCGGCATCAATGACGACCTCGGCATCACCAAAGGCATGTCATCGCTGCTGGGCGCGCTGTTTTTCCTGGGGTACTTTTTCTTCCAGATCCCTGGCGCCATTTATGCCGAACGCCGCAGCGTCAAGAAACTGATTTTCTGGTGCCTGATCCTGTGGGGCGGCTGCGCCTCACTGACCGGCGTGGTCAGCAATATCCCGATGCTGGCGGCGATCCGCTTCATTCTGGGCGTGGTGGAAGCGGCGGTAATGCCGGCGATGCTGATCTACATCAGTAACTGGTTTACCAAATCCGAACGCTCACGCGCCAACACCTTCCTGATCCTCGGCAACCCGGTGACGGTACTGTGGATGTCGGTGGTGTCCGGCTATCTGATCCACGCCTTCGGCTGGCGGGAAATGTTCATCATCGAAGGCATACCGGCGGTGCTGTGGGCGTTCTGCTGGTGGGTGCTGGTAAAAGATAAGCCGTCGCAGGTCGGCTGGTTGAACGCCGAAGAGAAACAGGCGCTGCAAGACCAACTGGCGGAAGAGCAAAAGGGCATCAAGGCGGTACGCAACTACGGCGAAGCCTTCCGCTCGCGCAACGTGATCCTGCTGTGCATGCAGTACTTCGCCTGGAGCATCGGCGTGTACGGCTTCGTACTGTGGCTGCCGTCGATTCTGCGCAGCGGCATGCAAATGGGCATGGTCGAAGCCGGCTGGCTGTCTGCGGTGCCTTATCTGGCGGCGACCATTGCGATGATCGTGGTGTCGTGGGCCTCGGATAAAATGCAAAACCGCAAACTGTTCGTCTGGCCGCTGCTGCTGATCGGCGCACTGGCCTTCTTTGGTTCTTATGCGGTGGGCGCCGATCACTTCTGGGTTTCCTACGCGCTGCTGGTGGTTGCCGGTGCGGCAATGTACGCACCTTACGGCCCGTTCTTTGCCATTATTCCTGAGATGCTGCCGAAGAACGTCGCCGGCGGCGCCATGGCGTTGATCAACAGCATGGGGGCACTGGGATCGTTCTTTGGTTCCTGGTTCGTTGGCTATCTGAACGGCGCTACCGGCACCCCGGCGGCATCGTACATGTTCATGGCGATTGCGCTGGTGGCCGCGGTAGTACTGACGCTGGTGGTCAAGCCGGCACGTAACGAAACCCATCCGCAGCTGGCCTGAAGCCGGGTGTGTATACTTAGCGTTTTAAAAACAGCCTGGAGTCAGTAATGAAGCCTTCTATCGTGTTGTACAAGAGCATCCCCGCCGCGCTGCGCGAGCGTCTGGAGCAGCATTTCACCGTGCATGCCTTTGACGGCCTGGGGCCGGAGCATGGCGACGCGCTGAAGCAGGCGCTGCAACAGGCCGAAGGGATCATCGGGGCCAGTGAAACCATTGATGATGCATTCTTGCAACAGGCGCCAAAACTGCGAGCGGCGTCAACGATTTCCGTCGGTTACGACAATTTCGATGTCGATGCGCTCAACGCCCGTAACGTGGTGTTGATGCATACGCCCACCGTACTGACCGAAACGGTAGCCGACACCATCATGACGCTGGTGCTGGCCACCGCCCGTCGGGTGGTCGAGCTGGCCGAACGGGTCAAGGCCGGCAAATGGCAAGGCAGTATCGGCCCGGACTGGTTCGGCGTCGACGTTCACCACAAAACCCTCGGCGTGATCGGCATGGGGCGCATCGGCCTGGCACTGGCGCAGCGCGCCCACTTTGGCTTCGGCATGCCGATCCTCTACAACGCCCGCCGCCCGCATGATGAAGCGGAAAAACGCTTTGGTGCGCGCCACTGCGATCTGGACACCCTGCTGGCGGAGGCGGATTTCGTCTGCATTACGCTGCCGCTGACCGAACAGACGTTCCATCTGATCGGCCGTGACCAGCTGGCAAAAATGAAGAAAAGCGGCATCCTGATCAATGCCGGCCGTGGCCCGGTAGTGGATGAAGCCGCGCTGATTGAAGCGCTGCAAAACGGCACTATCCACGCCGCCGGTCTGGACGTGTTTGAACAGGAACCGTTACCGGTGTCCTCGCCGCTGTTGACACTGTCCAACGTGGTGGCGGTACCGCACATCGGCTCCGCGACGCACGAAACCCGCTACGGCATGGCCGAATGCGCCGTCGACAACCTGATCGCCGCACTGACCGGCACGGTGAAAGAAAACTGCGTAAACCCGCAGGTATTGCAAAAATAAACGTCGCCCGGCGGCCTGCTACGGCAGGCTGCCCGTCCTGCCCTACCTACGCCCACCTTCGGCTATCCCCCTGCGCCCTCCTCCCTTAAATTCCCACGGCGGGATGAGGCGTTTTTCCCCACCCGCGGCACACTGAAGACGACCCGAGTCTGACCACGCTTCCTACCGTGCGTAAGGAGAGCCATGAAACGCCTGATCCTCCCCCTTTTGCTGCTGTCACCTGCGGCCTTCGCCGCCTGGACGCTGCAAAATTTCCCGTCCTTCAGCGAAGCCACCAGCGGCGTCTTCACCAGCCAGGCGACCTTGCAGAAGGGCCAACAGCCGCTGCAACTGTTTCAGGACAGCCAATGCTGGCAGCCGACCGACAGCGTTAAACTCAACCAGACCCTGTCGCTGCAGCCGTGCGCCGCACAACCGCCGGTAAACTGGCGGCGCTTTCGCGACGGCAACTACCAGGTGCGCATTGATACCCGCAGCGGTACGCCGACCCTGCAACTGGGTATCGAAGCGCCGACACCCCCCGCAGCGGCAGTCAGTCGCAGCTGCCAGCGCTGGGACGGCCAGCCGCTGACCGTCGAGGTCGACGGCACCTTCGCCGAAGGTGAAACGGTGCGTGACTTTTATTCCGGCCAAACCGCCACCGTCACCCACGGTAAAGTCAGGTTGCAACCCGCCGCCAACGGCGGTGGCATCATGCTGCTGGAAGCGGCGACCACCGACCGCGCCGCGCCGTTTAGCTGGCACAACGCCACGCTGTACTTCGTGCTGACCGATCGCTTCGCCAATGGCGACCCCGGCAACGATCATAGCTACGGCCGGCGCAGCGACGGCATGCAGGAGATCGGCACCTTCCACGGCGGCGACCTGGCCGGGCTGACGCAAAAACTGGATTATCTGCAACGGCTAGGGGTCAATGCGCTGTGGATCAGTTCACCGCTGGAGCAAATCCACGGTTGGGTCGGCGGCGGCAGCAAAGGGGATTTCCCCCATTACGCCTATCACGGCTACTACACGCTGGACTGGACCCGACTGGACGCCAATATGGGCAGCGAGCAAGATCTGCGCCACCTGGTGGAACAGGCACACCGACGCGGCATTCGCGTGCTGTTCGACGTGGTGGTCAACCACGCCGGCTACGCCACGCTGGCCGATATGCAGCAATTCCACTTCGGCTCGCTCTACCTGCAGGGCGAGCAGATCGAAAAAACCCTCGGCAAACGCTGGGGCGACTGGCAACCGGCTGCCGGACAGAATTGGCACAGCTTCAATGATTACATTAACTTCAGCGACAAAAACGGCTGGGCCAACTGGTGGGGCAAGCACTGGATCCGCACCGATATCGGTGATTACGATGCCCCGGGCTACAGTGACCTGACCATGTCGCTGGCATTCCTTCCGGACATCAAAACCGAAGCACAGGGCGACAGCGGTTTGCCGCTGTTTTACCGCCACAAGCCGGATACCGCGGCCAAATACCTTGCCGGCGCCGGGCCACGTGACTATCTCAGCCACTGGCTCAGTCAATGGGTACGGGACTACGGCATCGACGGTTTCCGGGTCGATACCGCCAAACACGTGGAAAAAGCCACCTTTGATCTGCTGAAACAGCGCGCCAGCGACGCGCTGGCACAGTGGAAAGCCGCCAATCCGCAACAGGCGCTGGATAATGCCCCCTTCTGGATGACCGGCGAATCCTGGGGTCACGGCGTCACCCGCAGCGACTATTACCAGCACGGGTTTGACGCGATGATCAATTTTGACTTTCAGGATCGGGCGGCGCAGGCCCTGGACTGCTTTGCCAAAATTGATGACACCTATCAGCAAATGGCCGACAAGCTGCAAGGCTTCAACGTGCTGAGCTATCTATCGTCCCATGACACGCGCCTGTTCTTCCACAGCGACGCCAAAGGTGACCTGAAACAGCAACAGCGCGCCGCCGATCTGCTGTTGCTGGCGCCGGGGGCGGTGCAAATTTATTATGGCGATGAAAGCGGGCGCCAATTTGGCGCCACCGGTTCCGATCCGTTGCAGGGCACGCGCTCCGACATGAACTGGCCGGCATTATCAACCACCAGCGCACCGCTATTGGCGCACTGGCAACGACTGGGCGAATTCCGCGCCCGCCATCCGGCTATCGGCGCTGGCCGGCAGCAATCACGGCAAACGGCCGCTTATTACAGCTTTAGCCGCCGCCATCAGGACGATCGGGTGATGGTGGTGTGGGCCGGCAACCCCTCAGAGTAATTCAGTGGAATATGCTTAAAAACAGCCGTCGGGCAACGTTTAACCCCGGTGGCTGTTTTATCAGCCGCATTGCGCCGGCAATTGTCTGGCGGTATGGTGGGGGATTACCTGCTAAAAACACTACTGCTGCATTTATGAATTTTTCACTTTTCGGCGACAAATTTACCCGTTACGCGGGCATTACCCGTTTAATGGACGACCTGAACGAAGGCCTGCGCACCCCCGGTGCCATCATGCTCGGCGGCGGTAATCCGGCGCAAATCCCCGAGATGGAGAGCTACTTCAAACAGCTGTGTCAGACGCTGCTCGAGCAGGGCAAGCTGACCGAAGCGCTGTGTAACTACGATGGCCCCCAGGGCAAGGATGCGCTGCTCAAAGCGCTGTCCGGCATGCTGAGCGAGGAGCTTGGCTGGCAGATCGAACCACAGAATATTGCACTGACAAATGGCAGTCAGAGCGCGTTTTTCTACTTGTTCAACCTGTTTGCCGGCCGCTACGCCGACGGCAGCCGCCGCCGGGTGCTGTTCCCGTTGGCGCCGGAATATATCGGCTACGCCGACGCCGGGCTGGATGAAGGGCTGTTCGTGTCGGCAAAACCGAACATCGAACTGCTGCCGGAAGGCCAGTTCAAGTACCACGTGGATTTCGAGCATCTGAAAATCAGCGACGATATCGGCATGATCTGCGTTTCGCGCCCGACCAACCCGACCGGCAACGTCATTACCGATGACGAGCTGATGAAACTCGACGTTCTGGCGCAGCAGCATGACATCCCGCTGGTGATCGACAACGCCTACGGCGTCCCCTTCCCGGGGATTATCTTCAGTGACGCCACGCCGCTGTGGAACCCGAACATCATCCTGTGCATGAGCCTGTCCAAGCTCGGTCTACCGGGTTCGCGCTGCGGTATCGTGATTGCCGACGAGAAGATCATCAGCGCGCTGACCAATATGAACGGCATCATCAGCCTGTCGCCAGGCAGCATCGGCCCGGCGATTGCCACCGAGATGATTGAACGTGGCGATCTGCTGCGCCTGTCGAACGAGGTGATTCGCCCGTTCTATCAGCAGCGGGTGGAGCAGACCATCGGCATTATCCGCCGTTATCTGCCGGAAGAGCGCTGCCTGATCCACAAACCGGAGGGGGCGATATTCCTCTGGCTGTGGTTCAAGGATTTGCCGATCACCACCGAACTGCTGTACCAGCGTCTGAAACAACGCGGCGTGCTGATGGTACCGGGGCACTATTTCTTCCCGGGGCTGGAGCATGACTGGCCGCATACCCACCAATGCATGCGCATGAACTACGTGCCGGATCCCGACAAGATTGAGCGCGGCGTAGCCATTCTGGCGGAAGAGATCGAGCGCGCGCATAACGAAACAAACTAGCCCTATCACGGGCGCGGTAACGCGCCCGTTCGCGCTACAGCGCCCAGAACAGCACCGCCAGCAGCTGCGGCGACATAATACGCAGGAACATCGCCAGCGGGTAGACCGTGGCATAGGACAGCGCAGCGGCGCCACAGGTTGGGTGCAGGTTATTGGCGAACGCCAGCGCCGGCGGATCGGTCATTGAACCGGCCAGCATGCCGGACAGCGTCAGGTAGTTCATCTTGCCCAGCGTGCGAGCCAGCACGCCGACCACCAGCAGCGGGATGGCGGTAATCAGCGCCCCGTAGCCAATCCACGCCATGCCTTCGCCATGTAACAGGGTATCGACAAAATTGCCGCCCGACTTCAGGCCAACCACCGCCAAAAACAGCACGATGCCCAGTTCGCGCAGCGCCAGATTGGCGCTCGGCGGCATAAACCAATACAGTTTGCCGATGCTGCCGATACGTCCGAGGATCAGCGCCGCCACCAGCGGACCGCCGGCCAGCCCCAGGCGCAATGCCGCCGGGAAACCGGGCACGAACAGCGGAATGGATCCAAGCAGCACCCCCAGCCCAATACCGATAAACACCGGCAGCATTTGCACCTGTTGCAGCTTCTGCCTGGCATTGCCGACGATCGCCGCCACCGCCTCAATCGATTCGGGTCGGCCAACCAGGTTAAGGATATCGCCGAATTGCAGCGACACATTGCTGCCGGCCACCAGCTCGACACCGGAACGGTTAAGCCGCGAAATCACCACATCGTAGGTCTGCTTGAGGTTCAAATCGCGAATCTTCTTGCCCAGCACCTGTTCGTTGGTCACCACCGCGCGCACCACCTGCAGCGAAGTGCCGCGCGTGGACAGCGATACGTCTACCTGCTCGCCAATGATCAGCCGGGCATTTTCCAGATGCTCGGGTTTGCCGACCAGATGCAGGAAATCGCCCAGTTCCAGCTTTTCTTGCGCTGCCGGCACCATTAATACATTGCCGCGCTTCAGCCGCGAGCAGATGATATCGTCGCCGTTCAGCAACGGTACCTGCCCAATCGCCATCCCCTGCAAGTTGGGGTTACGCACTGCCACGTTCATGGTTTGCAGCAGATCGCGCCCCTGACCCAGACTGGCGTCGAACGCCTGCGCTTCGCGTTCGATATTGATGCGGAAGAACAGCCGTATCAGCCACATCACCAGCAGAATGCCGCAGATGCCGAACGGATAGGCCATCGCGTAACCCATCCCCATGCGCGCCACCAGCGCCGGATCGGAACCGAGATCGGTCAGGATCTGCTGCCCGGCGCCCAACGCCGGAGTATTGGTCACCGCCCCGGAAAACACCCCAAGGATAATCGGTAGCGGCACGGCGAACAGTTTATGCACCAGCGCCGCCACCAGGCCGCCGACCGCCACCAGCAGAATGGCGAAGCCGTTGAGCCGCAATCCCGAGACGCGCAGCGACGAAAAGAACCCCGGCCCGACCTGAATACCGATGGTGTAAACAAACAGGATCAGGCCAAACTCCTGAATGAAATGCAGCATGTCGCCATTCAGATCCCACTGCCAGCGTTGCGCGAAATGGCCGACGATAATTCCGCCGAACAGCACCCCACCAATGCCCAGCCCCACGCCGTACACCTTCCAGTTGCCTATCCACAGCCCGAGAACGGCCACCAGCGCCAGCATGCTGACGGTTAGGGCGATATCGTTCATAGGTCACTTCCTTGACAAGTTTATGATTCGCTGGCCCAGACGGGCGAATTAAGTCATTAGAACCTGTGTGGATTTTAACACCGGCATCCACGGGGGGACTGTGGGGTGCAGCACAAAACACAACGGGGGAAGCCCGTCTGGACTTCCCCCGTTGATTGGCATGCCGTGTGAGCGCCGGTTATTTGGCTTCAATCCCCGGTGTACTGCCGATGGCGATGCGCTGCGGCTGAAGCGCTTCTGGTACGTCGCGCACCAGATCGATGTGCAGCAGGCCGTTGGTAAATTGCGCTTCGGCAACGTTCAGGTGTTCCGCCAAGGTGAAACTGAGGGTGAACTCTTTGCACACCAGCCCCTGATGCAGATATTCCACCGGTTTTTCCGGCGGGGTCGGCTTACCACGCACCGTCAGGCGCGGGCCTTCGACTTCGATATCCAGTTCGCTTTGTTTGAACCCGGCCAGCGCCAGAGAAATTCGATAATGGTTATCGTCACTTTTCTCGATATTGTATGGCGGAAAACCTTGCGGCTCCTGGCCACCCATCGAGCTAGCTAATTTATCAAAACCAATCCATTGACGAAGCAATGGAGATAAATCGTAATTACGCATAATAGTAACTCCTTCCAAGAAGCGAGAGGTGATATATTGCCCCCTGTCGGCGGGCAACGAGCGGTTACTGGCGCCTATTGCACCAAAAAATAATGTTTACTTAATTTCGATACGCCGTGGCTTTAACGTTTCGGGTATTACGCGCTGCATATCGATATACAGCAGGCCGTTTTCCAGTTTGGCGCCCTTGATTTGAATGTGCTCGGCCAGCTGGAATTTACGTTCAAAGTTACGTTCTGCAATACCCTGATACAGAAAGGTTTTCTCTGCAGTCTCACCCTGATGCGCACCGCGCACTATCAGCATGTTATCGTGTGAGGTTATTTCCAGTTCCTGTTCGGCGAACCCGGCAACCGCAATGGCGATGCGGTAATGGTTTTCCTCTACCAGTTCGACATTATACGGAGGATAGCCATTAGTCTGATTTTGACCGGCTTCCAACGCGTTAAATAAACGGTCAAAACCAATAGCGGAACGGTATAACGGAGAAAGATCGAAATTACGCATGTAACAGCCTCCTAAGGCACTTCAGCGAGGTTGAAAATAGGCCTTCCATCATGGACAGGCAGCGAGACCACAATTCCCTGACGGCGAACTGTTAATTTGGTCTTGTAGATAAAATGGGGTTTGCAATTTTATTTTCAACCGACCAAGATCAAAAAAATGGCCATTGAAGGCGGCGAAAGTTTTTTTATCACATACAATGAACAGTGAGAAAACCGCCACAGAGCGGCGCTTTGCTCGTTTGACGCATCGGTCAGATGTGATAAATCAGCAAATTCAGGGGAACAGCACCCTTCAGGATGGGATGATGAAGATGATGAAAGTAATGGCAGCCAGTTGTCTGCTGTTGGCAACCAGCGGTTGCTCCAGCATTATGAGCCACACCGGCCCCGATCAGGGCTACTACCCCGGCACACGCAGCAGCGTGAACATGCTGAAGGACGACGAAACCGGTTGGGTGATGAAACCGCTGGTGGCGCTGGATTTACCGTTCTCGGCGGTGGTCGATACCGTGTTGCTGCCTTATGACTACCTGCGTGCCGACAGCGATAAAACTGCCGACTCGCCAAGGGAGCGCATTCTGCACGAAGAACAGCAAAGGCTGGCGGCCAGCGGTACCCCAGGCCAATCCGGCAGCGTTACCCATTGATTCCCGCGGGCCATCCGGCCCGCCCGCTTCCCCCCATTGTCACCGCTTCAGCTTTCGCCCGCCCCACTGTCGTAAACCGTCAGCATGGCTTCAACCAGGGTGACGTGCGGTGTCGACCACGAATATCTGGTTGAAGCCGGCCACCTCACGCATAAACGCCACCCGTGTGCCATCGGGGGAAAACACCACCGCGTCGCCGCTGGGCGGCCGTTGGCTACGCTGCGTCAGGCGATGCATGCCGCCGTCGGCGACGTCACATAGCATCACGCTGTTATCGCACACCAACGCAATCTGCCGGCCCTGTGGGTGCCAACTGAATGCCGATTGAATATCATGCTTGCCAACGCTGATCTGCCGCGGTGCGCCGCCGTTGGGTGAAACGCACCATAACTGCACGACGCCAGCGTCGTCTTTCATCAAAAAGGCAATCTGGCTGCCGTCGGGCGAGCTGCGCAGCCAATGGCGCGGCACCGTTGCCAGCCCGGGATAACGCCGATCGCCGGTCTGCGTCAGCCGTCGTTGCCGAACCCCCTGCGGCGGTGCCGGCAGCGTGGTTTCGCTACCTTGCAGCGGTTGCGCACCGGCCCTGGCGTAATCGGCGTCGTTTTCCGGCAGATCGACAATAAACACTTCCGGCAGTTTTGTGCCGTCGGCGGCCAGCGTATCGCCGATGAACGCCAGCGCCCAGCGCTGTTGGCGGCCATCCTCCTTCAGGTAGCCGTTTTGCCCCACCCAGCCCTCTTCATAAGCGCGGTTGATGTCGTCGCTGCCCACGCGCGGCTGCGGCGTGGTCTGGCTGACCAGCACGCAATAGTGGCTGCCGTCATACTCACGCGGATGCTGTTTGGGCGGATTCACGCCGTGCAACGGCAGCGCTACCCCCACGTTGCGCAGATCGAGCGCCGGGTCGAGCTGGTGCATGACATGGTCGTTATAGGTGAAACTGAGGCGACTGCCATCGGGGCTGAAAACGTGCACGTGGCTGCCGCCGCGCAGCGCGCCGGGGGTGTAAGGCGCAGTGATGTCCAACGCGTCGAGCGTGATCGCCAGTTGGCGATCCGGTTCGCTGACGATCACCCCGCGGCGATGGTGAAAATCATAATGCCAATGGCTGTCCGGGTATTCCGGGCCATGAATGAACGCATAACGCGCCGGCGCATCGGGGCTGACGGTAACAACGCCGACGTGTGCGCCGTGCTGGGCGCGGTAAATCACCTGCGTCTCGCCGCTGGTCACGTTCACTCGCTCAATCGTCAAACCGGTGAACGAGGCGCCACTTGGACGAACGTCATACGCCAGCCATTGACTGCACGGCGTCCAGACGTTGATATTGGTTAGCTGATGGCTCCGCTGCTCGAAAGTCAGCTGTGTTTCCCGATGGCTCATGGCGGCTCCCCGCAGATGCTGGCATTGAGCCGCCATCTTACCGGATCAACCGACCCGTTTCACATCGCCCACCAGCAGCAAATAGGAAAGCGCACCGATCAACGCCACCACCGAAATATAAATCAGCGACGGTGCGAAACCGTAATCCTGCGCCAGATAGCCCACCACCAGCGGTACGGTAATGCCGCCCAGCCCACCGACAAAGTTAAACACCCCGCCGGTCAGGCCAATCAGGCGCACCGGCGCCAGCGACGAGACCAGCGACCAGGTGATCGACGCGAAACCGTTGCCAAAGAATGCCAGCGCCATCAACACCATAATCCACAGCGGATCGTTGGTATAATTGGCGCCCATGATGCAGGTCGACAGCAACAGACCGCAGATGATCGGCGTTTTACGCGCAAAGCCGATCGACTTGCCGCTGCGCAACAGGCGATCGGCGACAAAACCGGACAGCAGCACGCCGAAGAACGCCGCCAGGAACGGCACGGTGGTCATAAAGCCGGCGGTCAGCGCCGCAATGTGCTTTTCCTGCGTCAGATAGTTCGGGAACCAGGTCAGGAAGAACCACAGCGTCGAGGTAATGGCGAACTGGCCCAGATACACGCCAAGCAGCTTGCGGTGGAACACCAGCTTCCAGTCGGCGGCGGTCAGGGTTACCCGGGCTTTCTTCTCGCTGGCGACGTCGCCGTCCACCATGCCACCGCCGGCCTGGATGTATTCCAGTTCGGCGCGGTTCACGCCTTTGCTGTTACGCGGCGGCTGATAAACCAGGTGCCACACCAACGCCCAGACGATGCCCACCCCGCCAGTGATGATAAATACCCAGTGCCAGCTCAGCACTTCCTGCACCCAAATCAGCAACGGGGTCAGGAATGCCAGGCCGACAAATTGACCGGAGGTATAAAAGCCCACCGCCGAGGCACGTTCCTGCTCCGGGAACCAGCTGGTCACGATGCGGTTATTGGTCGGGAAGGCCGGTGCCTCGAACAACCCGGTGATGGCGCGCAGGCCAATCAGCGCGCTCAAGCCATTGGCGAAGCCCTGCAACAGCGTGGCGATGGACCAGCCCATGATGGCGATAAAGTAGGTCAGCCGGGAACCGACGCGATCGAGGAACCAGCCGCCGGGGATTTGGCACAGCGTATAGGTCCAGGCAAAAGCGGAAAAGATATAGCCCATTTGCGCCTTGCTGATGCCAAACTCTTCCTGAATATGCGCCGATGCCACCGCCAGGTTGGCGCGGTCGACATAACAAATCACCACGGTGACAAATATCATTAATAACGTCAGGTAACGCCGTTTTGTTTTAGGTGTTGCGGTCAATGTCATTTCCATTATTGTTATTCCGTTATTTTTCGGATTTTAATAACGGCGAAATATCTCTGTAGGGTCGTATTTCGCCGGGTAGGGGTTATCGGTCTGGTAGCACTTTTATTGGTGGTTGTCTGACAGACTGTGGCGTTTGCCGACCTATTTTCAGGCCAATAACGCCGCCAATAATTAACGCCAGTGCGACAATAATCAGCGCGCTGTCATAACTGTGGGTCACGTCTTTTATTCGCCCCATCACCGGTGGAAATACCAATCCGGCAATATTGGCCACCGCATTGATCAGGGCAATCGAGGCGGCACCGGCTACGCCAGCGACGGTTTCGGTAGTCACCGCCCAGAAGATCGGCGTAATCGCCCAGTTAAGGCCGACGGTCAGCACCAGCAGGCCATACGCCAACAGCAGGTTCTGGCTGTAGATTGCCAGCAGCAGCAAGCCGCCGGCGGCTATCAATGGCAAGCCGAGATGCCAGGCGCGCTCTTTGCGCAGATCGGAATGGCGGCCGTTCAGATACATAAAAATGCAGGCAAACAGGAACGGCACCGCAGACAGCACGCCGACCATGAAATTGCTTTGTTCGGCCACCACTCCCTTGACGATCAGCGGCAGGAACAGCGTAATGCCGATGGTGCCGAACGCCTGCAATAGCCATAACAGGCTCAACGCCCATACCCGCCGGCTTTTCAAGGCGGTACGCCAGCCGTGTTGGTGACCGATGGCGGACTGCGCGCTTTCGTCAGCCAGGCGGTTGGCCAGCCAGCAGCGTTGTTCTGCACTCAGCCAGCGCGCCTGTTCCGGCGCATCATCCAGATAGAAGTACACCACGATGCCCAGCGCCACCGCCGGGATGCCTTCCAGCAGGAACAGCCAACGCCAGCCGTCGACGCCAAAGAAACCGTGCAGATTGAGAATCGAACCGGAAATGGGCAGACCAATCACCGACGCCAGCGCCGCGCCGATATAAAACAACGACATGGCGCGTGCCCGGTCGCTGCGCGGGTACCAGCAGGAGAGGTAATAGATAATGCCGGGCGTAAAGCCGGCTTCCGCCACGCCGAGCAGAAAGCGCATCACGTAAAGCTGCGTCGGCGTTTGCACCAGGCTCATGCCGGCGGCAATGATGCCCCAACTGACCATAATCCGCGCGATCCACAGTTTTGCACCGACGCGGGTTAATATCACATTGCTGGGCACTTCAAAAATAATATAGGAAATATAAAATATTCCGGCGGCGATACCGTACATTTCTGCCGTCATCGCCAGATCGGCATTCATCTGTAATGCCGCCACCGATATATTTGAGCGATCGATATAGGCAATTAGATAAAGAATCATAATAAAAGGAATGATTCTGAGGTTCATTTTTTTTATGGTTGAGGAGTACAGATCGTTATTCATCACTTACCCTCACGCTAATTATTTGCAGGTGGGCGCCCAGCCACGGCGAAACCTCAGCCGGGCGCTGTCGAGGTAAAGCTATTGAGTAAATTTAATTATTATCGGTTAAGCCGGGTTTACCACTCGGCCACCGCGCCGTCGGGATAGCGCCACACCGGGTTGCGCCAGTCGGCAGCCTGCTTGCTGCGCTCAATCACCAGCTCTTCGTTGATTTCCACCCCCAATCCCGGCTTGCTTGGCGGATAGAAGTGGCCATCAGCCATGGCGAAATCATCCTGGTTGAGTACGTAATCCAGCAGCTCGGCGCCCTGGTTGTAGTGAATACCCATGCTTTGCTCCTGGAACACCGCGTTGCGGGAGACGAAATCCACGTGCAGACAGGCGGCAAGCGCAATCGGCCCCAGCGGGCAGTGCGGCGCCAATGCCACGTCGTACGATTCCGCCATCGCGGCAATCTTGAAGCATTCGGTAATGCCGCCGGCGTGAGACAGGTCCGGCTGAATAATGGCCAAGCCACCGTCGGCCAGCACCCGTTTAAAATCAAAGCGCGAATACATCCGCTCACCGGCAGCAATGGGAATATGCGTTTGCGCCGCCAGCCGCGGATAGTATTCCGCCTGCTCGGCCAATACCGGCTCCTCGATAAACAGCGGGCGGTACGGCTCCAGCTCTTTGATTAATACCCTGGCCATCGGCGCATCGACCCGACCGTGGAAATCCAGGCCAAATTCGATCTTGTTGCCAAACGCTTCGCGGATCTGCGCCACCACCGCCACCGCCGCGTCGATTTTGCGTGAATTGTCGATGATGCCCATCTCTTCACAGCCGTTGAGCTTGAAGGTATCGAAGCCAATCTGCGTCAGTTTCTCAATGCCGGCAATCACCTCGGCAGGGCGATCGCCGCCAACCCAGCTGTAGGCCTTGATTTTATCGCGTACCAGGCCACCCAGCAGCTGATACACCGGCACCCCCAGCGCCTTGCCCTTGATATCCCACAGCGCCTGATCGATACCGGCAATCGCGCTCATCAGTATCGGCCCGCCGCGATAAAATCCGCCGCGATACAGCGTTTGCCAAATATCATTGATACGCGCCGGATCCTGCCCGACCACATATTCGGCAAGCTCGTGCACCGCCGCTTCGACGCTGCGTGCCCGCCCTTCAATCACCGGCTCGCCCCAGCCGACAATGCCCTCGTCGGTTTCAACTTTCAGGAACATCCAGCGCGGCGGCAGCCGATAGGTGGTCAGTTTGGTTATTTTCATCGTGTGGCTTCCTTATAGGCTCGAACGAAAGCGGCGGCCTGCTGCGCAGTGCGTTCCAACGGCTGGCCGGCGCGGTACAGATCGCTGCCCAACCCAGCACCAACGCAACCGGCGGCCAAATACTGATGCAGATTTTCCGGCGTAATGCCGCCGACGGCGAAAACCGGCACCTGTGGCGGCAGCACGGCTTTCAACGCTTTGATGTAATCCGGGCCAAACGACAGCGACGGGAAGATTTTCAACGCCTGCGCGCCGGCATCCAGCGCGTTGAACGCTTCAGTGGCGGTGGCGCAACCGGCGCAGACCGTCATGCCAAGCGCTACCGCCCGGCGAATCACCGCCGGTTGGGTATTCGGCGTCACCACCAGTTTGCTTCCCAGCGCGGCCAGCTGTTCCACCTGTGGCACCTGCAATACGGTGCCTGCGCCGATCAGTGCACCCTCGCCGAAGTTCCTTACCGCTTCGCCAATGCTGACCGCCCATTCTGGCGAGTTCAGCGGAATTTCGATCGCGTCGAAACCGGCGTCCAGCAACGTCTGTATGTGAGCGCCGGCTTCCGGCGGCGTAATGCCACGCAGAATGGCAATCAACGGCAATTCAGTCTTCCAGCTCATTGGCAATGCTCCTGATCCCAGTTTGAAAAGCGCGGTCGCCATCCAGCGTGCGATAGCGTATGCCCGCCATGTCGAACGCCCGGCCGTAGCGTTGCGCCAGCGTCGGATTACCGATCACCGTTAACGCGGTATGCGCCGCCAGCGGATATTGCTGCTGCATTTGCGCCACTTCGTTGCCAATCAGCAAACCGGACAGCCAATCGCTGACCGCGCTTTTTTCCAGTTTTCCCAGCAGATGAGCGGCGCGGGTTTCAAATAGCCGCCTCACCAGATGGCGCTCGCCAAGCCCTGCCGCCAACCCGCGCTCAAACACCTGCGCATCGGGCCGTTGTTCGCCGAGTCCAACGCCAATCAGCGACTGGCTTAGCAGCAGGTGGTGCAGCTCGCCGGTCATTACGGTGCGAAAGTCCACCAGCGTATCGCCGTCCATCTGCACCCATTTGCTGTGGGTGCCCGGCATCACGTACAGCGGTGACGGCAGTTCGGTATGAGCGCCCAACAGTTGGGTCTCTTCACCGCGCATCACGTTACAGTTATCCTCGCCGTTGACGCAGATGCCCGGAATGATCCAGGCGCGATACGGCAACGCCTGCTCTACCGCGATCGCCTGGCGAGCGAGACCGGTCAGCGGCGAGGGGCACGGCAGATAAGGTGCCTGCAACCAGCCGGCATTGCTGCCGATCATCCCCGCCATCACCACCGGCAGCGGCCGTTGCCAGCGCGCCATCAGTTCGTCGAATACCTGCTGCGGCGTGCGGCCGCCGAGCCGGGTAACGCCGGCCTCGGAGCGCACGCTGTCCACGCATGCGCCATTTTCATAACGCCAGGCGCGCAGGTTGGTGGAACCCCAGTCAATCGCGATAAAGCCGTTGCTCATAGCATGTCCTTTAACCTTTTGGTCGAGCTGGCGATCATGGTGAGCGCCGCCCGTTCGGCGGCATCCGCATCCTGATGGCGAATGGCGTCATACAAATCCTGATGCTCGCGCAGAGTACGCGGCATGTTGTCTTCGTCCGGCATATAGGTGCGATCAAACACCGCACGCTGCAATGAACTGATCGCTACGCTGAGCTGCTGCAACACCGGGTTGTGCACCGCCGCCAACACCGCTTCGTGGTAGCGAATATCGGCCTCGTTAAACAGTTCGCGCTCCTGATGATGGGCAATCATGTCGTTCAGCGCCGCTTCTATCACCGCCAGTTCGCTGGAGGTGGCGCGCTCCGCCGCCCAACGTGCGATGGTCGGTTCCACCAGGTTGCGCACTTCGCTCATTGCCGCTATCAGCCGTGGGTCATAATCCTGCGCCAGTACCCAGTTCAGCACCTCGGTATCCAGATAGTTCCACTGGCTGCGCAAGGTGACAAAGGCGCCGCGGTAGCGTTTGACCTCCACCAGCCGCTTGGCCATCAGCGCGCGCAGCACTTCCCGAATGATATTGCGCGACGTTTCAAACTCTTCGCACAACTCCGCTTCGGACGGCAGCGCCGCCCCCGGTACGTACTTGCCGCCGACGATCTGCTGGCCAATGTCGATGATGATGCGGTCGGTTTTACTGATCTGCTGCTTCATGGTTGCTCCGTATTTTCGCCTGCGGGAAATGGCTTCACTTTACTCCGCTGGCGCTATTGGTTCCTGCGATTGCAGCACAATCTTTATCATCTCACCGCTAACACTCGGACGATTGTAGTACCAAGATTATATGTTGTACTACAATCTGGATCACAAAATAGACAATAGCTGATTTTGTCATTATGGCGATTTACAGATTGGATTAAAAAGTACAGTATGGATTTTTAAGTCTAAATGAGTCTGGTCATGTTAAGCCGTTATCACGCCATCGCCGATGCTATCGCCCTGCTGTTTTCCCCTTATGCCGAAGTGGCGATCCACGATCTCGCCAGCCAAACGCTGGTCTACATCGCCAATAACCGCTCGCAGCGTAAAATCGGCGAAGCCTCCAATATGAGCGAGTTACAGCAGGATCGTCATTTGCAGGTGCTGGGCCCCTATCTGAAACGCAATTGGGACGGCAGTCAGCTGCGTTCGATCAGCGCGGTATTGCGCGACGATCGCGACCAACCGATTGGCCTGCTGTGTATCAATCTGGATATCAGCGTGTTGGAAGGTGCCAAAGCCGCGCTGGAGACATTCCTTGCCGGTAACGCCTTGCAGCCGCAGCCAGAGGTGCTGTTTCAGGATGACTGGCAAGAACGCATCAATACCTTTGTGCATAACTGGCTGCAACAACGGCAGCAAACGCTGGCTACGCTGAACGGCGCCGGCCGACGCGCGTTGGTGGAGGCGCTGTATCACGAGGGGGCTTTCAAGGGTAAAAACGCCGCCGGCTACGTGGCGAAGATTCTTGGCATGGGCCGTGCCACCGTCTACAACTATCTGAAAAATACAAAGGAATCATTATGAGCCAGTTATTTGACCAGATTGTCACCGCGCATCAACAGCTGCGTCCACAGGTTCGCGTGACGCCGCTGGAGCGCAGCATCCTGCTGTCGCAGCAGTTGGGCTGCGAACTGTGGCTGAAATGCGACCACTTGCAGCACACCGGCTCATTCAAGTTTCGCGGCGCCAGTAACAAGCTGCGGTTGCTGTCCTCGCAGCAGCAGCGCGATGGGGTGATCGCCTCTTCCAGCGGCAATCATGGCCTGGCGGTAGCGCAAGCCGGTAAGCTGATGGGCATCGGCGTGACGGTCTACGTACCGGAAAACGCCGCTTCGGTGAAGGTTAACGCCATTCGCGCGCTGGGCGCCGAAGTGATACTGATCCCTGGCGATGCGCTAAATGCCGAAATAGCTGGTGAACAGGCAGCTAATGAGCAGAAAAAAGTGTATATCTCGCCGTATAACGATTTACAGGTGGTCGCTGGCCAAGGCACCTGCGGCATGGAACTGGTGGAACAGCAGCCGGATCTCGACGCGGTGGTGGTAGCGGTCGGTGGCGGTGGTTATATTTCGGGAATTGGCAGCGTATTGCGGCGTTTGTCGCCGAAAACCCAGCTGATAGCCTGCTGGCCGGAAAATTCAACCGCCATGTACAGCGCTCTGCAGGCTGGTCACATTCACCCGGTCGATGAGCAGGATACGCTGTCCGACGGCACCGCCGGCGGCGTCGATCCGCAGGCCGTCACCTTCCCGCTGTGTCAGCAACTGATCGACCGCCAGGTGCTGGTCAGCGAAGCGGAAATCAGACAGGCCATGCGCGCCATCGCCGCCAGCGACCGCTGGATTATTGAAGGGGCCGCCGGTGTCGCATTGGCTGCCGCCATCAAACTGGCGCCGGAGTTGCAGGGCAAAAAGGTCGCCGTGGTGCTGTGTGGCAAAAATATCGTATTGGAAAAATACCTGGCAGCCATCGACGATGCGCATTCTTGACCGCAGCAAATACTGGCCGCATTCGATGCAGATACCGTCACGACGTTGCTGAAGCAAGGCTTGAACGGGTAAACAGGAGCTGGCGAGCGCGCTGACCAGCAGGGCGGATATTCTACTGGTCGATGCGCAGGATCAGTGTACGAAATATGGCGAGATCGCCACGGCTGTAACGGGCGCCAAAGCGCCCCGACTCGTCAGGCGTTGAGCACAAATTTTTCGATGGCGCGCGCCACGCCGTCTTCGGTGTTGCTGCTGGTAACGAACTGCGCCACCTGCTTCAGTGCCGGGATCGCATTGCCCATCGCCACGCCAACGCCGGCAAACTCAATCATCGCGGTGTCGTTGGCCTGATCGCCCAATGCCATCACGTTTTGCTGAGCAATACCCAGATGATCGGCCAGCATTTTCACGCCAGCGCCCTTGTCGACCTTTTTATGCAGAATTTCCAGATAGTAAGGCGCACTTTTCAGTAGGGTGTACTGCGCCAGCGTTTCCGGCGGAATGCGCGCAATGGCGCTGTCGAGTAACTCCGGTTCGTCGATCATCATCACTTTTGGGAAGCGCATGTTGCGATCCATTTCATCCACGCTGCGATATTTCAACGGGATGCCGGTCATCTCCGCTTCGTGCACGGTGTATTTGCCGATATCTTTGTTTGGCGTGTAAAGGGTATCAAAATCAAACGCCTGGAAATGCACTCCCAGCTGACGTGCCAGTTGTTCAAAATGCAGATAGTCGTCGAAGCCCAACGTTTCCTGCAGAATACAGGCCCCGTCCACCGCTTGCAGCACCAAGGCGCCATTATAGGTTATACAGAAATCATTGCCGCCCTGGATATCCAACTGACGCAAATAGTCTTGCACGCCAACGTAAGGCCGCCCGGTCGCCAGCACCACATGCACCCCTTTGCGGCGTGCTGCGGTAATGGCCTGCTTCACTGCCGGAGTAATCTGATGCTGCGGGTTGAGCAGCGTGCCGTCCATATCTATTGCAATCAGTTCAATCGCCATGCGTACTTCTCCGAATTGATCCAGTATCAGCCCATGCTAACGCGTTTCAGCCTGCGGTGTCAGCGGCTAAGAAAGCAAAAAAAATCCGCGCGGGTTGCCCGGCGCGGATTTTGACAGCGACCGACAGCCGCTTAGATATCGATGTTCGCCGCTTTCAGGGCGTTTTCTTCGATAAATGCACGACGCGGTTCAACCGAATCGCCCATCAAGGTGGTGAACAGCTGGTCGGCGGCAATGGCATCCTTCACCGTCACGCGCAGCATGCGGCGACTTTCCGGATCCATGGTGGTTTCCCACAGCTGCTCCGGGTTCATTTCGCCCAGACCTTTATAGCGCTGTACCGCCAGACCACGACGAGACTCTTTCACCAGCCACTCCAGCGCCTGTTCGAAGCTGTCGACCGGTTGGCGACGTTCGCCACGTTCGATGAACGCGTCGTCTTCGATCAGGCCGCGCAGTTTCTCGCCCAGTTGACAAATCTTGCGGTATTCGCCGCCGTGAATGAAATCGAAGTCCAGCGGATAATCGGTATCGACACCGTGCGTACGAATGCGCAGCGTCGGTTCGAACATCTGGCGCTCACGGTTTTCAACCATCACGTAGCCGTAGCTGCTGCCATGCTGTTCTTTTTCGTTCAGCAGGTTCACCAGTGACTCGATCCAGGCTTGTACCTTGGCCTGATCGCCGAGATCATCTTCCGCCAGCGTTGGCTGATAGATCAGATTGTTCAGCAGTGCGCGTGGATAACGACGCTCCATGCGGCCAATCAGTTTCTGCACGCTGTAATGCTCCGCCACCAGTTTTTCCAGCGGTTCACCTGCCAGCGCTGGCGCGTGGGCATTGGCGTGCAGCGTTGCACCGTCCAGTGCGATGGCGATCTGATACTGATCCATCGCGTCATCATCTTTAATGTACTGTTCCTGCTTGCCTTTCTTCACTTTGTACAGCGGCGGCTGAGCAATGAACACGTGACCGCGCTCAATGATTTCCGGCATCTGACGGTAGAAGAAGGTCAGCAGCAGCGTACGGATGTGCGAACCATCGACGTCGGCATCGGTCATGATGATGATGCTGTGATAGCGCAGCTTGTCCGGGTTGTATTCGTCACGGCCAATGCCGCAGCCCAGCGCGGTGATCAGCGTCGCCACTTCCTGCGAAGACAGCATTTTGTCAAAGCGCGCTTTCTCGACGTTGAGGATTTTACCTTTCAACGGCAGGATCGCCTGGTTCTTGCGGTTACGCCCCTGCTTGGCAGAGCCGCCCGCAGAGTCCCCTTCCACCAGATACAGTTCGGACATCGCCGGGTCGCGTTCCTGGCAATCCGCCAGCTTGCCCGGCAGGCCGGCCAGATCCAGCGCGCCTTTACGACGGGTCATTTCACGCGCCTTGCGCGCCGCTTCACGCGCGCGGGCCGCATCGATGATTTTGCCGACGACGATTTTCGCATCGTTCGGGTTTTCCATCAGGTAATCCACCAGCTTCTCGTTCATCAGCGACTCAACCGCGGTCTTCACTTCCGAAGACACCAGTTTGTCCTTGGTCTGGGACGAGAACTTGGGATCCGGTACCTTGACCGACACCACGGCAATCAGACCTTCACGCGCATCGTCACCGGTGGCGCTGATCTTGGACTTCTTGCTGTAGCCTTCCTTGTCCATGTAGTTGTTCAGGGTACGGGTCATCGCGGCACGGAAACCGGCCAGGTGCGTACCGCCGTCGCGCTGCGGAATGTTGTTGGTGAAGCAGTAGATATTTTCCTGGAAGCCGTCGTTCCACTGCAACGCCACTTCCACGCCGATATCGTCCTTCACGGTGGAGAAGTAAAACACCGTCGGGTGAATTGGCGTTTTGTTTTTGTTCAGATACTCGACAAACGCCTTGATACCGCCTTCGTAGTGGAAGTGGTCTTCTTTGTCATCGCGCTTGTCTTTCAGGCGGATAGATACGCCGGAGTTGAGGAACGACAGTTCACGCAGGCGTTTCGCCAGAATGTCGTACTGGAATTCGGTCTGGTTGGTAAAGGTCTGGTAGCTCGGCCAGAAACGCACCGTGGTGCCGGTCTGCTCGGTTTCGCCGACCACTTTCAGCGGCGTTTGCGGCTCGCCGTGGCTGTAGGTTTGCTCGTGAACCTTGCCTTCGCGGCGGATCACCAGCTCCAGCTTCTCGGACAGGGCGTTAACCACCGAGACGCCCACGCCGTGCAGGCCGCCGGACACCTTGTAGGAGTTATCGTCGAACTTGCCGCCGGCGTGCAGCACGGTCATGATGACCTGTGCGGCAGAAACGCCTTCCTCTTCGTGGATCCCGGTCGGGATACCACGGCCATCATCCTGCACCGAAACCGAATTGTCGGCGTGGATGGTGACCTGAATGTCACTACAGTGGCCAGCGAGTGCTTCGTCGATAGCGTTGTCCACAACCTCGAATACCATGTGGTGCAGACCGGTGCCATCATCGGTATCGCCGATATACATGCCCGGGCGCTTGCGCACCGCATCCAGCCCTTTTAATACCTTGATACTTGAGGAGTCATAAGAATTCGACATCAACGTTTCTCGCTCATTTTAGTCCTGTGGTTGAACCTCTATTTTACCCTGTTCCACGCGGAACATCTTGCCCTTTTCACCCACCATGTCGGTCACTTGTTCAGCGCTGACTGCGCTGACAAAGACTTGAGCCTGGGTGGCTTTCAGGCGATCGGCCAACAGCCGGCGTCGGCCGGTGTCCAGCTCGGAGGCAAAATCATCAATCAGATACAGGCAACGCCGCCCGCTCTGCCGGGTGAGAAACTCACCCTGCGCCAAGCGCAACGCGCACATCAGCAGCTTGAGCTGACCGCGCGACAATAAATCCTCTACCGGCGTGCCGTCGGCACGAATGCGGAAATCCGCCTTGTGCGGCCCTACCGCGGTATAGGTCAGTGCCCTGTCGCGTTCAAACTGGCGCTCCAACAGCTCGCCATAGTCGCTTTCCTTATCCCAGCCGCGCTGGAAGGAGAAGCTCAGGGCAAATTCGGGCAGAAACTGCGCGCAGGTCGCAGTGATATCCGCGGCGATTGCGTCGCTGTAGGCTGCCCGCCAGTCGCTGATGCGCTCGGCCAACGGGATCAGTTCCTGATCCCAGGCGCGAATCTGCGCATAGCGGCTCACCTGGCGCAGCGCGGCATTGCGCTGCTTCAGTAACCGTTTCAGGTTGCTCCAGGCGGTGAAAAAACCGGGTTCGTTGTGAAAACATCCCCAGTCCAGGAACGCGCGCCGAAACTTCGGCCCGCCGTTTAGCAGGGTAAAACCTTCGGGAGTGATCAGTTGCATCGGCAATAGCTGAGCGAGCTCCGCCACTTTGTGGCCGTCGCTGCCATCGATGCGCACCTTGCTGTCCCCCTGGCGGCTTTTACTCAGGCCGACCGACAGTTCGCGTTCGCTGCCGCTGTCTACCCGGCCATGCAGTACGTATTCCGGCTGGTCATGGCGAATCACCCGCCCAGCCTGCAAACTGCGAAAGGCGCGGCCGTGTCCGAGGGTATAAACCGCTTCAAGCACGCTGGTCTTGCCGCTGCCGTTGGCACCCACCAGGAAGTTAAACCCCGGCGCCGGCGCCAAATCCGCCGATTCGATATTGCGGAAGTCTTTAATCAGTAAACGCGTTAATGCCATGCCAATTCCATCACCGGGAAATTACGCTCTATGTGAGGGCGTTATCGATAGCCCGGGTATCGATCAGAGACGCATTGGCATCACGACATAGGCGGCAGACTTGCTGGCGCCGTCTTCGATCTGCACACTGGACACCGAGTCGGTCAACAGCAGACGCACGTCTTCGCACTTCAGCGCGTTCAATACGTCGAGCACGTAACTGACGTTGAAGCCGATTTCCATTTCGGTGCCTTCGTAGATCACGTCGAGAATTTCTTCTGCCTCTTCCTGTTCCGGGTTGTTGGCAGTGATCTTCAGCTGGTTATGGCTGACGTACAACCGCACGCCGCGGAATTTCTCGTTCGACAGGATCGCCGCGCGGGCAAACGCCTGCTTCAGCAGATCGCAGCCGGCCTCCAGCGTTTTGTCCGGGTTCTTCGGCAATACGCGGCGATAGTCAGGAAAACGACCGTCAACCAGCTTCGAAGTAAAGATGAAGTCGCCAACGTGAGCGCGGATGTTGTTACTGCCGATCTGCAGTTGCAACGGCGTGTCTCCGCCGTCCAGCAGACGCACCAGCTCCATCACGCCCTTGCGCGGTACGATCACCGAATGCGACGGCAGTTGCTGGCCTATCGGCATCGCACACACCGCCAGACGGTGGCCGTCGGTAGCGACGGTACGCAGCTCTTCCCCTTCGGTTTCGAACAGCATGCCGTTCAGGTAATAACGCACGTCCTGATGGGCCATCGAAAACTGGGTCGCTTCAATCAGGCGTTTCAGCGTAGCCTGCGGCAAGGTGAACTCCACCTCGCTCTGCCAGTCGTCCAGGTTGGGGAAATCCGCCGCCGGCAGCGTAGACAGCGAGAAACGGCTGCGGCCGGAGCGCACCAGCATCCGCTCGCCGTCGAGCTGCACGGTGATTTCGGCGCCTTCCGGCAGGCCACGGCAGATATCAAAGAATTTACGCGCGGGGACGGTAGTCGCGCCCGCTTCATGGGGTTGAGACAGGGCAACGCGCGCCACCATCTCCATCTCCAGATCGGTACCGGTCAACAGCAGGGAGCCTTCCGTCACCTGCAACAGCAGGTTACCCAGAATCGGCAACGTTGGGCGACCGCCCAGTGGGCTGCTCACCTGTTGCAGCGGTTTTAGCAGATGCTCACGTTCGACGATAAATTTCATAGCGCTATGAAGATAATGTTCTGATTAAGTTGGAGAAATCTTCTTTGATGTCGTGACTTTCCTCACGCAGCTGCTCAATCTTCCGGCAGGCGTGCAACACCGTGGTATGGTCGCGGCCACCAAACGCATCGCCGATTTCTGGCAGGCTGTGGTTGGTGAGCTCCTTCGCCAACGCCATCGCCATTTGGCGCGGACGGGCGACGGAACGCGAACGCCGCTTGGACAGCAGATCCGCGACTTTGATTTTATAGTATTCCGCCACCGTCTTCTGGATATTGTCGATGGTGACCAGCTTTTCCTGCAATGCCAGCAGATCGCGCAGCGCTTCGCGCACGAAATCAATGGTAATGGCACGGCCGGTAAAGTTTGCATTGGCGATCACGCGGTTCAGCGCCCCCTCCAGCTCACGCACGTTGGAGCGCAAACGCTTGGCAATAAAGAACGCCACCTCGCCCGGCAGACGAATGTTGTTCTCGTCGGCCTTCTTCATCAGAATCGCCACACGGGTTTCCAGTTCCGGCGGCTCGATGGCCACCGTAAGCCCCCAGCCGAAACGCGACTTGAGGCGATCTTCTACCCCGTTGATCTCTTTTGGATAGCGATCCGAGGTCAGGATGATCTGTTGATTGCCTTCCAATAGTGCGTTGAAGGTATGGAAAAACTCTTCCTGCGAACGCTCTTTATTGGCAAAAAACTGGATGTCATCGATTAACAGCGCGTCGACCGAACGGTAATAACGCTTAAATTCTTCGATGGCGTTGTTCTGCAAGGCTTTGACCATGTCCTGCACAAAGCGTTCCGAATGCATATAGACCACTTTGGCGTTGGCCTTGCGCGCCATGATGCCGTTGCCAACCGCGTGCAACAGGTGGGTTTTACCCAGGCCGGTGCCGCCATACAGGAACAGCGGGTTGTAAGCGCCGCCGGGATTGTCCGCCACCTGGCGTGCCGCCGCGCGCGCCAGCTGGTTTGACTTACCCTCGACGAAGTTGTCGAACGTGTGTTTGGGGTTGACGTTGGAGCGATAGGACAGCTCCGGCTGCGGTGCCGCATTATCCCAGCTCGGCCGCGAAGGCGCGGCAGTACGCGCCACCGGCGCCGCCGGTGCGCTGCGGCTTTCGGCCACCGCCTGGCTGACGGCTTGAACCATCGGTTTGCTGCCCACTTCAAAACGCAGCAACGGGGCGTCGGTACCGCAGAAATCGTTCAGCAGTCCATTGATGTTGTTTAAGTATTTATCGCGGACCCAGTCCAGCACAAAGCGATTGGGCGCATACAGCGCCAGGGTGTTGTCACTCAGTTCCGCCTGCAATGGGCGTATCCACATACTAAATTCTGTGGCAGGTAACTCATCCTGCAATCGGGCAAGACACTGCTGCCAAAGCGAAAGTGACACGGCGGACTCCACTCGAACAAGATCAATAAAAGAAAAGAATCAGGCTACTTTTTTATAACTCATGATTTTTGACACACGCCCGGCATCGGCTGACCGCCTGGGGGCATGCGAACCGCCTTTCACGGTTTATGTCCTGCACGATCCCCGGCAGGAGATCGCGATCGGAATGACGGATCATAGCGCAAACGGAGCAAGAGATCCTCCCCTTCATCACAGATTAGATCCATTTTATCCACAGCCCCCGGCAGACGGCGATCTTTTCGCCCGTCAGGCGGCAATCACCGTGCGATCTCGCACGTTGCCGCACCGGCGCGCCCTCGCAAACAGGTTATACCTGGTTATCCACGGAAGATCTTTCATTTATATGCCAGGATCGCGCGGGGATCCTTGCGATTTAACCCCGAGTCCGTATAATCTTCGCCCTACGTGTGATACCTGGTTCCTTATATGGTGCGTTATTAGCCAGACGGGATTCTGCGGTGACCACGGGCCAATCGCGGGTTTGACTCGCCATTGGCAAGCAACCAGGTAGGCTATACCCAACGGATTTCACGCTGCAGGCAACGCCCGCTGAAGCAGGAAAGATGACGGGATGGCGTGATGTGAATTGACTCAGGACTGTACAATTATTACAATCCCGCCTCTTTATGTATTGCGATTGAGGCGTCGGTCGTCTTCACGCCGAGTAGCCAAACGCGTTTACTGATCAGTAATCAATTTAAGTTTAGGTAGAAATCGCCATGAAACGCACTTTCCAACCGTCCGTATTGAAGCGCAACCGTAGCCACGGTTTCCGTGCTCGTATGGCCACCAAAAATGGTCGTCAAGTTCTGGCCCGCCGTCGTGCGAAAGGCCGTACTCGTCTGTCTGTTTCTAAGTAATAAAAGCTAACCCGCTGAGTGGTTAAGCTCGCTTTTCCCAGGGAGTTACGTTTGTTAACTCCCACTCATTTCACTTTCGTCTTCCAGCAGCCACAACGGGCCGGCACGCCGCAAATTACCATCCTCGGCCGCCTGAACCAGCTGGGGCATCCCCGCATCGGTCTTACCGTCGCCAAAAAACACGTCAAACGCGCGCATGAGCGCAACCGGATCAAACGCCTTACCCGCGAAAGTTTCCGCTTGCACCAGCACCAATTACCGGCGATGGATTTTGTGGTGGTAGCCAAAAAGGGGATAGCGGATCTGGATAACCGCGCATTGACGGAAGCTTTGGAAAAATTATGGCGTCGCCACTGTCGCCAGGCTCCCGCATCCTGATCGGGCTGGTGCGAGCCTATCAGCTCGTTATCAGTCCGCTGCTTGGGCCACGTTGTCGCTTCCAGCCGACATGCTCTCATTACGCAATTGAGGCATTAAGCAGGTTTGGCATGATAAAAGGCAGTTGGTTGACAGTGAAACGCGTATTAAAATGCCACCCTTTGAACCCAGGTGGCGATGATCCCGTGCCGCCGAAAACCGACGATAACAGAGAACACTAACGATGGATTCGCAACGCAATCTTCTTCTCATCGCTCTGCTGTTCGTGTCTTTCATGATCTGGCAGGCTTGGCAAACGGACCACGCTCCGCAACCAGCCGCGCAGACCACGCAACAGACCACGAACGCCGCAACCGGTGATGCTGCCAGCCAGGCCGTGCCAGCCAGTGGCCAGGGTAAACTGATTACCGTTAACACTGACGTGCTGTCGCTGACCATCAACACCCGCGGCGGTGACATCGAGCAGGCTAAACTGTTGGCCTACCCGGATACTCTGGGTTCATCGACGCCTTTCCAGCTACTGGAAACTACCCCGTCGTTCGTCTATCAGGCGCAAAGCGGCCTGACCGGCAAAAATGGTCCGGACAACCCGGCCAACGGCGAACGCCCTCTGTTCCAGGCAGCGCAGGATACCTTTACGCTGGCTGATGGCCAGGATGAACTGCGCATCCCGCTGACCTATACCCGCGACGGCGTTGAATACACCAAGACCTTCGTGCTCAAGCGCAACCATTACGCGGTTGGCGTTGACTATAGCGTCAACAACAAAGGCACCACCCCGCTGGAACTGTCGCTGTTCGGCCAACTGAAGCAGACCACCGAGCTGCCTAAGCATCGCGACACCGGCAGCAACAACTTTGCGTTGCACACCTTCCGCGGCGCGGCGTACTCCACCAGCGAGACCAAGTACGAGAAATACGCGTTCGACAAGGACGAAAACCTGAATGTTTCCACCCAGGGCGGCTGGGTTGCGATGCTGCAACAGTACTTCGCCACCGCGTGGGTACCGGCAACGCAGGGCACCAACACCTTCTACACCGCCAAACCGGGCGACAACCTGTCGACCATCGGCTTCAAGGCCACGCCAGTTGTGGTACAGCCGGGCGCGCAGCAGCAGCTGAACGCCACGCTGTGGGTCGGCCCGGAATTGCAGGATCAGATGGCGCAGCTGGCGCCGCACCTGGACCTGACCGTCGATTACGGCTGGCTGTGGTTCATTTCCCAACCGCTGTTTAAGCTGCTGAAGTTCATTCACGGCTTTATCGGCAACTGGGGCTTCTCGATCATCATCATCACCTTCATCGTGCGCGGCATCATGTACCCGCTGACCAAGGCGCAGTACACCTCGATGGCGAAAATGCGCATGCTGCAGCCAAAACTGCAGGCGATGCGTGAACGTATCGGTGACGACAAGCAGCGTATGAGCCAGGAAATGATGGCGTTGTACAAAGCGGAGAAAGTGAACCCGCTGGGTGGCTGTCTGCCGTTGATCATCCAGATGCCAATCTTCCTGGCGCTGTATTACATGCTGATGGGCTCGGTCGAGCTGCGCCACGCGCCGTTCGCCCTGTGGATCCACGACTTGTCGGCGCAGGATCCGTACTACATCCTGCCAATCCTGATGGGCGTGACGATGTTCTTCATCCAGAAGATGTCGCCAACCACCGTTACCGATCCGATGCAGCAGAAAATCATGACCTTTATGCCGGTGATCTTCACAGTGTTCTTCCTGTGGTTCCCGTCAGGTCTGGTGCTGTACTATATCGTCAGTAACCTGGTGACCATCCTCCAGCAACAGCTGATTTATCGCGGGCTGGAAAAACGCGGTCTGCACAGCCGCGAAAAGAAAAAATCGTAAGCGTATTGTAGGGGCTCGGCACGCTGGCCCTTTGCAATAACACCAAGAGGCGGTCATTAGACCGCCTTTTTGCATATTGTCAGAACGGCAGCCAACGGCGCTGCAATGTGAAGGATTAGGCTATATGAGCACTAGCGATACCATCGTCGCCCAAGCCACCCCACCGGGACGCGGTGGCGTCGGCATTTTGCGTATTTCCGGCCGCGCAGCCCAACAGGTGGCGCAAACGCTGCTCGGCAAGCTGCCAAAACCGCGCCATGCCGATTATCTGCCGTTCCGCGATGCCGACGGCGCAACCCTCGATCAGGGCATTGCACTGTGGTTCCCCGGCCCGAATTCCTTTACCGGCGAAGACGTGCTGGAACTGCAGGGCCACGGCGGGCCGGTGATCCTCGATCTGCTGCTCAAGCGCGTACTGGCGCTGCCAGGCGTGCGCATTGCCCGGCCGGGGGAGTTCTCCGAGCGCGCCTTTCTGAACGACAAGCTCGATCTGGCGCAGGCCGAGGCGATTGCCGATCTGATCGATGCCAGTTCCGAACAGGCGGCACGTTCGGCAATGAACTCGCTGCAAGGGGCGTTTTCCAGCCGTATTCATCAGCTTGTGGAAGCACTTACTCACCTGCGAATCTACGTGGAAGCGGCCATCGACTTCCCGGATGAGGAAATCGACTTCCTGTCTGACGGCAAAATCGAAGCGCAGCTGAACGGCGTGATGAACGATCTGGACAGCGTGCGCGTCGAGGCACGCCAGGGCAGTCTGCTACGCGAAGGCATGAAGGTGGTGATCGCCGGGCGTCCAAACGCCGGAAAGTCCAGTCTTCTCAATGCATTAGCCGGTCGTGAAGCGGCAATTGTCACCGACATCGCCGGCACCACCCGCGACGTATTGCGTGAGCACATTCATATCGACGGCATGCCCCTGCACATTATCGACACCGCCGGGCTGCGGGAAGCCGGCGACGAAGTGGAGCGTATTGGCATCGAACGTGCGTGGAACGAGATTGAACAGGCGGATCGCGTGTTGTTTATGGTGGATGGTACCACCACCGAGGCGACCGAGCCCGGCGAAATCTGGCCGGAGTTTATGGCGCGCCTGCCAGCCACGTTGCCGATAACCGTGGTACGCAATAAAGCGGATATCACCGGCGAACCGCTGGGTCTAAAAGAAGTGAATGGTCACTCACTTATTCGCCTGTCGGCCCGTACCGGCCAAGGCATTGAGGTGCTACGCGATCACTTGAAGCAGAGCATGGGCTTTACCAGCAATATGGAAGGTGGGTTCCTGGCACGTCGTCGCCACCTGCAGGCACTGGAACAGGCGGCCCAGCATCTGGTTCAGGGCAAAGAACAGTTAGTAAGCGCTTACGCGGGGGAGCTGTTGGCGGAAGAATTACGCCTGGCACAGCAGGCGCTGAGTGAAATTACCGGCGAATTCACCTCTGACGACCTGCTGGGGCGAATTTTCTCCAGCTTCTGTATCGGCAAATAACCTGGCGCGGCGCCACCGGGCACGTCAAGCGGGAGAACGGCAACCATGAGTGATGCAAAGAACCATTGGGTAACGGCCAGCGACGTTGCGCGTCTGGCCGGCGTTTCTCGTTCCGCAGTGTCGCGCACCTTCACGCCCGGTGCCTCGGTGTCGGAAAAAACGCGCCAACGGGTGGAGGCCGCAGCGGCAGAATTGGGTTATCAGGTGAATATCATCGCGCGTTCGATGATTACCGGTAGCAGCAATTTTATCGGCCTGGTGACCGCCGGCTTTGATAACCCGTTCCGCAGTAAATTGCTGGCGCCGCTGGTGCATCACCTGGCGTTGCAAGGCTTTATGCCACTGCTGCTGAACGCCGACGACCCGAAACAGCTGGCGCCACGGCTGCGTGAGTTATTAAGTTATCACGTTGCCGGCGTGATCCTGACCTCTGGCGCGCCGCCGCTGTCGCTGGCGGAAGAGTATCTGGCGCGCAAAATCCCGGTAACGCTGATCAACCGCCAGGTTGAACTCAGCGGCGCCGATCAGGTTTGCAGTGACAATCACCAGGGCGCGCGGTTGGCCGCACGCCAGCTGATGCAACACCGCGTGACCTGCCCGGGCTTTATTGGCGAAAGCGCGTCCTTCAGCAGTCTGCAGCGCCAACAGGCGTTCGAAAGCCAGTTCGACGCTCAACGCCAGCCGATGGCCCGCGTGATTTGCCCCCATGGCGGTTATCAGGCCGGCTGGGACGCCGCCGCCGCCCTACTGGCGCAACAACCGCACCTCGATGGCCTGTTTTGCGCCACCGATATGCTGGCGATGGGCGCCATGGACTTTATGCGTCAGCAGCGCCCTGGGCAGCAATTGCCACTGGTCGGCTTCGATGACATCCCACAGTCCGCTTTCGCCCCCTATCAGCTCACCACTCTGCGGCAAGACACCGATGCATTGGCCAGTACCGCAGTAGCGCTTCTGGTCAGCCGCATACGCCATTTCGACCAGCCGGCAGTACGCAAGAGCGTGCCGGTTGAACTTATCGTGCGCCAATCCGCCTAAAACGAAAGATCTGTTTTATGCGCAGCCGATCACGGAATAAGTTTTTCACTTTAGCCATTATCCTGTAGCACCATTGCAACAAAACAACGATATCATCTTATTTTGCACACGAGTGCAATTAGTGGCGGAGGGGAAATGACGGCAACATCAGCACAGGATATCAGCGCACGCTATCACTTTGCATGCGACGTGGCGCGCCAGGCCGCCGAGCTGGCTTACGATTTTTATCAACGGCGCCAACAGCTGGCGGTGGAACACAAGGGCGATGATTTACAAGACGTGGTCAGTCAGGCCGATCGTGAAGTCGAAGCGTTGACGCGCCGGCTGATCGCCCAACGCTTTCCACTGGACGACTTTCTGGGCGAAGAAAGCGGCGGCAGCGGCGGTAGCGCCGCCTGCACCTGGGTCGTCGATCCGATCGACGGTACCGCGTGTTTTCTCAATGGCTTACACACCTGGTGCGTGTCGATCGGCGTGATCGTTGACGGCGATCCGGTTATCGGCGTGGTCTACGATCCCAACCATCGGGAAATGTTTCACGCCTGCAAGGGTCAGGGAGCGTTTCTCAACCACGATCCTATCCGCGTGCATGCAGGTAGCTCGTTACGCGACGGCGTGATGGGCGTCGGGACTTCCCACCGCGTCACGCCTGAGGATTTCGTGCCGTTTATCAGTCGGTTATTACACGCCGGTGGCATGTTTATCCGCAGCGGTTCCGGCGCGTTAATGACCGCCCAGGTCGCCGCCGGGCGCCTGATCGGTTATTACGAGCCGCACATGAACGCCTGGGACAGCCTGCCCGGCATCGTACTGGTGAGAGAAGCCGGCGGCGTCAGCAATGATTTCCTGGCTGACCACGGTTTGCAACGTGGCAATGTGCTTTTAATGGCCAACGCGGAAATTTATTCTCAGCTGAGCGAATTGATTCAGCAAAAAATAAAATAACGGCGTTGCTCACTTAACTCATGGAAAAGCAATTCATTCGGATTATGTGCCCTACAAATTAAATTAATAAGGACGAACTTCTCTGCCAATGGAATAACCAGAGAGCGCTTAATCAGCGTGTATTTTGCCAATCCGCCCTACGGAGTGAAATTATGTCTGGTATATTCGCTTTTTTTAAAGCGGCGCCGGCCACGCCTTCTCATGGCCCGCTGAATGAAAAGAAATTCCTTACCCTGCGCTGGCGAACCTTTCTGGCGATGACGGTAGCCTACGTGATGTTTTACGTTTGCCGACTGTCGTTCACCGTGGCGAAAAGTGCCCTGGTGGACATTGGCATCAGCCCGACCGAGTTGGGCATGATCGGTTCCGCGCTGTTCTTCTGCTACGCCATCGGCAAGCTGGTCAACGGTTTCCTGGCCGATCACGCCAACGTGGTACGCTTTATGAGCCTGGGGCTGCTGCTCAGCGCAGGGATGAACTTTATGATGGGCACCACCAGCAACGCATTGCTGTTGACGCTGTTCTGGGGCATCAACGGCTGGGCGCAGTCAATGGGCGTCGGCCCCTGCGCGGTGTCACTGGCACGCTGGTATGGCAATAAAGAGCGCGGTACCTTTTACGCCATCTGGTCCACCGCGCATAACATCGGTGAAGCCATTACCTATATGGTGATTGCGGCGGTCATCGCCGCGTTTGGCTGGCATGCCGGCTACTTCACTACCGCCATGCTGGGAGGCGTGGGTATCGTGTTGATCCTGCTGTTTATGTGTGACTCACCGCAGAGCGCCGGCTACCCGCCGATCGGCGTTATTCGCCATGAGACGGAAACGCTGAGCGAAGACCGGGGATCGGTGCTGAAAAATCAGCTGTGGTCGCTGCGCAACCCGGCGCTATGGACGCTGGCGCTGGCGTCGGCCTTTATGTATATCGATCGCTACGCGGTGAATTCGTGGGGCATTTTCTTTTTGCAGCAGGCCAAGCACTACTCCACGCTGGAAGCCTCCAGCATTATCGGCGTTAACGCCATTGCCGGCATCGCCGGGACCATTATTGCCGGTATGTTGTCCGATCGCTTATTCCCACGTAATCGCAGCGTCATGGCCGGGATTATCGGCCTGCTCAATACCGCCGGGTTCGCTCTGATGGTATGGCTACCGCGCAATTACTACAGCGACATCGCCTCAATGGTGATTTTCGGCGCCACCATCGGCGCGCTGACCTGCTTCCTCGGCGGGTTGATCGCGGTGGATATTTCGTCGAAGAAAGCGGCCGGCGCGGCACTGGGCACTATCGGCATCGCCAGTTATGCCGGAGCCGGGCTGGGAGAGTTCCTTACCGGTGTGATTATCGATCGGACCTCGGTAATAGAAGCCGGAAAAACGCTGTATAACTTCGATACATTATCGCTATTCTGGATTGCCTGCGGGTTATTATCGGCGGCACTGACGTTTATTACCGCCACGATTGTCGCACACCGTCATGCTATAAAACGCGTGGCAAGCACATCCTGACTATCAATAGCAATATCCTGTTTGTTAATCGCCATAAATTTATTTAATCTGAATATACATTAACGAGGAATATATTATGTTGCTATTGCAAAAGGACTGGTCGCGTCTGTTATTTGCCGTCACGCTGGGTATGATTTCCAGCGTAGCCCAGGCTGAGCCGCGCTACGTATTGGAAAAGGTGGTTGAGGTCAGCCGCCACGGCGTACGCCCGCCGACCTCAGGCAACCGGCAGGCGATGCAGGCGGGAACCGGCCGAGAGTGGCCACAATGGCTGACGCGCGACGGCGAACTCACCGGCCACGGTTATGCCGCCGCCACGCTGAAAGGACGCTATGAAGCCGACTATTATCGCCGTCAGGGCCTATTGGCCAACGGCTGTCCGAGCGCGGGGGCGGTGTATGTCTGGGCCAGTCCGCTACAGCGCACGCGAGCCACCGCACAGGCGTTGATGGACGGCGCATTTCCCGGCTGCGGGGTCGCCATTCATGCGGCCGCCACCGAACAGGATCCCCTGTTTCAGGCAGATAAAATGGGCCTGGTGCCGCTCGATGCCGAACGGGCTCGCACGGCAATAAGGCAGGCGATGGGCGGCAGCGCCGAGCAGGTGAAAACGCGCTTTAGCGCTGACATTCGGCGTCTGCAAGCGGCGGTCTGCCTGCCGCAACAGGCTTGCCCGGCCTTTGAACAACCGTGGGAAATCACTCAGGAGCACGACGGCCGCTTCAGCATCAACGGTCTGGGGACGTTGTCCAACATGGCGGAAAGCATTCGCCTGGCCTACAGCGAAAACCAGCCGACGGCGCAGGTCGCCTTTGGCCACGGTGTCAACGCATCGGCCGTCGCGCCGTTGCTGCCCCTGCTCACCGCCCGCTATGACTTTACCAATGACGTGCCCTATATCGCGCAACGCGGTGGCTCGGTGCTGTTAAACCAAATCGCGCTGGCGCTGGCCGCCGATCGAACCTCTGCCGGGGCGCCACCGGCGGCGCGCTGGTTGCTGTTTGTCGCGCATGACACCAATATCGCTTATCTGCGCACCCTGCTTGGCTTTAGCTGGCAACAGGGGCTTTACCCACGCGGCAATATTCCCCCGGCTGGCAGTCTGGTATTCGAACGCTGGCGCGATCGGCAAACGGGCCAGCGCTTCCTGCGTCTGTACTTCCAGGCGCAATCGCTGGATCAAATCCGCCAGTTGTCACCGCTGAGCACGCTGTCGCCACCGTTAAAAACCGAGTTCAGCCGTCCTGGCTGCCGGCAGTTGTCACTGGGCGTACTCTGTCCCTGGACTGAGTCGATGCAACGGATGCGCGCGGCTATCGACCCGACGGCGCTGCCTACGGTGCAGTACCGGCCATAACCTCCCCCCTGCGGCGCGCACTCTGCGCCGCAGCAATGCCCACGCAATAAATAGGATAAACCGCATATGCGTTTTTAATGAAAAATCTTAAGGTTACGCATAATCTACCTCTCCAGCGACGAGGATCTTACTGACATGGAGTGAATAATGGCATGCCATTTTGCCCGATGGAGCACGACACCCACTCAGTTGAATACCCAACGGTTGAGCACAGAGCTGATCGCCAGCAGCGCGACCTTCTCCACCAAGCGCCGTCAGCGCTTTCTGCAGGGGCGCATTCTGCTCGCCGAGATGATGTTTTATCTGTATGGCCTGGCGAAATTGCCGCCGATCGCCACCACGCCCACCGGGCGCCCGTGCTTTGCCGATCATCACCTGCCCGATTTCAGCCTGGCTTACGCCGGTAACACCGTTGGCGTATTGTTAAGCAACGAAGGCAAAGTGGGTCTGGATATTGAAGTCATGCGCGCGCGCGTCGCCAATCAGCAAAAGATGCAGTATCAGTTCCAAAGCGCCAGCGAAACCGCCTGGATCGGCATGCAGGACGATCGGCTAGAGGCGGAAACCCAGCTGTGGAGCATCCGCCAAAGCGTGCTGAAAATCTCCGGCTTGGGCAATAGCGGCCAGGCGACGCTCAGCCTGCGGCCGTTTTCCGGCCAATTGCGCTCCAGCGTAACGCCCAAAGTGCAGGTAATGAGCGACGCCGATGAATATCAAAGCTGGTCCTGTGCGCGCGAACCGCAGCTGGAACGCCTGATGTGCTGGCACTATGAACCACGGTCGGGACTGGAAAGAAAAGGCGAGATCTCGGCGCGCTCGCCGACCGACTCGCTGCGCTTTATCAAGCTGTCCGGTCTGCCGGACTTACGCTAATGCAGGCCACCGGCGGCGATGGATATAAATAAACCGTATACCGCTGTTCCCTGCGATTTATTTGCCCTAGTATTTATCGGTGTTCCACGCTGAATCTGTTCATTAGAAAGGGAGAGTCATCATGTCAGACCAAGCATTAAAAATCGTAACCCTGCTCGGCAGCCTGCGTAAAAACTCCTACAACGCCATGGTAGCGCGTACGTTACCGAAGCTGGCACCGCCCGGTGTGACCATCGAGGCACTGCCTTCAATCCGCGATATCCCGATTTACGACGCCGACCTGCAGCAGGACGAGGGCTTCCCCGCTACGGTTGAGGCCATCGCCGAACAGATTCGCCAGGCGGATGGGGTGATCATCGTGACGCCGGAATATAACTATTCAGTGCCGGGCGGCTTGAAGAACGCCATCGACTGGCTTTCTCGTCTGCCAAACCAGCCGCTGGCTGGCAAGCCGGTGGCCATTCAGACCAGTTCAATGGGGCCTATCGGCGGCGCACGCTGTCAGTACCATCTGCGCCAGATCCTGGTATTCCTCGACGCCATGGTGATGAACAAACCGGAGTTCATGGGCGGCGTGATTCAGAACAAGGTTGACGAGCAAGTCGGCGAGCTGGTTGAGCCGGGTACGCTAGACTTCCTGACCGGCCAGCTGTCTACCTTCAGCGACTATATCCGTCGGGTGAGATAAAGCCTGGTTAGCGGCGCCTTCCCTTACGCCGGAAGGCGCCGATGCTGCAACCGCCACGCCTACCGCTATTTTAAAATAAAGACATAACGCCATGTATTTTTTTGTTTTAGCCTTATTGCTGGCTGTTATCACCAGACCCTTGTTTGCCGAACAGATGCGTTACCCGGCCGGAGAAGAACCGGTGGAATTGCCCGCACATCACCTCTTGAACGCCAAATTGCCACGGGCGGCGCACAATCAGGAAGAAAAAAAAATTGAGGCGATATCGCTGTATTTGACCCTGATGCGCGAAGATGAACACAACGTCTGGGCTCCCTATCAGCTGGCGGCCTCTTCTGCGGAAAAAGGGCAAACCGAGCTGGCGGAACGTTATCTGCAGCTGAGCGCCGAACGCGGGTTGTGGTATTACTACAATCTGTTGGAAGACGATTCGTTCAGCAGTATTCAGCATCGCCATACCTATCAATCCATCCTCGCACAGGCCAAAGCCCGCTATCTGCAACGCGCCAGGCAATTTGAAGGGAAAGCCAGCTACGCCCTGCCAAGCGGCCCTACGCCCGCCGGTGGCTGGCCAACGGTGGTGTTTCTGCATGATTACGGCAAATCCGCCAGCATCAGCGCCGAAGATCGCCTGCTGTTCAGCTCCCTTGGCGCCGCCTACATTGAGCTGAACGGTACGCAAATGCTGTCGGAAAACAGTTTCCGCTGGTCCAATTACAGCGATGAAAGCACCCAAAGCGCTATTCAGCGCGCGCTGGCACCGCTGATCCGCCAACTGAATCTCAACCCGCAACAGGTATATTTGTCAGGTCGCGGCCAGGGTGCGTTGCACGCCGCCAACCTGCTGGCGAAATATCCGCAGTTTTATGCCGGCGCGCTGCTGATCGCGCCGCACGGCGAAATCACCCCAGCCAGACAGACGCTGGCTGAAAACAAGCGTATCGTACTGGCTTACTACGATCGTCAGAATTTTAGCGAACGGGCGCTGGCGCTGCGTTTCGCCGAACTGTTCAATACCGGCAATCAGGTGCAGCTACAGCGTTTTAATCAGGCGGAAAGCGCCAACGTCGGTTGGCAGGGGCGTTTTGCGCGGCCAATGGAATGGATGCTGGGAAAGGCACCGGACGCACATCCGGGCGGATAAAAAACGGGTCCAGCAAGCTGGACCCGGCTTTCTGCCAACGGAATCAATGCCCGTCGACAAACACGATCTTCAGAATAAACAGCAGCGCCACCACCACTACGCAAGGGCTAATCTCACGCCAGCGGCCAGTGCCCAGCTTCATCACGCAATAGGCGATAAACCCCAGCGCAATGCCTTCGGTAATCGAGAAACTGAACGGCATCATCACCGCTGTGACGAACGCCGGTACCGCCTCGGTAAGGTCGTCCCATTTAACCCGCGCCAGGCTTGAGGTCATCAGCACGCCTACGTAAATCAGCGCACCGGCGGCAGCATAGGCCGGTACCATGCCAGCCAGCGGCGACAGGAAGATCACCAGCAGGAACAGCAGGCCGGTAACCACCGCGGTCAGACCGGTACGGCCACCCACCGATACGCCGGACGAACTTTCAATATAGGCGGTCACCGACGAAGTGCCGATAAATGCTCCGCCCACCGAGCTGATGCTGTCGACGTACAGCGCCTGCTTCATGCGCGGGAATTTGCCTTTTTCATCGGTCAGTCCGGCCTTGTCGGTGACGCCAATCAGCGTACCGGAGGAGTCGAACAGGTTAACCAGCATGAACGAGAAGATAATCCCCGCCAGCCCGACGTTCAGCGCGCCAGCCAGATCCACCTGACCGACCACCGACGTGACGCTTGGCGGCATCGAAAATACCCCACCGTACTTCACGTCGCCCAGAGCCCAGCCAATCAGCGTGGTGACCACGATCGACACCAGCACCGCCGCGTGGATGTTGCGCGAAGCCAGAATGGCAATGATAAAGAAGCCCAGCGCCCCCAGCAGCACGCTGTGCGAGGTCAGGTTACCGACCGTGACCAGCGTGTCCGGGTTCGCCACCACGATACCGGCATTTTTCAGCCCCATCATGGCGATAAACAGGCCGATACCGCTGGTGATGCCGATACGCAGGCTCAGCGGAATGTTGGCGATCATCCAGTAACGGATGCGGAAAATGGTCAGCAACAGCAAACCTACCGCCCCCCAGAAAATCGCTCCCATGCCGACCTGCCATGAAATCCCCATCGCGCCAACCACCACAAAGGCGAAGAAGGCGTTAAGGCCCATCGCCGGAGCCAGCGCCACCGGCAGGTTGGCCAGCAACCCCATCAGAATGCTGCCAAAGGCGGCAATCAGGCAGGTGGTAACGAACACCGCCTGGGTATCCATACCCGCAGCGCCGAGAATCTGCGGGTTAACAAATACGATGTACACCATGGTCAAAAAGGTGGTAAAGCCGGCAATCGTTTCCGTACGTACCGTCGTGCCATGCTGCTTGAGTTTAAACACGCGCCCAAGCAAGCCTTGCTCAGCGTCAAGGCCAGTGACTTGTTTGGTCATTATCAGAATTCCGAAGAAGGGAATGGACAGTCCGCCGGCTATCCTATAACAAAATTTCCGGCTTTTGACGTCGATCACAGGTTTTTTTCGCCTTTTCGGCGGTTTTGCTCGGTAATCCGATGGATTTATTGCGAATTGGCCGAAACGGGCCATCTTGCTATCGCTTTCCTGACGCAGCCGGTTAAAGTGGAAGCACTGTAGCAACCGCGAGGGCAAGGTTTCGATGACCCAGATAGACTGTATTCTGTTTGATTGCGACGGCACGCTGGTGGACAGCGAAGTGCTGTGCAGCATGGCTTATGTACATATGTTTGCCCAGCATGGCATAACGCTGTCGCTGGAAGAGGTATTCAAAAAATACAAGGGCATAAAACTGTACGAGATTATTGATCAGGTGAATGCTGAGCAGGGCACCAGCCTGGCCAAAGAACTGCTGGAACCGCAATACCGCCAGGAAGTTGCGCGCCTGTTCGACAACCAACTGCAACCTATTGCCGGCGCACGCGAGCTGTTGGCGCAGGTCAGCGTGCCGTTTTGCACCGTTTCCAACGGGCCGGTAAGCAAAATGCAGCATTCACTCGGCCTGACCGGCATGTTGTCCTATTTTGATGACCGGCTGTATAGCGGCTACGATATTCAGCGTTGGAAGCCGGACCCGGCGATCGTCTACCACGCCGCGGCGCAGATGCAGGTACCGGTCGAACGCTGCATTCTGGTGGATGATTCCGCCGCCGGCGCACAAGCCGGGATCGCCGCCGGCATTCCGGTGTTTTACTTCTGCGCCGATCCGCACAATAAGCCGATCGATCACCCGCTGGTCACCCCTTTCGACGATCTCGCCCAGTTGCCGTCGCTGTGGCAGCAGCGCGGCTGGCAGTTAACTGGCCGGTAACGGCGGTTTGCGCCCCGCTCGCGCCAACGCTTTGGTCTGCGGACTGAAGCGTTTATTCAAGCCACTGGCCAGCAGGTCGAGCGCCAGACAGAACACAAAGTACACCAGCGCCACAAACAGGAACACTTCCATCGGATACGCCATGCTGCGGTTATTCACCTGGGTGGCCAAAAAGGTCAGTTCGCCGACGCCGACAATGTAGGCCAGCGAGGTGTCCTTGATCAGAGAAATCCATTGGTTGATGAACGAGGGTACCATCATGCGCAACGCCTGCGGCAGCACGATCAGCGCCAGCGTTTGCCAACGCGTCAACCCCAGCGACAGTCCGGCCTGCCACTGCCCGGGGCCAATGGCGACGATGCCGGCCTTCACCGCATGAGCCAGATAGGCAGCGGCGATCAGCGCCAGCGCGCACACTACGGTGGTGATTTCCGGGATCTCTACGCCAAACACGATCGGCAGCAGGAAATAGGTCCAGAAAATCAGCATGATCACCGGTATGGCGCGGAAAAAGCCTAATACCGCAGCCAGCAGCGCGGCAAGCGCACCGCGTGACATCGCCAGCAGTATCCCCAGTACCGTTCCCAGTAGCGCCGACGCCACGCCGGCCATCAGGCTGATGACCAGGGTCAGCGCTGCACCGCCCAGCGGGCCATCCGGCCAGGTGCCCAACAGCAGATAACGCAGGTTGTCCTGAATAACGCTAAAATCCATTCTGCTTCCCCCGCTGGGGTTTGCGCTGTTGATGCCACATACCCCAGCCTTCCAACAGCGCAATAATGGCGATGTACAACAACGTGGCAACGCCAAACGCCTGGAAGGTGCGTAACGTTTCGGTTTCTACCTGACGCGAGGCATACGACAGCTCGGCAACGCCGATCGCCATCGTCAGCGACGAGTTCTTGATAAGATTCATGTATTGACCCAACAGCGGTGGCAGGGCGATGGTCAACGCCTGCGGCAGCACCACATGACGCATCGCTTGCCAGCCGGTCAGTCCCAGCGCGTTGGCGGCCTGTTTTTGCCCGACAGCCACGCCGCGTATGCCGGAACGGACTTCCTCGGCGATAAACGCGGCGGAATACAGCGTCAGCCCGCAGCAGCCGGCCAGAAACTCGAACGACGGCCAGGCCAGCCAGCCAAATTGATGCGGGGTATTCAGCCATTGCATGGCGGTAGACGGCAGTATTTGCCCAGCGGCGAAGTACCAGAAAAACAGCTGTACCAGCAGCGGGGTATTACGAAACAGCGCGCTGTAAGCGACCGCCAGCCCACGTAGCAGCGGCAAAGGACTGTCGCGCAGCGCGGCGATCGCCAGCCCCAGCAACGTTGCCGCCAGTCCGGCACAGGCGGAAAGCCACAGCGTCAGCAGAAAACCGTGCCATAGCCAGCCAAGATATTGCGGCTCCAGTAGCCACTCCGCAAGAAATTGCATGCCCATCGTTGCCCTCTCGGCATCCATGCAGCAAGGGCGCAGTTCGCTGCGCCCTTGCGTTCAAGCCATCATAACGTCCGCATCAGGCTTTAGGTTGCTGAGCCAACGGTGCAATTTTAAACTCACCGCGCGGTTGAGCGGTTTTGGTGTCCGGACCGAACCAGCGCTGGTAAATCGTCAACGCTTCGCCGTCCTGTTCCAGTTTAAGCAAGGTGTCGTTGATGGTGGCCGTCAGGCGTTCTTCGCCTTTGGGAATGCCAATGCCTTGATATTCTTTGGTGATACTGAACGGCGAGATTTCAAAATCGGCTTTTTGCGCCGGCGTCAGATTGCCGAGCAGACCGACCAGCTTGGCGTCATCCTGGGTGATGGCCTGGACGTTGCCGTTACGCAGTGCCACAAACGCCAGCGGGGTGTCGTCATAGGAAATCACTTTGGCGGTCGGGTAATGTTCGCGCAGGGTTATTTCCTGTACCGTGCCTTTATCCGCGCCGATACGCAGCGTTTTGATGTCCTCCGGGGTCTTCAGTACCCCTTTACGTGCGATGAATTTCTGCCCGGTGGCGAAATACGGCACGCTGAAATTCACTTCCTTGGCACGTTGCTCGGTAATGGTAAAGTTGGCGGCGATCAGATCCACTTTTTTGGCTGCCAGCAGCGGAATACGGTTAGCCGGGTTGGTGGCGCGCAGCTCGACCTTAACCCCGAGAGCCTTGCCTATCGCATCAGCGATGTCGACGTCGTAACCCACCAGCTTTTTACTCTGCGGATCGATATAGCCAAACGGTGGATTGCTGTCGAATACCGCGATGCGCACCACGCCGGCCTGTTTGATGTCGTCGAGTTTGTCCGCCTGCGCGGCAGCGCTAGCGAGACCGGCCAAGCCGGCCAACAAGGTTAAAGCCAAAGCGCGCTGTTTCATGAAAAGCTCCCAAGTGGTTGATGTCCTGCTGAGAGATAAGCTAGCAACTGCCACTTAGGTCAGGAAATAATATAAAAAGCTATATTTATAACCATTTTAACTTTACGGCTATTGGCCATGAAAAAGGCGCAGTACGCTGCGCCTTTGCCGGGAGAACGGAACGCTTACTCGTCGGTGACGTCCGGTGGCGTTTTGCCATCGGCCAACAGCTTATCCAGCGCGTCACCGCCGATATGGCGGAAATCCTGCCCCTTAACGAAGTAGAAAATGAATTCGCAGATATTCTGACAACGGTCACCGATACGCTCGATCGACCGCGCGCAGAACAGCGCGGTCAGCACGCTGGGAATGGTGCGTGAATCTTCCATCATGTAGGTCATCAGTTGACGCACGATGCCTTCATATTCCTGATCGACCTTCTTGTCTTCGCGGTAGATACGCACGGCTTCGTCGAGATCCATGCGGGCAAAAGCATCCAGCACGTCGTGCAGCATTTGCACGGTGTGACGGCCAAGGGACTCCAGGCTAACCAGCAGCGGTTGATGCTGATGCGAAAACTTTTCCAACGCGGTGCGGCAGATCTTATCTGCCACGTCGCCGATACGTTCCAGCTCCGAAATGGTTTTGATGATCGCCATCACCAGACGCAGGTCACTGGCGGTCGGCTGACGCTTGGCAATAATGCGCACGCAGGCTTCGTCGATCGCCACTTCCATCATGTTGACCTTGTCGTCGCCTTCGATCACCCGCTTGGCCAGCTCGCCGTCCTGGTTGTGCATCGCGGTGATAGCGTCGGTCAATTGCTGTTCCACCAGCCCACCCATGGTCAGCACCTGGGTACGGATGTGTTCGAGTTCAGCGTTAAACTGGCCGGAAATGTGTTTGTTTAAATTCAGGTTATCCATGATGCATCCTCATCAACCATAACGGCCAGTGATGTAATCTTCAGTCTGTTTTTTCTGCGGCGCGGTGAACAGGGTGTCAGTATCACTGAACTCAATCAATTCGCCCAGATACATAAATGCTGTCGAATCAGAACAACGCGCAGCCTGCTGCATGTTATGGGTCACAATCACCACGGTGTAGTCCGACTTCAGCTCGCTGATCAGTTCTTCAATCTTGCCGGTAGAGATCGGATCCAGTGCCGAGCAGGGTTCATCCAGCAACAGCACGTCGGGACGAATGGCGATGCCACGGGCGATGCACAGACGCTGCTGCTGGCCACCGGACAGGCTGTAACCACTCTGGTGCAGCTTGTCTTTGGTTTCATTCCACAGCGCCGCTTTGCTCAAAGCCCACTGTACGCGCTCATCCATGTCGGCACGCGACAGTTTTTCAAACAGGCGAACACCGAAGGCGATGTTGTCGTAAATAGACATCGGGAACGGCGTCGGCTTTTGGAACACCATGCCCACTTTGGCACGCAACAGCGCGATATCCTGGTTATCGGTCAGAATGTTCTGGCCATCCAGCAGAATATCGCCTTCGGCGCGCTGTTCCGGATACAGCTGGTACATTTTGTTGAAGGTACGCAGCAGCGTGGATTTGCCACAGCCGGACGGGCCGATAAACGCGGTCACTTTGTTCTTGGCGATGTCCAGCGTGATATTTTTCAACGCATGGAATTTGCCGTAATAAAAGTTCAGATCGCGTACCTGAATCTTGCTGGCGGAAGCGAGGTCAATATTACTCATCTAGACTTCTCTCTTTTCACAGCGCCGCCGCGGCGGCGCTTAAATTTTTATGAATGCTTTTTCTTGGCGAAAATCACACGCGCCAGAATATTCAGTAACAGTACGCACAGGGTGATCAACAACACCCCGGCCCAGGCCAGTTGCTGCCATTCGGCAAACGGGCTCATGGCGAATTTGAAAATGGTGACCGGCAGGTTGGCGATCGGCTGCATCAGATCGGTGGTCCAGAACTGGTTCGACAACGAGGTAAACAGCAGCGGCGCCGTTTCGCCGGCGATGCGCGCAATCGCCAACAGCACGCCGGTAATGATGCCGGACACCGACGCCTTCAGCGTGATGGCGGAAATCATCCGCCATTTCGGCGTGCCGAGCGCATAGGCAGCTTCTCGCAGCGTGTCCGGTACCAGCTTGAGCATGTTTTCGGTGGTGCGGATCACGATCGGCACCTGCAGCAACGCCAGCGCGATAATGCCCGCCCAGCCGGAGAAATGCTCCATTTTCGCCACCACAATGGTGTACACGAACAGGCCGACCACGATTGACGGTGCCGACAGTAAAATGTCGTTAATAAAACGAATCACTTCTGCCAACCAGGATTTGCGGCCGTACTCCGCCAGATAAATCCCCGCCAGAATGCCGAGCGGGGTACCGAAGATGGTCGCCCACAGGATTAACAGCCCGCTACCGGCGATGGCGTTGGCCAGCCCGCCGCCAGCGGTGTTGGGCGGCGGCGTCATTTCGGTAAACAGCGCCAGCGACATGCCGTCGATGCCTTTGGTGACGGTAGAAAACAGGATCCATACCAGCCAGAACAGGCCGAATACCATGGTGGCCATCGACAGGAACAGCGCGATACGGTTCTTCTGGCGGCGCCAGGCCTGCATTTTGCGGCGGCTTTCCGCCAGTGCCAGGTTATGTTGCATATCCATCGTCGCCACGTTAGCGTCCCTCATTCTTGGCCAGGCGCATGACCATCAGTTTCGACAACGCCAGCACGATAAAGGTGATAACAAACAGAATCAGCCCCAGCTCCATCAGTGCTGCGGTGTGCAGCCCGGATTCCGCTTCGGCGAATTCGTTGGCCAGCGCCGAGGTAATGCTGTTGCCGGGCATATACAGCGAGGCGCTGTCGAGTTGGTAGGTGTTACCGATGATAAAGGTCACCGCCATGGTTTCGCCCAGCGCTCGGCCAAGGCCCAGCATTACGCCGCCAATCACACCGTTTTTGGTGAACGGCAAGACGATGCGCCAGATCACTTCCCAGGTGGTGCAGCCGATACCGTAGGCCGACTCTTTCATCATCACCGGGGTCTGTTCAAACACGTCGCGCATTACCGCGGCGATGTAAGGGATAATCATGATCGCCAGAATCACCCCGGCGGCCAGAATGCCGATGCCGAAGGCCGGGCCGGAGAACAGCTCGCCGACGATAGGAATGCCGGACAGGACGTCGCCAACCGGTGTCTGGAAATATTCGGCAAACAGCGGGGCAAACACGAACAGCCCCCACATGCCGTAAACGATGCTCGGGATGGCCGCCAGCAGTTCAATCGCCACGCCCAACGGGCGCTTCAGCCAGTTCGGTGCCAGTTCGGTCAGGAACAGCGCGATGCCAAAGCTCACCGGGACCGCAATGATCAAGGCGATAAGCGAGGTAACGATGGTGCCGTATATCGGTACCAGTGCGCCAAACTGCTCCGCCGGTGCGTCCCACTCTTTGGTCCACAGGAAGGAGAAGCCAAACTTCTGGATGCTCGGCCAGGAAGCGAAGACGAGTGAAACAATGATGCCACCCAGCAGCAATAGGGTAATCAGCGCCGCCAGTTTCACTAGCGCGCTGAACAGGATGTCACCATTTTTGCTTGGAGCCTTAATGGTCGGCTTGTACTCAGCCATAGATTACTCTTCTGTTTAAAGCTGGGAGGGCCCGGCATACCGGGCCCAGATATAACGGCTAACCAAACGCTGGCCGCTTAATACAATGCTTTGCCTGAGCTGTCTTTCACGTTGGTTTTCCAGGCTGCGCGTACCTGTTCAACCACTTCGTCCGGCAGGGTGGCGTAATCCAGCGCTTTGGCTTCGTCGCCACCGGACTTGTAAGCCCAGTCGAAGAATTTCAACACTTCTGCGCCTTGTTCAGCTTTCTTCTGTTCCTTGTGAACCAGGATGAAGGTGGTGGAGGTAATCGGCCACGCGTCCTCGCCTTTCTGGTTGGTCAGGTCCTGGGCAAAGGTTTTGCTCCAGTCCACGCCTTTGGCCGCGTTGCTGAACGCATCTTCCGTCGGGCTGACCGCTTTGCCATCGGCGGACACCAGCTTGGTGTAGGCCAGGTTGTTTTGTTTGGCGTAGGCGTACTCTACGTAGCCAATAGCGCCCGGCAGGCGTTGTACGAATGCCGCGATACCGTCGTTGCCTTTACCGCCCAGACCGGTTGGCCAGTTAACCGTTGAGCCGGCGCCGATTTTCTCTTTCCACTGTGCGTTGACTTTGGCCAGGTAGCTGGTGAAGACGTATGAGGTACCGGAACCGTCAGCGCGGCGCACTACGGCAATGTTCTGATCTGGCAGTTTTACGCCCGGGTTGAGTTTGGTGATGGCCGGGTCATTCCATTTTTTGATATTGCCCAGGTAGATATCGCCCAACGTTTTACCGTCGAGGGTCAAATCACCGGATTTGATACCTGGAATATTGACCGCCAGTACCACGCCGCCAATCACGGTCGGGAACTGGAACAGGCCGTCAGCAGCCAGTTTTTCATCCGATAACGGCGCATCGGAGGCACCAAAGTCAACGGTATTGGCGATGATTTGCTTCACACCGCCAGAGGAACCAATCCCCTGATAGTTAACTTTGTTGCCGGTTTCTTTTTGATAAGAATCTGCCCACTTGGCATACACCGGCGCGGGGAATGTCGCACCTGCACCGGTCAGGTTGGCAGCAGCGAAAGTAGACACAGAGGCCAGAGAGAAAGTCGCTGCCACAATACTGGCGACGGTGGTACGCATCAGTTTCATAATCCCTCCTAATGGGATATTCAAAAATCGACTTCGAGTCGTTTTCATCAGAGTAAGTATTGCTGCAGGAGGGAAAATAGGACAGTTTGGTGACAGAAAAATGTATGAAATATGACAGTTATATGACAAGACGCGGGTTTTAAAATTAATTTAATTATAATCAATGCGTTATGAAAAACCCCGCCTGATTGGCGTGTTTTTTAATCTGCGGACTTTCTGAAAATGACTCTTTTTCTGCTTATTAATCAGCCGATTATTGATCGAATTATTCTCTTTAAAATGGCGGTTTCGACCGTAGATCGATAACGCGGCTGTGACGATCGCTCACCCCGCGACGCTAGCTCGCCGGCAATCCCACCGCCATCTCATGCGCCAGATTAACGTTTGATGACATTCTGGCCGTGGGTTACTGCGCAGCGCTTTTCGCCTGCGAACCCTCAGCGTCAAGGATACGCGTGCGGCAAACCTGCAGGATCTCATCTGCCAGCGCCGAACCTTGCGGGCAGGCACGCGACAGCACCACCGCCCCCACCAGATGGGCAAGCGTGTCGATAGCTGCGGCTCGGGTTTCACCTGCGCCATCGCCGCCCTGCGTCAGCATGGCCAACTGGCGTTCAATGCCTACGGCAAATAATTCCTTGACCGACTCGGGCTGGCGCGCCGCATCGGTGGACAGCGCCGCCATCACACAGCCGTCACCGATACCGTTGCGATGCTCGCGGGACAGGTACTGTTCGACAATCTGTGCGATATCCTTGCCTTCGGTTTTTGCCTGCGACTGGGCAAACCCGCAGGCCACTGCTTCCAACATCAGGTCGGCCTTGGAAGCAAAGTGTTTGTAAAACCCGCCATGGGTGAAACCGGCGGCCGACATCAGCTCGGCAACGCCAACGCCATCATAGCCGCGCTCGCGAAACAGCACCGAGGCCGTTTCTACGATGCGCATCCGGTTTTCCTGCGCCTGCGCTTTGCTCACTTTCATCTTTATCGGCCCTTCTCGTCGAAAATCATGGCGCCAGTATACATTGATGATGATCGTAATCAAACCGATTGACAAGTTAGATTATGATCATCATTATTAATCGCGCCAGCCAACCCTGACCCGATGATGGAAAACCGGCTGGTAAAAACCGTGATCCAACACCGAGCCCGCGGCCTAAGGTTGCATGCCGATATTGTTCAACCAAGAGAGTGAATCTATGACTACTTCTGCCGTCCTGATTACCGGCGCGTCCACCGGTATCGGTGCTGTTTACGCCGAACGCTTTGCCCACCGTGGCCACGACCTGGTGCTGGTCGCACGTGACCAGGCACGACTTGACGCGCTGGCCACACGCCTGCGGCAAGAAACCGGCGTGGCCGTGGATGTCCTGCCAGCCGATCTTACCCAATCCGACCATCTGGCACGCGTCGAATCGCGTCTGCGTGAAGACTCGCGCATCACCACCCTGATCAATAACGCCGGCATTGGCCAGTCAGGCGGCTTCGTCGAGCAGAACTCGGCGTCGATTGAACAGCTTGTCGCACTCAACATCACCGCATTGACACGGCTGGCCAACGCCATTGCGCCACGCCTGGTGCAGGCGGGTAGCGGCTCGATCGTTAATATCAGTTCTACCCTCAGCCTGATGCCCGAGTTTGGCGCGACGGTGTATGGCGCGACCAAGGCCTTCGTGCTGTACCTGTCGCAGGGTCTGCATCTGGAACTGTCACCCAAGGGCATTTATGTTCAGGCGGTATTGCCAGCCGGCACCTATACCGAAATCTGGCAGCGTGCAGGCATCGACAGCAGCACCCTGCCACCGATGATGGAAGTGGGCGAACTGGTCGATGCGGCGCTGGTCGGTTTCGATCGCCGTGAACTGGTGACCATTCCCCCTCTGCACAACGCCGAGAGCTGGGATGCATTGGATGGCGCAAGGCTGGCCATGCTGGCAGAGATCAAACAGGACGAAGCCGCGGCAAGATACAAAAACGGCCAATAAATCGGTGCAGCCTGCCATGCAGTACCGTGCTTATCCTTAAACACAGCGAGATGAACATGCAATGAACAATCAGACGATCAACGCGCTCACTCTCAGGCGCTATGGCAAATCGCCCGAGGTAGGGTTCGAGCAGATTTCGCTGCCTGCGCTACGGGCCAATGAAATCAGGGTAAAGGTTTATGCTGCCGGCCTGAATCCGATCGATAACATCATCCCGACCGGCATGTTCAAAGCGGTACTGCATTTGCAGCTCCCGGCAACGCTGGGCAGCGATCTGGCGGGCGTCGTCACCGAGGTGGGCAGCGGCGTAACCCGCTTCACGCCCGGCGACGCCGTTTTTGCCAGCCTGTTCGATCTGGGGTCGGGATCCTTTGCCGAATTCGCGACGGTGCCGGAAAGCGCCGCCGCGCTCAAACCAGCCAATCTGAGCTTCGTGCAGGCTGCCGCCACGCCGATGGTGGCGCTGACCGCCTGGCAAGCACTGCAGGAGCGTGCCGGGCTGCACGCCGGGCAAAAGGTGTTTATCCCCGCCGGATCCGGCGGTATCGGCACTTTTGCCATCCAACTGGCAAAACATTTGGGCGCAACGGTAGCTACCACCACCAGTAGCCATAATGTCGCACTGGTACGTAGCCTGGGCGCAGACCAGGTGATTGACTACCACCAGCAGGATTTTGCGAGCGTACTCAGCGGCTACGATGCGGTGCTTGGCACCCTCAAGGGGGAGACGATTGAAAAATCCGTCGCTATTCTCAAGCCGGGAGGCAGCATCATCTCGCTGACCGGGCCATTGGACGCTGCCTTCGCCCGCACCAGAAAGCTCAACGTCTTTTTGCAATTGGTGTTCACATTGATGAGCCGCAAGATCGTACGTCTGGCGAAACGGCGCGGCGTGAACTATTCATTCCTGTTTGTGCGCGCCGACGGCGCCCAGCTCGCCGAGATCGGCAAACTGCTTGCAAGCGAGCGTATCAAGCCGGTTATCGATACGGTGTTCCCGTTCGAACAGGCCAAGGAGGCGCTGGCTTATCTTGCCCAGGGGCGGGCGAAAGGAAAAGTGGTGATCGAGATGCAGCCGTAGTCCAGCGTTCAGCCCGTCAAATGCCGCCATGCTGCATCCGACATAAAAAAATCCGGTATGCGGGTAAACGGCATACCGGATTGGCTGTTTGCGTTTTCGCGCCTTGCACCGGCAATGGCGCGCAGCGCGAGGCATCACTCTACGGTGACGGACTTCGCCAGGTTACGCGGCTGATCGACGTCAGTGCCTTTAATCAGCGCAACGTGATAGGACAGCAGTTGCAACGGCACGGTGTAGAAGATAGGCGCGACGATTTCCTCGACGTGCGGCAGGGGAACGATGGTCATTCCTTCGCTGCTGACAAAACCGGCATCCTGATCGGCGAACACATACAGTTGGCCGCCGCGTGCGCGGACTTCTTCAATATTGGACTTCAGTTTTTCCAGCAGTTCGTTGTTTGGCGCCACCACGATCACCGGCATATCGGCGTCAATCAGCGCCAATGGGCCGTGCTTCAGTTCGCCCGCCGCGTAGGCTTCGGCGTGAATATAAGAGATCTCTTTCAGCTTCAGCGCACCTTCCATGGCAATCGGATACTGATCGCCACGGCCGAGGAATAACGCATGATGCTTGTCGGAGAAGCCTTCCGCCAGCGCTTCGATGCTCTTGTCCAGCGACAGCATCTGCTCAATGCGCGCCGGCAACGCCTGCAGGGCGTGCACAATGTCATGTTCGACGCTTTCCGCCATGCCCTTCAAACGCCCCAGGCGCGCCACCAGCATCAGCAGAACGGCAAGCTGGGTAGTGAAGGCCTTGGTCGACGCTACGCCGATTTCCGTGCCGGCCTTGGTCATCAGCGCCAGATCGGATTCACGCACCAGAGAAGACCCTGCCACGTTGCACACCGCCAGCGATCCCAGGTATCCCAGCTCTTTCGACAGGCGCAACGCCGCCAGCGTATCGGCGGTTTCACCTGACTGCGACAGAGTAATGATCAGGCTGCCCGGACGCACCGCAGACTTGCGGTAACGGAATTCGGAGGCGATTTCGACATCGCACGGCACGCCGGCCAGCGATTCGAACCAGTAACGCGCCACCATGCCGGAATGGTAAGAAGTACCACAGGCGATGATCTGCACGTGTTGCACCTTCGCCAGCAGTTGATCGGCGCCTTCGCCAAGCTCGCTCAGGTTGATCTGGCCATGGCTGAAACGCCCTTCCAGGGTGTTTTTCAACGCCAGCGGCTGTTCAAAAATTTCTTTCTGCATGTAATGACGGTAAGCGCCTTTGTCACCCGCGTCATATTGCACCTGAGACTCGATTTCCGGGCGCTCGACCGCATTGCCTTGCTTGTCGAATACGTTAACGGTACGACGGGTGACTTCCACCACATCGCCTTCTTCCAGGAAGATGAAACGACGGGTCACTGGCAGCAGCGCCAACTGATCGGAAGCGATAAAGTTTTCGCCGACGCCGCGGCCAATCACCAGCGGGCTGCCAGAACGCGCGGCCACCAGCACGCTCGGATCGCGGCTGTCCATCACCACGGTGCCGTAAGCGCCGCGCAGCTGTGGAATGACGCGTTTGACCACTTCCAGCAGCGTGCCGCCCTGCAGCTGTTCCCAATGCACCAGGTGCGCGATCACTTCGGTGTCGGTTTCGGACGCAAAGCGGTAACCGCGTTCAATCAGCAGTTCACGCAGCGGTTCGTGGTTTTCAATGATGCCGTTATGCACCACGGTAATATAATCGGACACATGCGGGTGAGCATTGGCTTCGGTCGGTTCGCCGTGGGTTGCCCAACGGGTATGCGCGATGCCGGTACCGCCGTGCAAAGCATGCTGTTCTGCGGCTTCAGCCAGTTTCTGCACCTTGCCGACGCGGCGTAAACGGCTAACGTTGCCTTGCGCGTCAACCACCGCCAAACCGGCCGAGTCGTAACCGCGGTACTCAAGACGGCGTAAGCCTTCCAACAGAATCTCTGCAATATCACGTTGCGCTACTGCGCCTACAATTCCACACATCAGTTGTATTCCTAATGAAACGCCGTGCTGGCGCTTTTCGATGTCTTGACCTGATTTTGCCGGTTTTACCGTGCAGCCCCGAGCCTGTAGATGGTGGGGATTATTATGTTTTGTATTGGGCTCTACATTGGAGCGCAATACAAAACATATTATTTCTACTACATATTACCGCCCAATAGATTTCGAGTTGCAGCCAGGCGGCAAATGTCAGAATCCCCAGTCACTTACTCAAGTAAGTGACTGGGGTTCCGTCATAAAGACAACAACGCTGCAGCTCGAAAGATGAAGGGCTGTCTCTATCTCTTTTTACTTGGGCGCTGCCAGCCCTGAATGTGCACCTGCTTGACGCGGCTCAGCACCAACTCATCGTCGCCGATATCTCGAGTGACCGTGGTGCCGGCGGCGATGGTGGAGCCTTTACCGACCGATACCGGTGCTACCAGCTGGGTATCCGAACCAACAAACACCCCATCGCCGATAACAGTCTTATGCTTATTGGCACCGTCATAGTTACAGGTAATTGTACCCGCGCCAATATTGACGTCGTCGCCAATCTCGGCGTCGCCCAGATAGCTGAGATGCCCGGCCTTGGAGCCTTTGCCCAGGCGCGCTTTCTTCATTTCGACAAAGTTGCCGACGTGCGCGCCCTGCGCCAGCTCCGCGCCTGGACGCAGGCGTGCAAACGGCCCGACGGTACACTCGGCGCCCAGCACCGCGTCTTCCAGCACGCTGTACGGGCTGATTTCGCAGTCGTCACCCACCACGCAGTTCTTCAGTACGCTGCCGGCACCGATTTTCACCCGGTCGCCCAATTGCACCCGGCCTTCGATAATCACGTTGGCGTCGATCGACACATCGCGACCGTGCGTCAGTTCACCGCGCAGATCGAAACGTGCCGGATCGAGCAGCATCACGCCGGCCAGCAGCAGCGCTTGCGCCTGCTCAGCCTGATACACCCGCTCAAGCCGCGCCAGCTGAAGGCGGTTGTTGACCCCTTCGACTTCGCTGAGGCGATCGGGGTGCACCGTTTCGATGGATTTACCGTCGGCATGGGCCAATGCGATGATATCGGTGATGTAATATTCACCCTGCGCATTGTCATTGGTCAGCTTGCCCAGCCAACGCTTCAGATCGCCGCCGTTGGCAACCAGTATGCCGGTATTGATTTCATTGATTTGGCGCTGTTGCTCGCTGGCATCCTTATGTTCAACGATGCCGACCACGCTGCCGTTTTCCCGCACGATGCGGCCATAGCCGCTCGGATCGTCCAGTTTCACCGTCAGCAGGCCGATACCGCCCTGCGGCTTGGCCGCCAGCAGACGCGTCAGGGTATCGACGGCAATCAGCGGCACGTCGCCGTACAGCATCAGGACGTCTTCATCATCGGCAAAATGCGGCGCAGCCTGCTGCATGGCGTGACCGGTGCCCAGCTGTTCGGCTTGCAGCACCCAATTCAGCGCGCCGTCGGTCAGGGTGCTTTTCAGCAGATCGCCGCCATGGCCGTAAACCAAATGGATGTTTTTCGCGCCCAATCGGGTGGCCGCGTCGATAACATGCTGCACCATCGGCTTGCCCGCCAGCGGGTGCAACACTTTGGGAAGATCGGAATACATGCGTGTTCCCTTGCCCGCGGCGAGGATCACCACACTCATTGCGCTGTTCGACATAAGCAACCTGATAACTCCAATTTAATAGACGAAAGTAAACCCGTTTAGTGACGAAATTACTACATATTTCTTTGCACGAACCCGGCTCAACCCTTGCGGCTCTAGGCATGCCGTCAGTCGGAGCATTCCGATCCCAGCGTCGAAAAACTGTCGGCGATCGGAGACATATTTCCGGTTGGCAGCGCTTAATACACCACAAGCAGCCTCGGCGGCAAACGCTTATTTTAAAGCAAAAAAAAAGCGACCACATGGGTCGCTTTCTTATTTCGGTATTGCTTACATCGCTTTTCTGGTGAGTTCGATGACGCGCAACTTCGCGATCGCCTTCGCCAGTTCAGCGGATGCCTGAGCATAGTCGACATCACCATGAGAGCTACGGATGTGCTCTTCAGCTTTGCGCTTGGCTTCCAGCGCTCTCGCTTCGTCAAGGTCCGTTCCACGGATGGCAGTGTCCGCCAGCACGGTCACCACGCTCGGTTGTACCTCAAGGATACCGCCGGACAGGTAGATGAACTCTTCTTCACCATGCTGTTTAACAATACGCACCATGCCAGGCTTGATGGCAGTCAGCAGCGGCGCATGCCCTGGGAAAATACCCAGTTCGCCTTCGCTGCCTGTCACCTGGATCTTTTGCACCAGGCCGGAAAACATCTGTTTTTCCGCGCTGACTACATCCAGATGGTAAGTCATAGCCATATCACCCTCCTCTCAAGGCGTTACAGTTTCTTGGCTTTTTCCACTGCTTCTTCAATGGTGCCAACCATGTAGAACGCCTGCTCCGGCAGGTGGTCATAGTCGCCGTCCATAATGCCTTTGAAACCACGGATGGTGTCTTTCAGCGATACGAACTTGCCCGGAGAACCGGTAAAGACTTCTGCCACGAAGAACGGCTGAGACAGGAAGCGCTGGATTTTACGCGCACGGGATACGACCAGTTTGTCATCTTCTGACAGTTCGTCCATACCCAGGATTGCGATGATGTCCTTCAGTTCCTGATAGCGTTGCAGAATCGACTGCACGCCACGCGCTACGTCGTAGTGCTCCTGGCCAACCACCAGCGGATCCAGCTGACGGCTGGTTGAATCCAGCGGGTCAACGGCCGGGTAGATACCCAGGGAGGCAATGTTACGGCTCAGTACCACGGTTGCGTCCAAGTGCGCAAAGGTGGTGGCTGGTGACGGGTCAGTCAAGTCATCCGCAGGTACGTAAACGGCCTGTACGGAGGTGATAGAACCGGTCTTGGTCGAGGTGATACGTTCTTGCAGAACGCCCATCTCTTCCGCCAGCGTTGGCTGATAACCTACCGCCGATGGCATACGGCCCAGAAGTGCAGACACTTCGGTACCGGCCAGGGTGTAACGGTAAATGTTGTCAACGAACAGCAGAACGTCACGACCTTCGTCACGGAATTTCTCGGCCATGGTCAGACCGGTCAGCGCAACGCGCAGACGGTTACCCGGTGGCTCGTTCATCTGGCCGTAAACCAGGGAAACCTTGTCCAGTACGTTGGAGTCGGTCATTTCGTGGTAGAAGTCGTTACCCTCACGAGTACGCTCACCCACGCCCGCAAACACTGAATAACCGGAGTGCTCGATCGCGATGTTACGGATCAGCTCCATCATGTTTACGGTTTTACCAACACCCGCACCACCGAACAGACCGACTTTACCACCCTTGGCAAACGGGCAGATCAGGTCCATAACCTTGATACCGGTTTCCAGCAGATCCTGGGAGTTGGACAGTTCTTCGTAGCTTGGCGCCGCGCGGTGAATCGCCCAACGCTCTTCTTCGCCGATGTCGCCTTTCATGTCGATTGGTTGACCCAATACGTTCATGATACGACCCAGCGTTGCCTTGCCAACCGGGACTTCGATTGGGTGTTGCAGATCGTTCACTTTCAGGCCGCGACGCAAACCGTCGGAGGTGCCCATAGCGATACAACGAACCACGCCACCGCCCAGCTGCTGCTGAACTTCCAGCACCAGAGTTTCGGTACCGTTTTCTACCTCAAGGGCATCGTACACTTTTGGTACGGCATCCTGAGGGAACTCGACGTCCACCACGGCGCCGATTACCTGGATAATCTTTCCAGTAGCCATCTTGAATCCTCTACGTAATTCGTTTACCCGGTCCTGTTGCAGATTGCAGGCGCGTTGGCCGCCTTCCCGTAACCTGGACCTTTCCGGGTAATAACCTGGTTAAACCGCGGAGGCTCCCGAAACGATCTCGGTGAGTTCCTGAGTGATGCTGGCCTGACGAGCCTTGTTGTATACCAACTGCAGCTCTTTGATCAGGCTACCGCCGTTATCGGTTGCGGCTTTCATCGCGACCATTCGTGCGGCCTGCTCGCTGGCCAGGTTTTCCACGACGCCCTGATAAACTTGCGATTCCACATAGCGGCGCAGCAAGGTATCAAGCAGCACTTTTGGATCGGGTTCATACAGGTAATCCCAGGCTTTTTTCTTCAGCTCACCGTCATCGGCTGGCGGTAACGGCAGCAGCTGAATGACCTGCGGCTCCTGGGACATCGTATTGACAAATTTATTGCTGACAATGTAAAGCTTGTCCAAACGACCTTCGTCGTAAGCTTGCAGCATCACTTTCACCGGCCCGATAAGATCCGACAGGGAAGGGTTATCCCCCATGCCGGTCACCTGGGCAACCACGTTGCCGCCCACGGAGCCAAAGAAAGAGGCCGCTTTGGAGCCAATCAGCGCCAAATCAGCTTCAACGCCTTTTTCGGACCAGCCTTTCATCTCCGCCAGCAGTTTCTTGAACAGGTTGATGTTCAAGCCGCCACAGAGACCACGGTCAGTAGACACCACCAGATACCCGACGCGCTTGACATCACGTTCGTCCAGGTACGGGTGCTTGTATTCCAGATTCCCCAACGCAAGGTGACCAATCACTTTGCGCATGGTCTCTGCATAAGGACGGCTGGCCGCCATGCGATCCTGCGATTTACGCATTTTGGAGGCGGCGACCATCTCCATCGCTTTAGTGATCTTCTGCGTGTTTTGCACGCTTGCGATCTTACTACGTATCTCTTTTGCGCCGGCCATCTCTGCTTCTCCTCATTGCCAGACGGCCTGCTGTCTTTCAACAGCAGGCCGCTGCGCTTTACCAGGACTGGGTTTTCTTGAAGGTCTCGAGGACGTTTTTCAACTTGCCCTCGATCTCATCGTTGAAGTTCCCAGTTTGGTTGATTTGATTCAGCAGCTCGGCGTGCTCACGGTCGGCGTAAGCGACCAGGGCCGCTTCGAAGCTCACCACTTTGGCGACTTCAACGTCTTCCAGGTAACCACGCTCAGCGGCAAACAGCACCAGAGACTGTTGTGCGACGGACATCGGCGCATACTGTTTCTGTTTCAGCAGCTCGGTCACTTTCTGACCGTGGCTCAGCTGTTTGCGGGTCGCGTCATCCAGATCGGAAGCGAACTGGGAGAATGCCGCCAGTTCACGATACTGTGCCAGAGCGGTACGGATACCACCGGACAGTTTCTTCATGATCTTGGTCTGCGCTGCGCCACCAACACGGGATACCGAGATACCCGGGTTAACTGCCGGACGAATACCGGAGTTGAACAGGTTGGATTCCAGGAAGATCTGACCATCGGTAATCGAGATTACGTTGGTCGGAACGAACGCGGAAACGTCACCCGCCTGGGTTTCAATGATCGGCAGAGCGGTCAGAGAACCGGTTTTCCCTTTCACTTCGCCTTTGGTAAAGGCTTCAACGTACTCGGCGTTAACACGCGCAGCACGCTCCAGCAGACGAGAGTGGAGATAGAAAACGTCACCTGGGTAAGCTTCACGACCTGGCGGACGACGAAGCAGCAGGGAAATCTGACGATAGGCAACCGCCTGCTTGGACAGATCGTCATAAACGATCAGTGCGTCTTCGCCACGGTCACGGAAGTATTCACCCATTGCGCAACCGGCATACGGAGCCAGGTATTGCAGCGCTGCGGATTCAGATGCGGTAGCGACCACCACGATGGTGTTGGCCAGCGCGCCGTGTTCTTCCAGCTTGCGCACCACGTTAGCGATGGTGGAGGCTTTCTGGCCGATGGCGACGTAAACGCATTTGATGCCGGAATCACGTTGGTTGATGATGGCATCGATCGCCAGCGCGGTTTTACCGGTCTGACGGTCGCCGATCACCAGCTCACGCTGGCCACGGCCGATTGGAATCATGGCATCAACGGATTTGTAACCGGTCTGAACCGGCTGATCGACCGACTGACGCTCGATAACGCCCGGCGCGATGGTTTCAACCGGAGAGAAGCCGTCGTGTTCAACCGGGCCCTTGCCGTCGATAGGCGCGCCCAGGGTGTTGACCACACGGCCCAGCAGGCCACGGCCGACCGGCACTTCCAGAATACGGCCGGTGCATTTTACCTTCATGCCTTCGGCCAGATCCGCATACGGACCCATGACCACGGCACCTACGGAGTCGCGCTCCAGGTTCAATGCGATTGCATAACGGTTGCCTGGCAGTGCGATCATCTCGCCCTGCATTACGTCGGCCAGACCGTGTACGCGGATGATTCCGTCGCTGACGGAAACGATAGTACCTTCATTGTGAGCTTCGCTCACCACATTGAACTGAGCAATGCGCTGCTTGATCAGTTCGCTGATTTCGGTGGAATTCAGTTGCATGCTCCAGTCCCCTTAAGACTGCAAGACGTCTGCCAGGCGTTCAAGACGACCGCGAACGCTGCCATCAATCACCATATCACCAGCGCGGATAATTACGCCGGCCAGTACAGACTTGTCAATTTTGCAATTCAGCTTAACTTTGCGTGACAGACGTTTTTCCATCGCAGCGGCAATTTTGGCCTGCTGTTGGTCATTCAGTGCGCTCGAAGAGAGCACCTCGACTTCGACGGTAGACTCCAGCGCTGCGCGCAGTTCGATGAACTGCTGCAAAACCGCTGGAAGAACCAGTAAACGTCCATTTTCGGCCATTACGCGGATAAAGTTCTGGCCATTTTCGTCGAGTTGATCGCCGCAAACCGCAATGAACGTTTTCGACAGCGTTTCTGGCGCAACCGCGCCAGACAGCAATTCGGAAATCTGTTCGTTTTGGGTGACGACAGCCGCAAACGCCAGCATTTGCTGCCAGCGTTCTACGCTTTGATGCTCAACGGCAAAGTCAAAAGCTGCTTTGGCGTAGGGGCGAGCTACAGTAACAAATTCAGACATCAGCCCCTCCCTCCTTACAGTTCAGCGACCAGTTTATCAACGATGTCGCTGTTAGCAGCTTCATCCACGGAACGTTCGATGATTTTCTCGGCGCCGGCAATTGCCAGCATCGCGACTTGCTTACGCAACTCTTCACGAGCGCGCTTACGTTCGGCTTCGATCTCAGCCTGAGCCTGCGCCACGATTTTGTTACGTTCCTGCTCGGCTTCGGCTTTCGCTTCATCCATGATCTGAGCTTTGCGTTTTTTTGCTTGCTCGATGATCACCTGAGCTTCTGCTTTGGCAGTTTTCAGCTGGTCGGTCGCGTTGGCTTGCGCTAAGTCCAAATCTTTTTTGGCGCGTTCTGCAGAAGCGAGACCGTCAGCAATTTCTTTCTGACGCTTCTCGATGGCAGCCATAATTGGCGGCCATACATACTTCATACAGAACCAGACAAACAGGACGAACGCGATGGCCTGGCCGAGGATTGTTGCGTTAAGATTCACAGCACAATGCCTCTTTTAAAGTTAAATAGTGTGGTTAGTCGCAGAGAGGTTCTCTGCTTACGCGACAGCAAACATCACGTACAGACCCAGACCAACAGCGATCATCGGGATGGCGTCAACCAGACCCATAACGATAAAGAACTGTGTACGCAGCAGAGGAATCAGGTCAGGCTGACGTGCAGCGCCTTCCAAGAATTTACCACCCAGGATGCCGATACCGATCGCAGCACCGATTGCCGCTAAACCCATCATCACAGCGGCAGCCATGTACAGCAGATCCATACTCAGGTTTTCCATGACAGTCTCCAGTTTGTTTCAGTTTAAAAGTGCAAGTGTTTTAAGAAAATCAGTGCTCTTCAGATGCCATCGACAGATAGACAATCGTCAGAACCATGAAAATAAAGGCTTGAAGCGTAATGATCAGGATGTGGAAGATAGCCCAAGGCAAGCTCAGGACCCACTGTGACCACCACGGCAACAGGCCGGCAATCAGGATGAAGATCAACTCACCCGCATACATGTTGCCGAACAGTCGCAGACCCAGTGAAACAGGTTTGGACAGCAGGCTGACACCTTCCAGAATCAGGTTGATTGGAATGAATACAGGGTGGTTGAACGGCTGCATGGTCAACTCTTTGACGAACCCACCAACGCCTTTCATTTTGATGCTGTAGAACAAGATCAGAATAAACACGCCCAACGCCATCGACAGGGTAACGTTCACGTCAGCGGTTGGCACCACGCGCAGCGCAGGCAGACCGAGGTGAGTACCGATGTACGGCAGGAAGTCTACCGGGATCAGGTCCATCAGGTTCATTAGGAACACCCAGACGAACACGGTCAGCGCCAGCGGAGCAATCACCTTGCTCTTGCCGTGATACATATCCTTGACGCTGCTATCGACAAACCCGACGATCAGTTCCACTGCGGTTTGCAGTTTGCCCGGCACGCCGCTGGTGGCGTTTTTGGCAACCCGACGGAAAACCACCAGGAACAGTACCCCGAGGACAACGGAGAAAAACATCGAGTCGAGGTTAATCGACCAAAACCCAGTCCCGACCTGAAGCTGCGTCAGGTGGTGACCGATATACTCCTGTGGACTGTTGTATCCCTCTGCAGACATGATGCCTCTACCTTTATTGAGTTAATTTCGGTAACTGTTCAACACGGCGGGTGCCACTATCTGCACCACCAACACCGCTAAATAGGTCAGGCCAAGCGGAACAAACGCCGCTTTGAACACCCCCAGCGCCACGATCAACAAAACGATGGTGATCATGACCTTTAGCCCCTCGCCGATGGCGAACGACCAGGCGACCCGACCGGGCGCCGGCGTTTGCGCCTGATGGCGCAAGGCAAACAGCATAAACATGGCATTTGGCAACCAGGCAGCAAGACCGCCCGCCAATGCCGAACCGCTCCATTCCAGATTTTTAAGGCCGAAAGCAGCGCTGATCAGAACAAAAGTCATCAACTGCACAAAAAGCAGTTTGCGTGCAACTTTCCCGCTGTAAAGGGACACAGACATGACGTTTGTTCTCTCCGTACCCCGGAAGGGGTATGCTGAGTGACGTATAAAACTGCCTTTGCCGTTTTGAGTCAAGCAGCAAAAAACGAGCAAATTATACGGGGCACACCAACGAATTCAATCGATAAGTAGCGAAAAGGTGAACAATTATTTAATTTTCCCCATTTAGGGCTATTTTCACAAGAAAACGGTCGGAATAATCTCATCGATTTAATTGTCTGATTATTCCAGCTTTGCGCTACGAAACGTGCCCCCGATCACAATAATGACCAGTGCTATTTTATAGACCATTGGCAACACCACGGTCTTTAGCTAATCGGGCGAAATAAAAATATTATAAATCAAACCATTACATGTTAACCGTTCGAAAACACCCTTTCCACTCGACAAAAACATTTTATTGACATTATCCGAGGGGATATTGCAACCATCACGTAACATGACCGACAAATACAAAACCTGTACGCATGGTTGCTAACGAAACTATTTCCTACTGCAATTACGCTATTGTCGCGAATTAGCTGCGGCTTTTGTGTTAATAAAAAGTAAATTAACTAAAAAAAGCAGGCAATTAATTAGCATGCTAAGTTATTCGAGTAATCCTCAAACAATCAGACGTCGCTTTGATCAAAAACAAACTTAGTTGGCCTTAAGTACCACCAAATGACGTTCCCCTTCCAGCTCCGGCACCTGTAATCGAACGACAGTTTCAAGCTCGATGCCTGCGGGCAACTGAGCCAGCTCCTCATCAGGACGAACGCCTTTCAACGCATAAAAACGCCCCTGCCCTTTCGCAGGCAAATGGTGACACCAGGCCAGCATATCCTGCAATGAAGCAAACGCACGGCTGATGACACCGTCAAACGGTGGCTCGGCCACAAAGGCCTCTACGCGGCTTTGTACCGGTTCGATATTGTTCAACCCTAGTTCATGCTGAACCTGACGCAGGAAGCGTACGCGCTTGCCCAGGCTATCGAGCAGGGTGAAGTGCGCATCAGGACGAACGATGGCCAACGGAATGCCGGGCAATCCTGGGCCGGTGCCAACGTCAATAAAACGCATACCTGCAAGATGCGGATTAACCACGATGCTGTCGAGAATATGGCGAATCAGCATTTGTTGCGGATCGCGCACCGACGTCAGGTTGTAGGCTTTGTTCCACTTGTCCAGCATGCCGACATACCCGAGCAGCTGCTGTTTTTGACGATCGGGAAGCGAAATTCCGGCCGCCGCGAGCAGCGAGTCTAACTTTTTGTCCACAACGGAATCCTCTGACGGGGCGCGATGCAGTCAGCAAACCGGGCTGACCAAACGAGGCGACTATGATAGTTCAGGCTGCAAGTGATGTCAGCGGCCGTTTGTACATCCGTTAGGCAAACGACCGCTGAAAACGTCGATTTATGCGCTGCGGCGCAACAAACCCTGTTTTTTCAACCACACCAAAAGAATGGATATCGCCGCCGGCGTAATGCCTGAGATGCGTGAAGCCTGGCCGATCGAGTTTGGCTTGTGGTCATTCAGCTTGGCGATCACTTCGTTCGACAAACCGGAAACCTGACGATAATCCAGATCCAGCGGCAATACGGTATTTTCATTGCGCTGCTGCTTGTCGATCTCGTCTTGCTGGCGAGCGATGTAACCTTCGTATTTTACCTGGATTTCCACCTGCTCGGCGGCCTGGGTATCGGTCAACGGCGGCGCGAAGGCGTCAACGGCGGTCAGCTGGGCGTAGTCCATTTCCGGTCGGCGCAGCAGCTCTTCGCCATTGGCTTCACGTGACAGCGGTGCCTTCAGCAGGCTGTTCACCTGCGCGACGTTGTCAGAATGCGGATGTACCCAAACGTCACGCAGACGCTGACGTTCGCGTTCGATCAGTTCCAGCTTCTCGCTGTAGCGCGCCCAGCGAACGTCGTCCACCAGGCCCAGTTCGCGGCCTTTTTCCGTCAGACGCAGATCGGCGTTGTCTTCACGCAGCATCAGGCGGTATTCCGCACGTGAAGTGAACATGCGGTACGGCTCTTTGGTGCCGAGAGTGCTCAGATCGTCCACCAGCACCCCGAGATAAGCCTGATCGCGGCGTGGCGACCAACCTTCGTCATCAACGGCATAACGGCCAGCGTTCAAACCGGCCAGTAAGCCCTGGGCTGCGGCTTCTTCATAACCGGTGGTGCCGTTGATCTGTCCGGCGAAGAACAGACCTTGAATGAATTTGCTTTCCAGCGTTGGCTTCAGATCGCGCGGATCGAAGAAGTCGTACTCAATGGCGTAACCGGGACGCACGATACGCGCGTTTTGCATGCCTTCCATCGAGCGGACGATTTGCATCTGCACATCGAACGGCAGACTGGTGGAAATACCGTTTGGATAAACTTCGTTGCTGGTCAAGCCTTCTGGCTCGAGGAAGATCTGGTGCGCGTTACGATCGGCAAAGCGCATGACCTTGTCTTCGATCGACGGGCAGTAACGTGGGCCGATCCCTTCGATGATCCCGGCATACATCGGGCTACGATCGAGGTTGTTACGGATCACGTCATGGGTTTTTTCATTGGTATGCGTGATATAGCACGGTACCTGCCGCGGATGCTGGCTGGCATTGCCCATGAACGAGAACACCGGCATCGGCGTATCGCCGTGCTGTTCAGCCAATACGCTGAAATCAATGGTGCGGGCGTCAATACGCGGTGGCGTACCGGTCTTCAGGCGATTGACCCGTAGCGGCAGTTCACGCAGACGCTGTGACAGCGAAATGGATGGCGGATCGCCGGCTCGTCCACCGCTGTAATTTTCCAGCCCGATGTGGATCTTTCCGTCCAGGAAGGTCCCCACGGTAAGCACCACCGCCTTGGCACGGAACTTGAGGCCCATTTGAGTAACGGCGCCGACCACCCGATCGTTTTCGACAATCAGATCCTCAACCGGTTGTTGGAAGAGAGTCAGATTCGGCTGGTTTTCCAGTGCGCTGCGAACCGCCTGGCGATATAACACGCGATCGGCCTGTGCCCGAGTAGCGCGAACCGCTGGCCCTTTGCTGGCGTTTAGTATCCTAAACTGAATACCGGCATGGTCGATCGCCGTTGCCATCAGGCCGCCAAGTGCATCAATTTCCTTTACCAGATGCCCCTTGCCAATACCGCCAATCGCCGGGTTGCAAGACATTTGCCCCAGCGTATCGATATTGTGCGTCAGTAATAACGTCTGACGTCCCATGCGTGCCGCAGCCATGGCGGCTTCGGTACCTGCATGGCCACCACCGATGATGATGACGTCAAATTGATCTGGATAAAACATGGAACTGCACCTCGCCGTATTGCCAACGACCGTTATTTGCCCGGGGTGGGGATTCTACTCAAGTTTAGACGATCGACCAAGTGGTGCGGATCGTCGGTAATTAAAAGAAGATCTTTTTTATTTAAAGATCTCTTTATTAGATCTCTTATTAGGATCGCGATCCTCTGTGGATAACCGATTATTCACCATGAAGATCAGCGCATTAAGGAGGATCGTTAGCTGTGAATGATCGGTGATCCTGCGGCTGATAAGCTGGGATCTAAATGGCGACTTATGCACAGCATGAAAAGCGTACTGCGGTTGTTAGTTGGATAACTACCGGTTTTACCCTGCTTTTAAGCATAGTTATACACAATCGTTAGCGCGATCTTTGTACGAATTAGAGTAAATTAATCCAATTCTTGACCCATTCTTCTGCCGGATCCTCGGGAATTTCATGTTTGGTGACGTCGATCTCGAGACGATCACCGATCCTTTTGGCACCGCGGGCCTGTAAAAGATCGTCGATCTGGACGATCGCACCGCAGAAGGTGTCGTATTCGGAGCTACCCAAACCGACGGCACCAAATTGCACGCGGGACAGATCGGGCTGACGTTCGCCGATCTGTTCCAACAGCGGTTGCAGGTTATCCGGCAACTCCCCGGCGCCGTGGGTTGAGGTCACCACCAGCCAACGACCGGACAACGTTAATTCATCCAGCTCAGGCCCATGCAGCATGTCGGTTGAAAAACCGGCTTCTTCCAGTTTTTCAGCCAAATGTTCAGCTACATATTCAGCACTACCAAGCGTACTGCCACTGATCAGCGTAATGTCTGCCATGAATGAATGATCCCAACCTTGCCAAAGAGGCAGCATTGTACGCTGTGAAACGGCTGGGATCTACCTGTGGATAATATGGGTATAGTAAATTATGCGCTACGGCTTGATGGTACGCATGATGGGGTTTTGCAGCGAGATCAGCGTCTCCGTCGACTGGATCTCATCAATCGTCTGGATCTTGTTGATAAGTACCTGTTGCAGCGCGTCAATTGAGCGACACATTACTTTGATGAACACACTGTAGTGGCCGGTGGTGTAGTACGCCTCGACCACTTCCTCCAGGCTTTCGAGTTTTTGCAATGCGGACGGATAGTCTTTGGCGCTCTTTAATATAATGCCGATAAAACAGCAGACGTCATAACCCAGCTGTTTTGGGTTCACGTCGACCCGCGCGCCGGTAATGATCCCCGCCTGCTTCATTTTCTCTACCCGCACGTGGATGGTGCCGGGGCTGACGGCAAAGGTTTTCGCCAGTTCGGCATACGGCGTACGCGCATTGGCCATCAAGGCGTTGAGGATGCCGCGATCGAGATTATCGATCTGATAAATTTCTGCCATTTAATCCCCCGTTGATTATTGTTTATGGAATTATCATCGCCTAAAAATGCGCGATTAAAAGTGAAAAGGCAATATTGTTTGCTGGTTATTGAATATGGTGCCGTATGTGTTGCTTAATCGTTAGCAACAGAGACAGATTTCGAGAGTAACGGCAATGAAAAAACAGTTTATCCAAAAACAACAGCAAATCAGCTTCGTCAAATCCTTCTTCTCACGCCAGCTTGAACAGCAGCTGGGTCTGATCGAAGTACAGGCACCGATCCTTAGCCGTCTGGGTGATGGCACGCAGGACAACCTTTCCGGCAGTGAAAAAGCGGTGCAGGTCAAGGTCAAGGCGTTGCCGGACGCCAGCTTTGAAGTGGTGCACTCACTGGCCAAATGGAAACGAAAAACCCTTGGCAGTCATGATTTTAGCGCCGGCGAAGGCGTATATACCCATATGAAAGCGCTACGACCGGATGAAGATCGCCTGAGCGCCATCCACTCGGTGTATGTCGATCAGTGGGATTGGGAACGGGTGATGGGCGACGGTCAACGTAACCTGGATTACCTGCAAGGCACCGTACGTCACATTTATGCGGCAATAAAGGAAACGGAAGCGGCGGTAAGTCGTGAATATGGCCTGACGCCGTTCCTGCCGGAACAGATCCACTTTGTGCACAGCGAAACCCTGTTGCAGCGTTTCCCACAGCTGGATGCCAAAGGGCGCGAACGCGCGATAGCCAAAGAACTGGGCGCGGTATTCCTGATCGGCATTGGCGGCGCATTATCGCACGGCAAATCGCACGATGTTCGCGCGCCGGATTATGATGACTGGACCACGCCGACGGCGGATGGACTGGCCGGGCTGAACGGCGATATCGTGGTGTGGAACCCGGTGCTGCAAGACGCGTTCGAGATTTCCTCAATGGGCATCCGCGTCGATGCCGAAGCGCTTAAACGTCAGCTGGCGCAGACCGGGGACGGCGAACGCCTGGCGTTGGAATGGCATCAGTCACTGCTGCGCGGTGAAATGCCGCAGACCATTGGTGGCGGTATCGGTCAGTCACGTCTGGTGATGTTGTTGCTGCAACTGTCGCATATCGGCCAGGTGCAATGTGGCGTGTGGTCGCCGGAACTGCGCGACGCGGTTGAAGGAATACTGTAAGTCTCAGCGTCGCCAGCGGCGCATCAAACGGCTTTTTAATCCGGTATCAAAGCGCCAGATATGATCGAAGATGCGCATAATGCCGGGTTTGCCATACGCTGACATCGCCACCGCATGGAAACGTTGCTGGTGGCTTTGTTGTTGTTGCTTCACCTTCTTTATTACCTCTTCAGGCAACCGTTGAGCAATAAAGTCGGAAATGATCACCGCGTCGGCGTCAAACCAGCCGCTTTCTGCCATCTTCCCCGCCGTTGCGCTCAGGCAGGCCGCCAAATCGGTACCGCCGCGAAAATGTTGTCCGAGGAAACGCACCGCTTGTTCAATGCCGCTGGCAGCGGTGAGTTCATAATGCACAATCTGGTTGGCAAACAGCATGATATAGCAGCGCCGATTGTCCGCCAGCGCGATGCGCAGCAAGGCCAGGCAAAACGCCTTGGCGCACTGTTCGTTGAAACCGCCCATCGAGCCGGAAGTATCGACGCAGACGATAAACGGCCCGCGCGGCTGCCGATCCTGTTGCTGATGCGTAACCTGACGTACCACCACCTTTTCCTGCCAGGCGTCACCCTGCAGGCGGTAACTCAGCAGGCGCTTTTCCAGCAGGCGGCGATAAAACTCGAACTCCAGCTCGTCGATGCCCAGCGTTGCCAGCTCGGCGGGCAGCAAGCGCAGGATATCGTCGCTCTGGTGCACGCCGTTCACTTCTTCCGGCAGGGTAGCCGGTACCTGTACCAGCACGCGAAACGGTTCCGGTACCGCGTCCTGCTGCGGCACCGCTTTGGCTTCATAACTGCGGCCCAGCTGCTGTGCCAGTTTTTTCAATTCCGGCTGCGTTTGCAGGAAGTTGCCGTATTCCACCAGCCGCTGATAATCACCGCGTTGCAATTGCCCTTTGCTCATGTCCCACAGGCGTCCAGCGGCGGTGTCGTTTTCCGCCAACACCGGCTCCAGCGCCCCGCTTAATGCCAGACGCTCCTGCAGTTCGGCCATCAACTGTTCGCGCTCCTGCTCCAGCAACTGGTGGTGCAGCATGGTGGCTTGCAGCGTCAGACTGATACGCCAGCGTTGCAGGAACAGCGTCTGAAAACTGTCGTCGAGCGGATGGTTAGGCAAATCGGCGGTATCCACCAGCTTGCGCGCCTGTTCGTAAAACGGCGATACCAGCTGGCGTAGCAGATCCAGCGTATCGTTGAGGTTATGGTAAAACTGGCTATTGTTTTCCAGTTGGCACTGTTGATAACGATAGAACTCCTGCGCCAGCGCCGGGGGGACCATGGCTTCATGGATCCGTTCTTTCAACTGCAACTTCCAGCGTGGCAAATCGCGATCCAGCGCGCGACGAATCGCCGGGAATTTTTTGAAAAACACCGACAGTTGCGGTGCCGCCAGCATGGCGACGATCATCTCTTCGATCAGTTCGCCTTCGGTGATCGCCAGCAACAGATCGAGCGTTTCCAGACTGAGCATGGTTATTGGCCGCGCATCTGCTGGTGCTGCTGTTTGATTTGCTCGGCAACCTGCAACAGACTGGCCTCAATCTTCGCCAGCCCAGCCGCGGCGGTAAACAGGCACGGCTGATGCTGACTGAACAACCGGCGCTGTTCGGCCAACCGTTGCGTTAGCGTTTCCATTTGCTCCAGCAGCTCCGGCGGTGTGGCGCTGGTCTGTTTGCCGGGCAATGCCAGCAGTGAGGGCTGGCGGCTGACGTCGAGCACTGCCAGGTGCAATTGTTCATCAACCTGCAGATCGATTTGCTGGGCAAAGCCGATGCCGTTCAGCTTGGCACGCACGTCGCCGCCCTTTTGCAGCCAGCTTTCCAGCGCGCTAATGTCGATGCTGAGGTGGTTGACTTGTATATCATGCAGTTGCAGCGGTTTTTGCAACAGCAGCGTCAAAGTGGTGCCGCTCAGCGGCGTGGCCAAGGCATATTGCGGTTTGCGGCTGAACATGCCGCCCTTTTTCACCAGACTGATAGCCTGGCGATCGCTTTGCTGTTGCTGGTGCTGCATCCAGCGGGTATGGATTTGCTGAAGCTGGATCAGCAAAGGCTGTTGTTGATAAGCCTGTTCGGTCAGCAACTGGTCGATTTGCTGCTGGATCAGCTTCAACGAAGTCATATCGTGCCACAGGCAGTCTTTCAGCAGCATCAGATCGATTGGCGCAATGGCGTCTCGACCGCTGAAAAAGGCGCAGGCCTGCAACAGGCGCAGCGCTTTTTTCCAGCGGCGGTCGGAGACGTAGGGCGCCTGTTCCAATGCGTCCAGCCGCTGGCGCAGCTGGAAAATCAGATCAAAACAGCCTTCCGGCAGCGCGACGCTGTCAATCTGCGCCTGCCACTGGTAAAACTCTTCATCACTGACGCTCAGCGCGTCGGGCACCGGGTTGTCGCTGTCGTTTTGTCGACTGGTCAACAGTGCGCGGAAATTCTGCTTGTCTTGCACTTTGTCCAGCCACAGACGGATCAGCATGCGGTCATACAACGCTTCCAGGCTGCTGTCGGCCTCTGGCAGCTCATTCGATGCGGTAACCAGCAGGCGCAGCGGGATCGGCTCTTCGCTGTTGCCGTTGCGAAAGCGGCGTTCGTTGATGGCGGTCAACAAGGTATTGAGGATCGCCGGCCCGGCCTTCCATATTTCATCGAGAAACACGATTTCCGCTTCCGGCAGGTAACCGGCGGTCAGACGTTGATAGCGCCCTTCGTCTTTCAGCGCTTGAATCGACAGTGGACCGAACACTTCCTCCGGCGTGGAGAAGCGCGTCATTAAATATTCGAACGAACGGGCGCTGCGAAAGGCAAACTTCAGGCGGCGGGCGATCAGGCTTTTCGCGATACCCGGCGGACCAAGCAAAAATACGCTCTCGCCGCTCAAGGCCGCCAGCAGGCATAGCCGAATTGCCTCCTGTCGCTCATAAAGGCCGCTCTCCAGCGCGCTGCTGAGACGGGAAATTCGTTCTGCCAATAATGATGAAGACGCCATAATTTTGCCGCGTTGTCCGAGAGTTAGCCAATATTGTTCGAGAAGCCGATAATAAACCACCATTATTTTTAATGGTATAGCTTGTTGATTAGTAAAATTTTTCTATTATCAAAAAGGTTGCCTACTCACATTTTGTGATTTTTTCGCGGCATATTAAAGGGTAGGCAAGCAGGATAATTCGTGCATACTGTGCGCCTTTTGGTGGACGTAACGGATCTTAGAGCCCGTATCCCTGGTTGATGCGGATGCATCGCTAACGGTTGTTCTAGTTAAAGAAACGCATATGAGCACAGAACGCAAGCAGTCCCTATCCGCAGTAACCCTGGCGGCCATCGGCGTGGTATACGGTGATATTGGCACCAGCCCGCTTTATACCCTCAGAGAGTGTTTCTCTGGCCATTATGGTTTTGATGTCCGACCCGATGTGGTCTTTGGCTTTTTGTCGCTGATTTTCTGGATGCTGGTGATCATCGTCTCACTGAAGTATCTGACGTATGTAATGCGCGCAGACAACGCCGGCGAAGGCGGCATCTTGACCCTGATGTCGTTGGCCGGGCGCAATACCACCGCGCGTTCGACCGCCGTACTGGTGATCCTCGGTCTGATCGGCGGCAGCTTCTTTTATGGCGAGGTGGTGATCACCCCGGCTATCTCGGTGATGTCGGCCATTGAAGGGCTGGAAATCGCCGCGCCGTCGCTGGATCCCTTTATTGTCCCGCTATCGATACTGGTACTGACCCTGCTGTTTGTCATCCAGAAACACGGCACTGGCAGCGTCGGCAAGCTGTTCGCGCCGGTGATGCTGGTCTGGTTCCTGACGCTGGCGGTGTTGGGCGTACGCAGCATCATCGCCAATCCAGAGGTGTTGCAAGCGCTGAACCCAAGCTGGGCGCTGAATTTCTTCCTTGAATACAAAAAAGTCTCATTCTTCGCGCTGGGCGCGGTGGTGCTGGCGATCACCGGTGTGGAAGCGCTGTACGCCGATATGGGCCACTTCGGCAAGTTCCCGATTCGCCTGGCCTGGTTTACCGTGGTATTGCCGTCACTGGTGCTGAACTATTTTGGCCAGGGCGCGCTGTTGCTGAAGGATCCCGAAGCGATTAAAAACCCATTCTTCCTGCTGGCGCCTGATTGGGCACTGGTTCCGTTGCTGATACTGGCGACGCTGGCCACGGTTATCGCCTCGCAGGCGGTGATTTCCGGCGTGTTTTCCCTGACGCGTCAGGCGGTGCGTTTGGGGTATCTGTCACCGATGCGCATTATCCATACTTCGGAAATGGAGTCAGGCCAGATCTACATTCCGGTGGTGAACTGGATGCTGTATATCGCGGTCGTGCTGGTGATCCTCGGTTTTGAGCATTCCAGCAACCTGGCGGCGGCCTACGGCATCGCCGTCACTGGCACCATGGTGCTGACCAGCATTCTGGTGACCTCGGTGGCGATCAAGAACTGGCACTGGAACCGCTTTTTGGCCGTCGGCATTTTAGCCATCCTGCTATTTATTGACGTGCCGATGTTTTCCGCCAATGCGTTGAAACTGTTCTCTGGCGGTTGGTTGCCGCTGACCATCGGGCTGGTGATGTTTATCGTAATGACCACCTGGAAGAGCGAGCGTTTCCGCCTGCTGCGCCGAATGCACGAACATGGCAACTCACTGGAGGCGCTGATCGCATCGCTGGAGAAATCGCCACCGGTACGCGTTCCGGGCACCGCCGTATTTATGTCGCGGGCGATTAACGTGATTCCGTTTGCCCTGCTGCATAACCTCAAGCACAACAAAGTGTTGCATGAACGGGTTGTGCTGCTGACGCTGCGCACCGAAGACGCGCCCTATGTGCACAACGTGCGTCGGGTGACCATTGAACAGCTGTCGCCAAGCTTCTGGCGTGTGGTGGCGAGCTACGGCTGGCGTGAAACGCCGAACGTGGAGGAGGTTTTCCACCGCTGCGGGCTGGAAGGGTTACCGTGCCGCATGATGGAAACGTCATTCTTTATGTCGCACGAGTCGCTGATCCTCACCAAGCGCCCGTGGTATCTGTTCCTGCGCGGAAAATTGTTCATCGCGCTGAGCCGCAATGCGCTGCGCGCACCGGATCAGTTCGAAATACCGCCGAATCGGGTGATCGAACTGGGTACCCAGGTCGAGATCTGATTTCGCCGGGGTTCAATCAGGCTCTGCCATCGTGCAGAGCCTTTTTTATTTGTGCCGTTTGCCTAACGTGATCGAAACGTTTCGATGGTGATCACATTTCCCGCTTTCCGCCGTTGCCTTCCCCTGCCGATTTTTTACACTCTATGGCGAGCGAAACGTTTCGCTCACGAAGTGACGTGGAGTGATAAATGAAAAAAGGTCTGCTACTCAATTCTGACATTTCTGCGCTGGTGGCGCGGTTGGGTCATACCGACCAGATAACCCTTTGCGATGCCGGATTGCCGATTCCGGCTGCGACACCGCGCATCGATCTGGCGCTGACGCAAGGCGTACCGACGTTTTTGCAGGTGTTGGCAACGGTAACGCAGGAAATGCAGGTCGAAAGTGCTCTGCTGGCGGAGGAAATCGTCAAGCAGAACCCGTCGCTCCATGAGGCGCTGTTGGCGCAACTGGCGCAGCTGGGTCAGGCGCAGGGCAACACCGTCAGCGTGCGTTACATCAGCCACGCTGAATTCAAGGCGCAAACCGAACACAGTCGTGCGGTGATCCGCAGTGGCGAATGCTCGCCGTACGCGAATGTGATCCTGTGCGCCGGCGTAACTTTCTGAGGCATTTATGCAACCTTTATTGCAACTGAAAGGGATTGATAAAGCCTTCCCCGGGGTGAAAGCGCTGTCCGGCGCGGCGCTTAGCGTGTATCCCGGCAGGGTGATGGCGCTGGTGGGCGAAAACGGCGCTGGCAAATCCACCATGATGAAAGTGCTGACCGGTATCTACAGTAAAGACGCCGGCAGCCAGCATTTTCTCGGCAAAGAGGTGGCATTTAACGGTCCAAAAGACTCGCAGGACGCCGGCATCGGCATTATCCATCAGGAATTGAACCTGATCCCGCAGCTGACGATTGCAGAAAACATCTTTCTTGGCCGCGAGTTCGTCAACCGCTTTGGCCGTATCGACTGGCCGCGCATGTACGCCGAAGCCGACAAACTGTTGGCGCGGCTCAACCTGCGTTACAGCAGCCACCGGCTGGTGGGCGAGCTGTCGATCGGCGATCAGCAGATGGTGGAAATTGCCAAGGTGCTGAGCTTCGAGTCGAAAGTGATCATTATGGATGAGCCGACCGATGCGCTGACCGACACCGAAACCGCCTCTTTATTTAAGGTGATCAACGAACTGAAAGCGCAAGGGCGCGGCATTGTTTACATCTCGCACCGCCTGAAAGAGATATTTGAAATCTGCGATGACGTCACGGTGTTCCGCGACGGACAGTTTATTGCCGAACGTCCGGTCAGCGAACTGCACGAAGACTCGCTGATCGAAATGATGGTCGGCCGCAAACTGGAAGAGCAGTACCCACGCCTGAATTTGCCGCGTGGTAAAAAACGTTTGCAGGTCAGCCATCTTTCCGGCTCCGGGGTACATGACGTCAGTTTCGATCTCTACCAGGGCGAAATCCTGGGCGTATCCGGATTGATGGGCGCCGGGCGCACCGAGCTGATGAAGATCCTTTACGGCGCCGCCGCGCGCCGCAGCGGGAGTGTCACCCTGGACGGCCGCGAGGTGAACCCCCATTCCCCACAGGACGGTCTGGCCAACGGCATCGTCTACATTTCGGAAGACCGTAAGCGTGACGGACTGGTATTGGGCATGTCGGTGAAGGAAAACATGTCGCTGACCGCCCTGCGTTATTTCAGCCGCGCCGGCGGTGGGCTTAAGCATGCGGAAGAACGGCTGGCTGTCGGGGACTTCATTCGTTTGTTCAATGTAAAAACCCCTTCAATGGATCAGCCCATCGGCCTGCTTTCCGGTGGCAACCAACAGAAAGTGGCGATCGCCCGTGGGCTGATGACCCGGCCGAAGGTATTGATCCTTGATGAACCGACGCGCGGCGTCGACGTCGGAGCCAAGAAAGAAATCTACCAGTTGATCAACCAGTTTAAACAGGAAGGGCTCAGTATCATTTTGGTGTCTTCCGAAATGCCGGAAGTGCTGGGGATGAGCGATCGCGTACTGGTGATGCATGAAGGCCACCTCAGCGGGGAATTCCCGATTGAGCAGGCTACTCAGGAAGCGTTGATGGCTGCGGCCGTCGGCAAGCAATACGGCGTAAAGCAGGAGTAATCAGATATGAGTTCCCAGACTATCGCAGCTAAGCGCTGGTTCAGTAAAGAATGGCTGTTAGAACAGAAGTCGCTGATTGCGCTGCTGGTGCTGATCGCCGTGGTTTCAACCATGAGTCCGAACTTCTTCACCGTGAACAACCTGTTCAACATTCTGCAACAGACGTCGGTGAATGCCATTATGGCGGTCGGCATGACGCTGGTTATTCTGACCTCCGGCATCGATCTGTCGGTGGGGTCATTGCTGGCTCTGACCGGCGCGGTTGCTGCGTCGATCGTCGGATTTGAAGTCAACGCCGTGGTGGCGGTTGCCGCCGCGTTGGCGCTGGGGGCTGCGGTAGGCGCCTGTACTGGCGTGATCGTCGCCAAAGGCAAAGTCCAGGCGTTTATCGCCACGCTGGTCATGATGCTGTTGCTGCGCGGGGTGACCATGGTGTACACCAACGGTAGCCCGATCAATACCGGTTTTACCGACGTGGCGGATACCTTCGGCTGGTTCGGCATCGGCCGTCCGCTGGGCGTACCGACGCCGATCTGGATCATGGCCATCGTGTTTATTGCCGCCTGGTACATGCTGCACCATACCCGCCTGGGCCGCTACATTTACGCACTGGGTGGCAACGAAGCGGCGACCCGTCTGTCCGGTATCAGCGTCGACCGCGTCAAGATCATCGTTTATTCGTTGTGCGGCCTGTTGGCAGCGCTGGCCGGAGTGATCGAAGTTGCTCGCCTTTCCTCTGCGCAACCGACCGCCGGTACCGGTTATGAACTGGACGCCATCGCCGCAGTGGTGCTGGGTGGCACCAGCCTGGCGGGCGGTAAAGGACGGATCGTCGGTACGCTGATCGGTGCGCTGATCCTTGGTTTCTTGAATAACGGACTGAATTTGCTGGGTGTTTCTTCCTACTACCAAATGATCGTGAAGGCGGTAGTCATACTGCTGGCGGTTCTGGTAGACAATAAAAGTAACAAGTAACCTCCCCTACAGGAATCACGACCATGAAAATGAAAAAACTGGCAGTACTGGCTTCAGCTTTTGCGCTGAGCGCCACCCTGAGCGCGAATGCGCTGGCGAAAGACACCATTGCACTGGTGGTATCGACGTTGAACAACCCGTTCTTTGTTTCAATGAAGGAGGGGGCGCAGCAGGAAGCCAACAAGCTGGGTTACAACCTGGTGGTGCTGGATTCACAAAATAATCCGGCGAAGGAATTGGCCAACGTGCAGGATCTGATGGTGCAGAACCCGAAACTGCTGTTGATCAACCCAACCGACTCCGATGCGGTCGGCAACGCCATCAAAATGGCCAACCAGGCTAAAATCCCGGTAATTACGCTCGATCGCGTGGCGTCAAAAGGCGAGGTGGTCAGCCACATTGCCTCGGATAACCGCGTGGGAGGCAAAATGGCCGGTGACTTTATCGCCAAGAAGGTAGGGACCGACGCCAAGGTGATTCAGCTGGAAGGGATTGCCGGCACCTCTGCCGCGCGTGAGCGAGGCGAAGGCTTCAAACAGTCGCTGGATCAGAACAAATTCACGCTGTTGGCCAGTCAGCCGGCCGATTTCGATCGTACCAAGGGCTTGAACGTAATGCAGAACCTGCTGACCGCACATCCACAGGTTCAGGCGGTGTTCGCGCAGAATGACGAAATGGCGCTGGGTGCCCTACGCGCACTGCAGACCGCCGGTAAAACCGACGTGGTAGTCGTGGGCTTTGATGGCACCGCCGACGGTGTAAAAGCGGTTGAAGGTGGCAAACTGGCGGCAACCGTGGCGCAGCGTCCGGATCAGATCGGCGTCATCGGCGTCGAAACCGCCGATAAAGTACTGAAAGGCGAGAAAGTACCGGCTACTATCCCGGTAGATCTGAAACTGGTCACCCAATAAGTGTGATCGCGTGCCGCCGGAACGAGCGTTGTCGGTGGCGCGCACTGCAAGCAGGAAACAATGCGATGGAAACAGGAAAGCTGGTGGTTCTGGGTAGCATCAATGCTGACCATATCCTTAATGTCGACCAGTTCCCCCGGCCGGGCGAAACGGTGATCGGGAAGCAGTATAAAGTGGCGTTTGGCGGCAAGGGGGCCAACCAGGCAGTTGCTGCCGGCCGCAGCGGCGCGGATATCGCCTTTATTGCCTGCGTGGGCGCAGATGATATTGGTGAACGCATTCGCCAACAGTTGGCCGGCGACCAGATTGATACTCAGCCTGTTGAAGCCATCGATGGCAGTACTACCGGCGTGGCGCTGATATTCGTTAACGGTGACGGTGAGAACGTGATTGGCATCGATGCTGGCGCCAATGCGGCACTCACGCCGCAATATCTTGAACGTTACCGGCAGTCGGTGATCGACGCGGCGGCGTTGCTGATGCAGCTTGAGTCGCCGCTGGAAAGCGTTATCGCTGCGGCGCGGCTGGCAAAACAGCACGCTACCCGGGTGATCCTCAACCCGGCGCCGGCACGGGAATTGCCGGATGAACTGTTGGCGATGATCGACATGATTACCCCCAACGAGACCGAAGCACAGCGTTTGACCGGAATTGCTGTCAATAATGATGCTGATGCGGCGCGTGCTGCCAGCGTGCTGCATGCTAAAGGCATCGAAACGGTGTTGATCACCCTTGGCAGCCGAGGCGTGTGGCTGAGTGAAAACGGTGACGGCAAGCTGGTGCCGGGCTTTCGAGTCAAGGCGGTCGACACCATCGCCGCTGGCGATACCTTCAACGGCGCGCTGTTGACGGCGTTGCTGGAAGGACAGACCCTGAACCAGGCGGTGCGGTTCGCTCATGCGGCGGCGGCTATTGCCGTTACGCGTCCGGGCGCGCAGCCTTCGGTACCCTGGCGTGCCGAGATCGACGCCTTCTTGCAGCAGCAGGGGTAAATGCCTTGGCCACCATGAAAGATGTCGCTCGCCTGGCGGGTGTTTCAACCTCCACGGTTTCGCACGTTATCAATAATAATCGTTTTGTCAGCGATAGCGTGCGCAGCAAAGTGATGGCGGCCGTCGAACGGCTCAACTATGCGCCTTCCGCGCTGGCTCGCAGTCTAAAGATCAACCAGACGCGTACCATCGGCATGCTGGTGACCGCCAGCAATAACCCGTTTTACGCCGAGGTGGTGCGCGGGGTAGAGCGAAGCTGTTATGAGCGCGGCTACAGCCTGATTCTGTGCAATACCGAAGAGGACGCGGCGCGTATGAATCGCAGCATGGAAACCCTGCTGCAAAAACGCGTCGACGGGTTGTTGTTGATGTGCACCGAAAACCATCGCCCTTCGCAGGATGCGCTGAGCCGCTACCCTTCGCTGCCGATCGTCATGATGGATTGGGCGCCGTTTGAAGGCGCCAACGACATTATTCAGGATAACTCGCTGCTGGGTGGCGAAATGGCTACCGATCACCTGATTGCGCGCGGCTATTGCCATATTGCCTGCATTGCCGGGCCGCAGGATAAAACCACCGCTCGCCATCGTCTGGAGGGCTATCGCCGGGCCATGCAGCGTGCCGGTTTGGCGATCCTGCCGGGTTATGAAGTGCACTGTGACTTTGAATTTGAAGGCGGGGTGCGCGCCATGCAGCAGCTATTGGCGCTGGAGACTCCGCCGCATGCGGTTTTTGCCGGTAACGATGCGGTGGCGGTTGGCGTTTATCAGGCCTTGTTCCAGGCCGGGCTACGCGTACCGCAGGACATGGCGGTAATGGGCTACGACGATATCGAGTTGGCGAAATATTTAGCACCGCCGTTGAGCACCATTCATCAACCGAAAGATTCGTTGGGCGAACTGGCGATTGACGCGTTAATCAATCGCCTGCAAAACCCGGAGCGTGACGCCCAGGTGCTGGTGCTGACGCCTGAGCTGGTGGAGCGAGCCTCGGTCGGCCGCCGTTAGCCAACCGTCTTTGCCGGTTGTTCGCGCTTCTCTTTGCCGGTAATCAGATTGCGTCCGTCCTTTTTGCGTAACAGCATGAACACAAAGGCCGATACCATGGTGACGATGCCCATGGTAATAAAGGTATAGTGGAAGTGGTCGATCATGGTACCGATCGACAGCGAATCATAAAAACGCAGTACCGCCGCGCTCACCGCAATGCCAAAACTGATCGATAGCTGCTGAGTGACCGCCAGTACGCTATTGCCGGAGCTGGCATTGCTGTCATTCAGGTCTGCCAGGCTGATGGTATTCATCGCGGTGAACTGGGTCGACATTGCCATGCCGAGCACGAATAACGGCACAATCATCAGCCATAACGGCATCCCCGGGCTTTGCAGGGCGAACTGGGCAATCAGCACGCCGATAACCAGGGTTATGCCGACCAGGGTTTTACGATAGCCAAACCAGCGCAATACCTGGGTTACGGTGGATTTTGCCATCAGCGAACCGACGGCAGTTGGCGCCATCATGCAGCCGGCAATAATCGCCGAATAGCCAAAACCGACCTGTAACATCAGCGGCATCAAGAAGGGCACGCAGCCGGTTCCGAGCCGTGATGCCACGTTGCCGGCAATGCCGACCGAAAAAGTCCGAGTCTTGAACAGATCCAGACCAATCAGTGGCTGAGTGTGGCGACGGGCGTGCGCAATATAACCCCATAGCACGACAAATCCGCTCAGCAGCACGCCAAGCGAAACATAGCTGGCCATTACCCGCTCGCCGAACAGTTCCAGTCCGGTGGATATCAATACCAGACTAAGTCCAAACAGCATAAATCCGACGAAATCAAATGGCCGTTTCGGCGTGGTGAAATCCGGCATGTATTTTCGTGCGTACAGAATGCCGAGCAAACCAATGGGAATGTTGATCAGGAAAATCCAATGCCAGGTGGCGTAGGTCACCAGCCAGCCGCCGAGCAACGGCCCGAGGATTGGCCCTATCAACCCCGGCATGGTGACAAAGTTGAGCACCGGCAGCAGCTCACTGCGTGGGTAGGCGCGCAACAACGCCAACCGTGCCACTGGCATCATCATTGCGCCGCCAATGCCCTGCACGATGCGCGAAATGACCAGGAAACTCAGGCTGGGTGACAGGGCGCACAGCAATGACCCCAGGGTAAATAGCGAGACGGCGATAATAAACACCCGTCGGGTGCCATAGCGGTCTGCCAGCCAGCCGCTGACCGGGATCAGCATCGCGACGGTTAACGTATAGCTGATGACCGCCGACTGCATTGCCAGCGGTGAGCGCGCCAGACTATGGGCTATCGCCGGCAAGGCGGTGTTAAGAATGGTGGCGTCCAACGCCTGCATAAAGAACGCCATGGCGGCGATCCACGGTAGCCCAGCCATACTGCGCGCGGATTTTGTCATTACGGTTCCTGGTTGATTGTCGGCACGTTGTTTTCCTCTATCTATATAGAAGAAGGATCTTTCTCGCTTAACAGTACTTGGCATGCAGCCAGCGCGGCGCTGCCATCAGCGGCCAGAATGGCATCCACAATCGCCTGATGGTGTGGCAGCTTAATCACCTCATTACCGGTAATGGCGCGGAAGTAACTTTGGTAAACCGAACTGAACAGGTTGGCGAAGGAGGTAAGAAACGGATTACCGCTGGCTTTATAAATAAGCTGGTGGAATTGCGTATCGACCTGAATCCAGCGTTCGCGATCGAATTCATCATGCAGCGCGCGCATTTCCGCCATCAGCATTTCTAACTGCGCTTTTTGCTGTTTGCTGGCGTGGGTTGCCGCCAACGCGCAGGCCTGTGGTTCCAGCGAGGTGCGCATAATCAGGAAGTGTTGCATGACCTGATCAAAGTTTTCCCGTGTCATCCACCAGGTGAGCAGCTCCTGGTCGAGGAAGTTCCACTGGCTTTGCGGCATAACGCGGGTGCCAATACGCGGGCGCGGCAACAACATGCCTTTCGCCGCCAATATCTTCACCGCTTCTCGCACTGCGGTACGGCTGACGCCGAAGGCTTCTGCCAATTCCATCTCTCCGGGCAGGATACTGCCCGCAGCAAATTCGCCCGCGAGTATCTGTTGACCGAGTTTTTCTGCTAACAGATAAGAAAGATTACGTTGGGCGGCCCGTTGTTGAGCATTAAATTGCATGGCTGCGGATCCTTGGCTTACATCGTTATTGTTATTTTACTCTACTGTCAGCCGGCTTTAGTGGCTGTTTTGCTGAAAAACTGGCGGAAAAACACCCTTTTTTATCACTTTTGTCGAAAAAAGCCGCGCTTGAAAAGTTTTTTGAAATTAGGGGTTGCGGCCTTCAGAGAACTCCCTATAATGCGCCTCCACTGACCGGGAACAACGACTGCTTAAACGCAAGACGAACCACCCAGCCAGTGAGACGAAAGCGAAATAAACGCTTGACTCTCAGGGCGAAAAGCGTAGTATACGCAGCCCGCGCCGATGAGTTTTAACGCCGGCGATGCTCTTTAACAATTTATCAGACAATCTGTGTGGGCAC
>NZ_JBXUFT010000004.1:0-330539 GCF_057180665.1 Serratia sp. Sp408
CAGCTGTTCGCGGGTGGCGGCCACTTCGGCCTCGCCCAGCGGTGCGCCGTGGGAATCGTGGGTGCCGGCCTTGTTCGGCGAACCGAAGCCAATCACGGTTTTGCACATCAGCAGCGACGGTTTGTCGCTAACGCGGCGGGCTTCTTCAATCGCCGCCTTGATGGCGTCGCTGTCGTGACCGTCGACGCCGCGCACCACGTGCCAGCCGTAGGCTTCAAAGCGCTTGGCGGTGTCGTCGGTGAACCAGCCCTCGACGTGGCCGTCGATGGAGATGCCGTTGTCATCGTAGAAAGCGGTCAGCTTGCCGAGCTTCATGGTGCCGGCCAGCGAACAGACTTCGTGGGAGATGCCTTCCATCATGCAGCCGTCGCCCATGAAGGCGTAGGTGTGGTGGTCAACGATATCGTGGCCCGGTCGGTTGAACTGCGCCGCCAGGGTGCGTTCGGCGATGGCGAAGCCGACGGCGTTGGCAATGCCCTGGCCGAGCGGGCCGGTGGTGGTTTCGACGCCAGGGGTATAGCCGTATTCAGGGTGACCCGGGGTTTTGGAGTGCAGTTGGCGGAAGTTTTCCAGCTCGCTCATCGGCAGGTCATAGCCGGTGAGGTGCAGCAGGCTGTAAATCAACATGGAGCCATGGCCGTTGGACAGCACGAAACGGTCGCGGTCAGCCCAGTGCGGGTTGGTCGGGTTGTGGTTGAGGTAGTCACGCCACAGGACTTCGGCGATATCCGCCATTCCCATAGGGGCACCCGGGTGGCCGGATTTTGCTTTTTGCACGGCGTCCATGCTGAGTGCGCGGATGGCGTTGGCAAGTTCTTTACGCGAAGACATAACAAAGTGCTCCCAAAAAATTACAGTTCAGCGGCCAGCATGTCTTCCAGCTTCTGCTGGTCAACGGCGAACAGGCGAATGCCCTCGGCCAGTTTTTCTACCGCCATGGCATCCTGGTTGTGTAACCAGCGGAATTCCGCTTCTGCCAGCGGGGCAGGTTGGTGGAAGCCTTCGGTAGACGGCGTCAGCATGCGTTCGATCGGCTGGTCGCTGTTTTTCAATTGCTCCAGCAGGTTCGGTGCGATGGTCAGACGATCGCAGCCAGCCAGCGCCAGAATCTGCTCAACCTTGCGGAAGCTGGCGCCCATGATCACGGTCTGATAACGGTGTTGTTTGTAGTATTCATAAATGGTGCGCACGGATTTCACACCAGGATCCTGCTCGGCGTCATAGTCGCTGGCCGGTTGTTTGGCCTGGTACCAATCGTAAATACGGCCAACAAACGGCGAGATCAGGTATACGCCGGCTTCGGCACAGGCACGCGCCTGGGCAAAGGAGAACAGCAGCGTCAGGTTGGTATTGATCCCTTCCTTTTCCAGCTCTTCCGCTGCCTTGATGCCTTCCCAGGTGGAGGCCAGCTTGATCAGAATGCGGGATTTGTCGACGCCCTGTTCCTGATACATGGCAATCAGTTTGCGCGCTTTGGCGACGCACATACCGCGGTCGAACGACAGACGCGCATCCACTTCGGTAGAAATGCGGCCCGGCACGCTTTTCAGGATCTCCACGCCGATATTTACCGCCAGCTTGTCGCAGGCGTTGATCAGTTGCGTTTCTTTATTGCCACCCTGTTGGCGGGCATATTCCAGTGCTTCGGTAATCAGTGGCTTATATTGAGGCAGCGCAGCGGCTTTCAGGATCAGCGAAGGGTTGGTGGTGGCATCTTCCGGTTCGAACTGGCGAATGGATTCGATATCGCCACTGTCGGCAACCACCACGGTCAGCTGCTTGAGTGCGTCTAATTGGTTCATGTATAGCTCCTTGATTTACCCTGCATATTTCGCAACGTAGCGGCATTGGCTACCCGCAGTTCCGAGTCACTGACCGTGTCCGGAAGGCGCTGGTTAGCGTCTTTGCCGTGCCTTGAAAGGTCGGGAGAACCCTGCTTTTCCTGGTCACGGCGTGCCTTGGCGTTATCTGTCGGTTTCCGGTGGGACTTCGCTGGCTGCCTGACTACGTTTCGACGTCATAAGATAGAAATGAGAACGTTTGTCATCATAGGGTGAACACACTGCATCATACGACAGGCAAATAAAATGCGCTTTTTCTGATTGTTGCGATGGATAAGAACAATGAATCCCGAGCAAAGGCAGGCAGGGCGCGGTGGTGCTACACCGGCCTGCATGCCGACAGCGCTTTCAGCGCGAACTGTTTACCTGTTCGTAGTCACCGATTTTAGCCACTTTGGGGGCGGAGCCGCCACCTTCAAATTCTGAATTCAGCCAGGCGTCGACGATACTTTTTGCCAGTTCTACGCCGATCACCCGTGCACCCAACGTGATGATCTGGGCCTCGTTGCTTTTACGCGCGCGCTGCGCGGAATAGGTGTCGTGGCACCGTGGCGCTGGTCGGAATCGGCGATATGAACGAAAACAGCTATATGGTCAAGCTGGGGTGGTTTACGCCACACGAAATTATCGACGCCAGCCTGAACCAGGGCGTGATCGGCGATATTGTCGGTTATGATTTCTTCAATGCGCAGGGGCAGCACGTTGACACGGTAATGAACGATCGGGTGATTGGCCTGAGCATCGACGAACTGCGTAAAATCCCCTGTGTGATTGCCATTGCTGCCGAAAATACCAAAGCGTTGGCAATGCTCGGCGCACTGCGCACCGGCGCAATTGATATCATTGCCAGCAGCGCGCTCAACGTCCGCACCATCCTGAACATGTCGCAATAAGCGGCACGTCCCTGCATAAAAAAAGGGTTCAGCGTCATGCTGAACCCGTCGCCTTTCCAACCGATTATTTGCTCAGATTGACGTCAATCGCCTGATAAAACGCGTTGCCGGTGTCGGCTACGTCCCACACGGCAAGGATGACGTGCGAACCGGTGCGATCTGCAGGTATGTTGCACTGGTGAGTCACCTTGGCCGCCGGGATCGCGCCGCCGTCGTTGAATTGACAGAACGGCGTCAGATCAAACGCGGCACGGGTAAGGGGTTGTGATGCATCCCACCCCTGGCGGGTAATAAAGTAACGCCAGCTGGTGGTGCTGTGGCGTGCGGTCAGATTCCAGGTGAAGGAGTTCGGGCCGCTGTGGAGGTTCAGCTTGTTCCAGCGGGTTGGCGTTTGCTGATCCAGTTCGAAGAAGGTGGATTTGTCGGCGCTGGCAATGTGGCCGTCTGCCGGCCCGCTCTGCGGGAAGCCTTTCAGACCTTCCACGCTCTGCGGTTCATATTGTACGCTGCCGCACTGGGTATTCAGCTGCAGCTTGCACTGATACGAACGGCTGGCTGGCGACTCGACATAACCGTGCGCGCTGGCCTGGTGGGAGGCGCCAAACATCGCTGCGCCAAGCAGGCCAACGGACAGTAGGGTACGGGAAGTTGCGTTCATAATGACTCCTGTTGGAATGTGTTTTAAATTGGGTTTATTTCCACCGGCGGTGTTTTTTGCCATGGACAAATTAAAAAGGCAGATAACTGGCCGGCTTGTTATATTTTTACCATTGGTTAAAAACGGCCAGAGAGGAATGTTTTATACGCTATCAACTGAATTTATTAAGGTGATTTTATTTGCTGGCTGCTTCAAGTTTATTTTATCGGCAAGGTGAGATGATTGGCGCCATGATGAAATTTGTTCACAGAAATAATGAATACTCTTTCAAATGGCGGGGTTGTTAGTGGGGTATATTTCTCGTGATGGTATTTTTGCTTTATTTGAACGATTTTTTGCATGCCAACGCCTTTGGGAATTTAGTGTCATTTTTCTTGTTATTATTTTAAAGAGGAATTTGTATGACTAGATTATCCCTGGATGCGATTAAAATAATCAGCACCATTAAAAGTACCGGTTCGTTCTCGATGGCGGCGGAAGCGTTGCATAAAACGCCGTCTGCCATCTCGTACCGCGTTGCCAATATTGAAAGTAAGCTATGCGTGAAGCTTTTTCATCGCAATGGCCCGATGGTGACGCTGACCGATGAAGGGGAGTTCCTGTTGCAAGAGGGCGGCTGGATATTAAACGCGGTGCAGGATCTGGAAAGTCGCGTCAGAAATATTCCGAAGCTGGACAGTCACATTCGCATCGTGGTGGACAAACTGTTCCCATTGGACACCATCACCCAGGATATCCGCGACTTTATTGGCCATTTTCCCGGCGCCAATATTTCACTGCAACGTGAGGCGCTGAACGGTACCTGGGACGCGCTGAAAGATAACCGCGCCGACCTGATCGTCGCCATTGGCCAAATCCCCGACAGCGTGCAGGCGAAAACGCTGATGCTCGGCAAGCTGAACTTTGTGCTGTGTGTTTCACCCTCGCATCCTTTTGCGGCACAGAAAAAACCGGTCAGCAAGAATCAGCGGCTCAATGATATTGTGGTCACCATCGCCGACAGTAGCCATCAATTGCCAAAACGCAACATCGGCATTTCGCCGTTGCAGCGACAATTGGCGGTGTGTGACGTGGAAAGCAAACTGGCGTTGCTCAAGCGTGGCATCGGGCATGGTTTCCTGCCGCCGACGCTGATCGAAAAAGAGCTGGCCAGCGGTGCATTGGTTGCGGTGCCGGTGGAGGTGCAAAAGGGCGACGAGATGATCTGGCTGGCCTGGCACCCGGCCAGTAAAGGGACCGGGTTCAACTGGTGGCATGAGCGGCTGACGCGTAACAGCGATATCTTCAGTCTGATTGGGCGCGAAGTGGTGCGCGATGGCGGTTACCCTTGGTGCCACAGCTAACCGCAGCGTCAAGATAACTGACCTGATTACGGGCAGGGCGCGGTAATCAATGGCGTTTTGCCCGAAAAGTTAATCGTCAATATCGTTGCGGCATTATTTACCATTATGCCAAGTTGATGTTTTTATACGTTGGTTGTTTTTTATTGTGATATTTTTCGCCAATTATGTCGTTATTAATTCATTTGCGTTGTAAGAGGTTTGTTTATTAGTTTTAACCTATTGGCGGTGGTCGGCGTGTAATAAAAACAGGAGGGGAGCAATGTCCAGCTTAGAGCCAGACGGGGTTAGCTTATTCATTTTACACGTGTGCGAATATTTGCAGCCGGCAATGAATGCCATATTGGCAGGCAGTATGGCGTTATTACAGGGGGCGTATAAAAACGTGGCTGTCCGCCGGCGTTTGTTAAACGCCGGGATGTGCGCATTGCTGGCATGGACGGTACGTGATGCATTGTCATTGGTGGGCTGGGAATTGCAATGGGCGAATATCGCCAGCGTATTAATCGGCTTTCTCGGTGCGGATTATATCAGCGGGTTAATTAAAAAACTGATTGGTAAAAAAACGGGGGTTAAAAATGTTAAGTGAAGCGCAACCGACGCGGTTTTCCGTCCGTAGCGAACAGCGGCTGCAAGATGTTCATGCCGATCTGATTCGCGTTATGCGATTGGCGCTCAATTACTCGCTGGTGCCGTTTGCCATTACCGAAGGGCGGCGCAACATCGAACGGCAGCGTGAGTTGGTGCGCACCGGTAAAAGCCAGACGCTGAACAGCCGCCATCTGACCGGGCATGCGGTGGATGTGGTGGCAATGCCGGCGGGCGTGGTGTCTTGGCAGTGGGACTATTATGCGCAGATCGCCGTGGCGGTACGCCGCGCCGCGCGCGAGTTGGGTATCCAGGTTGAATGGGGCGGCGCCTGGCAATCGCTGAGGGACGGGCCGCATTTCCAACTGGCAGTCAAGGATTATCCGGCATGAGCGGCGGGTGGCAAAAACTGCTGCCGGGTGCGTTGCTGACCCTGTTGTTGCTGGCCGCAGGCCTGTGGGGATACGGCTCGTTGCAGTCGCACCGGTTGGCGCTGGCGCAGCAGCGGTTGGCCGACCAGCGGAAAACCGTGGCGCAGCAGGCGTTGCTTATTACCACGCTGCAAACCCAGGAAGCGCAGAACCGCGCGTTGATGGCGAGGTTGCAGCAGCAGGAGCAGCAGTTGCGCCAGCAAAGCGATAATCATCGGAGGAAATACCGTGAAGCGATTAAACATGATGCCTGCGCTGGCCGCGCTATGCCTGACGCTGTGCTTGAGCTCCTGCGCCCAGCCAACGCCGCCATCCCCGGTGGTGCTGTTGCCCCCTGAGGCGGTGTTTACCCCATGCGAGCAACCGCAGCTGTCGGGCGACACCTGGGGAGAGGCGGTGGATTATACCCTGGCGTTGCAGGCGGCGCTGCGGCTCTGCGCCGGCCGGGTGGCGGCGCTCAATCTGTGGCGTACCGGATTGCCAGCACAATAACCACGGTTTTATTCTGTTTCGTCCTGTGTTACTTGTTTTTAGCCGTTAGAAGAGAATTTCGATCAAGGTTATGGCGCGCTTCAAAGTTTGTGACGATTCTCTCACTATACTGGTTTAGCCAAAAAGTCTTACCTCAACATAAAAGTAAAAAAGCAAAGGAACCCATAATGGACGAACAGCTCAAACAGAGTGCTCTTGATTTCCATCAGTTTCCGGTCCCAGGGAAGATCCAGGTATCGCCAACCAAACCCCTGGCAACGCAACGCGATCTGGCGCTGGCCTATTCGCCGGGCGTCGCCGCACCCTGCCTGGAAATCGCGGCCGATCCACTGGCGGCCTACAAATACACCGCGCGTGGCAATCTGGTGGCGGTGATCTCCAACGGGACGGCGGTGCTGGGGTTGGGCAATATCGGCGCGCTGGCCGGCAAGCCGGTGATGGAAGGCAAGGGCGTGCTGTTCAAGAAGTTTTCCGGCATTGACGTGTTTGACATTGAGGTCGATGAGCTCGATCCCGACAAGCTGATCGACGTGATTGCCGCGTTGGAGCCAACCTTCGGCGGTATTAATCTGGAAGATATCAAAGCGCCGGAATGCTTCTATATCGAGAAGAAACTGCGCGAGCGCATGAAGATCCCGGTCTTCCATGACGATCAGCACGGTACGGCGATCATTACCACCGCGGCGGTGCTTAACGGTTTGCGGGTGGTGAAGAAAAACATTTCCGACGTGCGGCTGGTGGTGTCTGGTGCCGGCGCCGCATCGATCGCCTGCCTCAACCTGCTGGTGGCGCTGGGTCTGCGTCAGCAGAACATCACGGTGTGCGACTCCAAGGGCGTGATTTACAAAGGTCGCGATGCCAAAATGGAAGAAACCAAAGCGGCATATGCGATTGACGACAACGGCCAGCGCACGCTGGCGGACGCTATCCCGAACGCCGACATCTTCCTTGGCTGTTCCGGCCCTGGCGTGCTGACGCAGGAAATGGTGAAGACCATGGCCAGGGATCCGCTGATCATGGCGCTGGCCAACCCGGAACCGGAGATCCTGCCGCCACTGGCCAAGGCGGTACGTCCGGACGCCATCATTTGTACCGGTCGTTCCGACTATCCCAACCAGGTCAATAACGTCCTGTGCTTCCCGTTCATTTTCCGCGGCGCGCTGGACGTTGGCGCGACGACCATCAACGAGGAAATGAAGTTGGCTTGCGTACACGCCATCGCCGATTTGGCGCTGGCTGAACAGAGCGACGTGGTAGCGTCGGCCTATGGCGATCAGGATCTGTCGTTCGGGCCGGAATACATCATTCCCAAACCGTTCGACCCGCGCCTGATCGTCAAGATTGCGCCGGCGGTGGCCAAGGCGGCGATGGAGTCCGGCGTGGCGATGCGGCCGATTGAGGACTTCGATGCCTACGTTGAGAAACTCAGCGAGTTCGTTTACAAAACCAACCTGTTCATGAAGCCGATTTTTTCGCAGGCGAAGAAAGAGGTGAAACGCGTGGTACTGGCGGAGGGCGAGGAAGAGCGCGTACTGCATGCCACCCAGGAGCTGATTTCGCAAGGGTTGGCGTTCCCAATTCTGGTTGGGCGCCCGAGCGTGATCGAAATGCGCTTGAAGAAACTGGGTCTGCAAATGATCCCGGGCAAGGATTTCGAAGTGGTCAACAACGAATCCGATCCGCGCTTCAAGGAATATTGGGGTGAGTACTACCAGATAATGAAACGCCGTGGCGTGTCGCAAGAGCAGGCGCGGCGGGCGGTGATCGGCAACCCGACGCTGATCGCCGCCATTATGCTGCATCGCGGTGAGGCTGACGCGATGATTTGCGGCACCATTGGCAGTTACCATGAACATTATGATGTGGTTAAAAACGTGTTCGGCTTCCGTGAAGGTGCGCACGTCGCCGGGGCGATGAACGCCTTGCTGCTGCCAAGCGGCAACACCTTTATCGCCGATACCTACGTCAATGACGATCCTACGCCGGAGCAGCTGGCGGAAATCACCCTGATGGCGGCAGAAACGGTACGCCGCTTCGGCATTGAACCGAAGGTGGCGCTGTTGTCGCACTCCAGTTTCGGTACCTCCGACTGCCCGGCGGCGCGCAAAATGCGTAAAACGCTGGAACTGGTCAACGCCATGGCGCCGGAGCTGGAAATCGACGGCGAGATGCACGGTGATGCTGCACTGGTGGAAAGCATTCGTCACGATCTGATGCCGGACAGCCCGTTAAAAGGAGCGGCCAATGTGCTGATCATGCCAAACATGGAAGCCGCGCGCATCAGCTACAACCTGCTGCGGGTGTCTTCTTCGGAAGGGGTGACCGTGGGGCCGGTGCTGATGGGGGTTGCCAAGCCGGTGCATATCCTGACGCCTATCGCCTCGGTGCGCCGCATCGTCAATATGGTGGCGCTGGCGGTGGTCGAGGCGCAAACCACGCCATTGTGATAGCACAACGGTGAAGATAACGACGGGGCGAACGGCGGTTTGCCCCGTTTTTTTTTAGCGGCTAGCCAGCTGTTCGGCAATCGCCCGGATATCTTTTGGCGTCGTACGGCAACAGCCGCCGATCAGGCGTGCGCCGATCTGCTGCCAGTCGCCAGCCTGTTCGCTCAGGCTACCGTGCTCGCCGCCACAGGCGTGCCAGGTTTTGCTCACCGCGTCATAATGTTCGCCGGAATTGGGATAGATCAGCAGCGGGAGTGAGGTCAAGGTCGCCAGCGTCTGCAGCGCAGGCGTGACGTTTTCCAGTGCGATGCAGTTGACACCAATCGCCAGTACCTGCGGGTTGTGGTTCAGCAGGGCGATAACCTCGGTCAGCGGCGTACCGTCGCTGAGGTGATGGCTATCGCGCAGCGTAAAGGAGAACCAGGCGCCGAGCGACGGGAAATCACGCAGCAGCGTCAGCAGCGCGTGCAGTTCATCGAACGACGGCAGCGTTTCGCACGCCAGCAGATCGACGCCGGCCTGGGCCAGCGCGGCAATGCGCGGCCGGTGGAAGGCGATCATCTCTGCCGCTGGCAAGCGGTAGTCACCGCGGTATTCCGAGCCGTCGGCAAGAAATGCGCCGTACGGCCCAACCGAACCGGCAATCAGCAGCGGTTCGGCCTGCGGCCGCTGTGCCAGATAATCGCGACGCGCCTGTTGCGCCAGCTGCACGCTTTTGGCAATCAGTGCCAATGATTGTTGTTCATCCAGCCCTCGGCGTAAAAATCCCTGCGGCGTAGCCTGATAGCTGGCGGTGATGGCGCACTGCGCGCCGGCGTTGAAATAGTCCAGATGAACCTGATAAATCAGCTCGGGATTCTCGATCAGCACCTTGGCAGACCACAGCGGATCGCTGAGATCGCAACCGCGGGTTTCCAGCTCGGTGGCCAGCGCGCCGTCTAAAATCAGCGAGCGGCCATCGGCCAGCAGTGGGGCGAGCGGGTTATTAACCGACATGTTCTTCTCCTGCATTCAGTAATGATTTTTTCCCGGCGGCGCGGCGGGTCAGATAGTACCCGCCGTAGCACACGGCGACAAACGGCAAGCCGCAATACAGTGCGATACGCTGCTCGGGGTCAAATGCCAAACCGATGCAGGCCAGCAGACACAGGGTAAAGCCGGCGATTGGCGTCAGCGGATAGCCGGGAGCGCGGTATTTCAGGCCGGAAATCGGTTTGCCGCTGCGTAAATACTCACGGCGGAAAGCGTAATGCGCAGCGCAGATGCTCAGCCAGACGGCCACCACCGCAAAGCCGGAAATGGCCGACAGGGCAACGAACACCGTGTCCGGCGCGATCACGCTGGTCAGCAACGCCAGCACGCCACCGAGCATGCTGAAAGTCAGGGCATTGAACGGAATGCCGCGCCGATTGACGCGTGAAAAATAGGCCGGCAGGGTGCGTTGATTGGCCAATGACCACAGCATGCGGCCAGAGGCGTATAGACCGGAGTTGGCGGCGGACAGGATGGCGGTCAGGATAACGAAGTTGAAAATATCGGCGGCGTAAGGCACGCCAATGCGTTCAAACACCAGCACGAACGGGCTCTTTGCCACGCCGGCCTGCTCCATCGGCAGCAGCGCAGCCAGCACAAATACCGTGCCGATAAAGAACACCATCAGGCGGATCACCGTAGTGCGGATTGCCCATGGCACCACCTTTTCCGGGTTTTCGGTTTCGCCCGCGGCGATGCCGATAAGTTCGGTACCGGAAAAGGCAAAGTTGACGGCCACCATGGTCATCAGGATCGGCAGCGTACCGTTGGGTAACCAGCCTGAGGCGGTCAGATTGTGCAGGAACGGCGCAGGGGTACCGTCCTTCATCGGGATAATGCCGAACAGCGCCGCCCCACCGAGTACGATGAATGCCAAAATAGTGATCACCTTGATCAGCGAAAACCAGAATTCACTTTCGGCAAAAAAGCGGGTCGTCACCACGTTCAGCAAGAAGATGGCAATACAGAATACCAGGCACCACAGCCAGACCGGCGATTGCGGGAACCAGTACTGCATGCAGAAGCCGGCGGCGGTCAGGCTGGAACCGAGTGCCACCGTCCAGGTCAGCCAATACAGCCACGCCACGGTGTAGCCGGTGCCCGGTCCCAGATAGCGGGAGGCGTAAACGTGGAACGCGCCGGTTTCCGGCATGGCAACGGATAGCTCACCGAGACACAGCATCACCAGATAAACCACCAACGCACCGATCATATAGGCCAATAGCGTGCCGAGCGCGCCGGTGGTGGAAATGATATAGCCGGTGTTGAAAAACAGCCCGGTGCCGATCACGCCGCCCAGCGACAGCATCACCAGATGCCGGGCTTTCATGGTGCGTTTGAACTGCCCTTCAGCAGGCGTAGGTGATTGCTTCATATTGTATCCGTATAGACGTCTAAGCAGCTAAATGGCTAATCGTTATACCCGCTCTGCGTAATGAAATCAATGCATAGTGCCCGGGCAAGGGCGGATAGTTGTTTGTAAATGATAATTGTTATCTATAATGGCCGGACGTTTTGCAAAAAGGTGACAAGATGAAATTGTGGGTTTTTGTTGCGGCGCTGATGCTGGCGGCCTGTAGCCATTCACCGGTGAACTCGCCTGCCAGGCCGATTGATGCAGCGGCGCTGCCGGGAAAAATAACCGATTTACACACCGGCCAGAGCTTGACGCCGGCACAGCTGCTGGAGCGGCTGGCGGCGGCGCCGCGATTGATCGTCGGCGAGAAGCACGACAATCCCGATCACCATCGCGTTGAGCTGTGGCTGATACAACGCCTGCCTCAGCAGCGGCCGCAGGGCAGTCTGTTATTGGAGATGATCAATCCCGACCAGCAGGCGCGGGTCGATGCGTTACAGCAGCAATGGCAAAACGGTAAAACGACGTCGCACGACGATTTGCCGGCTCAGTTGGGCTGGAAGGCAGGCTGGCCATGGTCGCAGTATGGCGCATTGGTAACCGCCGCGTTGGCGGCGCCGTATCCGCTGATGTCGGCCAATCTGGATTGCAGTGAAATCATGGCGTTTTATCAGCATCCTCAACTGCCGCCAGGGGTGGTTTCAACCTCGGCGGCAGTGCGCCAGGCGCTGGCGACCACCATCGAGCAGGCACATGGCGGCAAACTTGACGCGCCGCAGTTGCAGGCGATGGTCGCCATCCAGCAACAGCGCGATCGGCGGATGGCGCAACGGTTGCTGGCGGCGCCCACTCCGAGCCTGCTGATTGTCGGTGCCTATCATGCATCAAAAGTGGTGGGGGTGCCGCTGCACATTGAAGATATGCAGCCGGCGGTGAAACCGGCGGTATTGATGCTGGTCGAACCGGGCGCTGAGGTGAGCAAGGCCCACGCGGATTATCAGTGGGTGTTACCGGCTGCGCATTAGCGCCTGGCCTGTACCAGCCATTTATCCAGTTCGTTGGCGAACAGCTGGCGATCGCGCTGGCTCAGGGCATTCGGGCCACCGGTCTGAATGCCGCTGGCGCGCAGGGTATCCATAAAGTCGCGCATGTTAAGCCGCTCGCGAATGGTGTCCGGCGTATAGCGTTCCCCGCGCGGATTCAGCGCTACCGCGCCTTTTTCCACCACTTCAGCCGCCAGCGGGATATCGGCAGTGATCACCAGATCGCCGGCGGCGCAACGGCGGACGATTTCGTTGTCCGCTACGTCAAAACCGGCGGCGACCTGCAACGTGCGCAGGTATTTTGACGGCGGCGTGCGCAGCGGCTGGTTGGCCACCAGCGTGACCAGCGTGGCGGTACGATCGGCTGCACGGAACAGCACTTCTTTGATCACGTTCGGACAGGCGTCCGCATCAACCCAGATCTGCATGTTTATTGCTCCTCCAGCCAGTCGCGTACCGGCAGAAAATCACGGTACAGCGCCGCTTCCGGGCTCTCTTCCGCCGGTTGGTAGTTGTATTCCCAGCGTACCAGTGGCGGCATTGACATCAAAATGGATTCGGTACGGCCGCCGGTTTGCAGGCCAAACAGCGTGCCGCGGTCCCACACCAGATTGAATTCGACGTAACGGCCACGGCGATAGAGTTGGAACTGGCGCTCCTGCTCGCCCCAGGCCATAGACTTGCGTCTGGCGACGATCGGCAGGTAGGCGTCGAGGAAGCCGTCGCCGACCGCGCGGGTAAAGGCGAAACAGTGGTCGAAATCCGGCGTATTCAGATCGTCATAGAACAGTCCGCCGATGCCGCGCGCTTCATTCCGGTGCTTGATAAAGAAATAATCGTCGCACCATTTTTTGTATTGCGGATAAACCTGCTCGCCGAACGGAGCGCACAGCTGCTGGGCGGTGCGGTGCCAGTGCACCGCGTCCTCTTTGAAGCCGTAATAGGGCGTCAGGTCAAAACCGCCGCCAAACCACCAGACCGGCGCTTCGCCCGGCTTTTCGGCGATGAAAAAACGCACGTTGGCATGACTGGTGGGAATATAGGGGTTGAGCGGATGGATCACCAGCGACACGCCCATCGCCTGGAAGCTGCGGCCGGCCAGTTCGGGGCGATGCGCGGTGGCGGAAGCCGGCAACATTGCGCCGGAAACGTGTGAAAAGTTCACCCCGGCCTGTTCGAACACCGCACCGTTGGTCAGCACCCGGCTACGGCCGCCACCGCCTTCTGCCCGTGTCCAGCGGTCTTCAGTAAACTCGGCGCCGCCGTCGGCCTGCGCCAATTGCTGGCAAATGCGCTCTTGCAGTGCCAGCAGGAAGGATTTTACTTCAGCGATGTCAGGTAAACTCATAGGGGGTGTTCACAGCCTTATACCAATTCCGATAAGCCGCCAAGTATACCCGCAATTCGCCGCGCTGGCAGCGCCTAGCGAGGTTTAGGCTGGTGGGCGTCGTAATATTCGAAGAAATTGACGATGCCATCGGCAATGGCGCGGGCGATTTTTTCGCGGAATGCGTGGGTGCCCAGCAGACGCTCTTCCTCGGGATTGGTGATAAAGGAGGTTTCCACCAGGATCGACGGTATTGATGGCGATTTCAATACTGCAAACGCCGCCTGCTCGGTGCTTGGGCTGTGTAAATGGTGTACCGGGCGAATCTGCCCCAGCACATGGCGGCCAAGCGTCAGGCTGTTATTGATGGTATCGGTCTGTACCAGATCAAACAGCACCTGCTGTAGATAATTATCCTGTTGCCGATACTTGCCGCCGGCGACCTCATCGGCGGCGTTTTCGCGTTTCGACAGGTAGCGGGCCATTGCGCTGCTGGCGCCGCGGTTGGAGAGCGCAAACACCGAGGCACCGCTGGCGCTGGGGCTGGTGAAGCCGTCGGCATGGATGGAAATGAACAGGTCGGCCTGATGTTGATGGGCAATCTCCACCCGTTGATACAGCGGAATAAATTCATCCTCTTCCCGCGTCAGACGCGCGTCGAGCTGGCGATGCTGCAGGAAACGGCGTACGTGATTGGCTATCTCCAGCACCACGTGTTTTTCCTGCGAACCTTCGTGCCCCACCGCGCCGGAGTCAATGCCGCCGTGGCCGGGGTCGATCATCACCAGCCGTTTACTGCCGGGCGCTTTGGCTGCCGGTTTGCCGTGCGCATTGTGCCGCAGCGCAGCGGGGGAGCCCGCGGCTTGGCTGGCGTGAGGTTTAGCACCCACCAACGCCAGCGCCAAACCGGAAAGCAACAGTTGGCGGCGAGTCGGGGAAACGGCTAACGGTTTAAAATGCCGAAAAGGATTCATCCTATTTTTCATTACGTTGCGCTCCTTCGAAGGGATAGTTTTGCAACGTTATATCGTATTAAAATGCGTTTATCGACTTGATAACTATTTCCATTTATTAACATTGTTACCGCGAATTATCAGTTTGATATTGCGTAAGTGAATAATCACGCGATAATCAGATAAACATCTTAATTAACAGCGGCGAACAACGATGGAAATTCGCGTATTTCGACAAGACGACTTTGAAGAAGTCATCACTCTCTGGGAGCGGTGTGATTTGCTGCGGCCATGGAACGATCCGGAAATGGATATCGAGCGCAAGCTGCATCATGACGCCGACCTGTTTTTGGTGGCAGAAGTGGGCGGTGAAGTCGTGGGATCGGTGATGGGAGGGTATGACGGCCATCGTGGTTCTGCCTATTACCTCGGCGTGCATCCCGACTACCGTGGGCGCGGCATTGCCAATGCGCTGATCAACCGGTTGGAAAAGAAACTGATGGCGCGCGGTTGCCCGAAGATTCAGCTGATGGTGCGTGAAGATAACGATACCGTGATCGAAATGTACGAAAAGCTGGGCTATGAGATCCAGGGCATTACCAGCCTGGGTAAACGGCTGATTGAAGATCAGGAATATTGAGGGGATGCGGGCGGATTAGCCACCGCCCGCCGCAACGATTACCGTATTTTCTTCAGGCTTTTCACGTCGACTTCGACGTTGCTCCAGTCTTTGTCCACTTTCCCTTCCAACTGAACTTTATCTTGCGGGGTGATGGTTTGACCGTTCCAGCGTTTGTTGTCGATCTCGACAGTCAGCGTGCCGCTGGCATCGCGGAAGGTGTAGGTGTCGTCGCCGACGCGTTGTTCAATGTTGCCTTGCAACATCACCCAGGTGTCGTCGCTCATTGATTTCACTTTATCCACCGTGGTCAGCGCCGCGCTTGGGCCAGAAAAGCCGCCTTGCTGGCTGACCGTCGTCTGGGTTTGCTGTGCACCTGGGCCGCTGAAACCACCTTGTTGTGCCAGTACCGGGGTGCTGCACAGGGCGAACAATGCCGCCAGAGTCAGTTTTTTCATCGTTAAGCTTCCTTATCTTGGTCAGTGAATCATTAACCCCGAGCACCGGGGTTGCTTGCTTAGTGGGTTAATTAAAGCACATGGATATTAAGAGCTTCTTAAGCCTGCTCATTGAAAAGCTAAAACAGTGCACCCATCTGTGGAGAATAGACGTATTAACAAGGAAGCGGCAGTGAAGTCAGCCCCGATATTTTCCCCCGACGATTACGATCAGCACGGCCTGCTGCGGTTGCCGCTGTGGTTTTGGGGGGTGTTGATCCTGCAGGCACGTACCTGGCTGCTGTTTGTGATGGCTGGCGCGTCACGCCAGCAGGGAGAGAGCATGTTGCAACTGTTCTATCCCGACACCCAACGCTTTTGGTACGGCATCGCACTGGGGCTGCCGGCGGCGCTGGCATTTTTGCTGAGTGGGCGACGCGCGCAGTGGCCACGGCTGTGGCGTAGCTGGCGTTGGGTATTGATGGCGTCGTTGTTGGCAGCGCTGGGCGGCTCGCTGACAGGCGTCTGGCAGCAGGACGGTAATGCGCCGGGGCTGGACGGCATGCTGGCGTTGTTGGACGTGCTGGCGTTCGCCTACCTGCTGCTGAATGTTCGGTTGAAGGCCTGCTTCGCGCCTGGCGTTGAGCGCGACTGATCTATCGCTTTGCGGCACTTTTCGCATTTTACATACTCCAAGCTGGCAACCGATGGCGAAGTGCGAGCAGTTGTGAGAGGCTGATTGGCAGCACGACGCTTATAAATTGAACCGGCCTATGCCATTAAAGTTAAGGAATTATGAGATGAATATTCGCCCACTGATATTAGGGCTGCCGCTGATCCTGACCGGCTGTTCGACGATGTCCAATTTCTCATGGTCGAGCCTGTCGCCTCTTAACTGGTTTGGCAGCAGCCTTGAAGTGAGCGGCAAGGGCGTTGGCGAGATCAATGCCGGCACGCCGATGTCGGAAAGCGCAGTCAATGACGGCCTGAACGGCGACTATCGTCTGCGCAGCGGCATGGGAACCAGCAACGGGCAGATCGTCGCGTTCTATCAGGCAATGGACGGCGATGACATCAAACTGGTGATCAGCGGCGAACCGAAAGGGCACGTACAGCGCGTTGACATCATGGATCCTGAAGTTGCCACCGAATGGGGCAGCAAGCTCGGCACGCCGTTCAGCGATATGTACAGCAAGGCCTTCGGTGCCTGTAAACCTGCTACCGGGGATGACGCCGGCAACGTGGAGTGCGTCGCCAGCCAAAGCAAATACGTGACGTACATTTTCAGTGGTAAATGGGCCGGACCGCAGGACATCATCCCGCCTGATGACACCTTGAAAAGCTGGACGGTCAGCAAAATCATCTGGCACGCCAAAGCGCAATAATGCCACCCTGTCGCCCGCCGGGTAAGGCGGGCCTCGCCGATTTTCTTTGCGTTCGGGCAAGGTAATCGAGTCAGCTTACGGTATGATAACCGGGTGTATGTCCACCGTCGTTGCAGTTGCAGCCAGCAACGCAGTCATTCAGTAACCGGCATCTGCGCGTGGGGCGTAGCCGGGCACCCGATCAAGGAATAAGGAAAACAACATGACACAGGTTCAGAGCGGCATCCTGCTGGAACATTGCCGTTTTGCCATTTATATGGAAGCCATGGTTCAGGGCGAGTTCGCCGATTTGCGTCAGGGCTGCAAACAGTTTTGTCAGACGCTGAGCGAACTGCAACAGCAATTCCCCGACGCGCGCCTGGGGGCGGTAATCGCCTTTGGTTATGACGTTTGGCACGATCTTTCCAGCGGTCAGGGTGCGGCGGAACTGAAGCCTTTCACTGCGCTGGGCAAAGGCCTGGCACCGGCCACGCAGCGCGACCTGCTGATCCATATCCAGTCCCTGCGTCATGATGTCAACTTCACGCTGGCGCAGGCGGCGCTGGCGGCGTTCGGCAACACTATCCGGATCGAAGAAGAAACCCACGGTTTCCGCTGGGTTGAAGAACGCGATCTGAGCGGTTTTATCGACGGCACCGAAAACCCGCAGGGCGAACAGCGCGCCGAAGTAGCGGCAATCGCCGAAGGCGATCCGGACGCCGGCGGCAGCTACGTGCTGGTACAGCGTTACGAACACAATCTGCGCCAATGGTCGCGTTTCACCACCGAACAGCAACAACAGATCATCGGCCGCACCAAGCATGACAGCGAAGAGCTGCCGCCGGAGGCGCGCCCTGACACTTCGCACGTCAGTCGCGTCGATCTGAAAGAAGACGGCAAAGGCCTGAAAATCCTGCGCCAGAGCCTGCCATACGGTACCGCCAGCGGCAAACACGGCCTGTATTTCATCGCCTATTGCGCGCGCTTGCACAATATCGAAAAGCAGTTGCTGAGCATGTTCGGCGAACTGGACGGCAAGCGTGATGCGATGCTGCGTTTCAGCCGTGCGGTGACCGGCAGTTATTACTTTGCCCCTTCACTGACGCGTTTACTGTCACTTTAAGGCCGCTTCTCTGTTGATAGCCGCCGTCTCGCCGCGGGGCCGCATTTGCCGGCGACGTGGCGAACCCCGCCAGCGCGCCGCGCTGCCCCTGCCTTATAGCATTTGATGCTTGAAAATCACTAAACGGTATATAAAAGCGTTACAGGTCTGCACCAAGTTATAAATACACTGGTCATCATCAGGGCGAAGCCCGACGGAATGACTCAGTTAGCGAAGGTGCAGAATGAAACAAACGCGGGTTAAAAATCTCATGCTGAAAGGTTGGCTGGCCGCTGCGCTGTTGGCCAGCGGTACCGTTTCGGCCGCTGAATTACTCAACAGCTCCTATGACGTTTCCCGCGAACTGTTCACCGCGTTGAATCCTGGCTTCGAGCAGCTGTGGAACCAGCAGCATCCCAACGATAAACTGACCATCAAACAGTCGCATGCCGGCTCGTCCAAGCAGGCGCTGGCCATTCTGCAAGGCTTGCGCGCCGATGTGGTGACCTATAATCAGGTTACCGACGTGCAGATCCTGCACGATCGCGGCAAGTTGATCCCGGCCGACTGGCAGGCGCGTCTGCCGAACAACAGCTCTCCTTTCTATTCCACCATGGCGTTCCTGGTGCGCAAGGACAACCCAAAAGGTATCCACAGCTGGGACGACCTGGTGCGTGATGATGTCAAATTGGTGTTCCCGAATCCGAAAACCTCCGGCAATGGCCGCTATACCTATCTGGCCGCCTGGGGCGCTGCCAGCCAGGCTGACGGCAACGATCAGACCAAAACCCGTCAGTTTATGACCCGCTTTCTGAAAAATGTGGTGGTGTTCGATACCGGCGGCCGTGGCGCCACGACCACCTTCGTCGAACGCGGTCTGGGCGACGTGCTGATAAGCTTTGAATCCGAAGTTAACAATATCCGCCAACAGTACGGCGAAGATAAATATCAGGTGATCGTACCACCGGTGGATATTCTGGCCGAGTTCCCGGTGGCGTGGGTCGATAAAAACGTCGAGCGCAACGGCACGGCGCAGGCGGCCAAAGATTATCTGAACTACCTGTATAGCCCGGCCGCACAGCAGGTGATCACCAGTTTCTATTACCGGGTTTATGACCAGCAGGCGATGGATGCCGCCAAAGACAAGTTCCCGGCGACCAAACTGTTCCGCGTCGAAGATCAGTTCGGCGGCTGGCCACAGGTGATGAAAACGCACTTCTCGACCGGCGGTGAGCTGGATCGGCTATTAGCAGCAGGGCATAAGTAATGTTGTCGTCGTTGTCCAGTAAACGGGTACTGCCCGGATTTGGTTTGAGCCTGGGAAGCAGCCTGTTTTATACCTGTCTGATCCTGCTGCTGCCACTGAGCGCGCTGGTAATGCAACTGGCGCAGATGAGCCTGGCGCAATATTGGCAGGTGATCTCCAACCCGCAGGTAGTGGCGGCGTATAAGGTCACGCTGCTGGCGGCAGGCGTTGCCAGCGTATTCAACGCGGTGTTCGGCATGCTGATGGCCTGGATCCTGACCCGCTACCGTTTCCCTGGCCGCACGCTGCTGGACGGTCTGATCGACCTGCCGTTCGCCTTGCCGACGGCGGTGGCCGGCCTGACGTTGGCTGGGCTGTTTTCTACCACCGGTTGGTACGGACAGTGGCTGGCGCATTTTGATATCAAGGTGACGTTTACCTGGCTGGGTATCGCCGTTGCCATGGCCTTTACCAGCCTGCCATTCGTGGTGCGCACCGTGCAACCGGTGCTTGAGGAACTGGGACCAGAATACGAAGAGGCGGCTGAAACCCTTGGTGCAACCCGCTGGCAGAGCTTTCGCCGCGTGGTGTTGCCGGAAGTGGCGCCAGCGCTGTTGGCCGGTACGGCGATTTCCTTCACCCGCAGTCTGGGGGAGTTCGGTGCGGTGATCTTCATTGCCGGCAACATCGCGTGGAAAACCGAAGTGACCTCGCTGATGATCTTCGTCCGACTGCAAGAGTTCGATTACCCGGCGGCGAGCGCGATTGCCTCCGTGATTCTGGCGGCGTCGCTACTGTTGCTGTTTAGCATCAACACCGTGCAAAGCCGCTTTGGCAAACGCATTGGGGGGCACTAATGGCTGACATCTCTGCCTTCAACGGCGTTGAGCGCCCGCGGGTGAACTGGGGCAAGTGGACACTGATCGCCATCGGCGCACTGTTCTCGCTGCTGCTGTTGGTGATCCCGATGATTTCCATCTTTGCCAGCGCCTTTTCCGAGGGCTTTGGCGAAATGTGGCGCAATCTGGTCGAGCCGGACATGCTGCACGCCATTTGGCTGACGGTATTGATTGCGCTGATTACCGTGCCGGTAAACCTGATTTTTGGCACCTTGCTGGCCTGGCTGGTAACGCGTTTTACCTTCCCGGGCCGCCAGCTGTTATTGACGCTGATCGATATTCCGTTTGCCGTGTCACCGGTGGTGGCGGGGCTGATTTATCTGCTGTTTTACGGCAGCAATGGCCTGCTGGGTGGTTGGCTGGATGCGCACGATATCCAACTGATGTTTTCCTGGCCCGGCATGGTGCTGGTGACGGTGTTCGTGACCTGTCCGTTTGTGGTGCGCGAGCTGGTGCCGATGATGCTTAGCCAGGGCAGCCAGGAAGACGAAGCGGCGATCCTGCTTGGTGCTTCCGGCTGGCAGATGTTCCGCCGGGTGACGCTGCCGAACATTCGCTGGGCGCTACTGTACGGCGTGGTATTGACCAACGCTCGCGCCATCGGCGAATTTGGCGCGGTGTCGGTGGTATCTGGTTCGATTCGCGGTGAAACCTATAGCCTGCCGTTGCAGGTGGAATTACTGCAACAGGATTACAACACCGTCGGTTCTTTCACCGCCGCCGCGCTGTTGACCATCATGGCGATAGTGACCCTATTTTTGAAAAGCGCTCTGCAATGGCGTCTGGAACGACAGAACGCACGTCTTGAGCGGGAGGAAAATCATGAGCATTGAGATTAACAATATCAACAAGTATTTCGGGCGTACCAAGGTACTGAACGACATCTCGCTCGATATCCCTTCCGGTGAGATGGTGGCGCTGTTGGGGCCATCGGGCTCCGGCAAAACCACGTTACTGCGTATTATCGCCGGGCTGGAAAGTCAGAGCGGCGGGACGCTGGGTTTCCACGGCACCGATGTTAGCCGGGTACACGCCCGCGATCGTCGCGTCGGCTTTGTCTTCCAGCATTATGCGTTGTTCCGCCATATGACGGTATTCGACAACATCGCCTTTGGTCTGACGGTGCTGCCGCGCCGCGAGCGGCCCAACGCGGCGGTAATCAGGCAAAAAGTGGAACAGCTGCTGGAAATGGTGCAGTTGGCGCATCTGGCCAACCGTTATCCGTCGCAGCTGTCCGGCGGCCAGAAGCAACGCGTGGCGTTGGCGCGCGCGTTGGCCGTAGAGCCACAGATTTTACTGTTGGACGAACCGTTCGGCGCGCTGGACGCGCAGGTACGCAAAGAACTGCGTCGCTGGCTACGTCAATTGCATGAAGAGTTGAAGTTCACCAGCGTGTTCGTGACGCACGATCAGGAAGAGGCGATGGAAGTCGCCGATCGCATCGTGGTGATGAGCCAGGGTAATATCGAACAGGTCGGTTCGCCGGAACAAATCATGCGTGAACCGGCCAGCCGCTTTGTGCTGGAATTTATGGGCGAGGTCAATCGCCTGAATGGCGAGATCCGCGGTTCTCAGCTGTTTGTCGGCGCACACCAGTGGCCGTTGGCGTTCCAGCCGATGCATCAGGGCAGTGTCGAGCTGTTCTTGCGTCCGTGGGAAATGGAAGTCAGCAGCGAAAGCAGCGCCCGTTGCCCGCTGCCGGTGCAGGTGTTGGAAGTCAGCCCGCGTGGCCACTTCTGGCAATTGACGGTACAGCCGATTGGCTGGCATCAGGATCCGATTACCGTGGTACTGGCAGAAGGCAATGAAACCCCGGTGCGCGGCGGTCGTTACTATGTCGGTAGCCTGAATGCGCGTCTGTATGCCGGCGATCATCTGCTTCAGCCTGTTGCATTAGCCAAAAGCGCCTGATAATTTTTAGCAGCCAATAAATATTATCCAGAGGCAACCCACGGGTTGCCTTTTTACATTACGCAACGCACACCAACACACAGGCAACGATTGTGACAACGCTGGAACATTACATCGGCAATACCCCACTGGTAAAACTGCAACGTCTGGCCGCCGGGCTTGACAGCGAAATCTGGCTGAAGCTGGAAGGTAACAATCCGGCTGGCTCGGTCAAGGATCGCGCTGCGCTGGCGATGATCGAACAGGCAGAGCTGCGCGGCGAGATAGCACCGGGTGATACGCTGATTGAGGCGACCAGCGGCAACACCGGCATTGCGCTGGCGATGATCGCTGCCATGAAAGGCTATACGCTGAAGCTGCTGATGCCGGAAAACATGAGTCAGGAACGTCAGGCCGCGATGCGCGCCTACGGTGCCGAGCTGATCCTGGTCAGCCGTGAGCAGGGCATGGAGGGCGCGCGCGATCTGGCGCTGGCGATGCAGCAGCAGGGGCAGGGCAAGGTGCTGGACCAGTTCAATAATCTGGACAATCCGTATGCGCATTTTACCACCACCGGGCCGGAAATCTGGCGGCAGACCGAACAGCGCGTTACGCATTTTGTCTCCAGTATGGGCACCACTGGCACCATCACCGGCGTCGGTGGCTACCTGAAGAGTCAGGATCCGCAGATACAAATCATCGGCCTGCAACCGGCGGAAGGCAGCAGTATTCCGGGTATTCGTCGCTGGTCGCCAGCCTATCTGCCGGGGATCTACCGACCGGAACTGATCGATCAGGTATTGGACATCAGCCAGAGCGAGGCCGAAGACACCATGCGCCAGTTGGCGCAGCGTGAAGGTATTTTCTGCGGCGTCAGTTCCGGTGGTGCGGTTTCCGGCGCATTGCGCGTTGCCGCCGCCAACCCGGGTAGCGTGATCGTGGCAATCATCTGCGATCGCGGCGATCGTTACCTGTCGACTGGCGTTTTCAACTAAGCCGTCTCACGGCGCATTATTTGCCCTTTCCCTCCTGGCGCTGCCCTGCGCCGGGAAATCCGACTATTATCTCCATTATCCCGTCGCGATTAACCATCAGTCGTTGTGCTAACGCCTGTGCGCGCTGAATCAGTGCCTATGTCTCATTCGCCTGATGCCGACGGCGCAACTGTAAGGATTGAGTAAAACCGGCTGCGAAATGGACAAATAGGCGGGAAAATGGGGCAAATACCTGAAGGGGCGATAAATGAAGATTTTACTGGTCGATGATGACCTTGAACTTGGCACCATGCTGAGTGAATACCTGACGGCGGAAGGGTTCAACGCCTCGCTGGTGCTGACCGGCAAAGCCGGGGTCGAGGGCGCGCTGTCCGGCGAGTATACCGCGATGATCCTGGATATTATGCTGCCGGACATGAGCGGTATTGACGTGTTGCGCGATGTGCGTAAAAAAAGCCGCCTGCCGATCATCATGCTGACCGCCAAGGGCGACAACATTGACCGAGTGATTGGCCTGGAAATGGGCGCCGATGATTATGTGCCAAAACCGTGTTATCCGCGTGAGCTGGTGGCACGCCTGCGCGCGGTGCTGCGCCGTTTTGAAGAACAGCCGGCCGCGGTCGATGACGATGCGCCACTGGTGCTCGGTGAACTGGCGCTCAACCCGTCGACCCGCAGCAGCGAATGGCGTGGCCAGGGGTTCGATCTTACCGCCTCTGAATTCAATCTGCTTGAGCTGCTGTTGCGCGCGCCGGAACGGGTGGTGTCAAAGGACGAACTGTCGGAAAAAGGGCTGGGTCGGCCACGTGAGGCCTACGATCGTAGCGTAGACGTGCATATCAGCAATATCCGCCAAAAACTGGCCGCGCTGACGGGTAATACGCTCAGTATCGAAACGGTGCGCAGCATCGGCTATCGGATCCGCTGATGGTGATGCGCGGAAGGCTATTCTGGAAGATTCTGCTCGGCTATTGGCTGATTTTCATCTTTATGATGCAGGCGCTGTGGGTGTCATTTGCCCTCTACGGCAACCGCGAACCACCGGAAAATACCCTGGCCCGGCGGTTGGTTAACATGCAAATCACCTCGGCAGCCAGCCTGCTGCGCAATGGCGGTATTCAGGCATTGGACGCGATGAGCGAGAACTGGCCGGACGAAGACCGACGCTTTATGACGGTCACGCCTGCAGCCGCGCCGCCGAGTGGCCAATTGCACGGCGCTCTGCAGCCGGGTCGCATGCCGACTAAAATTGTCGAATGGGTGCAGGGCGCCGATGGACAGGGGTATGTACTGACCTATGACGTCGAGGGGTTGCGTGCACAGTATCGCATGGATAAGCGCTGGCATATTTTCCACATTCCGGCGCCGATGCTGTGGATTGGTGGATTGGGCGGATTGCTGTTCAGCGCGCTGCTGGCGTGGAACCTGACGCGGCCGATGCGTCAGCTGCGCGCAGGCTTCGATCGCGTGGCGCAGGGCGATCTGTCCATTCGCCTGTTCCCGACCATGCGGCGCCGGCATGATGAGCTGTCGGACGTGGCGCGTGACTTTGATACGATGGCCGAACGGCTCGACCTGCTGGTCAGCGCACGCGAGCAGCTGCTGCACGACGTTTCCCATGAGCTGCGCTCACCGTTGGCACGTTTGCAACTGGCGATAGGCCTGGCGCGGCAGAATCCGAATAACGTTGAAAATTCGCTGCAACGCATCGAGCATGAGGCAGGGCGGTTGGATAAGATGATTGGCGAGCTGCTGGCGCTATCGCGGGCGGAAAACAACGCTTTGCCGGACGAAGAGTACTTCGATCTTTATGGGCTGGTGGAGGCGGTAGTGAATGATGCGCGCTATGAAGCGCAGGTGCCTGGCGTCGAAATCGCCTTGCAGGCCAACAGCGAAGTGGAATACACGGTCAAGGGCAATGCCGAACTGATGCGTCGCGCGGTGGACAATATCGTGCGCAACGCGCTGCGATTTTCCAGCGCCGGTCAGCGCGTGACGGTCAGCTTGACGCCTGCCGATCAGCTGTTCCAGATTGTGGTCAGCGATCGGGGGCCGGGGGTAGAAGCGTCTAAACTGTCGAGCATTTTCGATCCGTTCGTGCGGGTGAAATCCCCGTTGTCCGGCAAGGGCTACGGGCTAGGGCTGGCGATCACGCGTAAAGTGGTGCTGGCGCACGGCGGCCAGGTGGAAGCGCGTAACGGCGAGCAGGGGGGGTTGGTGATTACCCTGCGTATCCCGCGTTGGCAATCATAGACTATCTTAGTTGCCATGTTGCACGAGGGCAGTGCTCTCCCTCGTCAGGTACTGCGTGTACGCTCCGAGGACTGCGCGCTGTCCATGTGCAAACTGCCTGCGCCGATAACGCCTATTACTCGCGGTGTAAGCAAAGGATTTTAAACCGCAGCTAGGCAGCAAGCGGGTGAAACTCGAGAGCTTACTCCGCAAGTGACGGGAGCGAGCACTGGCGGCATGAAAGACGATAGGATAAAGAAACGGCGCCGAGTGGCGCCGTTGTTGCTTGTTAGCGTGACGTGCGCATTACTTCTTGATGCGAATGATCGGTGTTTCACCGACGGTAACGCTGCCGGACAGTTTGATCAGCTCTTTGATCTCGTCCATGTTGGAGATAACGACCGGCGTCAGGGTAGACTTGGCCTTTTCTTCCAGCAGTGGCAGGTTGAATTCGATGACCACATCGCCTTTCTTGACGCGCTGGCCTTCTTCGGCGATGCGCTTGAAGCCTTCGCCTTTCAGTTCAACCGTATCGATACCGAAGTGGACGAACAGCTCGATGCCGCTGTCGGATTCGATCGAGAAAGCATGGTTGGTTTCGAAAATTTTACCGATAGTGCCGTCCACCGGGGCAACCATTTTGTTGCCGGCTGGCTTGATGGCAATACCGTCGCCAACGATTTTTTCAGCGAACACTACGTCCGGCACATCTTCGATATTGACGATTTCGCCAGAAAGCGGGGCGACGATTTCGATGGTGCCCGTGTCTTTCTTGTCATCAGAAACCAGAGATTTCAGTTTATCGAACAAACCCATGATCTTCTCCTAAGCATTAAATTGGGCGGCGTTCCAGTGTCGTGGAAGTTTAGCAGAGCGTTTTCTCTTCGATGAACTTATTAACGCAGTTCATCAGATCTTGTGCCGTTGGCTGAGCCAAGGCCTGCGCTGCCAACGCCTTCACATCTTCGAAATTGGTGTTGCGAATAATTTTCTTGATGCGTGGGATTGAAATCGCACTCATGCTGAACTCATCCAGCCCCATGCCCAATAACAACAGTGTAGCACGTTCATCGCCAGCCAGTTCACCGCACATGCCGGTCCACTTGCCTTCTGCGTGAGATGCATCAATAACCTGTTTAATCAGGCCAAGTACTGATGGGGACATCGGGTTATAGAGATGAGAAATCAGCTCGTTGCCGCGATCTACCGCCAGAGTATACTGGGTTAGATCGTTTGTCCCAATACTAAAGAAGTCGACTTCTTTTGCCAGGTGGTGAGCAATGACCGCCGCAGCCGGTGTTTCCACCATCACGCCTACTTCGATTGTTTCGTCAAACGCCTTGCCTTCTTCACGCAGCTGGGCCTTCAGGGTTTCCAGTTCGCCTTTCAGATCGCGCACTTCTTCTACCGAAATGATCATCGGGAACATGATGCGCAGTTTGCCGAAGGCGGAGGCACGCAGGATGGCGCGCAGCTGGGCGTGGAGAATTTCACGGCGATCCATCGCGATACGGATGGCGCGCCAGCCGAGGAACGGGTTTTCTTCCTTCGGCAGATTCATGTACGGCAGATCCTTGTCGCCGCCAATGTCCATGGTACGCACGATAACCGCCTGCGAGCCCATGGCTTCGGCCACGGCCTTGTAAGCCTGGAACTGCTCATCTTCGGTTGGCAGCGATTCGCGGTCCATGAACAGGAATTCGGTACGGTACAGGCCAACGCCTTCTGCGCCGTTGCGTTCGGCGCCTGCGACGTCGCGCACGGTGCCGATGTTGGCGCAGACCTCAACCTGATGCCCGTCGAGGGTAATCGCCGGCAGGTCTTTCAGTTTGGCCAGATCGTTTTTCTCGGTGATGTACTGGTTCTGAGCGGCCTTCAGCTGATCGATAACGTCAGCGGTCGGGTTAACGTAAATCTTGTTGTTAACCGCGTCCAGAATCAGGTAGTCGTCGTTTTTTACCTGCTTGGTCACGTCGGTAGTGCCAACGATGGCCGGCAGTTCAAGCGAACGCGCCATGATCGAGGTGTGGGACGTCCGGCCGCCGAGGTCGGTGATAAAGCCCAGCACCTTGTCCAGGTTAAGCTGCGCAGTCTCGGACGGCGTCAGATCGGAGGCAACCAGGATCACTTCGTCCTGGATCGAGCTCAGATCGACGATGGCCAGACCCAGAATGTTTTGCAGCAGGCGCTTGCCGATGTCGCGTACGTCGGCCGCGCGTTCTTTCAGGTATTCGTCGTCCAGCTCTTCCAGCGCTTTTGCCTGACCTTCGATCACGGTGTAGGCTGCGGCGTCTGCGGATGCCAGATCGTCTTTGATGAGGGCTATGATTTCCTGCTCAAGCTCTTCGTCTTCCAGCAGCATGATGTGGCCTTCGAAGATCGCTTCTTTCTCTTCACCGAAGGTTTCGCCTGCTTTGGTTTTGATCGCTTCCAGTTGCTCGGACGCTTTGGCGCGACCTTCCAGAAAACGCGAGACTTCCTGCTCTACAAGGTCTGCAGAGATTTTCTTCCGGTTGATGACAATCTCATCTTCTTTCAGTAGGAGAGCCTTACCAAAAGCGATACCCGGTGATACTAAAATGCCTGAAATCATAACCCTACCTTACTCTTGACTGGTGTTAACTAAAAAGACGGGCCGATTACTCAAGCTCTGCCATCAGTTTAACCAAGTGCTCAACGGCTTTCTGCTCGTCTTCACCTTCAGCAGAAATGGTTACTACGGTCCCTTGGGTCAGCCCCAGAGTTTGCAGCTTAAACAGGCTTTTGGCGCTGGCGCTTTTGCCGTTAGAGGTCACGGTGATTTCAGACGCGAAGCCTTTGGCTTCTTTAACGAACTGCGCGGCAGGGCGAGTGTGCAGACCATTCGGAGCGGTAATAGTAACTTCTTGCTGGAACATTGATGTTTCCCCAACTTATTGGATTGTTGTGGAGCTAAAGTTTAGCCTACCGGCGGCACTTTAGCTTGTCTGGTTAGCGCCTGACTATGGTACAGGGGCGAGCATTGATGCAACAGAAAACGACGTTTTAGCCATTTCAGATCAAAAAACCGTAGCCAAATGGCGTCGTTTCAATCAGCTCTCCATTATGCCGTGTTTTATGTCCGAGCGACAAATCAGTAAATCGATTCAGCTCAAACAAGGGGTGGAGGGCGATTAATTTTGCGCATCGAAATAATTGTCCGGTTAAATACTAAAGCCCGCAGCTAAAATCAATCTTTCACTGCTATAAACTTTGATCCAGACCACAAAAAAGCACCCCGCAAGGTGCTTTTTTAGCTTTTTGTGCACTGCCTGGCGCTACTGTTGCAATTCCTGTTCTGTAAACAGATCTGCAAACAGGGCAGTACTCAAATAGCGTTCACCGGAAGAAGGCAGGATAACCACTATCGTTTTGTCGGTAAAGTCGGGTTCCTGCGACAGCTTGACCGCCGCTTCGACCGCTGCGCCGGAGGAGATGCCGGCCAGAATGCCTTCTTCTTCCATCAGGCGGCGCGCCATGCTGATGGCCTCGTCGTTGGTGATTTGCACCACGCGGTCGACCAGATCCAGATCCAGGTTGCCGGGAATAAAGCCCGCGCCGATGCCTTGAATCTTGTGCGGACCCGGCTTCAGTTCTTCACCGGCCAATGCCTGGGTGATAACCGGCGAATCGGTAGGTTCAACCGCCACGCTGACGATGGCCTTGCCCTTGATTTTCTTGATGTAACGGCTGACGCCGGTCAGCGTACCGCCGGTACCTACGCCGGAGACAAACACGTCAACGTCGCCATCGGTGTCTTCCCAGATTTCCGGGCCGGTGGTTTTTTCGTGAATTTCCGGGTTGGACGGGTTGCTGAACTGCTGCAGGATAATATAGCGATTCGGATCGGTGGCGACGATTTCTTCCGCCTTGGCAATGGCGCCCTTCATGCCTTTGGCACCTTCGGTCAGCACCAGATTGGCGCCCAGCGCTTTCAGCAGTTTGCGCCGCTCGATGCTCATGGTTTCCGGCATGGTCAGCGTCAGCTTGTAACCGCGAGCTGCCGCCACGTAGGCCAACGCGATGCCGGTGTTGCCGCTGGTCGGTTCAACCAGTTCCTTGCCAGCGGTGAGGATACCGCGTTTTTCTGCGTCCCAAATCATATTGGCACCGATACGGCATTTGACGCTGAAGCTTGGGTTGCGTGATTCAACCTTGGCGAGAATACGTCCGTTGCCGATTCGATTCAGACGAACCAGCGGCGTATGGCCGATTGTTAATGAGTTGTCTTCATATATCTTGCTCATAGCCCGTCCTTTAACTCTATGAAAATGTAGGGAACATCGAAAGCATACGCTAACGGCCCCGGCAGGGAAGTAAGGAATTGGTATATCTATATGTTATTAGGAAATAAGTTTTAAGCACAACAACAAGGGCGCGAAATGCGCGCCCCGTCGAACAAAACAGCGAATATGACGCGATCAATGCTGTACAAACTGACCGCGATAGCGATCGACCCACATGGCGGTCGCGCCGCACACTGCCACCGGCAGAATCACCAGATTGAGGATCGGTATCATGGTAAACAGACTGACCAGCGCGCCGAATTGCAGATTATGGGTTTTGTGCTGACGCAGCGCGCGACGCATATCGGCAAAGCTGACCTTATGGTTGTCGAAAGGGTAGTCGCAATACTGAATCGCCAACATCCAGGCGCTGAACAGGAACCATAGCACCGGCGCGATGGTCTGGCCGACGCCCGGCACAAAATACAGCATAAACAGCACTATCGCTCGCGGCAGGTAATAGGCCAGTTTGCGCCATTCACGTGCCATGATGCGCGGTAGGTCTTTCACCACGCCGAAAATACCGGTGTCCGGCAGCGGTTTGCCGGTCAGGCTGCCTTCCAGCTGTTCGGCCAGCAGGCCGCAAAACGGCGCCGCGATCAGATTGGTGATGGTGCTGAACAGGTAGCCGGCCACCAGCACCACGGAAATAACGGTGATTGGCCACAGAATATAGCTGAGCCACTGCAGCCAGTCCGGTACGTATCCCATCATCAGCGGGATCCAGTCGCCGAGCTTGCTGAACAGCCACCAAAAGGCCGAACCCATCAGTAACACGTTTACCAGCAACGGCAATACCACGTAACGCTTGATCCCCGGGCGCGAAATCAGTCGCCACCCTTCGGCAAAATAGTGCACGCCGCTGGCGGGTCGAGAAGTTTGCTGCGAATAGGACATATCTTAAGTTATCTCTTTGTCAGAACAGGCATCGTTATCATATCGGGATGATTTTCTGCTGGCTAGCGTGCTGTTGGCTGAAAAAACGACAAAAAAAGGCAGTATAATCATCTTTATTGTCATAAAGTTCAGCACGGACTTGCACTTGTCTGCCTGGGCAAATAGAGTTAAAGAGTGAATGTTTGCCGCGGTGGCAATGTATTGGAACAACAGAGATAGCAATGATGCAGGATTTGCGTCTGATATTAATCGTTGTTGGCGCGATCGCCATAATAGCGTTGTTATTACATGGTCTTTGGACCAGTCGTAAAGAACGCTCTTCGCTTTTCCGCGATCGCCCAGCCAAACGTTCTAAAAAAGAACGTGAAACAACCCCGATCGACGATCTCGATGAAGGCGTGGGAGAAGTGCGTGTGCGCTCCGCTCACCCGCAGGACGAGCCGTCGTTTGGTCATCTTGATGCCGCTCGCGAAGAACCCGTGGTTGCGCCAACGCCTGCTCCGGCAGTCGAACCCGCGCCACGAGCCGTTCAACCGGCTGCTCATCAGCCGCCGCCGCTGTCTCAGCGTCCGGACTATGATGACATCCTGTTGGACAACTACGCGCAGGATCAGGAAGAGGAGCAGCCACAGCAACAGCCTGCGCCACGTCGTGAACCGCGCGTTGACGATCTGCCGCCGGTAGAGCCGACCTTCCAGCATGCAGAACCGGCCCCACAGCCGCAGACCACGCCGGAACCACAGCCTGAAGAACCTGTTCAGCCCGTTGCTGCCGAACCGGCCAGGTTGAAGGAAACCGTATTGGTACTGCACGTTGCGGCGCATCAGGGTGGCGTGATTGGCGGCGAAGTTCTGCTGCAAAGCGTGCTGCAAGCGGGCTTCCAGTTTGGTGAAATGGGCATCTTCCATCGCCATATCAGCCCTGCAGGCAGCGGCCCGGTGTTGTTCAGCCTGGCGAACATGGTCAAACCGGGGTCGTTCGATCCTGATACCATGTCCGATTTCTCCACCCCTGGCGTGTCGATGTTCATGATGGTGCCGTCCTACGGCGACGCCAATCAGAACTTCAAACTGATGCTGCAATCGGCCCAGCGTATCGCCGATGACGTGGGTGGTGTGGTGCTGGACGACGAGCGTCGTATGATGACTCCGCAAAAGCTGGAAACCTATAAAGCGCGCATCCGTGAAGTGTTGGAAAACAACGCCTGACGGTTATCGGTAGCGCTGACCGAATAGTCTCTCAAGACCCCCGCTTGCCGGGGGTTTTTCTCTTTGATGGTGAGCCATGGAACCAAACAACAAAAAAATCAATCAACTGCGTACCTCACTGCGCCATCATGAATACCTCTATCATGTGCTCGACGCACCCGAAATTCCGGATGCCGAATACGATCGTCTGATGCGCGAGCTGCGCACGCTCGAAGAGGCGCACCCGGAGCTGATCACCGCCGATTCCCCTACGCAGCGGGTAGGGGCGGCGCCGTTGACGGCCTTCGACCAGGTACGGCATGAAGTGCCGATGCTGTCACTGGACAACGTGTTCGACGAAGACAGCTACCTGGCGTTTTACAAACGGGTGCAGGACCGGCTGAAAAGCAGCGAGCCGCTGACGTTTTGTTGTGAACTGAAGCTGGATGGTTTGGCGGTCAGCCTGTTGTACGAAGACGGTGAACTGGTACGCGCGGCAACGCGCGGCGACGGTACCACCGGTGAAAACATCACCGCCAACGTGCGCACCATCCGCGCCATTCCGCTGCGCCTGATCGGCGACAATATCCCGCGTCGCGTCGAAGTGCGTGGTGAAGTGTTTATGCCGCAGGCCGGGTTTGAAAAAATGAACGACGAAGCGCGCCGCAAGGACGGCAAGGTATTCGCCAACCCGCGCAACGCCGCCGCCGGCTCGCTGCGTCAGCTCGATCCGCGCATTACGGCGAAACGCCCGCTGACCTTCTTCTGTTACGGCGTCGGTCTGCTGGAGGGCGGCGAACTGCCGCGCAGCCATTACCAACGTCTGATGCAGTTCAAAGCCTGGGGATTGCCGGTCAGCGATCGCGTCCGGTTATGCACCGGCAGTGACCAGGTGCTGGCTTTCTACCGGCAGGTGGAACAGGAGCGCAGCCAGCTTGGGTTTGATATTGACGGCGTAGTGGTGAAAATCGACGACATCGACCTGCAGGAGCGTTTGGGCTTTGTGGCGCGTGCGCCGCGTTGGGCCACCGCCTTCAAGTTCCCGGCACAAGAGCAAATCACCGTAGTGCGGGAGGTAGAGTTTCAGGTCGGCCGTACCGGGGCAATTACCCCGGTAGCACGACTGGAGCCGGTGCTGGTGGCTGGCGTAACCGTCAGCAACGCGACCTTGCATAACGCCGACGAGATCGAACGTCTTGGCCTGCGGATCGGCGATACGGTGATCGTGCGCCGTGCCGGTGATGTGATCCCGCAGGTGGTCGGGGTGGTGGAGGATCGCCGCCCGCCAGATGCGCGTGAAGTGGTGTTCCCGCAGCACTGCCCGGTGTGCGGTTCCGACGTGGAACGGGTTGAAGGCGAAGCGGTAGCACGCTGCACCGGCGGCCTGATCTGCGGTGCCCAGCGCAAAGAGGCGTTAAAGCATTTTGTTTCACGCCGGGCGATGGATGTCGACGGCATGGGCGACAAGATCATCGAACAGCTGGTAGAAAAAGAGTATGTCAAAAATCCGGCGGGTCTGTTCCGCCTGACCGCCGGCATGTTGACCGGGCTGGATCGCATGGGTCCGAAGTCGGCGCAGAATCTGGCCAGTGCGTTGGAAAAGGCTAAGCAGACGACCTTTGCCCGTTTCTTGTACGCGTTGGGCATCCGCGAGGTGGGTGAATCCACCGCCGCCAACCTGGCGGCGCATTTCGGCTCGCTGGACAAGCTGCGTGCAGCGGACGTCGAGGCGCTGAAACAGGTGCCGGACGTGGGGGAAGTGGTCGCCAAACACGTAGTGAACTTCTTCGCCGAAGCGCTAAACCAGCAGGTGATTGACGAACTGGTCAGCGATGATATCGGCATTCACTGGCCAGCGCCGGTGGTGGTGGCAGTCGAAGAGATCGACAGCCCGTTTGCCGGCAAGACCGTGGTGTTGACCGGCTCGCTGAGCCAGCTGTCGCGCGATGAAGCCAAAGATCGCCTGACGGCGCTGGGGGCAAAGGTCAGCGGCAGCGTGTCGAAGAAGACCGATCTGGTGATTGCCGGCGAAGCCGCCGGTTCCAAGCTGGTGAAGGCACAAGAACTGGGGATTGCGGTGATCGACGAGGCGGAAATGATCCGCCTGTTGGGGCAATGATGGAAAAGGAAAACCTGATCGAAATTGCCAACACCGTGATGCCGTTTGGCAAATACCAGGGCCGGGTGCTGATCGACTTGCCGGAAGAATATCTGCTGTGGTTCGCTCGTAAGGGGGAATTCCCCAACGGCAAATTGGGGATGCTGATGGAAATGACGCTGGCGATTAAAATCGAAGGGTTGGACTCGTTGGTCAAGCCGTTAAAGCGCAGTTGAACGCGGTGGGGTGGCCTCCACCGCTGGTCGCGTCAGGCGGTTTGCGCCTGCTGTAGCCGTTGCTGCTTTTTCTGATACCGGCGCGCCAGTACCGCGCAGGTCATCAACTGCACCTGATGGAACACCATCAGCGGCAGCACCATAATGCCCACCGTGGCCGCCGGGAACAGGATGTTGGCCATTGGAATGCCATTGGCCAGGCTCTTTTTCGAACCGCAGAATACGATCGTCACTTCATCCGCCTTGCTGAACCCCAGCCAGCGCGCCATGGCGATATTCATCACCAGCACCATGGTCAGCAGGATGATACTGACGGCGACGATAAATGCCAGCGAACCGATCCCCACCTGCTGCCATATGCCGTGCGTCACCGCCTCGCTGAAGGCGGCATATACCACCAGCAGGATCGAGGTTTGGTCAGTCTTGCCGATCAGCTTACGGTTGCGTTCAATCCACTTGCCAATCAGCGGCCGCGACAGATGGCCGACAACGAACGGCACCAGCAGCTGCAGCACAATGGTACCGACCTGTTGCAGGCTGCCGGTTTCACCATGTACGTTCATCAACAGGCCAACCAACAGCGGCGAAACGAAAATCCCCAACAGGCTGGAAGCCGATGCGCTGCACACCGCTGCCGCGACGTTGCCGCCGGCCAGTGAGGTGAAGGCGATGGCCGACTGCACGGTGGCCGGCAAGATGCACAGATAGATAAAGCCATCGTACAGTTGCGGGCTGACGTCGACCGGCGACCACCATTTGAACAGCACGCCGAGCAGCGGGAAGATAATGAAGGTGCTGAACATCACCCACAGATGCAAACGCCAGTTGCTGCTGCCGGCGAGGATCGCCTCGCGTGACAGCTTGGCCCCATGCATGAAAAACAACAGCGCAATGGCGGCAACCGTCAGGCTGTTCAACCAACCGACAAACTCGCCGCGAGCCGGCAGAAACGATGCCAGCAGCACGGTGGCGATCAGCGTTAGGGTAAAACGATCGGGTAAAAATCTCATCTCGGTGTTCTCGCGATAAATATCATGGGGGATATTCTCGCGCGGCGACATATAATAATAAAATTGATTTATTTAATTCATTTATGAATATTGCGCATGAATTATTCACTCAAGCAGCTCAAGGTATTTGTCGCCATTGCTCACCATCGCAGTTTTAGCCGTGCCGGGGAGGCGATCGGCCTGACGCAGTCGGCCGTCAGCCACAGCGTAAAAGAGCTCGAGGCGGAAATCGGTGTGCGCCTGCTCGATCGTACTACGCGGGAAGTGTTGTTGACCGACGCCGGGCAGCGCTTGGCGAACCGGGTTGAACGCCTGCTGGATGATTTGCAGGCGTCGCTGCTGGATGCGCGCAGTTTTGGTGTGCAGCGCAGCGGTACGGTGCGCGTGGCCTCGAGCCAAACCATTTCGGCGCACCTGATGCCACAATGCATCGCCGCCGGTGAACGGCAGTATCCGGAGATCCGCATTCTGTTGCGCGATCAGGCGCAGCAATCGGTATTGCACAGCGTGCGCAACGCCGAAGTGGATTTTGGCATCGTGGTTGATCCGCTACAGGCGGTGGATCTGCAGTGTGAGCCGATTCTGCACGAGCCATTTTTATTGCTGTGCCGTGACGATCATCCCTTTGCCGACTTGACGTCGGTGCCGTGGACGGCGTTAAACGGCTGCCGGCTGGTGTTGCAGGATTATGCTTCCGGCAGTCGACCGCTGATCGACAGTGCGCTCGCCAGCAAGGGATTGGCGTTGAGGTGGTGCAGGAAATTGGCCACCCGGCCACGCTGTTCCCGATGGTGGCGGCGGGGATTGGCATCAGTATTTTTCCCGCCCTGGCGTTACCGCTGCCGGAAGGCGGCCGGCTGCGGGTCAAGCGGATGGAGCCGGAGATCAATCGTGCGCTGATGCTGGTACGGCGCAAAAATCGTTCGCTGTCGCCGGCGGCCGATGCCATCTGGCAGGTAGTACATCAACAGGCGGCGTTGTTGCAACAGCTGCGCGGGGAGCCGGCCGGATAAAACATTGGCGACATGAGGGCGCAAGAACGGCCAACCCAGAGCAGGCTTAGTCAATCACCCGTAGCCGAGGCCACAGCTGCAGCCAGCGTTTGGCCGCCAGCCGCTGTTGAAACGCCGCGGCATCGCCGCTTTTGGCATTGAAGGTCACGCTGTCGCTGAACAATGCCTGCAGGCCAAAGGGGGCGATCAACGTGATGCTGTCATCGGCGTTTAGCCGTGCGCCAACCGCCGTTTCTATTTCGATCCAGAAGCTGATGGCGTCTTCGCTGTCGCGATACGGCGCCCGGCCGCAGCGCTGATGCATCCGCGCCTGATTTTTTACCGACCATGGTTGCGGCAGCCATTGCTGCAAGCGGGCCTCCAGCATTCTGTCGCGTTCCGCCTGCGGGCGCGCGGCGTCGAAATGAATCACGTCGATATCATTCAGCGGCGTGGCGGCGGCATGACTGTGTCGCCAGTCCCATACCAGATTGCGCACAAAACCGGCGCCCAGACACCAGTCGTTGAGGCCGAGACGGCGTACGGTGCGCAGTGCGGCCATACGTTGCACATCCTGTTGTAACCAATCGATAATCTGTTGTTGCTGGCTCATAGCGCCTCCTTTGCTGGCGCTACTCTACCACGTGATCGGCCTCAGGCTACTGTCCGATATTTTTGGGCAATAAAGAAATCAGCGCCGCCAGCTTGGCAGAGATTTTTGCCACCGGTCGCATCAGATAAATGGCCTGTTCCTCGCCACGCGGATCGCCCATCAGTGCCAGCAGGCGGTTGGCCTGCACGTCGTCGCCAACCACCCAGTTGGGCAGAAAGGCAATGCCCATCCCGCTGAGCGTCGCCTGACGCTGGGCGCTAAAATCATCGCAGCGCAGCACGATGTTGCACTGGTTCAGTAATGGCGCATCGAGAATCTGTGCCCAGCAGGCCGGTTGTTGCTTGTGGAAACGGCCAATCAGCCGATGTTGCGTCAACGCCGCCAGGCTGTCCGGCCGGCCGAAACGCGCGACGTAGTCCGCACTGGCGCACATCATCCAGCGCTGAGTGCCGATGCGGCTGGCGTACAGCGTGCTGTCCTTCTGTTCACCGATGCGTACGGCGGCGTCCAGCAGTTCGCGTTTCGGATCGGTCTGCCGTTCGGTGAGATCCAGTTCTACCGACAGTTTCGGATGGCGCTGGGTCAGCGTCGGCAGCAGTGGTAGCAGGGTGGTTTTGCCGAAGGTCGGTAAACAGCTGAGGCGTAGCACTCCCTGTGGCGCTGTGTTCAGTGACGTCAGTTCGGCCCGCACGGCAATAATGTCCGCCTGCAAGGCAATTGCGCGGTTTTTCAGCATGTCACCGGCGTCGGTCAATATCAGACCACGGGTGGAGCGGATAAACAGCACCACGCCGAGCTGCTGCTCCAGCGTATCGATATGCCGTACCAGCGACGAGGGCACCATACCCAGTTTGCGGGCGGCGGCAGAAAAGCTGCCTTGCTGAGCGATCTCAAGGAAAATCGGCAAGTGTTCGACGTATTGGGCATCATTCATCTTTGCATTATATGCAAAAGCGTTTCTTATGAATACCAGGTTCTCTGTTTAGCGCACTGGCGATACTCTTTGGCTTGCAAGCGGTCGTTTTGGCGATTGTCCTGCCGGGTGCACCGTGATGAAAATAGATAAATACCCTGTGCATCCAGTCATTTTTGACCCTGTGTCTTGCACACGGTCGTGATTGCTCCAACACCAGACATTGCGTTCGAATTGACGGTGGCGTGATAATAATGATTAGCCTTGCTAACTCATTGTTTCTTTTGCCACTGTCCCGGTCCTGATGACCGGTTTTTTGTTGCTATTAGCTGAATCGTTACAACACGAAACATCAACGGCAACATTTTTGCATGCGCGAAGGCAGTCAATTCGCGTTGGTGGAGGAGTATTGCATGAACCAGAACCAAGAGTGTGCCTGTGCGCAGCATCTGGCGCAGGGCTTTGCCAGACAGTCGGCGAGCGTCGGCGAGGGGGAAATTTACCAGATTTCACTGATGAGCGCGCTGATTGGCGGGGTGTACGAGGGAGACGTCACCATTGCCGAACTGTTGCGCCACGGTGATTTCGGCCTCGGTACCTTCAACCATCTGGACGGTGAACTGATCGCTTTCGATCGAGAAATTCACCAACTGCGCGCCGACGGCAGCGCTCGCCCAGCCAGCCCGGATCAAAAAACGCCGTTTGCGGTGGTGACCTTTTTCACTCCGAGCGTGACCCAACACTTCGACCGACCGATCAGCAAAGCCCAGCTACACCAGTGCATTGACGAACAGGTGGCATCGCCAAACCTGTTCTGTGCACTGCGCGTCGACGGCGAATTCAACCACCTGGAAACCCGCACCGTACCGCGTCAGCAGCGGCCTTACAAACCGATGCTCGAAGCCATTGAAGCGCAGCCGACCTTCGCCTTTCGGCGGCGTCGCGGCACGCTGGTCGGTTTTCGTTCGCCGGACTATATGCAGGGCATTGGCGTAGCCGGTTACCACGAGCACTTCGTCACCGACGATCGCAGCGGTGGCGGACATGTGCTGGACTACCAGCTCGACCACGGTCGCCTGCAATTTGGCGTTATCACGCGTCTCAATCTCCAATTGCCGCACGATGCGGATTTTCTGCGCACCAACCTCTGTCCCGAGGATCTGGATCGCGCCATTCGTTCTGCCGAAGGCTAAACAGGCCCGCCGCCGTGCTGGCGGTCGATTTTACGGTAGTCGATTTTTTTATTGATGAGGTGGAACCATGAGTAAGCTAAATACGGACGAGAACTGGCAATGCGGCGCCGATCTGGTGGTGAAAAATCTTGAGGCACAGGGGGTGAAACACGTTTTTGGCATCCCGGGTGCCAAAATTGACCGAGTGTTTGACTCGCTGGAAGACGCGCCGTCGATTCAGATCGTGGTGGTGCGGCATGAGGCCAACGCTGCGTTTATGGCGGCGGCGGTGGGGCGCCTGACCGGTAAGGCCGGAGTGGCGCTGGTCACTTCCGGGCCGGGCAGTTCCAACCTGATCACCGGGCTGGCGACCGCCACCTCCGAAGGCGATGCGGTGGTGGCATTCGGTGGCGCGGTCAAACGCGCCGATAACCTGAAGCAGACTCACCAGAGCATGGACACCGTCAGCATGTTCCGGCCGGTGACCAAATACTGCGCCGAAGTGCATGCCGGTTCGGCGATTTCAGAAGTGATTGCCAACGCGTTTCGTACCGCCGAATTTGGCCGTCCGGGGGCGGCGTTTGTCAGCCTGCCGATGGATATCGTCAATGAACCGGTCAGCGCGCCGGTATTGGCAGGCTGTCGGGTTCCCCACCTGGGGGCGGCAGCGAGTGACGACATTCAGGAGGCGGTAACGCTGATTCAGCAGGCCAAATGCCCGGTGCTGCTGCTTGGCCTGCAGGCCAGCCGGCCGGAAAACAGCGACGCGGTGCGCCAACTGCTGTCTCGCACCCGTATGCCGGTGGTCGGTACCTATCAGGCCGCCGGGGTGATCGACGTTAACCACTTTGCGCGTTTTGCCGGTCGTGTCGGGCTGTTCAACAACCAGCCGGCGGACCAGCTGTTGCAGCAGGCGGATTTGGTGATAAGTGTCGGCTATGGCCCGATTGAGTACGATCCCTGCATGTGGAACAGCCAGCGTCGGTTAAAACTGGTGCACATCGACGTGCAACCGGCGGATATCGATAGCTGTTATCGCCCCGACATCGAACTGATCGGCAACATCAGCGCCACCATTAATGCGATGACCGAAAGGTTTGCCGGCGCACTGTTGATTCCGCCGGCGGTAGAAACCATTCTGACCGATCTGGGGCGTCAGCGCACCGAGCTGGCGGAGCGCGCGGCGCGTCGGGACGGTATGCCGATCCATCCGCTGCGCATCGTCAAGGAGTTGCAGGATATCGTCAGCGACGACGTCACGCTGTGCGTCGATATGGGCAGTTTTCATATCTGGATCGCGCGTTATCTTTACAGCTTCCGCGCGCGACAGCTGCTGATTTCCAACGGTCAGCAAACGATGGGCGTCGCGTTACCATGGGCGATTGGCACCGCGCTGGTGCGGCCGGGCGATAAAGTGCTGTCGATTTCCGGTGACGGGGGGTTTATGCAGTCGAGCATGGAGCTGGAAACCGCGGTACGGCTTAATGCCAATATCGTGCACGTTATCTGGGTCGACAATGCCTATAACATGGTTGAAATGCAGGAGTTGAACAAGTATCGGCGCAAATCCGGCGTGGAATTTGGCCCGATCGATTTCAAAGCCTATGCGGAATCCTGTGGTGCGGTAGGCTTTGCGGTGCAGAAGGTTGAGGAACTGCGGCCGATGTTGCGTAAGGCAATGGAAATTCAGGGGCCGGTGGTGGTGGCGATCCCGGTGGATTATGCTGATAACTACCGGCTGATGGAACAAATGAACTTCAGTCAGCTGATATAACCCGCACGATGCCCTCTCCAGCGCGGTGAGGGCATTATCCCGTCTTTTTGCGCAGTTTTGCTTGCTCAATATTTATTCTTTACTTCGCTAACTCCCTGTTTTATTGGTATCCATTGGGATACCACTGGGGAAATGAGATGACGAGCATAAAAGTAAGATTTACCTTGGCTCTGTTGGCGCTGGCGACCGCCGGCAGCATACAGGCCAAAACGCTGGTGTTTTGTTCTGAAGGATCGCCGGAAGGTTTCAATCCGCAGTTGTTTACTTCTGGCACCACGGTAGACGCCAGTTCGGCGGCGATTTACAACCGGCTGGTGGACTTTAAAACCGGCACCGTGGAATTGCAGCCCAGCCTGGCAGAACGTTGGGAGGTCAGTGCTGACGGCAAAAACTACACCTTCCATCTGCGTCAGGGGGTCAAGTTCCACAGCAATAAGTACTTTACGCCGACCCGCGATTTCAACGCCGATGACGTGATCTTTTCGTTCATGCGGCAAAAAGATCCCCAACATCCTTATCACAAGGTATCCAACGGCGCTTACACCAACTTTGAATCGATGGAGTTTGGCAGTCTGATCAACGCGATCGTCAAGGTTGACGAGCATACGGTACGCTTTGAGCTTTCGCGCGCCGAAGCGCCGTTTATTGCCGATTTGGGCATGTATTTTGCCACCATTCTCTCCGCCGAATATGCCGATGCGATGCTAAAGGCCGGCACCCCGCAGCGGGTGGATAACGATCCCATCGGCACCGGGCCGTTCCAGTTGCAGCAATACCAGCATGACGCCAAAATCCTCTATAAAGCGTTTGACGGCTACTGGGAAGGCAGGCCGCAGATCGACCGGTTGGTGTTTTCGATCACCCCGGATGCGGCGGTGCGCTATGCCAAATTGCAGAAGAACGAATGCCAGGTGATGCCGTTCCCAAACCCGGCCGATCTGGCGCGCATGCGGGCGGATAACAACATTACGCTGATGGAAAAGTCAGGGTTGAACATCGGTTTTCTGGCATTTAACACCCAGAAAAAACCGCTGGATAACGTCAAGGTTCGCCAGGCGCTGGCGTTGGCGGTGAACAAACCGGCGATCCTCGAGGCGGTATTCCACGGTGCCGGCCAGCCGGCAAAAAACCTGCTGCCGCCGACCCAGTGGGGCAGCAATACCGCGCTTGAGGATTATCCTTACTCGCCGCAAAAGGCCAGACAACTCCTGCAGGAAGCCGGTTTGGGGCAGGGGTTCTCCATTGATTTATGGGCGATGCCGGTGCAGCGCCCCTACAATCCGAATGCCAAGCGCATGGCGGAGATGATCCAGTCAGACTGGGCGAAAATCGGCGTGCGTGCCACGATTGTGACCTTCGAATGGGGGGAGTATCTGCAGCGTATCAAGAATGGTGAACACCAGACCGCGTTGATGGGCTGGACCACCGCCAACGGTGACCCGGACAACTTCTTCGGCCCGCTGTTTACCTGCGTTTCCGCCAACGGCGGTTCAAACTCGGCCAAATGGTGTTACCCGCCGTTTGATCGGCTGATCTTGCAGGCGCGTAAAGAAACCGACCATGCCAAACGGCTAGCGATGTACCAGCAGGCGCAGGTAATGATGCATCAGCAGATGCCAGCGCTGATGATTGCGCATTCGACCATTTTTGAACCCGTGCGCAACGAGGTGAAAGGGTATGAAATCGATCCGTTCGGCAAGCATATTTTCAAGCAGGTATCGCTGGGGCAGTGAAGCCACCGCGGGTTGACGACGAGCTTGCCAATCGTTGCGCCGCAAGGGGGCACGCCGGTTGTCGGTTATCCTGATGGGGTGCATTAGCCCGTAAAAAAGCCGGTCGGAGGCCCGACCGGCTTTTACTTTTCACCCTTTTCAATCAACCGTCAGAAATGGGTATTGACGCTTAAATAGTAGGTGCGACCCGGTTCGTTATAGGTCGCGGCGCCGGCGCCGGCAATATTGATCGCGCCGGTGGTCGGGTTGCCGACGTTTTGCGCGTTGCCAGCACGGAACTGACGTTTGTCGAACAGGTTTTCGATGCCGGCGGTGACGTCAACGTTTTTGCTCAGCGTATAGGTGGCGCTGGCGCCAACGATGGCATACGGGCTGACCTCTCGGGTTTCCGTGCCGGTGGTCGGTTCCCCTTTATAGTTGTACTTCTTCGGCTTCTGGCGACCGTACCAGGTCAGGGTCGACTGCATCGACAGATCTTCCGTGGCCTGCCAGCTCAGGGTCGAGTTGATGGTGAACTTCGGGATCACCGACAGGTAATCACCGGTGGTTTTGTTCTCGTTCTCGATCATGTAAGTGGCGTTGTTGGTCCAGGCTATGGTATCGCTGACCGGGATGTTCAGCGTACCTTCCAACCCTTGAACTACCGCTTTGGGCACGTTTTCCCAGCGATAGATATCGGTTTTACCGTTGCTGGTCTGGCCGACCGGCGTGTAACCGGCTTCAATCTTGTTGCGGTAGTCGTTACGGAAGTAGGTCACGCCGGCCAGCCAGCCGCCGTTATGGAACTCCAGCCCGATCTCTTTGTTAACGCTGTTTTCCGCTTTCAGGTCATCGTTGCCGACCAGGTAGCAGCCGATGCCCGTGGAACTGTTGGCACAACCCTGACCCTTGCTGTACAACACGTAATTTTCATTGGTCTGGAACAGGTTAGGTGCTTTGTAAGCGCGCGCAATGCCCATTTTCAGCGTGAAGTACTCGCCCAATTCCTGCGACAGGTTGAGTGACGGGCTCCAGTTATCGCCGGAAACCGAGTGACGATCGTAGCGCATGCCTGGCGTCAGCATGGTGGTGTCGGTCAGTTCGATATTGTCTTCGGCAAACAGCGAGAAAATACGCGCAGAAGAGTAGGGGCTACGATCCGCACTGCTGATGCCGTCAATGTCGCCGCCTTGCAGCGCCTGGCTGACTACCGAGCTGCTCTTCATCTTCTGCTGGTTCCACTCGGCACCGAAGGTGGCGGTTTGTGGTACCCACATATCGAAAGGCAGGCTGATTTCACTGTGCAACAGCACATCATCCAGATCGCTGTTGCTATAACCGGCATCACTTTCATTGAAGATCCCCTCGGTACCGCCGGCCAGACCTTCGTTCAAGCGCGAATTACGGGTGTTCTCGTATTGTACGTAGTTGTTGGTGCTGACCCCGTTGTCCCAGGCCCCCTGATATTTCACGGAGTAGGTTTCACGGTACATGCGGTTGGTCTCTTCGCCGTACATGCTTTTTACCAAATTATTGCTATTGGTGTTCTGGGTATCGCCGGCGTACAGGTTGCCCTGACGACCATAGCCGTACTCAAACTCCAGCGATTGCAGGTAGGCGAAATCCCAGTGCAGCAGGGCGTCGATATTTTTGTCGATCACCCCTTCGCGGCCAGCTGGCAGGCTGTCGGAATAAATACCGACGCGCTCGGACTGGTGACCCTGGTTGATATCCCAGGCGTCGGCCTGCGTTTTGCTGTAGCCGCCGAACAGGCGAAAGCTCAGGGTGTCGCTCAGCGGGCCGGAGAGGCTAAAGTCGGTACGTTTGGTGGAACCTTCCTGCTTGTGTTGCGGCACGTTGAAATAGGCATTCAACGCACCGTGCAACTCCTGAGTCTGTTTCTTGGTGATGATGTTGACCACGCCACCCGCCGCGCCATTACCGTAACGCGCCGCCGCCGGGCCGCGCAGCACTTCGATGCGCTCGATCATTTCCGGCGGCACCCAGGCGGTGTCGCCACGGGTGTCACGCTCGCCGCGCCACCCCTGGCGTACCGAGTTGCGGCTTGAGGCCGGCTTGCCGTCGATCAGGATCAGGGTGTTTTCCGGTCCCATGCCGCGGATATCGATCTGGCGGTTGTTGCCGCGCTGCCCGCTGGTGGAGTTGCCGGTCAGGTTAACGCCCGGCATGGTGCGGATCAGTTCGTTGATGTCGCGCGCCGGGGGACGTTTTTTGATTTCGGCGGCGGTGATGGTGGAAACACCGGGGGCCTGCAGGTTCTGCTTGGCGGCGGTGACCAGAATGGTGTCTTCGGCGGGTTTTGCCTGATTATTGTTGCCGACGCTGGTGGCTTCCGCTTCGGCGCTGGGGCTGGTTTGCTGTGCGGCATGTGCAATTGCGGACGTGCCTAATCCCAACCCGATGACTGTGGCTAGGGAATAACGAGATAACTTGCGAGTCATTTTTAATTTCCTACCGTGTTGTCGCCCCCGTGCGCCAGCGCTGAAGCCGGCAGGGGGAGCCGGTTGTCGTTTTTATATCGTCATTAATGGTGTGGATCTGACTACGCCGGAGACGCGACCAGCAGCCGATCCGATGCGAATTCAGGTACCCGTCCCTGTTGAAGAATACCTGCCTTCTTTACGAGCCTTTACACACTATTGCAAATGAAAATAATTATCAATAGTATTCGTTCTACCGTTCGTTTGCATTCGGGAGAGCGTCAGCCGCTATCCGCTGCTGCCTCACCCGTTATGCCAACTACCAAGTGAGTGGGTGTCTTGAAAACTGAACAGCAGTCAGCAAGCAGTACGTTATTAGCAAGCAAACAAGCAGGGAGCCATGGCTGGTGGCTGGAGATTGCCCGACGCGGTACGCCGCTGGTTGAGCCGAGCGACAATGGCCGATGGAAGGTAACGTTTTTGTGGCGCGATCCCCAGGGATGCGAGATGACTTCAGCCCACCAGCGCGTCTGGATCAACATCAATTGCCTGACCGATCACCATCAGCCGAATCCGCCGCAGAGTCTGCAACGCCTGAGCGGCAGCGACGTATGGTACTGGCAAACCGAATTGAGCGCCGACTGGCGCGGCAGCTACTGTTTTATTCCCTGTCTGGATCATCGCCCGCTGCGGGCAGAGGGCGGCGATGCGTACGCCATGATGCACGCGATGCGCCACTGGTGGCATCAGGTATTTGCCAGTGCCACGCACGATCTGTTGAATCCCTACCGTTCCTGGTGCAGTGCCGGCGGCAATGTGGTTTCCGGGCTGCATATGCCGTCAGCGCCGCCGCAGTCGGCCTGGCACGATTTCGACAATTATGAGGTAGCCAGCGCCCGCTGCGTGCCGGCGCCGCCGGCGCGTCTGCAGCGTCATACCTGGCATAGCCAGCGTCTCGGCAATAGCCGTAACATCTGGGTCTACACCACCGGCGACAGCAACCCGGCGCAGCGGCCGCTGGCGATATTGCTCGACGGTCAGTTTTGGGCGCAGCAGATGCCGGTCTGGGATCCGCTGATGAAACTGACGCAGCAGGGCCAGTTGCCGGCCGCGGTATATGTGCTGATCGACATTATCGATTTGCCGCACCGCAGTCGCGAGCTTGGCTGCAATTCGCAGTTCTGGCTGGCGTTGCAGGAAGAGCTGATGCCGCAGTTGGCCGAATGGGCGCCGCACCGCGCGGATGCCGCCAGTACCGTGGTTGCCGGTCAGAGTTTTGGCGGTCTTGCTTCCCTGTATGCCGGGTTGAACTGGCCACAGCGTTTTGGTGCGGTGATCAGCCAGTCCGGTTCTTTCTGGTGGCCGCGACGCGATATGTTGCAACTGCCTACGCCGCCGGAAGACGCCTGCTGGCTGACTCGCCAGGTTGAAAGCGGCCTCGGCAATCATGGCGCGCTGAAGGTGTTTATGGAGGCTGGCGTGCATGAATCGCTGGTGCATCAGGTCAGCGGCCAGATGGCGACGCTGCTGAGCCAGGCTGGGCATCGGGTGCAGTATCGGGCGGTGGCCGGCGGCCACGACGCGCTGTGCTGGCGCGGCGGCCTGCTCGACGGTTTGCAGGCCCACTGGCGCGAGCCGTTTGTCACCGGCCATCAGGCCACACCAATTGCCACTTCTGGGATGATGCAAGGAGCCCGTGATGGAAACCCTCAACCCGTTCGATGATCCACAACAATGCTGCCTGATCGTGCGCAACGCCGAACAGCAATACAGCCTATGGCCGGATTTCTGCGCACTGCCGCCCGGCTGGAACAGCGTATTCGGCCCGGCACCGCGCGCGCAGTGCGTCAGCTGGCTGGAAGATAATTGGCAGGACATGCGGCCCGCATCACAGCGTCAGGCGTGACGGGCTGATGCCCGTCGTATCACGGGCTGCCTGCCGGCGTTGCCCCGTTCAGCGACAGTTTGCATCTGGATAAGGATGGCTTTCATTGCCGTCTCGATGCTGCCCGCAGTCGTCAGGGTATACCAACCATAGGAATCAGTACGGTGTCAGAAACATCAACTTTACCGGCCGACCACGCGCTGTGCGTCGACATGCCGTTGGTCGCGGCGCAACCGGGTATTTGGGTTGCCGATCAGATTTCACCGCATGGCAATGCCTATGCGGTAGCGCATTATATTGAGCTTAACGGCGAGCTGGACCCGAACTGTCTGCTGCGCGCCATCGCATTGGGATTGAACGAAGTGGACACCCTGCGACTGCGTTTTGACGAGTGCGACGGGGTACCGCGGCAATCGTTTGATGCGGGCATGGCGATTGACGCGCCGGAATATCTCGATCTGACCGCTTCGGCGGATCCCGCCGCCGCTGCCACAGCGCTGATGCAGCGCGATCTTGCCGGCGAACTGCGCGTCAGCAGTGGAAAACCACTGTATCGTCACCTGCTGATGCGGGTGGCAGAGCGCCGCTGGTACTGGTATCAGCGCTATCACCACCTGCTGGTGGATGGCTTTAGCTTTACCGCCATTGCCCGGCGCATCGCCAATATCTATAGCCGTTTGCGCCATGACCAACCGCTGGAACCTACGCCGTTTACGCCATTTGGTGATGTGGTGGCTGAATACCAGGCTTACCGTCAGTCTGCCGGCTGGCAGCGTGATGCCGATTTCTGGCGTAATAAGGCGCGCCAACTGCCGCCGGCGGCCACGCTGTGCGCGCAACCGCTGGCGGGGCAGGTGCCGACCACCCGCATTCATCGTCTGAGTCAGATCTGCACGGCGGCGGCGTTCGCGCCGCTGGTGGATGCCGGGCGCGAGCAACAGCTGAATGCGGCGGATATGGCGATCGCCCTGTTGGCGCTGTGGGTGTCGCGCCTTAGCGGTCAGCCGAGCTTCAGCGCTGGATTTATCTTTATGCGCCGTACCGGCTCGGCCGCGCTGTGCGCCACCGGGCCGGTGATTAACGTCTTGCCGATGGAACTGCACCTCGATCCGCAAGCCACCTTGGCGGATGCGGCGGCGAAAATCAGTCGCGAACTGAAAACGCTGCGTCGTCACCAGCGTTATGACGCGGAGCAGGTACAGCGCGATCTGGGGCACGTAGGCGATGCCCAGCCGCTGTATGGCACGGTGTTCAACTTTAAGATGTTCGATTACCAGCTCGACTTTGACGGTATTGCCGGCATCACCCACGATCTGGCTTCCGGGCCGGTACGCGATCTGGAAATTGCCCTGTTTATCGACCAGGACGGCCAATTGAAAGTGGAGTTGCTGGCGAATGCCGAACGTTACCAGCGCGATGAGTTGGCGGCGCATTTGCAGCGACTGCCGCTGCTGATGCGTCAGTTTGGCGAGCAGCCGCAGTTGCCGGTCGGCGAGGCGGATTTGCTGACCGCCGACGATCGTGCGCTGCTGAGCCGCGTCAACGATACCGCACATCCGCTACCGACACAGACGTTGAGCGGCCTGCTGGCGCAACAGGCGCGCCAGACGCCGGACGCACCAGCGCTGTCTGACGCACATTTCCGCTTCAATTACCGTGAAACCCGCCAACAGGTCAGCGCGCTGGCGCGCCAGTTGAGCGCACAGGGCGTGCGGCCGGGCGACATCGTTGCCGTGGCGTTGCCGCGTTCGGTGTTCCTGTCGCTGGCGCTGATGGCGATTGTCGAAGCCGGCGCCGCCTACCTGCCGCTGGATACCGGTTACCCGGACGAGCGTCTGCGCATGATGCTGGAAGACGCCGCGCCGCGGCTGATCGTCACTAATCCGGCACAGCAGGCGCGCTTTACCGGTCAGGGCGAGATCCTGCTGTACGATGCGCCGCTGGCGGCCGACCATGCGGCCGACGTGATGGTGAACGGGCCGACGCCACATCATCCGGCTTATATTATCTTTACCTCGGGGTCTACCGGGCGGCCGAAGGGGGTCTTGGTCGGTCATCAGGCTATCGTCAACCGCCTGTTGTGGATGCAAAACCACTATCCGTTGACGGCGGACGACGTGGTATTGCAGAAAACGCCGTGCAGTTTCGACGTGTCGGTATGGGAATTCTTCTGGCCGCTGATGGTGGGCGCGCAGTTAGTGATGGCGCCGCCGGAAGCGCACCGCGATCCACAACGCTTGCAGCAGTTGATTGCACGTCATGGCGTCACGACTCTGCATTTCGTACCGTCGATGCTGGCGGCGTTCGTCAGCGCGCTGGACAGTGACCAGGCGGTTGCCCAGTGCGCTCGGCTGCGCCAGGTATTTTGCAGCGGTGAGGCGCTGCCGGCCGAGCTGTGCCGTCTGTGGCAAAGTCGCACCGGCGTGCCGCTGCACAATCTGTATGGCCCGACCGAGGCGGCGGTGGACGTCAGTTGGCACCCGGCCTGGGGCGAGTCCCTGGCGGCGGTGAGCGGTGCCAACGTGCCGATTGGCCTGCCGGTGTGGAATACCGGTTTGCGCATCCTCGATGCGCGTCTGCGGCCGGTGCCACCGGGCGTGGCTGGCGATCTGTATCTGACCGGCGTGCAGTTGGCGCACGGCTATCTGGGGCGGCCTGAATTGACCGCCAGCCGTTTTGTCGCCGATCCGTTCGGTGATGGCGGTCGCATGTACCGCACCGGCGACGTGGCCCGCTGGCTGCCGAATGGCGCGGTGGAATATCTGGGCCGTAGCGATGACCAGTTGAAAATCCGCGGACAGCGCATCGAACTCAGCGAGATCGACCATGCGTTGCTGTCGCTGCCGGGGGTACGGCAGGCGGTCGCCCATGCGCTGGTGCTGGACGGTACGCCGACGGATACCGGCGGCGATGCGCGTCAGCTGGTAGGCTACCTGGTGGCGCAGCCGGGCGTTAGCCTGGCGCTGGATGCGTTGCGCAGCGCGTTGAGCGAGCGGTTACCCGCGCATATGGTACCGGTTGCGCTGGTAGAGCTGGCCGAATTGCCGCTGAGCGCCAACGGCAAGCTGGATCGCAAGGCGTTGCCACAGCCGCAAAGCGGTTGCCGCAGCGCCGGCCGTGACGCGGAACCGGGGTTGGAAAGCGCCATTGCCGCGGTCTTCGCTCGTTTGCTGCAACGCGAACAGGTTTTTGCCGATGATGATTTCTTCGCATTGGGCGGCCACTCGTTGCTGGCGATGCGTCTGGCGGCGGAATTGCGGCGCGATCTCGGCAAAGCGGTGTCGGTCGGCCAGGTGATGGTGGCGTCGAGAGTGGAACAGCTGGCGCAACTGCTGGCGGAAGAGCGCACGCAGGAAGAGGCCGACCGCTGTGGTTTCGAACGCGTGCTGCCCCTGCGCATTACCGATGGCCCGACGCTGTTCTGTCTGCATCCGGCCTCCGGTTTTTCCTGGCAGTTCAGCGTGCTGCCACGCTATATCGACCAGCACTGGTCACTGGTCGGCATTCAATCGCCACGGCCGGACGGCCCGCTGGCGGTGAGCGAAGACATGGATCAGGTTTGCGATGCGCATCTGGCCACGGTGTTGGCGGTGCAACCACATGGCCCGTACCACTTTATCGGTTATTCGCTGGGGGGCACGCTGGCGCAGGGTATTGCCGCGCGGCTGCAGGCGCGTGGCGAACAAGTGGCATTTCTCGGCCTGCTGGACACCTATCCGCCGGAAACCCAGAACTGGGATGTGATGCTGGACGACAATGTGCTGAAAGAAGTCCAGCGCGAACGCGAGCAGTTCCTGGCGGTATCGCAAGACACGCTGGATCCGGCGCTGGGGGACGCCCGGGTAGCGATGTTTGACAATATCGAGGCCAACTACGCGGATTCGGTGCGCCTGCTGTCCCATACCCATACCGCCAGTTTCAGCGGGCAGGCGACGCTGTTTGTCGCCAAGCGCACTTTGCAGCAGGGGATGGATGTGCAACAAACCTGGGCGCGCTACGTGGATGCGCTGCAGGTACACGAACTGGACTGCGCGCACGTCGACATCGTATCGCCGGCATCGTTCAAGGTGTTGGGGCCGTTGCTCAACCGCGTGCTACGGGCATTATAACGCCCGTACGCGCGGAGTGAAGCGGGTGCCCGCCGACCGGTAAAAAGGGCTGAAGTATATTCAGCCCTTTTTTGCGTCTGTGCTGGCTTATTTGCCCAACGGCACCACCAGCGGCGTGTGCGACACCGGATCGTCAATGATCATGCATTTCAGTCCGTACACGTCTTCGATCAGTTCCGGCGTGACAATGTCTTTTGGCGCGCCTTCTGCGATCACCTTGCCGCCGCGCATGGCAATCAAGTGCGTTGCATAGCGACAGGCGTGGTTCAAATCATGCAGCACGACCACCAGGGTATGGCCATTGTCGCGGTTCAAGCGACGCATCAATTCCAGCAGATCGATCTGATGCGCGATGTCCAGCCAGGTGGTCGGTTCGTCCAGCAACAGCAGTGGCGTCTGTTGGGCCAGCACCATGGCGATCCAGACGCGCTGGCGTTGGCCGCCAGACAGGGTATCGACCGCCAGTTCGGCCAGTTCGGCCACGCCGGTTGCCTGCATCGCCTCGGTGACCGCCTGCTGATCTTCCGCCCGCCAACGGCTGAACAGACGCTGGTGCGGATAACGGCCGCGCGCCACCAGATCGAACACCGTGATATCGCCAGGCGCGATCGAGCTTTGCGGCAGCAATCCCAACTGGCGGGCTACCTCTTTGGTGGCGTACTCGCCAATCAGTTTGCCGTTCAGCCATACAGCGCCAGCCTGTGGTTGCAACAGACGGCTGAGGGTACGCAGCAGCGTGGATTTCCCGCAGGCGTTTGGGCCGATAATCACCGTCAGTTCCCCCTGCGGGATGGACACTGAAAGGTTATGCGCCACGGTTTTTTTGTCATAGCCCAGCGTCAGGTTTTCGGCGCGCAGCGGCGCGGATAAAGGCGTTTCAGCATTCATTTTTTTCGCGACTCACGGATTAATAGCCAAATCAGATAGATGCCGCCGATGCTGACGGTCAGTGCGCCGACCGGCAGTTGATACGGCATAAACAGCCGCTGTGCGGTTACGTCGGCCGCCAGCAGCAGCAGCGCGCCGGTCAGCGCGGTTAACAGCAGCACCTGACGGTTGGCGCACAGGCGGCGGGCAATTTGCGGCGCCACCAGCGCAATAAAGGAGATCGGACCGGCGACGGCGGTGGCCGCAGCGGTCAGCAATACCGCAATCAGCAGCAGTAAAATGCGTGAACGTTCAACCGCCACGCCAAGCGCGCAGGCGGCGTCATCGCCCATTTCCAGCAGGCGCATGCGGCGTGACAACGCCATCAGCAGCAGTGCACAGACGGCGATCACCAACATCACCGGCTGGCTTTTGGCCCAGGTGACGCCGTTAAGCGAACCGGCGCTCCATAATCCGGCGGTCATCGCCGATTCCAGCGAGGCGGTGATAATCAACCAGGTATTGGCGCCCACCAGCAGCGCGCGCACCGCAATGCCGACGATAATCAGCCGGAAGGCCTCGATGCCATTGCGCCATGCCAACAGGTAAATCAGCGCCGCGGTTAACAGGCCACCGATCAACGCGCCGGAGGTGATGCCAAGTACGCCACCGTTGAACAGCACCACCGCTACCAGCACGCCGCTGTAGGCACCGGTATTGAAACCGATAACGTCCGGGCTGCCGAGCGGATTGCGCAGCAACGACTGGAAAATGGCGCCGCTGATGCCGAGTGCGGCGCCCAATATCAGCGCCATCGCTACGCGTGGCAAGCGCCATTGGCTGACGATCACCGTTAAATTGGCCGGTCCTTCGCCGCGCAGTGCGTCGATCACCTGTAACGCGCTGAGCGACAGGGTACCGGAACCGAGCGCGTAAATGGCCAGGCTGGCGCAAGCGAACAGCAGCGCCAGCGGGGTCAGCGTCGCGCGTGACAGGCGGGCAGGGTGCGACGGGCGCATCAGACGGGTAGCATGCAGCGACATCAGCAACTCCTGCGGAACATGTGGCGCTGGCGAACCAGGGCGATCAACACCGGGGCGCCGAGCAATGCGGTTACGATCGAGACCCGCAGTTCGCCGGCCACCAGGAAGCGACCGAGCAAGTCGGCGCCGAGAAGCAGAATGGGGGTCAGTACCAGCGTCCACGGCAGGATCCAGTGCAGTTCCGAACCGGCCAGACGGCGCGCGACGTGCGGCATCATCAGGCCGACGAAGGCGATTGGCCCGACGGCGGCGGTGGCGCTGCCGCACAGCAGGGTGATCGCCAGCAGGCCGAGCAATTGGGTGCGCACGATACCGGTGCCCAGCGCGGTGGCCAGTTCGCTACCCATGCTCAGGCTGTTGAGCGCCTTGGTCATCCACAGGGCGATCAGCGTACCGAGCACAATTGGCAGGGTGACGGTGCGTACCACCTGCATGTTCTGGATATCCAGCGAACCGGCCTGCCAGAAGCGCAGTTGATCGAACGTTTGAGGGTTGAGCAGCGCAATGCCGGAGGTCATGCCTTCCAGCACCGCGCCGAGCGCGACGCCTGCCAGCGTCAGGCGAATCGGGTTCAATGTACTACGCCCCAGCGCGCCGACCAGCGCCACCAAGAGCGTCGCGCCCAGCGCGCCGGCAAAGGCGAACCACAGGTATTGGTCGATGTCGGCGGCGCCAAACAGCGTAATGCCGAGCACCACGGCAAAGCCGGCACCGGCATTAACGCCGAGAATGCCAGGGTCGGCCAGCGGGTTGCGCGTCAGGGTTTGCATCAGCGCGCCGGCCAGCCCGAGCGCGATACCGGCCAACAGCCCCACCAGCGTGCGCGGCAGTCGTGCATTGGTGACGATCGTGCAGTCGACGCCGCTGCATTGGCCATTGAGGGCCTGCAGCACGGTAGTGAAGGGAATTGGCTTTGCGCCCAGCGACAGGCTGAGCGCCATCATCAGCAATAGCGTCAGTAATGCCAGTACCAGGCCGTACAGCCTGCGGCGGAAAGCGCGTGTGGTGCCGAATATCAGGCGCTCCTGCGAGGGATGTGAGGAGTGCGAACCATTGTGTGTAAGCCGGAACATGGCAACCCATTATTCAATTGAATATAAATGATATTTATTATCATTATTGATTGTATTCATCTATGGTAGCATGACTCGCTGGCGCAATGCAGCAGCAAGCACGCAATCCCTTTTAAAAGTTGTGGTGATAGACAAATGAGTAAGCCCTCGATTTTGCTTGATTTTGGTCTGCTCAAGACCAATCGGGCGTTCCGTGCCGTGTTCTGCGCACGTTTTATTTCCATTTTGGCGTTGGGATTGATGGCCATCGCGATACCGGTGCAGATTCAGGCGTTGACCGGCTCAACGCTGCTGGTCGGTCTGGCGGTTACCTTGGCCGGCAGCGGCATGTTTGCCGGGCTGTTGATGGGCGGTGTACTGGCGGATCGCTACGAACGCCGTCGCCTGATCCTGTTTGCGCGTTCAACCTGTGGCATCGGCTTTGTCGGCATGTGCATCAATGCCGCATTGCCAACCCCATCGCTGGTGGCGATCTATCTGTTATCGGTGTGGGATGGCTTCTTTGGCGCCGTCGGCGTGACGGCGCTGCTGGCTGCGACACCGGCGTTGGTTGGGCGGGAAAACATTGTCCAGGCCGGCGCCATCAGTATGCTGACGGTGCGTTTTGGATCGATCCTGTCGCCGGCGGTGGGCGGGTTGGTGATAGCCCATGCCGGCGTGGCGTGGAACTACGGTCTGGCAGCGTTGGGCACCTTGCTGACGCTGGTGCCACTGCTACGCCTGCCGCAGCTGATGCCGCCGCCACAGCCGCGCGAGCACCCGCTGAAAGCGCTGGCAGGTGGCTTTGCCTTTCTGTTCCAGAATAAAGTGATCGGTATGGTGGCGCTGATCGGCGCGCTGCTGACCATGGCCAGTGCGGTGCGTATCCTCTACCCGGCGCTGGCGGGCGACTGGCTGGTCGGCGCTTCCAGCCTGGGCCTGATGTATGCGGCGGTACCGCTCGGCGCGGCGATTGGCGCCTTTACCAGCGGTCGGGTGGCGCATCTGGCACGGCCTGGCTGGATGATGCTGATGACTGCGATAGCGGCGTTCGTCGCCATTGGTTTGTTTGGTTTGATGCCGTGGTACGGGGCGGCGCTGGCGTGCCTGGTGGCATTCGGTTACCTGAGCGCGGTGAATTCGCTGCTGCAATACGGGCTGATCCAGAGCCTGACGCCGGACGCCTTCCTCGGGCGCATCAATGGGCTGTGGACCGCGCAGAACGTGGTGGGTGATGCCCTGGGCGCGTTGCTGCTGGGGGCGATGGGAGCGTATATGTTGCCGGCGATGACCTCGACCAGCTTTGGCTTTGGCGCCGCGGTGCTCGGCGTGCTGCTGGTGTTCGCCATGCGTGGATTACGTCTGGTGACGCTCGACAAACCGCAGGTGACGCAAGCCTGATGTCAGCGAGCTCAAGCTGCGCCGGATAGCCCGAATCGCCTGACGGCAAGGCGATTCGGGCGCTACCCGCCAGTCTGGCTAACGTGAGTGGATGAACAGTTTTTCTAATCGCGTCAGCAAGTTGCTGGCGCTGTAGTAATCCAGACGAAAGGTATCATTGCCCAGCGCGTAGACCCGCTTGTTTTGCACCGCAGGCAGGTGCGTCAGGAAGGTATTTGCCATCAAGCGCTCGGCGTCGCCGTCATCGTTGGCGAACAGCAACAGCGTTTGGCCGTTAAGACTACCCGCGAGATTTTCCCCGCTCAGTTGAATAATGTCCTTGCGCACGCCCTGGCTGGTGCTGCCGTGGACGTTGGACGGTGGCTGTGCCAGCGTGAAGCCCAGTTGTTGCAGCATTTCACCCTGCGATGACTCGGCGGTCCACAGGTTGGCGGCCTTGCCGTCGTGGCGAAACACCAATGCGCTGACCGGCTGCGGCGGCAAGGTCATCCGCTGTTTCAGCGCTTGCTCGCGCGCGGCGAAATCGGCGGTCAGCTTGGCAGCCTCGGCGTCGCGCCCGGTGGCATAGCCCAGGTCTGTAGCCAGTTGCTGCCAGCTTTTGTCATCATAATTGACCACCAGCACCGGCGCGATGGCCGATAACTGATCGTATAAGCGCAGGGCGGAATCGCCGCCGGTGGCGGACATCACGATCAGATCCGGCGCTTCGCCGGCTATCGCTTCGGCGTTGGGTTCGCCGATATACAGGCGTTTGACACCGCGCTGTGCGGCGATATCCCCCCATTGCCGGAAGAAGCCTTGTTGGTCGGCCAGCTTACCGTTGGGGCTGGTGGCGCCACTGGCGATCACCGGCGCGCCAATCGCCAGCAGGGTACCGGTGACCGTAACGCTGGTCGAGACAATGCGCGTTGGTGCCTGTGAGAGAGTGACGACGCCATGGGCAGTGTCAATGGTGCGCGGCCACTGGGGAGAGGCGGCGTGCGCAGCGGTGAAGGCGAATAAGGCCAGCCCCAAAAGCAGGATATTCTTCATGTCGGCGTGTTCCTGTCGATTAAATACTAATGCTTATCATTTATCTAGCTAATGCCACACTGTTTATACCATGATTGTGATGGGAAAGAAGTGTTTACGTTTATTGACATAGTAAAATCCGGAGGGTAATTTAGCGCCCGTAAACATAAATGATAATCATTATTATATTGGTTATTATTAGCAAACAATAGAGGGCGTACCGATGGATACAGCCATGAATGGTGCCAAAAACATGCAATCGCACAGCAGTGAAGGGGGTTACCTACCGCCGGATCTCGCTGCCGGTTTCTTTTTCACTTCTCCTTTCCGCAGCCTGAGCACTCAGGGGTGTTTTGCCAAAGTCAGTTTGCCGGCGGTGGGTGGCGACGACGTGAACGGCGAATTTCAGCAGGTGGTGCGCCATGCCTTTGACGAAGCTCGGCTGGCGGGCATCAAGCAGCCGGTGCTGTGTGGCGCCATCCCGTTCGATACCCGACAGCCGTCGTCGTTGTTTATCCCTCGCCAAACCCGCTGGTTCGATCGTAATGCCTTTATGGCCGCGCAAGGGATAGAGCACGCTGCGGCACCGGATATCGCGCATAAAACCGAAGTGCCGGCACAGGCAGCATTTATGCAAATGGTCAGCGATGCGGTGACGGCAACCCGTGCAGGCACGCTGGATAAGGTGGTGCTGTCGCGCCTGTTGGAGATTGAAACCTGCCAGCCGGTCGATCGCCATGCGCTGATGACGCGCATCATTGCGCAGAACCCGAACGGTTTTCACTTCCACGTACCGCTGGCAGACGGCGCATTGCTGGGAGCCAGCCCCGAGCTGCTGCTGCGTAAGACCGGCGCGCAATTTTATTCCAATCCGCTGGCCGGCTCCGCCCGCCGCGAGGCCGATCCACAGCGCGATCGCGAGGTCAGCCAGCAGTTACTGAGCTCCACTAAAGACCATAAAGAGCACCGTTTTGTTACCGAAGGCATGCGTGCAGCGTTAAGCGGCCGTTGCCGTTACCTGCATATTCCCAACGCGCCGGAACTGTTGAGTACCACGACGCTGTGGCACCTGTCGACGCCGATTGACGGCGAAGTGGATCCGCGGCAGGAAAACGCGCTGTCGCTGGCCTGTCTGCTGCATCCGACGCCGGCGCTGTGCGGCACGCCGACCCGGGTGGCGCGTGACCTGATTGCCGAGCTGGAGCCGTTTGATCGCGGCGTATTTGGCGGCATCGTTGGCTGGTGTGACGCCGAGGGCAACGGTGAATGGGTGGTGACCATCCGCTGCGGAACCGTCAGCGGCAATCAGGTACGCCTATTTGCCGGTGCCGGCATTGTGCAGGACTCTTCACCAGAGTCCGAATGGCATGAAACCGGCACCAAGCTCAGCACCATTCTGCGCGCCTTTGGCCTGAATCAAGGATAAGAAACATGAGCATTGCTTTTACGCCCTGGCCGGAGGTCTTTGCCCGGCGTTATCGTGAGCGCGGTTATTGGCTTGATCTGCCCCTGACCGACATCCTCGCCCGCCAGGCTGATAACGACGATATCGCGTTGGTGGATGCGGTCGCCAGCCTCAGCTATCGCCAATTGCACCAGCGGTCGGATCGTCTGGCGGCGGCACTGCTGCGCCGTGGCGTACAACCCGGCGAAACCGCGCTGGTGCAGTTGGGCAACGTGGTTGAATTTTACGTCACCTTCTTTGCCCTGCTGAAAATCGGCGTGGCGCCGGTAAATGCGCTGTTCAGCCATCAGCGCAGCGAGCTGCATGCCTATGCGTCGCAGATCAAGCCGGCAGTGTTGATCGCCGATCGCCTGCACGGTCTGTTCGCCAACGATGATTTCCTGGCCGAGTTCCGTCAGCAGCATCCGTCGCTGCGCGTGGTGGCGTTGCGTAATCAGCCGCACGGCGCGCAGGCGTTGTCGCAGATGCTGGCCGAAGACAGCGCAGGCTTTTGCGCCACGCCGTCTGCCGCCGATCGGGTGGCGTTTTTCCAGCTTTCCGGCGGCAGTACCGGCACGCCGAAACTGATCCCGCGTACTCACAACGATTATTACTACAGCATCCGCCGCAGCGTGGAAATCTGCCATTTTGATCGGCACACGCGCTATCTGTGCGCGCTGCCGGTGGCGCACAACTATCCGATGAGTTCACCCGGCGTGCTGGGGGTGTTGTATGCCGGTGGGGTGGCGGTGTTTGCCGCCGATCCGGATGCGGCCCAGTGCTTCACGCTGATTGAACAGCACCGGATCAACGTTACTGCGCTGGTGCCTCCGGCGGTCACGCTGTGGCTGCAGGCGATCGAAGAGTGGGGCGGCAACCAGCAGTTGACCAGCTTGAAACTGTTGCAGGTTGGCGGCGCCAAACTGGGTGAAACGCTGGCGGCACGCATTCCCGCTGAAATCGGCTGCCAGTTGCAGCAGGTGTTCGGCATGGCGGAAGGGCTGGTTAACTACACTCGACTGGATGACGATCGGCAGCACATTCTTACTACCCAGGGCTGCCCGATGTCGCCCGATGACGAGGTCTGGGTGGCGGACGACGACGGCAATCCGTTGCCGGTTGGGCAGACTGGTCGCCTGATGACGCGCGGCCCTTATACTTTCCGCGGCTACTATCAAAGCCCGCAGCACAATGCCGAAGCCTTCGACGAGAACGGTTTTTACTGTTCCGGCGATCTGATTCGCCTGACCGAAGACGGCTATCTTTGCGTCGAAGGTCGGCAGAAGGACCAGATCAATCGCGGCGGCGAGAAAATTGCCGCCGAAGAAATCGAAAACCTGCTGCTACGTCATCCGGCGGTGATTAACGCCGCGCTGGTTTCCATGCCGGATGCGCTGATGGGCGAGAAAAGTTGCGCCTACGTTATTGCCAGCGAGACGCTTAAGCCGGTGGCGCTGCGGCGCCATCTGCGTGCGCAGGGCGTGGCGGAATTTAAATTGCCAGACCGTTTTGTCCAGGTGGAAAGCCTGCCGCTGACGCCGGTCGGCAAAGTAGACAAAAAACTGCTGCGCCAGCGCCTGGAGGCGCAGCAACCGACTCAGGTCCAGGGAGATTGAACGATGGCCATTCCTAAACTTAATGATTATGCGCTGCCAACGGCAGCTGAAATGCCGGCCAACAAGGTCAACTGGGCGTTCGAACCACAACGCGCCGCGCTGCTGATCCACGATATGCAGCAGTATTTCCTGAATTTTTGGGGCGAGGACAGCGCGCTGATCAAGCAGGTGGTGGACAACATCGCCAACCTGCGTCGCTATTGCAAGGCACAAGGTATTCCAGTGTTTTATACCGCACAACCCAATGAGCAGAGCGCCGAAGATCGCGCATTGTTGAATGACATGTGGGGGCCGGGGCTGAACAAACATCCGGAACAGCAGGCGGTGGTTGCCGCGCTGGCGCCAGACGCTGACGATACCGTATTGGTGAAATGGCGTTACAGCGCCTTCCATCGCTCGCCGCTGCAAGACATTTTGCAGGAGTCAGGCCGCGATCAACTGATTATTTGCGGTGTGTATGCGCACATCGGCTGCCTGACAACGGCAATTGACGCCTTTATGCGCAACATCAAGCCATTTATGGTGGCCGATGGGTTGGCGGACTTTTCCCGCGATGAACACTTAATGGCGCTGCGCTACACTGCCGGTCGCTGCGGGCGGGTGGTGGCTACCGCCGATCTGCTGCCGGGCATCGCCAGCAAGGATGCGCTGCGTCAGCAGATACTGCCGCTATTGGACGAAGACAGTGACGATATGGCCAACGACGAAAACCTGATCGACTATGGTCTGGATTCGGTGCGTATCATGGAACTGGCGACCCGCTGGCGCAAGATCCGCAGCGATATCGATTTTATCGCGCTGGCGAAAAGCCCAACCATCGACAGTTGGTGGGCGTTGCTTTCCGGGGAGAAGGCGTGATGAGCGGGTGGGATTTTAACGGCAAACGGGTGTGGGTAACCGGCGCCGGTGCCGGTATCGGTCTGCAAACCGCGCTGGACTTTGTTGCTGCCGGGGCGGAGGTGGTGGGGTTTGACCTGCGGTTTGATCAGCGGGAGTATCCGTTCCGCTGCGAAGTGCTGGACATTGCCGACGGTGAGGCGGTGGATGGCGTTTGTACCCGCCTGTTGGCAGAGCAAGGGGAGTTGGATGTGTTGGTCAACGGCGCGGGTATTTTGCGTATGGGGCTGACCGATGCAACCAGTTCGGCGGACTGGATGGCATGCCTCAATGTCAATGCCGGCGGAGCGTTTAACATGTTCCGCCATGCATTGCCGGTATTTCGCCGTCAGCGGCGCGGCGCGATCGTCAGCATTGCTTCCAATGCGGCGCATGTACCGCGCGTAGGCATGGCGGCATATTGCGCCTCAAAGGCCGCATTGCGCAGCCTGTGCCAAACCGTGGGTCTGGAAATGGCCGAGTTCGGCGTGCGATCGAACATGGTATCGCCGGGTTCAACCAATACGCCGATGCAGCGCGGCATGTGGCAGGATGAAACCGGCGAGCAGAAGACCATTCAAGGCTTCCCGCAGCAGTTTAAACTCGGTATTCCGCTGGGGAAAATAGCGCAGCCGCAGGAAGTCTCTAACGCGATTCTGTTTCTGGCGTCGGATCTGGCCAGCCATATTACCATGCAGGATATTGTGATTGACGGTGGCGCAACGCTGGCGGCCTGATGCCGGCGTGGTGATGGGATAATCAAGGCGCTGCGTGCAGCGCCTTATTGTTGTCTGGTGTATAAATGAAAAGAAGCGCCTAAAGAGAGCGGTTAGTAGGTCGGCGTTCGAGATTACGCCGAGCTCAAATGCAAAAAAAGCGCCTAAAGGCGCTTTTTTCTTAATTGGTGGGTCGTGCAGGATTCGAACCTGCGACCAATTGATTAAAAGTCAACTGCTCTACCAACTGAGCTAACGACCCGCAGAAGTGGTGGGTGATGACGGGCTCGAACCGCCGACCCCCTCCGTGTAAAGGAGATGCTCTACCAACTGAGCTAATCACCCACTTCAGGACTTCCGGATACTGCATCAGCGAGAGAATGATGGTGGGTGATGACGGGCTCGAACCGCCGACCCCCTCCGTGTAAAGGAGATGCTCTACCAACTGAGCTAATCACCCTCATTTTTCTCACTGCTTAACAAGATGGTGGGCGATGACGGGCTCGAACCGCCGACCCCCTCCGTGTAAAGGAGATGCTCTACCAACTGAGCTAATCGCCCCGTCTTGTTGGAGTCGCATTATAGGGATAGTTGAAAGTGAGTCAACGGTTTTTAAAATGATTTCAATCGTTCGCCGCAAATTTAAACAGGATGCGATATTTATCGCCAGCGCTGCCGTTTCTTTGCTCATTGTTATGTGAAAAACGGCGTAACATTGATGAAATAGCACCGGCTGATGCCGTGTCGGCGTTGAGGAATTAGCACGTGGTGATACAATGTTGCCCACTTTTTTCAATTCCGAGCAATCGTCGGCACCCGCTGACACGCGTTGCGTAATAAGGCAGTGATCCCAATGAAAATCAAAACCCGTTTTGCACCGAGCCCAACCGGCTACCTGCACGTCGGCGGCGCGCGTACTGCGCTTTATTCCTGGCTGTTCAGTCGCCACGCCGGCGGCGAGTTCGTTCTGCGCATCGAAGATACCGATCTGGAGCGTTCCACCCAGGATGCTATCGACGCCATTATGGATGGGATGAACTGGCTGAACCTGGATTGGGATGAAGGCCCGTATTATCAGACCAAACGTTTCGATCGCTACAACGGCGTGATTGACGAGATGCTCGAGCAGGGCACCGCTTACCGTTGCTACTGCTCCAAAGAGCGTTTGGAAGCGCTGCGCGAAAAACAGATGGAAAACGGCGAAAAGCCGCGTTACGACGGTCACTGCCGCGACAGCCAGTGCAGCCACACCGCCGATGAGCCACACGTGGTGCGTTTCCGTAACCCGCAAGATGGTGCGGTGATTTTCGACGATCAAATCCGCGGGCCAATCGAATTCAGCAACCAGGAACTGGATGATTTGATCATCCGGCGTACCGACGGTTCACCGACCTACAATTTCTGCGTGGTGGTCGACGACTGGGATATGGAAATCACTCACGTGATCCGTGGCGAAGACCATATCAATAACACGCCGCGCCAGATCAACATCCTGAAGGCGCTGGGTGCGCCAGTGCCGGAATACGCGCACGTATCGATGATCCTGGGTGATGACGGCAAAAAGCTGTCCAAACGTCACGGCGCGGTCGGCGTAATGCAATACCGCGATGATGGCTACCTGCCTGAAGCGTTGCTGAACTATCTGGTGCGTCTGGGCTGGTCCCATGGCGATCAGGAAATCTTCACCATTGATGAAATGAAGCAGTTCTTCTCGCTGAATGACATCAGCAAGTCCGCCAGCGCCTTCAACACCGAAAAGCTGCAATGGTTAAACCATCACTACATTAACCATATGCCGGCGGAACAGGTGGCAGTGCATCTGGCATGGCACGTTGAACAGCAGGGCATCGAAACGCGCAACGGACCGGAACTGAAGGATATCGTCAAACTGCTGGGCGAGCGTTGCAAGACGCTGAAGGAAATGGCCGCTGCCTGCCGCTATTTCTACGAAGACTTCAGCGAGTTTGATGCCGATGCGGCGAAGAAACATTTGCGGCCGGTGGCTCGCCAGCCGTTGGAAGCGGTGCGCGTCAATCTGGCTGCCATCACCGAATGGACGCCGGAAAATGTGCATAACGCCATTCAGGGCACGGCAGATCAACTGGGTGTTGGCATGGGCAAAGTGGGCATGCCATTACGCGTGGCCGTCACCGGCGCCGGTCAGTCGCCGGGCATGGACGTTACCGTTCATGCCATCGGCCAGGCGCGCAGCCTGAAGCGTATCGATCAGGCACTGGCCTATATTGCCGAGCGCGAAGCACAGGCCTGATAGCCGTATCTGGTGCCAGGCAGCGACTGGGTTGCCTTTTGCTCAGGCCTTTCGGCCGGGTGAGCTGGCAGTAATCAGACGTCTAGCCTGCGATTGCTCGTCCATACACAGCCCCGCGAGGAGATTCGCGGGGTTTTTTTATGCCGGATGATTGCCGAGTTTTTCAGCGCTTCAGGGCGTTTTGTAGCGATAAACGTGCTGATTTGGCGGCTTTTTCAGCGCTTGATCGAGTAATGCAAATTAGCCGTTGACAGGGTTTGCCGGGTTTCATATTATGCGCCCCGTTCACGGCACAAAGTGTTTGTGGAATGGGGCTATAGCTCAGCTGGGAGAGCGCTTGCATGGCATGCAAGAGGTCGACGGTTCGATCCCGTCTAGCTCCACCAACCTTTATCTCAGTAAGGTTGGTTGATACCGTAACGCCGGTTAATGCGTACCACATTTTGTGGGGCTATAGCTCAGCTGGGAGAGCGCTTGCATGGCATGCAAGAGGTCAGCGGTTCGATCCCGCTTAGCTCCACCACCATTTAAAAAGCCGACCTCTGGGTCGGCTTTTTGCTTTTCTGCTGTCTGACTCACGACGCTGGCGGAACGCGATGGCATCACGCGCCATTGCCTGCCGAACGGTTCAGGAATCTCAATCCTCTGCGACAGGCATAAAAAATGCCGCTCAGCGTCAACTGAGCGGCATGGGAGGCTTGACGGTGGGCTAGGCTTAGCCCAGAACCAGGCCGGCGATCGACGCGGACAGAATGCTCACTAGCGTAGAGCCGTACACCAGTTTCAGGCCGAAGCGCGAAACCACGTTGCCCTGATGCTCGTTCAAGCCCTTAATCGCACCGGCAACGATACCGATAGAAGAGAAGTTGGCGAAGGACACCAGGAATACCGACAGAATGCCCAGACTGCGTGGCGACAGTTCAGCCGAGACTTTCTGCAATTCCATCATCGCCACGAATTCGTTGGAAACCAGTTTGGTCGCCATGATGCTGCCAACCTGCAGCGCTTCGTGTTTAGGGATACCCATAATCCAGGCAAATGGATAGAAGAAGTAGCCGAGGATCTCCTGGAAGCTCAGACCGAAGATGGCGCTGAACAGGCCGTTGAGTGCGGCGATCAGGGCGATAAAGCCGATCAGCATTGCGGCAACGATTATTGCAACTTTAAAACCTGCCAGAATATATTCACCCAGCATTTCAAAGAAGCTTTGGCCTTCATGCAGATTGCCGAGGTGCAGTTCTTCTTCGCTACTGGTGTCGTACGGGTTGACCAACGACAGCACGATAAAGGTACTGAACATGTTGAGCACCAGCGCCGCTACCACGAATTTGGCATCCAGCATGGTCATGTAGGCGCCGACGATCGACATGGAGACCGTCGACATCGCGGTTGCCGCCATGGTGTACATGCGCTTTTCCGACATCTTGCCCAGAATGTCTTTATAGGCAATAAAGTTTTCCGACTGACCGAGAATCAGTGAGCTGACGGCGTTGAATGACTCCAGCCTGCCCATACCGTTTACCTTGGACAGGACGGTACCGATGATGCGGATCACAAATGGCAGCACCTTGATGTATTGCAGTATGCCAATCAGCGCAGAAATGAACACGATAGGGCACAGTACCTTCAGGAAGAAGAACGCCAACCCTTTGTCGCCCATACCGCCGAAGACAAAATCAGTCCCTTGTCCTGCAAATCCAAGGAGTTTATCAAACAGGGCGGCGAACCCTTTGACGAAGCCCAGGCCCGCTTCCGAATGCAGGAAAAAGTAGGCCAATAATACTTCGATAACCAATAATTGAATAACATAGCGAATGCGGATGCTTTTGCGATCGCGGCATACCAGCAATGCCAAAATCGTTACCACCACTAACGCCAACGCAAAGTGCGCAATATGGGACATGTTTGCTCCAAATTTGAGGCAGGCTGAATTTCGGTTGTCATTCTATGTAACGCTGCGTTTAAAAACGAGACTTCGATTGCAAATATAGAAACTGAGAGTGGGATTCTTCTTAAAGTAGTCCAGTAAAGCACTCCAAATCAAGATGTTAATAATTTCACCCATTGGTAGCATTTTTGTGCTAATTTGATTTTCAGGCGTACTTCGTTCTGTTTCTGGCCAACGCCAGCGGCAAGAAACTTGTTGAAATAGCTGCGATATGTTCGTAAAGCCTTCGTCGCCGTCTATCACAGGGATAAGCATCACCTCTCTAAATGCAATTGATAATTATTATCATTTTGTTATGATTACGGTAAGCTTAATATGAGTAAGGGCTAAACGATATGTTGAACAGCCGTGCGGTTACTTCTACCTCCACCAACCGCCCGTCCAGGAAGATCAAACTTTCTTTGATGGGCCCGGCGTTTATCGCCGCCATCGGCTATATCGATCCCGGTAACTTTGCCACCAACATCCAATCCGGCGCTTCCTTTGGCTACAAACTGTTGTGGGTAGTGGTGTGGGCCAACATCATGGCGATGTTAATCCAGCTATTGTCTGCCAAGCTCGGCATCGCCACTGGCAAGAACCTGGCCGAACATATCCGCGACCGTTTTCCGCGGCCGGCAGTATGGGCCTATTGGGTTCAGGCGGAAATCATCGCCATGGCTACGGATTTGGCCGAATTTATCGGTGCGGCGATCGGCTTTAAACTGCTGCTCGGCGTCACCCTGCTTGAAGGCGCGGTGCTGACCGGTATCGCCACCTTCCTGATCCTGATGCTGCAAAAACGTGGGCAGAAACCGCTGGAACTGGTGATCGGCGGCCTGCTGCTGTTCGTTGCCGCCGCCTACATCGTCGAGCTGGTATTCTCGCAGCCGCAGTTGAGCGGGCTTATCAAAGGCATGGCCATTCCCGACCTGCCTAACGGCGATGCGGTGTTTCTGGCGGCCGGCGTGCTTGGCGCCACCATTATGCCGCACGTGATCTATCTGCACTCTTCGTTGACGCAAACCGCCGGTAAAAATTCGCAGGCGGAACGTTATGCATCAACCAAGGTAGACGTGGCGATTGCCATGACCATCGCCGGTTTTGTCAACCTGGCGATGATGGCTACCGCCGCTGCGGCATTCCACTTTAGCGGCCATAGCGGCATCGCCGATCTTGATCAAGCCTACCTGACCTTGCAACCGTTGCTGGGGCACGCCGCTGCAACGGTATTCGGTCTTAGCCTGGTGGCGGCGGGACTCTCTTCCACCGTGGTTGGCACGTTGGCGGGGCAGGTGGTCATGCAGGGGTTCGTGCGTTTCTATATTCCACTGTGGGTGCGGCGCGTGGTGACCATGCTGCCGTCGTTTATCGTGATCCTGCTGGGTATGGATGCTACGCGTATCCTGGTGCTCAGCCAGGTGTTGTTGAGCTTTGGTATCGCGTTAGCGTTGGTACCACTGCTGCGTTTCACCGGTAACCGGGAACTGATGGGGGATCTGGTTAACAGTAGATCCATACAGAATATCGGGTGGCTGATCGTATTGATCGTGGTGGGGCTGAATGGCTATCTGCTGGTAAGCAGTCTGTTCTAACCGCTTGGCGCTAGCTGAAAGGGCGCGAAATCGCGCCCTTTTGCATTTAATCGTCGTCGTGGTCGTGATGACGGTGCTTGTGTTTATGATGCTTTTTATAATGGTGCTTATCGTATTTGCGATAGCGACCATCATGGTAATAGTAATTTTTGCGCCAGTAGTCGCCGTCACGCCAGCGATAGCCGTCCCAGTAATATCCCCGGCGGCTGCGTTCGCCCTGATAACGCCCACGGTGGTTTTCCCACCAGTCACGATCGCGCCAGTCATGGCCATCCCAATAATTGCCGCGTCGATCCTGATCGCCTATGCGTAATGAAACGCCGGGCATCAAATCAATGTTGAGGCCTTCGGCCTGCGCCTGTTGCGCCAGTGGGGCTGTGGTTGCCACTAAGATAGCGGCCAGTAGCAGAGGTTTAAACATGCTTTCTCCTGTTGGCGGCTCACCGTGCAAAAATTCCCGTATGCCCGTCACGCGTAGCCTGTGCTCGCTTGATGCCCTGCGGGGAGGTAAACCGGCCTTATAGTTAATCTGTCAGCATGTTATCGCTATCGACGTATAAAGAATCTGAGGGAGATTCTGAAAACCACGCTGTGGCAACGAATTAAGATTTATCTAAAGTAAAATCACACCCCGGCAGGCGTTAGAACGACGGGGTGTAATCGTTTACAGAAGAATGGCGTCGATTGCGGCGATTTCCTGTGGGCTGAAGTTGCGATTGGCCAGCATGCCGACCGCATCTTCTATTTGGCTGGTTTTACTGGCGCCGATCAACACCGAGGTCACACGATCGTTACGCAGCACCCAGGCCAGCGCCATCTGAGACAGCTTTTGTCCACGCTGCTCGGCCAATGCATTGAGACGGCGCACTTTTGCCAGCTTTTCTTCGGTCAGTTGCTCTGGCTGGAGGAACTTGCTGTCGCCGGCAGCCCGCGAATCTTGCGGTATGCCGTGCAAATAGCGGTCGGTCAGCACGCCGCCCGCCAGCGGAGAAAAGGCAATGGACCCCACGCCATGGTCAGCCAGCGTGTCCAGCAGCTCCGCTTCAATACTGCGCTCGAACATTGAGTATCTGGGCTGGTGGATCACACAGGGCGTGCCAAGCTGTTGCAGCAGGGCGAATGCCTCGCGTGCCCGTTCAGCCGGATAATTCGACAGGCCGACATACAGCGCCTTGCCTTGCCGCACCAGTAAATCCAGCGCCGCCATGGTTTCTTCCAGCGGCGTATCGGGATCCGGTCGGTGATGATAAAAGATATCCACATAATCCAGCCCCAGCCGTTGCAGGCTTTGATCGAGGCTGGCGACCAGGTATTTTTTTGAACCCCAGTCGCCATACGGGCCTGGCCACATGGTGTAACCGGCTTTTGATGACACGATCAGTTCATCGCGATAGGCGCGCAGATCGGCATGCAGGATGCGGCCAAAAACCGCTTCGGCAGAGCCGGGGGGCGGCCCGTAGTTATTGGCCAGATCAAAATGGGTAATGCCCAGATCGAACGCGCGGCGCACCAGGTTGCGAGCGTTGTCATACAGCGAGTTATCGCCAAAGTTATGCCATAAGCCCAATGATATCGCTGGCAATTTCAGTCCGCTGCGTCCGCAGCGTCGGTATTCCATGGTGTGATAACGGGAAGCATCTGCCTGATAAACCATATCAATCTCTGCCTTGAAGGGAGGGGGACATGTTTTAGTGTATGCGTTTTCACCACGATTGCCTGCGGTCCGGATCACGTTAACTTGCGCGGAGATAACGTGGATTAATGCTCAGGTCGTGCTGCCTGATGCCGGTGCAACCATGTAAAGTAGGGTTTCCAAGTGGTTATTTGCCATAAAGCTCGAAATTTCGCCGGGATATTCAATACTAAATACTAATATTCCTATCATCGGGCAGGTAAATATCATGAGTAAGAATTATACGGTGGCTAACTATCTTCTCGACCGATTGGCGCAGATGGGTATTCGCCATTTGTTTGGCGTGCCCGGTGATTACAATTTGCAGTTTCTCGATCATGTGATCGATCATCCGCAGGTGACCTGGGTTGGTTGCGCCAACGAGCTTAATGCGGCATATGCAGCGGATGGCTATGCCCGCTGCAAACCCGCTGCCGCGATGCTGACTACTTTTGGCGTGGGTGAACTCAGCGCGATCAACGGCGTTGCCGGCAGTTATGCGGAATATCTGCCGGTGATTCATATTGTCGGCGCCCCCACGCTGCGTTGCCAGCGCAGTGGGGAACTGTTGCATCATTCGCTGGGTGACGGCGATTTTGGCCATTTTGCCCGCATGGCCAAAGAGGTCACCATTGCGCAGGCCAGCCTGACGGCGGCCAATGCCGAAGCAGAAATCGATCGGCTGCTGACCACCGCGCTGTTTGAGCGTCGGCCGGTGTATCTGCTCTTGCCAAGCGATGTGGCGCAGGCTCCGCTGGCTTCACGCCCGGCGCCGTTGATGCTGCGACAGCCCAATCTGTCCGCCGCATCGTTGCAGGCCTTTGTCAAGGCGGCGCGCGTACAGTTGCAAGCCGCACAGCGGGTATCGCTGTTGGCGGATTTTCTCGCCGATCGTTTTGGCGCGCAGCAAGCTCTGAGCCAATGGATGCAGGAAGTTTCAATTCCTCATGCCACGCTGCTAATGGGCAAAAGCGTGTTGGATGAAACCCACGCCGCTTTTACCGGCACCTATGCCGGTGCAGCCAGTGCCCCGCCGGTCAAGCAGTTGATCGAAGGCGCTGATGCGATCATCAGTATCGGTGTGCGTTTAACTGACACCATTACCGCCGGATTTAGCCACAGTTTGCCAGCGGACAAATGCATTGATATCCAACCGTTTGAAGCACGCGTCGGCCAGCAGGTATTCAGTCAGATCCCGATGCGCGATGCGGTGATCGCGCTGCATCAGTTAACGCTGTCGCTGTGTCGGCACTGGACATTACCCGTCATTGCGCGCACGCCATTGCCACAATCGCATGGCGGCGGGCTCGATCAGCATGGTTTCTGGCAGCAGGTGCAGGATTTTCTGCGTCCCGGCGATATCGTGCTGGCGGAACAGGGCACCGCCAGTTTTGGCGCTGCGGCGCTGACGTTGCCACAGGGTTGCCATTTTATCGTGCAGCCGCTGTGGGGCTCGATCGGCTATACCCTGCCGGCGGCGTTTGGCGCGCAGACTGCGGAGCCGGAGCGTCGAGTAATATTGCTGATAGGCGATGGTTCAGCCCAGTTGACGGCTCAGGAGTTGGGGTCGATGCTGCGTGATGGGCAAAAGCCGATCGTCTTCCTGCTGAATAATGATGGTTATACCGTCGAGCGAGCCATTCATGGGCCAGAGCAGCGTTATAACGATATCGCCGCCTGGAACTGGACGTTGTTACCGCAGGCGATGGGCGATGGACAGCGCGTGAAGACGTTGCGCGTTAGTGAACCAGAGTCGTTACGCGCTGCGCTGAGTGAGGTGAACGACTGCGATCGGCTGGCATTCATCGAGGTGATATTGCCGAAGATGGACATCCCGGAACTGCTCGACAGCGTGTCTCGGGCCATTCAGGTGCGTAATGCCGCCGCCTGATCCTCGGCGCTTTCCTGCAGGCGCTCCAGTAGCCAAAACCCCGCCGGTCCCGGTGGGGTAAGACGTGACCACACCGCGTCGACCGAAATGCGCATTGGCCAGCCGCGCAACGGCAACGGCTGCAAACGCTCCTGACCGTACTGCCTGACCAGCCAGTGCGGCAAAATCGCCCAGCCGAAGCCTTGCTCCGCCATTTCCAGCAGCATCAGATAACTTGGCGCCGACCACACGCGTCCCTGCGGTTTGTTGGCATTGGCAGAATAGGTATTGAGATACAGCTGGCGGTCGCTGGCCAATTGTTCCTGCGAAACCGTCTCAAGCTGTGCCAAGGGGTGATCGCGAGCGACAAAAATCCCCATTTCGGTTTGCTCTGGCAGGCGGGCTACCGCGATATCCGGCGGGTAGGCCGGCTGTACCGCCAGCATGCCAAGATGCGCCCGGCCGCTCTGTAACAGCTCCAGTACGTCACCGCCTTCGGCAATCATGCACTCCAGCTCAATGTCCTGATAACGACGCTCAAAATGCCGCATCAAACTGTCGTGATGATTGGGTTGATAAGTGTCGGAAAAGACGATCGTCAAGCGGGGTTCAATGCGATCGGCCAGGCGGATACTTAACGCATCCAACCGTTCGCTGGCGGCGAGGATCTCTTGCACGTGACCCAGCACTTTACGCCCGGCGGCGGTAAGCACCGGCTGACGAGCCTGCCTGTCGAACAGCGTCAGGCCAAGGTCAGCTTCCAGATTGGCGATCGCGGTGCTGATGGTGGACTGGCTTTTGCGCAGCTTGCGCGCAGCGGCGGAAAACGACCCCAGCGCGGCTGCTTCGACAAATGCCTGTAATGCTTCCGGTGAATAATGCATGAAGTATCTATTTTATCGATGGAACCTATTTTTAATCTACGGTAAAAGTCGATGATAATCACCTGACTTTTTCATAAACAATCAATGTCAGGTGATATATGCAATTGCAAAACAAGTCTTTCGCTGAACGCGTGGTGCATGCGGTAGGGTTTGAGGCGATCGCGGTGATGATTTGCGCGCCGATCGGTGCATGGTTGATGAACCGTTCGATGATGCAGGTAGGGGCGCTGGCGGTGATGCTGTCCAGCGTCGCCATGCTGTGGAATATGATTTATAACACCGTCTTTGACCGTCTGTGGCCGGTAAACCGGGTGCTGCGTACTCTGAAGGTGCGTGCATTGCACGCGTTCGGGTTCGAAGCCGGCTTTGTGCTGATTGGCGTGCCGATTGCCGCGTTTATGCTAAACCTGACGCTGGTCCAGGCATTTATGCTGGAACTGGGTTTTTTCCTGTTCTTCCTGCCGTATACCATGGCCTATAACTGGTTGTATGACACTTTGCGTCAGCGTTGGGTCGACACTCGTCTGGCGGTGAAATAAGCTATCGTCAACGCGCTGCCGCGCGGATAAGGTTGGTCACATGTAGCGCGTAGCCGTGAGGAGAAACCAATGAAAGTGCTGGGTTTGCTGGGAGGAATGAGCTGGGAATCCACCATTCCGTACTACCGGATGATCAACGAGCAGGTCAAGCAGCAACTGGGCGGCCTGCATTCAGCCAGGCTGGTGCTGTACAGCGTCGATTTCCATGAGATTGAACGTCTGCAACATCAGGGAGACTGGCAAGGCGCCGGGCAACTGTTGGCGGCGGCGGCAGTCTCGCTGCGTGCTGCTGGCGCAGAAGCCATCGTCATCTGTACCAACACCATGCACAAAGTGGCAGATGTCATTGAGCAGGCCAGCGGCTTACCGCTGATCCACATCGCCGATGCCACCGCATTGCAGGTACGTCAACAAGATATGCGCCGCGTCGGGCTGTTGGGCACGCGCTTTACCATGGAACAGGATTTTTATCGTGGGCGTCTGCAGGCGCGTTTTGGCATCGAGGTGGTGACGCCGGTGTCCGCCGATCGCGACATTATCCACCGTATTATTTACGACGAACTGTGTTTGGGGAAAATCAGCGCCGCTTCGCGTGACGAATACCGGCGGATCATCGGCAATCTGGAGCTTCAGGGCGCACAGGGCATTATCTTCGGCTGTACCGAAATCGGCCTGCTGGTTAATGCACAGGACGCCTCGGTGCCGGTATTCGACACCACGGAAATTCATGCCCGCGCGGCGGCGGATTACGCGCTGGCCTGAGCGCACCTATTCATCGTGCTCGCGCGGCGGGCGCGGCTGCGAGATCAGCATCAGCGGCTTGCCCGCCAGTATCAGCCAGGCGGGCAGCATAACCATGCACAACACCGGCAGCAGATGCAGATCCGGTACCACTGCCGCAGCCATAAACAGGCTGAGCCATCCGTCACGTGAAACCACCAGCACCAGCCCCATAATAGCGCAGGAAACGGTGATGGCCGCCGGCACCGCCGGTACGTGTTGATGCAGCATCAGGCCAAGCGCAACGCCGATAAACACCGCGGGGAAGATCCGTCCGCCGCGAAAACCGCTGGCTGCGGCAATCACCAACGCCGCCAGCTTGGTCAGAGTGACGATCAGCAGCGTGCTGACGGTAACATCGTCGCCGGCCGCCAGACGCTTCATTTCGTCTACCCCTTTGAACAGCGTAACGTCGCCGCCGATCAGTCCCAGCATGCCCAGCAGAAAGCCAGCCAATCCCAGCGCCAATACCGGGTGCTTCAACGAATGGAACATCCGATGCAGATGCGGGAAGCACCATAGCGCCGCCATACCGAGCGCGATGGCGATCAGCGCCACCACTGCGCCGCTGAAGATATCCGCCAGGCGCGTGACGTCATAGGGTGCCAATTGCAGAGAAAAATCGGGGGTGAAGAACAGTTGCGTAGTCACTGCGCCGGCCGCTGCCGCCATTAGCGGGGCGAACAGCCGATCCCACAACGGAACATCGCCGCTGCTGGCCAACATTTGCGAGAAAACCAGCGCCGCCGCCACTGGCGTGCCGAACAGGGCGCCGATAGTGCCGGCCGCCGCCAGGATAATCCAGTCCACCTGCGGGACTTTTGGCAGCAGGCGAGCGCCGAGTGCCGCTGCCAGTGCAATATTGATGGCGGTGATCGGGTTTTCCGGCCCCAGACTGACGCCGCCGGCCAAACCCGCCAGCAACGCCAATAGCAGCCCGGGAATGGCCGACAACGGGATCGGCAAGCCGATCAGCGATTCGGTGGCCGGATCCGGGCCGGCATGGCCGGGCATATAGCGAATAATCAACCCGACGGCAACGCCGGTGAGCGTCAGTACGCCAAGGGTCCACCATGGCGAATGCACATCCACGTTAAGCAGGGCGGGCAGCCGTGACCACAGGGTATTTTGTAGCGCGGCGGCCACTCTCATCACCAGAATAAGCACCAGACTGGCGGCAGAGCCGATAATAATGGCAGGCAGAGCAAAGGTCAGCATTGTCGTGGCGCGCGGATGCAGCATGCAGGGATCCCTTGTCAATAAACCCTGCGTCGCAGGGGGAGATGATTGGGTGCACCAGCCTTCGCTGTGCGCAGCAAGCAGCGTCAGCGGATGGTTATATAGGCTGTTTTCAGGCATTTTGCCAACCCCGGTCGCCGCTGAACAGCCGCCAAGACGCGTTTTTTGCCGCAATTTGTTTCAACGTGCAGGAAAGTCGGCCAAACGGCCTGGCTGAAACGTTTTTTGTGATCAAGATCGCTATTGGCCGGTTAGCGTAACGATGACGATTGTTGTTTTCTCGGCGGGATTTTACAGTGAGTGCAGTTTGCTATTTGCCCTTAAATTTTGCGGAGAAAACACTGATGACCTATGCCCTCGTAGGTGATGTTGGCGGTACCAATGCCCGCCTGGCGCTGTGCACTGTCGCGACGGGTGAAATTACCCAGGCGAAAACCTATTCCGGCCTGGAGTTCGACAGCCTCGAAGCGGTGATTCGCCAATATCTGGTCGAACACCAGGCCGAAGTACAGGATGCCTGCATCGCCATAGCCTGCCCGGTGACCGACGATTGGGTGGCGATGACCAACCATAGCTGGGCGTTTTCCATCAAAGAGATGAAGGCCAATCTGGGGCTGAACCATCTGGAAGTGATCAACGATTTTACCGCAGTCTCAATGGCGATCCCGATGCTGACCGCCGACGACGTGATGCAGTTTGGCGGCGGTCAGGCGCAGCAGGACAAGCCGATTGCGGTGTACGGTGCCGGTACCGGGCTGGGCGTGGCGCACCTGGTACAGGTTGACCGCCGTTGGCTGAGCCTGCCGGGTGAGGGCGGCCATGTCGACTTTGCGCCCAACAGCGAAGAGGAAGACATCATTCTGGAGGTATTGCGTGCCGAAGTGGGCCATGTTTCTGCCGAACGGGTGCTGTCTGGACCGGGGCTGGTCAATTTGTACCGCGCGATCGTCAAGGCGGACGATCGTATGCCGGAAAATCTGGCGCCGAAGGACGTGACCGAGCGCGCGTTAGCCGACAGCTGCACGGATTGCCGCCGCGCGTTGTCGCTGTTTTGCGTGATCCTTGGGCGCTTTGGCGGCAACCTGGCATTGAGTCTTGGCACCTTTGGCGGCGTGTATATCGCCGGCGGTATCGTGCCGCGCTTTATGGAATTTTTCAAAGCGTCCGGCTTCCGTACGGCGTTTGAGGATAAGGGGCGCTTTAAGGACTATGTGCACGACATTCCGGTGTTTATGATCACCCACGCACAGCCGGGGTTGCTGGGTGCTGGCGCTCACCTGCGGCAAACGCTGGGGATGCGTCTGTAGTCACAGGGGCTGACAGGTTCCTCCTGGTGTTATCCTCTATCAGCAAACAGCCGGTCAGCATCACTGACCGGCTGTTTGCTGTTGATATGAATCAGGCGTGTTCTGCTTTTGCCAGCTCCGGCGTTGCGGTGTCGTCGGTTGTTGCTGTTGCCGTCTGCGGCGCGCTGATAAACAGCGTAATCAGCAGCGATACCAGCGACAGTACGCCAATCACCATGAAGGTGGCATGGAAGCCGCCAAAGTATTTGGCGATAAACGAACCGGCCAGCGCACCCAGACCAAAGCCCTGATAGATGATGCCGTAGTTTTTGCTGTGGTTTTTCAGACCGAAGAAGTCGCCGACAATCGCTGGGAAGACGGTAATATTGCCGCCGAAACAGAAGGCAACCGCGCCGACGCACAGGAAGAACAGGGTGTGGCTCAGGGTAAAGAAGCTCAGTGCGACAATCGCCAGCACGGTAACCAACATGGTGAAGCTGATAACGCGCATGCGGCCAACTTTATCCGACAGGGTGCCCAGAATGATGCGGCCTGCGGTGTTAAAGATAGCCACGGCGGAAACGGTGTTGGCGGCGGTAGCCAAATCCATCCCCGCCAATTGCACTCCCATGTCCTTGACGATGCCAATCAGATACAGGCCGCTCATGCAGGCAGAGAAGAAAATCGCGAACAGCAGGTAGGCTTCTTTGGTGGCCAGCATCTGGCGCACGCTGTAATTGTTACCCAGGCCGGCGGCGGTATTGGTCGATGTGCTGGCGGCGGGTTCTTTGAGCAACATTGAGCCGAACACGATCAGCGCCATGACGATCGCACCCCAGTAGAAGAAGGCGGCAGACACGCCAACGTCAGCGATCAACGTGGCGTTGACGTATTTGAACAGCAGGCTGCCGCTGCCGAAAGCGCCGACTGAAATACCGGAAATCAACCCTTTGTTGGCCGGGAACCATTTGATCAGATTCGACAGCGTGGAAATATAGGCAATACCGACCGCGAAACCCACCACGACCCCGGCCAGCAGATAAATCATGTCCAGCGAGCTGACGTGAGCGCTGGCAATCAGACCCAGCCCTACCAGGATGCCGGACGCCAGCGTCAGGTTGCGAATGCCGAAGCGTTCCTGCAATTTACCGGCGAACAGAGTGGCAAACGCCAGAAAGAAACTGGTGATGGAGAAGGTGGTGGCGACATCGGCCAGGCCCCAGTGGAACTTATCGACCAGCGGCTGGTTGAATAAACTCCAGGTGTAGATGGTGCCAAGGCCCATTTGGCAAACGATGGTGCCAAAAACGATGAAGCTGCGATTTACCGGTTTGTTGGTCATGGCCGGTTTCTCCTGTGTGCGTTGCCCGTAAATTTGCGGGTATGCTGTGCTCCCGCGGAATGGGCTTAGTATAAGTCTGGCAATATCCCGGGTTGGCGGATCGGGAATGAGTTGCACCAGCAAAGGAATGAAATGCACCAGGAGATGCTTGAGTTGCCGATTTAGCGCCCAAAAGGGGGTGAAATGCCGCGTTTGTAATGTGATCTACATCAAACATCGCGACGATTTTTGTCGACCAGCACGCTGGCGATAGGGGCTACAGGGGGGATTGGCCGCGGGGAGACCAGCGCAGCGTCGAGGCGGCTGCGCCGGCAAACATCAAAGACGCATCAGTTTGCGGAATTCCTTGACCTTGCTGCGGCTGACCGGAACTTCAAATTCCAGATCGCTCAGCCGCAAAATATAGGTGTTGTTAAACCACGGCACGATTTCGCGGATCTTCGACAGATTGACGCAATAGGAACGGTGGCAACGGAAGAAGTGCTCTTCCGGCAACCTGCTGTAAAATTCGGTAATGTTCATCGGCATCACGAACTCTTCGCGGCGAGTGTAGACGCGCGTCACTTTCTCATCGGCGGCGGCGTAGTAAATCTCGTTAATATCGGTGACGATAATCCGCTCGTCTTTGATCAGATTGATGCTGGAATTGCTGCGCCCGGCCGGCGCTGTCTGTTCCGGCGCCGTTACCGTCGCGGGGCGCTGATGCAAGGCTTCGAGTTTTTGCAGCATGGTAATGATGCGCGCTTCGTGATAGGGCTTGAGAATATAGTCAAAGGCCTCGATCTCAAACGCTTCTACCGCGTGTTCCTTGTAGGCGGTGATGAAAATAATCGAGGGGCGGTGCGCGAATTTGCTGATGTTTTGCGCCAGCAGCACACCGTCGAGCGACGGAATGTTGATGTCGAGGAAAATGGCGTCCACCTGGTGATTCTGCAGGTATTTCAGCACGTCCAGCCCGTCCTCGAAGGTCGCTTCGATGCTGATGTTGCTGTGTTTCTTGATCAGATAATGCAGCTCTTCCTGTGCCAGAAACTCATCTTCGACAATTATGGCTTTCATCAATGTTCCCCGGCCGGTAATACGGCAGCGTCGTGATGCAGCTTGTTGCCGTTTTTAGTGATGACAAACGAAATTTCGGTGCCCGGCTCCAGACGCCGGATCTGCAAGCCTTCACCATACAGCAGCGATACGCGATGATGTACGTTGAGCAGGCCGATATTATGGCCAGGCATTTCGTTGCGCGCCACGCGGTCGATGACCTCCTGACTGATGCCGTTACCGGTATCCTTTACCGAAATCCTGACTCGGTCAGCCAAATCTTTTACCGCGATCACCACCACACCCTTGCCTTTGCAGGGCTGTATGCCGTGCACAATGGCATTTTCCACCAATGGCTGGATCAGCAGGCTGGGGATGCGCACCGCAATATCGTCGTCCACGTCATAAATCACCGTCAGCTTGCTGCCGAAACGCGCCTGCTCGATGGCGATATAATCCTGGATCTGGTGCAGTTCCTTGCGGATATCAATCAGTTCGTCGCTGAGCTCCAGATTGTAACGCAGATAGCGCGACAGGTTGATGATCAACTGACGCGCGATGTCCGGGTTGATGCGAATCGATGACGAAATGGCGTTCAGCGCGTTAAACAGAAAGTGCGGGTTGATCTTGCTTTGCAGTGCGCGCATTTCGGCTTTGTCGGCCATTTGGCGCAGCTGTTCAATGCGTGATACTTCCATTTGGGTCGAGATAATCTGCGATAGCCCGACCGCCATCACCTTCAGCGTGTTGGTGATCTGGTGGGCGTGGCAGTAGTAGATTTTCAACGTGCCGCTGACCTCGCCCTTTTCCCAGAGCGGGATCACCAACTGTGAATGTATCTGCGGCGTCGCCGGGTTCTCCAGGTTGTTTTTTATGATGATCTTGCCGTGGCGCAGGCTTTCACGCGTGACGCGGCTCAGGCTCTCACGGCCAACCGGATAATGTTCTTCGCCAATGCCAACGTAGGCCAGCACGCGTTGGGTATCGGTCATCGCCACCGCATCAGCCTGAATATCGCGGCGGATGATTTCACAGATGGTGGTCAGCGATTCACTGTTGAAATTACGAAAGTACGGCAGCGTTTTACGGGCGATATCCAGCGCCAGCTTGGCCTGCCGCGCGGCGATCACCTCTTTTTCATCTTCGACGCTTTGCACCAGCAGCACGATCAGACCAATACAGACGGTGCCGAGGATCATCGGCAGGGCGATTTTCGCCACGATATCCAGCCCGAGCTCGGTGGGTCTGGCCCACAGCACGATCAACAGCATGGTCAGACTTTCGCACAGCATGCCGCCGAGGATACCCACCCGCCAACGCTGTTGCTTGTTGATCTTCAAGTGAATGTACGCCGCGCAGATACCGGCGATGATGCTGGTGATCAGGCAGGGAACCGAGGTAATGCCGTCGATATCGATCAGATAGCGGTGGGTGCCGGCGATGATGCCGGTGACGATCCCCACCCAGGGGCCGAACAGGATGCCGCCCGCCATGATGGCGATAACGCGCACGTTGACCAGCGATCCTTCGACGTTAATACCGGAATAGGTGCTGAAAATGGCGAACAGCGAAAAGATGGCGGTGACCGCCGCCAGTTCCAGCGGCGTATGGTCCTCTTTTTGCAGCAATTGCCGGAACTGCCGGGTGCGGGTGAGGAAAAACAGGCAAATCAACATCAGCGCGGCGCGATCGAACACCGCTAACAGCATTTCAAAAACTGAGTGCACAACGGGTACTCGCTGCGGCGAAAAGATGCGGCAAGTATATCACAGCGCGGGCGACGCCCAGAACCGCCACGGCCTGTCAGGGCTGAAGCGGCACGTGCCGCAGCGGGTGGATACGCGGCCGGCCGCCAGAGGGGAAAACCGCGCGCCGGCTGGCAGTCAGCGCGCGGGTGCGGTTATTTGAAGCCCAGTTGCGCTCTGCCCAACGGCGTGAGCAATGCCTCGGTTGCCCGACCGACAAAGTCCACCTCGAAATCATCCGGGGCAAAGTCTGGAGGCGTGCGGCCCGCCAGGAAGCTTGGCAACTGGCGTTGCAGATAGGCGTCGTTTTTCTCACAGCCTGGCGCGGCGGCGATGTACATCACGTTGCTGTCGAATTCACCGTTGTGCTGGTTTTCCACCGCATGGATCACGTCACAGTGCCAGAATACCGTATCACCGGGCTCTAAATCGGGAATAGGGGAAATCCCTTGCAGTAAAAGAGGATGCCATTTTTCGGCAATCGACAAGGCACGGCCCGGCGCGGCGTCGCACAGATCGTCGTCGGCGACGTCATCTTGCAGGGCGCGCAGCAAGATATAGGCCATGGCATTGGCGATCGGCACCAGATTCAGCGTGCCGGCATTGGTGCGCTGCGGTGTCAGCGCGGTCCAGCCCTGGAAGGTGCGGAACATCGAACAGACCGCCGGCGAGGCGATTTCACGCACTGCGGTGCGGCCGTCGGCGGCAAACGGATCGTATTGTTGCCAATCGCCGGAAAAAACGTGGCGGTAAACGTAGCGGAAATTTTCATCCAGCCAGCGTTCGATAGTGCCGCTGTCGACGTGCGGCGACAGGCCGAGTGAGGACGAATTGGGTGGGCGGCGGCGCGTGCGATCGGCGTAGGTAACGACGCGCTGCGGATCAAAATGTTGTTTGCCGTTGCTTTCGGTTTCCCACAGGCTGTTGAGGAACACTTGCACCGCATGCATACGTTGATCCTGACGTGCTTCGACCTGCGGCTTCGACCAGTAAATGCCGTAAATTTGCGGTTTACTGGCGGCCAGCTTGCCAAAGTAGTTGTCTTCGGCGGCGTTTTTCAGTCGTTCGACGAAGTTATTGTGCTCGAGATAGTCACCAATGTCGCGGTTCCACCCAGCGGCCTGCTCGCGAGGAAAAACGCCGCGAATGGCGCAGGCGCCGCGTTGCTTGATCAAGGCTATCTGCCGTTGGCTGACGCGCTGTTGCAGAATGTCTTCCGCGTCTAGCTGCGGTACCGGATTCTGCCCGGCGGCCAGTTCACTGCGGATCTGTTCCACCTGTTGGCGGATGTTATCCTCCAGCGTCAGGAAAACCTCGTGATAGTTGGGCAAAGCCTGACGCAATTGCTGTTTGACGTGTTTAATGGCGGTTGGAATATCGTCAATGACCAGTGTTGCCATGATGTTCTCCTCATGTCGCCAGCGACGGCGACAGGTATTGTCGGATACCGGGGTAAAGGGTTATGGTTTTGTTGTTTTGACGTTAACGATTATCTAAATTTAATTGCGGAAAATAAAGGGTTAGCTTTCATTCGTAACTTCCTCTTTTTCGCATTTCGGAGGTGTAGCATGAAACTGGAAACAGAACGGCTGACGCTGCACAGCCTGACTGAAGAGGACTGGCCGCTGTTCTTGCAGCTGTATCGTGATCCACAGGTGATTCGTTATTTGGCCGATCCGCTGGATGAGGCGGAAATCCATGCGCGCTTTGCCGGCCGATTACCGGCCTGGAACAAACACAGCCAACACTGGCTGTGTCTGGTGATGCGTGAAAAGGCCAGCGGCGCTGCGCTGGGGCTGACCGGCTTTCGTGCCGAATGGTTGCCGTTTCAGCAGGCGGAGGTGGGCTTTGCCAGCCTGCCGGCGGGTCAGGGCAAAGGCTACGGTAAGGAATTGCTGCGCAAGCTGATGGACTTTGCGTTCAACGCCTGTGGCTTTCACAAGCTCAACGCCACGGTAACCGAAGGCAACATGGCGTCACGACGTCTGCTGGAAAGCTGTGGTTTTCAGCTTGAAGGCACGCTGCGTGATAATTTCCGTCTGGCAGGGCAATGGTATAACGACTGGCAACTGGGCTTGCTGGCCAGCGAATACGCCGTTGCCAAAAAGTAAAAAAATTGCGCAAGGAGACTCGACAGCCTGTCGGCGCTGCGATATGTTCGTCGTCAGGCCAAAAATTGGCCAGCGTCGCTCGGACGGTCCGGGCGCTAACGTATCTTCGAGGATCCTATGGCTGACAATAACAGTCCACGCCGCTTTACGCGTATTGAACGTCTTCCCCCTTATGTATTCAACATCACCGCCGAATTAAAGATGGCCGCACGCCGTCGCGGCGAGGATATTATCGATTTCAGCATGGGCAACCCCGATGGCCCGACGCCGCCGCACATCGTTGAGAAACTGTGTACCGTGGCGCAGCGTGACGATACCCATGGTTATTCAACGTCGCGCGGCATTCCGCGTCTGCGCCGTGCTATTTCACGCTGGTATGCCGAACGCTATCAGGTGGAAATCGATCCGGAAGACGAAGCCATTGTTACCATTGGCTCGAAAGAGGGGCTGGCGCACCTGATGCTGGCGACGCTCGATCACGGCGATACCGTGCTGGTGCCGAACCCAAGCTATCCGATCCATATTTACGGTGCGGTGATCGCCGGCGCGCAGGTGCGTTCGGTGCCGCTGGTGGAGGGCGGCGACTTCTTTGGCGAGCTGGAACGCGCGATCCGCGAAACCATTCCACGGCCAAAAATGATGATCCTCGGTTTCCCCTCCAACCCGACCGCGCAGTGCGTGGAGCTGGATTTCTTTGAGCGGGTGGTGGAACTGGCGAAGCAGTACAACGTGCTGGTGATCCACGATCTGGCCTACGCCGACATCGTTTATGACGGTTGGAAAGCGCCATCGATCATGCAGGTGCCCGGCGCCAAGGACATTGCGGTGGAGTTCTTTACCCTGTCGAAAAGTTACAACATGGCCGGTTGGCGTATCGGCTTTATGGTCGGCAACCCGGAATTGGTGAGCGCGCTGGCGCGTATCAAGAGTTATCACGACTACGGCACCTTTACGCCACTGCAGGTGGCGGCGATTGCCGCGCTGGAAGGCGATCAGCAATGCGTGCGCGATATTGCCGAACAATATCGTCAGCGTCGCAATGTACTGGTCAAAGGCCTGCACGAAGCGGGCTGGATGGTGGCTAACCCGAAAGCGTCCATGTACGTGTGGGCGAAAATCCCGCAGCCTTATGCGCACCTCGGATCGCTGGAATTTGCCAAGCGCCTGCTGGCGGAGGCCAAAGTCTGCGTATCGCCGGGCATTGGTTTCGGCGACTACGGCGACGATCACGTGCGGTTTGCCCTGATCGAAAATCAGGATCGGATCCGGCAGGCGGTGCGGGGCATCAAAGCGATGTTCCGTGCCGATGGGCTGATTGCGCCATCGGTCAAGGCGGCGAAAAGCGTAGTGAAATAAACCGCCAGGCGGCGGTAAAACAACAAAGGGGCGCATCAGCGCCCCTTTGTCTATGTTCCCGGTACGGTTACCGTTAGGCAACCATCAGCATGAAAGTGCCGACCCATGCAACCAGCATGAATGATACACCCATCAGAAAATATTTCACAAATCACTCCCCTATGGAGTTCCTCGCAAGCCAACGATCCCGATTGTTGTGCTGAGTATTATAAGGAATGCCAATCAGCATCAGCGGGTTGTTTATCAATAACAACAACGGCTTGAATTAGCGGCATCCCGGTCGTCGCGTTTCTCTTGCTGCAGACAGGGCTGCAACCACGACAGGATCGGCGCTAATGTACTCCCAATTCACGCTTGATTTCAATACTGTGTTTTTGATCACACTTTTTGCGCATTATTTAACCACTACTTGCTGTTTTTAAACGCTTTTTATTTTTATCCGCTTTTTTCAACCACAGGCAATAAAGCCCGCAATGCGGGCTTTGTCATGTTTGCAGATTGGGTGGGGAAGGCTTAGGCGACGGCGTTGAGGCCGACTAGCAGCATGACCCAGAAGACAAGGCACGTCAGCAGAATAACGCACCAGATATTACGGCGGCTCCACTCCATTTTGGCCTTAACTACCTTTATTGTTATTGGGTAGCGATTACATCGGCGTAAAACGGAGAATATTTAGCCCGCCGCGAGAATATTTATTTTCCGCTGATTGCGGTTACCGCCAGCCGGACTTCATGGCCCAGCAGGTACAGCGCTTGCTCCAGCGCTTCCACCTTGGAGGCGTAGCTAATATCCAGCAGGCGATCGATCTGCGCCGCGTTGTAACCCAGTTTGCGCGCCAGATCGGCTTTGGAGGTCGTTTGCGCCAGCATGATATTGTGCAGTTCCAGTTTCAGCGCCACCAGCACCGGCAGATGAATGGCGATCTCGTCGAGCCGTGGGGGGGAGGCAGGCGGTAACGGGCGGCGCTCGGCCATTTCGTTGGCGATGGCGATCAGCAGGCTTTCTTGCGCCTCCAGCTCAATGTCATCATGGCTATAGCAAGCCGCCTGCTGCTGTGGGAAATCGCGAAAGGTAATGTGCCAGGCATCGCTTTCGTCGTCGAAGGCGTAGCTGGCAGGGTAATCATGGGTCATGGCGTATCCAAATGGGAAACTGCGGCTGAAAGGACGGTGCGGCGACCGCGTGACATGTTGGCATTAGGGTACAGGAAGTGATGTAACGATGGGAATGGAATTCAGAAAATGCATAAATACATAAGCTATAGTAGGTAACACGATCGGACAAAGGAATGCGAATAATGTCGAAGTGGCATTGGTTATTTAGCCAGTTAACGCGCAAGTTATGGTTCCGTACCTGCTTATTTGCTCTGCTTGCCGTGATTTCGGCATTAGTTTCCATTGTGCTTAAACCGATTATTCCCGCCAGTATCGGTGGGGTGGTTGGAGCCGATGCGGTTGATAATATTCTCAACATATTGGCGTCCAGTATGCTGGCGGTAACCACGTTCTCACTGAATATCATGGTATCAGCATACAGTTCGGCAACCACCAGCGTTACGCCTCGTGCGACACGTTTGGTGATGGAAGACAGCACCACGCAAAACGTACTGGCGACCTTTATAGGCTCCTTCTTATTCAGCCTAGTGGGCATTATTGCACTCAGCATGGGAGCCTATGGAGAGCAGGGCCGTGTGGTTCTCTTTGTGGTGACACTGGCCGTTATCGCTCTGATCATCATCACGCTATTACGCTGGATCCAGCATCTCTCGCTGCTTGGACGCGTTGGTGAAACGACTTCACGGGTAGAAGATGCTACGCGAAAAGCACTTGAAAGCCGTATAAACATACCGTATCTGGGTGCCAATCCCTGGTCTTCACATATTCACCTCCCTCAGGATGCACTGGCGATATATCCGCAGGACATCGGCTATATACAACATATTGATATGCAGATACTTGATGATTACGTTCAGAGTATTGAAGGTGAACTCTATTTAGCATGTCAGACCGGGGCGTTTGTGCATCCGGGGCAACCGGTGGCTTTGCTGTGCTCGTCTCATCGAAACATCGAGACGGAAGCATTCTTGCGCGCCATCACTATCAGTACGGAGCGTTCATTTGATCAAGATCCCCGCTTTGGTTTGTCGGTGTTGGCCGAAATAGCCTCAAGAGCATTGTCCCCAGCGGTTAATGACCCTGGAACAGCAATTGATGTCATTGGCCGTGCCGTGAGGCTGTTAGCGATGTGGGGTGATAAAACGCCACAACGGGAAGAGGTCATCTATCCGAACATCTACGTAAAGCCGATTTTGACCGCAGACCTGTTCGATGACATTTTTAATCCTGTAGCACGTGACGGGGCGGCGCTTATCGAGGTACAACTCCGCTTGGTAAAAGGCCTGTTGGCTCTTTATCAGATCAATAAAGCGATATTTTCCGCTGACGTACACAGATATGTCTTGATAGTAAAAGCATTGGCAGAGAGTCAGATGGTATCTCAAACGGATGGCGATAAACTCAATGAATGGATACGGCAGTCCGGCCTGCTGGCTACAGATAAGAGTGACTAGGGAGCAGTAAACAGCACAATGTTTGGCGCCCGACGCACAGGCTACTGCGGTTGACTCATGAGCGGCATTTTTTATCGCGGGTCGGCGTGAACGTCAGTGATTACCGGTACTCATTCGACGACCTGTAGTTCTCCGGGGCAGCGCTTGCCGTCAATAAATCCCGCTTGCAATTGATGACTGGTATGGGCCAGAAGACCGTTGCCGCAGGCGGTGGCTCAACAGGGGGAGTCGGCGGCAAAGATTGGTAAAGCAGAAAATGGTGTCCCCGACTGGAATCGAACCAGTAACTAGCCCTTAGGAGGGGCTTGTTATATCCGTTTAACTACGGAGACGCCGCGAGCGGGAGTATTATACCCTTTTTTCGTCGCAGAATAAGCGCTTAGCGGTTCGTTTGCTCAATCCCTCACCAATTGGCCATGTTTTTGCCGCTTGGCGAGGGAGGGCGTCAGGGTTTGTTGGCCGGGTCGGCGTCTCGCTGTGCCTTTGCCCGTTCGGCTTCACGCCTGGCTTTGGCTTTGTTGCTCATGTCGTTACGGATCTGCGCGTGGCTGATCAGCGCAAAGATAAACGATCCGCCGATGATGTTGCCCGCCAGCGTCGGGATCGCGAACGGATAGAAAAAATCCTGCCAGGGGAGAGCGCCGCTGAACACCAGATACAGTATCTCCACCGAGCCCACCACAATGTGCGTCAGATCGGCGATGGCGACCAGATAGGTCATCAGCACGATCACCCAGATCTTGGCGGCGCCAGACGACGGAAACATCCAGACCATGGTGGCGATGATCCAGCCGGCCAAAATGCCGTTGGCAAACATTTCTTCGGGACTATTTTGCATTACCTCCTTGGCGAGGTCGGTAAACGCCTGACGCGTGGCGTCGTCGAACAGCGGAAGCTGGATAAACGCTTCAGCGGCCAGCCCGGTGCCAATCAGGTTGCCCAGCAGCACCACGCTCCATAACCGGAACAGGATCAGGAAGTTTTTCGGCGTGGGTTTATGCATGATTGGCAACACCGCGGTGACGGTATTTTCAGTGAACAGCTGCTGGCGCGCCATGATCACGATGACAAAACCGAAGGTGTAACCGATATTCTCGATGAAAAATCGACTGGGATCGTCCGGCAATCGGGCGTGGAAGATGCCCTTGGCCATTAACGACGCCCCCATCGACAGTCCGGCCGCCACCGCTGACCATAACAGCGCCAGCCAATCGCGCTCCAGCTCCTTTTCCCCTTCCATGCGGATTTGCTCATGCACGGCCGCAGCGCGTGACGGCAGTTTTTCCTCATCGACTTCTATTTCTGCCTTGCCCTGTTCCTGTTCTTTGCTTTCGACCTTGACCTCACCTTTGTCGCCGCGTTTCTCATCATCCAATCCGAGATTCGGTTTATCGCTCATCTTCAGTTCCCTCAGGCAGCAAAAATCACGTTGATGATTCAAGCGTAGTTGCCGTTGCGTGCGGCTGAAAGTGACAGTCGCTATTGCAATAAAAAGTAACAAGATTTTAACCGAGGCGTTTTTTTCTACGCATTATTGATCTGGTACAGGATATTACCCCCATTGGAGTAGTTGAGCGGGCTTTGGCAGGCTACGTGCGCTCTGTCGCTTATGCTATGATTCGCATTCCCAACGAAAACTGTCGAGTCACCTGATGCTGGAAGTCAGAAACCTGAGTTGTGTCCGCGATGAACGCGTTCTGTTTAGCGGGCTGAGTTTTTCGCTAAGTTCGGGAGAAATTGTCCAGATTGAAGGTGCCAACGGCGCGGGCAAAACCAGCCTGTTGCATATTCTCGCCGGGTTGGCGCGGCCTGACGGCGGTGAGGTGCTGTGGCGCGGTGAAAGCACGCTGCGCAGCCGCGAACGTTATCACTGGGAGCTGCTGTATCTGGGGCACCATCCCGGCATCAATGCCATGCTGACGCCGTTTGAAAACCTGCGTTTTTATCAGCAGGTACGGCGCGCTACCGACGGCCAGGCTATCTGGCAGGCGCTGGAGCAGGTGGGCTTGGTGGGGTACGAAGACTTGCCGGTTGGGCAGCTTTCTGCCGGTCAGCAACGGCGAGTCGCGCTGGCGCGACTGTGGTTGAGCGACTGCCCGTTGTGGATCCTCGATGAGCCGCTGACGGCTATCGACAAGCAGGGTGTAACTGAATTGATTCGCCTTTTTGATCAACATGCGCAGCAGGGGGGCATGGTATTGTTGACCTCCCATCAGGATGTGGTCGGTACTACCCAGGCGGTAGAGAAAATTCGACTGGTTGATGCGGGCGGGGAGCACGTCTGATGTTTTTGACCCTGGTACGCCGCGAATTGAAAATCGCCTTTCGCAAAGGCGCGGAAATAGTTAACCCGCTGTGGTTCTTTTTGATCGTCATTACGCTGTTTCCGCTGGGCGTTGGCCCCGAACCACAGTTGCTGGCGCGGATTGCCCCGGGGATCATCTGGGTGGCGGCATTGCTGGCTTCGCTGCTGTCGCTGGAAAGGCTGTTTCGTGATGACCTGCTGGATGGTTCACTAGAGCAACTGTTGCTGTTGCCGACGCCGCTGCCGATCGCGGTGTTAGGCAAAGTATGTGCTCACTGGGTAGTGACCGGCCTGCCATTGTTGATTTTGTCGCCCTTGGTGGCGTTACTGCTGTCGCTGGACTTCAATAGTTGGCTGGCGGTGGCCTTGACTTTGTTGTTGGGCACCCCGACGCTCAGCCTGATCGGCGCCATTGGCGTAGGCCTGACCGTGGGCTTGCGTAAGGGAGGAGTGCTGCTCAGCCTGCTGGTGCTGCCGTTATATATTCCGGTGCTGATTTTTGCCACCGGCGCTATTGATGCCGCTGCGATGAACATGCCGATTGACGGTTATCTGGCGATCCTCGGTGCGATACTGGCGGGCAGCATGACGTTGGCGCCTTTTGCCACGGCGGCGGCGCTTCGGGTTAGCGTGCACTAGCCAACCGTATGATGCGCTGAATAACGTCGCCAAGAACGTTGCAGCCAAGATGCTTTTTCACCGCTTTGCCGGCGCAAGGCGGACCGGATTTTCATTTATCGTGAGCAATGACAACAATGTGGAAATGGTTACATCAATTTGCCAGGCCTGAGCGGCTCTACCATGTCTGCGGGCGCTTTGTCCCCTGGCTGGGCATGGCCGGCGCGGCATGTCTGCTGATTGGCTGGGTGTGGGGCTTTGGCTTTGCGCCCAAAGACTATCAGCAGGGCGACAGCTTTCGCATCATGTATATTCACGTACCTGCCGCCATGTGGTCGATGGGCATCTATGCCTCAATGGCGGTGGCGGCATTTATTGGCCTGGTATGGCAGATGAAGATGTCGGACAGCGTGGTGGCGGCGATGGCGCCGGTGGGCGCGGTGTTCACCTTTATTGCCCTGGTCACCGGCTCCGCCTGGGGCAAGCCGATGTGGGGCACCTGGTGGGTCTGGGACGCGCGCCTGACCTCGGAACTGGTGTTGCTGTTCCTTTATATGGGTATCATTGCCCTGTATAACGCCTTTGAAGACCGCCGTCTGGCAGGCCGGGCAGCCGGAATCCTGGTGTTGGTCGGCGTGGTCAATATTCCGATTATCCATTTCTCTGTCGAATGGTGGAACACGCTCCACCAGGGTTCGACCAATATGCAGCAAAGCATCGCACCCAGTATGCGCACCCCGCTGCGCTGGGCGATCCTCGGTTATCTGCTGTTCTTCGTGACCCTGACGCTGATGCGCCTGCGTAACCTGATTCTGCTGCAGGAACGCCACCGTCCATGGGTCGCCAACCTGGTGAACAAGGAGCGTCAGCCATGAGTTATAGCGCATTCGATTCCTGGCAGGCCTTCTTCGCCATGGGCGGCTATGCCTTCTACGTCTGGTTGGCGGTGGCCGCTACCCTGATCCCGTTATTGGCGCTGATGCTGCATACCTGGTGGCAGCGTCGGCAACTGCTGGAGGATGTCAGCCGTCGTCAGGCGCGTGAGCGCCGCATTCGCCAATCGCAACAGCAGCATAACAACGCCATCGCGCCATCCGCCAAGCCGCGGGAGAAATCATTGTGAATCCACGTCGTAAAAGTCGCCTGTATCTGGCGATTGTCGTCCTGATCGGCGTTGCGTTGACCGCAGCGCTGGCGCTGTATGCGCTGCGATCGAATATCGATCTGTTTTATACCCCGAGCGAAATTTTGCAGGGCAAGGGTGAAAACCACCAGAAGCCGGAGGTCGGCCAGCGCCTGCGTATCGGCGGTATGGTGATGCCGGGCTCGGTTAAACGCGATCAGCAAACGCTACAGGTCAGTTTTAAAATCTACGACGCGCGCGGCGCTATCGACGTCACCTACGTCGGCATCTTGCCGGATCTGTTCCGTGAAGGGCAGGGCGTAGTGGCTCAAGGAGTGCTGGCTGCGGGCAACGTGGTGCAAGCTAAAGAGGTGCTGGCGAAGCATGATGAAAAATACACGCCGCCAGAAGTGGCCGACGCGATGAAAGAAAATCACCAGGGCCCGGCTTCGGCCTACGCCGCTCCGCAGGAGGGCAGCAAGTCATGATGCCGGAAATCGGGAGTTTTCTGTTATGTCTGGCGCTGGCGGTATCGCTGCTGCTGAGTATTTATCCACAGTGGGGGGCGTCGCGGCAGGATCGGCGCATGATGGCGGTGGCTCGTCCACTGACCTATGGCATGTTTGTCGCCATCGGTCTGGCGTTCTTCTGCCTGGTTTACGCGTTTGTGGTGAATGACTTTACCGTCGCCTATGTCGCGGCCAACTCCAACAGCCAGTTGCCGGTGTATTACCGCATCGCCGCCACCTGGGGGGCGCACGAAGGTTCACTGCTATTGTGGGTGCTGCTGCTGAGCTGCTGGTCACTGGCGGTGGCACTGTTCAGCCGTTCGATGCCGCAGGATGCGGTGGCGCGCGTGCTGTCGGTGATGGGGATGATTACCGCCGGTTTCCTGCTGTTTATCATCATGACCTCGAACCCCTTCACGCGCACCTTGCCAGACTTCCCGATTGACGGGCGCGACCTCAATCCGCTGTTGCAGGATATCGGGCTGATTTTCCACCCGCCGTTGCTGTATATGGGTTACGTCGGTTTCTCGGTGGCGTTCGCCTTTGCCATTGCCTCGCTGATGGCCGGGCGGCTAGACACCGCCTGGGCACGTTGGTCACGTCCGTGGACTACCGCGGCGTGGGTATTCCTGACCCTCGGTATCGTGCTGGGCTCCGCCTGGGCCTATTACGAACTGGGCTGGGGCGGCTGGTGGTTCTGGGACCCGGTGGAAAACGCCTCGTTCATGCCTTGGCTGGCCGGCACCGCGCTGATTCACTCGCTGGCGGTGACCGAAAAACGCGGCACCTTCAAGGCCTGGACCGTGCTGCTGGCGATTACCGCATTCTCACTCTGCCTGCTGGGCACCTTCCTGGTACGCTCCGGCGTGCTGGTCTCGGTGCATTCGTTCGCATCGGATCCGGCGCGCGGCATGTTTATCCTTGCTTATCTGGTGATCGTTATTGGCGGTTCGCTGCTGCTGTACGCCTTCAAGGGCGGGCAGGTGCGCAGCCGGGTACAGCATGAGACGTTTTCACGCGAGACCTTCCTGCTGGGCAACAACGTATTGCTGATCGCCGCAATGCTGGTGGTGCTGCTCGGTACGTTGTTGCCGTTGGTGCACAAGCAACTGGGGCTAGGCAGTATTTCGATCGGCGAACCGTTCTTCAACACCATGTTCACCTGGCTGATGGCGCCGCTGGCGCTACTGCTGGGGATTGGGCCGTTGGTGCGCTGGCGTCGCGATGAGCCGAGCAAACTGTGGCGCCGCCTGGGCATGGCGCTGCTGGTCACATTGGTGCTGTCGATCGCGCTGCCGTGGTTGCTGCAGGACAGCATCGCCGGCATGACGGTGGTCGGGCTGATCATGGCCATTTGGGTCATCGTGCTGACGTTGATGGAGTTGCATGAGCGCGCCACTCACCGTCACGGTTTCTGGCGCGGTCTGGCGCAGCTTTCCCGCAGCCACTGGGGGATGGTGCTTGGCCATCTCGGGGTGGCGGTGACGGTGATCGGCATCGCCTTCAGCCAGAATTACAGCGTTGAGCGCGATGTGCGCATGAAGGCTGGCGATAGCGTGGACATCCACAACTACCACTTTGTATTCCGCGATGTGTATGACATTCGCGGGCCGAACTACACGGGTGGCGTCGGTATCATCGATGTCACGCGCAACGGCAAGCCGGAAGCCACGCTGCACGCCGAAAAACGCTATTACAGCGTGGCGCGCAGCATGATGACCGAGGCGGCAATTGACGGCGGCTTTAGCCGCGATCTGTATGCCGCACTCGGCGAAGAGCTGGACGATGGCTCATGGGCGGTGCGTCTGTACTACAAACCGTTTGTTCGCTGGATCTGGTTCGGCGGGGTGTTTATGGCGATTGGCGGCCTGCTGTGCATTGTTGATCCACGTTACCGCATGAAGAAGAAATTGGCGCGTGAAGGCAAACGGGAGGCGCAGGCATGAAGCGCAAACTGCTGTTTATTCCTCTGATTCTGTTTCTGCTGCTGGTAGCGGCCTTTATGGTGCAGCTAACGCGCAATGCCGGCGGTGAGGACCCGACTATGTTGGAGTCGGCGCTGATCGGTAAGCCGGTGCCGACCTTTACGTTGGAATCGCTCGAGCAGCCAGGCAAAACCTACGATCAGGCGGTGCTGCGCAACGGCAAACCGATGCTGCTGAACGTATGGGCCACCTGGTGCCCGACCTGCCGCGCCGAACATCAGTATCTCAATACGCTGGCTGCCAAGGGTGTGCGGGTGATTGGCTTGAACTACAAGGACGATCGCGCCAAAGCGGTGACCTGGCTGAACACGCTGGGTAACCCGTATGCGCTCAGCCTGTTCGACGGCAACGGCATGCTGGGCCTGGATCTGGGGGTCTACGGCGCACCTGAGACTTTCCTGATCGACGGCGACGGCATCATTCGCTATCGCCACGCCGGTGACATGAATCAACGCGTTTGGCAGCAGGAAGTGTTGCCGCTGTACCGTAAGTACGGAGGGGACGCATGAGGATTGTGATGCTGATATTGGTCGCGTTATTCAGTTACAGCGCCGCGGCGGCCATTGATACCTACAGATTCAATTCGGTAGAGCAGGAGCAGCAGTATCGCGAGTTGACCGAACAGCTGCGCTGCCCGAAGTGCCAGAACAACAGCATTGCCGATTCCAACGCCATCATCGCGGCGGATATGCGTACCAAAGTGTATGAATTGATGATGCAAGGGCAAAGCAAACAGCAAATCATTGATTATATGGTGGCTCGCTATGGCAATTTCGTCACCTATAAACCGCCGGTGACGCCGGCAACGCTGATCCTGTGGCTAGGGCCGTTGCTGTTTGTGCTGATTGGCGGCGCGGTGGTGATTATGCGCAGCCGTCGTCGGGGCGGCGTCGGGAGCAATGAGCAATTCTCCGAGCAGGAGCAACGGCGTCTGGCGGCGCTGCTGAAAGAGACTGACAGGAAGAAACCCTAATGGCTTTTTGGCTGATTATAATTGCACTACTGATCGGCGCCGCGGCGTTGCTGGTGGTGCCGGCGATGCGGCAGGGCAAGGCGGATGCCGTCACCAGCCGTGATGCCTTGAACGCGGTATTTTATCGCGATCGTCTTGGTGAACTGGAAAGAGACGAGCAACAGGGCGTGGTAGCCGAGCGGCCGGAGCTGGTCAAAGAACTGCAGCAGAATTTGCTGGACGACATTCCCGGCCAGCAAGACGCGCAGACGCGGCCGATTAATCGTTGGGCGCTGGTACCGGGCGTGGTGGTATTAGTGGTGGTGGCGGTTGGTTTTTATCTGAAAACCGGCGGGTTGGCGCAGGTGGCTGCCTGGCACCAGGTCGAAGCGCAGATGCCGGAGTTGCGTGAGCGGGTGGCGAATGAGCGCGCCAAGCCGCTGAGCATGGAAGAGATCGCCCGCCTGGGCTTGGGGCTGCGTACCGCGCTGCAACAGGACGATCGCAATATCCATGACTGGATGATGCTCGGTCGGGTCGGCATGGCGCTGAATAACGCCACCACCGCGACGCAGGCATTTGCTCATGCTTACCGGTTGGATCCGAATAATCTGGAAGTACGGCTCGGTTATGCCGAGGTCTTGACGCGCTCCAGCGATCCGGAGGATAACAAACAGGCGACCGCAATGTTACGCAAGATGATCGCCGAAGATCATACCGATCTGCGCGTACTGAGCCTGCTGGCGTTTAATGCCTTTGAACAGGGTGATTATAAACAGGCGATAGGTGCCTGGCAGGTGATGCTCAAATTGATGCCTGCCGACGATCGACGTGTCGAAGTGTTAAAGCGCAGTATTGAACAAGCAAAAATACAGGCAGGCGAGGAAACTGTTAAACTTGCTGTCAATGTGACGTTGTCTCCAGAGGCAGCGAAGGCATTACCACAACAAGGAACGCTGATTATTTCGGTTACCGACGGCAACAGCCCGGTACCGGTTGCCGTAAAACAATTGCCCCTGAGCCGCTTCCCGCTGTCATTCTCGCTGGATGACAGTAATGCCATGATGCCGGAACGTCTGCTTTCGGCGTTGCAGCAGGTGAAGGTACGCGTACGCATCTCTCACGACGGTCTGGCGACGCCGCAGGCCGGAGACTGGTTTGGTGAAAGCGCCGTGCAGGGCTTTAGCGGTAAAGGGCAGGTTGGCGTTCAGATAGACAAGCAAGTTCCTTGATAAGAAGACTGAACGTATTTGTGTTTATGGAGAAAAGTATGAACTTTCGCCTGACTGGGCTGGCTTTCGCAACGGTATTGCTCGTCGGGTGCGCCAGCACCCCTGAGAATGAACCTCAAGGGCGTTCCGATCCTCTGGAAGGGTTCAACCGCACCATGTTCGATTTTAACTACAACGTACTGGATCCTTATCTGCTGCGTCCAGTGGCGGTCGCCTGGCGTGATTACCTGCCGATGCCGGCGCGTAACGGTCTGAGCAACTTCACGTCGAACCTTGAAGAACCGGCCAGTATGGTCAACGAATTCCTGCGTGGCGAACCGTACCGAGCCATGATTCACTTTAACCGCTTCTTCCTCAATACCCTGCTTGGCATGGGTGGGTTGATTGACGTGGCTGGCATGGCCAACCCGAAACTGGCGCGTGAAGAGCCGCGTCGCTTCGGCAGTACGCTGGGTTATTACGACGTTGGTTACGGCCCTTACGTGCAGTTGCCGGGATACGGCAGTTGGACCCTGCGTGAAGACGGCGGCGAATGGGTTGATAAGCTCTATCCGATGCTGAGCTATCTGACCTTCTGGATGTCGGCCGGTAAATGGGTAGTCGAAGGCATCGAAACGCGTGCTCAGCTGTTGGATTCTGACGGCCTGCTGCGCAACTCTTCCGATCCGTACCTGATGATGCGTGAAGCCTACTTCCAGCGTCACGACTTCCTGGCCAACGGCGGCGTACTCAAGCCGGAAGAAAACCCGAACGCCAAGGCGATTCAGGGCGATCTGGATGAAATCGATTCAGCCAATTGAGTGTCGAACGAATAAAGAAAAACCCGCCGATTGGCGGGTTTTTTATGCCGTTCGCGCCAGCGATCAGAAGGTATAGTTGAAGTTGGCGCCGTACAGCCAGGCCTTGCCTTCGGATTCGAAGGTATATGGGCCTTCCTTGACCGTGACATGCTGGCCGTGCATGTAGGACACGCCGACATCAACCGAGGCATTTTTGTTGAACGCGTAGGTGGTACCGGCGCTCAGCCAGAAGCGGTCCTGATCCGGAATGGAAATCGAGCGGTTCTGTGCTGGAACCGGGCTGTCATCGAAGGCAATACCGGTACGGAAGGTCCAGTTATCATCGTAGTAATAAGTGGTACCCAACGCGATGCGGTAAGCGTCTTTGAAGCCTTCATGTTTTTCGAACAGCGTCTGGCCATTGCTGCCGGTAGCGCGCAGCTCCTGGAACTGGCTCCAACTGGTATAGGCCAGGCTGTAGTGGATAGCCCACTGCGGCGCAACCTTGTTATACCCTGAAATTTCCCACATTTCCGGCAGGTGCAGAGTCAGAGAGCCCGGAATGGTATTGCCGTCGGTACCCCACGGCAGGCCGGTTCTGCCCTGCAGCGGATTGTACTGTGAAGGAATGCTGCTTTTGTAATCGCCGTCGAAGTCGATTTTGATTTCAGAGCGGTAGGTGAGGCTATAACGGTTATTGTCGTCAACTTCGTACAACAGGCCAGCGTTCCAACCGTAGCCCCACTCGTCGCCTTTCAGGTGCGAGATCTGGGTATCGGCCGGCATGCCGAGAGCAGGACCGCTTTCACCGGCGTAACGTTCCAGTTTGGCCTTGGCATAAACCGCGTCAAAACCCAGACCGAAGCTGAAGTGTTGATTCAAGCGGTAGGCGGCACTCAGGTTGAGGTTGACCGTGGTCAGATCGGTTTTACCGCCGTACGGGCCTGCGGTATAACCATCGTTGAATTCGGTTGCCAGGCCATAGTTACTGGTCACGGAACCGCCAACTGCCCATTGATCGTTCAATGGGTGAATATAATGCAGGTTCGGGATCCACTGGGCTGGTGCAATGTTTTTCGAGTTAAGGCTGGCACCGGAAGATGACGTGCCGGAAATATCAACGTCCGGATCGACGAAGATCGCACCGACGGAAAGCGCTGGGCTATCAAACATCATCATGGTAGCAGGGTTGCGGCTTGCCGCCGTGGCATTATCCGCGACTGCGCCTTCGCCAGAGAAAGAACGGCCTAAACCAGATGAAGAGTACTCATTCAGCTGGAATCCTGCGGCATACACGTTTGATGAAATAATTGCCACTGCAGCTGCGAGAGCTGATTTAGTAAATAGGTTTTTCTGGCTCATGACCAAAACCTCATTATGTGTTTATTATTTAAACTATGTTACACAAGGTAACAAGGAGCGCGGGATTGTAGGGTCCGTTATCCATCAGACAAATCAGACCAGTGGCTGAATTATAGGTCTGACCTGTGAAAATGTTGCAACTATGTTTTTCAGATATTTCAAAATTGATATCAAAAAAGAGATCTGCTTAACAAAACACCGACGGTAAATAACAAAATTCTGACGCTTCATTAGCAGGCAACCATTTTCGTTTGTGATTTCCATCGCTTAAAACACCTACTAACAGTAAGTGCTAGTGCTGCGCGCCACGGGGGAGTAAAATAGCCCTCAGATTATTGTGATTATGCGCCCGATCAAATTTGGCACTTTAGGCGGTATTGACGCTGCCCGGTGAGGAGAATTGAACATGTCAGATGCAATAAACAAATGCAGTGCGCAAGAAACGGCAGCCTGCTGCTGTGTGGATGTCGGCACCGTGATGGATAACACCGATTGCACCGCATCCTATAGCCAGGTCTTTACAGATCAACAACAGGCACAACAAGCGCTGGCGGCATTGACCGACAAGGCCCGCGCGGTGGAATCCGATCCCTGTGACATCAACAGTAGCATTAATCCGGTTGACGGCGGCTTCCAACTGGATGTCGACTTTATCTTCTGCTGCCAGGCGGAAACCCTGATCTTCCAGCTTGGCTTGCGTTAAACAGCGCGAGTCGACGTCGCTGCGCGGGTCTGCCGCGCAGCTTTTCCTGCCTCCAGCCTCTCCTGGGTTACCGTTAGAAAGTTGCTCCTGCTCGCAGATTTCACCTCTGCCGGTTTGCCAAATATCAACATCTGGTTAACAATGGCCTCATCAGGTCAGACCTGTTTTGATGGTTGCGCTGACGTCTTTTCCTTCAGGAGCGTTTATGAGTAAGGCACTGCCGCTGGTTACCCGACAGGGTGACCGTATTGCAATTGTAAATGGACTGCGTACCCCCTTCGCCAAGCAGGCGACCGCTTATCACGGTATTCCGGCGGTGGATCTTGGCAAAATGGCGGTAAGTGAATTATTGGCGCGCAGCGGTATTGACCCGGAATTAATCGATCAACTGGTGTTTGGCCAGGTGGTGCAAATGCCGGAAGCGCCAAACATCGCGCGTGAAATCGTGCTGGGTACCGGCATGAGCGTGCACACCGACGCCTACAGCGTTTCCCGTGCCTGCGCCACCAGTTTCCAGGCCATAGCCAACGTGGCGGAAAGCATCGTCGCCGGCAGTATCGGTATTGGTATTGCCGGCGGTGCAGACTCCTCTTCGGTGCTGCCGATAGGCGTCAGCAAAGCGCTGGCGCGCACTCTGGTCGATCTCAACAAAGCGCGTACGCTGTCGCAACGCCTCAAGCTGTTCAGCAAGCTCAGATTCCGCGACCTGCTGCCGGTGCCGCCGGCGGTGGCGGAGTATTCTACCGGCCTGCGCATGGGCGATACCGCCGAGCAGATGGCCAAGTCGCATGCCATCAGCCGTGAGGACCAGGACGCGTTGGCGCATCGTTCGCACCAGTTGGCCGCCAGGGCGTGGGAGCAGGGGCTGCTGCGCGCCGAGGTGATGACCGCCTATGTGCCGCCGTACCAGGCGCACATTGCCGAAGACAACAACGTGCGCAAGGATTCCAGCCTGGCGTCATACGCCCGATTGAAGCCGGCGTTCGATCGCCAGCATGGCAGCGTTACCGCCGCCAATAGCACGCCATTGACCGACGGCGCCGCCGCGGTGCTGATGATGAGTGAATCGCGTGCCAAAGAATTGGGGCTGCAGCCGCTGGGTTATTTGCGCAGTTTTGCCTTTGCCGCCATCGATGTCTGGCAGGATATGCTGCTTGGCCCCTCCTATGCCACGCCGCTGGCGCTCGATCGCGCGGGTATTACCCTGGCGGATCTGGCGTTAATCGATATGCATGAAGCCTTTGCGGCGCAGACGCTGGCCAACCTGAAAATGTTCGCCAGCCGCGAGTTCGCCCAGCAAAAACTGGGGCGCAATGAAGCGATTGGCGTGGTCGATATGGATAAATTCAACGTGCTGGGCGGCTCGATTGCTTACGGGCATCCGTTTGCCGCAACCGGCGCACGCATGATTACCCAGACGCTGTACGAGCTGAAGCGCCGCGGCGGTGGCTTGGGGTTGGCTACCGCCTGTGCGGCCGGCGGTTTGGGCGCAGCGATGGTGGTGGAGGTGGAACAATGAGCGTCACAAATGCCTTGCATGAACAGCGTGCCACGCCGTCGGCTTTTCGGCTGACGCTGCGACCGGACCATATTGGTGTGATCACCATCGACGTCCCGGACGAAAAGGTGAATACGCTGAAGGCGGAATTTGTCGATCAGGTCAATGAGGTGCTGAACAAGGCGCAGCAATATGCCGCACTGGAGGGGCTGGTGATCGTGTCAGGCAAGCCGGATTCGTTCATTGCCGGCGCAGATATCACCATGATCGCCGCGTGCAGCAACGCCAAGGAGGCGGAGGATCTGGCGCGCAAAGGTCAAAGTACGCTGGCGAAAATTGCCGCATTCCCGGTGCCGGTGGTGGCGGCCATTCACGGCGCCTGTCTCGGCGGTGGCCTGGAACTGGCGTTGGCATGCCACAGCCGTGTCTGTTCGTTGGACGACAAAACCGCGCTGGGTCTGCCGGAAGTGCAACTGGGGCTGCTGCCCGGCTCTGGTGGTACTCAGCGTTTACCGCGGTTGATTGGCGCCAGCAAGGCGCTGGACATGATGCTGACCGGTAAACACATTCGAGCGCGCCAGGCGTTGCGCATGGGGCTGGTCGATGATGCGGTGCCGCAGGCTATCTTGCTTGATGCGGCGATCGCACGGGTCAAACAGGGCTGGAAGAGCAAGCCGACGCTGCCCTGGCAGGAGCGTCTGATGAACGGGCCGCTGGGGCGAAGCCTGCTCTTCAGCGTGGTGCGTAAGAAAACGCTGGCAAAAACCCACGGTAATTACCCGGCGGCGGAGCGCATTATTCAGGTGGTGCGCGCTGGTCTGGAGCAGGGCAGCGGCCATGGCTATCAGGCCGAGGCGCGCGCGTTCGGCGAACTGGCGATGACGCCACAGTCCGCCGCGTTGCGCAGCCTGTTCTTTGCTTCTACCGCGTTGAAAAAAGAGCGTGGCGGCGACGCACAGCCGCGTGAACTGCAGCGCGTAGGTATTTTGGGCGGTGGCTTGATGGGCGGTGGCATTGCCTGCGTTACCGCCATGCGCGGCGGTTTGCCGGTGCGCATCAAGGATATCAACGAGCAGGGCATCAACCATGCGCTGAAGTACAGTTGGCAGGTGCTTGGCAAACGGGTACGCAGCAAGCGCATGCGCTCAGCCGAACGGCAAAAGCAGATGATGCTGATTTCCGGCACCACCGATTACAGCGGTTTTGACCGGGTGGATATCGTGGTGGAAGCGGTGTTCGAGGATCTGGAACTGAAACAGCGCATGGTGGCCGAAGTAGAACAGCACACCGCACCGCACACGGTATTTGCCTCCAATACCTCGTCACTGCCGATTGGCCAGATTGCCGCCAAGGCGCAGCGGCCGCAGCAGGTGGTCGGCCTGCATTATTTCAGTCCGGTGGATAAAATGCCGCTGGTGGAAGTGATCCCGCATGCCGGCACCCGTGAGGAAACCATTGCCACCACCGTTGCCCTGGCGCACAAACAGGGCAAAACGGCGATAGTGGTGGCCGATCGGGCCGGATTTTACGTCAACCGCATTCTGGCGCCCTATATCAATGAAGCTGCCCGTTGCCTGCTGGCCGGCGAGCCGATGGAATCCCTGGATAAGGCGCTGGTGGATTTCGGTTTCCCGGTTGGGCCGATTACGCTGCTTGATGAGGTCGGCATCGATGTCGGCACCAAAATCATCCCGGTGCTGGTCAACGAACTGGGCCCGCGTTTTGCCGCACCGGCGGCGTTTGATGCGCTATTGAAGGACGGCCGCAAAGGGCGCAAAAATGGGCGTGGTTTTTATCTCTACCCGAGCGAAGGCCAGCAGCGGCAGCGCGGCAAACGCGCCGACAGCGAGGTGTATTCCCTGCTGGGCGTGACGCCAAAGGCGCATCTCGAACCGGCGCTGATTGCCCAGCGCTGCGTGATGATGATGCTGAACGAGGCGGCGCGATGCCTGGACGAAGGGGTGATTCGCAGCGCGCGCGACGGCGATATTGGTGCGGTGTTCGGCATTGGCTTCCCGCCATTCCTTGGCGGGCCGTTCCGTTATATCGATCGGCTTGGCGCGGAAAAGGTGGTGAAAACCCTGCACTATCTGCAACAGCAATACGGCGAACATTTTGCGCCCTGCGAGCGCTTGCAGCGTATGGCACAGCAGGGAGAGCGCTTTTATCCGCGCTAAAATACCCGGCGGTTAACGGCATGGCCGCCCGATTTGCACTACAGTAGCAATAAGGCTGCAATGTGATCCTCATCACTCCTTGCAACAGCGTCAATTCCGGACGCTGTACAGGGAGATTAGGGCGAGGTAACGTAACCGCGTGGTGATGAATGTGGCATCACGATAAAAAACTTTTATCAGGGGTTGGCTAAAATTCAACCCGTTGAATTGGTTGTCAAGTGAGCGATGGATTCACGCTACGCTGCCGTTGGTGCAAAAAACAGCGTTTTCTTTACGTGAACTTTCAGGCAAAATGCCCGGCCGCCATAGAGAGACGGCGCGTTATCGTTTTGAAGCACTTGTGCTCTTGAGCTATAGGTATTCGGCGATACAGCACGCTCTGCGTTTCTGTATAGCGTTATTTTGTCAACAACAGCGGTGCAATATGCAAGTTTTGATTATGCGTCACGGAGAGGCGGCACTCGAGGCGGCCAGCGATGCGGTAAGGCCTCTTACCGTTTGTGGCCGTGATGAGTCTCGTCAGATGGCGGCCTGGCTAAATGCCAAGTCAGTGGATATTGAACGCGTGCTGGTCAGCCCTTACCTGCGAGCCGAACAGACGCTGACAACGGTGCGTGAAGCGTTGACGCTGCCGGAAGGCGAAGAAGTGCTGCCGGAACTCACCCCAGGTGGCGATGCCTCACTGGTGGGGAGTTATCTGCAACTGTTGGCGCAACAAGGGGTAGGCGCGGTGTTGATCGTCTCGCATCTGCCGCTGGTGGGCTACCTGGTGGCGGAACTCTGCCCGGGCGAATGCCCGCCAATGTTTGCCACGTCGGCGATTGCCAACGTTGAACTGGCCGCCGACGGCAGCCAGGGGAAACTGGAATGGCAGGTCAGCCCGTCGCAGCTGATGGCGAAAGTCTGACGCGGACAATGCGACGATGAACCCCAAGGGCGATGCTAAACATCGCCCTTTGTCATTCTTGCGCTGAATTATTCAGCCAGCTCGACCAACACCAGCAGCGCCGCGCTGCCACCCCATTCTTTCGGTGCCTGATGGAACGCCAGCACGTCTGGGTGCTGTGCCAGCCATAACGGCGTCTGCTGCTTGAGAATATGCTTACCGTGGCCGTGCATCACACAGGCGCAGTGCACATGCTCGCGTTTACAGGCGGCGATGAGCGCCCCCAGTTCCTGTTTGGCCTGCAGCTGCGTCAAACCGTGCAGATCGAGGAACAGATCTGGCAGGTAATCGCCACGCCGCAGTTTTTTCAATTCAAAATGGCTATAGCCGGGGCGCACGTAGCGCGCTGGGCCTTCGTCATCCAACTGCGGCTGGAATTCATCAGAAAAATAAAAACTGGCATCGACCTGCTCCTGCATCAGCCGCTGCGGTGCGGCCTGCCTGGCGGTAGGTTTGGGCTGCCGGTGGACGATGGTGTCCTGACGCAGCTTCTTGGCGCCTGTCACCGACTCTCTGAAGAGCTGCAATTCATCTTTGCTCAGAGGGTGTCTGTTTTTCATTAATTCATTCACCGGAAATTATTCATCGCGACAGTTTAGCCTGTGCCCGTGGTCTGGCGAAGCAAAACCGTCATCGGTAGTGACGTAGGCCGATATGCTGCCTGCCATCTCGCCGTTGGCGGCGCATGCGCTCCGCCAGAGCGGCGGCGACAGGGCGTTTGCCTGCCGCCGGATGTTGCGCCAATTATTTAGGGTATCGAAGCTGATTTGTCGCGGGCTTCATGGCAAACTATGCGGCTATCTCATGAATCACAGCCGCCTGCCGGAGGGCACATTGGACAAAATTTTCGTCGACGAAGCAGTGAACGAACTGCATACCATTCAGGATATGCTGCGTTGGACCGTAAGCCGTTTTAACGCCGCCAATATCTATTATGGTCACGGAACCGATAATCCGTGGGACGAAGCGGTGCAGCTGGTTCTGCCGAGTTTGTACCTGCCGCTGGATATTCCTGAAGACATGCGTTCAGCGCGCCTGACCTCCAGCGAGCGCCACCGTATCGTTGAGCGCGTGATTCGCCGCGTCAACGAGCGTATTCCTGTCGCTTATCTGACCAATAAGGCCTGGTTCTGCGGCATGGAGTTTTACGTCGATGAACGCGTATTGGTGCCACGCTCGCCAATCGGCGAATTGATCAACGACCGTTTCAGCGCATTGATCCCACACCCACCACGCCATATCCTGGATATGTGCACCGGCAGCGGCTGCATCGCCATCGCCTGCGGTTACGCCTTCCCAGAAGCGGAAGTGGACGCGGTTGATATCTCCAGCGAGGTGCTGGCGGTTACCGAGCGCAATATTCAGGCGCACGGCGTCGAGCATCAGGTGATCCCGATCCGCTCCGATCTGTTCCGTGAAGTCCCGCCGATCCAGTACGATCTGATCGTCAGCAACCCGCCATACGTCGATGCCGAAGACATGTCCGATCTGCCACAGGAGTTCCGCTTCGAGCCGGAACTGGGCCTGGCTGCGGGCAGTGACGGCCTGAAACTGGTGCGTCGCATTCTGGCCTGTGCGCCGGATTTCCTCAGCGACGACGGCGTGCTGATTTGTGAAGTGGGCAACAGCATGGTACATCTGATGGAGCAGTATCCGGATATTCCCTTCACCTGGCTGGAGTTTGAAAACGGCGGTGACGGCGTGTTCATGCTGACCAAACAGCAGTTGGTTGACTGTAAAGACCATTTCAGCATGTACCGCAGCTGATGATTTCCCCAGGCCTGCCCAGCGGGCCTGATAATAAAAATGAGTATCCCTCAGCGTTTTCACGTCGCCGCCGGGCGTCGGGTTTGCCGGACCCACGGACGAGCCTGAACCGCCCCTCGCCAGGCGGCGTGAAAGCGGCAGGGAAGTAAGGAGCCGTGATGGCAGGCAACAGTATTGGACAGTTATTCCGCGTCACTACATTCGGTGAATCGCACGGTGTGGCGCTGGGATGTATCGTTGACGGCGTGCCACCGGGCATTCCGCTGACCGAAGAAGATTTGCAGCATGACCTGGACCGCCGCCGTCCGGGCACCTCGCGCTATACCACCCAACGTCGCGAGCCGGATCGGGTGCGCATTCTTTCCGGCGTGTTCGACGGCGTCACCACCGGCACCAGCATTGGGCTGCTGATCGAAAATACCGACCAACGCTCGCAGGATTACGGTGCTATCAAGGATCTGTTCCGTCCAGGGCATGCGGATTATACCTATGAACAAAAATATGGCGTGCGCGACTATCGTGGCGGCGGCCGTTCTTCGGCACGAGAAACCGCGATGCGCGTGGCGGCAGGGGCGATCGCCAAAAAATACCTCGAACTGAAGTTTGGCGTAAAAGTTCGCGGCTATCTGGCGCAGATCGGTGACGTAACCTGCGAGCTGAAAGATTGGGAGCAGGTTGAGCAGAACCCGTTCTTCTGCCCGGACCCGGACAAGCTGGAAGCGTTGGACGAACTGATGCGCGCACTGAAGAAAGAGGGGGACTCCATCGGCGCCAAAGTCAGCGTAATGGCCGAAAACGTGCCTGTCGGCCTTGGCGAGCCGGTGTTTGACCGTCTGGATGCCGATCTGGCGCATGCGCTAATGAGCATCAACGCGGTGAAAGGCGTCGAAATCGGCGACGGGTTTGCCGTGGTCAGCAAGCGCGGCAGTGAAAACCGCGATGAAATTACCCCGCAAGGCTTCCAGAGCAACCATGCCGGCGGCATCCTCGGCGGCATCAGCAGCGGTCAACCGGTTATCGCGCATCTGGCGTTGAAACCCACCTCCAGCATTATGGTGCCGGGCCGCACCATCAACCGCCAGGGTGAAGCGGTCGAAATGGTGACTCGCGGTCGCCACGATCCCTGTGTCGGTATTCGGGCGGTGCCGATCGCCGAGGCGATGATGGCGATCGTGCTGATGGACCATCTGCTGCGCCAGCGGGCGCAAAACGGTGACGTGGTGTCCGACGTACCGCGTTGGTAACACGGGATTTCGCAATCGGGTGACGATAACAATGAAAAAATGGATGTTGGGCCTGGCGGCCCTGATGGCATCGGGGTCCGCGCTGGCCTTGACACCGTGGCAGCAAATCTCGCATCCGGTGGCCGGTTCGGCGCAGGCGATCGGCGGCTTTGCCAATGGGTGCATTATCGGCGCGCAGCCGTTGCCGTTGAACGCGGCGGATTATCAGGTCATGCGTCAGGACCAGCGACGTTATTTCGGTCACCCGGATCTGCTGGCGTTTATCCAGCGTCTCGGTAATCAGGCCAGCCAGCAACGGCTGGGCACGGTATTGATCGGCGACATGGCGATGCCGGCCGGCGGGCGCTTCAGCAGCGGCCATGCCAGCCATCAGTCGGGACTGGACGTCGATATCTGGCTGCAATTGCCACGCCAGCGCTGGAGTTCGCAGCAACTGCTCAAACCGCAACCGATCGATTTGGTGAGCGGTGACGGCAAGCGCGTACGCGACAGCCAGTGGCAGCCGCAAATCGCCTCGTTAATTAAACTGGCGGCGCAGGACAGAGAAGTGACGCGCATCTTCGTCAACCCGGCGATCAAGCAGCGGTTGTGCGACGACGCGGGCAGCGATCGCGCCTGGCTGCACAAAGTGCGTCCGTGGTTCGGCCATCGTGCGCATATGCACGTGCGCTTGAGTTGCCCGCCGGACAGTCTGGAATGCAAGGATCAGGATCCGCCACCGGCCGGAGATGGCTGCGGCGCTGAATTAGCCAGTTGGTTCGAGCCGCATCAGCCAAGCGCGAAGCCGGGTAAACCGGTAGTGCCGCCGTTGCCGCCGTCTTGTCAGGCGTTGTTGGATAATCATTTCGCTGCGGAATAAAAAATGGATTGGTTTATGGTCGGCCCCGAAATGCTCGGGGCGTTGTTTGCCGTGGCATTACTGGCAGGGTTTATTGACTCCATCGCCGGCGGTGGCGGTCTGCTGACCGTACCGGTGTTGCTGGCGGTGGGGGTTCCCCCGGCGGAAGCGCTGGCCACCAATAAATTGCAGTCGGTGGGCGGGTCGTTCTCCGCCAGTTTGTATTTCATCCGCCGCAAAGCGGTCAATCTGAACGATCAGAAACTGACCATTCTGCTGACGCTGCTCGGTTCGATAGCGGGCGCGATCCTGGTACAGCATATGCGTGCCGATCTGCTGCGCCAGATGTTGCCACTGTTGGTGATTGGCATCGGGCTGTATTTCCTGCTGACGCCACGTTTGGGGGAAAGCGATCGTCAGCGCCGCCTGAGTGCGCTGCCGTTTGGGCTGGTGGCGGGCGGCTGCGTCGGTTTTTACGACGGCTTTTTCGGCCCTGGCGCCGGCTCGTTCTACGCGCTGGCTTACGTCACGCTGTGTGGTTTCAATCTGGCGAAATCCACCGCACATGCCAAAGTGCTTAATTTCACCTCCAACTTCGGCAGCCTGATATTTTTTATCATGGGCGGCAAAGTACTGTGGGGGATCGGCCTGGTGATGCTGGTCGGGCAGGTGCTGGGCGCGCGCATTGGCGCACATATGGTACTGACGCGCGGGCAGAAGCTGATTCGGCCAATGATCGTTATCGTTTCGCTGATTATGAGCCTGAAATTGCTGTACGATAATCACGGCGTGGAAATCCAGCGCTGGTTGTCGATGCATTTTTAACAAGCCAAAACAGCACTGAAGTGGAATAATTACCACTCTATTTTTGTGGTTATCGGGTTTTACCTATGTCAGACGTACAAAACACACACCAATATACTGACCTGATTGATATTTTTAACCGCTGTTTCAGCGACGATTATCAAACGCGCCTGGTCAAGGGCGACGACGAGCCGATCTATCTGCCGGCGGACCAGCAGTTGCCGTATCACCGTATCGTATTTGCCCACGGCTTTTACGCCAGCGGCCTGCACGAGATTTCCCACTGGTGTATTGCCGGTGACGAGCGGCGCAAACAGGTGGATTTCGGCTATTGGTATTGCCCTGATGGGCGCGACGCGCAGACGCAAAGCGAATTTGAAGCGGTAGAAGTCAAGCCACAGGCATTGGAATGGATGTTCTGCGTCGCCGCAGGCTTTCCGTTCAACGTCAGCTGCGACAATCTGAACGGTGATTGCGAGCCGGATCGGATCGCGTTCCAGCGAAAAGTGCGTCAACGGGTGCTGGAACTGCTGGAAAAAGGCATACCCACACGACCGGCGCGCTTTATTCAGGCGTTACAATCGTTTTACAATACGCCACCGCTGGTGGCAGAGCATTTTCCGTATCCGGAAGATCTCAACTGATGTTGCCGCTTTAATTGAATGAGGAAAAGCAATGATCGCTGAATTCGAAGCGCGCATTTTGGCGCTGATTGATGACATGGTAGACCACGCCAGTGACGATGAACTGTTTGCCGGTGGCTACCTGCGCGGTCATCTGACCCTGGCGGTGGCTGAAGCGGAAGAAAACGGTGAGCATAGCGCCGAAGGGCTGAAAGTCCGGGTGGAGCACAGCCTGCACCAGGCGATTCGTGCCGGTGAGCTTTCGCCACCGGATCAGGCGCTGGTTGAAGGCATGTGGGAAAACCTGTACCAGACCGCGCTGGCCAACGCCTGACCGGCGCTTTCCTCTCACGCCCGGTCTGCCAGGGCGTGAGAGGAAGGGGAGACAATAGCCCTTATACCGGACGCCCCTTCAGTAATTTTCTCACCCACATGCGGTTTGGATTCAACGCCGCCAGCACGTCACCCTCACCCGGCAACGGTTCGCCAAACATCTGCGCCACCAGAATCTCCGCCGCCAGCGGTGCGGAACACAATCCCCGTGAACCCAAAGCGCCCAGCATAAACAGATTTGGGTAGCTCGGTGCTTCGGCAATACTTTCTGCGCGTTGGCGCTGGCGTTGCAAATGCTGATACTGGGTCAGCGTTTGCGCATAATCCGGCACCGCGCCGACCATTGGCAAATGATCGCGTGACGCGCAGCGTACCCCGCAACGTGCCTGTCGATCGCTGACGTCTACCTGTTGCGTCCAGCTTTGTTCGGGCAGACAGCGCAGCAGACGTGCGCGATTTTCCTGTTGTTCCGTTTCACGATAGTCGCTGGCAGTGTCGCCGCGTTGATAACTGGCGCCGATGCAATGTTGCTGATTACGCGGGTTCAGCGGTGTCAGATAGCCCTCATAACACAGTACCTGTTTCAATTGACCGAGCGCTGGCGCAGTGGGGATATGCGACACCTGTCCACGTACGGCGACAACCGGCAGCGCGGCGGTAAACGGCAAATTGGGCAGTTGATGACCGTTGGCCAGGATCACGCTGGCATGCTGCGACGTCACGCCGTTACCGAAGGCCAGTTGCCAGCCGACGCTGGACGGCGTCAGACCGTCGAGCCGGTGGCGATAGTGACACACCAGCCCCTGCTGCTCGGCAAAGGCAATGGCGTTGCGGGTCAGTTCGGCCGGGCACAGCCAGCCGCCTTGCGGATAGTTGATACCGGCAAACCCGCTATCCACGCCGCACAATGCGCTGAGCGTGGCGCGGTCGGCGGCAAATGCCAGTGCGTCTGGCCACTCGGTCGCCAGCATGTTGGCGATTTTGCCGGCGCTTTTGTCGTCATAGCCCAACTGGGTGACGCCGCACCAGTGATGATCGAATTCAATGCCCTGTTTGGCCAGCATGTCATACAGTCGGCGTGCGAATGGGAAAGCGGCGCTGAAAAAACGCTCCAGTGGGTCATTGCGGCCATTGAGCAATGGGTACAGCGCACCCTGGCGATTGCCGGAGGCACCTGCCGCCGGCGCGTCGTCGGCGCAGTACAGCGTGACCCTGGCACCGCGGCGCAGCAGGGCCAGCGCGATGAGGGCGCTGGCGATGCCGCCGCCGATCAGCGCAACGTCGTCGACCCTTGCGGCTGCGGGGCGACTGTACCAGGGCGTCGGGTTGCTGGCGGAGGGCGTTTCGGCCGCCAGTGTGCCGATCAGCATTTCGCGTTTTTGGCCAAAGCCCTTGCTGCGCGTCACTTCAAACCCGGCCTGTTGCAAACCGCGGCGCACAAACCCGGCGGCGGTGAACGTGGCAAAACTGCCCTGCGGGCGGGCAAAACGCGCCATGGCATCAAACAGTTGCTCGCTCCACATCTCCGGGTTTTTGGCCGGCGCGAAGCCATCAAGGAACCAGGCGTCTACCTGATTGTCCATGCTGTGGTCAAAATGCGGCAGCAGCGCGTTGACGTCGCCAAACCACAGATCGAGCGTAACGCGGCCGTCGGCCAGCAGCAGCCGGTGACAGCCGGGCAACGGCAGCGGCCACTGGGCGCGCAATTGCTCGGCATACGGCGCCAACTCCGGCCAGCGCGCGTGTGCCGCGGCGAGATCCGCCGGTTGCAGCGGGAACTTTTCAAAACTGATGAAGTGCAGACGTTGCAGCGTGGCGTCCGGCGCGGCGCGGTGGAAGCGGTCAAATGCCTGCCACAGCGTCAGGAAATTAAGCCCGGTGCCAAAGCCGGTTTCCGCAACGATAAACAGCGCGCGCGGGTGCTCGGCGAAACGGGCAGGCAGCCGATTGCCGTTAAGAAAGACGTAACGGGTTTCTTCCAGCCCATCCTGATTGGAAAAATAGACGTCATCAAACTGTTTCGAAACAGGTGTACCTTGTTCGTTCCAGGATAATGCGGCGGTTTGGATGGGGGCGTGGCTCACGGTCAGTTGCTCATAATTCAAGGGGGTGACGCGATTCTAACGGCGCTGGCGCTGCGGCGCAAACTGGATCAGAATTACACTGAAAAACGCTGATCGGACTTGTTCGGCGTACAACTGTACGCTAGAGTGCGATGCAAAATCCCGAAAGCAACAATTGTGGAAGAGGTATTGAATGAAACGTGCAGTGATTACTGGCCTGGGAATCGTCTCCAGCATTGGTAACAACCAGCAGGAGGTCCTGGCGAGCCTGCGGGAAGGACGTTCTGGGATCACTTTCTCCCAGGAACTGAAAGATTCCGGCATGCGTAGTCACGTATGGGGTGATGTTAAACTGGACACGACCGGTCTTATCGATCGTAAAGTGATGCGCTTCATGAGCGATGCGTCAGTTTATGCCTTTCTTTCCATGGAAGAAGCCATCAAGGATTCCGGCCTGGCCGCCGATCAGGTTTCTAACGAACGCACCGGCCTGGTAGTAGGTTCTGGCGGTGGTTCGCCACGTAACCAGGTTGCCGGTTCCGACGGTATGCGCGCCAAGGGGCTGCGCGGCGTGGGGCCGTATATGGTGACCAAGGCCATGGCATCCGGCGTTTCTGCCTGTCTGGCGACGCCGTTCAAAATCCGTGGCGTTAACTACTCGATCAGCTCTGCCTGCGCCACTTCGGCACACTGTATCGGCCATGCGGTTGAACTGATTCAACTGGGCAAGCAGGACGTGGTGTTTGCCGGCGGCGGTGAAGAACTGTGCTGGGAAATGGCTTGTGAGTTCGATGCGATGGGCGCACTGTCCACCAGCTACAACGACACGCCAGAAAAAGCCTCCCGTACCTACGACGCAGCGCGTGACGGTTTCGTCATCGCCGGCGGCGGCGGCATGGTAGTGGTTGAAGAACTGGAACACGCTCTGGCGCGCGGTGCGCATATCTATGCGGAAATCGTCGGCTATGGCGCGACCTCCGATGGCGCCGACATGGTTGCTCCATCAGGCGAAGGCGCGGTGCGTTGCATGCGCATGGCAATGCAGGATCTGGACACGCCGATCGATTACATCAACGTACACGGCACCTCTACGCCGGTTGGCGATGTCAAGGAACTGGGCGCGATCCGTGAAGTGTTCGGCGACACCACCCCGGCCATCTCGTCCACCAAGGCGATGACCGGTCACTCGCTGGGTGCGGCAGGCGTGCAGGAAGCCATCTACAGCCTGTTGATGGTTGAGCATGGCTTTATTGCGCCTAGCATCAACATCGATAATCTGGACGAAAAAGCGGCTGGCATGGACATCGTGACTCAGCCAACCGAGCGTGCGCTGACTACCGTCATGTCTAACAGCTTCGGTTTTGGTGGTACCAACGCCACGCTGGTGATGCGTAAACTGGCTAAATAAGCCGTTACAGCATCAATTGCCGATCAAGCCCGCGATAACGCGGGCTTTTTACTTTTCCCCCCGTCGGCGGGCGGTTCAGAGTTTTCCCAAATCACCGCGCTAGCCGCATCATCGATTCGTTCCCGTCATATTTGCGCATACAATAGGCAGGTAGCGTGATTATCGCTCGGCGTAGCGTTTACTAGTGATCGAACATTGAGGCAAAAAAGTATGAAAAAGTTAATTGCGGTTGGGTTACTGTCGGCCGTTTTGGCCGGTTGCGCCACCAACTCACCGTGCGTCCCGGTTTATGACGATCAGGGGCGGCTGGTGCATACCAACACCTGCATGAAGGGCACCACGCAGGACAACTGGGAAACCGCGGGCGCAATCGCCGGTGGTGCCGCGGCCGTTGCCGGTCTGACGCTGGGTATTATTGCGTTGACCAAATAAGGGCTGTCAGCAGCGTTCAATCCGGCATCGCAGGATTGAACGCTGCGTTATCGCCACCGCGGCATGCCCATCGTTACCAAAAAGCGAGATAGACGGCGCGCCAGGCGATATACCAGACTACTGCACCAGGAACGCCTTGAACTGCGGCGTCATCACGGCAGTGAAGCCGTTATCGGTTTTACCGATCAAATACACCGCCAGACCTTTCTCTTGCGCCAGTTTCAGCGCTTTTTCCGTTCCCAGTACCATCAAGCCGGTATCCCAGCCGTCGGCTTCCAGCGCGGTCGGTGCAATCACCGTGGCTGACACCAGTTGATGAACGATTGGCCGGCCGGTAGTCGGATCGATGACGTGCGAATAACGCTGGCCTTTCTGCTCGAAATAGTTGCGGTAACTGCCGGCGGTACTGATGCCGTAACCGTGCAAGTCCACCAGCGCCTGCACCGCGTTTTCGCGATCGGTCGGCTTCTGGATCGCCACCCGCCACGGCTTACCCTGGCCGTTCACCCCGCGAGACGATACCGCACCACCCACGGACACCAGATAATTGGTAATGCCCTTGCGCGCCATCAATTTGACCAACTGGTCAACGCCGTAGCCTTCGCCGAGAGTGGAAAGGTCAACGTAGAGATCCGGCAAATCCTTTTGCAGCCATTCGCCGCGCTGGTCAGCGATCAGTTTCAGGTGTTGCAGCCCGATGTCGTTCTTCGCCGCATCGATTTGCCGTTGGCTGGGGATGGTTACCGGTCGCTTGTCCGGGCCGAAGCCCCACAGATTCACCAGCGGGCCGACGGTGATATCCATTGCACCGCCGGTGTCACGGCCGATACGCTGGGCGGTGAGAATGATGTCGGCCATCCCTCGGGGGATCGGCTGAGGCTCGGCGCTGCGTGACTGGTTAAAGCGCGACAGCACCGAATTGGCACGATAGGTGGAGATGTCGTCGTTGGCCTGTTCCAGCAGGGCGTCGATTTCCTGTTGCAACTGTTGGCGGCTTTCGCTCAACTGACCGCTGATTTTGACGCTGTAAAATGTACCCATCGTTTTGCCGTCAATATCGAGCTGCGGGCGGGTTTCGGTGTCGTTACAGGCAGTCAGCAGGCCAAATGCGACGCTCAATAACAGGCCTTTGGCAAAAAAGTTGGCCATCGGAAAATCCTTTAACGTAAACAAGGGCGCTACAAATAGAGCAAAGCATGGCAAATGAAAAGGGCTGGCGGCAAAAAATGTCTTTTGGCATCACCAGCGGTGCCGCCGAGCGTCCTGGACTACCTGGCTGCCAGCAGGCAAATGCTGCGGGTGACCTGATAGGATTTCACGAACGCGTTGACCGGCAGGAATTCGAAGCGCGAATGGAAATTGTGTGCACCGGTAAAGTAGTTCGGTGTCAGCACGCCACGGCTGGACAGCGCCGCGCCGTCGGTACCGCCGCGCATCGGGATCACCTTGGGCGGGATGCCGTGGGCCGCCAACGCGCCAAAAATCAGGTTTATCGCCCGTTTATCCTCGCCAATCGAATTGCTGATGTTGCTGTAGATATCGCTAACGGCACAGCTGACTTTGGCGCGCGGGTAATTGGCCGCCACCTGCTGTACTACTGCGGCGAGTTTCGCTTTGCGGGCGTTGAAGGCGATTAAATCAAAGTCGCGGATCGAGACTTTCAGCGTGGCGTGGTTGGCATTGGCGGTAATATCGTTGAACCAGAAATAGCCTTCGCGGCCGTCGGTATGCTCCGGCGTGTCTTTGCTGTCAAAGTGATTGATGATGTCGGTTGCGACGCGGATCGGGTTAATCAGCACGTTTTTGGCCGACATCGGGTGGGCCGGGACCCCTTCGATATCAATCACCGCCGCGGCGGCATTAAAGTTCTCATACACCACTTCACCCAGTTCACAGCAGTCTATGGTATAGGCGAAATCCACTTCAAATCGCGCCAGATCCAACGCCTTGGCACCACGCAGACCGATCTCCTCGTCGGGCACAAACGCCACCACGATATCGCCGTGACGATCGGCGCTGGTCAGATTTGCCAGTAGCGTCATCACTACCGTCACCGCAGCCTTATTGTCGGCACCCAGCACGCTGGTGCCGTCGCTGAAAATGATCTGCTGATCGCGATAGGGCAGAATTTCAGGGTGTTCGGCGGTACGCAGCCAGATGTCCTGCGTGGCGTTGAGGCACAAATCGTCACCGGTGAAGCGCAGCACCTGCGGGTGAATGTCCGGCGACAGGCCGACATCCACGGTATCAATATGCGTAATGAAACCGATGCGCGGCGCGCCGGGCTGATTGCCGGGTTTGCGCGCGGTCACGGTGGCATGCTGGTCGATCTGCACCTGTTCCAACCCCAGTTGCGTCAGTTCTTCCGCCAGCAGCTGCGCCATATGATGCTGACCCGGGCTGCTCGGCAAGGTGGTTGCGGCGGCATCGCTCTGGCTGGAAATGGCCAGATAACGGAAAAAACGTTCGGTCAGTTGGTCGGCAATGGCACGGGTCATGAGAGGTCCTCGCTGTGGATGTATTATGGTTTTAAAGCGAAACGGCGGCGTTGTCCATTCAATCGCGGGGCTTGAGCCGTGCCAGCCGCTCAACCGCGTTACTGATTTCCCCCGGGGTCAGGGCAGCAAAGCCCAGCAGCCAGCCGTCTCGTCGGTTTGACGGACTGGCGTACAGCTCCGCCAGCCCAGGCGCGATCGCACCGGCTTGCTGCGCCTGGCGGCTCAGGTCGGCTTCTTGCCCGGTCGGTAGCCAGACGCACAGCTGCAACCCGCCAGGCGTGGGTTGCGGCACGGCAAAGTGCACCCAGTGCCGCTGAATCTGCTGTTGCAGACAATCGCGACGGCTACGGTACAGCTGACGCATATAGCGAATATGGGCAGCGAAGTGGCCTTGACGGATAAATTCGGCGGTCGTCGCCTGCGCCAACTGGGCGCAGTGGCCGTCATAAACCGTACGTGCGGTGACGAAGGCATCCACCAGCGCCGGCGGTAGCACCAGATACGCCAGCCGCAGCGAAGGGAACAGCGCTTTGGAAAAGGTTCCGAGATACAACACGTTGCCATGACGATCCAGACCTTGCATGGCGGGCATCGGCTGGCCGTCGTAATGAAACTCGCTGTCGTAGTCGTCCTCGACGATCCACGTCTGCTGCCGTTGCGCCAATGCCAGCAGGGCCAGCCTGCGTTCCAGACTGAGCGCCACGCCGGTCGGGTAGTGGTGCGACGGCGTCAGATAGATCAGGCGCGGCGTCGGTAACCCCGGCGACGGCGCGAGTCCGGCATCGTCAACCGCCACGGGTATCAATTGCGCCCCTGCGCTGACAAAGGCGTTACGCGCCCCGGCATAGCCGGGTTCTTCCATCCACACCCGATCGCCGGCGTCGAGCAGCAGAGTGGCGATCAGCTGCAACGCCTGCTGAGAACTGGTCAGTACCACCACCTGCCGTGCATCGCAGTTCACGCCGCGGGTTTGACTGACGTGACCGGCAATGGCTTCACGCAGCGGCAGATAGCCTTGCGGATCGCCATAGCGCAGCAGTTTTTCGCCATGCAATCGCAGCTGCTGAGCACTGAGCTGCTGCCACAGTTTCAGCGGAAAGGCGCGCAGGTCGGGCGAACCGGCGGCGAAAGGCAGCGGTTGTTGCGGATCGCGACAGCCACCGGTGTGGAGAATCTGCTCGCCGCGCTGCGATAGTCGAGGGCGACGGTGCGGCAGCCGGGAGGGGGGCGACCGGGTGACGGTAATCGCCACAAAGGTGCCCTGGCCGACGCGGCGTTGCAAATAACCTTCGGCTTCCAGTTGCCCATAGGCCGCTTCGGCGGTAACGCGTGAAATGCCTAAATCGGCGGCCAGCAGGCGCGAGGAGGGCAAGCGCTGGCCGCTGACCAGCGTACCGCCATGAATGGCGCGGCGTAGCGTGCTGCACACCCGATCGCGCAGGGTGGTGGCGGCCTGTTGCGGCTGTTGGAACAGCGTAAGCAGCGTTTGCGGCATAATCGGTCTTGTCCAGATGACGAAATGGGTATCAATTATAAGACCAAATTCGGGCATGATTGTCACCTGACGATACCGACAACAGGATAACGCAATGGTACAGGATTCACAGGTTTTAGCCTTTCCGGCGGCCGATCCGGCCGACAGTCTGGCCTATTTGACGGCCAAGCTCGGCTATTACGCCGATGCATGGGATGTAGCAGAAGATTTACGCCAGGCGATTGATAGTATCGTGGTGATTGATATCCGCTCGGCACAGCAATATGCCGCCGGGCATATCCCCGGTGCGATCAGTTTTCCGCATCGGTTGATGGATGAGGTCAGTACCCGGCAGTTGTCACGTGACAAGGTATATGTCACCTATTGCGACGGTATTGGCTGCAACGGCTCCACCAAGGGGGCTTATAAGCTGGCCAGGCACGGTTTCAGGGTTAAGGAGCTGATTGGCGGGCTGGACTTCTGGTTGCGCGACGGCCATCCGTTGGCCATCGGTGAGTCCAGCGGTTCGTTGCTGGATTGGGCGGCGCCGCAAGATTGCGGCTGCGGCTGAGGTTAAAACATCATCGCCAGCACCAGCAGCAGCACCACGATCAGTGCGGCAAATGCCAGCATGCGTTTACCGAGCGCCGCTTGCCACGGTTGCGGTAGCGCAGCGATCAACGGGTTGAGCAACGGCGTTGGTGAGTCGCTGTGAATGGCCGGTGCGGCACCGGCTTTTTCCAGCCGGCGGGCAAACAGCTGGTTAATCAGGTTGTTGATCTGCGTGTGGGTCAGCGGGGCGTTAGCAACGCAGTGAAAGCGCGACTGGCAATAGTCGAACAGCTGCTGCTGCTCTTGCGGGTCCGCCGGCTGTTTTAGCAGTGCCAGCAGGTTGTTCAGCGTTGGTGCGCTTTGCGAGCTGAGCGCCACCCTGGCCTGCAGGTATTGGCTGAGCAGTTGGAAATGCCGTGCCGGCAGTGGCTCACTGGTTTTAACGCCGGTCAAATCAAGCAGGCTCTGCCAGATTTTCGCCGGTGATTCGCCGGTGGCGGCGCTGAGCCGGGTAACCTGCTGTTGCAGGTTTTGGTGCTCGGCCGGCAACAGTGGACGATCGCTGGTGGCACTCTGCTGTGGATGCGGAATGGTCAGTTCGCCGGTTTGCAGCAGGTTAAACACCTGTTGCAGCTGTTCATGGCTAAGCTTGCTCAGCACGGTATGACCAAATTGCTGGCGAATGAAGTCGCTGACCGCCTGGCGATTATTGCCCTGCGGCAGCAGTTCGGTGAGCTGCTGCAACAGCTGGCGATTGGCATGACTGCGCTGCGCCTGATCCAGACGATTCTGCAACAGCCGTTCAGCCGGTTCAAAGTGGCGAGCCTGCAACTCCTGGTTGGCCGCAGGGCGGTTTGCCCCAAGATCGTGGCGCAGCGTGGCCCATATTTCGGCCGATTTTGCCGGACTGAGCGCCATGATTTTCACGATCAGTTTTTCCAGCCGGGTGCGTTGTGCCGGCGAGAGTGGCTGATCGTCAGCGGCAGTGGTTTTTCCCCCGGTCGGAGGACGATCGGAAACGTTGTGGGTACCGGGGCCACTCAAAGGTTGCATATCACCCGTCCTTCGCTGTGCAGAAATAAAGTCAAACCCGGCGAAAAGCACAGGTGCAAGAAAACGTACGCTGCCTATGATACCTGTTAATTGATGCCATCAATACCGTCTGTCAGACATTTCTTTACAGGCAAAACGTTGCGAATAATTCCGTTGCCACTAAGATAAGCGCATTACCGAACCGAGGATGCGATGTTCAAACGGCAACGAATTGCAAAATGGTTTTTATGCCTGGCTTGCCTGGTGGTGCTGACCTGCATCACTCAGCGCATGGCGGGCTTGCATGCGTTGCAAATCATGCTTGGCGTTCCCACGGTAAGCGCCGCAGCCAGCAGCGATGATCATGCCGAAGCGCCGGGGAGTTCGCCGTGCGAGCTGAGCGCCAAGTCGTTGTTGGCCGCGCCGCCGGTGATGTTTGAAACCGTGCTGCTAGGGCTGGGTCTGTTACTGGCATTGCTGGCTCCGACGCTCTCCGCCCGGCTGCGCATTCCGCCTCCGCGCGCCATTTCCCCGCCGACCCTCAGGGTACATCTCCGATTATGCGTGTTCCGTGAATGAGCCGATCGCCCGTTTTGGACGATTACTGACTCATTGATGGAGAAACAACATGTTGAATATCATCAGACTGGCCGTGGCCTGTCTGTTACTGCTGTGGCTGCCTGCCGCTCAGGCGGCGGACAGCGGCTGGCTGCAAAATCCGACCAACGATCATGCTAAAGTGCGGCTGCGGGCCGATACTTCGCAAGCTGGCGAAACTCGCCTGCTGCTGTCGGTCGAACTGCAAAACGGCTGGAAAACCTATTGGCGTTCGCCCGGCGAGGGCGGCATTGCGCCGGCAATCCGTTGGCAAGGCAATCCGCCGCCGGCCAAATGGTACTGGCCGACGCCGCAACGGTTTGACGTTGCCGGGATTTCCACCCAGGGCTATCACCAGCAGGTCAGCCTGCCGATCGTCATGCAGGGTGAGGTTTCCACCCGGCTGGCGGGGACGCTGACGCTTTCCACCTGCAGCAACGTCTGCATTCTGACCGACTATCCGTTTAGCCTCGATATGAGTGCGCCAAACGATGCGCAGTTCAACCATGACTTTGCCCAGGCGATGGGGCAGGTGCCGATTGAGCGCGGCCTGGCGGAAAACCTGCGCGCCGGTTACCAGAACGGTGAGCTGCAGATCGGCGCCGAACGTAGCACAGGCTGGCAACAGCCGGCGCTGTTCTTCGACAGCCTGGACGACGTCGATATCGGTAAACCGAGCATCAGCAGCGACGGTACGCAACTGCTGGCGCGAGTGCCGGTCAGCGACGGCTGGGGTGATAGCGCCCCCGATCTGCGAGGCAAAACCCTGACGCTGGTGATCGGCGACGGCGGCGTCGCGCAGCAGGCAACGCTGACCATCGGCGAACCGTTGGCCGCTGCCGATTCGGCCGCTTTCCCGTTGTGGCAGGCGGTGTTGATGGCATTGGTCGGCGGCTTGATCCTGAACCTGATGCCGTGCGTGCTGCCGGTACTGGGCATCAAGCTGAGCGCTATCTTGCAGGTGGAGCAACGTGACCGACGCAGCGTGCGGATGCAGTTTTTGCTTTCCAGCGCCGGCATTGTGGCGTCGTTTATGGCGTTGGCGCTATTGATGACCGTGCTGCGGCTGAGCAACCATGCGCTTGGCTGGGGCATCCAGTTTCAGAACCCGTGGTTTATCGGTTTTATGGTGCTGATTACGCTGTTGTTCAGTGCCAATCTGTTTGGCCTGTTTCATCTGCAGCTCTCCTCCGGCCTCAATACCCGCCTGGCGACGCAGGGCGGGCAGGGGATGAGCGGGCATTTCTGGCAGGGGGCCTTTGCCACGCTGCTGGCGACGCCGTGCTCTGCACCGTTCCTTGGCACGGCGGTCGCGTTTGCGCTGGCCGCGCCGCTGCCGGTGCTGTGGGGCATGTTTGTGGCGCTGGGCGTCGGGATGAGCCTGCCGTGGCTGATGATTGCCGCCTGGCCGGCATTGGCGCTGCGCCTGCCGCGTCCGGGCCGCTGGATGAATACGCTACGCCTGGGTCTCGGCCTGCTGATGTTGGCCTCTTCGCTGTGGCTGCTTAGTCTGATGACCAATCATATTGGCGCCGTGCCGACCTGGATTATTGCCGCTGTGCTGTTGTGCTGTTTGTTGCTGGCGGTCTGGTATCGACACGGTGCGCGGCTGGCGGCCATGGTCAGTGCCGGCGTGCTGGTGTTGGCCGGCGTGGCGCTGTTGGCCGGTTCGCTGAGCGCCTCGCTGTGGCGGCAGCCGCTGGTGGATCGCATCAACTGGCAACCCTTGTCGGAACAGGCGATCGAGCAGGCGTTGGCGCAGCATAAACGGGTGTTCGTGGACGTTACCGCAGACTGGTGTGTGACCTGTAAAGCCAATAAATTCAATGTGCTGCTGCGTGATGACGTGCAACAGGCGCTGAGCGCCGATGACGTGGTGGCGCTGCGCGGCGACTGGAGCCGTCCTTCTGCGGAGATTACCGCTTTCCTGCAACGTCGCGGCAGTGTCGCCGTGCCGTTTAACCAGATTTATGGCCCAGCTAAGCCAAACGGTACGGTGCTGTCAGCATTATTGACCCGCGATGCCGTGTTGCAAACCCTTAGTGCCGCTCAAGGAACTGAAAAATGAAAAAATTACTGATTGTATTGATGATGCTGGTTTCGCCGGTGTGGGCCGCTGCGCCGTTTACCCCTGAACAGGAGGCGCGCATCAAGGAGATTGTGCGTGAAACCATGGTATCCAACCCGGATATATTGGCACAGGCGGTGGATGCCTGGCAGCAGCAGACCGCCAGCCAGCAGGTCAGTCAGGTTATCGCGGCCAATGCCAAAACGCTGTATGACGATCCGGCCAGCCCGCGCATGGGGGCGAAAAACGCCAAACTGACGCTGGTGACCTTTACCGATTACAACTGCCCTTACTGCAAACGCTTTGATCCGATGCTGGAGAAAATCGTCAAGCAGTATCCGCAGGTGGCGCTGGTGGTGAAACTACTGCCGTTCAAGGGGGAAAGTTCGGTCAGTTCGGCGCGTATTGCGCTGACCGCTTGGCAACAGCACCCGGAACAGTTCTGGGCGCTGCACCAGCGGCTGATGGCGAAAAAGGGTTTCCACGACGATGCCAGCATCGCCGCCGCGCAGCAGAAGACCAACGTCAAGCCGGTTGCGCCAAGCGATCGCAGCATGGAAACGTTGCGTACCAACATGCAGTTGGCGGAACAGTTGGGAGTACAGGGAACGCCTGCCACGCTGATCGGCGATCGGATGCTGGCGGGAGCGGTCTCGTATCAAGAACTTGAAAGCATGGTGAAGCAACAGCTGGCGAAGGCGAACAATGGCTAGGTTAAAGCGCTGGGCGCGCGAAATACTGTTGTTACTGCTGATAACTGGCGGCATCGTGTGGCTGATGGATACGCTGCGCGCGCCGCAGGCACCGGACGCTTTCGCTGAGCAGCAGTTAGCCACGCTCGATGGTTCGGCGGTTTCGCTGGCACAACTCAGCCAGCAACGGCCATTGCTGGTCTATTTTTGGGCTTCGTGGTGTGGCGTCTGCCGTTACACCACCCCCAGCGTGGCCAAACTGGCAGCGCTGGGTGACAACGTGCTGAGCGTGGCGTTGCGTTCCGGTGACGATGTGCAGGTTGCCGAATGGCTGGCGGGCAAGCGATTATCGCTACCGGTAGTCAATGACCCGAACGGGGCGTTGGCGGCGCAGTGGCAGATTGGCGTCACGCCGACCTTGGTCATCATTGATAAGGGCAAGGTGGTGCAGAGCACCACCGGTTGGACCAGCTACTGGGGGATGAAACTGCGCCTGTGGTGGGCGGCCTGGTAGCTGGTCACATCAGGAGAGCGAAGGTCGTCGATATAAGAACACACGATAAAAATCTAATTTATTGCTTGTGTTGAAATTAAATGACCTTGGCTCTCCATTTTAAATATCTTCCGATACTGTTATGACAGTATCGGGCTTTTTATACGATTGCCGCTGTTCCCCTGAGAAATATGAATGCCCTTTTCCTTATTCATTTCATTGTCAGACGGGGATTTTCGGGGCGGTGGCGATTTGCTATTTCTTTATGATGATAAAGACAGGAAGGAAAGCATTGTTCCTACCAAGAACAAGTGATGCGTATGGTTTTTTATGACGTCACACGTGAAAAATAGAATTGGCAGTCGGGTTTGTTTTATTTATCAATTTTATTTTTCCTGATTTTGAACGCCTTATTTGCTGCATATATAAAATTATTTACCTAAAGCAAACGATAAAAAAGGGGTCGGATAATCCGGCCCCAGGTGTCAATACCGCTAATGCTTACTCGACCTTGGCTGCTTCTACCGTATGGCTGCGGCGCTTGCGCAGTTTACGCAGGATTGGTGGCAGCACCAGCACCGCCACCGCCAGCACCAGCAGGCATTGCGCGATAGAACTGCCCCACAGAATGCCGAACTCGCCGTTGCTGATCGACAGTGCGCGACGCAGGTTCTGCTCCAGCATTTCCCCCAGTACGAAGCCGAGGATCAGCGGTGACATCGGGAAGTGCATTTTCCGCAAGATGTAACCGAATATCCCCAGTCCGACCATTAACAGCAGATCAAAGGTGGTGCTGTGCACCGCGTAGACGCCAACCGCCGATACCGCCGCAATGGCCGGCACCAGGAACCATAACGGAATGGTCAGCATGCGGGTGAACAAACCAATCAATGGAATGTTCATGATTAACAGCATCACGTTGGCAATCAGCAGCGCGGCAATCAGCCCCCAGACGATGTCTGGTTGCTCGGTGAACATCGCCGGTCCCGGCGTGATGTTGTACAGCGTCAGTGCGCCCATCATCACCGCGGTGGTGCCGGAACCGGGTACGCCCAGCGTCAGCATTGGAATGAACGATCCGCAGGCCGAAGCGTTGTTGGCCGCCTCTGGTGCCGCAACGCCGCGAATATCGCCCTTGCCGAAGGTATCGCTGTTGCCGCTGATTTTTTTCTCGGTCATATAGGTCAGGGCGCTGGCGATGGTGGCGCCGGCACCGGGCAAAATGCCGACGAAGAAGCCGACCACCGATGAACGCAGGGTCGGACCGACGCACTGCGCAGCTTCCTGGCGATTAAACAGCAGACGGCCGGTCTTGCGTACCAGTTTCTGGCCGGTGCTGGTGCTTTCCAGCATCAACAGAATTTCACTGACCGAGAACAGGCCGATCACCACCACGATAAACTGAATGCCATCGGAGAGGTGCACGCTGTCAAAGGTAAAGCGGTAAACGCCGGTGTTGGCATCCACGCCAACCGTTGCCAGACCCAACCCGATCAGCGCCGCCAACAGCGACTTCAGCGGGTTCTGGCTCATCATGCTGCCCAGACAGGCAATGGCGAACACCATCAGCGCGAAGTATTCCGCTGGACCAAATGCCAGTGACCAGCGTGCCAGCAGCGGGGCAAACAGGATAATGCCGCCGATGGCGATCATTGAGCCGACGAACGAACTGACCGCCGAGATTGACAGCGCCACGCCGGCGCGCCCTTGCTGCGCCATCGGGTAGCCGTCCAGCGCGGTCATGATCGCCGCAGCATCACCCGGCACGTTAAGTAATATTGAAGAGATGCGTCCGCCGTATTCACAGCCGATATACACCGTCGCCAGCAAAATCAGTGCCGATTCAGCCGGCAACTTCAGCGCGAAGGCTAACGGCAGCAGGATCGCCACGCCGTTGATCGGCCCCAACCCCGGCAACAGGCCGACGATGGTGCCGACAAAACAGCCGATCAGGGCGATCACCAGGTTCTGCGGTATTAATGCTACCTCGAACCCTTGAGATAAATACATCCAGGTTTCCATTATCGCCCCCGTTAACTCAGCCAGACGCCGAGCGGCAGTGTGACATCAAGCAAGCGGTCAAAGGCGTAATACAGCGCTACGCCCATCACCACACCGGAAATACCCGCCGCCAGCACGCTTGCCTGGAACAGCAAGGCAATGCTGAAGGTCAGCAGGGCGGTGGCCAGCGGAAAGCCCAGCCATTCAAAACCCCAGGCATACAACACCAGCGCGATCGTCAGGACGATAAGCCGCTGCAGGATTTTGTGATGCGGCCATTCGACCACTTGCGGACGGCGCAGCAGTAACAGCGCGGCGCACAGCGCCATCAGGCTGAGAATGGCCAGTGGGAAGGGGCGAGGCCCCAGCGGTTCATAGCTGTATTCGCTCTGAATGCCCCAGCCGACGATCAGGCCGCCGATGCACAGCAGCAGCCACAGTCCGGCAAAGATACGATCGCTCATGGTATGCCCCCGGGATTACTTGGCCAGACCGAAGGCTTTCGCCTGTTCACGGTATTGATTGACCTGATTTTTCACGTAGCTATCCAGCTCTTTGCCGGTCAGGTTGAATTCAAACAGGCCGCGCATATCCCGCTGCTTTTTGAACTCCTCGGTTTGCATCATCTTGGCGAAGGTGTCTTGCCACCATTGGTACTCTGCGTCGCTGACCTTAGGCCCAACGTAGAACCCACGGATGATTGGCCATACCAGGTTGTAGCCCTGTTCTTTGGCGGTCGGCACGTCGGCCAACTGACCCGGCAGACGCTGGTCGGCGTATACCGCCAGTACGCGAATCTTGTCGCCTTGCAGGTAGGGCACCATTTCGCTCAAGTCGCCGGAAACCGCCTGAATGTGGTTACCCAGCAGCGCCGTCACCGGCTCGCCGCCGCCTTCAAACGCGACGTAGCGCATCTTGTGCGGATCGACCCCGACTTCGCGCGCCAACAGTGCCGTTTTCATCCAGTCCTGACTGCCAATCGAGGCACCGGCGCCGAATACCACGCTGTTCGGATCCTTCTTGAAGGCCTCCATCAGATCTTTCAATGACTTATACGGTGAGTCTGCGCGCACGGCGATCATGCCATAATCGGTGCCGACCGCCGCCAGCCATTTCACGTCGTCGACGCTGTAACGGCCGAATTTGCCCTGCGACAGGTTGAGCAGCGAACCGCCGGAAAACGCCACGACGGTACCGAACTCGGCCGGACGTTGCGCGACGATGGCGTTATAGGCTACCGCGCCGACGCCGCCGGGCATGTAGGTAACGCGCATCGGTTTGTCGATGGCCTTGGTTTCCTGCAGCGAAACCTGGATCAGTTTGCAGGTCAGATCGAAACCGCCGCCGGGTTTGGCCGGGGCGATACATTCGGTACGCTTGGGTGCATCGATGGCAAATGCCTGATTGGCTGCCAGCAGCAGCGCGGTTGCGGTCAGAGTACGGGTAATTATTTTTTTCATTGCCTTCCCCTAGGTATTTGTCTTCAGACGGTGAAACTCCTCGCGGGTGCGAGGTTGCTGAATTGTTAAAACAACAACCTTTCATTTACCTTTCAGCCGGTGGGAAAGTTTGCAGGGTGTGATACGCGTCTCCTGGATTGGACAAATCAGCGGTAAATCCAGCGCGGATTTATCGGCATTAGCACAGAATGTCCGGCGATAACCGCCGGCAAACTCTGCAAATAACATGCGTAATGTCACCTTTGCCACATTCGTCCTGCGATAAAATGGCAAAAACAAAATGATTTCGGGTGCACCACCATGTTTTCTCTGAGTAAGTTATTTGCCGGCAAAGACTGCGCCAGAACCAAGGCGATCAAGATGTTGCCACAGGCTTATGCCGAAATGGTCGGCGACGCCGGCCAGTGTCGCGTCAAACACTTGCGGCCAAGCATCGGCGTCTTTGAACTGCACTTTTCCTCTGCCAGCGGCGTTAGCCATGTCTGCCAGATGACCGCCTGTGTCACCGGGGTGGATCTGGTGTTTGCCACCAACAACCGCAACGTACTGGTTTCTCCGCCGTTCACCCCGGCTAAACTGCGCCCGGTGTTTGCCATTGCCCTGGCGGGCAGTGAGATCGCGTTAAGATAAAACGTTACGCTGCCGTGCGCCGTAATTGTGTGCCAGCTCTCAAAATGGCGGCGGCGCTGCTCTTCTCTCTGTTTCTCTTCCATGCCATTCTTCGTTATAAACTTGTTAACGGTGTCGCAATGACGCCGGGTTGATCGAATCATCAATGGAATGGGCAAATGCGTTTGTTACTGGTTGAAGACCATCCCGAACTGTCACATTGGCTGCAAAAGGCGCTGACCGGCGCTGGATTTGCCGTCGACGTTGCTGCGGATGGCGTGGCGGCCGATCATATGCTGCTGAATGAAAACTATGTGCTGGTGGTGCTGGACGTGGCACTGCCGCGTTTGAACGGGCTGGATCTGCTGGCCCGCCTGCGCAAGCGCGGGCAAAATATGCCGGTATTGTTGTTGACGGCCAGAACCGACGTCGCCGATCGCGTCAAGGGGCTGAATCTCGGCGCTGACGACTACCTCACCAAGCCGTTCGAACTGGATGAGCTGGAGGCACGCATCCGGGCGTTGCTGCGCCGCAGCGTGGGCGTGACTCAGCAGGCGTTGCAGTTCGGTGCATTGACCTACCATGACGAAGGCTATTTTCTGCTGGATGACAAACCGCTGGCATTGACACCGCGCGAACTGGCGGTGCTGACCACCCTGATCCACCGACGTGGGCGGCCGGTGGCTAAACAGCAGCTGTTTGAGCAGGTATTTACCCTGTCGGACGAGGCGAACCCGGAAAGCATCGAGCTGTATGTCCACCGGGTGCGTAAAAAACTGCATGGCAGTAATGTGGCGATTGTGACGCTGCGCGGCCTGGGCTACAGCCTGGAGCTGTGCAATGAAATGGTTTAACCCGCCGCGTTCACTGTTCAATCAACTGTTACTGTTCTTTGGTCTGCCGTTGATGGTGCTGGGTGGTATCTCGATTTACACCCACTATTTTAGTGCCATGAGCGCCGCAACGCTGGCCTATGACCGCACCCTGCTGGCGTCGGCGCGTACCGTGGCCGAGCGGCTGATCGTACGCGGCGGCCGGTTGGAAGTGGATGTGCCATATGTGGTGCTCGACAGTTTTGAGCGCAACATGAACGACCAACTGTATTACGAAGTGATTTCGCCCGAGGGCATCAGCATTTCCGGCTATGACGATCTGCCATTGCCGCCGAAGAATATCCCACGTTCCAACCTTTACCCGGCATTGGTGCATTTTTATGACGCCAGCTACTATGGCCGGCCAATCCGCGTTGCGGCGCTGTATCAGCCGATCAATGAATCCGGCGTAATGGGGATGGCGGTGATTCTGGTGGCGGAAACGCTGGAGTCACGCAAGTACCTGGCGCGACAGATGATGCTGGCGGCGTTGGCCAGTCAGGGGACGGTGGTGGTACTGACGCTGTTGCTGGCCTTCGTATTGCTGAAGAAACTGCTCAAACCGCTGCGCAAGCTGTCAAGCCTGATGATGCGGCGCGACCCGGGTGAGCTGACGCCGTTACCGATGGTGTTGCCCTGGTCGGAAATGCAGCCGCTGCTGCTGGCGTTTAACCGCTACATTGAACGGCTGCGGGTGATGGTAGCGCGGCAGGAGCGGTTCAGCGCCGATGCGTCGCACCAGTTGCGTACGCCGTTGGCAGTACTGAAAACCCAGGTTGGCGTTGCTCTGGCCAGTGACCGGCCGGAACAGTGGCGTGAAAGCCTGCTGGCGATGAGTACCACCCTGGACAATACCGTGGCACTCACCGATCGGTTGTTGCATCTGTCGCGCTTGAAAGCGCATGAGCATAGCGCCGAGCGCAGGTTGCAGCCGGTGGACCTGGCGCAACTGCTGCGCGATGCCTGTTTTTCGCGTTTACCCCAGGCGCGTAGCAAGCAGATCGATCTGGGCTATGAGGGACTGGCGGCCTGCTGGATTAACGGCGAAGCGCTGTTATTGACCGAAATGTGTGCCAATTTGCTGGATAACGCGCTGAAATACACGCCGCGTAACGGCGTGGTAACCGCGCGGGTGCTGTGCGATCAAGGGGCAGGCGACTGCCTGCTGGAAATAGAAGACAGCGGACCGGGCATTGCGCAGGAAGATGCCTTGCAGGCGCTGCTACCGTTCCACCGACTCGACAACGTTGGCAGCCAGCCGGGGGCCGGATTGGGACTGGCGTTGGTAAAGGATATTTTGGCCTATCACGGCACCCGCCCGCAGCTGTTGCCTTCGTCCGAGCTCGGCGGCCTGCTGGTGCGGGTGCGCTTTACGCCGTCGCCCGGATAGGGCAGGCGGTTATCACTTCTTGAGGTCGGCGTTCGGCACGGTTGCCGGTGCCTTGCGGCCTAGCGGCGTACGCAGGCGCTGCGAGAGTACCACCCCCAATAAGGTGATGCCGCCGCCAATCAGGTGGTAACTGTGCAACTGCTCATGCAGGAACAGCATGGCGATAATGGCGGTAAATACCGGAGCCAGATTCATAAAAATCGATGCGGTATTGGCGCCGAGGCGCATCACGCCCTGGATCCACAGATACGGTGCGATAATGGATGCCGGAATACCGGCAAACAGCACCAGTGGAATATTGTGGCCATTCAGCGCCACGTCCTGCGCCAGCAGGAAATTCGGCAGCAGCAACAGCACGCCGAACAGAATCTGCACGTACAGTGCCTGCCAGTTCGGTATGGCGATTGCCCAGCGCTTGGTCAGCACGCCATACAGCGCGTAGGACGCCGAGGCGGCGAACATCATCAATTCACCTTTGCCGATGCCGTGTTGCAGCAGTTGCCCCGGTTGGCCGCTGCTGACCAGCCATACCAACCCACCCAGCGACAGCAGGCTGCCGATGGCAATGCCGACCGTGGGCGCTACGCGCAGCAGCCAGACACCGAGCAACACCGTCAACAGCGGGATCAGCGAGTTGAGGATGCCCATAAAGAGCGCACTGACGCTGTGGGCGGCGTAATACGCCAGGCTCTGATACAGCACCATGCCCAACAGGCCGAGGATCAGCAACTTCCACCAATGGGTGCGCACCGTTTGCCAGTTGCGGATCACCCCCGGCAATACAAACGGCGTCAGCGTAACCAATGCCAGCAGCCAACGGTAAAAGGAGATCGCCGCCGGATCGATAGCGCTAGCCGAGGCTTTGCTGACTACGGCGTTGATTGACCAAATCAGCACCGCCAGCAGGGGAAACAATACGTTCATGATAATTATTCTCAATAACAAACCGATTGCTGGCTAGTCTACCTGTGTCTGGTTTATTATATATAGCGAAAATCAGACACCCTTTAGCGAAATCAAGACAACCTTAACGATGGCCGAAACGCGTAACTATCCGACCAGCGGCGTGGATGCGCCGCGCACGCTGTTCTTCCGCAGTGAAGAAACCAATGCAGATACCGAATATTTGCCGCACAGCCATGCATGGGGCCAGGTGATTTGCGTCAAGAGCGGGGTGGTGGCGCTGAGCATCGCCGGCCAGCGATTTCTGGCGCCGCCGGAGTTTGCCGTCTGGCTGCCGCCGGGCATCGAGCATGCCAGCTATAACCGTAAACCGGCGCTGTTTCGTACCATCAACATCGCCCGCCCTTTGTGTCAGAATCTGCCGCAGCAGGCGTGTCTGCTCAATGTGTCGCCGGTATTCAAAGCTATCGTTGACCAGTGTCTGGCGCGCAAAATGCTGGCCCCGCAGAATAAAACCGAGCTACGGCTGTGCCGGGTACTGATCGATCAACTGCATCAGGCGCCCATCCAGCAAACTTATCTGCCGACCTCGCAGGACAAATTTCTCGGGCCGGTGTTGCAGGCGCTGGAGCGCTGCCCGTCGGACAATACGTCGCTGGCGGTCTGGGCGAGCCGGGTCTACACCACTGAGCGAACGTTGTCACGACGTTGTCAGCAGCAACTGGGGATGTCGTTCAGCGAATGGCGGCAGCGACTGCGCTTTTTGCATGCCATTTCGTTGCTGGAAAAAGGGCACACGGTGCAAGAGGTGGCACTGGAAGTGGGCTACAGCTCGGCGTCGGCCTTTATTGTGATGTTCCAGCAGATCGCCGGCACCACCCCTGAGCGTTTTCGCCGCGCCTAGCGCAGCGGCGGGCTAACAACGTTGGGTTTCTGGTGGATTCGGTGGCAAACTGTGCGCAGTCAAATCGCCGTATGCTGTCGGAGAAAGCTGTGAAAATACTGGTTGATGAAAACATGCCCTATGCGCTTGACCTGTTCAGCCGTTTGGGCGAGGTACAGGCGGTGCCGGGACGCCCTATCCCGCAGGCCGCGCTGGCGGACGCCGATGCGCTGATGGTGCGTTCGGTGACCAAGGTGAATGAGGCGTTGCTGGCCGGCACCCGCGTCGGGTTTGTCGGCACCGCGACCGCCGGCACCGATCACGTCGACGAGCGCTGGTTGCAGCAGGCCGGTATCGGCTTTTCTGCCGCACCGGGCTGTAACGCTATTGCGGTAGTGGAATACGTGTTTGCTGCGTTGATGCTGTTGGCGGAGCGCGACGGCTTCCATCTGCGGGATAAAACCGTGGGAATTATTGGCGTTGGTAACGTTGGTTCGCGCCTGGATGCACGCTTGAAAGCGCTGGGAGTGCGTACCCTGCTGTGCGATCCGCCACGCGCCGATCGTGGCGATGTCGGTGAGTTCTGGCCGCTGGAAAAACTGGTGGCGGAAGCTGACGTACTGACCTTCCATACGCCGTTGAATAAAAGCGGTCCTTACGCCTCGCTGCATATGGCGGATGCGCAGCTGTTGGCGGCGTTGCCGGACAACCGCATCCTGATTAACGCCTGCCGCGGCGAGGTGGTGGACAACGCCGCGTTGTTGCAGGCGCTGCAACAGGGGAAAAAACTCAGCACCGTGCTGGACGTGTGGGAACCGGAACCGGATCTGTCACTGCCACTGCTGGCGCGGGTGGATATCGGTACCGCGCACATCGCCGGTTACACGCTGGAAGGCAAGGCGCGCGGCACCACCCAGGTGTTCGAGGCCTACAGTCGGCATTTGGGCAATCCGCAACACATCGAACTGTCCTCGCTGCTGCCGGTACCGGAATTCAGCGAAATCCGACTTAACGGCGTGCTGGACGAAGGCAAGTTAAAACGATTGATGCACTTGGTGTATGATGTGCGCCGCGATGATGCGCCCCTGCGCAAGGTGGCGGGGCAGGCGGGCGAATTCGATCGTCTGCGCAAGCATTATCAGGAACGTCGTGAGTGGTCGTCACTGTGCGTACTGTGCGACGACAGCGCCAGCACAGAGCTGTTGCACCGGTTGGGCTTCAGCGTGCGATAAGCCGCGAGCGTTATCGTTCCTCGGGTCGGTTTTTCCGGCCCGGAATTATCGGGCGGTGGTGACACTGCCCGTCTGCTTTTACATGAAATATTTTGGAGAAACCCAATGTCTGACGGCTGGAATATCGCTCTGCTCGGCGCCACTGGCGCGGTAGGTGAAGCGTTGCTGGAACTTTTGCAGGAACGCCAGTTCCCGGTGGGCGAACTCTATCCTTTGGCCAGCGAGCGCGGTGCCGGCGAGACGGTGCGATTCAATGGCAAATCGCTGATGGTGGAAAACGCGGAACAGTTCGACTGGTCGCAGGCGCAGCTGGCGTTCTTTGTCGCCGGTAGCGAAGCATCCGCTCGCTACGCCGTCGAGGCCGGTGACATGGGGTGTCTGGTGATCGACACTAGCGGCCTGTTTGCACTGGAACCGGACGTGCCACTGGTGGTGCCGGGCGTTAACCCGCAGGTACTGGCGGATTACCGCAACCGTAACATTGTCGCGGTGGCCGACAGTATGGTCAGCCAGTTGCTGACCGCGATCAGACCGTTGACCGAACAGGCCGGGCTGTCGCGTCTGCATGTCACCACGCTGATGTCGGTTTCTTCACAGGGCAAGGCGGCGGTAGACGATCTGGCCGGTCAAAGTGCGCGTTTGCTGAACGGCATTCCGGCCGAGGCTGGCGTCTTCGCCAAGCAGCTGGCCTTCAACCTGTTGCCGTTGGTGGCAGATGAACAGGGCAGCGTGCGCGAAGAGCGTCTGATTGTCGATCAGGTACGTAAAGTGCTGCAGGACGAAGGCCTGCCGATCTCCGTCAGCTGCGTGCAGTCGCCGGTGTTTTACGGCCATGCGCAGGTGGTGCATCTGGAAGCGCTGCGTCCGATGGCCGCCGAAGAAGCGCGTGCCGAACTGGAACATATCGACGACATCCAGCTTAGCGAAGAAGACGACTACCCGACCCAGGTTACCGACGCTTCCGGCAGCGATGTGCTGAGCATGGGTTGCCTGCGCAACGACTACGGTATTCCGGAAGTGTTGCAGTTCTGGTCGGTAGCGGACAACGTGCGTTTCGGCGGCGCGCTGATGGCGATTGAAACCGCAGAGCGCCTGGTGCAGGAGCAATTTCACTGATGTCCGAGGTTGCAGTACCGGTATTGAAGATCGCACTGGGGATTGAGTATGACGGCAGCCGTTATTACGGCTGGCAGCGTCAGCAGGAAGTGGCCAGCGTGCAGGGCTGTCTGGAACAGGCATTGAGCAAGGTGGCCGACGCGCCAGTCGTTGTGTTTTGCGCCGGCCGAACCGACGCCGGGGTACATGCTACTGGCCAGGTGGTGCACTTTGAAACCACCGCCCGGCGCAAGGACGCCGCCTGGACCATGGGGGTCAATACCCATTTGCCACCGGACATTGCGGTACGCTGGGTGAGCGAAGTGCGCGAGGATTTCCACGCGCGTTTCAGCGCCACGGCTCGCCGCTATCGCTACCTGATTTTCAACCATCGCTACCGTCCGGCGGTGTTGCAGCAGGGGATGACGCATTTCTACCATCCGCTGGATGCCGATCGCATGCAGCGCGCGGCGCAGGCCCTGCTGGGTGAAAACGATTTCACGTCGTTCCGCGCGGTACAGTGTCAGTCGCGCACGCCGTGGCGGAATGTAAAACACGTTAAGGTCACGCGCCACGGGCAATATATCGTGGTAGATATTAAGGCGAATGCCTTTGTGCATCATATGGTTCGCAACATTGTCGGCAGCCTGATGGAAATCGGCTGCGGCAATCAGGATGAAAACTGGATGGCCGAACTGCTGGCGCTGAAGGATCGTAACCTGGCGGCGGCAACGGCAAAGGCGGACGGCCTGTATCTGGTTGCCGTGGATTATCCCGAGCATTTCGGTTTACCACACGCACCGATGGGCCCGCTGTTTTTGGCCGATGACTGAGCGTTATTTTACCGTACTCCCTGATTAATCTGCCGGGTGGGTGAGACACCTGGCACCAAGAGAGAACTTATGGACATCATCAAGTTTATTATTGATTTCATTCTGCATATCGATGTGCACCTGGCGGAGCTGGTGGCGCAATACGGTATGTGGATTTACGCTATTCTGTTCCTGATTCTGTTTTGTGAAACCGGTTTGGTCGTTACCCCGTTCCTGCCTGGCGATTCTCTGCTGTTCGTCGCCGGTGCGCTGGCGGCGCTGCCGACCAACGATCTGAACGTGCATACCATGGTCGCGTTGATGGTGGTGGCGGCAATTATTGGGGATGCGGTCAACTACACCATCGGCCGGCTGTTCGGCGAGCGGTTGTTCAGCAATCCGAATTCGAAGATTTTCCGCCGCAGCTACCTGGACAAAACCCATCAGTTCTATGAAAAGCACGGTGGGAAAACCATTATTCTGGCGCGTTTTGTGCCGATCGTTCGCACCTTTGCGCCGTTCGTGGCCGGTATGGGGCATATGTCCTATCGCCATTTTGCCGCTTATAACGTGATCGGCGCGCTGCTCTGGGTGCTGCTGTTCACCTATGCGGGTTATCTGTTTGGTAACGTGCCGGTGGTACAGGAAAACCTGAAATTGCTGATTGTTGCTATTATCATTGTGTCAATTTTGCCGGGCATCATTGAAATCTGGCGGCATAAGCGTGCGGCTGCCCGCCAGCAAAAACAGTAAAAACATCGCTTAACCTATCGGTTCGACCAGTTTTTTATCCACAGCGCCGAGCCGATATGGTTTAATGAGCGACATTTATGGTCTGTTCCTGCGAACAACCCTGAAGCCAGTGCCTCGGTCGCGCGCATGCCGCGCTTGGCTCGGGCACTTTTTCATTGGGTGTTGCTGCGGGAGGATTGTTAAAGCATGAACTGCGGACTGGCGTCTGCCAGGTTCAAACAGAAAGGTCATCGATGAGCTGGATTGAACGAATTCTTAACAAGAGCAATATCACCCAAACCCGTAAGGCGAGCATTCCCGAAGGCGTTTGGACCAAATGTGACAGCTGCGGTCAGGTTCTCTACCGCGCCGAGCTGGAACGTAATCTGGAAGTCTGCCCAAAGTGCGACCACCACATGCGCATGTCTGCGCGTATGCGTCTGCATACTCTGCTGGACGAAGGCAGTGAAGTGGAACTGGGCAGCGAACTGGAACCAAAAGACGTTCTGAAGTTCAAGGATTCCAAGAAGTATAAGGATCGTCTGGTGGCAGCTCAGAAAGCCACTGGCGAAAAAGACGCGCTGGTGGTGATGAAAGGCACGCTGTATGGCATGCCGGTGGTCGCCGCTGCTTTCGAATTCGCCTTTATCGGCGGTTCGATGTCTTCGGTGGTCGGTGCGCGTTTTGTCCGTGCGGTCGAGCAGGCGCTGGAAGACAACTGCCCGCTGGTCTGTTTCTCCGCCAGCGGTGGCGCGCGTATGCAAGAAGCGCTGATGTCGCTGATGCAAATGGCGAAAACCAGCGCGGCGCTGGCCAAGATGCAAGAGCGCGGTCTGCCGTATATTTCGGTGCTGACTGACCCGACCATGGGGGGCGTTTCCGCCAGTCTGGCGATGCTGGGCGACATCAACGTTGCCGAGCCAAAGGCGCTGATCGGCTTTGCCGGCCCCCGCGTTATCGAACAGACCGTACGCGAAAAACTGCCGCCGGGCTTCCAGCGCAGTGAGTTCCTGATCGAAAAAGGCGCGATTGACATGATCGTTCGCCGCCCGGAAATGCGCCAGCGACTGGCCAGTATTCTGTCCAAGCTGACCAATCAGCCGCAGCCGGCCATTGATGACGACGCGCAGACCATCGCGCCGGAAAATCAGCCAGGCGCCTAAGCCGTTGGCCGCGCCGCTGCGGGTATCATCCGTAGCGGCGCTCAACCGTCGTTTTGTGGCTAAGCGATAGTTGGAACGTAGCGCATCGCCTTTACCGCGGTGAGGGTGGTGCCCTGATGGATTAATGAACCCAAGTTCAGTGACGGGACTCATGCAAAACCACCAAATTCCTCAAGCCACCTCGCCCCTGAGCTCGTGGCTTTACTATCTGGAACGTCTGCACAGTCAGGCGATTGAACTCGGTCTGGAACGCGTACAGCGCGTTGCCGCGCACCTTGAGTTACTGACTCCCGCCCCCACGGTATTCACCGTTGCCGGTACTAACGGCAAAGGCACCACCTGTCGCACGCTGGAAGCCATTTTACTGGCGGCCGGCTTGCGCGTCGGCGTCTACAGTTCGCCGCATCTGGTGCGTTACACCGAGCGGGTGCGCGTTCAGGGCGAAGAGCTGAGCGAAGCGGAACACAGCCGAGCCTTTGCCGCTATCGAAGCCGGCCGTGGCGAAACGTCGCTGACCTATTTTGAGTTCGGTACGCTGTCGGCGCTGCATCTGTTTCGCCAGGCCAAACTCGACGTGGTGATTCTGGAAGTCGGCCTCGGCGGGCGTCTGGATGCCACCAACATCGTCAATCCGGACGTGGCGGTGATCACCAGTATCGCACTGGATCATACCGACTGGCTGGGCAATGACCGCGAAAGCATTGGCCGTGAGAAGGCCGGCATTTTCCGCGCCGGCAAACCGGCGGTGGTTGGCGAGCCGGAGATGCCGGCGTCGATCCGCCAGGTGGCCGAAACGCTGGGCGCGCAGCTGTACCGCCGGGGTGATGACTGGAGCTTCAACGAACAGGGCGATCGCTGGCAGTGGCAAAGTGGCGGCACGCTGTTGACTGATTTACCAACGCCAAACGTGCCGCTACCGAATGCCGCAACGGCGCTGGCGGCGCTGCACTACTCGGCGCTGGAAATCGACGAGCGGGCGATATTTACCGGTTTGCAACAGGCGACGCTGCCGGGGCGTTTCCAGGTGGTGCAGCAGCAACCGCTGCTGATACTCGACGTGGCGCATAACCCGCATGCCGCCGGCTATCTCGCCGGCCGGCTGGCGGCCTTGCCCCGCAGCGGCGGCAAGGTACGGGCGGTGGTGGGCATGTTGTCGGACAAGGACATCGCCGGCACGCTGGCCTGTCTGCGCGACCAGGTTGATGAATGGTACTGCGCACCGCTGGATGGCCCGCGTGGCGCCAGCGTTGAACTGTTGGCGCAACATCTGGCGGAACCACGCTGCTTTGCCGATGTCGAAACTGCCTGGCGTCAGGCTATGCAGGATGCAGATATTCAGGATATTGTGATCGTCTGTGGATCGTTCCACACCGTTGCGCAGGTGATGGCGGCGTTAGACGAGATGCGGGGAGTGTGAGTGGCAAGTAAATTTCAGAACCGACTGGTTGGAACCGTGATTCTGGTGGCACTGGGGGTAATTATCCTGCCAGGTCTGCTGGATGGAAAAAAGAAGCATTACGAAGATGAATTCGCCGCGATCCCGCTGGTACCGAAACCGGGCGATGCGCAGGAAAACGACGTTCTGCCGCCGGTAAGTCAGCCGTTGCCGGCCCAGCCGCCGGAAGGGGCTGGCGCCCTGGTTGAACAACAGGCGGCCAACGAAGCGGCAACGCAGCAGGCGGCGCGTCAGTCTGCCCAGCAGCAACAGCAGAATACCGCGATCACGCCGCCGCCGATTGAAAACACCCCGGCGCCGCAGCCAAAACCGAAACCGGTGGAAACCCGGCCGGTGGAGGTGAAGCCTAAACCGCAGCCAAAACCTGAGGTGAAACCGCAGCCGACGCCGAAGCAGGAAACCAAACCGGCGGAAGAAAAAACGCCGGCCGGTCAAGCCTATGTGGTGCAGTTGGGGGCGCTGAAAAACGCCGCCAAGGTCAACGAGATTGTCGCGACGCTGCGCCTGTCGGGTTACCGGGCGTTCACCGTGCCGTCCACGCCGGTACAGGGGCAGATCACCCGTATTTATGTCGGACCGGATGCCTCGAAGCAAAAACTGCAATCATCGCTGTCATCACTCAACTCGCTCAGCGGTCTGAACGGGCAGGTGAAGCCGTACAGCGTGCGTTGATCCGATCCGTTCGTCCCGGCAGCGGGGCGAACGGTGGTTCAGCGGCTATGTAGGCGCGGCGATTAAGATTTTTTTATCGCCGCTTTTTATTTGTAACGTGGTAGGGAAATCCCCTACGCAAACGTTTTCTTTTTCTGTTAGAATTCGCCGCGAATTGGATGCGGGGCGGTTCGTTATTGGAATGGTCATGGTCTGGATTGATTACGTCATTATAGCGGTGATTGGATTTTCGGCTCTGGTGAGCCTGATCCGAGGGTTTGTTCGCGAAGCATTGTCACTTGTGACATGGGGATGCGCGTTCTTTGTCGCCAGCCATTTCTACTCTTACCTTGCAGTCTATTTCACACGTTTTGACGATGAACTGGTGCGAAACGGCATCGCGATTGCCATTTTGTTTATCGCGACGCTGATCGTTGGGGCTATTGTTAACTATGTGATCAGCTCGCTGGTCGAAAAAACCGGCCTGTCGGGTACCGACAGGGTGCTGGGTATCTGTTTCGGGGCATTGCGCGGTGTGTTGATTGTCGCAGCGATACTGTTTTTCCTCGACACCTTTACCGGCTTTTCGCAGAGTGAGGACTGGAAACAGTCACAGCTGATCCCCCAGTTCAGTTATATCATCAGGTGGTTCTTTGACTACCTGCAGAGCACGTCGAGTTTCTTACCGACCCATTTACCGGGGCGGTAGCGCTGATGAGGAAAAGACAACATGTGCGGTATTGTCGGTATCGCCGGTTTTATGCCGGTAAACCAGTCGATTTATGATGCGTTGACGGTGCTCCAGCACCGTGGACAGGATGCCGCCGGCATCGTCACCATTGATGCCCATAACGGGTTCCGTCTGCGTAAGGCAAACGGCCTGGTAAAAGATGTATTTGAAGCACGGCATATGCAGCGCTTGCAGGGCAACATGGGGATTGGCCACGTTCGCTACCCGACGGCTGGCAGCTCCAGTGCCTCAGAGGCTCAACCTTTTTATGTCAACTCGCCGTTCGGCATCACGCTGGCCCATAACGGCAACCTGACCAACGCCCATGAACTGCGCCAGTCGCTGTTCGAAAGCGGCCGTCGTCATATCAACACCACCTCCGATTCTGAGATCCTGCTCAACGTGCTGGCCGCCGAGCTGGACCGTTTTCCGCACTATCCGCTGGAATCCGACAACATCTTTACCGCCGTGGCGGCGATGCATCAGCAACTGCGCGGCGCCTATGCCTGCGTGGCGATGATTATCGGCCATGGTCTGGTGGCGTTCCGCGATCCTAACGGCATCCGTCCGCTGGTGATCGGCAAACGCACCCTGGAGGACGGCCGCAACGAATATATGGTGGCCTCCGAGAGCGTAGCGCTGGATACGCTGGGCTTTGAGTTCCTGCGCGACGTGGCGCCGGGCGAAGCGGTATACATCACTGAAAAGGGCCAGCTGTTCACACGCCAGTGTGCAGAAAACCCGAAAACCAATCCATGCCTGTTCGAATACGTCTATTTTGCCCGTCCTGATTCCTTTATGGACAAGATTTCGGTCTACAGCGCCCGCGTGCGCATGGGGCAGAAGCTGGGTGAAAAGATCGCTCGCGAATGGGAAGATCTGGACATCGACGTGGTGATCCCGATCCCGGAAACCTCCTGTGACATTGCGTTGGAAATCGCACGCATTCTGGACAAGCCATATCGCCAGGGCTTCGTCAAGAACCGCTACGTTGGCCGCACCTTTATCATGCCGGGCCAGCAGGCGCGTCGCCAGTCGGTACGCCGCAAGCTGAACGCCAACCGTGCGGAGTTCCGCGACAAGAACGTGTTGCTGGTGGATGATTCCATCGTGCGCGGCACCACCTCTGAGCAGATCGTCGAAATGGCGCGTGACGCCGGTGCCAAGCGTGTCTATCTGGCTTCCGCCGCGCCGGAAATCCGCTTCCCGAACGTGTATGGCATTGATATGCCAAGCGCCAATGAGCTGATTGCCCACGGTCGTGAAGTGGACGAAATCCGCCAGATCATCGGCGCTGACGGCCTGATCTTCCAGAATCTGGACGATCTGATCGAAGCGGTGCGTGAAGAGAATCCGGATATCGCCCAGTTTGAATGCTCGGTCTTCAATGGTGTCTACGTCACCAAAGACGTCGATCAGAGCTATCTGGAATATCTGGAGTCGCTGCGCAACGACGATGCCAAAGCGATGCGTGGCCAGACCGAAGCTGAAAATCTGGAAATGCACAACGAGGGCTAAGCCCGCGCTGTAACAGAGCACTGCGGCATCTGCTGCGGTGCTTTCCCGCCTGGTTAACTTGCTTATCCGCCCCCGTTGCGGCAAAGTCTGCCTGTTCCCCTAATTTTCTGGCAGAGACTCCCTTATGAAACGACTCATCATCGGCATTTCCGGTGCCAGCGGCGCTATCTACGGCGTGCGTTTGTTGCAGGTTTTGCGCGACGTCGCCGAGGTGGAAACCCATTTGGTGATGAGCAACGCGGCGCGGCAGACCCTGGCACTGGAAACCCGCTACAGCCTGCGTGAAGTCCAGGCGCTGGCCAACGTGGTGCATGATGCGCGCGACATTGCCGCCAGCATCTCCTCCGGCTCGTTCAAAACGCTGGGGATGGCCATTTTACCCTGTTCCATCAAAACGTTATCCGGCATCGTCAACAGTTACAGTGACGGTCTGCTGACCCGTGCCGCCGACGTGGTGTTAAAAGAGCGTCGCCGCCTGGTGCTGTGCGTGCGTGAAACGCCGTTGCACCTCGGCCATTTGCGCTTGATGACCCAGGCGGCGGAAATGGGGGCGCTGATCATGCCGCCGGTGCCGGCGTTTTACCATCAGCCGCAAACGGTGCAAGACATTGTTGACCAGACGGTGAATCGCGTTATCGATCAGTTTGATATACAACTGCCGCAAGATCTGTTTGTCCGCTGGCAAGGCGCTAATTAACAAGTTGACATCCAAAATTGCACATTTGTGCAACACCGCACTGTATTAGGGCGATAGCTGCACCATAATGATCCCTCAACACCACGCACACTGTTTCATGGCGCTGGCACAGCGTTGCCGCCCGTAGCGCGGCCCTGAATGGCCGATTTAATTTTGCGGTTATCGTCCCGGGAAACAGTTTTGCGCCGTGCGGAGTCGTTCCCTCCGCCTGTCGCAAGCAATGTGGCACGATTACTGCAAATTGATTTGGTGGGAATAATGCCCGCAGTGGCATCAAAAAAAATCAATTTGAGGGTAATGTATGAAAAAGCGGTTTTTGGTTGTTCCTTTAGTGATGGCCCTGGCTGCCGCCAGCAGCGCTTTTGCCGCCATTCCGACTACGCTCAAGATCGGCACCGATCCAACCTATGCGCCGTTTGAATCCAAGAACGCCAAGGGCGAACTGGTGGGCTTTGACATCGATCTGGCCACCGAGCTGTGCAAACGCATCAACACCCAATGCACCTTTGTCGAAAGCGATTTCGACGCCCTGATCCCTTCACTGAAAGCCAAGAAAATCGACGCCATCATCTCGTCGCTGTCGATCACTGAAAAACGCCAACAGGAAATTGCCTTCACCGACAAACTGTATGCCGCCAATGCGCGTCTAATCGCACCGAAAGGCGCGAAAATCCTGCCTAGCGTCGACTCGCTGAAGGGCAAGAGCGTGGGCGTATTGCAAGGCACCACCCAGGAAGCCTATGCCAATGCCAACTGGCAGCCGAAAGGGGTGACCGTGGTGCCTTACCAGAACCAGGATCTGGTGTATGCCGATCTGGCTTCCGGCCGTATCGACGCTGCGTTCCAGGATGAAGTGGCGGGCAGCGACGGCTTCCTGAAACAACCGCCGGGCAAGGATTACGCCTTTGCCGGTGAAGCGGTAAAAGACGACAAGTTCTTTGGCGTCGGCACCGGCATGGGTCTGCGCAAGACCGATACCGAGCTGAAGGCGGCGCTGGACAAGGCGTTCGCCGAGATGCGTAAAGACGGTACCTACGACAAGTTTGCGAAAAAATACTTCGATTTTGACGTCTACGGCGGCTAATCCCGCGCACCACCGCATCCATCCTGGGGGCTTGCCCCCAGGTAATGCTCAATGACGACAGGATGAAGTAGATGCTGCAAGGCTATTCCCAACTGATATTCGAGGGCGCTCTGGTTACGCTGGAGCTGGCGCTCAGTTCCGTACTGCTGGCGGTGGTGATTGGCCTGATCGGCGCCGGCGGCAAACTCTCCCATAACCGCGTTATTGCCAGCGTTTTTGGTGCCTACACCACGCTGATTCGTGGCGTGCCCGATCTGGTGTTGATGCTGCTGATTTTCTACGGTCTGCAAATTGCCCTCAACGGCGTGACCGAAGCGCTGGGCGTGGCGCAGTTCGATATTGACCCACTCAGCGCCGGTATAATCACCCTGGGGTTCATTTACGGCGCCTATTTCACCGAAACCTTCCGCGGCGCCTATATGGCGGTTCCGCGTGGGCAGATTGAAGCGGCGACCGCCTTCGGCTTCAGCGGTGGGCAGACTTTTCGTCGCATTCTGTTCCCGGCGATGATGCGTTTTGCCTTGCCGGGCATCGGCAACAACTGGCAGGTGATCCTGAAGGCGACGGCGCTGGTGTCGATTTTAGGCCTGAATGACGTGGTCAAGGCCACCCAGTTGGCCGGCAAGGGCACCTACCAACCGTTCTTTTATGCGATTGTCGCCGGCGCGGTGTACCTGATTTTCACCACCGTTTCCAACGGCGTGCTGCTGTGGCTTGAACGGCGTTATTCATTGGGCGTCAAGAGGGCCGAGCTATGATCGAAATTTTACAACAGTACTGGCAGTCGCTGTTGTGGAGCGACGGTTACCGCTTCACCGGCGTCGCGGTCACATTGTGGCTGCTGATTGCCTCGGTGGTAATGGGCGGCTTGCTGGCGATCCCCATGGCGGTGGCGCGGGTGTCTTCGTTGCGCTGGCTGCGTTTTCCGGTGTGGCTGTATACCTATGTGTTTCGCGGTACGCCTCTGTATGTGCAGCTGCTGGTGTTCTACTCCGGCATGTACAGTCTGGAAATGGTGCGCGGTACCGAGTTGCTTAACGCGTTTTTCCGCAGCGGGCTCAATTGCACCATTTTGGCGCTGACGCTCAATACCTGTGCCTACACCACCGAAATTTTCGCCGGTGCGATTCGTTCGGTGCCGCACGGTGAAATCGAAGCGGCCAACGCCTACGGTTTTTCACGCTTTAAAATGTATCGCTGCATCATTTTACCTTCGGCGTTGCGAAGCGCGCTGCCGGCCTACAGCAACGAAGTGATCCTGATGCTGCACTCCACCGCGCTGGCATTCACCGCCACCGTACCGGATTTGCTGAAGGTCGCTCGTGATATCAATGCGGCAACCTATCAGCCGTTTTATGCCTTCGGTATTGCCGCAGTGCTGTATCTGGCCATTTCGTATGCGCTGATCAGCCTGTTCCGGCTAGCGGAAAAGCGCTGGATGGGACACGTTACCCAACGATGAATGACGGGATTAAAACCATGTCTGAAAACAAATTAGCCGTCACTGAACTGCATAAACGTTATGGTGAACACGAAGTACTGAAAGGGGTCTCACTGGCGGCCAATGCCGGGGATGTGATCAGCATCATCGGATCCTCCGGTTCCGGCAAGAGTACCTTTCTGCGCTGTATCAACTTCTTGGAAAAGCCTAGCGAAGGCTCTATCAGCCTGAACAATGAAAATATCCGCATGGTGCGCGACAAGGACGGGCAGCTCAAGGTGGCCGACAAAAAGCAGCTGCAGCTGCTGCGTACCCGCCTGACCATGGTGTTTCAGCATTTCAACCTGTGGAGCCACATGACGGTGTTGGAAAACGTGATGGAAGCCCCGATCCAGGTCCTGGGGCTGAGCAAGGCCGACGCGCGTGACCGCGCAGTGCGCTATCTGGATAAAGTGGGCATCGATGAACGCGCGCGAGGCAAATACCCGGTGCACCTGTCCGGTGGACAACAGCAGCGCGTATCCATTGCCCGCGCGCTGGCGATGGAGCCGGAAGTGCTGTTGTTCGATGAGCCGACCTCGGCGCTCGATCCTGAGCTGGTGGGTGAAGTGCTGCGCATCATGCAAAAGCTGGCGGAAGAGGGCATCACCATGGTGGTGGTCACGCACGAAATGGAATTTGCCCGCCACGTTTCCAACCACGTGATTTTCCTGCACCAGGGGCTGATTGAAGAACAGGGACCTCCGGCGGAGGTCTTCGGCAGTCCGAAAAGCCCGCGTTTGCAGCAGTTCCTGTCCGGCGCGTTGAAATGAGGTAACACGACAGGCGGGCGCGTGACGGCGCCCGCGTTTTAGGTCTGGTGGTTAATCACCGCTTCTAGCGCCTGTTCCAGTTCAAAATACTGGAAGCTGAATCCTGCTTCTTCCAGCCGTTTTGGCACCGCTCGCTGCCCGCCGAGCACCAGAACGGCTGCTTCGCCCATCATCAGCGTGATCGCCAAAGCCGGCAGCCGTAGAAATGCCGGCCGATCCAGCACCCTGGCCAGCGTCGCGGCAAACTGTTCGTTATGCACCGGATAGGGCGCGACCATGTTGAAGGGGCCATGCAGCGTGGGGTGTTCGAGCAGGAAGATAATGCCGTTGACCATGTCATCCAGATGGATCCAGGGCAGATACTGCCGGCCATTGCCGATCGGGCCGCCAAGGCCGAATCTGAACGGCGGCAGCATTTTGGCCAACGCGCCACCGTTGGGTGCCAGCACTACGCCGGTTCGCAGCAGGCAGACGCGGGTGGCGTCGCTTTGTGCGCGCAGCGCCAGCGATTCCCAGCGCTGGCAGAGCTGGTGGGTGAACTCGTCCTGCGGCGCTTCGTCCTCGGTCACTACCGCCTGATCCTGATCGCCGTAATAGCCAACCGCGGAACCGGAAATCAGCACCGCCGGCGGGGTGGCGCTGGCGTTGATCAAGCTGGCCAATCTTTCGGTCAGTTCCCAACGGCTACGGCATAAACGCTCTTTTTGCGCTTTGCTCCAGCGCTTGTCGGCAATCGGCTCGCCCGCCAGGTTGATAACCGCGTCAATATCATCCAGATTCTGTTTATCCTGCAAGGTTGACCAGTAGCGAATGTCGTTATCGCCGAGTCGACCACGCGCGCGTTCGACGTTACGCGTCAGCACGGTAATCTGGTGAGAAAGGGCCGCTAGCCGCCGTGTCAGGCTGCTTCCTATCAATCCTGTTGCGCCGGTGATCAAGATACGCATGGTCTGGCTCCCTGAAGGCAGGCTCAGCTCTGGCGATAGCTCATGGTCATGGATACCGAGTCGGCATAACGCAGGGCGAGCAGTTTATCTATTTCTACTTCAGCATAGGTTACCCAAGGATGTTGTTTCACGATATCGAGCACATCCTGGGTTAATTTTTCCAATAGCGCGAAGCGGTTATCCTCAACGTGGCGAATAATCGCCTTGGTGATGGTTCGGTAGTTGAGCGCATCGTCGATGTCTTCGCTGTTGCGTGCCCGATCGGCCGGATAGTGAATGGCGACGTTGATCAAAATGTCCTGACGGTTGTTGATTTCTTCTTCCTTGATGCCGATGAAAGTGCGTAACCGCAGGTTTTTGATGCGAATAATGGCGTCGGGTTGATTGAATGACATCCGAGGTTCTCCAGGCTTTTGATTATTTTGCCCAGAATACACGGAAAGTAGGGAAATGATAACGCGCTAACAACAAACGCTGCCGGCAGGCCTTGGGCGCTGCCGGCAGGACGGGTTATGCCGGCTCAGCCAGTTTGTAGGCGCGCTCGGTAGCCGGACGGTTGCTGATACGCTCGAACCAGTTGCGTACCGCCGGATAATCAGCCAGATCGATGCGTTGGCGCGGGTGGGACACCACCCAGGGATAGGTGGCAATGTCGGCGATGCTGTAGTTGTCGCCGCCAAGGTAAGGGTGTTTTTGCAGTTCGGCGTCGAGCACGCCGTACAGCCGCCGGGTTTCCAGGTGGTAACGCTCGATGGCGTACGGAACCGGCTGCGGTGCATAGTGATTGAAGTGATGGTTTTGTCCGAGCATCGGCCCGAAACCGGCCACTTGCCAAAACAGCCACTGCAGCGTGGCGGCGCGCTCGCGTAGCCCCTTGCTCAGCAGCTTGCCGGTTTTTTCCGCCAGATACAGCAGGATTTCCCCGGATTCGAACAGCGCAATGGGCGCACCGCCATCAACCGGCTGTTGGTCGACGATGGCCGGAATTTTATTATTGGGTGAGATGGCGAGGAACTCCGGTTTGAACTGCTCGCCGGCACTGATGTTTACGCGATGGATACGGTAGGGTAAGCCGACCTCCTCCAGAAACAGAGTGATTTTGTGACCATTGGGAGTAGGCGCGTAATACAGGTCAATCATATTGCCTCCTGCGGTAAAGTGATCTGTAAATCATTACACGTTGTGGCGGTCTGCGCCGCACAAGGTTATTACGATCCAGCTAAAAGGACACCAACAATAGCAGCTAAGAATAGCAGGCAATGTGGGATTCGTCCGATGCTATCAAGGCAAAATATGACGCGCGTCAGTACCCTCGGCCAGGGGCGAGGCTGGCGGCTTGTGGCGTGGCGATTGTGCGATAAAATAACCGTAGTAATGTTAAGGGAGAAAAACCATGAAGCTGATGTTCGCTGCGGATTTGCACGGTTCACTGTCGGCCACCGAGCAGCTGGTGCAACGCTTTGCACAGTCAGGCGCCGATTGGCTGATTCTGTTGGGCGATTTGCTGAATCACGGGCCGCGCAACGCCTTGCCGGATAACTATCAACCGGCGCAGGTTGCCGAACAATTGAATCGCCTTGCCGACAGGATCATCGCCGTTCGAGGCAATTGCGACAGCGAAGTGGATCAGATGCTGCTGTCATTTCCGATCGATACACCATGGCAACAGGCGATCTGGCAAAAAAGACGATTGTTTTTGACCCACGGTCACCTTTATCATCCCTCCGCACCGCCGCCGTTATCTGCCGGGGACGTTTTGGCCTATGGCCACACGCATCTGCCGCAGGCGGAACGGCAGGGCGACATCTACTGCTTTAATCCGGGTTCGATCGGCATGCCCAAGGGCGGCTTTCCGGCAAGCTACGGGCTGCTGCAAGACGACATTTTGCGAGTAATCGCGTTGCAAAGCGGTAAGACTATTGCAGAGGTGGCATTAACACACTAATTTGTACCCACAATAAGAATCATTGAACAAGACTCATTGATCAACCAGCGCGCGACGACCCTCGCGCCAAAATAGAAGGTTTTAGAGGATGGCGGAACAGGATCAGGCTACAGTTACCGAGTGGGTTGATATCGTCAACGAGCAAAACGAAGTGATTGCTCAATCCAGTCGTCAACAGATGCGTGCAGAACGGCTGCGTCATCGTGCGACCTATATTGTGGTGCATGACGGGATGGGAAAAATTCTGGTTCAGCGTCGTACCGATACCAAGGATTTCTATCCGGGCTGGCTGGACGCTACCGCTGGCGGCGTGGTGCAGAGCGGTGAAAACGTGCTGGATTCGGCACGACGCGAAGCGGAAGAAGAGCTTGGCATCGCTGGCGTCCCCTTCGCTGAGCATGGCCTGTTTTACTTCGAAGAAGAACAGTGCCGCGTATGGGGCGCGTTGTTCAGCTGCGTATCGCACGGCCCGTTTGCCTTGCAGGAAGAAGAAGTGGTGGAAGTAAACTGGCTGACGCCAGAGGAAATCACCGCCCGCTGCGACGAGTTCACTCCTGATTCGCTGAAAGCGCTGTCGCTGTGGCTGACGCGCAATAATGAGCAGGACTATGGCAAGCCGCTGGCAAGAGAAGGCAAACCCGACGGCGATGCAGACCACGCCTGATGCGGCGCGCTGCGGTTGTCGCTAGCGCCGGCCAATAGATACCATGCCGTTCGGTTAACGCCGAGCGGCATTTTTTTATCGGCCTATCGGCTGGCATTAATCTGAAAAACGCCAGCAGGTGGGCGTAATGTGCTCGACATGCTCGCCGGTGACCACGGCCGACGGCTGCCAGGGTTAACAGCTGCCACGGCGGCACAGGGTGGACGGCAGCGAACCTTCCGGCTGCCATGGCTGGTCATTCAACCGCGCCAGCAGCGCCTTGCCGGCCTGAATACCGATTTCCTTATGCGGCACCGTCATGGTGGTCAACGGCGGCTGGCAGACCTGGCTGACGTCGCTGTTACCGAAACCGACCACCGCCAACTGCTCGGGTACCTTGATACGCCGGCGTTGACACTCATACAGCGCACCGCAGGCCAGTTCATCCGAGGCGCAAACCAGCGCGTCCAGCTCTGGCCAGGCCAGCAGAAACTCCGGTAACTGCTGGGCACCGGTGGAAAAACTGGCCGGTTGCGCGGCGTTAATCACCCGGTGCGGCGACATGTGGTTGCGCAGCAACGCCTTGTGCCAGCCTTGCAGATGCTGTTGAAAAATCCACTGTTCCTGATTGGCGCACAGCAGACCGACGTTCTGGTAGCCGCTGGCAATCACCGTTTGCGTCAGTTGATACATCGCCGCCACATAGTCGATGCCGATGTTCATATCGATAGGATCGGCGCGCATCGCACCAATTTCCACCACCGGGATCTTGGCGGCCAGCAGCGCCTGACGGGTATTTTGCGAATGTTCGACGCTGAGCAGGACCGCCGCCGCCAGATTATAAGACAGCAACGTTTCCAGCAGTTGCTCTTCCCGCTCCAGGTGATGCTGAGATTCGGCCAGCATGATCTGGTAGCCTGCCGGCTGTAGCACCCGTTGCAGACCGGCAAACATATCGGCGCAGCCGGATTCGGAAAAGCTCGGCACTACCATGGCGATGGTGTAGGACGAGGCCGAAGCCAGGGAACTGGCGGCCAGATTGGGCAAATAGCCCAGTTCATTGACCGCCGCTTCGATTTTCTCTCTTAGCTTGTCTGAAACCTGTTCCGGAGTGCGCAGTGCGCGTGAAACCGTCATGGTACCCACGCCCGCCAGCTGCGCCACGTCGGCCAACGTGACCCTGCCGGTGCTGCGTCGTTTCTTACCGATCGACATTGTTAATCCTGACTGAAATGCGCGTCGTGCGCATAAAGTGAAGAGGCAGTGCGAAACCGCATCGGCGGCTTCAACGATCCCAGTATGCATTACATTCTAACTCGTTACCGTTAGTGACGAGAAAAAATCTGTAGCTCACGCCGGGCAGTAGCAAACGTTTTGATAGCGCTATCACAGTTCTGCATGATCGCATTTTGGTAGCGCTATCTTTGTGATAGATCTCACAGTGAGAGTGCGAGGCGTTGATTAAAGTTTATGCCGTTGCCGCAGTGGTTTGCCTCGGCAAGAGATCGTTAGTCATCAGGTCAAGGGGGAAGTGTGCTTAACGACTGGCTAAAATCCGACCATATTCAACTATGCCAATGCGTAGACGACTGGCAGCAGGCGGTAACGCTGAGCGCCCAGCCGTTGTTGCAGCGTGGCATTATCACCGCCGATTATCTGACGGCGATTTTCCGCCAGTATCAGGCGCTTGGTCCGTATTTCGTTTTAGCGCCCGGCATCGCCATGCCGCATGCCAGGCCAGAAGAAGGAGCGAGGGCATTAGGGTTGTCGCTGCTAAAAGTGCATCAGGGCGTGCGTTTTCATTCTGCAGACAACGATCCGGTATTTATTGTGGTGATGCTTTCCGCACCGGACGGCAATAGCCATATTGAATTAATCGCGCAACTGGCAGAATTATTTTCAGACGGTCAGGCAATGAATGCATTATTCAATGCCAACGATCGTCAACAGATAGAGGATATTATTGCCCAATTTTAACTACTGAGGTTTTTTAAATATACCCCATCACGCCAGTTGCAATACTGGCGAGCTAACCTTACGCATAAAATTTGACAGGTGACAATAATGAAAATCATGGCGATTTGCGGTTCCGGCCTCGGCAGCAGTTTTATGGTGGAAATGAACATTAAAAAAGTGCTGAAGAAAATGGCGATAGACGCTGAGGTGGAACATTCCGATCTTTCTTCCGCCACGCCAGGCGCTGCGGATATTTTTGTCATGGCGAAGGATATCGCCGATAGCGCCAGCGTACCGGCAGACCAGCTGGTGGTGATTAGCAATATTATCGATATCAATGAACTGGAAACCAAACTGCGCGCCTATTTCGAAGCGCATTCCATTATCTAGGCAAAACTATTGGCGAGGTGGATATGTTTATCCAGGAAACGCTTAAATTTGTGGTCGATATATTAAAGGTGCCATCGGTATTGGTCGGTTTAATCGCATTGATTGGCCTGCTGGCGCAGAAAAAATCTTTTTCCGATGTCGTTAAGGGTACGGTTAAAACCATTCTCGGCTTTATCGTGCTCGGTGGCGGGGCGACGGTGTTGGTCAGTTCGCTTAACCCACTGGGCGGAATGTTTGAACACGCATTTAATATCCAGGGGATAATACCCAATAATGAAGCGATCGTGTCTATCGCGTTGGAAAAATATGGCGCCTCCACGGCGCTTATCATGGCGTTCGGCATGGTGGCAAACATTATCGTGGCACGCTTCACGCGCTTGAAATATATCTTCCTTACCGGCCACCATACGTTTTATATGGCCTGCATGATCGGCATTATTCTGTCGGTCGCCGGTTTCGAAGGGGTGCAGCTGGTATTTACCGGCGCATTGACGCTGGGCCTGGTGATGGCGTTTTTCCCGGCTATCGCGCAGCGTTATATGCGGCGCATAACCGGTAATGATGACATTGCCTTTGGTCATTTTGGCACGCTGGGCTATGTACTTTCCGGCTGGATTGGCGCGCGTGTCGGTAAAAACTCGCGTTCCACCGAGGAAATGAACCTGCCGAAAAACCTCAGCTTCCTGCGCGATAGCTCGATTTCGATTTCGATGACCATGATTGTTATCTATCTGATCATGGCGATCAGCGCTGGCCAGGCGTACGTGGAAGGCGAACTCAGCGGCGGTCAGAACTACCTGGTGTATTCGATTATTCAAGCGATCACCTTTGCTGCCGGGGTGTTTATCATCCTGCAAGGGGTGCGACTGATTCTGGCGGAAATCGTGCCGGCGTTTACCGGCTTTTCGGAAAAACTGGTGCCGAACGCGCGGCCGGCGCTGGACTGCCCGGTGGTGTATCCATACGCCCCCAACGCGGTGCTGATTGGTTTCCTGTTCAGCTTCCTCGGTGGTCTGGTTGGTCTGTTCCTGCTCGGCCAGATGAAGCTGGTGCTGATCCTGCCGGGCGTAGTGCCACACTTCTTTACCGGCGCCACCGCCGGGGTGTTCGGCAATGCCACCGGCGGGCGACGCGGCGCCATGCTTGGCGCCTTCGCCAATGGTCTGCTTATCACCTTCCTGCCAATGATGCTGCTGCCGGTGCTGGGTGCGCTGGGCTTTGCCAATACCACTTTCTCCGATGCCGACTTCGGTGTGCTGGGCATTGTGCTGGGCAATATGGCGCGCTTCCTCAATAAGGAAATGATTATGGTGGTGGTGATTGCCATCTTTGCGCTGCTGGTCGCGCACAACTTCCTGGGTAAACGCAAAGGCAGCGCTGCTGCCGGTGATCACGTTGAAAAATAAGCGAGGACCGTCTAATGACAACTTCAGATATCGGGGAAATACGCCGGCTGGCGCATGACATACGTCTGGAAACGCTAAAGGCGTTAACCGGGCTGGGCTTTGGCCATTATGGCGGGTGCATGTCCGTGGTGGAAACGCTGGCGGTGCTGTACGGCGATGTGATGCGCATCGACCCTGCCGATCCGGACTGGCCGGAGCGCGATTACCTGGTGCTGTCGAAGGGCCACGCCGGCCCGGCGCTGTACAGCACGCTGGCGATCAAGGGCTATTTCCCGCTGGCGGAACTGGCCACGCTCAACCAGAACGGCACGCGTTTGCCAAGTCACCCTGATCGGTTGCGTACCCGCGGGGTCGACGCCACCACCGGTTCGCTCGGGCAGGGCGTGTCGATTGCCGCCGGTATGGCGCTGTCACACCATCTGGGCGGGCGCCGCAATCGGGTATTCAGCATTTTGGGGGATGGTGAACTGAACGAAGGTCAGTGCTGGGAGGCATTTCAGTTTATCGCTCATCATAATCTCAACAACCTGACGCTGTTTATCGATTACAACAAACAGCAGTTGGACGGTCTGCTGGACGAGGTGATCAAGCCGTTTGACCTGGCCGGAAAATTCCGCGCCTTTGGCTTCGAGGTGGCAACCGTCAAAGGTGACGATATCAACGCCATTTGTGCCGCGGTGGCCCCGGTGCGCAACGGAGAGCAACGGCCGCTGGTGGTGATCCTCGACAGTATCAAAGGGCAGGGCGTGGCCTATCTTGAGCGGTTGGCGAATTCGCACCACCTGCGTTTGACGCCGGACGTTAAGCGGGAAATCGAACAAGCCATCGCCGATATGGAGGCAGCTGATGTTTAACCTGGCAACGCAGTTGGAAAAAGACGACGTAGAAATGCGCAAGGTGTATGCCGCTATGGTACGCCGCCAGATCGAGGCCGAACGGCCGATCATCGCGCTGGAAGCGGATCTGATGAGCTCGATGGCGATGGATTCGGTGCATAAGGACTATCCGCAGCATGTGATCAACTGCGGCATCATGGAGGCCAATGTGATTGGCGTTTCCGCCGGACTGTCGCTGACCGGGCGTATTCCGTTCGTGCACACCTTCACCGCGTTTGCCAGTCGACGCTGTTTTGATCAGCTCTTCATGTCACTGGACTATCAGCGCAACAACGTCAAGGTCATTGCGTCGGATGCCGGGGTGACTGCTTGTCATAACGGCGGCACCCATATGTCGTTCGAAGATATGGGGATTGTGCGCGGCCTGGCGCATTCGGTGGTGCTGGAAGTGACCGACGCGGTAATGTTTGCCGATATCTTGCAGCAGCTGATGGATTTGCAGGGGTTCTATTGGGTGCGCACCATCCGTAAACAGGCGACCAAGATCTACCCGCAGGGGACGCGCTTTACCATTGGCAAGGCCAATGTGCTGCGTGACGGGGCTGACATTACGCTGATCGCCAACGGCATCATGGTGGCGGAAGCGTTGAAAGCGGCGCAAATGCTGGTGCGAGAAGGGATCGATGCGGCGGTCATCGACATGTTTACCCTCAAACCGATAGACCGCGATATCATAAAAGCCTATGCCGCGAAAACCGGGCGTATTGTCACCTGCGAAAATCACAGCATTCATAACGGCCTGGGGTCGGCGGTGGCGGAGGTGCTGGTAGAGGAATGCCCGGTGCCGATGCGCCGCGTCGGGGTGAAAGAACGTTATGGCCAGGTGGGAACGCAGGAGTTTCTGCAACAGGAGTATGGCCTGACGGCTGAGCATATTCTGGAGGCGGCTAAGCAATTGCTGGCATAACCATTTGATATTCAGCCGATAAAAAAGCCGGTCTATGACCGGCTTTTGCTCGTTGACGGTTAAGCGACCTGCGCTTAGGCGTTGGCCGTTGCGTCAGCCTGTGAGGACTGAATGGCCGTCAATGCCACGGTGTAGACGATATCGTCAACCAGCGCGCCACGCGACAGGTCGTTCACCGGTTTGCGCATACCTTGCAGCATTGGCCCGATGGACACCAGATCGGCAGAACGCTGTACCGCTTTGTAGGTGGTGTTGCCGGTGTTCAGATCCGGGAAGATAAATACCGTTGCCTGGCCGGCCACCGGTGAGTTCGGCGCCTTCGACTTGGCAACGTCGGCCATGATGGCGGCGTCGTACTGCAACGGGCCGTCGATGATCAGGTCAGGGCGTTTTTCCTGCGCCAGGCGGGTTGCTTCACGTACTTTTTCTACGTCGCTGCCGGCGCCGGAAGTGCCGGTGGAGTAGGAAATCATCGCCACACGCGGTTCGATACCGAACGCCGCGGCGGAATCCGCCGACTGGATGGCGATCTCAGACAGTTGCTCAGCGCTAGGATCCGGGTTGATCGCACAGTCGCCGTAGACCAGCACCTGATCGGGCAGCAGCATGAAGAACACCGAAGACACCAGCGAGCTGCCCGGTGCGGTTTTGATCAACTGCAACGGTGGGCGGATGGTATTGGCGGTGGTATGTACCGCACCGGATACCAGTCCGTCGACTTCGCCTTTTTCCAGCATCAGGGTACCGAGCACCACGTTGTCTTCCAGTTGCTCGCGTGCCACTACTTCGGTCATGCCCTTGCTTTTGCGCAGCTCAACCAGACGCGGTACGTAGTTTTCACGCACCTTGACCGGATCGACAATTTCGATGCCCTTGCCCAGCTCAACGCCCTGGGCTGCCGCAACGCGCTGAATTTCATCCGGGTTGCCCAGCAGCACGCATTCGGCAATGCCGCGCTCGGCGCAGATGGCTGCGGCCTTCACGGTACGGGGTTCGTCGCCTTCCGGCAGCACGATGCGTTTACCGGCTTTGCGCGCCAGTTCGGTCAGCTCATAACGAAACGCCGGAGGAGACAGGCGACGTGAGCGTTCAGAGGTGGCGGTCAGGGACTCGATCCAGTCGGCATTGATATGGCTGGCGACGTAGTTCTGCACTTTTTCGATGCGCTGATGGTCGTCAGACGGCACTTCGAGGTTAAAGCTTTGCAGGCTCAGCGAGGTTTGCCAGGTGTTGGTCTCTACCATAAATACCGGCAGCCCGGTGCCGAAGGCGCGGTCGCACAGCTTTCTGATAGGTTCGTCGATTTCGTAGCCGCCGGTCAGCAGAATGGCGCCGATTTCTACGCCGTTCATCGCAGCCAGGCAGGCCGATACCAACACGTCCGGACGGTCTGCGGAGGTTACCAGCAGTGAACCCGGACGGAAGTGTTCCAGCATGTGTGGAATGCTGCGAGCACAGAAGGTCACCGACTTGACGCGGCGCGTCATGATGTCGCCTTCGTTGATCACGCGAGCTTTCAGGTGGCGAGCCATATCGATGGCGCGGGTGGCGATCAGATCGAAGCTCCACGGCACGCAGCCCAGTACCGGCAGTGGGCTGTTGGCAAACAGCTGCGCAGGATCGACGTTGGCAACGCTGGCCTTGGTGGAGTCGTCAAAGATTTCGGACAGATCGGGACGCGTGCGGCCCTGTTCATCAACCGGGGCGTTCAGCTTGTTGATGATCACGCCGGTGATGTTCTTGTTCTTGCTGCCGCCGAAGCTGCTGCGCGCCAGTTCGATGCGCTCTTTCAACTGAGCCGGAGAATCATTGCCCAGCGCCAGTACAAAGACGATTTCGGCGTTCAGGGTCTTGGCGATTTCGTAGTTCAGCGCGTTGGCGAACTGATGCTTGCGGGTCGGCACCAGGCCTTCGATCAGCACCACTTCTGCATCTTTGGTGTTCTCGTGGTAGCGGGCCACGATCTCTTCCATCAGCACGTCCTGCTGGTTGGAGCTCAGCAGCCCCTCGACGTAGCTCATGCGCAGCGGTTCGGCTGCGGGGATGGTGGAGTTGCTGCGGATGATGGTGGTGGTCTGATCGAGGGTATCACCGCCGGTACGCGGCTGGGCGATAGGTTTGAATACGCTCAGGCGAACGCCTTTTTGCTCCATGGAGCGAATGACACCCAGGCTGACGCTGGTCAGGCCGACGCTGGTGCCTGTCGGGATCAACATGATTGTACGTGACACAGAATAGTCCTCTTCACGATTGATGTGAGGCTAAAACGACACCGCCAGCCGGAGCTGACGGTGTGCAGAGCATTATGCGGTCAGACGGGCCGCGTCTTGCGCGATGACCAACTCTTCGTTGGTCGGGATAACCAGCGCCAGGCGGCTGCCGTCTTTGGTGATGGCGCCGGATTTGCCGAAGCGGGCTGCCAGGTTACGCTCATGGTCGACTTCAAAGCCCAGCAGAGCCAGTTTGTCCAGGGTCATTTCGCGCACCATGCCGGCGTTTTCGCCGATGCCGCCGGTGAAGATCACCGCGTCCAGGCGGCCGTCCATCAATGCGCTATAGGCACCGATATACTTGGCCAGGCGGTGGCAGAATACGTCCATGGCACGTTTGGCATCGGCCTTGGTACTGTAGTTGTCTTCGACATAACGGCAGTCGCTGGTGACTTCGGTCAGACCCAGCAGGCCGGATTCCTTGGTCAGCATCTTGTTGATTTGATCAACGCTCATGCCGAGCGCATCGTGCAGGTGGAAGATGATGGCAGGGTCGATATCGCCGCTGCGGGTGCCCATCACCAGGCCTTCCAGTGGGGTCAGACCCATGGAGGTATCGACGCACTTACCGTTGCGCACTGCGGTTACGGAACCGCCGTTGCCCAGGTGGCAGGTAATGACGTTGAGCTGTTCCACCGGCTTGTTCAGCATTTTTGCCGCTTCTTGCGTGACATAGAAGTGGCTGGTGCCGTGCGCGCCGTAGCGACGCACGCCGTGGTCACGATACAGGCTGTACGGCAGGGCGTACAGGTAGGATTCTTCCGGCATGGTCTGATGGAATGCCGTGTCGAAGACCGCCACGTTTTTGTCTGCCAGGTTCGGGAAGGATTTCAGTGCTTCGGCGATGCCGATCAGGTGCGCCGGGTTATGCAGTGGTGCAAAAGGCACCGAATCTTTGATACCCTGAAGCACTTCATCGTTGATAAGCGCAGAAGCGGTGAACTTCTCGCCGCCGTGTACGATGCGGTGGCCAATGGCGGTCAGCTGTGCGGAAAGTTCCGGCTTTTGTGCCAGAATGGTATTAACGATAAAGTTCAGCGCTTCGCTGTGGGCTGCACCGGCACCGAGTGCCGCTTCTTGTTTGCCGCCGTCCATTTTCCACTTGATGCGGGCTTCAGGCAGGTGGAAGCATTCGGCCAAACCGGAAAGGTGTTCTTCACCGTTGGCAGCATCAATGATGGCGAATTTCAGGGAAGAACTGCCGCAGTTAAGAACCAGTACTAGCTTACTCGACATGGAAGTACCTACTTAATATGTTCGTGTTGTTAAAGGAAGACCAAACACGTGGTGAATTAATCGTCAATCAGACAACAAGCGTAGCGCATAATGCCGTTGACATTTATGATTAACATCATGTGAGAGACATAAATTACATGATGATGAAAAAACCGATGTTTTCTCTCGGCTTAAATAATCTTGATTTTTATAGGGCTAAAAGTTGACAGTTTTACCGTCATCTTCTAGCGGCCAAAAGGCCGGCTTAGGATACCGATAGCCCGCAGCAAACACAAAATAAATTTAAAGCTTCAACTTTTTTAGTAGTGTGTTTGTCTGAGATCCCATTTTCTGTGACGTTGAGGTACGCGATGACGAGCAAACCGTCCGGTTCCGTAAGTTGGTTTCAGGTATTCCAACGCGGGCAGCATTATATGAAAACCTGGCCGGCAGATAAGCGTCTGGCCCCGGTGTTTCCGGAGAATCGCGTTGCGCGCGCCACCCGTTTTGCCATTCGTTTCATGCCGCCGTTGGCGATCTTCACCCTGACCTGGCAAATCGCGCTGGGTGGGCAACTCGGGCCGGCTATCGCCACCGCGCTGTTCGCCTGTAGCCTGCCAATGCAGGGGTTGTGGTGGCTGGGCCGTCGGTCGGTGACGCCGTTACCGCCGACGCTGCTGTCGTGGTTCCACGAGGTACGCAACAAGCTGGCGGAAGCCGGGCAGGCGCTGGCACCGGTTGAAGGCACGCCGACTTACCAGTCGCTGGCGGATTTGCTCAAGCGCGCCTTCAAGCAGTTGGATAAAGCCTTTCTTGACGATCTGTAAAGCCGGACGGGCCGTTTTATCGCGGCCCGTTACGCGTTTCGGCCAATAACCCCGGTTTAAATCAAAGAACGGTCGAGTTGTGATTTCCTGCAATTTTGCGCTGTGCGATGCTCTCGCCATCATACAGAAACGAGGAAATCCTGATGGAAATGACCAACGCCCAACGTTTGATCCTGTCAAACCAATACAAGATGATGACCATGCTCGATCCGGACAACGCGGAGCGCTATCGTCGTTTGCAAACCATTATCGAGCGCGGCTTCGGTCTGCAATTGCGCGAACTGGACCGTGATTTTGGTGAAATGAGCGAAGAGGTCTGCCGCACCATCATCAACATCATGGAAATGCATCACGCATTGCAGGTGTCGTGGGAAAATCTGAAAGAGAAGCAGGGGCTCGAGCTGCGCCGTATGGCGTTTCTTGGCTTCGACGCCGCCACCGAAGCGCGTTACCTGAGTTATGTGCGTTTCCTGGTCAGCACCGAAGGACGTTATACTCATTTCGACTCCGGCAGCCACGGCTTCAATGCCCAAACCAAAATGTGGGATAAGTACCAGCGTATGCTGGCGGTCTGGCTGTCTTGCCCACGGCAGTATCACTTGAGCGCCGTTGAGATTGCGCAAATTATTAACGCTTGATTAAAAAGAGGTTTCCTGTGGAGTGTAAAGGTTTTCTGTTTGACCTGGATGGTACGTTAGTCGATTCATTGCCGGCCGTGGAGCGCGCCTGGACCCAGTGGGCCATGCGGCGTGGGGTGAACCCGCAGGACGTACTGGCATTTATTCACGGTAAACAGGCGATTACTTCTTTACGCCATTTCATGCCCGGCGCACGCGAAGCAGAAATCCAGCACGAACATGACCTGCTGGAGCAGGTGGAAGCACAGGATACCGAGGGCGTGCGGGCATTGCCGGGCGCGGTGGCGCTGCTGGCGCGCTTGAACCAGTTGGGCATGCCATGGGCCATCGTGACGTCCGGTTCGATTCCGGTCGCCACCGCCCGCCGCGCTGCAGCAGGCTTGCCGCAGCCGGAAGTGTTCATTACCGCCGAGCAGGTCGAACACGGTAAACCGCAGCCAGACGCATATTTACTGGGTGCCGAACGCCTCGGTCTGGCGCCGCAGCACTGCATGGTGGTTGAAGATGCCGCCGCCGGTATCCTGTCCGGGCTGGCGGCAGGCTGTCAGGTGATCGCCGTCAATGCACCGGCAGATGCGCCGCAGCTCGATCGCGTAAGCCTGCGCCTGACGTCGCTGGAACAGATTGCGGTGAACAGGACGGAGCAGGGCGCACGCATTGAAACGATCGGCTAATTGCCGTTTTCTGCCGGCAAATTGATTCGACCCCGCATGCGCGGGGTTTTTTTATGCTAATTTTTAACTCCCTGAATCCCTGACCAAAGAGGCCGTTTTGAACAGCGAATTACTGTGGGTGCTGTGCCTGTTGCTGGTTGCCATCGTCCTGTTCACTACCAATAAATTACGCATGGATGTCGTGGCGTTGTTGGTGATCATCGCCTTTGTGCTGAGCGGCACCTTGAACCTGCAGGAGGCGACGGTCGGTTTTAGCGATCCGAACGTGATTTTGATCGCCGCGCTGTTTGTCATTGGCGAAGGGCTGGTGCGAACCGGCGTGGCCTATCAGGTCGGTGACTGGCTGGTGAAGGTGGCTGGCAGCAGCGAAACCAGAATGCTGGCGCTGCTGATGGTGACCGTTGCCGGGCTGGGGGCCTTTATGAGTTCGACCGGCGTGGTGGCGATTTTTATCCCAGTGGTGCTGAGCGTGGCGGCGCGCATGAAAACCGCTCCGGGGCGGCTGATGATGCCGCTGAGTTTTGCCGGATTGATCAGCGGCATGATGACCCTGGTGGCGACGCCGCCGAACATGGTGGTCAACAGCGAGCTGGTGCGGGAGGGCATTCACGGTTTCGGCTTTTTTGGCGTTACGCCGATCGGCATTATCGTTCTGGCGCTGGGCGTGGGCTATATGCTGGTGGCGCGCCGCTGGCTCGGCGATGCCGGCGCCAGCAGCAACAAAGAGGGCTGGCAGCGGCGTACCCTGCGGGATTTGATTCGTGACTATAGGTTGACCGGTCGCGCGCGGCGGCTGGCGATCCGTAGCGGCTCGCCGTTGATTGGCCGCGCGCTGGACGAGCTGCATTTGCGTGCGCGTTACGGCGCCAATGTGGTGGGTATCGAACGTTGGAAGCGCTTTCGGCGAGTGATGGTCAGCGCGTCGGGCAGCACCGAGCTGCGCGAGCGCGACGTACTGTTGATCGACATGTCCGACAGCGAAGTGGATCTGCGCGAGTTTTGCAGCGAGCAACAGCTGGAGCCGATGGTACTGCGCGGCGATTACTTTTCTGAACAGTCACGTAACGTCGGGATGGCGGAAGTGTCGCTGATCCCCGATTCCGCGCTGCTGGGGCAAAGCCTGCGCGACGCGGCGTTTCGCAGCCGTTATGACCTCAACGTGGTGGGCATTCGGCGCAACGGTGAAACCCTGTCGGGTAAATTGGTGGATGAGCCGTTGGCGCTGGGGGATATTCTGCTGGTGATCGGCGACTGGAAGGCGATTCGCCAACTCCAGTCCAAAACCCGTGATTTCATCGTGTTCAACCTGCCGGCCGAGGTCGATGAAGTGGCTCCCGCGGTCACACAGGCACCGCACGCGCTATTTTGTCTGGCCCTGATGGTGGCGATGATGTTGACCGATGAAATTCCCAACCCGATTGCGGCGCTGATCGCCTGCCTGCTGATGGGCAAGTTCCGCTGTATCGACATGGAAAGCGCTTATAAATCCATCCATTGGCCGAGCATTATCCTGATTGTCGGTATGATGCCTTTTGCCCAGGCGCTGCAAAAGACCGGCGGGGTGGATCTGATCGTCCGTGGGTTGATGGATGTCGCCGGCGGCATGGGGCCACGCGTGATGCTGGTCTGTCTGTTCGTGTTGTGTGCCGGTATCGGCCTGTTTATTTCCAATACCGCCACTGCGGTATTGATGGCACCGATCGCCATCGCCGCTGCGCGCGAGATGGGGGTGTCTCCCTATCCCTTCGCGATGATTATTGCCATTGCCGCATCGGCCGCCTTTATGACGCCGGTTTCTTCACCGGTCAACACGCTGGTGCTGGGGCCGGGGAATTACCGATTCGGCGATTTTGTTCGCATGGGGGTGCCGTTCACCTTGTTGGTGATGCTGGTCAGCGTGGTGGTGGTGCCCTGGCTGTATGCGTTCTGAACCGGCCAGGGGCGTTTGATCAAAGCGTTGAATCCAGGCTGATTTCATCCAGCGACAGGCTGAAGCTCGGGATGAACACCGCCATAAAGTATTCCATTTCCGGGCTGTTGCGCAGCTGCAAGGTCTTTTCCAGGCGGGCTTTTGCCAGTTTGAATTCGTTGTTGCCGGCGGACAGCTCTTCCAGACATTTGAGATAGGCGCACAAGGCATCCGCCTGCTTCACTACCTGTTTCTCATCCTCGGTATAATAGTGTTCGTCGAGGATCGAGCGAAAATCGTTACGCAGTTCCGCCGGGATCATATCCAGCAGCTTTTGCTGGGCTACCTTTTCTATTTTTTTGTATTCGTGGGCGATCTGCGGGTTGTAATACTTGATCGGCGTCGGCATGTCGCCGGTGATCACTTCGCTGGCGTCGTGATACATGGCCAGCAACGCCACGCGATCGGCGCTGAGATTGCCGTTGAACTTGCGGTTTTTAATCACCGCCAGGGCATGGGCGACAAACGCCACCTGCAAGCTGTGTTCGGATACGTTTTCGGTACGTACATTGCGCATCAGCGGCCAGCGGTTGATCAATTTCAGACGGGACAGATGGGCAAAAAAATGGCTCTGGCTCATGGTGCTCTCTCTACAGCGGCAAATGAGGGTTCCATTGTGAGCAGTGATGGCAGGTTATGCAACCCGGGCTGTGCGCCGGTGGGGGAGAAGGGCACAGCATGCTGCGCCCATCATCACTACTGACGATAACCTTCCAGGAAACGCCCCAGTTTTCCGACCGCCATTTCCAGTTCATCAACCCGTGGCAGGGTTACGATACGCACATGATCCGGGTATGGCCAGTTGAAGGCGCTGCCTTGCACCAGCAGCACCTTTTCCTGCAGCAGCAGGTCCAGCACCAGTTTCTGGTCGTCGTGAATATTAAAGCGCTTGGCATCGATACGCGGGAACATATACAGCGCACCCTGGGGTTTCACACAGCTCACGCCCGGGATGTCGTTGAGCAATTCCCAGGTGCGGTTGCGCTGTTCGTACAAACGGCCGCCTGGCAGAATAAACTCGTTGATGCTCTGGTAGCCGCCCAGCGCCGTTTGAATGGCATGCTGCATCGGCACGTTGGCACACAAGCGCATCGAGGCCAGCATTTCCAGCCCTTCAATATAGCCTTTGGCGTGTTGCTTTGGCCCATTTAGCACCATCCAGCCCTGGCGGAAGCCGGCGACGCGGTAGGTTTTGGACAGACCGTTAAAGGTCACCGTCAGCAGATCCGGCGCCAGCGCAGCGATACTGATATGTTCGGCGGCGTCGTACAGGATTTTGTCATAGATTTCATCGGCGAAGATGATCAGATTATGCTGGCGGGCGATCTCAACGATCTGCAGTAGCAACTCTTTGCTGTATACCGCACCGGTCGGGTTGTTCGGGTTGATGATCACGATACCACGGGTGCGCGGGGTAATTTTGCTGCGGATATCGTCAAGATCGGGGAACCAGCCGGACTCTTCATCGCACAGATAATGCACCGCCTTGCCGCTGGACAGCGACACCGCTGCGGTCCACAGTGGGTAATCCGGTGCTGGCACCAGCATCTCGTCGCCGCTGTTGAGCAGCGCCTGCATTGACTGCACGATCAGTTCGGAAACGCCATTGCCAATGTAGATATCCTCAACGGTAACGTCGCGCATGCCCTGCGCCTGATAGTGCTGCATGATCGCTTTACGCGCCGAGAAGAGCCCTTTGGAATCGCTATAGCCTTGCGCGGTTGGCAGGTTGCGGATCACGTCGACCAGAATTTCGTCAGGGGCCTCGAAACCGAACGGCGCCGGATTGCCGATGTTCAATTTAAGGACTTTGTTGCCTTCTTCTTCAAGACGTTTGGCTTCTTTGAGCACCGGGCCGCGAATGTCGTAACAGACGTTGTCCAGTTTGCTGGATTTCTCAATGGGGGACATAAAAAGTTGAGCCTTTTGCTGGGATAGGGCGCTCCTACCGTGGAACACCGCAACCTGTTCAATGTACTCCTGGTGCCGGCGCTTTTGAAGGGTTGGCGACGCCTTTGGTGTAAATGATCGGCCAAAAGGCGGTTTTTGACGACGATAAAACCAGGTAAAACCACTGAGTGGTATAAAGTTTCGTAAAATTATCTATCATTGGTGTTTTAAACTAACTCGCCGCCAGGCGGCGTAAAGTTTTTTTGCCCCATTGACAGGTAACGCTGGCACCGGTTGCCGGTGTACCAGGCGCAAAAAACAGTGGGCGGGAATACCGGAGTAGTCTGATAGCGCAGCGCGGCGTTCGACACCAAACTGCAGGTGAAACGTTAATTACATTAGAAATGCTTTACTTAATACGATTAATACATTTTTACCGTTCGGCGGGCCGTTTCGCCAAGGGTTTTTATTACCAATTGAATTTATTAAAGACTTTAATAACGAACCGTTTGCTACATGACGTAGCCGTAATGTTTTCATCCGCATCGGCCGTGTTTTTGGCCACCAAAGGGTAATTAAGCAGCACGTTTAGTGTGGTAATTACCGGGTGTCAACGAGTAAAATTGCCGATCCTGTCAGTATTAAACACATTGGGTGGTGATCTAACGCCTTGTTAGATAAGCATCAGCAATAGGTCACCGGGTAAAAAGCGATAGAGGTAACGAAATATAAGTAATTTTTTTGCCCTCCACTTATGAGTGGGGTACTGTCATAACAGGCATCGTCCCTTTTAAACGACGCCTTAGAAATACACCAGGGTAGTTTCAAATATAGAATTTAAAAAGTGAAGAAAAACACTATGACTAATGCAAATCGTCCGATACTTAATCTCGACCTCGATCTGCTGAGAACCTTTGTAGCTGTCGCCGATCTGAATACCTTTGCCGCAGCGGCAGTCGCCGTTTGTCGCACACAGTCAGCGGTCAGTCAGCAAATGCAACGGTTAGAGCAATTGGTTGGTAAAGAGTTGTTCGCCCGTCATGGGCGTAATAAGTTGCTGACCGAACACGGTATCCAGCTGCTCGGCTACGCCAGGAAAATCCTGCGTTTCAACGACGAAGCCTGCACCTCACTGATGTACAACAACATCAAGGGCGTTCTGACTATCGGTGCTTCTGATGATACCGCCGATACCATCCTGCCTTTCCTGCTTAATCGTGTGACTTCGGTCTATCCAAAGCTGGCGATTGACGTCCGGGTAAAACGCAGTCCGTTCATGATCGACATGCTGAAGAACGGCGAAGTCGATTTGGCGATTACCACCGTTGATACCGCCGGGCATCCGCATATCGTTCTGCGTACCTCGCCGACGTTATGGTATTGCGCTGCCGATTATCACTATCAGCAAGGCGAGCCGATTCCGTTGGTGGTGCTGGACGAGCCAAGCCCGTTCCGGTCGATGGCCATCAAGCATCTGGACGAGGCCGGCATTCCGTGGCGCATAGCCTACGTGGCTTCCACGCTGTCGGCGGTGCGAGCGGCATGCAAGGCCGGTTTGGGCATTACCGCGCGGCCGATTGAAATGATGAGTCCGGATCTGCGGGTGCTTGGCGCCGTGGAAGGATTACCGGCGTTGCCGGATACCCAGTACGCGCTGTGCAAGGATATGCAGTGTGAAAACGAATTGGCGATGGCGATTTTCAGCGCGGTGCAAAACGGCAACGAAAGCTACAGTTTTGCCGGGCCCGCGTCGTCGGCACAAGATGACGCCGTGTCGGTAGATGAAGATGAATAACGGCTGAATAGCGCCGACGTCACGCATAAAACCTCTGCTTCGGCAGAGGTTTTTTTTGGACGCTAAAGCAGGAAAGTAAGGTTTATCGCGATTTCGAAAGTAATTTCTTACGAAGCGGTTATTTGATTCGCTTTTCTTGGGGTTAAACCGGTCTATTCAACCATAAAAACCTGATTTGTATATTTTTTAACCCATAGGCTGAGGGTATAATTGCCTGGAGTTTATAAGGTTATTTTGTTATTTTTTGCACGGTCTTTTTTTGCACCAGAATTGAGCGATTTTGTGAAAGAGCCACACTTTTGTTGAGGATTTCTGTCGAAAACGTGTCCTGGATCAAAAAAATACCCCTAGGTAGTGAGTGGAACAACAGGTATTTCCTGCGAGAATGGTATAGTAAAACTGAAATGTGCATCTTGGTTTATATCTATCTGATTCTACACGGCAAAAGACTGACACGATTTAGCCTAAGCCCGGCGCATCAAATGTTAATCAAATGATACGTATGTAAACTAATGTGTAGATACTTTTGTCAAAGTTGACAAAAGGTTATAGAAAGGAGTAAAAAGCCCACAGTAAAAACGTTGCCTAACTTACTGTAAAAGCAGTCTGTTTTGTGTGGTTATTTATCCTTCCCTTAAATCGATGTGGTGCTACATCTGCCGTCACAAGAGCAGAGCAATCGACGCCACTTTTGATGAGTAAGCATAGAGTATGTCAACAACCACTGAAGTTATCGCTCATCACTGGGCGTTCGCCGTATTTCTTGTCATGGCCATCGGGCTGTGCGGCTTAATGCTGCTCGGTGCGTTCTTCCTGGGCGGGAGAGCCCGGGCGCGCGCCAAAAACACCCCGTTTGAATCCGGTATCGACTCGGTCGGTACGGCGCGCATGCGCCTTTCCGCCAAGTTCTATCTGGTGGCCATGTTCTTCGTCATTTTCGATGTAGAAGCCTTATATCTCTACGCCTGGTCCGTCGCGATCCGCGAAACCGGCTGGATTGGCTTTATCGAAGCCGCCATTTTCATTTTGGTGCTATTGGCAGGTTTGGTTTATCTGGTGCGTATTGGCGCATTGGATTGGACTCCGTCGCGTTCCCGCGGTCAGAGCAAGCCGGGCAAAATTACTAAAGCCGCCAACAGTCATCCGCAGTAATTCATTTGTGGTTTAAAACGAGGCATTAAGATGGACTATACGCTCACCCGCATAGACCCGAACGGTGAGAACGACCGTTACCCCCTGCAACAACAGGAGATCGTTGCCGATCCTCTGGAACAGCAGGTTCACCGCACGGTTTACATGGGTAAACTCGAACATGCATTGCATGACATGGTGAACTGGGGGCGTAAAAACTCTCTCTGGCCGTATAACTTCGGCCTTTCGTGCTGTTATGTGGAAATGGTGACCTCGTTTACCGCCGTTCATGACGTGGCGCGTTTCGGTGCGGAAGTTCTGCGTGCGTCGCCACGTCAGGCTGACTTTATGGTGGTCGCAGGTACCTGCTTTACCAAAATGGCCCCAGTCATTCAGCGTTTGTATGAACAAATGCTGGAGCCGAAGTGGGTTATTTCCATGGGAGCCTGTGCCAATTCCGGCGGCATGTACGATATTTATTCCGTGGTACAGGGCGTGGACAAGTTCCTGCCGGTCGACGTGTACATTCCTGGCTGCCCACCGCGCCCAGAAGCTTATATGCAGGCGCTGCTGCTGCTGCAAGAATCCATCGGTAAAGAACGCCGTCCACTGTCGTGGGTCGTGGGCGATCAAGGCGTCTACCGGGCCAATATGCAGTCGGAAAGAGAACGTAAACACGGCGAACGTATCGCAGTGACCAACCTGCGGACGCCTGACGAGATTTAAGACGGTCATGTTACGTCCATCTTGATGCGCTATTGGTTAACACAGCGAAAGTTAAGCTTGCAGCGATTTGACCCTTTAGTGTGGTGAAAAATATTATGACAGATTTAACGACGCACGACGCTTTGCCAGCCTGGCACACCCGCGATCATCTTGACGATCCGGTGATTGGCGAACTGCGCAACCGTTTTGGGCCGGAAGCCTTTACTGTTCAACCCACCCGTACCGGAATGCCCGTGGTATGGGTCAAGGCCGAGCAGCTCCTGGAAGTAATGACGTTTTTGAGAAAACAGCCGAAGCCGTACGTCATGCTGTTCGATCTGCATGGCGTCGACGAACGTCTTCGCACCCACCGCCAGGGTCTGCCTGCCGCGGATTTTTCTGTTTTCTATCATCTGATTTCCATCGAACGCAACCGCGATATCATGCTGAAGGTGGCGCTGTCTGAAAAAGACTTGCACGTGCCGACCGCGACCAAGGTGTTCCCGAACGCCAACTGGTACGAGCGCGAGACGTGGGAAATGTTCGGCATTACCTTTGACGGTCACCCGCACCTGTCGCGCATCATGATGCCGCAGACCTGGGAAGGCCATCCGCTGCGCAAGGATTATCCGGCGCGCGCCACCGAATTCGATCCGTTTGTGTTGACCAAACAGAAAGAAGATCTGGAGATGGAGTCGCTGACCTTCAAGCCGGAAGAGTGGGGCATGAAACGCGGCACCGAGAACGAGGACTTCATGTTCCTTAACCTCGGCCCGAACCACCCGTCGGCGCACGGTGCCTTCCGCATCATTTTGCAACTGGACGGTGAAGAGATCGTCGACTGCGTACCGGATATCGGCTATCACCACCGCGGCGCGGAGAAAATGGGCGAGCGCCAGTCATGGCACAGCTATATTCCGTACACCGACCGTATCGAATACCTCGGTGGCTGCGTCAATGAAATGCCTTACGTACTGGCGGTAGAAAAACTGGCCGGTATCAAGGTGCCGGAGCGTGTTGACGTCATCCGCGTGATGCTGTCCGAACTGTTCCGCATCAACAGCCATCTGCTGTACATCAGTACCTTTATTCAAGACGTCGGCGCCATGACCCCGGTGTTCTTCGCCTTTACCGACCGTCAGAAAATCTACGATCTGGTGGAAGCGATTACCGGTTTCCGCATGCACCCGGCCTGGTTCCGCATCGGTGGCGTAGCGCATGACCTGCCACGCGGCTGGGATCGCCTGCTGCGTGAATTCCTCGAATGGATGCCAAAGCGTCTGGATTCCTACGTCAAGGCCGCGTTGCAGAACACCATTCTGAAGGGGCGTTCGGTCGGCGTGGCGTCTTACAATGCCAAAGAGGCGTTGGAGTGGGGCGTCACCGGCGCCGGCCTGCGCGCTACTGGCGTCGAGTTCGACGTACGTAAATGGCGCCCGTATTCAGGCTATGAAAACTTCGATTTCGATGTGCCGATCGGCGACGGTAACAGCGACTGCTATACCCGCGTAATGCTGAAGGTGGAAGAGCTGCGCCAGAGTCTGCGTATCCTGGAGCAGTGCCTGAACAACATGCCGGAAGGCCCGTTCAAGGCCGATCACCCGCTGACTACGCCACCGCCGAAAGAGCGCACGCTGCAGCACATTGAAACGCTGATCACCCACTTCCTTCAGGTTTCCTGGGGCCCGGTGATGCCAGCCAACGAATCATTCCAGATGATTGAAGCCACCAAAGGGATCAACAGCTACTACCTGACCAGCGACGGCAGCACCATGAGCTACCGTACCCGGGTACGTACACCAAGTTTTGCTCACCTGCAGCAAATCCCGGCGGTTATCCGTGGCAGCCTGGTCTCTGACCTGATCGTCTATCTGGGTAGTATCGACTTTGTAATGTCAGATGTGGACCGCTAACTATGCACTTTCAAAAAGACAGTCACGTGAGCAACGATGCTCTAGAGCCGATCAATGCAGCCGCTCCCCAGAGCGGCGCTGATGCATTCGAATTGAGCGCTGAAGAACGTGATGCGATCGAGCACGAAAAGCACCATTACGAGGATCCACGCGCCGCGTCTATCGAAGCACTGAAAATCGTGCAGAAGAAACGCGGTTGGGTTCCCGATGGGGCGATTTACGCCATCGCAGACGTGCTGGGCATACCTGCCAGCGACGTAGAAGGCGTGGCCACGTTCTACAGCCAGATTTTCCGTCAGCCGGTAGGGCGTCACGTTATCCGTTATTGTGACAGCGTGGTCTGCCACATCACCGGGTATCAGGGCATTCAGGCCGCCATCGAAAAGAAACTGAACATCAAGCCGGGCCAAACCACCGGCGATGGCCGTTTCACCCTGCTGCCAACCTGCTGCCTGGGCAACTGCGACAAAGGGCCGACCATGATGATTGATGAGGATACTCACAGTCAGCTGAAGCCTGAAGACATCGAAAATCTACTGGAGCAGTATCAATGATCAAAGACATTGTACGCACTCCCGAGATGCACCCGCTGACCTGGCGACTGCGCGATGACAAACAGCCGGTATGGCTGGATGAGTACCGCAGCAAAAACGGCTACGCGGGGGCAGAAAAGGCCATCAAGGGGCTGGCACCCGACGAGATAGTCAACCTGGTAAAAGACGCCGGGTTGAAAGGCCGTGGCGGCGCGGGCTTTTCCACCGGTCTGAAGTGGAGCCTGATGCCAAAAGACGAATCCATGAACATCCGTTACCTGCTGTGTAACGCCGATGAAATGGAGCCGGGCACCTACAAGGATCGCCTGTTGATGGAACAGCTGCCGCACCTGCTGGTGGAAGGCATGCTGATTTCGGCCTTTGCGCTGAAAGCCTATCGTGGCTATATCTTCCTGCGTGGCGAATACGTCGAAGCGGCGGTGCACCTGCGTCGCGCCATCGCCGAAGCGACCGAAGCCGGCCTGCTGGGCAAAAACATCATGGGCAGCGGATTCGACTTTGAGCTGTTCGTGCACACCGGCGCCGGCCGCTATATCTGCGGTGAAGAAACCGCGCTGATCAACTCGCTGGAAGGCCGCCGCGCCAACCCGCGCTCCAAGCCACCGTTCCCGGCCTCTGCTGGCGTATGGGGCAAGCCGACCTGCGTCAACAACGTGGAAACCCTGTGCAACGTCCCGGCGATCCTGGCGAACGGCGTGGACTGGTACAAGGGTATTTCCGCCGGCAAGAGCAACGACGCCGGTACCAAACTGATGGGCTTCTCCGGCCGGGTGAAAAATCCGGGCGTCTGGGAGCTGCCGTTTGGCACCACCGCGCGCGAGATTCTGGAAGATTACGCCGGCGGTATGCGTGATGGCCTGAAGTTCAAGGCCTGGCAACCGGGTGGCGCAGGAACCGACTTCCTGACCGCTGACCACCTCGATCTGCCGATGGACTTCGAGAACATCGGCAAGGCTGGCAGCCGTCTGGGTACCGCGCTGGCGATGGCGGTGGATCACGAAATCGGCATGGTGCCTCTGGTGCGCAACCTGGAAGAGTTCTTCGCCCGCGAGTCCTGTGGCTGGTGTACGCCGTGCCGCGACGGCCTGCCGTGGAGCGTGAAGATCCTGCGCGCATTGGAAAACGGCGAAGGCCAGCCGGGGGATATTGAAACCCTTGAACAGCTGTGCCGTTTCCTTGGCCCGGGCAAAACCTTCTGCGCCCATGCGCCAGGTGCCGTAGAGCCACTGCAAAGCGCAATTAAATATTTCCGTGACGAGTTCGAAGCCGGGATCAAAGTGCAGCAATTTAGCAATGCACACGCCATTGGCGGCATCCAGGCGAACAACTTGTTGAAACAGCGCTGGTAACTATTTTGGCAGGATGAGGGGCGTCGAACAGAGCCTCTCGGCTTGTTGATTAAGCAGAATTTTATAATTAACGCTTGGAAATAATCTAAGCATTTGCGTTGCGGCAAGGCGGCAACCGAGAGAAGCACCGGAAGTTTTATTGCAATGACCGGTGTGAACGAGGACAGCCAACACGGCAGCGGCGTAAAGGATGAAGGTTATTTCAGGCAAATTGGAAGCATGCTGACTATGGCTACGATTCATGTAGACGGCAAAGAATACGACGTAGATGGAGCCGACAACCTGTTGCAGGCGTGTCTCTCCCTCGGCCTCGATATTCCTTACTTTTGCTGGCATCCGGCGCTGGGAAGCGTCGGCGCTTGCCGCCAATGTGCGGTAAAGCAATACCAAAACGCGGAAGATACGCGCGGCCGTTTGGTGATGTCATGTATGACACCGGCGGCCGATGGAACCTTCATTTCCATTGACGACGAAGAAGCCAAACAGTTCCGTGAGAGCGTGGTTGAATGGTTGATGACCAACCACCCACACGACTGTCCGGTGTGCGAAGAGGGCGGCAACTGTCACCTGCAGGATATGACGGTGATGACCGGCCACAGTTTCCGTCGCTATCGCTTCACCAAGCGTACTCACCAGAATCAGGACCTGGGGCCGTTTATCTCGCACGAGATGAACCGCTGCATCGCCTGCTACCGCTGCGTACGCTACTACAAGGATTATGCCGACGGTACCGATCTGGGAGTGTATGGCGCACACGACAACGTCTACTTTGGCCGTCCGGAAAGCGGCACGCTGGAAAGCGAGTTTTCCGGTAACCTGGTGGAAGTGTGCCCTACCGGGGTCTTCACCGACAAAACCCACTCCGAACGCTATAACCGTAAATGGGACATGCAGTTTGCGCCAAGCATCTGCCAGCAGTGCAGCGTGGGTTGCAACACCAGCCCAGGCGAGCGCTACGGCGAACTGCGTCGTATTGAAAACCGTTACAACGGCAGCGTGAACCATTACTTCCTGTGCGACCGCGGCCGTTTCGGCTACGGCTACGTCAATCTGGACGACCGTCCACGTCAGCCGCAGCAGTTGCGTGGCGATGACTGGATCACCCTGAACGCCGAGCAGGCGATGCAGGGCGCGGCAGACATTCTGCGTCAGGCGAAGAAAACCATCGGCATCGGCTCGCCGCGCGCCAGCGTGGAAAGCAACTTCGCGTTGCGTGAACTGGTCGGCGCCGAGAACTTTTACACCGGTATCGCCCAGGCGGAACAATCGCGTCTGGCGCTGATGCTCGACGTGCTGAAAAACAGCGGCGTTTATACGCCGGCGCTGCGCGAAATCGAAGATTACGATGCGGTGCTGGTGCTGGGTGAAGATCTGACCCAGACAGGCGCGCGCATCGCGCTGTCGGTGCGTCAGGCGGTGAAGGGCAAGGCGCGGGCCATGGCTGCGGCGCAACGCGTTGCCGACTGGCAGATCGCGGCAGTGCAGAACATTGGTCAGCACGCCAAACACCCGCTGTTCATCACCAACGTCGACAATACCCGTATGGACGACATTGCGGCCTGGAACTACCGTGCACCGGTCGATGAGCAGGCTCGCCTCGGCTTCGCCATCGCTCACGCGCTGGACAACGCCGCGCCAGCGGTGGATGGTCTGGCCGATGACTTGCACAAGAAGGTGGCGATTATCGTGCAGGCGCTGACCGATGCGCGCAAACCGCTGATCGTCACCGGCAGCAACGCCGGCAGTGAAGCAATCATCAAAGCGGCGGCCAACATCGCCAAGGCGTTGAAAGGTCGCGGTTCTGACGTCGGTATTACCTTTGTGGCCGGCGCGGCCAACAGCATGGGGCTGGCGATGATCGGCGGCGGTTCGCTCGATCAGGCGTTGGAACAGCTGGCAACGGGCGCCGCCGATACCGCCATCGTGATGGAAAACGATCTTTATCGTCATGCACCGGCAGCCAGGATCGAAGCGGCACTGGCGCAGGTCAGCAACCTGATCGTTGCCGATCACCAACGCACCGCCATTATGGACAAGGCCAATCTGGTGCTGTCGTCGGCCAGCTTTGCCGAAAGCGATGGCACGCTGGTCAACCAGGAAGGCCGCGCGCAGCGTTTCTTCCAGGTTTACGATCCGGCCTACTACGATGACGCGAAGAAAAACGTCCGTACCGAAATGCTGGAAAGCTGGCGCTGGATGCATTCGCTGCATTCCACCTACACCAGCCGTCAGGTTGACTGGACGCAGCTCGATCACGTGATCGCCGCCTGCGTCGAGGCATTGCCGCAGCTGCAAGGCATCAAGGATGCCGCACCGGACGCTTCGTTCCGCATCCGTGGGCAGAAACTGGCGCGTTCACCGCACCGTTACAGCGGACGCACCGCGATGCGCGCAGACATCAGCGTGCACGAGCCGCGTCAGCCGCAGGACAAAGACACCATGTTCGCCTTCTCGATGGAAGGGAACAACAACCCGCTGGCCGATCGGCAGCAAATTCCGTTTGCCTGGGCACCGGGCTGGAACTCACCGCAGGCGTGGAACAAGTTCCAGGCCGAAGTGGGCGGCAAGTTGCGTCATGGCGATCCGGGCGTGCGTCTGATCGAAGCAGGGGAGGGCAACCTCGACTACTTCACCAGCGTACCGACCGCCTTCGAGGCGCAAGGCTGGCGTGTGGCGCCGTATTATCACCTGTTTGGCAGCGATGAAATGTCGCAGCGCTCGCAGGTTATCCAGCAGCGCATGCCGCAGGCGTACGCGATGGTTAACCCGGCCGACGCCGCGCAGTTGGGCGTTAACGAAGGCAGTATGGTGGAGTTCAACTGTGCGGGTCAGACGCTGCGTCTGCCGGTGCGGCTGAGTGAAACCCTGTCTCAGGGTCAGGTTGGTTTGCCGCTCGGCTTGCCAGGGATCCCGCCGGTGCTGGTGGGTGCAACGGTTGAAAATCTGCGGGAGGCGGCACGATGAGCTGGTTTACCCCTGAGGTGATCGATGTGCTGATCGCCATTTTGAAAGCGGTGGTTATCCTGCTGGTGGTGGTGAGCTGCGGCGCCTTTATGAGCTTCGGCGAACGCCGTCTGCTCGGGCTGTTCCAAAACCGTTATGGACCTAACCGTGTCGGCTGGGGCGGCTCGCTGCAGCTGGTTGCCGACATGATCAAAATGTTCTTCAAGGAAGACTGGGTACCGAAATTCTCCGACCGGGTGATCTTCACCCTGGCGCCGATGATCGCCTTTACTTCCCTGTTGCTGGCATTTGCCATCGTCCCGGTCAGTCCGACCTGGGCGGTGTCCGATCTCAACATCGGTATTCTGTTCTTCCTGATGATGGCTGGCCTGGCGGTATACGCCGTGCTGTTCGCCGGCTGGTCGAGCAACAACAAATACTCGCTGTTGGGGGCGATGCGTGCTTCGGCACAAACCCTGAGCTACGAGGTGTTTCTCGGCCTGTCGCTGATGGGCGTGGTGGCGCAGGCAGGTTCGTTCAACATGCAGGCCATCGTCGAGTCACAGGCTCACGTCTGGAACGTCATTCCGCAATTCTTTGGTTTCGTGACCTTTGCCATTGCCGGCGTCGCGGTGTGTCACCGCCACCCGTTTGACCAACCGGAAGCGGAGCAGGAGCTGGCTGACGGTTACCACATTGAATATTCCGGGATGAAGTTCGGTCTGTTCTTCGTCGGTGAATACATCGGTATCGTTACCGTTTCGGCCCTGATTGTGACGTTGTTCTTCGGTGGCTGGCAGGGTCCGTTCCTGCCACCGTTCATCTGGTTCGCGTTGAAAACGGCTTTCTTCATGATGATGTTCATTCTGATTCGTGCTGCTCTGCCGCGTCCGCGTTATGACCAGGTGATGTCCTTCGGCTGGAAAGTGTGCCTGCCGTTGACGCTGCTGAACCTGCTGGCGACCGCTGCGGTCATTTTGTACAACGCTCAATAAGGGGTGAATAAACCATGACATTGAAAGAGTTAGTGGTTGGTTTCGGCACCCAGGTGCGCAGCATTTGGATGATTGGCCTGCATGCCTTCGCCAAGCGCGAAACCCGCATGTATCCGGAAGAGCCGGTGAACCTGCCGCCACGCTACCGCGGCCGCATCGTGCTGACGCGCGATCCGGACGGCGAAGAGCGCTGCGTAGCCTGTAACCTGTGCGCGGTTGCCTGCCCGGTGGGCTGTATTTCGCTGCAAAAGGCCGAGCAGAAAGATGGTCGCTGGTATCCGGAATTCTTCCGCATCAACTTCTCGCGCTGCATTTTCTGCGGCCTGTGCGAAGAAGCCTGCCCAACCACCGCGATCCAGCTGACGCCGGATTTCGAAATGGGCGAGTTCAAACGCCAGGATCTGGTGTATGAAAAAGAAGATCTGCTGATCTCGGGCCCGGGTAAATATCCGGAATATAACTTCTACCGGATGGCCGGTATGGCAATTGACGGCAAAGCGAAAGGCGAAGCCGAAAACGAAGCCAAGCCGATCGACGTCAAAAGCCTGTTGCCGTAAGGAGCCAGCAAGCATGGAAATTGCATTTTATCTGGCAGGTTTGATAGCGATTCTCGCGACTATTCGCGTGATCTCGCATACCAATCCTGTGCATGCGTTGCTGTATCTGATCGTCTCGCTGTTGGCGATCTCGGCAGTGTTCTTCTCATTGGGCGCCTATTTTGCCGCCGCGTTGGAAATCATCGTCTATGCCGGCGCCATTATGGTGCTGTTCGTGTTCGTGGTGATGATGCTGAACCTGGGTAATGCGGTTCAGCAGCAAGAGCGCGAATGGCTAAAACCGTCGCTATGGATTGGACCGGGACTGCTGTCGCTGATCCTGCTGGTGGTATTGATCGTTGCCATTCGCAGCGTGTCCGACCAGGGCATCAGCGGCGAGATGGTCGACGCCAAGGCGGTCGGCATCAGCCTGTTCGGCCCTTACGTGCTGGCGGTTGAACTGGCTTCAATGCTGCTGTTGGCGGGGCTGGTGGTTGCCTTCCACATTGGCCGCGAACACAAGCCGGGCGAAGTGCTGAGCAGCACCTCGGCCAGCGGTGAGATGGCGAAAAGAAAATCGGAGGAGCAAGCATGATCCCTCTTCAACATGGACTGATTCTGGCGGCAATTTTGTTTGTGCTCGGGCTGACCGGGTTGCTGATTCGCCGTAATCTGCTGTTTATGCTGATCAGTCTGGAAGTGATGATCAACGCTGCGGCGTTGGCGTTTATCGTGGCGGGAAGCTACTGGGGCCAGGCGGACGGGCAGGTGATGTACATCCTGGCGATCAGCCTGGCGGCAGCCGAGGCCAGTATTGGTCTGGCGTTGCTGCTGCAGCTGTACCGTCGTCGTCATACCCTGAATATCGATACTGTCAGTGAGATGCGCGGATGAACCTATTATATTTAACTATTCTGCTGCCGCTGATCGGCTTCCTGCTGTTGGCATTTTCCCGTGGCCGCTGGTCCGAGAACGCGTCGGCGACCGTCGGCGTCGGTTCCATCGGCCTGGCTGCGCTGGTCACGGTGTATGTGGCGATGGACTTCCTCAGTCAAAAAGCCGCGGGCGTGCCGCTGTTCGAGCAGCATCTGTGGACCTGGATGGCGGTGGATAACTTCAATATCGGCGTCACGCTGGTGTTGGACGGCCTGTCGCTGACCATGCTGTCGGTGGTTACCGGCGTCGGCTTCTTCATCCACATGTTTGCCTCCTGGTACATGCGCGGTGAAGAGGGGTACTCGCGCTTCTTCGCCTACACCAACCTGTTTATCGCCAGCATGGTGGTATTGGTGCTGGCGGATAACCTGCTGCTGATGTACCTGGGCTGGGAAGGGGTGGGGCTGTGCAGTTACCTGCTGATCGGCTTCTATTACAAGGATCCGGCCAACGGCGCTGCGGCGATGAAAGCATTTATCGTCACCCGCGTCGGCGACGTGTTCCTGGCGTTTGCACTGTTCATTCTGTATCACGAACTGGGCACGCTGAACATCCGCGAACTGATGGTGCTGGCACCGCAGAAACTGGCGGTGGGTGATACCGCCATTACCTGGGCGACGCTGATGCTGCTGGGCGGCGCGGTCGGTAAATCCGCACAGCTGCCGTTGCAAACCTGGTTGGCCGATGCGATGGCCGGCCCGACGCCGGTGTCTGCGCTGATCCACGCCGCTACCATGGTGACCGCGGGCGTTTACCTGATCGCCCGTACGCACGGCCTGTTCCTGATGGCGCCGGAAGTGCTGCACCTGGTGGGTATCGTGGGGGCGGTAACGCTGCTGCTGGCCGGTTTTGCCGCACTGGTACAGACCGACATCAAACGCGTGCTGGCCTATTCCACCATGAGCCAGATTGGCTACATGTTCCTGGCGCTGGGCGTACAGGCGTGGGATGCGGCGATTTTCCACCTGATGACGCATGCGTTCTTCAAGGCGCTGCTGTTCCTGTCGTCCGGTTCGGTGATCCTCGCCTGCCATCATGAGCAAAACATCTTCAAAATGGGTGGCCTGCGCAAGAGTATTCCGCTGGTGTATGTCTGCTTCCTGGTGGGGGGCGCGGCGCTGTCGGCGTTGCCGCTGGTCACCGCAGGCTTCTTCAGTAAGGACGAAATCCTGGCGGGGGCAATGGCCAATGGTCACCTCAATCTGATGATTGCCGGCCTGGTCGGTGCATTTATGACCTCGCTGTATACCTTCCGTATGATTTTCATCGTGTTCCATGGCGAAGAGAAGATCAAGGCGCATGCCGGCAAGGGGATTACCCATCACCTGCCGCTGCTGGTGTTGCTGGTGCTATCGACCTTTGTGGGCGCGATGATCGTGCCGCCATTGCACGGCGTATTGCCAGCCACCACCGAACTGGCGCATGGCAGCGTGCTGACGCTTGAAATCACCTCCGGGGTGGTGGCGATCGTCGGTATTCTGCTGGCGGCCGCGCTGTGGCTGGGCAAACGCAGCCTGGTTAGCGCAGTTGCCAACAGCGCGCCGGGTCGTTTCTTCTCGACCTGGTGGTTCCATGCCTGGGGCTTCGACTGGCTGTATGACAAGGTATTCGTCAAGCCTTACCTGGGCATTGCACGCCTGCTGCAAAGCGATCCGTTGAACTCGCTGATGAACATACCGGCCGTGTTCTCCCGCTGGGGGAACCGAGGCCTGACGGTCAGCGAAAACGGGCAGGTACGCTGGTACATCGCCTCTATGGGTGTGGGTGCAGTGGTCGTATTGGCGCTGTTGATTTTGGTTTAAATATACCCGGCATACTTGAAGCGGCATCGTTGTTGGCTCCACCTGTAGTCCCGGTCATAGAGTTTTCTCTGTCGCCGGGGACTTACAGACCCGCCGCCTTGATGCAACTGCAATTATTTAGGGTATGGCTAATTTCAACAGATGCAATTATCGGGCGTAGCATCCGTTAACTCGGTGTTATGCGGAATGTTTTATACCGTGTGAATTTCGCGTTGTGGTCAGGTGGCAAGTGGGTGTATCTCCGGGAACTTACTCAAGTAAGCGGCCGGGGTGAGCAAACCAGGCCAACAACGCCATAACGTGAAAGACAACGGTAGAATAAGGGACACAAAACGCCATGCTATTACCTTGGCTAATTCTTATCCCCTTTATCGGCGGTCTGCTGTGCTGGCAGTGCGAACGTTTTGGCAGCAAGGTGCCGCGTTGGATCGCGTTAATCGCAATGGGGCTGACATTGGCGCTTTCTCTGCAGCTGTGGTTGCAGGGCGGCTATACATTGCTCAAACCGGTGGGGCTGCCGCAGTGGCAATCCGAGTTTATTCTGCCGTGGATCCCGCGTTTCGGCATTACCGTGCACCTGGCGCTGGACGGCCTGTCGCTGCTGATGGTGGTGCTGACCGGGCTGCTCGGCCTGCTGGCGATCCTCTGCTCCTGGCGTGAAATCCAGAAATATCAGGGCTTCTTCCACCTGAACCTGCTGTGGATCCTTGGCGGCGTGATTGGCGTGTTCCTCGCCATCGACATGTTCCTGTTCTTCTTCTTCTGGGAAATGATGTTGGTGCCGATGTACTTCCTGATCGCACTGTGGGGTCACAAGGCGTCAGACGGCAAAACCCGCATCACTGCGGCAACCAAATTCTTCATCTATACCCAGGCCAGCGGTCTGGTGATGCTGATTGCCATTCTGGGGCTGGTGTTTGTTCACTACAATGCCACCGGCGTGTGGACCTTCAACTACGAAGATCTGCTGAAAACCCCGATGTCGCATAACATCGAATACCTGTTGATGCTCGGCTTCTTCATCGCATTTGCGGTGAAAATGCCGGTGGTGCCGTTGCACGGCTGGTTACCTGATGCGCACAGCCAGGCGCCAACCGCCGGTTCGGTGGACCTGGCCGGCATCTTGCTGAAGACCGCGGCCTACGGCCTGCTGCGCTTCAGTTTGCCGCTGTTCCCGAACGCTTCCGCCGAATTTGCGCCAATCGCCATGTGGCTGGGCGTGGTCGGTATCTTCTACGGCGCCTGGATGGCGTTTGCGCAGACCGATATCAAACGCCTGATCGCCTACACCTCGGTGTCCCATATGGGCTTCGTGCTGATTGCCATCTACACCGGCAGCCAGCTGGCTTACCAGGGCGCGGTGATTCAGATGATTGCCCACGGCCTGTCGGCTGCCGGCATGTTCATCATCTGCGGCCAGCTGTATGAACGCCTGCACACCCGTGACATGCGTCAGATGGGTGGCCTGTGGGGGCGCATCAAGTTCATTCCTGCGCTGTCGCTGTTCTTCGCGGTTGCTACCCTCGGCATGCCGGGGACCGGTAACTTCGTCGGCGAATTCATGATCCTGTTTGGCAGCTTCCAGGTTGTTCCGGTGATCACGGTGATTTCCACCTTCGGTCTGGTGTTTGCCTCGGTCTACTCGTTGATCATGATGCAGCGTGCGTACTATGGCGCACCGAAATCTGACCAGCCGTTGCCGGGCATGACCGCGCGCGAACTGTTCATCATTCTGCTGCTGGTGGTTCTGCTGGTACTGCTGGGCTTCTACCCGCAGCCGGTGCTGGACACGTCTGCCGCTGCGATGAGCAACGTGCAACACTGGTTTGGTTCGTCAGTTTCTGCAATTTCAACAACAAGGCCGTAATTCGCCATGACAATAACTCCTCAACAACTGATCGCACTGTTGCCGCTGTTGATCGTCGGATTGACGGTAGTGGTTGTGATGCTAAGCATTGCGTGGCGACGCGACCACTTTATCAACGCCACCCTGACCGTCATTGGCCTCAACCTGGCGCTGCTTTCTTTGTACTTTGTTGGCCAGGCCGGCCCAATGGACGTCACACCGCTGCTGCGGGTGGACGGTTATTCGATCTTCTATACCGGGCTGGTGCTGCTGGCGAGTCTGGCCACCTGTACTTTCGCCTATCCGTGGCTGGTTGGTTATCCGGACAACCGCGAAGAGTTCTACCTGCTGGTGCTGATTGCCGCCATGGGGGGCATTCTGCTGGCGAGCGCCAACCATCTGGCGTCGCTGTTCATCGGTATTGAACTGATCTCGCTGCCGCTGTTTGGGCTGGTGGGTTATGCCTATCGTCAGAAGCGTCCACTGGAAGCCGCCATCAAGTACATGCTGCTGTCCGCTGCCGCCTCCAGCTTCCTGCTGTTCGGCATGGCGCTGCTGTACGCCGAATCCGGCGATCTGTCGATGGCCGGTCTCGGCAAGAGCCTCGGTGAAAACATGATGCACCAGCCGCTGATCCTGGCCGGTATGGGCATGATGATCGTCGGTCTGGGCTTCAAACTGTCGCTGGTACCGTTCCAACTGTGGACGCCGGACGTGTATCAGGGCGCGCCTGCGCCGGTTTCAACCTTCCTGGCAACCGCCAGCAAGATTGCGATCTTCGCCGTGGTGATGCGTCTGTTCCTGTACGCGCCGGCGGCGGATAACGAAGCGTTACGCATGGTGCTGTCGATCATCGCGGTGTGTTCGATTCTGTTCGGCAACCTGATGGCCATCAGCCAGACCAACATCAAACGTCTGCTGGGTTATTCCTCCATCGCCCACCTCGGTTACCTGCTGGTGGCGCTGGTGGCGGTGCAAACCCATCAGCTGGCGCTGGAAACCGCCGGGGTCTATCTGGCCGGTTACCTGTTCAGCAGCCTGGGGGCGTTCGGCGTCGTCAGTCTGATGTCCAGCCCGTACCGTGGCCCGGATGCAGATTCGCTGTTCTCCTACCGCGGCCTGTTCTGGCACAAGCCTATCCTGTCGGCGGTAATGACGGTGATGATGCTGTCACTGGCCGGTATCCCGATGACGCTGGGCTTTATTGGCAAGTTCTTCGTTATCGCGATGGGCGTCAGCGCACAGCTGTGGTGGCTGACCGGTGCCGTGGTGCTGGGCAGCGCCATCGGTTTGTACTACTACCTGCGCGTGACCGTCAGTCTGTTCCTCAGCGCGCCGGAAACCCTGTCGCGCGATACGCCGAACAACTGGGCGCTGACTGCCGGCGGGGTGGTGGTGCTGATTTCTGCCGCGTTGGTGCTGATTCTCGGTATCTATCCGCAGCCGTTGATTACGCTGGTACAGATGGCGCAACCGACGTTCTAAGTCTGACTCAGGCAGTAAAAAGGTCGCTTCGGCGACCTTTTTTTATTGGTAGAGGATGAGATTACAGCGTCATCTGCCGTCGGCGACAGCTGTCGTGCTGTCTGATATTGGCAGTGCACTGTGGAAAACGTCGGGCGGCAGGAGCTTGTCCTACCGGCCTTCCAGAGACCCTCGGGTCGTCAGTGGGGATAGTGTGTAAATGCCTCTTCCAGTGCGGAAACTACCGCCCGCACTCGGGCAGCCCGTTGCAAATCGGGATGCAGTACCAGCCAGATATCCACCCAGTCCTTGCTGTCCGGGAAGATACGCACCAAATCCGGATCCTCATCCGCCAGAAACGATGACAGCAGCCCGATGCCAAGTCCGTTGCGAGTGGCAGAGCGCAGCAACAGCTGCGAATTGCATTGCAGCACCACGTTGGGGTTGATCAGCGTTTCGCCGCAAAAGTCGTTCCAGTGGCGCGGTACCAGTTCACGTGGGAACATCAGCAGATCGTGACCACGCAGGTGGTCGCCCTTGAGTGGAACGCCGTGCTTGTCGAGATAGTCCTGGGTGGCATACAGCCCCATTTCGATGGTGGCCATCCGCTTGATGATCAGCTCGTCGGAATCCGGTCTTGCACCGCGGATCGCCAGATCGGCGCCGCGATACGAAATATCGGAAATATTCACCGCGGTCAGCAGGGTGACGGTGATCTGCGGATGCCGTTCACGCAGATACCTGAGTGCGGGAATGACAAACGCTTCGGCCATGGTATCGGTAGTCGCAATGCGCACGTTGCCACACAGGCTGTCGTCACCGCTGGTTGCTTTGCGACCGATGGCCTGTACCGCATTTTCCATGTTCATTACGTCTGCCAGCATTTCCTCGCCCAACGGGCTGAGTGAGAACGATTTTGGCGTGCGAATGAACAGCTTTGAGCCCAGGGCTTCTTCAAAAGCGGCGATACGCCGACCGACGGTGGCCTGATCAACATGGAGTTCATGCGCGGCTTTGCGTAACGTGCCGCAGCGCGCCACCGCCAGGAAGAAGCGTGCGTCATCCCAATTCATCATGTTGTTTCCTTTTTATCGCTTTTTCCGGATACGGCGCGGTTTTTGCTGGCGTCAGCGGGCTTGACGAGCGACTTGCGCCAAAAATGAGGCATCCGTATCATAATTATTTATTATGTTTCAGGATATGAATAATTGCATCATTGAGAAGCAATTTTGCATCTTTATTTTTACCTACCAAACCTTATGCTACTCAACGCTTATGCTGTGATCTGGCGCACATTTATAAGAGCCTGTCTCTACCGGGGTTTCCACCTGAAGGGATGCGCTCGAATTTCCCCTCTTGATTGGACATTAAACCATGGAGTCTCACGCAGAGAACATGTACACCCCGGTGGCTCTGGCGACCGCGAACGGTGTCAGCGTTACCGTTTCTTCCGACCACAAAACCGCACAGACCAATAATGCGGATGCGATTATTCAGGCGCTGGCAGCACGTGACATTCAACACATCTTTCTGGTACCCGGCAAACTGATCTATCCGCTGATCAAATCGATCGAAGGTTCGACCATTGCCGGCATCGTTGGGGCGCACGAAACGGCCTGTGGCTTTATGGCCGATGGCTACGCCCGTGCCAGTGGTAAATTCGGCGTCTGTCTGGGGATTTCCGGCCCTGGCACCATGAATTTTCTGCCGGCGATGGCAGCGGCGCAGGCAGATAAAATCCCGGTGTTGTACCTGGCTGGCGGTATCGCCACCCACCACGAAGCGCAGGGGGCATTCCAGGACGGCAGCAACAGCGGCATCGATGAGCTGACCATCGTCAAACCCTTGCTCTCTGCGGCGATCGAAGTAAAAAACAACCTGACCTTGCCGCATGAACTGCGCCGCAGTCTGTCGTGCCTCAACGGTCAGCGCAAAGGCCGCGCTTACCTCAGCGTGCCGGTGGACATGCAGAAACGGTCATGGGGTGAGGTTGAACGGCCTGTGTCGCCGCGTGCGCCGGTGTGCCGTGAAACGGCGGTGGATCACGCGGCGCTGGAGGGCATTCTGGACGATTACCTGCTACGCGGCCTGAATATTGCCTGTCTGGTCGGCAGTCGGGTAAACAACCCGCAAGACGCCGCACTGCTGCTGAGGGTGGCGGAAAAGTACCAACTGCCGGTCGCGACTACCCTGGGTGGAAAGGGCGCTTTCCCCGAAGGCCATCCGCTGGCGCTGGGATTGTACGGCTTTGCCGGCCACACCCGAGCGGTAGAGACGCTCAACGGTGATGAGGTCGACGTACTGCTGGTGCTGGGCTGCGATCTCGGCCAGCGCGACAGTTTGAACTGGAGCGCAAAATTACACGGTAGCAAAACGCTGGTGGTGCTCGACGAGGACTTTGACAAGGCCAGTTCCCATTACCAGCCGGACGTACAGATCTTCTCCAGCCTGAGCGGATCGCTGCAACGGCTGCTGAATGCGGTGGCGGATGACGATGCTCATCTGGCCAGCATCATTAAACTGCGCATGCAGTGGATGGAGCACGTCAGTCGGCTGCCGCTCGAGCTGCCGCCGCCGGATCTGCCGGCACGCACCGTAACAGGCGAAACCGCTCTTTATCCCGGAGATGCCATCAAGCGCCTGCGCAGTCACTTTGCGCCGGATGCCAACGTGGTGGTCGATTCCGGCGCACACCGCATCTTCATGGCACACCACTGGCACAGCAACGGTGGCGGTGATTATCACACCTCCAGCTCGCTGGCGCCGATGGGGTGGGCGATTTGTGCCGGCATCGGCATCAAGCTGGCGGCGCCGCATCGCGATTGTCTGGTGGTGACCGGCGACGGCTGCATGTTGATGCACGGCATCGAAATCCAGACGGCGGCGCGCTATCGGGTCAAGATGACCTTTGTGGTGATGAATAACTGTGCCCATGGCGCGATGCATATTGATACCTTGCAAAATCGCGGCATATCCGCCGATTACACCGCATTACCGAATCACGACTGGCAGGCGTTTGCCAACAGTCTGGGCGTCGCGGCGGCCAAGGCTGCGACGCTGGATGAGTTGGATCGGGCGCTGGCGGCCGCCGCCGAACATGACGGCCCGTATCTGATCGAAATGATGGTGGGTAATCATGCGGTGCCCAATCGTTACTATGCCGAGAGCGTCGTAGAATACCAACGGCGCATCGAGGGCGTGTAATGCGTAACGGCTGCCCGAGTCGCATTGCCTGCAGGGCGGCCAGCAACGGTAGTTTGCTCAATCTCGCGTTGCGTCAGGGTGTTTTCATCAATAACGATCACGGAGCGATAATCCCATGTATAAGGCACTATTACTGGCAATAACCAGCGCGGCTTGCGGCAATGCGTTGGCGGCAGACGATCACGGCGAGGGCATCAGCAAGGAAACGCTGCTGAAAACCGAAACATCATGGGAGGGCACGCCGTACGGGCATTATCCAGTCGGCGCGCCGCAAATCACCATGCTGAAGGTGACGGTGGAACCCAATAAGGTATTGGCCTGGCATACGCACCCGTGCATCAGCGCGGTGCATATGACCGGTGGCAGCGTGTCACTGACGGTGGAAAAAACCGGCATAAAAAAAACCTTTAAGCAGGGTGACTCTTTCACCGATACGGTAGATATTGTTCATCAGGGCGTTTCGGGAGACAAGGGCGCGGAAATGCTGGTGTTTTTCGCCTGTGCGGATAACCGGCCGCTAACGGTCAGCGCTGGGAAATAACCGGCTAATTCAGGGTGCTGCGGTCTGTTACAGGCCGCTATCAGAGGGTGTTATGGTCGCTTTATGGATGTTGGTCGCCAGCGTGTTTTTTGCGCTGATGGGGGCCAGCATAAAACTGGCGTCGGTGAAGGTCGGTTTTTTCGAGATCGTTTTTTACCGTTCGTTTATTAACGTGCTGATCGTCGCAGCGCTGATTAAAATCAAGAATCTGGGATTTCGCACGCGTCATTTGGGATTACATATGAAGCGTGCGGCCATCGGTAATGCGGCGATGTATTGCGGTTTTTACTCACTGATTCATTTGCCGATCGCCACCGCCACCACGCTGGGTTACACCAACCCGATCTTTCAGTCGGTGATTACCTTTGTTACGGCCAAGGGGCAGTTGACCGGCAGGCTGCTGTTTTCGGTATTGTTGGGGTTTGTCGGCATCCTGGTGTTGTTACGGCCCGATGTGCCGCACGGTGCCTATGCCGCTACGCTGATCGGTTTGCTTTCCGGCCTGTTGACCGCGCTGGCGTATTTCAACGTCGGCAAACTGGTGCGCACTGGCGAGCCTGAACTGCGGGTGGTGTTCTATTTTTCACTGGTGGGCACGCTGGTCGGGGTGGTGATGACCGGCGCCATCGGCTTTAGCGCACTGGATGCTGCCACCTTGCTGAACGTCTGCGCGATTGGCGTATTTGGCAGTCTGGGGCAGATCACCATGACTCGCGCTTACGGCAGCGGCAACCCGGTGATTGTCAGCATTCTTTCATACAGCACCATTATCTTTTCTACCTTGCTCGGCTTCCTGCTGTTTAATGAAAAACTCTCCTATATCGCCGCTGCGGGTATGGCGTTGATCATTCTTTCTGGCGGGTTGGCTATCGCACGACGCTCATCGGCGAAGACGCGCAAGGCTGAGGCGGTACAACCGTGATTAAAATAAGCATGGCTAAAGTATTATTGCTTATAACTTATGCTTATTTTTTCCAAGGTAAGCCGTGCTTATCGAACAACGGCGGTATCGTCCAGGTCTGTTAGCGTTTATCATAGCTGGCATTAATGTTTCTCACGGCATGCAATATTGAATCACCGTGATGCATTCTTGGCTATTTTGGCTGTTATTCCAAAACGGTATGATGCACGCGTTTCCTGATGCAGTTTGGTTTTCAGGGTTGCGCGTTTATCAAGGCTTAACGCCTTGCTTGTTTTGGGAGTGAGTAATGTCTGCAAGTTTGGCCGTTGATGAAACCGCTAAAGCGAACTCGGTGACGTCGCATTTTGCTATTCTGCTGTTTTTAGCGTTGGCGCTAATGTCGGCATTGTTAAACAGCAGTGCACCGACACCGCTTTATCCGCTTTATCAACATCAGTTGGGGCTGACATCGGTCAGCCTGACCATGATTTACGGCGCTTACGCCGCCGGCGTGCTGATTTCGCTGTTTGGCGTTGGCAATATGGCTGGCAAGGTCAAGGATCTGCGCAGTATGATCGTTCCGGCACTGTTGATAGTGTTGGCCGGAGCGTTACTGTTTTCGCTGGCGGATTCGTTTTGGATGATGTTTATGGCGCGTCTGCTGGCCGGGGTGGGTACCGGGGCGTTGACCGGTGCGGCCAATATCGCGCTGGTGCGTTTTGGGCCAAAAGACGGCGGCAAGAATGCGGCATTGATTGCCACGCTGTCGTTCACCATGGGGCTGGCGCTGGGGCCGATTTTCAGCGGTGTGGCGCTGCAAACCGGATTCCATACCACCTCGCTGCCATTCATCATTATCATGGTAGTGGCGGCAGTGGCTGTGCTGGGCGTGATGCTCAAGTGGCCGCGTGATGTGGTGATTGCGCCGCTGAACGGTCAGTCGGTGGCTGCCGCTGAAGTGGAAAACAGCGGCTTGGCCGAGGGGCTGCGAGCTACCGGCAGCAAGTTTTTCCTCTGTGCTGGCGCGTTGTTTATCTGTTGGGCGGTAGCTGCCAGTATTCTGGCGATTGGCCCGAGCGTGGCAGAGAAACTGTTAGGTATGCACAGCCGTGGCATGTATGGCTATGTGATTGCGGTATATCTGCTGATTGCCGGTATCAGCCAGATTCTGAGTCGCAGAATCAATGCCCGACACTCGCTGATGTTTGGTTGTCTGGCACAGGCGTTGTCGGTGGTGGTATTCGCTGAAGCGATACATATCCATTCGCTGGCGCTGGCTGGTGCCGGCATGGTGATTGCGGGTTATGCCTACGGTGCGATTTTTGTCGGCAGCGCGACGCTGGTGAATCTGATTTCACCAAAATCCAGCCATGCACGATTGATTTCGCTGTTTTATGTGATTGCTTATATCGCCAACTGGGTGCCAATCCTGTTGGGGGTGGTTATCGACCAGGTGAGTTTGCTCCTGGCGGTTAACCTGCTGTTTATGGTCAGTACGGTAGTTTGCCTGGCATTGAGTGTGCTGGTAACGCGAGCGGGATTCCCGCGCTGATTACGCGTTGATTAAGGTAACCGTACGACCGACGATTTCCCTGGTGTTGTTGTGTGTCATTTCCAGCGTGCTTGCACGCTGGTTTTTTTTTGTGATTAATCCTCCGATTTTGAAAATAACCTTTCTCTCGTTACATTAATTTAGTGATTCTAGTCACAAAATAACCGACGATTTCGGGTAAACTGCGCGCTTTCTTTTTGCGAGTCGGTTTTATGAACGTTATTTTTGCCATTGCCGTTACCACCGGCATCCTGTCCGGCATTTGGGGATGGGTTGCGGTGAGTCTGGGGTTGATCGGTTGGGCCGGCTTTTTGGGCTGTACCGCCTATTTCGCCTGCCCGCAAGGCGGGCTGAAAGGGCTGGCGATATGCGCGCTAACCTGCTGCAGCGGCGTATTTTGGGCGATGGCGATTATTCACGGCAGTGCGCTCGATCCGGCCTGGAGTCTGCTGGGGTATGCATTGACCGGCGTGGTGGCGTTCCTGATGTGTATTCAGGCCTACCAACAGTGGTTGGGTTTTGTGCCGGGTACCTTTATCGGCGCCTGCGCCACCTTCGCTGGCGACGGTAACTGGCGCTGGGTGACGCTGTCGCTGCTGGTGGGGCTGGTGTTCGGTTATGCAATGAAAAACAGCGGGCTGTGGCTGGCGGCACGCGGGCGCCAACGTGCTGCATCAACCCCGACGGCGCTAGGGGAGAACGGCGGCGACCGCTAGGTGTGGCGGGCGCTATTTAGCCAATAATCCGATGGCCGAATGGCGAATTTGTTGTCTATAGTTAGCAAACGGTGATTTTTTAATAAAGGAGAACGGCACAATGGCGATTAATCCGGACGAAAATCAAACCACGCTTGACGACGATCTGCGTATGTTGACCGACACGCTGGAAGAAGTATTGAAATATTCCGGCGATCGCGCCGACCAGGCCTATATCGAGATCAAAACCCGCGCGGAGCAGGCGCTGAAAGACGTAAAGTCACGCCTGTCCGGCGCATCTGAAACCTATTATGCCCGTGCCAAACAGGCGGCTTACCGCGCGGATGACTATGTACGCGACAAACCATGGCACGGCGTCGGATGCGGCGCAACCATCGGCCTGGTGCTGGGGCTGCTGTTAGCACGTAAATAAGCTGATTGATAGCCGGTAGCGCCTGACGCTGCATCGGTGGGTGAGAGCCGGGTATCTCTGTCTAACAGGCCACGTTGTCATCAACCTCAAACCGCCTTCCATGGCGGTTTTGTCCGTTTATGTCCTTTGCCGTTGCCCGCCTTTTTGCGCGCTGCCCAGTTTGACCTCCACCTGATGGCGTGCGCCATCGTCGCTGAGCGGGATGGTCGCATCGGGCTGTCGCTCACCGTCGACTATCACCTGCGTTTCAGCGTCGCCCTGGCTTAGCGTGATGTGATACTCACCGTTGCCTTCCCGATAATCAATGGTCACGCTGGGCCAGTCGGCGGGCAGACGCGTGTCGATGCTCAGTGCATTGCCGCAGCGTTTCAGACCGAGCAATGATTCGACGATCAGCCGGTACATCCAGCCGGCGGAGCCGGTATACCAGCTCCAACCGCCGCGACCGACGTGGGGTTCGACGGCATAAATGTCGGCGGTTACCACATATGGCTCTACCTTGTAACGTTCGGCGGCGGCGCTGTCGAGACTGTGGTTGATTGGGTTAATCAGGGCCATCAGTTCCCATGCGCGTTCGACGTTGCCCATTTCGGCAAATGCCATCACCGCCCACACCGCGCCGTGTGTGTACTGGCCACCGTTTTCACGCACGCCTGGCAGGTAACCGCGAATGTAGCCGGGGTTGGGTCCGTTGCCGTCGAACGGCGGCGTCAGCAGTTTTATCAACCCGGCCTCTGTATCAACCAGATGCCGGTCGAGTGACTGCATCGCCTGCTGGCTGCGCGTCGGCTCACCGCCTCCCGACAGGATCGACCAGCTCTGGGCAATGGCATCGATTTTACATTCGCTCGCTGAATGCGAACCGAGCGGTTCCCCGCTGTCGAAATAGCCACGGCGATACCATTCACCGTCCCAGGCGTGACTGTGCAGGTTTTTCTTCAGCGTTTCCGCCTGCTCACGACACAGGGTTGCCAGTTGCCGATCGTTGCGCCGTTCCGCCAGCTTGCCGTAGCGCTGCAAAATATGGAACAGGAAGAAGCCCAGCCAGACGCTTTCCCCGCGTCCCTCCAGCCCGACCATATTCATGCCGTCGTTCCAGTCGCCGGCCCCCATCAGCGGCAGGCCGTGCTCGCCAAAGGTCAGGCCGTGCTTCAAGGCCCGCGCGCCGTGTTGATACAGCGTTTCCTTTTCGCTGCTGGCGGTCGGCTGTTCATACGCGGACTCTTCGCCCGGCGCCAGTTGGCGAGCCTGCAGATAACCGATCTGTTCTTCCAGAATGTCATCGTCTTGCGTGGTATCGAGATAATGGCAGATGGCCAGCGGCAACCACAGATAATCGTCGGAACAGCGGGTGCGCACCCCGTTGCCCTGTGGCGGGTGCCACCAGTGCTGCACGTCACCCTCGATAAACTGTCGCGAAGCGCACAGTAGAATCTGTTCACGCATGCGCTGCGGCATGGCATGGCTCAACGCCAGCGTATCTTGCAGCTGATCGCGGAAGCCGAATGCGCCGCCGGATTGGTAATAGCCGCTGCGGGCCTGAATACGGCATGACAGGGTCTGATACAGCAACCAGCCATTGGCCAGCAGGTTGACCGCCGGATGCGGGGTGTGGATCTGCACTTTGCCCAGCAACTGCCTCCAGTGCTGCTGAACCTGTTGCAACTGCTCTTGCAGCGCATCCTCATGCAGGTAACGGCGCAGCAGGCTGTCCGCTTCGTCGGCGTTTTGCCCCAGCCCGAGCACAAACACAAAGCTGCGCTGATCGCCGTCGATCAGGCCGATCGCTGACTGTACCGCGCCGCACGGATCCAGCCCGGCACCGACCTTGCCGGACAGTCGGCGCAGTTTCAGCACCGCCGGATCGGCCAGCGAGCCGTTACGGCCGATAAATTCTCGCCGATCGCCGGTAATCGAGCAGTGCGCGCCGGTGACGCCGAAGAAGGCGGTGCGCTCGGAACCGCTGCTGCCGTAGTGGTTGGTGGCCAGGATCCCCAGGCCATTTTCCAGCTCGAGGCCGCGGGTCACCAGATGCATGGCGGATTTTTGCCGCAGGTCGCCGAGCACCCATTCCATATAGCCGGTGGCGGACAGTTTGCGCGTACGGCCGGAATTGTTGGTCAGCGTCAACAGGAACAGTTTTACCGGCGCATCCTTGGCCACCAGTACGCTCAGCTGGCTGTCGATGCCGGTTTCACGGTGTTCGAACACGCTGTAGCCAAAGCCGTGACGCGTCAGGTAATGGCCGCGGCCGCCGGCGGGCAGGGGGGTTGGCGACCACAGGTGACCGCTCTCTTCGTCGCGCAGGTAAAATGCTTCGCCGCTGCGATCGCCAACCGGATCGTTATCCCATGGCGTCAATCGATATTCATGGGCATTTTCATACCAGGTATACGCCTGGCCGCTTTCTGAAATCACCGTGCCAAACATCGGGTTGGCGATCACATTGCACCAGGGAGCCGGAGTAACCTTGCTTTCATTCATTGCGATCAGGTATTCGCGGCCATCCTGCGAGAAGCCGCCGAGCCCGTTAAAGAATTGCAAATCGTTGAACGACGGTAATTGCGGGGTATGCAGATTACGTTGCGGTTGCTCTTCCAGCGTCAGTGTGGCGGAGGCATCAGTGGGACTCAGCGGTTGTTGCAAAGTCTGTGGCATTTGCAGTCGCTGGTTGAGTTGTTCGGTCAACCCGCCGCGACGATCGTCGAGATACACGCACGCCACGCTGAACAGCAAGGTGCGATCCTCTTGCGACATATGCTCGCTGGTACGTACAAAAATGCCGCCCGGTTTATCGGTTTGTGGCTCCAGTCCGGCGGCGATCAACCCCATTATCTGGTTTTGCAGCTCCTGACGATAACCTCCGGCATCTTCGTTGAGGATCACCAGATCCACCCGCAGCCCCTTCAGCCGCCAGTAGTTGTGCGCCTGCACCAATTGCTGCACCAGACCGATATTGTCGCTGTCGGTTACCGTTAGCAGCACGATAGGCAGATCGCCAGAGATCGAATGGCCCCACAGGCCGGATTGCCCGCGCCGATTGTTGATGATGTCACCGCTGGCGGCGCGCATTTCCTGCGTCGGGAAGATCACCGCGCTGGCCAGCCGATTGAACAGATTGGCGTCTTCTTCGTTGGCATTGATCTGGCGCAGCACCACCTGGCTGTGTGACCAGGCCAGCTCGAAGATACGATCGGCCAGATGGCGGTCGCGGTATTTTTCCAGCATCGCCAGGCTGGCGGCGCGGTCTTCACACACACCGTAGAAAATATCCAGCGTCAGCGGCACGTTCGGTTCCAGTTGCACCCGCTGGCGGATGGCGATAATCGGGTCGATCACCGGGCCGGCGGTGTTGCTCAGCGGTTCGCTCTGGTGCATCACCTGCGGGCTGGCCGGCGAACGGCCGCGACCAAGGAATTTGGCGCGGTCGGTTTCGAACGACGTCTGGCTGCCTTGACCCTGTACCGTCATCATATGCAGCAGCCACGGCGATTTGTCTTTCGGCTCGCGTGGGCGACGGTGGCACAGGATAGCCTCCTGCTCCGGCAGCAGTTCGGTTTGCACAAACAGATTGCTGAACGCCGGATGCGCCAAATCGTTATTGGCCGGGGCCAATACCACCTCGGCATAGGTGGTGACTTCCAGCGTGCGCGTCTGCTTACCGCGGTTGATCAGCGTCAGACGACGCAGTTCGATGTCATCTTCCGGTGACACCACCACTTGCGTTTTAATCTGCAAGGAACCCTGGCTGCGCTGAAACTCTGCCCCGGCGTCGTTGAATACCGCGCGATAGTTTTTTGCCGCGCCGCCGATCGGTTGCCAGGTATTGCTCCAGACTTCGCCGCTTTGGGTGTCACGCAGGTAGCAGAAGGCGCCCCAGTTATCGCGCGTGCCGTCTTCGCGCCAGCGGGTCAGTGCCAGATTTTGCCAGCGGCTGTAGCTGCCGCCGGCCTGTGTCAGCATCAGATGATAGTTGGCGTTGGACAACAGCTGCACTTCGGGGATCGGCGAGTCGACACGGCTGAATTCGCGCGCGCTAAAACTGGCCGGTTTGAGCGTTCCCTCGTGAGTTTCAAAGTGTCGGCGGGTACTGTACAGCTCGACGGCGTCCGGCACCCGCTCTTGCAACAGCAAACGGGTGGCCTGGAAGGCAGGATACTGCGCGAAACGTTGCACCATGGGCGCGTCCAGCAGCAGGTGTGACAACGCCAGCAACCCCATTCCCTGATGGTGCGCCATATAAGAACGAATAATCACGTACAGCTGACCGCGACTCAGGCGCGAGGTGGTGTAATCGAGCGCTTCGTAAAAGCCGTAACGCCCTTTGGCACCGTTCTTTTCCAGCGTCAGCAGGTTGTTGCAAGCGCTGTCGGGATCGACGATCAACGCCATCAGGGTGGCATAGGGCGCAATCACCATATCGTCGCCCAAACCACGCCGCAGGCCGAGTCCCGGAACGCCAAAGGCGTGATACTGATAGTTTTGCTGGGCGTCAAAGCCAAAATAGCCCGATTCGGAAATGCCCCAGGGTACGCCACGCTCCTTGCCCCAGGCGATTTGCCGTTCTACCGCGGTGCGACACATTTGTACCAGCAGGGTGTCGGGATAGGCTGGCATCACCAACTGCGGCATCAGGTATTCGAACATCGATCCGCTCCACGACATCAGCGCCGGTTCGTTGTCGATCAGCGTGAACAGGCGCCCCAGGGCAAACCAGCTGCGCTGTGGCAACTGATTGGTGGCGATGGCAACGTAATTGGTCAGACGGATCTCCGACGCCAACAGATCGTATTTGCCGCTGTCGGCGCGATTGAGATCGCAATTGAATCCGACGGTCAGCAAGTGCGTGGCGGTGTCGTACAGGAAATGGAAGTCCATCTGCGCCATCTGTTCCAACCGCTGCTGCAACTGCAGCAATTGACTCAGCCGCTGGCTGGCCAATGCGCTGGCGGTCGCCAACTGGGTTTGCTGTTCCGCTGACAGGGTTAACTGCCGTGGCGGGTTGGCCAGCCAGTGCAGACTGGGGAGCTGCTCCAGTTCTGGCATGCTGTCGCTCAGCCAACTGAACCACTGCGCCCATTCGCTGCACAGATCGTTAAGCTGCTGATGCAGCGCGCCGGCCCAGCGCCGGGTGTCTTCGTCATGGCCCAGCGCCGCTTCCTGCAAACTGTTGCAGGCATGACGCATCGCATTCAGTTCGCCGAACAGCGCGGCGGGGTGGGCATGGTGCGCCTGTTGCCAATGTTTACGCAGTTTATGCAACGCCTTCGGCGCCGCGTCGGCCCATTGCAACTCCAGCAGTTCGAGCGTGTCCTCCAGCCCGTTCAACACGCGCTGTGGATCGATGACCGGCTGGTGCATCAATGCCGGCAGTCCGGCGCTCAGCGTCAGCAAATGGCCCGCCAGGTTGCCGCTGTCGACGCTCGACACATAGCGCGGGTTCAAGGGTTCCAGCGTGCGGGTGTCATACCAGTTGTAGAGATGACCGCGATAATGCTCCATGCGATCCAGCGTGTTCAACGTCAGTTCGGTGCGTTGCAGCGCGGCGCTCAGCGTCAGATAGCCGAAGTCATAGGCGGTCAGGTTGGCCAGCAGCGACAGGCCGATATTGGTTGGAGAGGTGCGGTGCGCCACCACCGGCTCTGGTGTTTCCTGAAAATTGTCCGGCGGTAGCCAGTTTTCCTGTTGATTGACAAAGGTGGCGAAAAACGCCCAGGTTTCACGGCTGGTGCGGCGCAGGAAACGGCGCTGTTGCGGATCCAGCGCGGTTTTGCTGCGCTGCGGCGTTTGACTGAGGAAATACAGCAGGTAGGGTGCCGCCAGCCACAGTGCGGCGAACGGTACGCTAATCAGCAGCGCCATCGGGTTATACAGCGTGCTGAGCGTCAACAGCAGCAGCCCGGCGAACGGGTTGAACCACATGGTGCGGTAGACGTTCTCCCAGGTAACCCGCAATCGGGTCTGCGTCTGGTCAAAACTGGTCCACTCCTGCAGCTTGCGCCGGCTGACCAGCAAGCGCCACAGGGTGATGCCAATGGCCTGCAGGCTGTAGGCGGTTTCATGCGGTAGCGTCGCCAGGCGCAAGCCGACCTGCGACAGCCGGCGTAGCGCACCTTGCAATGCCAGGCGCCCATGTTGCAGCATCGGTCGGCGTGCCGGTTTACGCATGACGTCCTGTAACAGCGCCAATGCGGTCGGCAACAGTAGAATCAGCAAAAATACCGCCAGCCAGTAGCGGGTGTCCGGCAGCCAGACAAAGCCGCAGAACAGCAAAATCAGCAGGCTGGGTGCCACCAGGCTGCGGCGCAGGTTGTCGAACAGCTTCCAGCGCGACAGCGCGCTAAGCGGATTGGCGACCCGCGTACCGCCTTCGGTGGCGACGCGCGGCAGTAGCCAGTTGACTAATTGCCAGTCGCCGCGGATCCAGCGCGAGCGTCGTGCGACGTCGACCAGGTAGTTGCTTGGATACTGCTCATACAGCAGCACATCGCTTAGCAGGCCGGAGCGGGCGTAGCATCCCTCGAGCAGGTCGTGGCTTAGCACCAGGTTTTCTGGACAGGTGCCTTTCAGGCTGTGGGAAAACACATCGACGTCATAAATGCCCTTGCCGACGAACGAGCCTTCACCGAACAGATCCTGATAGATATCTGACGCCATCAGGGTGTAAGGATCGTTGCCGGGGATGCTGCTGCACAGCGCGGCATACCGTCCCTGACCGTAACGGGGGATCTCCTCTGCCATGCGTGGTTGCAGAATGGCGTAGCCCTCCACCACCCGCTGCTGGCTGACGTCATACTGCGGCTGGTTGAGCGGGTGCGCCATGGCGGCGATCAACTGGTGCGCGCAGTCGCGCGGCATAACGGTGTCGCTGTCGAGGGTAATCACGTACTTGACGTTTTTCAGCACCTCTTTGCCTTCGCCTATCTGCACGCTGAACGCATTGTCGCGGTTGCGCAGCCAGTCATTCAGCGCGTTCAATTTGCCGCGTTTGCGTTCATAGCCCATCCACACGCCCTGCTGCTGATTCCATTGGCGATCGCGGTGGAATAAAAAGAAATGACTCGGACCTTCGTTGGCATAGCGGGCGTTCAAGGCGGTTATCTGTTGGCGCGCATAATTCAGCAACTGCTCGTCTTGCGGGTGTCGGGCCTGCTGGTGATCGTGAAAGTCGGTGAGCAAGGCAAAGTGCAGATGCTTCATCGCGTTGCCCAGATAACAGACCTCGAGGGCGTTGACCAACTTGTCAATGGCGTCTTTGCTGCCGATCAGCGTCGGAATGACCACCAGCGTGCGGAACTCGGCAGGGATACCGCAGGAAAAGTCGAGCCTCGGCAGCGGTTGCGGCGCTCGACTGCGGGTGGTTACCTCGCTCAGCACGTTCAGTACAAACTGACTGATGACGATGGCCAACGGCACCAGCAGCAACGTCAGCCCCAGCCAACCGACGCCGCTGTTATGGCTGTGTCGTAACAGCACGGCGCAGCAGGCGGTGGTCAGCAGGCTCAGACTGCCGAGCCAGGATAGGAGCGGCGCCTGGTTCAGCGCGTGGCGCAGACGGGTAATGCGGCCGAGACGTACCTCGAGTTGTTGTTCCAGTTCTGGCCTGCCGTCGTCAATCAGGAAATAGCCGATATGGTGACTGCGCGGATCGCTGGTGGGGTCTTCAGCCGCGACTTGCGCCATGTTCAATACATGCCGTGCCACTTCTACTTCAGTGTGCGCGCAATGCCGCGCCAGCATTTCAATCACGTGGCGGTACTGGTCGCGGGTGTCAAAATGCATGATCGGATAGACGCCGGCCGGATCTTGGCGCAGGGTTTGATCGACCTGGCTCATGGTTTCAACAAATTCGGCCCAGTCCATTTCGCTCAGTTGACGCAGTCCCGAAATACTGTTGCTGACCGACAGCTGACTGACCGCCAGTTGCTGGTTGAAACGGTGGATCAATTCATCGGAGGTCAGGCTGACTTCCGCCAGACGCTGTTCAACCCAGGTCAACGGCAGCGCCAGCATGGTGCCGTGGCCTTGCAGGCGTCGCACCAGTTCAGCCACAAAGGCGCTGGTGCGAGGCGGGTTGGAGCGTGCCATATCGGCGATCACCACGATCAGGTTGGCGGGATCGTTTTCCGCCGCTTCCTGCATTTTATTTACCCAACTGTCGGCCAGGTTACGTTCCTGCTGCGCCTGTGCCACTTCAACCGCGACGCGGCGCAGATTCTCAATCAATGCTAGACGCAACATGCCCGGCAGCGCCCACAGCTCGCCAAGCGTCAGATTGGCTTCTTTTTGATAAGCGGCGATATAACGCGTCAGGGTTTCTGCGTCCCACCGCCCGTCGCCGTGGGCGATAGCCTCGGTGGCGACATCATAAATCCGCGGGCAGTAGTGTGGTGCGGCTAACTGTGGCAGCCCACGACCAAAGTTTTTTGGCAAATGATGGCGTACCACGCGGATCTGCTCTTCGATCAGATAATAGTTATCCAGCAACCATTCACCGGCCGGGGTCATACTGGTCTTTTTGCCGTTGCTGAGCTGGTGGCAGCTCTCGGCCAGTACCCGCTCGTTATCGTCCAGCCGTTTCAACAGATAGTAGGGGGACTTGCGCGTCGCCAGCTTGTGCGAACGCGCCAGTCGCTGGCCGTAACGCTCCATTTGATCGACGGAAAACAGTTCTGCCTTGATATTGCCGGCGTGGTTGTTCGGCGCTGCCGTGGGGGGCCGACTCACGGAGAATTGACGTCTTTTACCTTTTTGTCGATTATTTAACCAATTGATTAGTTTTTCTTTCACACAAAAGCTCCTTACATCTGACCCAAAGGACAGCCGGTGATCGCCGCTGGGAGAGAGCGAGCATCCTGATTTCAGCACCAGTAAGATCTGGTGAGAGCTCGCTGCGGGCAGGAACATGCCAATTCAGTATAGTCGCAGAATACCGATCTGGTGTTTTTTTGCGCTAAAACTTTAGATTTTATAATCAATTGCGTCAGGAGGGAACGCACTGGCAATCAGGATTTTTCCGCCCGCGCGGAGGGATTTACCGTATAATTCCTTACATTGCGTTTGGTTAATGAGGTAATGGTGGAACAACTTTCAGCGTTGCTGCGGCGGTTACGTCAGCAGCTTGAACAGAATTTGCCCTCAGAGCCCGGTTTTCGGCAATTTTCCTTACCTGTTCCACAACGGCTGAGTGGTAGCCTGCTGGAGTGGCTGGCGGCACAGCCGTGCTTTCCACAATTTTACTGGCGTCATCGTGAACAACATGAAGAAGCGGCCGTGTGCGGCGCGCTGCGCCAATTTACCGACCCGATAACGGCGCAGGCGTTTTTGCAGCGTCATCCGCAGGCGCGGCTGTGGGGGCTGAATGGTTTTGACGCCAGCGCCATGCTGGTTTTACCACGACTGGAAATTCTGACCCGCGACAACCGTACCGAACTGACGTTGAACCTGTTTTCTGATGTGGCGTTGGACCAGGACGCGCAGGCGGCCATCACGGTGTTGACGTCGCTACGGGCGGCATTGCCCATTATGCCATTGCAGGTTGAGGTGCAGGAGGCATGTCACCGGCCGGACTTCAGCGGTTGGGAAAGCATGCTGCAACAGGCATTGAACGCCGTTGAACGCCAGCAAATGGACAAAGTGGTGTTGGCACGCAATACCCGTCTGACGCTGGCACAGCCGTTGTCGGCACCGGCGCTGATGGCCGCCAGTCGCCAGGTCAATCACCACTGCTACCATTTCATGATGCGCTTTGCCGCCGATTCGGCGTTTTTGGGATCCAGCCCGGAGCGACTGTACCTGCGGCGTGGGGTGCGGTTGCTGACCGAAGCGCTGGCCGGTACCGTTGCCAGTCATCAGGACGACCAGCAGGCCAGTCTGCTGGCTCAGTGGTTATTGGGCGATGCCAAAAATCAGCATGAAAACCTGCTGGTGGTTGACGATATTTGCCAGCGCCTGCAAGGCGGCGCCCGGGCGGTAGACGTACTGCCGCCGGACGTGGTGCGCTTGCGCAAGGTGCAGCATTTACGGCGGCGTATTGAAGGGCAACTGCATGCGGCGGACGATGCCGACTGCTTGACGCGTTTACAGCCTACGGCGGCGGTCGCCGGTTTGCCGCGCCAGGCGGCGCGCGCGTTTATCGTGGCGCATGAGCCTGTTTCCCGTGGCTGGTACGCCGGATCGGCCGGCTATCTCTCCTTGGCGCAGTCAGAATTCTGCGTGGCGTTGCGCTCCTGTCAAATAGATCACCATCAGCTGCAATTGTACGCCGGCGCGGGCATTGTCAGCGGGTCGGATCCTGCCGAAGAGTGGTTGGAAATCGAAAACAAGGCCGCGAGCCTGCGTTCGCTGTTGCAGCCTGAAAGTCTGGGATGAGCGCAGTCGCCATGATCACGCCCGTGTTAATTTACTTTACTATTTTGTAATATAAATGAGCCTATCTTGTTTATTTTTTGTTTAAAAACAAACTATTGTTTACGCTGAAATTGATCGGCAGCGGTAACGTGCATTTATCGCTCTACAGAGATAAACGGCGTTCTTGCGCTGGCGCAATAGTTACCTTGATAACTACTTATATAATTCAGGCTAATAACTTCGGTGAAGCGGCATGGTTTAACGTTGCCAAAGCCGAGCCTCTTTTTTGACGTGTGAGCGAACTATGTCGACAAGTGTTTTTAATCGCCGCTGGGCGGCGTTGTTGTTGGAAGCGCTGGCTCGCCACGGGGTGCGGCACGTCTGTATCGCCCCGGGATCGCGCTCAACGCCGTTGACGCTGGCGGCGGCCGCGAATAAGTCTTTTATTTGCCACACGCATTTTGATGAACGCGGGCTGGGCCATTTGGCGCTCGGCCTGGCAAAAGCCACCGGTGAGCCGGTGGCGGCAATCGTCACTTCGGGTACCGCGGCGGCCAACCTTTATCCTGCGCTGATAGAAGCCGGGTTGACCGGCGAACGGCTGGTATTTTTGACCGCCGATCGTCCACCCGAACTGATCGACTGCGGTGCCAATCAGGCGATCCGACAAAACGGTTTGTATGCCAGCCATCCGGCGCAGAGCATCGAGCTGCCGCGTCCGACGCCGGATATTCCCGCCAGTTGGCTGGTTTCCACCGTCGACAGCGCCATGGCGCAGTTGCTGCATGGCGCGTTGCACATCAACTGTCCGTTTGCCGAGCCGCTGTACGGCGGTGACCAGCGGCAATATGCCGACTGGTCGGATGCGCTGGGCGAATGGTGGCATGACAGCCACCCGTGGCTGCGCCAACGTGATCTGCATCAACCACAAAAGCAGCCAGACTGGTTCTTCTGGCGGCAGAAACGCGGTGTGGTGGTGGCCGGGCGCATGAGCGCTGAAGAGGGGCTGCAACTGGCAGAATGGGCCGGCATGCTGGGCTGGCCGTTGATCGGCGACGTATTGTCTCAGACCGGCCAACCGCTGCCGTGCGCCGACCTGTGGTTGGCACAGCCGCAGGCGCAGCATCTGTTGGACAACGCCCAACTGGTGATTCAGTTTGGCAGCAGCCTGACCGGCAAACGCCTGTTGCAGTGGCAAGAGCAGTGCCGGCCGGAGGAGTACTGGCTGATTGACGATTTGCTCGGCCGACGCGACCCGGCACATCACCGCGGCCGTCGCATTCGTGCCAGGGTAGGCGAATGGCTGGATCTGCACCCGGCACAGCCGCGCTCGCCATGGGCCGGAGAGCTGGCGGCGCTGGCAGACGACGCGCTCGATGCAGCCGCCGGCTATCTGGTGAACCGGTTCGGAGAGGCGCAGGTAGCACACCGCCTGCCGGAACTGCTGGCGGAAAACGGCCTGCTATTTCTCGGCAATAGCCTGATTGTACGGCTGGTCGACGCGCTGAGCCAGTTGCCGCCCGGTTATCCGGTGTTCGGCAATCGCGGCGCCAGCGGCATTGATGGGCTGATTGCTACCGCCGCCGGCGTCCAGCGCGCTACCGCCAAACCGATGCTGGCTATCGTCGGCGATCTGTCGGCGCTGTACGATCTGAATTCGCTGGCGCTGTTGCGCCAGTGTTCGGCGCCGACGGTGCTGATCGTGGTGAATAATAACGGCGGGCAAATCTTCTCGCTGTTGCCGACGCCGGAAGCCGAACGCAACCGCTATTACTGTATGCCGCAGAATCTGGAGTTCAGCCATGCGGCGGCGATGTTCCAGCTCAATTATGCGCTGGCGGAAAACTGGGGCCAGCTGCAACAGGCGGTCGAGCAGGGCTGGCGCCACAGCGGGGCTACCTTGATTGAATTGCAGGTGCCGCCGGCCGACGGCGCGGAAACGTTGCAACAGCTGGTTCAGCAAATGGCGGCGTGCTGATGCTGGCCGCGCGCGTATTGCAGCAGGGCAGCGGCGATCGGCCCTGGCTGGTGTGGTTGCATGGCCTGCTTGGCAATAATAACGAATGGCGGGTAATTGCTTCGCGTTGCCCGCAATGGCCGTCGCTGGCGATTGATCTGCCCGGCCATGGCGAGTCGGTTACGCAGCGTTGTGATGACTTTGCCGATGTCAGCCGGCAGATCGTCGCCACCCTGCAACGGCACGGCATTGAACGATACTGGCTGGTGGGCTACTCGCTTGGCGGCCGTATTGCCATGTACCACGCCTGTCTCGGCGCTAGCCATGGTTTGCAGGGCGTAGTGATCGAAGGCGGCAATCCGGGGCTGGCCGATCCGGCGCTGCGCGACCAGCGTCGGGCGCATGATGCCGACTGGGCTGCACGCTTTCGCCATCAACCGATCAGACAGGTGCTGGCCGATTGGTATCAACAGCCGGTGTTTCGGGAAATGAGCGAGGTGCACCGCGCGTCGCTGATCGACGCGCGTGCGGCAAACCACGGCCCGGCGGTGGCGGCGATGCTGGAAGCGACTTCGCTTGGTCGTCAGCCTTATCTTGTCCCGCTGTTACGGCAGTTGACCCTGCCATTATGCGTGTTGTGCGGTGCCGACGATGGCAAATTCCAACGGTTGACGTGCGATGCCGGTTTGCCGTTACGCGTCATTGAACACGCCGGCCACAACGCGCATCTGGCCAACCCGCAACATTTTGCCGAACAGCTTTATGATTTTCTCGTTAACCCAGGTTAAGGAACCGAACATGCTTTATCCGACAGAACAACAGCTTTACGCGGCCATTGACTGGCAAGACTGCAGCGGTGATTTCGACGATATCCTGTATCACAAATCCGCCGACGGCATTGCCAAAATCACTATTAACCGCCCGCAGGTGCGCAATGCTTTCCGCCCGCAAACGGTAAAAGAGATGATCGATGCGCTGAGCAATGCGCGTTACGACGATGGCATTGGCACCATTATCCTGACCGGCGCTGGCGATAAGGCTTTCTGTTCCGGTGGCGATCAGAAAGTTCGCGGCGATTACGGCGGTTATAAAGATGCCAGCGGTGTACATCACCTCAACGTCCTGGATTTCCAACGCCAGATTCGCACCTGTCCGAAACCTGTCGTGGCGATGGTGGCTGGCTATTCGATCGGTGGTGGCCACGTGCTGCATATGATGTGCGACCTGACCATTGCCGCCGACAACGCCATCTTTGGCCAAACCGGACCGAAAGTCGGTTCGTTTGACGGTGGCTGGGGGGCGTCTTATATGGCGCGCATCGTCGGCCAGAAGAAAGCGCGTGAAATCTGGTTCCTGTGCCGTCAATACGACGCCGCCGCCGCGCTGGACATGGGGCTGGTCAACACCGTGGTGCCGTTGGCGGAACTGGAAAAAGAGACCGTGCGCTGGTGCCGTGAAATGCTGCAAAACAGCCCGATGGCGCTGCGTTGCCTGAAGGCGGCGCTGAACGCCGACTGCGACGGCCAGGCGGGACTGCAAGAACTGGCCGGCAACGCCACCATGCTGTTCTACATGACCGATGAAGGCCAGGAAGGGCGCAATGCGTTTAACGAAAAACGCCAGCCTGACTTCAGTAAATTCAAGCGTAATCCGTAATGACGGCCTCACTGCGTAACGCCGCCGTCTATCGCTACAGCCTGCCAATGGAGGCGGGCGTAGTGCTGCGCCACCAGCGGTTGAAAACGCGCGACGGCTTGCTGGTACATCTGCAACAGGGCGAACGGCACGGTTGGGGCGAAATTGCGCCGCTGCCTGAGTTCAGCAGCGAAACGCTGGATCAGGCGCAGCAGGCGACGCAGGCATGGTTAACGCACTGGCTGGCCGGGGCGCAGCCGGATGAGGATGCGCTGCCGTCGGTGGCGTTTGGCATCAGCTGCGCGCTGGCGGAGCTGGATCAACGCCTGCCGTTGGCGGCGGACTATCGTACTGCGCCACTGTGTACCGGCGATCCGGACGCGCTGTTTGCACTACTCGATGCGCTGCCGGGTGACAAGATCGCCAAGATCAAGGTCGGGCTGTATGAAGCGGTGCGCGATGGCATGATAGTCAATGTGCTGCTGGAGGCGTTGCCCGATCTGCGTTTGCGGCTGGACGCCAACCGCAGTTGGACGCGTGCCAAAGCCGACGGTTTTGCCAGGTACGTTAATCCGGCGTGGCGCGATCGCATCGCCTTTCTCGAAGAACCCTGCAAAACTCCCGATGAATCACGCGCCTTCGCCGAGGAAACCGGCATCGCCATTGCCTGGGACGAAAGCGTGCGCGAGCCGGGGTTTGCGGTACGGGCCGAGCCGGGCGTGGCGGCCATCGTAATAAAACCGATGCTGACCGGTAGTCTGACGCGCTGCCGGCAACTGGTGCGGCAGGCGCAGCAGGCCGGATTAACCGCGGTGATCAGTTCCAGCATCGAGTCCAGCCTGGGTCTAAGCCAATTGGCGCGCATCGCGCATTGGCTGACGCCGGATACCGTGCCGGGGCTCGATACGCTGAACCTGATGCAGGCGCAGTTGCTGCGTGCCTGGCCGGGAAGTGATTTGCCGCTGCTGGACGTCGATACATTGGAGTGCCTATGGCGCCGTTGAGCGACTGGCCCTGGCGTCACTGGGCCGCCCAGCGTGCACAGGACACGGCGCTGATTGTCGGCAGGCAAAGCGTCAGCTGGCAGGCGCTGCAATCGCGCATTGATGCGCTGGCAGCGGATTTCCAGTTTCAGGGGGTAATGCCCGGCTGCGGCGTAGCGCTGTGCGGCAAAAACGGCTATCCGCTATTACTGGCCTATCTGGCGTTACTGCAATGCGGCGCGCGGTTGCTGCCGCTCAATCCGGCCCTGCCAACGCCGCTGCTTAACGTATTATTGCCGCAACTGGACGTGCAGTTTGCCTTCGGCCCGGAGGGGCTGCCGGCACTGCCTGCGGGGATAAAGACGCTGACGCCGCCGGCTACCCGCCAACGGCTGCCGACAATCCTGCACTGGGACAGCCAGCGTTTGGCGACCCTGACGCTGACGTCCGGTTCCAGCGGTATGCCCAAAGCCGCAGCGCACAGCTTTGCCGGCCATTTGGCCAGCGCCGCCGGCGTATTGCAGCTGATGGACTTTCAACCGCAGGACTGCTGGCTGCTTTCACTGCCGCTGTTCCACGTTTCCGGCCAGGGCATTGTCTGGCGCTGGCTGGCGGTAGGCGCACGGTTGGCGGTACGCAATATGCAGCCGTTGAGCGAGGCGTTGGACGGTTGTAGCCATGCGTCGCTGGTGCCCACGCAGCTTTGGCGTTTGCTCAGCCAGTCGCAGACAACGCATTCGCTAAAGGAAGTGCTGCTTGGCGGTGCGATGATCCCGGTGCCGCTGACCGAACAGGCCGAAGCGGCGGGCATTCGCTGTTGGTGTGGCTACGGCCTGACGGAACTGGCGTCGACCGTGTGCGCCAAGCGCGCCGATGCGCTGCCGGGCGTCGGTCTGCCGCTCATCGGGCGTGAGATCAGGCTGGTAGAGGGCGAAGTGTGGATCCGCGCGCAAAGCCTGGCATTGGGCTATTGGCGCAACGGTGCGCTGCACCCACTGGTTGACCGGCAAGGCTGGTTTCATACGCGCGATCGCGGGGTGATGGAACAGGGCGAACTGCGTATCCTTGGCCGCTTGGACAATCTGTTCTTTTGCGGTGGCGAAGGCGTACAACCCGAAGACCTGGAGCGGATATTTGCCGAGCACCCGCAGATTTCACAGGTGTTTGTGGTACCGGTCGACGATGCCGAATTCGGCCAGCGGCCGGTGGCGGTGGTCGAGGCGGAGGGAGAGCTGACGCTGGACGCCTTGCTGGCCTGGTCGCAGGCGCGATTGGCCAACTTCCAACGGCCGGTGGCGTTGCTACGTTTGCCGGCAGCGTTGAAAAACGGCGGAATCAAGGTGGCTCGACGGCAGGTACAGGAGTGGGCGGCGCAATCGGTGCGGCAGTAGCGTCGCCTTGAAACGCAGGGGTGTGTGACACCCCTGCCAAGATGACGCTTACTGGATGCCCAACGCCTTGGCGACGCCGGCGCCGTATGCCGGGTGAACCTTGGTGAACAGCGCTATCTGGCGGCGCTGGATCGCTTCCGGCACCTGCGACAGCTCACCGGCGATGCGGTTAAACATACGCTGGTGTTCTTCTTCCGTCAGCAGTTCGAACAGCGCGCGCGGTTGGCTGTAGTAATCATCATCTTCACGATGATTCCAATGATCGGCGGCGCCCTCGATGCTTAATGGTGGTTCGCTAAAGTCCGGTTGCTCCTGGAACAGACCGAAACTGTTCGGCTCGTAGGTTGGGCCATTGCCGCTGTTGCCGTCCACGCGCATCGCACCATCGCGGTGGTAGTTGTGGAACGGGCATTTGGCACCATTTACCGGGATCTGATGGTGGTTTACGCCCAGGCGATAGCGGTGCGCATCGCCATAAGAGAATAAACGTCCCTGCAACATTTTGTCCGGCGAGAAGCTGACGCCGGGCACCACATTGGCCGGGTTCATGGCCACTTGCTCCACTTCCGAGAAATAGTTATCCGGGTTGCGGTTCAGTTCGAAGTAGCCGACGTCAATCAACGGGAAGTCGGCGTGCGGCCAGACTTTGGTCAGATCGAACGGGTTATAAGGAGTTTGCGAGGCCTGATGTTCCGGCATGATCTGCACCTGCAGATTCCAGCGTGGGAAGTCGCCGCGTTCGATGGCGTCGAACAGATCGCGCTGTGAGCTTTCGCGATCCTTGGCAATGATCGCTTCTGCTTCATCATCCATCAGGTTTTCAATACCCTGCTGGCAGCGGAAGTGGAATTTTACCCAGAAACGCTGGTTGTCGGCGTTGATAAAGCTATAGGTATGGCTGCCAAAGCCGTGCATATGGCGATAGGATTTGGGAATGCCGCGATCGCTGAAGTCGATGGTCAACTGGTGCAGTGATTCCGGCAGGTGCGAGAAGAAGTCCCATTTGTACACCGGATTGCGCAGGTTGGTGCGGGGATCGCGCTTGACCACGTGGTTGAGATCCGGGAACTTCAGCGGATCGCGCAGATAAAACACCGGCGTGTCGTTGCCGACCAGATCCCAGTTGCCTTCTTCGGTGTAAAATTTCATGGCAAAGCCGCGAATGTCACGTTCGGCATCCGCTGCGCCGCGTTCGCCGGCCACGGTGGAGAATCGAACAAACATCTCGGTTTTTTTGCCAACGTCAGAGAACAGCTTGGCGCGTGTGTATTGGCTGATATCGTGAGTGACGGTGAAGGTGCCGTAAGCGCCAGAACCCTTGGCGTGCATGCGGCGTTCCGGGATAACTTCGCGATCAAAGTGAGCCAGCTTTTCCAGGAACCAGACGTCCTGAAGCAGCATCGGGCCGCGTTTACCTGCCGTAATGACATTATTGTTATCTACTACCGGCGCGCCGGCAGCGGTGGTCAATCCTTTCTTGCTCATCATGTGCTCCTTTACGGTACTGCATTTAGGTGTGACAGCTCATACTCGGGTGACTTCACGTCCACAATTCTATGGCGCAGGGAAAATCTCACCCTGACCTTTGTCAAAGTCATTATTAGTTGTAGCGCTATTATTCAGCCTCAGCAAATAGGCGGTAGTTATCGTTGTGATAACGTTCAGAAATGGATCACTTATTTACAATTTGCTGAAAGATTGAGAGATTTTTTGACCTGCTGCCGAACATCTGGCGCCGCCGTTCGGTTACACTCTCCAGCGCAACAAACCAGGTTAATACATCATTGATGATGAAAAAATGACGAAGAGGACACAATGAAAAAGACTTTAGTCGCGTGTGCAGCAGGCTTGCTGCTTGTGGCTGGCTCCGCCAATGCCATCAGCGTTACCGGCGAAGCGGGGGAACACTATACCAATCTCGGCGTGGGCTTTGGCACCACCTCGGCTGGACTGGCGGTCAGCGGCAACTGGGCGCACAGCGACAATGACGGCGATATCGCCGGGCTGGGGCTGGGCTTGAACCTACCGCTGGGGCCTCTGATGGCAACGGTCGGTGGCAAGGCGCTGTATCTTGGGCCAAAAGACGGTGATGACGGTTATGCGGTCGCGGTAGGCGGCGGCTTGCGGCTGCCGCTGGGCGAGCATTTCGCACTGTTTGGCGAAGGGTATTATGCCCCGGACTCGCTCTCCAGCGGCGTGGACAAATATAGCGAAGCCAATGCCGGCGTGCGTTGGAACGTTTTCCGTCCATTGTCGGTGACCGCCGGTTATCGTTATATCGAGATGGCAGGGAAGGACGGCCACCGCGACAACGTACTGGCTGATGGCCCGTACCTCGGCGCCAGCCTGGATTTCTAACGGCTGTGAACCGGTTCAAGGCGCGAACGGTTTCGCGCCTTTTTTACGTCGGTTTTCTCTCTAGCCGACGGCGGGCAGCATGCCGCTGGCGATGCCCAGTTGAATGGCGATGACGGTGATGCCGCAGATAAACACCACCGCCAGCGCCGGGGTTCCCCCCCAGACACGGTAGCGCGCCTGATGCTGTCGGCGGGTTTTCCACACCAGCAGCGACGGCAGCAGCAGCGCCAATACCGACAGGGCGATGGCGGCAAACCCCAATGCCAGCACAAAGCCACGCGGGTAAAACAGCGCGAACACCAGCGGTGGCAGGAAGGTGATCAACCCGGTCTGCAAGCGGCCGCGGGCATTATCCTGGCGCTTGCACAAATCGGCCAGAAAATCGAACAGCCCCAGTGATACCCCAAGGAACGAGGTTGCCAGCGCCAGATCGGCAAACAGATGCACCGCCAGCTCAACGTGCGGCGTGGCTACCACGTCACGCACCGCCTGTAACAAGCCGTTCAAGCCCGCCTGCTGCGCCAGGATACCGACAAAGGTATCGGAGCTGATGCTGCCCAGCGTCGCCAACTGCCAGAAGATATAGGCGACCAGCGGGATAGCGCTGCCGACGATAAATATCCAGCGCAGCTTGCGGATATTGCCGCCCATGTAATTAACAATGCTCGGTACGCTGCCATGGAAGCCAAACGAGGTAAAAATTACCGGGATGGCCGACAGCGCCAGTCCTTGTTCCAACGGTAAAGTCATCAGATTGGTTTGGTGAATATTCGGCAGCATCAGACCGAGCATGACGATAAGAAAGACGATTTTGGCGCTGAATAAAATGCGATTGAACAGATCGACGGAATGGGTGCCAATGCACACCACGCCGCCCGCCACCACGGTGAACAACAACACGCCGAGTGATGCCGGGACGCTGTACGCGGTCCATTGGCTGAGGCTGGCAGCCAGCAGCTCGCCCGCTCCGCTGATGTAGGCCGCGGTCAGGGCATACATCAGAAACATCATGCTGAAGCTGGTCAGCCACTGTCCACCGCCGCCCAGGTAGCGCTTCGCCAGGGTACCAAGGCCCGTATCGGCCTGCTCGTGCTGATAAACCTCAACCAGCAGCAAAGCGGTATAACACATCAACAGCCATAGCCCGACCAGTAAAGCCAGGGTGACGCCGAAACCGACGCCGGCGGCTGCCAGCGGCATGGCCAGCATGCCGGCGCCAATGGTGGTGCCTGCCACGATAAAAACACTGCCAAGAGTGCGATTCTTCACGTTTTTCTCTACCAACCAATGATTTTGGAAAATTATAGGTAATCAATTCAGTGTGCGGCAGGATAGTTGAACGGTGATTTTGTGTCAAATGAGCGTTACGCATACTGTACAGTTATCGTTACGATCAGGCGGGCGGCACGCCAGCGCAAAAAAATGCGTTATGCAGCAATAAAACCCTCTCCAACGGTGAAAAGTTATTTACAGGCTTCTATAGTGGAATGACCAGAAAATGTGGGAGAGATCAATGTTAAGGGTTGAAATGCTCAGCACCGGTGATGAGGTGCTGCATGGACAAATTATTGATACCAATGCTGCCTGGTTGGCAGATTATCTGTTTCAGCAAGGGCTGCCGATGACTGGGCGTGAAACGGTCGGGGACAGTCTCTCCTCCCTGATCGCAACCTTGCAGGAGCGTAGCCAGATTGCCGACGTGCTGATCGTCAATGGCGGGCTGGGGCCGACCAGTGACGATCTCAGCGCGTTGGCGGCAGCCAGGGCGGCCGGCGTTGAGCTGATTGAGCAGCCGCAATGGATCGCCCGCATGGAGGCCTTCTTTGCCGAGCGGGGACGCCCGATGGCCGCGTCCAACCGCAAGCAGGCGCACATCCCGGCCAATGCCGAGATGCTGGATAACAGCGTTGGCACCGCCTGTGGTTTTGCGCTGCAACTGAACAAATGCTGGATGTTCTTCACGCCCGGCGTGCCGTCGGAATTTAAAGTGATGGTGGAACAGCAGATTTTACCGCGTCTACAGCAACGGTTTCGCTTACCGGAACCGCCTCTGTGCCTGCGTTTGACCACTTTTGGCACTTCTGAAAGCGATCTGGCTGCCGAACTGGACGGCATGCCGCTGCCGCCGGAGGTGGTGCTGGGGTATCGCTCGTCCAGCCCGATAATCGAACTCAAGTTGACCGGGCCGGTTGCGCAGCGTGCGGCGATGGAGAGCGCCTGGCAGCGCGTGCGTCAGGTCGCAGGGGATAACACCATCTTCGAAGGTACCGTTGGTCTGCCGGCGTTGCTCGCCGAGCAGTTGCATCAACGGGGCTTGAAACTGGCGTTAAGCGAGCAGTTCAGCGCCGGGTTGATCAATCTGCAGTTACAGAGTGCCGGCGCTCCGCTGGCCGGCGGCGAACTGCTGCCGGATTACTGTAGCGAAACCCTGGCGTTGTTATTGGCACGCGCGCAGTCGTTGGCGCAACTGACGGGCGCACCGTTGACGCTGGCGGTGAGCGCCATGCAGGGTGAACAGGTCAGCGTCGCACTGTATACGTCGCAGGGCCGTTTTGGCCAAACCGTGCGTTATCGCGCGTCGCGCCACGGCTTGCGTTTACGCCAGGAATCGGTCGCGATGCTGGCGCTGGACATGCTGCGTCGCTGGCTGGCCGGCGGGCCCGTTTGCGGCAAAAACGGCTGGTTGGAGATTGTGGAAACCATCGAATAGGGTATTGTTGATAATACTGAAATATCACTTATAAATCACAATATTATAGGGAGTATTCGTTGTGGGGTAATGCTGTTATTCGGCTGGCGGATGCGGGAGACTGTTGGTCTTGACCATGGTGTGACAAGGCAGGCAGATAAAAGCCCCAGACTGACTTCAAACAGCATGGGGCTGCAGATAAAGCATAGGGCGGGGCAACCCCGCCTTTTGCTCTTCGGCGCGGTTTCAGGCCCCCAGCCGATTAGATTTCCAGCTCGATATCCACCAGCGGCATACAGCAGCAGGGCAGGATTTCGCCGTCGTTGATAAACGCCAGCGGCTGTTGCTGGTATGCCACTTCACCCTTGACCAGTTTCAGACGGCAGGCGCCGCAATAACCGGAACGGCATTGGTATTCAACCTGTACGTCATGCAGTTCCAGCACCTCGAGCAGGCAGCGTTCACTGTTTGGGCAGGCCAGCTGCATACCGGAAGTACGCAGCGTCACGGTTGGCGTTGCCATCTTACAGTTCGAAGTCGCTCAGGTCGTCGGCGTTGATTTCAGAATCAATCTGGCCGACCAGGTAAGAACTGACTTCCACTTCCTGCGGTGCCACCTGAACGTTGTCGGACACCAGCCAGGCGTTGATCCACGGGATCGGGTTGGAGCGGGTTTTAAACGGCGCGCCCAGTCCCACCGCCTGCATGCGGATATTGGTGATGTACTCGACGTACTGGCACAGGATGTCTTTGTTCAGGCCGATCATCGAACCGCCACTGAACAGGTATTCCGCCCACTCTTTTTCCTGCTGGGCCGCCAGGACGAACAGATCGTAGCACTGCTGCTGGCATTCAACGGCGATTTCGGCCATCTCGGGGTCATCGGCACCGGAGCGCATCAGGTTCAGCATATGTTGCGTGCCGGTCAGGTGCAGCGCTTCGTCACGGGCGATTAGCTTGATGATTTTGGCATTGCCTTCCATCAGTTCGCGCTCGGCGAACGCAAACGAACAGGCGAAGCTGACGTAAAAGCGAATGGCTTCCAGCGCGTTAACGCTCATCAGGCACAGATAAAGCTGCTTTTTCAGCGCGCGCAGGCTGACGGTCACGCTCTGGCCGTTCACCTGGTGAGTGCCTTCTCCCAGCAGATGGTAATAGCTGGTCATTTCGATCAGATCGTCGTAGTAGCCGGAAATGTCTTTCGCGCGTTTTTTGATCTCTTCGTTGGTGACAATATCGTCAAACACCAGCGCCGGATCGTTGACGATGTTACGGATGATGTGAGTGTAGGAGCGAGAATGAATGGTTTCCGAGAACGACCAGGTCTCAATCCAGGTTTCCAGCTCGGGAATCGAGATCAGCGGCAGCAACGCGACGTTCGGGCTACGACCCTGAATCGAGTCCAGCAGCGTTTGGTACTTCAGGTTGCTGATGAAAATGTGTTTTTCGTGGTCCGGCAGCGCCTGATAGTCAATGCGATCGCGGGAAACGTCTACCTCTTCCGGACGCCAGAAGAAGGACAGCTGTTTTTCGATCAGCTTTTCAAAAATTTCATGTTTCTGCTGGTCGAAACGCGCCACGTTGACCGACTGGCCGAAGAACATCGGCTCGAGCAGCTGATCGTTTTTATTCTGAGAGAAAGTGGTGTAAGCCATAAGCCGGAATCCTTTGAAACCACACAGAGACAGGCCGGATTACGTCGACCCCTACGTGGAAAACAGTGTAGGGGCCGAACATTCGGCCCTTAGCGTTAAAACTTAAATTTTGCAGGCGCCGCTTTCGCAGTCGTCATCAGCGCTTTTGGCCGGCAGCATGTCTTCCTGCACGTCTTCCGCGCCGTCACGGGTGTTTTGGTAATACAGGGTTTTCACACCAAACTTGTAGGTGGTCAGCAGGTCTTTCAACAGCTGCTTCATTGGCACCTTGCCGCCCGCAAAACGGGTTGGGTCGTAGTTGGTGTTGGCAGAAATCGACTGGTCGATAAACTTCTGCATCAGGCCGACCAACTGCAGGTAACCGTCGTTGCTTGGCATTTCCCACAGCAGTTCGTAGGCATCCTTCAGACGTTCGTATTCCGGCACCACCTGGCGCAGAATGCCGTCTTTCGACGCTTTGATGCTGATGTGGCCGCGCGGCGGTTCAATGCCGTTGGTGGCGTTGGAAATCTGCGAAGAGGTTTCCGATGGCATCAGCGCCGACAGGGTAGAGTTGCGCAGGCCGGTTTCCTGGATTTCCTTACGCAGCGTTTCCCAATCGTAGTGCAGCGGCTCCTGGCAGATACCATCCAGATCCTTCTTGTAGGTATCAATCGGCAGGATGCCCTGGGCATAGGTGGTTTCGTTGAACCACGGGCAGGCGCCCTGTTCCTGCGCCAGACGATTGGAGGCCTTCAGCAGGTAATACTGAATCGCTTCGAAGGTCTTGTGCGTCAGGTTGTTGGCGCTGCCGTCGGAATAGCGCACGCCGTTCTTCGCCAGATAATAGGCGAAGTTGATCACGCCGATACCCAGCGTACGACGGCCCATCGCACCGCGGTAAGCGGCCTTGATCGGGTAGTCCTGGTAATCGAGCAGGGCGTCGAGCGCGCGTACCGCCAGGGTCGCCAGTTCTTCCAGATCGTCCAGGCTGTCGATGGCACCCAGGTTGAAGGCGGACAGCGTACAGAGCGCGATTTCGCCGTTTTCGTCGTTCACGTCATCCAATGGCTTGGTCGGCAGGGCGATTTCCAGGCACAGGTTGGACTGACGTACCGGCGCGATCTGCGGATCGAACGGGCTGTGGGTGTTGCAATGGTCAACGTTCTGAATGTAGATACGGCCGGTAGAGGCGCGTTCCTGCATCATCAACGAGAACAGTTCAACCGCTTTGACCCGCTTCTGGCGGATGCTGCTGTCTTGTTCGTACTGGGTGTACAGACGTTCGAACTCGTCCTGATCGGCAAAGAACGCGTCGTACAGGCCAGGTACGTCAGACGGGCTGAACAGCGTGATGTCGCCGCCCTTGATCAGGCGCTGATACATCAGGCGGTTCAACTGCACGCCGTAGTCCATATGACGGACGCGGTTGCCTTCGACGCCGCGGTTATTCTTCAATACCAGCAGGCTTTCCACTTCCAGATGCCACATCGGATAGAACAATGTGGCAGCACCGCCGCGCACGCCGCCCTGTGAACAGGACTTCACCGCAGTCTGGAAGTGTTTGTAGAACGGGATACAGCCGGTGTGGAAAGCTTCGCCGCCACGGATCGGGCTACCCAGCGCACGGATGCGGCCGGCGTTGATGCCGATGCCTGCACGCTGGGAAACGTATTTCACAATCGCACTGGAGGTGGCGTTGATCGAGTCCAGGCTGTCACCGCATTCGATCAGCACACAGGAGCTGAACTGGCGGGTCGGCGTACGTACACCGGACATGATCGGCGTCGGCAGCGAAATCTTGAAGGTGGAAATCGCGTCGTAGAACCGCTTTACGTAGTCCAGACGGGTTTCACGCGGGTAGTTGGAGAACAGGCAAGCCGCAACCAGAATGTACAGGAACTGTGCGCTCTCATAGATCTCGCCGCTGACGCGGTTTTGCACCAGGTACTTCCCTTCAAGCTGCTTGACGGCCGCGTAGGAGAAGTTCATGTCACGCCAGTGATCGATAAAGGAGTCCATCTGCTCGAACTCTTCAGTGCTGTAGTCTTCCAGCAGATGCTTATCGTATTTACCCATTTCGACCATACGCACCACGTGAGCATGCAGCTTCGGCGGCTCAAACTGACCGTAGGCTTTTTTGCGCAGGTGGAAGATCGCCAGGCGCGCGGCCAGATACTGGTAATCGGGCGCATCGCGCGAGATCAGATCGGCAGCGGCCTTGATGATGGTTTCATGGATATCGGCAGTTTTGATGCCGTCATAAAACTGGATGTGAGAACGCAACTCTACTTGAGATACCGAGACGTTGTTTAAACCTTCCGCAGCCCAGTCGATGACTCGGTGGATTTTGTCGAGGTTGATGCGCTCTTTGCGGCCATCGCGTTTAGTTACAAGCAGACTTTGGTTCATGTGCTGTTTTACCTGTCCGTATAGTGTTCCCAGCCAAAAGTGTAGTAGCTCTGCTCAGTATGTAAACACTATATATAGGGGGTGTATGTCGGTGAGGTAACAAGATAGTGAGAACCTGGCCTATTTGCAAGTGAACAAAATGGCTCGATTTTGTGGATAACTTGGGGGTGAATTGTGGCTGTTGGTTCGCAATGCGCGTGGTGTCTGGCCCCGGAAGCTTGTCAATAAGCGGGATAAGATTTTCCGCACGATTGCAAAAACATGATCGATTGCCGATTTCTTAAACGTTAGAAAAAAACGGCATATTGATCTGTTTTAATATTCTTAAAAACCCTTTACGTGCTATTTTTGCAACGAACGTGGAAAAATTAGGCATTTTTCCTAATGGCGGCGTCGGGCAACATAAGCCAAATCCAGCGCCGGCGCCGCCTTTAGCACATCAACCTTCGTGCTGGGTATGAACCATATAGTTCACATCTACGTTGCGACCCAGCTTAAAACGATCGGTAATCGGGTTGTAATGCAGGCCAATCATGTGCTTTTCGCGCAGAGAGGTACCATCTACCCAACTTATCAATTCCGACGGTTTGATAAACTTGTTACGATCGTGGGTGCCCTGCGGAACCATTTTCAATACATATTCGGCGCCAATCACCGCCATCAGCCAGGCTTTGGTGTTGCGGTTGATGGTGGAGAAGAACACGTGCCCCCCCGGTTTGACCAGATGCGCACAAGCTCGCACCACCGACGCCGGATCCGGCACGTGTTCAAGCATTTCCATGCAGGTGACGACGTCATATTGCTGTGGGTTGGCATGGGCGTGACTTTCTACCGTTTCTTGAACGTAGGTCACATCGACGCCGCTTTCCAGCGCATGCAGCCGAGCCACCTGCAAGGGTTCCGCACCCATGTCCAGTCCGGTGACCCGGGCGCCTTCGCGCGCCATGCTTTCCGCCAGGATGCCACCGCCGCAGCCGACGTCGAGCACCTGTTTGTCAAAGATGCCGCCGGCGCGTTGCATGATGTAATTCAGGCGTAGCGGGTTGATGCGGTGCAGCGGTTTGAATTCGCCTTCCAGATCCCACCAGCGCGAGGCGACGGCCTCGAATTTGGCGATTTCCTGATGGTCGACGTTTTGTGCGCGGCTGGATGATTCTGCATTCATGAGCGTGTTGGACTCCTGGTTCTCTTTGCGGCGGATTATACATGTTACCGCGCGGCGCTGTCGCAACCGATGCGTTTTTAGCGCACGGTTATGCACAAATTCCAGCAAACAGCGCCGGTTATTTTTCCGAAAAGCCTGCTTTGTGATATAGTTTTACACCTTTGGCACTATGCCAGGGCAGATGAATCATTCAGTATGAGGGATAGCAGCTCCATGAGCGACCTTGCCAGAGAAATCACACCGGTAAACATCGAAGACGAATTGAAAAGTTCGTATCTGGATTACGCGATGTCCGTCATTGTCGGACGTGCGCTGCCAGATGTTCGTGATGGGCTGAAGCCGGTGCACCGCCGCGTTCTGTACGCGATGAATGTACTGGGTAACGACTGGAACAAACCCTATAAAAAATCCGCCCGTGTCGTCGGGGACGTGATCGGTAAATACCACCCACACGGTGACAGTGCGGTTTACGACACCATCGTGCGTCTGGCTCAACCGTTCTCGCTGCGCTACATGCTGGTGGACGGTCAGGGTAACTTCGGTTCCGTCGATGGCGATTCCGCCGCGGCAATGCGTTATACCGAAGTACGCATGTCTAAAATTGCTCACGAACTGCTGGCGGACCTGGAAAAGGAAACCGTCGACTTCGTGCCTAACTACGACGGTACCGAACAGATCCCGGCAGTGATGCCAACCAAGATCCCCAACCTGCTGGTTAACGGCTCATCGGGGATTGCCGTCGGTATGGCCACCAACATTCCGCCGCACAACCTGTCTGAGGTTATCAGCGGCTGCCTGGCCTATATTGATGATGAAAACATCAGCATCGAAGGGCTGATGGAACACATCCCAGGGCCGGACTTCCCGACCGCCGCCATCATCAATGGCCGTCGCGGTATCGAAGAAGCCTACCGTACCGGTCGCGGCAAGGTGTATATCCGCGCCCGTGCCGAAGTCGAAGTCGACGCCAAAACAGGCCGCGAAACCATTATCGTTCACGAAATTCCCTATCAGGTGAACAAGGCGCGTCTGATCGAAAAGATCGCCGAGCTGGTAAAGGAAAAACGTGTCGAAGGCATCAGCGCACTGCGTGACGAGTCCGATAAAGACGGCATGCGCATCGTGGTTGAAGTGAAGCGCGACGCGGTGGGTGAGGTCGTACTCAACAATCTGTATTCGCTGACCCAGTTACAGGTCACTTTCGGCATCAACATGGTGGCGCTGCATCAGGGGCAGCCAAAGCTGCTGAACCTGAAAGACATCCTGCAAGCCTTTGTGCGTCACCGCCGCGAAGTGGTGACTCGCCGTACCATCTTTGAACTGCGTAAAGCCCGTGACCGCGCCCATATTTTGGAAGCGCTGGCGATTGCACTGGCCAACATCGATCCGATCATCGAGCTGATTCGCCGCGCGCCAACCCCGGCGGAAGCCAAGGTTGCGCTGGTGGCGCAGCCGTGGGATCTGGGCAACGTGGGTGCAATGCTGGAACGTGCCGGCGACGACGCCGCGCGTCCGGAATGGCTGGAACCAGAGTTCGGCATCCGCGATGGTAAATACTACCTGACCGAGCAGCAGGCGCAGGCGATCCTCGATCTCCGCCTGCAAAAACTGACCGGTCTGGAGCACGAAAAGTTACTGGACGAATATAAAGAGCTGCTGAACTTTATTGCCGAGCTGATCTTTATTCTGCAAAGCCCGGATCGTCTGATGGAAGTGATCCGCGAAGAGCTGGAGGCGGTGCGCGATCAGTTTGGCGACCAACGTCGTACCGAGATCACCGCCAACTCTTCCGACATCAACATCGAAGACCTGATCAATCAGGAAGACGTGGTAGTGACTCTGTCGCATCAGGGCTACGTCAAGTATCAGCCGCTGAGCGACTACGAAGCACAACGTCGCGGCGGCAAGGGCAAGTCGGCTGCGCGCATCAAAGAAGAAGACTTTATCGACCGTCTGCTGGTGGCCAACACCCACGATACCATTCTGTGCTTCTCCAGCCGTGGCCGTCTGTACTGGATGAAGGTCTATCAACTGCCTGAAGCCAGCCGCGGCGCGCGCGGGCGTCCAATCGTCAACCTGTTGCCGTTGGAAGCCGACGAGCGTATCACCGCCATTCTGCCGGTACGCGAGTATGAGGAAGGGCGTCACGTGTTCATGGCGACCGCCAGCGGCACGGTGAAGAAAACCGCCCTGACCGAGTTCAGCCGTCCACGCAGCGCCGGCATCATCGCCGTCAACCTCAACGAGGGTGATGAGCTGATCGGTGTTGACCTGACCGACGGCAGTAACGAAGTGATGCTGTTCTCTGCCAACGGTAAAGTGGTGCGCTTCCCTGAATCGCAGGTGCGTTCGATGGGGCGTACCGCTACCGGCGTGCGCGGCATCAACCTGGGTGAAGGCGACAGCGTCATCTCGTTGATCGTGCCACGCGGCGAAGGCGACATTCTTACCGTCACGCAAAACGGTTACGGTAAACGTACCGCAGTGACCGAATACCCAACCAAATCGCGCGCGACCCAAGGGGTTATCTCCATCAAGGTCAGCGAACGTAACGGTCAGGTGGTCGGTGCGGTGCAGGTAGAAACTACCGACCAGATCATGATGATCACCGATGCCGGTACGCTGGTGCGTACCCGGGTATCTGAAGTCAGCGTGGTTGGCCGTAATACTCAGGGTGTCACCCTGATCCGCACGGCAGAAGATGAAAACGTCGTTGGCTTGCAGCGCGTAGCGGAGCCGGTTGAAGACGAAGAGCTGGACAGCATCGAACCGGGTGAAGCGATCGACGACGGCACGCCGTTGGACGACAGCGACGACGGTGAGGTTGTTGACGATGCGGATGATGAAAACGCGTAATCGCGTATTCTGATGCGCGCCGGCTTTTGAGTCAGGCGCGCCATGCATGAGTAAAGGGCTTGGCAGCGATGCTAGGCCCTTTTTCAGCATTCGCGGCCGTGCCTGCTGCGTGGCGTGACGCTGTTCCCACCCCTGCGGGGCTGCGTTCAGCTCGCTCTGCGAGCGGTTTGCGCAGGCAGATGCCACTTTGCCACGCGGATTATATCGATAGATAGGGTTTGATTGCGGGGCTGACTACGCAGGCCCGGCGTGAGATGCAAGCGTTCGTCACCACTCACTTTTGTATGGTAATCGATTGAAATATTTAGCCTCTTTCCGTACTACGTTAAAAATTTCCCGCTACCTGTTTCGGGTACTGGCGATTATGCTGTGGTCGTTGGGCGCGCTGCTCACCACGTTTTACATTCTCAATATCCTGCACGAAAAAGAGTCCGACCTGCGGCAGGAATACAATCTCAATTTCGATCAGGCACAGGGCTATATCCGCCATTCAGCTGATATTATACGTGATATCAAATACATGGCTGAAAACCGCCTGAACGGCTCCGTCAGCAGTCTCGATCTGTTCAGCGGCGTGTTCCCCGGCAAGAGCGCGCAACCGGAATTCTTCCCGCTGTACCCTGAATCAGACTGTGCGCTGAACACCACCTATCGCAGCTCGCTTGATGCCCTTAGCGGCCTGATTCAATATTGGAAAGAGAACTTTGTTGCCGCCTACGATCTGAACCGGGTGTTTTTCATCGGTGGCGACAGCCTGTGCATGGCCGAGTTTGGCAAGAGCAGCGGTGTGACCGACCGTGAAAATGTGCTGAAGTCGTTGCATGAACGCATTCTGAAGTACCGCAACGCCAAAAATCAGGACAAAGACAGCAACATCTATTGGGTAACCCCCAGCCAGCAACGCTCAGACGTCGGTTATCTGTATATTCTGACGCCAATTTATATCGGCAACAAACTGGAAGCGTTGCTGGGTATCGAACAGACCATTCGTCTGGAAGATTTCATCACGCCGGGCAGTCTGCCGATCGGTGTCGCGCTGCTGGATGAAAATAACCAGCCGGTGCTGCGCCTGGCCGACGGCGAACGTTATGCCTCCTCGCTCACCAATTATCCGGAAGATCACACCTATTTTGGCTACGTCGACAGCTACCATGATTTGATCCTGAAAAAAGCATTGCCGCCGTCGTCGCTGAGCATCGTCTATGCCTTGCCGGTGAAGAGCGTGATCGAGCGTTTTAAAATGCTGATCCTCAACGCGATACTGCTCAACCTGCTGTCGGCTATCGTGCTGTTTACCCTGGCGTGGCTATTTGAACGCAAAATGTTCCTGCCGGCGGAAGACAACGCGTTCCGGCTGGAGGAACATGAACAGTTCAACCGCAAGATTGTCGCATCGGCGCCGGTGGGGATCTGCATCCTGCGCATCAGCGACGGCACCAACATCCTCAGTAACGAACTGGCGCATAACTATATCAATCTGCTGACCCAGGAAGACCGCGACCGCATTACGCGCATCATCTGCGAGCAGCAGGCGAACTTCGTTGATGTGATGACCAGCAACAATAACAATCTGCAAATCAGTTTTGTGCACTCTCGTTATCGTAACGAGGATGTGGCGATCTGCGTGCTGGTAGACGTCAGCGCACGCGTCAAAATGGAAGAGTCGCTGCAGGAAATGGCCGCTGCCGCCGAGCAGGCCAGCCAGTCGAAGTCGATGTTCCTCGCCACCGTCAGCCACGAATTGCGCACGCCGCTGTACGGCATTATCGGTAACCTGGATTTGTTGCAGACCAAAGCGCTGCCGGAGGGCGTAGACCGCCTGGTCAATGCCATGAACAACTCTTCCGGGTTACTGCTGAAAATCATCAGCGATATTTTGGATTTTTCCAAGATTGAATCCGAACAGCTGAAGATTGAGCCGCGGGAGTTTTCCTGCCTGGAAGTTATCACCCATATTGCCGGCAACTATTTGCCGCTGGTGGTGAAGAAACGCCTGGGGTTGTACTGCTTTATCGAACAGAACGTACCGGAGCGGATTTCAGGCGATCCGGTGCGCTTGCAGCAGGTGCTGTCCAATCTATTGAACAATGCCATCAAGTTCACCGATACCGGCTGCATTATCCTGCAGGTCACGGCGCGTGGCAGCTACCTTGAGTTCAGCGTGCGCGATACGGGCGTCGGCATTCCCGAAAAGGAAATCTCCCGCCTGTTCGATCCGTTCTTCCAGGTAGGCACCGGGGTGCAGCGTCATTTCCAGGGCACCGGTTTGGGACTGGCGATCTGTGAGAAGCTGATCAACATGATGGACGGCGACATTGCGGTAGAGTCCGAGCCGGGTCTGGGCAGTATGTTCTCGATCCGCATTCCATTATTCGATGCGCAATACCCGGTGCCGCAACCGAGTGATACCTGGCAGGGCAGAACCCTGTGGCTGGAGATCCGTAACCAGCGGTTGGAAAATTACCTGATGGAAATTCTCGGCGGCTATGGCGCCACGCTGTTGCGCTATCAGGGCCAGGACACCACGGCACAGGACGTGCTGCTCAGCGATCATGGGTTGCAGATCGCCACGCCGCTATTGGCGCAAATAGAGTTTTCCATTGACCATATTGGCCCGTCGAATGAAACTCGTGCCGGTTACTGGATGCACAGCACCTCGACGCCGCGGGAAACCATCGGCTTGCTTAACCGGCTGTTTGAGGTATATGACGGCAGCGCCAAAACGTTGATGCAGCTGCCGCAGCCGACCAAGGCCTGCGCGGTGGATAACGGCGATATTCGCCTGCTGGTGGTTGATGACCACCCGATCAACCGCCGGTTGCTGTCCGATCAGTTGACGTCGCTCGGTTATCGGGTGATTACCGCCAATGACGGCGTTGATGCGCTGGGGGTGTTGAGCCATAACCCGGTAGATATTGTACTGACCGACGTCAATATGCCGAATATGGACGGTTATCGCCTGACGCAGCGCCTGCGGCAGATGAATTTCACCTCGCCGGTCATCGGGGTCACGGCCAATGCCCTGGCGGAAGAAAAGCAGCGCTGTATCGAAGCCGGGATGGATAATTGTTTGTCGAAACCGGTAACGCTGGAAACCCTGGAACAGACGCTGGCGGTGTATTCAGCCATCGTACGCAAGAATAATCAGCAGGACTGAGGCGAAAGGGCGAGAGGTATGGCGGCAGGGCAAGAATGAATCAGGGGCCGTTTGGCCCCTGTAATGGTATCAACTAGTCTTTACTCAACGGCGTCATGCTGACGGAAGACAGATAGTTGAGCAGGGCGATGTCGTTGTCGACGCCCAGTTTCATCATCGCCGACTTCTTCTGGCTACTGATGGTTTTGATGCTGCGGTTCAGTTTCTTGGCGATCTCGGTCACCAGGAAACCTTCGGCGAACAGGCGCAACACTTCGCTCTCTTTTGGCGACAGGCGCTTGTCGCCATAGCCGCTGGCGCTGATTTTTTCCAACAGTTTGGAGACGCTTTCCGGCGTGAACTTTTTGCCTTTTTGCAGTGCGGCCAGCGCTTTTGGCAAGTCGGTCGGCGCACCCTGTTTCAGTACGATACCTTCAATGTCCAGATCCAACACCGCGCTGAGAATGGCCGGGTTGTTGTTCATGGTCAGAACGATGATCGACAACTGAGGATAGTGGCGCTTGATGTACTTGATCAGCGTAATGCCGTCGCCGTATTTGTCACCAGGCATGGAAAGGTCGGTGATCAAGACGTTGGCGTCCAGCTTGGCCAGACTGTTGATCAGTGCTGTTGAGTCTTCAAACTCCCCAACGACATTCACCCATTCAATTTGCTCGAGTGACTTCCGGATGCCAAACAGTACGATAGGATGGTCATCAGCAATAATTACGTTCAGGTTATTCATGTTGTTGGCTACCTTGCTGCAGCAGTCTACTGACGAAAAAATCAATCTGACTGATGTTGTTCTCGATCTTAAGCGCATCACCGTCTGCGATGTGCTGTTCTAGCGATTCACACAGTTGCTTGCCGGGAAGCAAATTTAACATCGCAAACACCCCTTTCAGGCGGTGTGCGGTCTGAGACAAAGCAGCGAAATCACTGCTGCCCGCCTCAGTATACAGTTTTTTGACATCGTCGGGTACTGTATCAATAAACAACCCATAGTAATCACTTGATTTTAATTGTTTTTCATAGAGTTGGAGATCGTCGGCGGTCAGTTGCGCCGGGGTTTGCTCCTGATCCAGGGCGGCCATCTGCTGTTCAATCAGCATCAAAACGGCGTCGAGCAAGGCGCTGCCGAGATTATAATTTACCCGGATATAGCGCTTGTCGAGCTGTTGCCAGCCGGCTTCATCGCTGGCCAGCAGCAGGGTGTAATCGTCCGCGCGCTGGGGATTGTCGGTGAGCAACACGTCGTAGTCACGATTGATCTGACGATCCTCGGCAATCAGGCAGTTGGCGCCATAAGACTGCAACTGGTGAGTGACGATGCCGCGGATTTCTTCCGACGTGATGTCCAGCAGCGCGGTAACGCCATCCAGCAATTTCTCCTGTTCCTCGTCGTCCCGACGTTCGATTTCCATTGGTACACGAATGCTGTAGCGGGTGCCGATATCGAGTTTGCTGCGAATATCCAATTGCCCATTGAGTTTTTTGCACAGCTGATTGCAGAGGAAGAAGGTCAGCCCCGAGCCGTGATCAAAGCGATCGACCAGCGTTTGGCTGAGGAACGGATAGTTCAGGTTGCTGATTTCTTCGTTGGAAATGCCCGAACCGGTGTCGTTGATATGAAACACCAGGCGTTCCGGATGTTCGGGCTCATGATCGACAACCATCGAAATCTTGCCGTAAGCGGTGGTGATAATCGCATAGCGCAGCAGCAGCGACAGCACCTTGCGCAAGGCGTTGGCGTCACCAATGTAATTCTGGCCAACGTCGAGCTGGTAATGATTGAACAATGCCAGCCCTTTTTGATTGATCGACGGCAGCATTTCTTTCAGCAGCTCATCAACCAGCGTCGCCGGGTTGAAAGGCTGGCGCGACGGCTGCCAATCCTGAGTTTCAAGACGGGTCAGCAGCGTGATGTTATCGATCAGTCCCGATACCGATGCGGATTCGCTAACCAGCTGATCCAGCAGCGCCTGCTGTTGTTCGGCATCGGGTTGAGTGCGCAGACGATCGGCCAGATCGTGTATCTGCCGTACCGGCTGAGTCAGCTCGATGCCCAGGTTGTGCAACATTAACTTGCGTGCCTGCACATTCTTGTCGTATTCGCGCCGTGCCTGTTGCAGCCGTTTGTTCACCATCACCTCTTTGTCCTGATCGTTCAGCAGAAACAGGTAGGTTTCAGGTGACATATGGCTACGGAAGATGCGTATTTCATACACTTCATTATTCACCGTGGCTTGAATGACGCCGTGGTGCTGTTCGGCCATATGCGCAATTTTTTGCAGGCTCAGGTGCGGCAACAGATGTTCGGCAATCTTGTTGCTGGCGATCACCGCATTGCTGGCAAAGTCATACACCAGCAGTCCGGAGGGCAGGCTGGCGATAATCTCCTGATTCAGCGCACGTTCGCTAGCCAGCTCCTCCGCCAGGTTTTCACTGGGGTGAATGTACTGGTGACGGATAAAGTAAATACCGGCCAGCGACAGCATCAGCAACATCACGTTGATCATCAACAGCCACATATTGTTGCGCAGCATATCAATGGTCAGACTAAACAGGGACACGCGATACAACAGGTTAAGCGGCGCATTCGGCAGCGGTGCGCTGAATTCGAGCCAACTGCCGGACAGGCTGGCTGTTGCGGCGTTTGCCGCTTCGCTGGCAACGCCACTGTCATCCAGATCGTCGTCATCATCAGGCTGTAGCAGGAAGCTGGAGCGCGCCATATTGAACGGAATGATGTCGTTGATCGGCAGATCGAAGGCGATCACCGTCGCCAGATGTCCCGGTTGATTGAAGGTGGTGCGAATCGAGAACGAATAGGCGTTTTGGAAACGCTGTTTACGCAGGCTGGAGAAGCTTTCGCGCTCATCCAGCAGGTTAGCCTGTTGCAGCATTTCCGCTCGGCGGTCTTCGGCGGAGTTGGTCAGGTAACTTTCACGAAAGCGTGACGTCAACTCTTTGAGCGGCTGGGTGGTGATCAGGCTCAGGCTATTGTCCTGACCGTTCAGGTAGTACATCGCGTAATTTTCGGTCTTCGCCCCCCAACGGCCGTCGAGGTATTCGGAAATATTGGCGATCATCGCCAGCGTGTTGCCGTCATGGCTACCGAAAATCACCGCATCGGTCTTTTTATACGGTTTTTCGACGTAGAAAATGTCCGGCCGCAGGCGCGTTTCCCGCAAGGTCGGATCGACCACCTGCGGCGGCGCGTTGCCGAAGCGGTCGTAAATCTGATAGGTGATATGGCGATAGTTGTCGATGCGCTTTTGCAGGTTGCCGGCAATGGTATTCAGCGCGTGTTTTTTCTCGGTCAGGTAGGCGTTGGTATAGTTGTAACCATACAAGCCGATGCCGACGAAAAGCAGCACAATAAACACCAGAAAACAGCGGGTGATATTGCTTGAACTGATGATCAGTTGTTTGTTTTGCATAAACGGCAGTGCGTCCTGAATTAGCGAGTAACGGCTCTGGCGCTGGCGGCCACCGCCAGCAACAGCACGGCAACGCAGCCGAAGGCCACCGTCAGGCTGGAAAGCTGAGCGATAAATCCAATCAGCGCCGGCCCGGCAAGAATACCGGCGTAACCGACGGTGGTGACCGAGGCGATGGCCAGGTTGGCGGGCATGTCGCGTTGATTGCCGGCGGCGCTGAACAGGATCGGCACCACGTTTGACGCGCCGAGCCCTACCAGCATAAAGCCCACCAGCGCGATGATGGCACCGTTGAACATGACAGCCAGCGCCAAACCCAGCGCAGCACACAGGCTGCCAGCCAGTACTACTTTATAACGCCCCAGCGCATTGACCACCCGGTCGCCATTCAGGCGGCCCAGGGTCATGGTAATCGAAAACAGCGCATAGCCCAGCCCGGCCTGGCTATGCTCCACGCCGCGCAGCGTCGTCAGGAACAAGGCGCTCCAGTCCAGCATTGAGCCTTCCGCCAGAAACATGATAAAGCACAGCATGCCGATAAACATCACCCAGCCGCGCGGCAGTACAAATAAAGGACTGCCTTCCTGGGCGCCGCTGTCGCGCAACAAGTGCCTGCCGGCAAGCGCCAGCAACAGCGCAATGGCCAACACGGCCACCAGCGAGGCCATTAACGGAGTGAGGCCGAGCCACAGCACGGCGCTAATGCCGCCGGCGCCGGCGATGCCGCCAACGCTGAAAAAACCATGGAAGCCGGACATCATGGCGCGGCCGCTGGCTCGTTCGACAATCACCGCCTGAATGTTCATCGCGACATCGATCATGCCGATCGCGGCACCAAACAGTAACAGCGCCAGCGCCATGCCGCCGGTCGAGTCCATGGTGGCCAGCAGCGGCAAATCGATGCACAGCGCCAGTCCGGCCAGCAGGATCACCCGACGGCAGCCAAATTTACCGGTCAGCAAACCGGTAAAGGGCATGGCCAGCATCGAGCCAGCACCAATGCACAACAGCAATAAGCCTAATGCACCGTCATCCAGCGCGAGTCGCGTTTTGGCAAACGGCACCAGCGGCGCCCAGGCGGCCATCCCCAGACCAGCGACAAAGAACGCCATGCGCGTGGCAATCTGGGCGGGGACGCCGGGTTTTGGTTGTTCAGTGCACAAAGTGGATGTCATGTGGGCATCAGGATCTGTTATGGGATGTTCGACTAAAGTTGTGCCCTGTTTTTATCACAAAGCGCGATCCGGGTCGAAAGGATTTGCATGTTCCTCCGCTTGCGCGCCGGCCTTGCGTACCAGCCACAGACCGATCAATTGCACGATATACTGGCGTTGCGGCTCATCCAGTTCCACGCCCGGTGGAATGCCATGCCATTTGGCCAGACATCCGCGACAGCATGTGGCGGTGGCATGCTGAGCCACGAACGCCGGGTGACCGCGCATCGGCGTCTGTTTGCCATCGTTTTTCGGCCAGGCGGGTGCCAAACGGCGGTCGACAAAATCGCGGGCATGGCTGAGGATCAGCGGCAACCCCTTATTCTGCAGGTAGGCCTGGTCTTTGACATTGAGGTGAAATTTGGCGCGGAACGCTGATGCTTGCAATCGCTGCCATTGGCTTTCGAGTTGGCGGTTCATAAATTTTACTTAAAACAATAATCGTCAAGTCTATCAGTAATGGCGTAGAAAACCCGCCGCTTGTGCATATTTTGTGCCTTAATGGACAATAATCGAACGGTGAACGAAAAATAATTCGATAAAATATTAAGGCGTAGACTAAATATCGCCATCTTGTTTAGCGTTTTGTGCGCAAATAAGCGAGGGTGATTATATCTGTAAGTGACTATTTTGGGGCGAAAAGTGCGTTTTTTCTACCAGGAGCCGGGAGAGGGGCAATAAAAAACCGGCCCAGTAGGCCGGCTGTAAAGTACAGAAATTATCGTACAGATAATGAAGGTAATAATGAAAATAATGATGATAGCGAGAGAATTATAATGCTGGGATTACATTTCATTTTGACAGTACGTGCTTATCGCGCTTAAGTTTTGTATGGTATTCAATAGTAATTTAAAGTTTTGTATATCTGTTTGTTTTCTATTGTTTTAGGTTATTTTTTGTCTTTCTGTGCGGTATTTTCTTTGTCTGTAAGGTTTTGTTAAAGTTCGCCCATATTTACATCTTGAAACCTTTAAATATGACTCTGAAACACTATCTGATACTTGGTATCATTTTCTTTCTGGATTAATATAACCCTTGTTACCAGAATGGTAATGCACAGTCGCGCTAATAATGCTCAGAAGGGCAGTGGCCATAGCTCGACATAATTAACGAGGATAATAACGATGAAACTTCGAGTACTCTCCCTGATTGTTCCTGCATTGCTTGTTGCCGGCACTGCGGGCGCTGCGGAAATCTACAACAAAGACGGTAATAAACTGGATTTGTTCGGTAAAATCGACGGTCTTCACTATTTCTCTGATGACAAGGGTTCTGATGGCGATCAGTCCTATATGCGTTTTGGCCTGCGTGGCGAGACGCAAATCAGCGACCAGCTGACCGGCTACGGTGAGTGGGAATATCAGGTTCAGTTGAACAAAACCGAAGCTGAAAATGACTCCTTCACCCGTGTTGGTTTCGCCGGTCTGCGTTTTGGCGACTATGGCTCACTGGATTACGGCCGTAACTACGGCGTGCTGTACGACATCGGCGCATGGACCGACGTACTGCCTGAGTTCGGTGGCGACACCTACGGCGCTGACAACTTCATGTTCCAGCGTACCAACGGCGTGCTGACTTACCGTAACAATGACTTCTTCGGTCTGGTTGACGGCCTGAACTTTGCTCTGCAGTACCAGGGCAAAAACGACAGCGCAACCGAATCCAACAACGGTCGTGACGTTCTGGCACAGAACGGCGACGGTTACGGCATGTCAGCCAGCTATGACCTGGGTTACGGCATCAGCGCGGCAGCGGCATACTTCTCTTCCGACCGTACCAACGAACAGAATGGTTATAACAACCCAACCATCCTGGGCAGCGGCGACAAGGCTGAAGCTTACAGCGGCGGTCTGAAATACGACGCGAATAACGTTTACCTGGCAGCGATGTACACCCAGTCTTACAACGCTACCCGCTTCGGTAAAACCGGCAGCTCGGCTTACGGCTACGCTAACAAAGCGCAGAACGTTGAAATCGTGGCTCAGTACCAGTTCGACTTCGGTCTGCGTCCTTCCGTGGCCTACCTGCAGTCTAAAGGCAAGGACATCGAGCAAGGTTACGGCGATCAGGATCTGATGAAGTATGTTGATGTGGGCGCGACCTACTACTTCAACAAAAATATGTCTACCTACGTTGATTACAAAATTAACCTGATGGATGAAAATGACTTCACCAAAGCCGCCGGTATCAACACCGACGACGTGGTTGCCGTGGGCCTGGTTTACCAGTTCTAAGCACCAGCGTGACGTTAGCAACGCGGCCTCCGGGCCGCGTTTTTTTTGCCGGCGTTTTGGCACGGATTGCTCGTTGGTGCTGGCAACGCCTGACTATGCTTGGCTGACGCTGACCAGTCAGGAGGCAGTCTATGGAATTGAAAATCGAGCGGGTAATTGAAACGGCGTTGTATGTCAGTGATATGGCGCGTGCCAGCCAGTTCTATGAAACGGTGCTGCTGCTGCCGGCGATGGTGGCGAAAGCGCGTTTTCGCGCCTACGACGTGGGGGGGCAGAACGTGCTGCTGCTATTTGTCAAAGGCGATGCGCTGGGCGGTTCGCCTGAGCCGACCGGCTATATTCCGCCGCATGACGGCCACGGGCCTTATCATATTGGCCTGGCGGTCAGTCGTCAGCAATTGCCCGCCTGGGAGCGCCAGCTTGCCCAGCATGGCGTCGAGATAGAAGGGCGGATGAATTGGCCTCGCGGCGGCGAAAGTCTGTATTTTCGCGATCCCGACCACCATCTGCTGGAGCTGGTTACGCCAGGGCTGTGGGACAATTATTGAGCGCGCCAGGCCAGGGACAGCGCCGACAGCGCCTCTGCTAGCGTCAGCAGCGCCGCCTGCGCCTGTTGCTCGATTTGCACCTTGACGATCGCGCCGTCGACCAGCATGGCAACGATCGCCGCCCGCTGCTGGCGGTTGTCTGCTGGCAGATAGCGGGCAATTTCCTCGCTCATCTGCTGCTTGTGGGCCTGTGCGATCTCAAGACTTGCCGGCAGCAGATCGGCCAATTCCACCGCGCTATTGATAAATGCGCAACCGCGAAAACCGCCATCGTTGAACCATGTTTCCAGACAGGGCGGCAGCGCGCGGAACAGATCGCCCCGTTTAGTTACCTGCTGGGCCAGGGTATGGCGAAACCAGTCAAGCCATTGCTGATGCCGATAGTTCAGGAATGCCTCTATCAACGCGTTCTTGCTGGCAAAGTGGCGATAGAACGTCACTTTGGTCACCCCGGCGGCGTTGATGATCCGATCAATGCCCGTTGCGCGGATGCCGTCGCGGTAAAACAGATCATGTGCGGTGAGCAAAATGCGCTGACGCGCCGCCGAGGTTTTGCCTGATGTGGTCATTGAACCGTCCTGAAAAATTCACTGCATCGATTGTAGACAACTCTGTCTACCTGCGCTAGCGTAAATATGTAGACAACTCTGTCTACTTACAGTTACCCGAGGTGAAGCATGAGTATCAAACCCCCATTACCGCCATTTAGCCGTGAATCGGCGATAGAAAAGGTGCGCCTGGCAGAGGATGCATGGAATAGCCGCGATCCGCTGCGTGTCGCGCAGGTCTATTCACCAGATACCCACTGGCGTAATCGTGCCGAATATGTTGATGGTCGTGATGCGGTGGTGGCGTTCTTGCAGCGCAAATGGGCGAAAGAGCTGGATTACCGACTGATCAAGGAGTTATGGGCGTTTGACGGCGCACGTATTGCGGTGCGCTTTGCCTACGAATGGCATGATGACAGCGGTAACTGGTATCGCAGCTACGGTAACGAAAATTGGCAATTCAACGACCAGGGGTTGATGGTGCAGCGGCACGCCTGTATTAACGATTGTCCGATTAAGGATGCTGAACGCCACTTTCATTGGCCGTTGGGGCGGCGCCCGGATAATGTGCCGGCATTAAGCGACTTTGGCTTTTAAATAGTTTATTAATATTTGAATAATGAGTCTGGGTTTATTAATTAACGGATGTAGTAAACCCTACCTCAATAAAATAAGGCATTAACATTATGTTGTCTTATGAAAATAAAATCGCCACTGGCGGCGCGCGCGTTTGATAAGGTGGGAATAAATCAGCGAGAGTAATGCTAAATATACCTACGGCAATAACAGCGGCTGGTTGAAACGCGTTGCCCGGTGGCAAGAATAGGGTTGTGTCTAGCGCAGGGGTATGATGGAACAGGCTGCAATAACCGCAAAGATCTACCCCGGCGTCTCCCGCGTCATGATGCGTCATGGGGGCTGACTGTCGCGTCTGATGATGCGGCATCATCTGATGTCCACTCATCGGCATCGTCATGCTTAAATGATGTTTATCAGCAAGTTGTGAGGATATTAGTGGCGCCAGGAAAATCATCAACATGGCAAACAGGCCCAGCCAGGCCGGCATGCGGAGATGTTGTGCTGAGCGCTTCACGGTTATCGCGTCCTTGGTGACAATGAATCGAGCGGGCGGAAAAGACAATTCGCAGCGGATTGTAACATCTTTCACAATTTTCCAACACCGTAATACATTGCGGCGCTCTGGTTGTTTTTGTTTAAATGCCATTTTTATTTGTTAAATAAAAAAATATCGGGTAGATTTCGGCGATATCTCTATTCCTGCAAAGGAAACTGCATAATGTCCGAACGATTACCCTCGTTGTCGCTGGCTGAGGATAATATTCAGCATCAGCTGACTACCCGTAGCTGGTTTATTCCATTGCTGATGCGCCTGCACTTTTATATCGGCCTGTTTGTCGGTCCGTTTATGCTTATTGCCGCACTCAGCGGAATATTCTATGCGTTGACGCCGCAAATCGAGTCATATTATTACGCTGACCGGCTGTACCATTCGAGCCAGGGGCCGGCATTGCCGCTAGCGTTGCAAATCAGGGCGGCACAGGCCGACGCGCCGGCCGGGGCTGCGCTTGCTGCGGTGCGTCCGTCAGCGGCGGCGGGCGAAAACACCCGTGTTCTTTTCAACGTGGCCGGCATGCAGGCATCCGAGCGGCTGGCGGTATTTGTCGATCCGGTCAGTGCCGAAACGCATGGACAGCTGCCGGTGTATGGCACCAGCGGCGTATTACCGCTACGAACCTGGCTGGATCAACTGCATCGCAGCCTGTTGCTGGGGGAACTGGGGCGTAACTATAGTGAACTGGCCGCCTCATGGCTCTGGCTGGCGGCGCTGGGCGGGCTGGCTCTCTGGGGCGTGCGCCGCAGGGCGGCGCGGCGGCAGCGAGGCATACGCGGCGTGCATCAGCAACTGGGGGTGATAATACTGCTGGGGCTGGTGTTCTTTTCCGCCACTGGGCTGACCTGGTCGCAGTGGGCAGGCGACAATATCAGCGTGCTGCGCCAGCAGTTTGGCTGGGCGACGCCGTCGATCTCGACCGCTCTGCATGCCGCCTCGGCGACGTCGGCGGATGAGCATGCCGAGCATCGCGCACATGGCATGTCGATGCTGCCGCAAACCCGCCCCGAGTGGCGAGCCGAAAGCTACGATCGCGTGCTGCACGCGGCCCGTCAGGCTGGCATCGACGCGCAGAAAATTGAGATCAGGCAACCGAGCGCACCGGATCAGGCCTGGTCGGTCAGTGAAATCGACCGTCGATGGCCGACCCAGGTAGATGCCGTGGCGGTAGACGGCGCTACCATGCAGATCACCGATAAGGTGAGTTTTGAGCGCTATCCCCTGGCCGCCAAACTTACCCGCTGGGGTATCGATCTGCATATGGGGGTATTGTTTGGTTGGGTGAATGAACTGGTGCTGGTGGCATTCGCCGCCGGATTGGTGGCGATGGTGGTAATGGGGTATGTCATGTGGTGGCGCGGGCGGCCAACGCGGATTACCGCTAAACCGCCGCGTTCGCCGTTGCGGGTATTGCGGCGTACGCCGAAGGGATGGTTGAGCGTTATTGTGGTGTGCACGCTATTGCTGGCGTTTGCCTTGCCGGTGATGGGCATCAGTCTGCTGCTGTTTCTGTTGTGCGATCTGCTGCGTTATCTTTGGCAAAAACAGCACTGAGCGTTAAAGTGAAATTTGTCGAAAAGCCTTTTGCCATCTAGACTTAGAAGACAATAAATGCACGTTAAGAGGACAAGCTATGACGAAGAAGCTGGTTTTAGCCGTTAGCACAGCCGCGGTATTTTCCATTCTTGCTGGCTGTACCGCTTACGACAGGGCCGCCAGTTACGTTAAGGAACCTGTGGTAAGCGATGTGAAAGTAGGGATGACTAAGCAACAGGTACGCGCTATCGCCGGACCGCCGTCCACCTCTGCGACCCTGATCCATGCACAGGGCACCTGTGATACCTATGCGGTCGCGCCACGCGATGGCAAGGCGCAAACCTATTTCGTCAGCTATAACGATACCGGTCACGTGATGAACAAGGGCTATCAGAGCTGTTCGGAATACGACTCACAGCCTAAATAACTGGCTGCGAAACAATCAAAAGAGCCCCGTTTTTGCGGGGTTCTTCATTTTTAAGCCGCCAAAAGGCTGAAGATTAATCACTTGTGCGGCAAGCTGCATTTTTTTATCAAAAAACGATAGACATTTCAGAACGGTATCGCTAATATCTGCGCCCATCGGAAGGATGGCTGAGTGGTTTAAGGCAGCGGTCTTGAAAACCGTCGAGTGTAACAGCTCCCAGAGTTCGAATCTCTGTCCTTCCGCCAAATTCAAACCCCAGGCTCACTAGCCTGGGGTTTTTGCTTTTTGGAGCGGGTTTAACGCCGCGCCGCTTGTCGGAACGCCAGCGCCGGGCAGGCGTGTTACGCAGTTGCAGGGCGCAGCACCGCATTAGCGGGATTTTTAGCCGATTGAATCAATAATCTGTTGATTAGCCTTGATTGTTCTCGTTTGGCTGTATTATATTGCGCTCCACGGAAACAGACCGACTTTCCAACAGATTCGCCGGCTTAGCTCAGTAGGTAGAGCAACTGACTTGTAATCAGTAGGTCACCAGTTCGACTCCGGTAGCCGGCACCATAAAAGAAACCCCAGCATTTATGCTGGGGTTTTTTCTTGCGTCAGGCAAACGTCTCATGCTGGGCGGCGGCAATGCCGCTCAGGGCAACCTCTGGCGAGTCATAGTGTAATTGCAATGCCGTTTGATAAATGTCGCGATCGCCGAGAGAAAACACCATATCCCGATCGTCAAACGACTGATTGGCGTTGTTGTCCACGATCACATACAGCGCGTTCCCCAGTTTCAACGCACCCACTTCAGCCAGTTGTCCATCGCTGGCACCTGCGGTCGCCGCGCTCAATACCGAAGAGAACAGCGCCTGGGCGGAGCCGTTGGCGGCACCGTCAATCGAGTCAAACAGGGCATTCAGCTTACTGCTGCTGGTGTAATCCCCGTACACCGCCATCTGCTTTTCGGCCCTGGAGGAAAATGACCATTGATGTCCGGCTTCTCCGGCAACGATCCTGTCTAGCGGCGACAGCACATCAATGACTTTCACCATGCTGTCGACGCTGCTGTGCTCGAAGGTGGTAATATCGACGCCTGAACCACTGCCGCCTGATACCGTGGTGTTGCCGATAACCTTGAAGCTGTCATCGGCATTGCCGCCGGTGACGCGCAGCTGATAGCCGCTCAATCCGTCGAGCAGTTCACTGAAACGTGCGTTGTCTTGCAGCGAGAGCAGGTTTTGATAAAAATCACCGCCGCCGGTACCGCCGACGTCAAGGGTCAGGTTGTATTGCATCTGGGTGTAGGGCAGCATGTCGTCCTGCATCGCGCCGACATGCTGCAACGAGTCGCTAAAGTCGGCCTTGATGTGCAGGTTAACCTCATAATTACTGCTGTATAAGCCAATGCCATCAACGGTGACGTCGGTGAGGTGGTTATTACCGCCGGACAGGGTCAGCGAGGTATTTACCGACTGGACAAAAATACTTAGCGCTCCTGCCGGTTGCTCACCAAAGTGTGAGGTAAGGCCGAGGGTGCCCGCATCAATATATTGCCCTTTATTGGGGGCAGCGCCTGAACCTACGTCCAAATCACGCATAATACTCACCGTCAGCGCCTTCTGGTCGTTGTTGATACGGGGGTAATGTGCGGTTTCCAACTGCAGATGGCTGTCGCTGCCGAGGTTGTTGGCAATCACCAGTTGATCCTCAAGCGGAACGTTGATAACGCGAACCTGATCCGGTTTTGCCGTTAGCAGCATGGCCGGGAACTGTGCATTCACATAATCGATCCGATCCTGGGTAAGCGAGGCTACGTCGTCATGATCAGGGTTGTTAATGGTCGCCATATTGACATACAAACCGCGATCGAAGACTTTTGCGCCGTCGTTGCCAACCCGCTGGCCATCCAGATAAATTTCACCGGTACCGGTATAGCCGCTCAGCTCGACGTATTGGAAGTTGCTGAAGTTTTTCAGGTTATGGCTGACGGCGCCAGTGATGCTGCCATCAGGCTGAGTGGTTAACTGAATGGTTTTGGTAATAAAATTGGCGTCCATGATGGAATAGGCGCTTTCGGCTGTGAACTCCTTACCGCTGGCGTAAAAATTCTCGCTGACGTTGTTGGCTCCGCCATTGACGCTGTTTCCTTGCCAGCGCAGCGTATTGATACCGTCATCCAGATAAATCTTCAGATTGGCCTGGCTGAGATCGGCATCGCCAGTGAAGAGCACATTATCGTTTTCTACGCCCAACTGCAGCGTGCCTGCGGCAGCGTTGAGTGCTGCGTTATTCAGTTGCAAGCTTAACGATTTATCCTGATTGACCAACGAAGCGACGGTCGTCGGGTTGGCGGCCAGATCGCCGGTCAGTGTGACGCCGTCGAGATCCATAGCGTGCGACAGATCGACGCTCGCGGCATGGTTCACCTGCAGCACCAGCGAGGTAAAGAGCGTGAGCTCGCTGTCGGTTACCTTATGGTAGCCGTAGCCGTTAACATCGCCCGACGGATTGCCGCCGTCCTGGCTGACATCCAGTTGCGGGATTGTTTTGTAGCCAAGCGAGGTGGCCAGAGCATGATTGAACTCGAAAATCTTGCTGACGGACACCGGATTGTTACTGCCGATCAGACTTTCACCGGTGCGGAAGGCCTCCAGCACTACTAGCGAGGCCTGCAGTTTATCGTTGCCCGCGCGCAGTAAAATGGCCTGGCTTTCCATCTCGCTTAACGGTCGCTGATTACCATGCAGGGTGTAATAGAGTTTCACATAGTCTTCGGCTCCGCTGAATTCGCCGCTTTTGGCGAGAATTTTCAACAGATCGTACTCGCTGGCACCACTGGCGAGAAACTTGGACCAGGCTTCCAGCCCAGAGGCGTCCACGCCGCGCCCGGCTATCGACAGGTACAAGGCGGCCACGGTTTCCTGGTGTTCCGCCGTTGGCATTTCTCCCGGACCGTACACATGTTCTACCTTCGCCAGTTTTTGCTGGGCGGCTGAGTCACTTTCGGCGGTCGAGGTACGCAAATCGTCAATCATCATGCTGAGAACGGCGCCGCGACTTAGCTGCTGTTCGGCCATGGCGCCGAGATAATGGTTCATCGCGACCTCGTTGGGCGCGTGGGTAAACAGCTGAACATAAATCTTGTTGATGAACTCGCTGTCGTTGAGGGCAGCGAACTTCGCCGGTCTGGTGTCGATAAATTTCTGTGCAACATTGGCAAAGGTATTTGTTCCACTGCCGATGACGTTACCCCAATAAGTCACGCCATCGGCAGTGGCGATGGCGCCAACGGCATAAAATAGCGCCAGTACATCTTGAGCCCCGCTGTGGGCTGCCGGCGTATCGGCAACGCCCGGATAAAGTGCCTGCATAATAGAATCATCCAATATGGTTTGCTGTTGCAGCATCGTCTCATCCTGGCCCTGATAATTGAGCAATGCATCTGACAGGCCGGCAGCAACGTTGCCGAGGGTTTTCCCACTATTTAACTGATTGACCAGTGAGGTAACTTCGCTAGAGGACGGCGGTTGCTGATACAGGTTGCTATAAACAAACGATACCTGCTGTTCCTTTGACATCTCACCGTAATGACGTTGTCCGTCAGGGCTACGGATCAGCCAGGCGGCAAGTTCGCTGGTACTCATACCGTCCATCAGTTTTTTTGCAAAGTATTCCACGTCTTTTAATGCCGGCTTTTTGCCCAGAGTGGTCTGGAAAATGCTGGCTGCGCTTTGTTGATACAGTAATACGTTCATCATGTTTCCTTGGTGAATAGCCACAAGTAGCACTATAGCGTAGTACCATTTTTCGATTTTTTGCCATGTCAGCCAGGGAAAGAGGTTCTATTTCAGCAGGATATAAATAAAATTGTTAATTATTTCATTTTTAATTGAACGGCTTTCGGCGCAGGAAAACGGACGCCGTCTAATGGCGCCCGCATGGGGTCAGTAGGTTTGTGGCCCCACCGAAGGCGCACACTTGGCGTCGGCGCTGGCTTCATTGCAGTGTGGGGTGGGGTCGCCAGTTGGCGGTGGTGGTGGGCCACTGCCGGAAGAGCAGGCAGCAAGCAGCAAGGCTAATAACAGAGGGATTGAACGTTGCATCGAGCCTCCTTAAATCATGCTCAGGGCACCTTTAAGGTATAGCAGAGAAACCCCGTTTCAGGTATGGGTTATGCGGGCGGGCGCGGCCAGCAGACGGGCAGACCGAACAGACCGGCGTCAGGGGCAGCGCTAGGTATCCGGCTGATGGCAGACCGCTTCAATATTGTGGCCATCCGGACCGATGACAAAGGCGGCATAATAATTTGCATGGTAGTGCGGTCGCAAACCGGGTGCGCCGTTGTCCTGCCCACCGGCTTCCAGTGCGGCACGATAAAACGCGTCGACCTGCCGGCGGCTGTGCGCAATAAACGCCAGATGCAGCGGGGCCGGTTTTTCCGTGGTTTGAAACAGACATAATGAAACATTACTTTCTGTGCCAAGTTCAACGCCGTAAGTCGGCTCGCCCTCGGACAATATGCTGACGCCGAGAGGCTCCAGAGCCTTGAGAAAGAAGGACTTACTGACGTCATAGTCACTGACGCCGAATTTTACGTGGTCAAACATCTGCTCACCTCACTGTTATCCTGTGGTTGCAAACCCGCGATGGAGGGATGATTAAGCAGTATAGTCGCTGGTGGCGCTGGCTGGCCGCACGGCCTTTGCCGGCTATGAGCGAGCCGTTGTGCCGCAACGCCGAGTGATGGAGCGTTGGCGGCCACCGACAGGTTGAGATGTTCTGCCATGGTCAGCGGGGCAATGGCGATACCCTATGACAGGCATAAAAAAACCAACCGCAACGGGTTGGTTTCTAAAGGAATGTTTGGTCGGCATGAGAGGATTCGAACCTCCGACCCCCGACACCCCATGACGGTGCGCTACCAGGCTGCGCTACATGCCGACGCGATAAAAACAGTCTACCTTTTCCCGATGCCATTGCAAGATGGCCGCGTCTGATTGCTTTAGTTTTAAGCAGTTAGTTGGCAATAAAGCGTTTTACATCGGTCAGAACCTGCAACAGCAGACCAAGCTGCGGTTTTTCGTCCTTTATTTCGCTATCGTTCTTGTCGTAGGCGCGGTAATTGCCGTTGTTGTCCAGCACGATGGTTTGCGTCGGCGTGGTGATCACCAGCAGATCGCTGTTGCCGGTAGCAACCCAATTGTTACGTCGTTGAGCGGTAAACAGGTCTTCACCCTGTGAATAATCGTTGGCCGCGGTTTTAACGTGCAGCAACCGCTGCATCAGGGTGCGCATCACGTCGTTATGGTTGGTCAATTTGTTGATGGTCTGCGCCGGCGTGCCTGGCCAGTGGATCACCAGCGGCACCTGCAACTGCGCCGGGCTGAAGCTACTGCCGGCACCCCAGTGGCCTTTGCCGGTATCGTTGAATTCAACGCCGTGCTCGGCGGTGATCACCACCACGGTTTTTTCCAGCATGCCACGTTGCTTCAGCGTGTCGAGCACCTGGGCGATTTGCGCGTCAACCTCGCGTGCGCCGCTGCGGTAGCGTTGCATAAAATCGGCCGGCGTTGGCGTATCGCCATTGTCGGACGCCACTGTGTCATTGCCGCGCAGGTTGAGATAGGAGAACCACGGCATATTGTTGCCTTGATCCGCCAGCCAACGCTGCCACTGCTGCGTGGTGGCGCTGTCGTTTTGCACCTGCGCCGGCGGCAGGGTGAAATCGGTCAGCAGTGCCTGACGGTAAAGCGGTGCGTTGAAACCGTCCGAAGAGAACAGGCCGAACTGATAACCCTGGCTATTGAGCGCATTGATCAATGCTGACGACTTGCGCGATGCCAGAATGCCGTCCAGGTAAGTCGGGGAAATGCCATAGAACAAGCCGAACAGGCTGGTATCGGCATGGTTGCCGGTACTGTAGTGATCGGTGAAGCGCACGTTTTCCTGCGCGAAGCGGGTGAGGGCGGGCATGTCCTGCGCCACATCCTGAGTGCGTATGCCGTCTACCACGATCATCAGCAGGTTATAACCGCTGCCCTTGTCGCTGTAGCTGAGATCGTTGAGAGGATACTCAACCGCAGCAGCAGCCGGGTTGCCTTGCTGCACCAAACGGCGCTCGTATTCTTGCGGGTCGAGCAGGCCGTGTTTTTCCAGGAACTTGCGCGCGGTCATCGGGTACGACAGCGGCAGATTGGCGCGCTGCATGGTAATCGGCCGATAGAAATTGGCGTCCGCCCAGATGTAAATCAGGTGCGAGGCAAAAAACGACACAATAAACAGCGCGGCCAGCGGCTTGCCGAAGCTGCGGCGATTCAGGCTGCGCAGCTTTTGCCAACTCCAGGTGGCGAACAGCATTTCCACCAGGAAAATCACCGGCACGCAAATGAACATCAACTGCCAGTCGCGCGCCAGTTCGCTCTGGTCCGGGTTGACCACCAGTTCCCATACCACCGGATTCAGGTGCAGGTGGAAGCGGGTGAACACCTCGCTGTCGACCAGCAGCAGGGTCAGCCCGGCGGTAGCCAGCGCGGCGGAGATAAAGCGCAGCAGCCGCTGCGACATCACCACGAAGGTGAGGGGGAAGATGATCAGCAGGTAGCCGGCAAAGACGATAAAGCTGACGTGCCCCAGCAGGCTGACCAGCGCATACACCCGGCCCAGCAGCGAGGCAGGCCAGTCGGCGACAAACAGATAGCGGCTGCCCAACCCAAGGCTGAGCAGAATGTTGAACAAGGCGAACCAGTGCCCCCAGCTGATCATCTGGGAGACTTTTTCACGATAACGCTGACGGTTTGTCACCATAAATTAAGTATTAATGCGCTTTGTCGTCACGGATAGAAGCCTGTAGGGCTTCAGCAAACGATCTCGCCAACGTCTGCCGCTGTGCGGGAGAGACGCTGGTGTTGATCAAGTTGGTTACCATGTTGCCCAACACCATCAAAGAGAGATCGGTGGGAGTATGGTGTTTTTCCAGAACGTTGACTAGCTCAGAGAGCAGTTGTTCAACATGTTCGTCACTGTAACGGGATGATTGTGGCATAAAGTTGAGCTCAAAACCTGACAAAGTCCCATATCTTACCGTATAGGGCCGTGATTTTCCGCTCTAATTTATCGCTACCTGCGGATCGTCGCCATCTTTCAATTGCAGCTCTCTGCCTTCGGTGTTTGAATACGCGCTCAAAGAACAGGAGGATTTATCATGAGTCTGGATATTGACCAGATCGCACTGCACCAGTTGGTAAAACGCGACGAACAAACGCTGGATGTGGTGCTGCGCGATTCCCTTCTTCCCGCCAATGCGGCAGTGGAAGAGATGATGGCGGAGCTGCACCGCGTTTACAGCGCCAAAAGCAAGGCTTACGGCCTGTTCAATGAAGAGAGCGAGTTGGCGCAGGCGTTGCGGACCTGCCGCAAGGGCGACGAAGATTTCCTGGCATTCAGCCGTGCCGCCACCGGACGTCTGCGCGACGAGCTGGCAAAATATCCGTTTGCCGAGAGCGGCGTGGTACTGTTCGGCCAATACCGTTACCTGGCGGTGGAGTATTTGCTGATCGCGGTGCTCAACAGCTGCAACAGTATGCGCGTCAACGAAGAGCTGGACATCAGCACCACCCATTATCTGGACATCAACCACGCGGATATCGTTGCGCGCGTTGATTTGACCGAATGGGAAACCAACCCGGAATCCACCCGTTATCTGACCTTCCTCAAAGGGCGGGTTGGCCGCAAGGTGTCCGATTTCTTTATGGACTTCCTGGCGGCGGCCGAGGGCCTGGACACCAAGGCGCAAAACCGTGGGCTGTTGCAGGCGGTAGACGATTACTGTGCCGATGCGCAACTGGACAAAAACGAACGGCAGAGCGTGCGTCAGCAGGTGTACAGCTATTGCAACGAGCAGTTGCAGGCAGGGGAAGAGATTGAACTGCAAGCGCTGTCGGCGGAAATCGCCCCGCTGGGCGAAAAAGACTTTTTGCAATTTTCCAGCGAGCAGGGTTACGAACTGGAAGACAGTTTCCCGGCGGATCGCGGCACCTTGCGCCAACTGACCAAGTTTGCCGGCAGCGGCGGCGGCATCAGTCTCAACTTTGACGCGATGTTGCTGGGCGAGCGCATTTTCTGGGACGCGGCCACCGACACCTTGACCATCCGGGGCACGCCACCCAATCTGCGCGACCAGCTACAGCGTCGGTTGAACGGTGGCAAATAGTGCCAGCGGATCGCAGACAATAAAAAACGCCGCATTTGCGGCGTTTTTTACTTCGGCGTCCCGAAATACTAAAGCTCGATAACGTTGTGCGATTAAGCGCGAACGAAGTCGATGTGGGTCAGTTTTGGCTTGAAAGCGTGACGCTGTACAGCCTGAACTTTAACTTTAGTTTCTTTGCCGTCGACAACCAGAACGATAGCTTCAGCGTAGAACTCTGGTTTAGCTTCCATGTTCTTGACAGAATCATGGTCTAATTCGATAGCGATTGCAGCGTCTTTGCCACCGTAGATGATAGCGGGGAACTTGTTAGCTGCACGCAGGCGGCGGCTCGCACCCTTACCCTGCTCTTTACGTACTTCTGCATTGATAGTGAACATTGTTTTTTCTCTCGAAAGAAAATTTACCCTGCTACAGGCGACCCAGTAACAGGTTCGATAAAGCAGTTTTACTCGCGTTTACGCCGGGCGGACCCAGGTAAAGCGGGCGGCATTTTAACGGAAAGCCACCGCCAGGGCAATGAAAACCTGCCGGTCAGGCGGGGGGATGGCGGTCAATACAGTTGGTTGGCTCGCCGGAAACGCCCCTGATAATCAAATACCTTTTCGCGAATTTGCCAGAACTGGCCGCGTTTGCGCGCCACGACGAAATCAGGATGGCGCAGCAACGCCTGCTGCCTGAGAATATCGGCGGCATGCTGCCAACTGAAGGGCACCCCCGGCGCACGCTGGTGTGGGCGTAGAAACAGCATTTCAAACGCCTTGCGCTGTGCCGGCGTCTGCAGGCGGAAACGTTCGCTGGTGCTGGTGCCGTCTTCGTCGTAATAGGTGGCCTTCAGCCATTCGCCCTTATCATCGCGGCCGCTGTCCAGCGTCATGCCGCCGCAGCGCAGCACCAGCGCATCTTTCAGCTTCAGCGCCGCCTTCAGCATATCGTCAGGATCGACCAGTACTTCCTGACATTGGTGGCAGCGGCGGGCGGCAATGTCGTTTTCTGCCCCGCAGTGCGGGCAGCTTTTGAAACGGAAGCGATAATCGCACTGTTCGCGCTGGCCGTCATCATCCTCCATCCAGCCCTGGCAGCGGCGGCCATAATGCTCGATGATATCGCCGTTGTCGGTGCATTTGCCCCAGAATAAGTTGGCGAAACCGCAGGCCGGGCAGAAGACCTGTACCGGCTGACTGTCGCCGTGCGGTTTGCGCACGCCGACTTCCGGTGTAAACAGGTCATGCGGATTGCCGGCGTAATCGAGGATCAGGCAATCGTGCTTGTCCGGCGCCAGCCGCAGACCGCGCCCGACGATTTGCTGATACAGGCTGACCGATTCGGTCGGACGCAGAATGGCGATCAGATCGACATGCGGCGCGTCAAAGCCGGTGGTCAGTACCGCGACGTTGACCAGATAGCGCAACTGCTGGCGCTTGAAGGCCTCGATCAGCGCATCGCGCTCGGCCGGCGGCGTTTCCGCGCTGACCAGCGCCGCCTCACCCTGCGGCAATAAACCGTGGATCTCGCGCGCATGCTCGACGGTGGAGGCAAAAATCATCACCCCCTTGCGGCTGTCGGCATATTCGACAATCTGACTGATGATGTGCGGTGTGATGCGGTTTTGCTGCTTCAATTCCCGGTTCAACGCGGCCTCGCTGAACAAACCTTGATCGTTGGCCTGCAAGCGGCTGAAATCGTATTGCACGATGGGCATATCGAGCCGCTCCGGCGGCACCAGATAGCCGTTTTTGATCATGTAGCGCAGCGGCAGTTCATAAATACAGTCGCGAAACAGCGCGTTGGCGTCGCCGCGCGTGAAGCCGTGGTAGTGAAACTGATAAATCCAGCCCTTGCCGAGTCGATAGGGGGTGGCGGTCAGACCCAGCAGCCGCAGCTGCGGGTTGCTGCGCTGCAAATGCTGGATGATTTGCTGGTACTGGCTGTCGTCATCGTCGCTGATGCGGTGGCACTCGTCGATAATCAACAGTGAAAATGCGCCGTCGAACAGTGGCAGATTGCGCGCCACGGACTGTACGCTGCCGAACACCACCTTACCGGCGCTCTGCTTTTGTTGCAGACCGGCGGCGAAAATATCGGCCTCCAGGCCATACGCGCAGTATTTGGCGTGGTTTTGCGCTACCAGCTCCTTGACGTGCGCCAGTACCAGCACCCGCCCGCGCGCGCGCTTCGCCAGTTCGGCGATCACCAGGCTCTTGCCGGCACCGGTCGGCAGGACGATCAGCGCCGGTTCGGGGTGTTGACGAAAATGGGTGATAGTGGCTTCGACCGCCTCCAACTGATAGGGGCGTAGGGTGAATGCCATGAAATAACGCCTCTGGCCGTAAAAATATTCCGCGTATAGTACCGTTTGTGCGCATTGGTTGCGACCAACAGCAAAATTGCCCTGTCATGGCACCGTTTCCACCGCTATAATCATCGGACAGCAATCGCTGTTTCCCCACGCGATTTTACTGATTCACCCTCTCCGAGCCGGCCATTGCACCTGATGCAACGGTGGTTCGTCATATTTTAGCGATACGATCAAAGCGATCATAACAACGACAGGCAAAGCAGACCCCATGCGACTGGACAAGTTTTTATCTCAGCAGTTAGGTATCAGCCGCGCGCTGGTAGCGCGTGAACTCCGAGCAAAGCGCGTCACCGTTGACGGTGAAGTGGTAAGAAGCGGGGCGCTGAAGCTGACGCCGGAAACGGAAGTGGCGTTTGACGGCAATGTGCTGGAACAGCTGAACGGGCCGCGCTACTTCATGCTCAATAAACCGCAGGGATATGTCTGCTCCACTGACGATCCCGATCATCCCACCGTGCTGTATTTTCTTGAAGAGCCGGTGGCCTACAAGCTGCATGCCGCCGGACGACTGGATATCGATACCACCGGCCTGGTGCTGATGACCGACGACGGCCAGTGGTCGCACCGTATCACCTCGCCGAAGCATCACTGCGAGAAAACCTATCTGGTGACCCTGGAGCAGCCGTTGGCGGCAGACACCGCGTCGCATTTTGCCGCAGGGGTGCAACTGCATAATGAAAAAGATCTGACCCGGCCGGCGCAACTGGAACAGCTTGACGAACATCGGGTGCGCCTGACCATCAGCGAAGGGCGTTATCACCAGGTGAAGCGCATGTTTGCAGCGGTCGGCAACCGTGTGGTTGACCTGCATCGCGAACGCATTGGCGCCATCAGGCTGGACGACGATTTGGCGCCGGGCGAATACCGCCCGCTGACCGAGGAAGAGATCGCCAGCGTCGGCGCTCCGCATTTACAAGATTAATTAACCGCTGCGGCTGATAAAGGAGTCGTTGAACGTGCAACAGAACCGGACCTCTCATCTGGGTTTAATCTTTATATTGGGCTTGCTGTCGATGCTGATGCCGTTGGCGATAGACATGTACTTGCCCAGTATGCCGGTAATCGCCAGGGAATTCGGCGTTGAACCAGGGCGGGTGCAAATGACGCTTAGCGCCTATATGTTCGGTTTCGCCATCGGTCAGCTGTTCTATGGGCCGATGTCGGACAGCATCGGCCGCAAGCCGGTGATCCTGTGGGGCACGTTGATCTTTGCCCTGGCCGGCTGTGCGTGCGCGATGGCCGACTCGGTGGAACAGCTGGTCAACCTGCGTTTTCTGCACGGTCTGGCGGCTGCGGCGGCCAGCGTGGTGATTAATGCCCTGATGCGCGACATGTTCACCAAGGACGAATTCTCGCGCATGATGTCGTTCGTCATTCTGGTGATGACCATCGCGCCGTTGCTGGCGCCGATGATCGGCGGTGCGCTGCTGTTGTGGTTCAGCTGGCACGCGATCTTCTGGAGCATGGGAGCGGCGGCGCTGATCGGCTCGCTGCTGGTGGCGCTGTACATCAAGGAAACCCTGCCCAAAGAGCGGCGGCAAAAATTCCATTTGCGTACCACGTTGGGCAACTTTGGCTCGCTGTTTCGCCATAAACGGGTGCTGAGCTATATGCTGGCCAGCGCCTTCTCGTTTGCCGGCATGTTCTCGTTCCTCAGCGCCGGGCCGTTTGTCTACATCGAGCTGAACCACGTCTCACCGCAGCATTTTGGTTACTACTTTGCGCTGAACATCGTATTCCTGTTCCTGACCACGTTGGTCAACAGCCGCAACGTGCGCCGTTTTGGTGCCATCAACATGTTCCGACTGGGGCTGATGGTGCAGTTGGCGATGGGCATCTGGTTGCTGGTGGTCAGCGCGGCCGATCTGGGCTTCTGGTCGCTGGTGCTGGGCGTGGCGGTCTATCTTGGCTGCATTGCGATGATCTCTTCCAACGCCATGGCGGTGATCCTCGATGACTTCCCGCATATGGCCGGCACCGCATCCTCGCTGGCCGGTACGCTGCGGTTCAGCATCGGCGCCATCGTCGGGGCACTGCTGTCGCTGGTGCCGGGCAAAACGGCATGGCCGATGGTGATCTCGATGGCGCTGTGCAGCATTATCGCCGTATTGTTCTATTTGTATGCCAGCCGTCCTCGCCATAACCGGGTCAAACCGGTCGCAGTATAGTCACTTGGCCGGGGCGAACCGCATCGCCCCGCACTTTCCCCTGTAATTTCAGCCGTTGCCGAGAGTTGCAATCTTTCTTTTGTTGCTAAATATAAGTCAGCTAATTAAACGCTGATTAAATGCGCTGCGGCTTTTTTGCTAAAAAAAGCGCTGCCAGCGCGGGGTGACGATCGGTGTTAAACCTGTGTCGTGGCTGGCGCTGCGGCGGGGGAATAGAGGTGTCAGCATTATTAATCAGGGGGTTAAGCACATGTTTATGACGGCAGCCCAGATGGTAATGTTTAAACAATGTAAAATTATGGCGATGGAAAAGTAATCGTTATGCAAGAAAAAAGGGTTGAGATTGTAAGCGGAAAGGGTTACATATAACGCAAAAATGCGAGCTGAGTCGCAAAATGCCGTGGAACACGCGCATGCAGTCAGTAAAAAAATGCGAAATCAGCGAGTACAGGGTGTCGTTAACTGTTTGTGACAAATTTTACGTTTTGATAACGTACATTCACGGCAGAGTCAGTATCTAACGGCTATAACTTAGTTACCCTGTATGTAAAAAAAATGTTTCATCTTTTCAAACTAGGGATTTCATGTGGATAGTATCCAACTTTCGGTAGTGCATCGCTTACCGCAAAGTTATCGTTGGCTAACGGGGTTTACCGGCGTCAAGGTTGAACCGATTCCGCTAAGCGGCTTAGACGAAGATAACAACCTGATCGGCCTGAAGCTGCTGAGCCATGACGGCAATGAAGCCTGGCGCGTAATGCAACAGCTCAAAACCTCTCTGCAAGAGATCCAGGTTGACTGCGCGGTGGTGGAATGGGAAGGGCAGCCTTGCCTGTTTGTTCATCGCTGTGACGAAAGCGCAACCATGTGCCGGTTAAAAAACGTCGGTGCGGCGATCGCCGAGCCAATGAGCGCACAATATCCCTTCTAGCTACCGCGTTAATCCGCCAACTGCAATAACTGTTGCGTATAGTCTGCGGCAGGCGCAGTAAAGATCGCCTGGCAGTCGCCCTGTTCCACTACTTCGCCCTGACGCAGTACGATCAGCTGATGACACAGCGAGCGCACCACCTGCAAATCATGGCTGATAAACAGATAGGCCAATCGGTGGCGCTGCTGCAACGTTTTCAGCAGCGTCAGGATCTGGGCCTGCACCGACTTGTCCAGCGAAGAGGTCGGTTCGTCGAGGATCAGCAGCCGAGGCTGTAAAATCAGCGCGCGGGCAATGGCGATGCGTTGGCGTTGCCCACCGGAAAACTCGCTCGGATAACGATGGCGTAGCGCCGGATCCAGCCCGACCTCCTGCAATGCGGCAATCACCCGTTGTTCACGCTGTTGCGCGCCGAGTTGCTGATGGACTTCCAATCCTTCGGCGACGATCTGCTGCACATTGAGCCGCGGATTGAGCGCCGAATAAGGATCCTGGAACACAATCTGCATCTGGCTGCGATAGGGTAGCAGCTGTTTCATATTGAGCTGATGCAGCGGTTGGCCATTAAACCAGATGGCGCCGCGCGAGGTCAGCAGACGCAGCAACGCCAGCCCGGTGGTGCTTTTACCCGATCCCGATTCGCCGACCAGGCCGACGCTTTCCCCTGATTTCAGGCTGAAACTCAGATCCTTCAAGGCGTAATGCTGACCGACCGTACGCCGCAACAGGCCGCGACGAATCGGGAAGCTGACCTGTAAGTTTTCTACCCGCAACAGCGGGGCGGCATCGGCCGGCAGCGGCAGCGGATCGCCGACCTCCTCGGCGGCCAACAGCTGCTGCGTATAGGCATGTTGCGGCGCATAGAACAACCGTTGACGGCTGTTCTGTTCCACGCATTGCCCCTGCCGCATCACCGCCACGTTATCTGCCAGGCGACGCACGATGTTCAGGTTATGGGTAATAAACAGCAGGCTCATGCCCAATTCCTGCTTCAGCTCTTTCAGCAGCAGCAGGATCTGCGCCTGGATGGTGACATCCAGCGCGGTGGTTGGTTCATCGGCGATCAGCAGTTTGGGTTGGGTCAATACCGCCATGGCAATCATTACCCGCTGCCGTTCGCCGCCGGAAAGCTGGTGCGGATAATCTTTCAACCGACCTTTGGCGTTGCGGATGCCGACCCGATCGAGACATTGAACGATCTCTGCTCGCGTCGCGTCGCGCCGCATGCCACGGTGCAGCATCAGCACTTCTGCCAGTTGTTTTTCGATGGTGTGCAACGGGTTGAGTGATACCATCGGCTCCTGAAAAATCATTGAAATCTGATTGCCGCGCACCTGGCGCAGCTCGGCTTCGCTGGCGTGCAGCAATGAACGCCCGTTGAAATGGATGTCGCCGCCCTGATACACCACCGGCGGTGTGGGCAGCAGGCGCAGCACCGACAGCGCGGTCACGCTTTTGCCCGAGCCGGACTCACCGACCAGCGCCAGCGTTTCGCCGTGTTCGATCTGTAATGAAACGCCGTTGACTACCTGGTTTAGCGCCTCGCCGTGGCGGAAAGCGACGCTAAGATCCTGAATCGAGAGCAGGGGAGTGCTAGCCATATCAATATGCCTTGCCGGGATCGAAGGCGTCGCGTACCGCTTCGCCGATGAAGATTAACAGAGACAGCAGCAGCGCCAGCACCAGAAACGCGGTAATGCCGAGCCAGGGCGCTTGCAGGTTGTTTTTGCCTTGCAACAGCAGTTCGCCGAGCGAGGGCGAGCCGATGGGCAGGCCAAACCCGAGGAAATCCAGCGAGGTCAGCGTGGTGATGGAGCCGCACAAAATGAACGGTAAGAAGGTCAGCGTTGCCACCATGGCGTTGGGCAGCATATGGCGATGCATGATAGTACGATCGGGCACGCCCATCGCCCGCGCCGCACGAATGTAATCATGGTTACGGGCGCGCAGGAACTCGGCGCGCACCACCCCCACCAGGCTCATCCAGCCAAACAGAATGGTAATCGCCAGCAGCCACCAAAAGTTCGGCTGCACGATGCTCGACAGCAGAATAATCAAAAACAGCGTCGGCATGCCAGACCACACTTCGATAAAACGCTGTCCCCACAGATCGAGACGGCCGCCGTAATAGCCCTGTATCGCGCCGACGCAAATGCCGATGACGCTCGACACCAGCGTCAGCGCCAGCCCGAACAGCATGGAAATGCGAAAACCGTACAGCACGCGCGCCAGCACGTCACTGCCATTGCTGTCGGTGCCCAGCAGGTTATGGCGCGACGGCGCAGACGGGAAGGGCACGTCGGTAGCAAAATTGATGGTAGCGTAGCTGAAGCGGATCGGCGCCCACAGCGCCCAGCCGTGCTGCTCTATCTGGCGGAGAACGAACGGATCCTGATAATCGGTGGTGGTTTGCAACTCGCCGCCGAAGGTGGTTTCGCTGTAATCAACCATCACCGGCAGCAGCCAGCGACCGTCGTAGCGCACCAGCAGCGGCTTGTCGTTAGCGATCAGGTTCGCCGCCAGGCTGAGTACAAACAGCAGCAGAAAAATCCACAGCGACCAATAGCCGCGACGGTTGTTGCGAAAGCGCGCCCAGCGCGCCTGATTGATCGGGCTTAGGCGACTCATTGGCGGGCCTCAAAATCAATGCGCGGATCGACCAGCGTGTAGGTAATATCGCTCAGAATATTCAGCAGCAGGCCAATCAGGGTGAAAATGTACAGCGTACCGAACATCACCGGGTAGTCACGCTGCAGGGTGGCATCGTAGCCCAGCAGGCCGAGGCCGTTGAGGGAAAACATCACTTCTATCAGCAGAGAGCCGGTGAAGAACATGCTGATAAAAGTAGCCGGGAAGCCGGCGATCACCAACAGCATTGCATTGCGAAACACGTGACGATAGAGGATTTTCTGTTCGTCCAGTCCTTTGGCGCGCGCGGTGACCACATACTGTTTGCGCACCTCGTCGAGAAAGGCGTTCTTGGTCAGCATGGTCAGGGTGGCAAAGCCGCCGATCACCGTCGCCAGTACCGGCAGCGTAATATGCCACAGATAATCGGTGATTTTCCCGTACCAGGGTAGGGTGTCGAAATTGCTGGAAACCAGCCCGCGCAGCGGGAACCAGTCCAGATAGCTGCCGCCGGCGAACACCACGATCAGAATAATGGCGAACAGAAACGCCGGTATGGCGTAGCCGATGATGATCAGGCTGCTGCTCCAGGTGTCGAACGCGCTGCCGTTACGCACCGCCTTGCGAATGCCAAGCGGGATCGACACCAGGTAAATGATCAACGTGCTCCACAGTCCGAGCGTGATCGAGACCGGCATGCTTTGGCCGATCAGCTGCATTACCGACGCGCCGCGAAACAGGCTGTCGCCGAAATCCAGACGGGCATAGTTCCAGAGCATGGTGAAGTAGCGCTCATGCAACGGCTTGTCGAAGCCGTAGCGCTGGGTGATTTCGGCGATCACTTCAGGATCCAGCCCGCGCGATCCACGGTACTGGCTTTCCGGGCGCGCATGGCCAAGACCGTCACTGACGCCGCCGCCACCAAAGCCGCTGGTATGGCCGAGTTCGATGGCGGCAATCGCCTGATCTACCGGTCCTCCGGGGGCTATTTGCACGATAAAGAAGTTGATGGTGATGATGGCCCACAGGGTCGGGATCACCAAAAGCAGTCTGCGAATCAGATAAGCGCCCACCGGTTGCCCCCTATTGCTGCTGAGCCGGCAAACGCGCGGCTTTATTGACGTCGAACCACCAATTGTCGAAGCCGATGTCATAGGCAGGGCGGATGGCCGGCAGCGAGAACTTGTCCCAGAAGGCGTAGCGATCGTGGTTGGAGTACCACATCGGCAGCATGTAGTGATTCCAGGTCAACACCCGATCGAGCGCCCTGCCGAGCGGCAGCAGGGCTTGCTCATTGCCCTGATTTTTGGCGATCTGTGCAAGCAGCGCATCTACCGCCGGATCGCTGACGCCCGGCGTGTTATAGCTTGAATCGATATAGGCGGAACCCCAGTATATCTGGAGGTCGGCGCTCGGGAACGGCATCGCCGGATAGACGGTCGACACCATATCGAAGTCACGGTTACGGACGCGGCGGGTGTACTGGCTGGCGTCGATTTCGCGGATCTCCATGGTGATGCCGAGCCGTTGCAGGTTGTGCTGGAACGGCAACACGTACTGGAAGTTGCTGCCGCTCAGCAGCAACAGCTCAAACACCAACGGTTGGCCGGTTTTGCCGTTGACCAGACGCTGGTCTTTCACTTGCCAGCCGGCATCCTTCAGCAACTGTGTGGCTTTCAGCAGATTTTGACGATCGTTACCGCTGCCGTCGGAGGTGGGGGGTTGATAAATGGTGGTAAACACCTCCGGCGGCACTTGGCCTTTCAGCGGGGCCAGCTGCGCGAGCTCGGCGGCATCCGGATAACCTTTGGCGGCGTAGGGGGTGTTCTGGAAATAACTGTTGGTGCGTTGATAGGCGTTGTAATACAGCGCTTTGTTCATCCAGTCGAAGTCGAACGCCAGTGAAATGGCTTCACGCACCCGGCGATCGGCAAACTGCGGCCGTTTAATATTGAACGCCAGCCAGCGGGCGTTTTGCGCCGCTTCGTTGGTTTCATCATGCTTGATGATGTAATTGCGGGCAAAGTTGCCCCCCTGGTACTGGGTGGCCCAGCTTTTTGGCGAACCTTCGGCGCGGAAGTCGTAGGCGCCGGCCTTGAAGGCTTCCAATGCCACCTTGTCATCCAGGTAATAATCGTAACGCAGGCTATCAAAATTAAAGCGTCCGCGGTTGACCGGCAGATCTGCCGCCCAGTAATCGCGAACCCGCTGATAGGTGATGTATTGGCCGAGGCGGTAGCTGCCGATCTTATACGGGCCGCTGCCGAGCGGCGGTGTGCCAAGCGGTTGGTTCAGCGGGTGGTTTTTCCAAAAGCTTTCGGGCATTACCGGCAGGCTGAGCAGGCTGAGCATCTGTTCGCGATCCGGCTTGGGCAGTTCAATGCGCACCGTCAGACGCGAAATGGCCTTGACCGTCACCCCTTTGTAGTAGGAGCGGAATTGCGGCACCCCTTCGGTCATGAATTTGCCAAAGGTGAAGGCTACGTCGTTGGCGGTGATCGGGCTGCCGTCATGGAAGCGGGCGCGGGCGTTGATGTCCAGCTCCATCCAGCGCATGTCCTGCGGATAGCGTGCCGATTCGGCAACCAGCGGGTAATAACTGGCCGGTTCGTCATGCGATTGGGTGAACAGGGAATCGTACAGTTCGCCGGTGCGCTGGCCGGGGACGCCGCGGCTGGCGTAGCGGTTGAAGTTGTCGTAGGTGCCGATAGCCGCCAGCCGGACATTACCCCCTTTGGGCGCCGCCGGATTGACGTAGTCATAATGGCTGAAGTTGGCAGAGTATTTCGGCTCGCCGAGCAGAGCGAAAGCGTATCCTTCGTTGATGGCTTCGGCCTGTGAAGCAAAACTCAGTGCCGAAAGCACCAGAGCAGCAAAAACGCGCATGGACATTTTTACGGTAAGCTCCTGCTGTGTAATCAATTAAACAGCGCACAGCATATCATTGCCAGCTGCGGCATGGGGTAAAGAAGTTTAAATATCGGCCATGGCATCGGTCTGGTGTGGATACACCGCGTTAACGCCGCAAAACTCGACAAATGCCTCTGCGCTCAACGGCTTGCTGAAGTAATAACCTTGCATGAAGTTGACGCCATGCTGGTATAAATAGTGCCGTTGTTCCGCGGTTTCAACGCCTTCCGCCACGGTTTGCATCTTGAGTTTTTTTGCCAGCGTCAATACCGCATCCAGCACCGGGGCGGTGACCGTGTCCTGACCGATGGTGCTGACGAAGCCACGGTCGATCTTCAGATAGTCCATGCTAAAGCGCTCCAGGTAAATCAGCGCGCTGTGTCCGGTGCCAAAATCATCGATCGCCACCTCGATGCCTTGCCGGTGCAGCCAGTCAAATTCCGCCAGCGCGCTCTGTTCTTCCAGCATGCCGCGTTCGGTAATTTCAAACACCAGGGTGAAATGATCGGCCGGCAATTGCGCCAGCAGTGCACGTACATCCTGGTGGAACGACGGGGCGCTGAGATGGTGGGGAGAGAGGTTGAGTCCCAGTTTGGCTCCGCGCGGCAGCACCGTCGCCAATCGGGGCGCATCTGTGGCTATCAGCGTAAACAGGTGACGAGTCAGCGGCACAATCAGATCTTCGCTCTCCGCGTAGGGAATGAATAAATCCGGCGGAATGCGTCCTTCGATCGGATGCTGCCAGCGAATCAATGCCTCCAGCCCGGAAACCGCGTTGCTGGCGCTATGTAATACCGGCTGGTATTCGACAAAAAATTCGTTGTGCCTGATAGCGCGCATCATCGCGCGTTCAGGGCTCTGGCGCAGCATCAGCATGTAATAGCACAGCACGCCGATCAGCAGTGACAATACCAGGCTGCCCAGTACCGTCAGGCGTATATCGTTAGGGGTCAACTTTTCGTTATAAAACTGAATGGCCAATGGATAACCGGGAATCGACAGCCGGTAGGAACGGCCGTTCGGCAGTTGATCCAGCGAGAGCAGGTCGGGACCAAAGGTGGTCAGGGCGCGGTTGCCCATGATGATGGCAATGCCGGGCGCTTCTTCATCATGCGAAGTAAACAGCAGATACGGCAGCAAATCGATATCCAGCGTTGCCAGCACGCCAGTGTTCTCCGCGCCGGGCTGGCGCAGCCATACGGCGACCGCCGGTTTGTCGGGCACCATCGGCGTGCCTTGCTGCAATTTGAGGTCGAGTGGCTGATGCCAGTTAAGATCCGGGTAAATGTCCCTCATCGCCAGCATCATGTCGCCAGTGGCGGATGAACAGTAGGCATAGCCGTTCTTGATCAGCAGGAAAGTGCGCACGCCGCTGGTGAACGCGGCCTGATAGGTAATGTCGGCCTGCATGGTCAGACAGGGTTTGTCGGTCAGCGAGGTCAGCTCGCGCATGGTGTCGGTCAGGTGGTTAAGGTAGTTGACGGTAAACTTCTGCGTCCGCTGCTCCACCAGGCGCTGATATTGTGCGCGCTGATGATCGATTAAAAATAGCGTCACCGAGATAAACAGCAGAAAAAAGACCAGGGCGGCAACGGTACTTTTAATCAGGCTGCGCCGACGGTGTGAAACGTGGCGCGCGAATGCTCTTTTTAAGCCCATAAACCTGCCCCCTGAGCATGGCATAACAGTCTGTTTTTATTATAGCGGCAGCTTTTACTATATCTCATTAACCGCGATCTGGTCATTTTTGCCGGCAGGCGTTAGTCGCACTTCAAATAACGCATCACCACCTCCACCGTCATTTGGCGGTAATAGGCCAGCTTTTCTTCTGCCGAGCGATTGCCTTCAAACAACGTGTCGAAGGTGTACTGGTTCGCGGCGTAGTGAAAGCAGAGCGAACTGATCACCCGGTGCAGGTCACGGGCATTCACCTGCGAGTCGAACAGCATCTGCCGTTTGCCGCGCAGCAGTATTTCCTCCAGCGTGTGTAAGGCGCTGGTATTGAGCAGTTTCAGTTTTTCCGACTGGCGGGCATATTGCCCGCGTTGCATATTCTCCATGCTGACCAGGCGGATGAACGCCGGGTGCGCGGCGTGATAGGTGAAACTGGCTTCAACCAACCGCTGCATTGCCGCTTTTGGTTCCACCGTCGCCAGATTAAGCGCAATTTCATCCTGACGAATATGGGCATAGGCATATTCCAGGACGGCAATATACAAAGATTGTTTATTTTTAAAGTGATAGACCACCATGCGCTTGGTGGTTTCGGCTTGCTCGGCAATCCGTTCCAGCCGCGCGCCTTTCAGGCCGGCCTCGGAAAACTCGGTCAGGGCGCTTTCGAAGATACGCTGTTTCAGGCCTTCAGGATCGTTTTTACGTGTGCCTTTCGGGGATGTTTCGCGGGTAGCGCTCAAAGTCGGCTCCATTACCTGGCGGATTCAGTAAACTGAAATCTTGTCACAATTTAAAAGCAGACGGTAGAAAGTGCAAATTTAACCGGCATATAGCAGAAAAAAACGCCGCCCACGAGGGGCGGCGCTAGTTCGTTCGTTTGGGATTCTGGACTTCGGACGGGTTGCGACTCAGCTGCTGGTGAGCACTCGCCGCGCTTCGCGATAACGTTTATTCCAATAGTTATCGGTCAGCTTCGATATCATCACGCCGCTGCTGGTAGAGGCATGAACGAATTGATCGTTACCCAGGTAGATGCCGACATGACGTCCGGTTGAACCGGCGCGGAACAGCACCAGATCGCCAGGGCGCAATTTGGTTCGCTGGATCTTCTTGCCGACGTCTTCCTGACCGTAGGTCGAGCGCGGCAGATCCATACCAAACTGTTCGCGGAACGTTCGCTGTACAAACGCCGAGCAATCGATGCCACGCTTGGTTTCACCGCCTAAGCGGTAACGAACGCCTTTCCAGTCAGCATACTGGTCCATAATTTTTGACTTGATGTCAACATTACGCACCATCGCTTCGAATTCATCCTGAGACGCTTGCAGTAAAAGACCGTTTTTGTCATTAACTGCATGCGTCTCAGTTTGTGCGTTATCCAAGTTCGATGTGTGAGTCGTACTACATGCGGAGAGCAGAATCGCTGCCGCAACGGCAGGTACCAACCGCAAAACATATCTCAGAAAAGGTTGAGATGTGACCATTGTTATTGTTTTCCCTTGAAGTCCTTAACGACGGATGTCGCTATCAGAAAATGCCAAACGAAACGAGACTAGTCTGCTGCTGTTTCACCGACAATCAGTTACCGCTGAAAATGTGCTGGAACGCACAGTTTTCCTTGGTTTCTTACTGAAAGGCAGTAAACCAGATATAAACGTTGTTGAGATTACCGGAACGAATAGGGGATTGCGAGACTTTTTTCGGCGCTTTTTTATATAAAATAGCGATGTAACATAATGTAAATATTCATATAAAAAAGCAAAGCTGATTCTGTCGGCAATTTGTTGCAAATCAGGCGGTGAAAGGGGATGGCGGGCGATAGATGCGGATAGCCTAGCGCGGATGGAATCCGCCTGACGGCGGCGCGGCCTTCAGGCGGTCATAACGGTCTCTTATGGCTACTGCGGGCGATTTTTCCCAGGGAGTCGGCGATTCAAACCGTTAATCAAGGCATCGCAGGCCGGCGTCATCAGCCACCAACTGGCACCAACCAGCACCACCGACAGGGAGCCGACGGCAATATCGGTAAACCAGTGCGCGCCAATCATCACGCGCGGCAATGAAAATACCACGGTAATCAGCACGGCGCAGGCAAATGCCCAAACGTTAAAGTAACGCAGCATAAAACAGGCAAAAATCATCAGCATCATGCCGTGATCGCCAGGGAAACTGTCCCACGAAGCATCTTTGGTGGGGATACCGGTCAATTCGCTAACGCGATTGACGTGTTCAAAGCTGACCGACGGGCTGGGGTGTTTTACCGGCAACAGGTGACCCAACTGGTTGAGCACCACTGCGGTCAGCAACATCACGATGCCGGTGACCAGCAGACGACGGCGCCCGGCGGCGTCTTGTTTGAGGAAAAAATAGAGATACAGCAGGCCCATGGCGATCAGCGAAATGCCGTCAAATGCGCGGTTATTGGTGATGGCCACCAGATGCAAAAACGCCGGGTCGGTCGCCAGATGGCGATTGAAGAAGAAGAAAATTGCCGAGTCCAGCGCAAACCACTGGCCGTGATTCGCCGGCAAGTACCAGGATAAAAAAAGCGCGATGCCCAGTATATTGAGCAACAGGATGATCGGTAAATTGCGGCGCGTCATGAAATAACCTGTATCTATAGTCTAAAAACGGGAACAACGGTAAAACCATTAACTTAAACGAATCTTAAACAGATCGGATTGCAGCGCATTCCAATCGGCATCGGCGCTGTGGATCAGTTCAATACGGCTGTCGAGCGGGGCGCCCGGGCGGGTTTCGATGCTGAAATCCTGTCCTTGACGGTTTACCAGCAGCGTGCCTTCATTAATGCGTACCACCGCTTTGGCGCGGTCAACCGGCGCCAGCCGCACCCATTCCATCATGCCGATGGTGTCGAATTCGGTGTCGCCGTCAAAAATCCATCCGCAGGCGGTATAACCCTGTCCCTGATTCAGCGCACGGCGCCAGCGGCTGTTTTCCGGCAGGCGCAAGGCCGCCAGACCCTGGCTTTTGCCGTGCGTATGATGATGCTGCGCATCCGGCAATGCTGTGCTATTTGTGCGAGGGCGGTCGAGCAGCTCCACCGCCAATCGGCCGTGCTCGATGCTCAAGAGCGGGCGCTCGCCGGCAAACTGCGTTTGCCAGGCTTGTAATGCCTCAACGTCCTGCGGCTGCCAGGTATCGCTTTTATTGGCGATGATAATGTCGGCTGCCGCCAGTTGATCGCGAAAATTCTCGTTTTCCCTGTAGCGGGCGTCGCTGAGTTGACGCGGATCCAGCAGGCACAGCGTGGCGCGTAAATCAATCCAACCGCCATAGGTTTCCTGTGTCAGCAACGACAGGATCTGCTTCGGATGCCCGAGGCCGGTGGGCTCAATCAATAAACGATCGGGTTTGGACTGCTGCAACAGCATGTTTAACCCGACCTGCATCGGCAATCCATTCACGCAGCACATGCACCCGCCCGGGATCTCTTTCAAAACGGCGCCGCTGTCGGCCAGCAAGGCGCCATCGATACCGATTTCGCCAAATTCATTTACCAGCACCGCCCAGCGTTCATTTTCTGGTTTATTTGCCAACAGGTGGCGGATGGTCGTGGTTTTGCCGCTGCCGAGGAAACCGGTGATCAGGTTGGTTTTTGTCATGGATATCATCCTGATGTTAATGGATTTAACATATTAATCATTAAGGCTAATTGTACGTTTTATCAGCACCAGGCCGGCCGGCGTGTTCCGCGTCACAAATATGGCAGATAAAGATGCCGCTTTCTGGCGTCGAAATCCCTCTTACGTTACAAGAAAATTCCTATTAAAAACCATGTATTAGGAGGGGGCTCTATTTGTTATTAGCTTGTTTTCATGTAGTTAATTACCCAATTACTCAACAAATATACTGCCTTACCTTGCGATTATTCTTAGGAAGATCCTCTATGTTTAAATTGGCTTAATTAAAAGTGAGGTTGCCATGAATACCCGTCGGTTTATCACGATCGTAGGACTTGCAGTTTCATGGATAGCAGGCAGTCATGCCGAAACCAACGGCGGAGTGATTTATTTCTCCGGCGCCATTGTGGAGAGCCCTTGCACGCTTTCCGTCACTGAGACAACTGCCAATACGCAATGTTATCGCAACGGACGCCACTATCAAAGCCGACAGCACACCCTGTCACACTTCGATACCACCCGCAAAAACCTTCCACTGAATTTAGGTTCGACAGAAATGGGCTGGGTGAACCAACAACAAAAACTGGCCGTCATGACGGTGGTCTACCGCTAATCCCCTACGCCGTGCCGGGTCGATTGGCCCGGCACGGCAGCTCGGACATGCTTACGCCTGGTTAACCCAGTCCTGTACCGTCTGACGGGCACCCCGATCGCGTAGTGACAGGTAGGCTTGGGTCACCGAGTCAACAAACCGTTGATCCTTTGGCAACTGCTCGCCAAACACATTGCTCAGCGCCAACAGCGCCTGAACCCGACTTTCATCATCCGGCGTGCTGCTAACCACCTGTTGCAGGCTGTTGAGCAGCGGATCGCGGATATCAATGGCATTGCCAGCATCGTCAACGCCGCCGACATAGCGCATCCAGCCAGCGACCCCCAGCGCCAGACCGGCGAAGCTGCCGCCGTGCTGCAAATGCCAACGTACCGAATCCAGCATGCGTTGCGGCAGTTTTTGCGTACCGTCCATGGCAATTTGCCAGGTGCGATGCTGCAAGGCCGGGTTGCTGTAGCGGGCGATCAATCGATCGGCGTAGGCGGCCAGATCGATACCGCTTACGCTCAAGGTCGGCGCCTGCTCTGCCAGCATCAGACGGTGGGCGGCCTGTCGGTAGTGATCATCCGTCATGCAGTCGTTGATGTATTGATAGCCGCCGAGATAACCGAGGTAAGCCAGGAACGAGTGGCTGCCGTTCAGCATACGCAGCTTCATCTGCTCGAACGGCAGTACGTCGTCCACCAACTGCGCACCGGCCACTTGCCAATCCGGGCGTCCGGCGACAAAGTTGTCTTCCACTACCCACTGGATGAACGGTTCGCAGGCGATGGCGCATTCATCACGCACTCCACCGAGCGCAGCGGCGATTTCATCCAGCGTTTCAGGCGTGGCGGCCGGTACGATACGGTCAACCATGGTGCTGGGGAAGGTGACGTGGGCGGCGATCCAGTCGGCCAATGCGGCGTCGCGCGCCTGCGCCAGACCAATGACCGCATTGCGTACCACGTGGCCGTTTTCCGGAATATTGTCGCATGACAGCACGGTAAATGCCGGTAGCCCACGTTGTCGGCGCAGATGCAGCGCTTCAACCAGAATGCCCGGCACGCTGCTCGGCTGTGCCGGGTTGGCCAGATCGTCACGGATGGCCTGATGCTGCAAATCCAGTCGACCGCTGCCGGGTTCGATGCAGTAGCCTTTTTCGGTAATGGTCATTGACACAATTGCCACCTGCGGTTCCGCCAGCTTCGCCAGCACCGCGTCGATGCCTTCCAGCTTGCGGTGCACGCTTTCATGCACTGCGCCGATAATGATGGCCTGATTACCGTCGGCGCCTTTTTCCAGCACCGTATAGCAATGCGCCTGCTGGCGCAGTGCTTCAAACAGCTTGTCGCCGCCGTATTGGCTGATCTCGCATAGCCCCCAATCGCCACCCTGGCGTTCAAGCACGCGATCGGTCAACAGCGCCTGATGAGCGCGATGAAATGCGCCAAAGCCAATATGCACAATGCGGCTGCGCAACGCGCTGCGATCGTAAGTGGGCTGCCGTACGTTGGCGGGAAGCGGCTGGTTGGCGATAGTCTTCATGCAAAGCTCCATAGCAAGGTAAAGGATTCGGGGTTGCCGGCAAAAGTTATCAGACCAGTTGGTCGAGCGGTATACGCTGAATTTCACGCTAGCCAGCATCGATCTGTCCACTTAGCGCTGCTGATTGTTGTCTCCAAAATAGATTGGAAGCGTGAGGTGGATCAACCAAATAACGATTCTGTTTTGACAGCCTGCTGCGAAGGAGTAAGGTTAAAGCTGAATGATATCTATCGCAAGTTGGTATAACAGCATTGTCTGAAATGTGCGATCTGCCTCACCACTGCGCAGTCAATAACCCAAACAAGGATAACGGTATGGAACAAACGTGGCGTTGGTACGGGCCGAATGACCCGGTTTCTCTTGATGATGTCCGCCAGGCCGGGGCTACCGGGGTCGTCACCGCTCTGCATCATATTGCCAACGGCCAGGTTTGGCCGGTCGAAGAGATCAGGGCGCGCCAGGCGCAGCTGGCTGAAAAAGGGCTGGTGTGGTCGGTGGTGGAAAGCATCCCGGTGCACGAAGAGATCAAGACCCACAGCGGTGACTATCAACGGCATATCAGCAACTATCAGCAGTCGCTGCGTAATCTGGCGGCGTGTGGCATTGACACCGTATGCTACAACTTTATGCCGATCCTCGACTGGACGCGTACCGATCTGGAATACACCCTGCCGGATGGATCAAAAGCGCTCCGCTTCGATCAGATCGCGTTCGCGGCGTTCGATCTGCATATTTTGCAGCGCGCCGGGGCAGACAAAGATTACAGCGAACAGGAACAGGCGCAGGCGGCGGCCTATTTCAAGGCGATGAGCGAGGCGGAAATCGCCAGGCTGACCGGCAATATCATCGCCGGCCTGCCGGGTGCGGAAGAGGGCTATACCCTCGATCAATTCCGTGCGCGACTGGCAGAGTATGACGCCATCGACAAGGCGCAACTGCGTGAAAACATGGCCTACTTCCTGCGTGCCATCGTACCGGTGGCGGAAGAGTCCGGCATACGACTGGCGGTACACCCGGACGATCCGCCGCGGCCAATCCTCGGCCTGCCGCGCATCGTTTCCACCATTGAAGACATGCAATGGCTGAAAAGCACCGTCGACAGCATCCACAACGGATTTACCATGTGTACCGGCTCGTATGGCGTCCGCGCCGATAACGATCTGGTGAAAATGATCGAAACTTTCGGCGATCGTATCCATTTCACCCACTTGCGTGCCACCTGTCGTGAAGAAAACCCGAAAACCTTCCACGAGGGCGCCCACCTGCACGGCGATGTCGATATGGTGGCGGTGATTGAGGCGATCCTCAGCGAAGAGCAGCGCCGTCTGCGAGCCGGAGATCGCCGGCCGATCCCGATGCGTCCGGATCACGGTCACCAGATGCTGGATGACTTGAAGAAGAAAACCAACCCGGGCTATTCGGCGATTGGGCGGTTGAAGGGATTGGCGGAAATTCGCGGCGTCGAACTGGCGCTCAAGCGGCGCTTCTTCCCGGATCTGTTGCCATAAGCGGCAACAAGGTCCAATGGATTTCACGCTGCGGCCAGGCGCCAGGCGCACGAATCCCCAGCCGTCTGCATCAATCAGTGACTGGGGTGAGCGTTTGCCGCCAACCACGCGGCAGCGTGAAAGACGATGGGCTAGTCTGCGCGGCTCATGTAGCGGCGTTCGGCGATATGAATCCGGATCTTGTCACCGGTGCTGAGGTATTCCGGTACGTGGATCACCAGGCCGGTTGCCATGGTTGCCGGCTTGTTGCGTGCGCTGGCTGAAGCCCCCTTGATGCCTGGCGCGGTTTCCACAATTTCCATATCCACGGTTTGCGGCAGTTCCAGCGCCAGTACCTGGCCGTCCAGCGTCAGTACCTGCATGCCTGGCAGACCCGCTTCTGGAATAAACAGCAGTTCTTCTTCGATCTGCTCTTTCTTGAAAATGTATGGGGTGTAGTCCTCTTCGTCCATAAAGACGTATTCTTCGCCATCGATGTACGAGAAGGTGACTTTGCGACGTGACAGCGAGATGGTATCGAGAATATCGTCGCCTTTAAAACGCTCTTCAACTTTCAAACCGGTGCGTACGTCCGAAAAGCGCATTTTGTATAGCGTACTGGCGCCACGGGCGCTTGGGCTCTGCACGTCGATGTCTTTCACCAGCAGCAGTTTGCCGTTGTAGCTGATCGCCATGCCGCGTTTGATTTCGTTAGCTCTTGCCATAAAAATAACCTGTCAGTAAGGATCCGGGGGAAGTTGCGACAAATTACTCGCGCCGGATGATTCAGGCAAGCGCAACGGGTGAAAACATGGCGCAAATCAGCTTTCGGGGCAGCAGGTGGGGGCAGAGCGCATGGCTCCGCCCCTCTGATAGGCAGGGTTAGCTAAACACCGGCAGCAGACCGAACAGCGCCAGCAGGTGTGCGACGGCGTTGATCAGGCCAAACAGGATGATGAACAGCACCATTCCCTGACCGCCGGGAGCCTGGTAACGGGCATTGGCAAAGCGGCGACGGCTGGCGCGCGCCATTAATGCCGGCACGATAACCGCCCAGATGGTGGCCGCCAGACCGGCAAAACCGATGGCGTACAGAAAACCGTTCGGCAACAGCAACGCGGCCAGGGTAGGCGGCGCGAAGGTAACCAGTGCGGTTTTGCTGCGGCCGGTGGCGTCATCGCTGAATTTGAAAAAATCGGCGATATAGTCGAACAGTCCAAGCGACACGCCAAGAAACGAGCTGGCCAGGGCCATATAAGAGAAGCCGTTGAGCAGTTGGCTGACGGTCTGGCTGCTGGAGACGTTACCCATCTGTTTGAGCAGGCTGCCGATATTGCCGCCTTCGGCGATCACCTGTTTAAAAGCGTCACGCGCAATGTTGCCCTGAATCACATACTGCCACAGGATGTAAATCGCCAGCGCCAGCAGCGTGCCGTACACCAGGCTGCGTACCACCGCGCCGCTGTCCTTTTGGTAGTATTTCACCAATCCCGGCACGTTGCCGTGGTAGCCGAACGAGGTCAGCAGATAGGGCAGCGCGGCCAGCGCATAAGGCAGATAATGCGCATCGCTGTCGCGTTGGTTGAACAGTATCGCCGGTTGCACATGGCTGAACATATCGCCGACCGACATCACGAAGGTAATGACCATACCGCCGATCAAAATGGTGCTCAGGCGATCCACCGCGCGGGTCGACAACCAGACGATAAACGCCACCACTGCGGCAAACAGCAGGCCGGCGCTGGTCTGACCGATGCTACCGAGCGTATGGGCGATGATCGAGCCGCCGGCAGAAATATAGGCATAGGTGAGAATATACAGTACGAAGGCGATGGAAATGCCGTTGATGGCGTTCCAGCCTTTGCCAAGCAAGTCTTTGACTACGGTATGGAAACTGGCGCCCGCCGGATAATGCAGCGTGGCTTCCAGGATCATCAGGCCGGAGATCAACATGCAGGCCCAGGTATACACCAGCAACGCGATCGAGCCGTTAAACCACACGCCAGAAGTGACAATGGGGATCGAAAACATGCCGGCACCGACGGCGGTACCGGCAATGATCATCGCGCCACCGATAACCGATGGGCGAGAAAGCTTCTGGATGGTGTCCGTGGACATGCGGGCTCCTGAATGACCGATGCGGTCGTGAGTTCTTTTGTACTAGCTTAATGGTACGCGCTGGGCTGGTGCATGTAAAGCGCTTATTATGCGTAAACGGTGCGTCAAACGAGCTGGCGGTGCCGTTTTTTAGCGAGGCAGGGGGAGGGGGCGTGGCAAACGCTGATGGCCGACGGACTGGTGGCTGGCATAGTGGTACGATTATGCTGGCGGTGTCGGTACGCGACTGCTATTGTCGCGCTTCAATTCCGCCAGCCCACCAGGAGACTCGCTGATGGACTGCCGTCCCGACTGCGGCGCATGCTGCATCGCGCCTTCAATATCCAGCCCTATCCCCGGCATGCCGAACGGCAAACCGGCCAATACTCGCTGCATTCATCTTGATGAACAGCTGCGCTGCGGCCTGTTCCATTCACCGTTGCGGCCAAAGGTCTGCGGCAGCCTGCAGGCCAGCCGCGAAATGTGCCATGACCGCCGCGAAGAGGCGCTGATCTATCTGGCCAGGCTGGAAGCGGACACCGCGCCGTAAGCCGTCAGGCGTCCTGTAATTTCCACAGGCACAGCGCTGCAGCAATCACCATGGCCACCGCCGAATAAAACACGGCGTGGTAATTCCAGATTTCCGCCACCGAACCGGCGATTGAACCGGCGATGATCCAGCCTACGCGGGTGGTATTGGTGAACAGCGTGGTGGCCGCGCCGGCCTGACCGGGCATCAGATCCTGAAAATACAGCATGCCAATCCCCGCCAGCACGCCGATAAATACCGCGTTGAGCAATTGCAGCGCGATCAGTTGCCAACTGCCGCTAATAAACAGCAGTGCGACATAGAACAGCAACCCGCCGATCACCGCACCGCGCATCAGGGCGCGTTTGCCAACGCGTTTTGCCACCATGCCGGCCAGCAGCATGATGGGGATTTCCAGGCCGGCGGCGGTGCCCATCAGGATACCGGCCAGCTTCTCTGATAGCTGCAATTCATGCACTACATACAGCGGCATATTGATCAGGTACATGCCGTTGGCGGTCCACATGCAGGTACAGGCAATAAACAGCAGCAGCGTATCGCGACGGTTCTGGCGCGGCGCCTCCAGCAGCGTACCGGGCGTCGGCGTGCTTTTGCGCATTGACGGCAGCAGCTTCCAAACCAACGCGCCGCAGACGATAAACGCAGCGGCGGCGGCCAGATACATGACTTTAAAACCAAAACCCAACGCCAGCGCAAAGGCAACCGGCGGGCCAATCACCCACGCCAGCGAAACCTGCGCACGCAGAATCGAGCTGAACATCACCGCTTCCCGACCGGTGCGCTCGGCATGTTCGCGCGCCAGGGCAAACATTTGCGGATTGGCGGTAGAGCCAAAGCTGCTCAAAACGACCCCGACCAGCAACAGCACAAAATAGTTACGGTTCCAGGCGAACAGCACGCAGCCCAGAGCGCCAAGCATACAGCAGAGGAAAATCAGCGATTTGCGGTCGCCCTTTTGATCCGAACGGCGCGCCAGATACTGGCTGACCAAAATGCCTATCACCGCACTGCCGGTGAAGAACAGCCCGATCATGGTTGGCCGCACCTTGACTTCGGTCGACAAAAACAGGCTCAGCGTCGGCGTTTGCAGCGCCCCGGCAATCCCGGTAAGAAAAGCCACGACAAGAAAAGCCAACGAGGTGAGGTCGGGCAAGCGCCGCGTTAGCGCAGGAGTAGTTTGCATAAGTGCTTAATAAATGGCTGGAAGGAAAGTCGCGCGTATAATACGCCTGTTTAAAAAAAACAAAAACCAGTTTCATTGTCGCCAGGAGCAAAACGCACGCTGACATAAAAAAACAGGGCGATGCTTGCCATCGCCCTGCCATTGATGTTGCCTGAGCCTATCGTGCAGGCCCGTCGCGGGGGGACGCTACGCGCCGGCCGGCACGTCGTGTGCGGTATTTTTCAATACCTGTCCCTGATACTTTTCGATTTCCAGCTGTGCCATCTGCCCGCAGTTGCCTTGCGCCAGGCTGGAGGTGCCGACGTCGAAGGTCAGACAGTTGACGTTGCCGTTCTTGCAAATCGAGCCCGGCTGTGAGGGATCGGCCGGATCGAACCATGCTCCTTCGCTGATGCGTACCGCACCGGGGCGCACATCCTCACTGATCAACGCGCCGACCAGAATCTGGCCGCGATCGTTGAATGCACGCACCAGATCGCCATTGGTAATGCCGCGCGACTGGGCATCCTGCGGGTTGATCATGATCGCCTCGCGATCGGCCACCGCGTACTTTTTGCGTAACGGGGTATTGTCCAACTGCGAATGCAGGCGGTTGATCGGATGCGCGGTATTGAGTGACAGCGGATATTTCGCCGCTTCCGGTCCGCGATACCATTCATGCGGCGGCATCCAGGTTGGGATCCCTTTGCAATCCTGATAATCCATCTTGGCGATGGCATCGGAATAGATCTCGATTTTCCCCGAGGGGGTGCCGAGCGGATTGAGCAGCGGATTTTCGCGGTAATCGGCGAAGCGCACCCATTGCTGATTGGCTTCCGGCACCGGGAATCGCACGTAGTTATTGGACTGCCAGAACATATCGAACGGCGGCAGAGCCACGCGGGCGTTGCGCGCCTGCTGTTTCATATCGTCGTACATGCCCTTCAGCCATTGGGTTTCGTCTTTGCCTTCGGTGAAGGCATCTTGCACGCCGAGCTTGGCGGCCATGGCGGCAAAAATATCGAAGTCGTTACGCGCTTCATGCTGTGGTGCCACGCATTGATGCATCGGGAAGACATACAGCTGCGAATAATCGCCGCCCATCTCCAGATCATTGCGTTCATAGCTGGTGGTTGCCGGCAGCACGATGTCGGCATATTTGGCGGTAGCGGTCCAATAAGGTTCGTTGACCACGATGGTTTCCGGCCGCTGCCAGGCTTTGATCAGATTATTGGTGTCCTGATGCTGGTGGAAGGTATTGCCTCCCGCCACGTACACCATTTTTACCTCGGGGTAGGTGACGTCGGCTCCGTTGAAATGAATGGTTTTGCCAGGGTTGGCAAGGCATTCGGCGATGCGCGCCACCGGGATTGGCGACGGCGAGTTCTTCGGCGCGTTGCCGGCGGAAATACCGGCGATAATGCCGCCTTTCGCCGTCGGACTGCCGCCGGATGAGTAGTGGTAACTAAAGCCGAAACCGCCGCCGGGCAGGCCAACCTGGCCGAGCATTGCTGCCACCGTGACCAGCAGCCAGTGTTGCTGTTCGCCGTGATGCTGGCGCTGAATGCCCCAGCCGCCCATGATCATGGTACGGTTCTTGGCCATATCGCGCGCCAGTTGCCGCAGTACCTCGGCGTCGACGCCGCTGATGTCGGCTGCCCATTCGGCAGTTTTTGGCGTGCCGTCTTCCTCCCCCAGCAGGTAGGCGGCAAAACGGTCAAAGCCGACGGTGTAGGTTTTCAGGAAGTCCGGATTATGCAGTTTTTCGCTCAACAGCGTATGGGCGATGCCGATCAGCATCGCGCTGTCGGTGTACGGGCGCGGCGCAATCCACTGCGCATTGACGAATTTGGCGCTGTCGTTATGCACCGGATCAATGCTGATCACCCGGGTACCTTTTTTCTTCAGCGCTTCAAACCCGGTTTGGCCATAGTGATCCGGTACGTTCCAGCTATTTCTCAACGTGACCATCGGATTACAGCCCCAGAGGATCACCAGTTGGCTGTTTTCAATTACGTTTGGCCAGGCGGTTTGCTGTTCATAAACCTCCATCGAACCGACCACGTGCGACATGATCACCTGCGCAGCACCGGTTGAATAATCCCCGGCGTAGCCGAGAAAACCGCCGGTCAGATTCATCAAACGTTGCAACAGCGTGCGGCTGTTGTGCAGCATACCGACGCTCTTCCAACCGTAGGAACCGGCATAGATCGACTGTGGACCATGCTGTTGCTGCAAACGGGCGATTTCGTTGCTCACTAACGTGATGGCCTTGTCCCAGCTGACGCGCACCCATTCATCGTGGCCGCGCAGTTCGGGGCGGCTACCGGGGCCGCCTTCCAGCCAGCTTTTGCGCACCATCGGATATTTGATGCGGTTTTCGGCGTGCACCTGGTACGGCGCCATAGTGATCAGATCGTTCGGGTATGGATCGTCCTTGACCGGCTGTACGCCGATCATTTTTCCGTCCTGCACGATGGCTTCAAATGCGCCCCAGTGAGCGCCGGTCAGAATGCCTTTTTGCGCCTGACGCAGTACCACAAACTGCGGTAGCGCCTGGCTGATGGCTTGCGCCAGCGCGTTTTTTGGCCACAGCCCCGCCAGCAACGGTGCGGCGGCCAGCGCGGTGGCGCCGGTCAGAAAGCGGCGACGACTCATTTTTAATGGTTGTTGTGAATACGATTTCATCTGCGCTTCTCCCTTAAAGCTTGGCCGAGGTGGCCGGCGGCATATCGCTGGCGTGTTTCTGCACGTATTGCGTCAATACACGCAGCTGTTCCTGCGTCAGTGAGGTACGTGGAGCCATGCCCTTGATTACGCCGATCCATTGGTTGGCGTTGAAGCGATCGAGCGCGGTCAGACCATGGCAACCGGTACAGTTGGCCGACATCATGTCTGCGCTGTAGCGCCAGATTTTTTGTTGATCGTCAATCAGCTGCTTACGCGGCAACCACACCTGCAGGGAAACCTGGTGCCATACCAGCCCGGTTTCTGCGTCGGTCATGGTGTTGGCAGATTTCAGCTGTTTGCGCGCGTCTTCACCCAGCAATACGCTGAGGATGCGCTTGCCCTGTGCGGCATAGAATACTTCGCTGACGCCGTCCTGTTGCCAACCGGCCACTTCGGCCAGCACCTTGTCACCGTCCTGTTTCACCACCCGCACTTCGGTTGAAGGCATCAGGTTGCCGGCGTTGTGTTCATCGTTTGGCTGCAAGAAGAACGGTTCGGTCGCAATGGTGTATAGCGTGGTGGCCGTCGGTGAGGTTTCAGCCGCCGCCTTCGCCAGTTCGGCGGCGCCAGCCTGCGCTGCGCCGCTCATGTCCGGCAGAATGTGCGCAACCCCCTTATGGCAGTCGATGCAGGTTTCACCCTGTTTGATCGCCACCGGGTGCTGCACGCGCGCTTCAGCGCTTTGCGCGGTGATGTCCATGGCGTCAAAGCTGTGGCATGAACGACAGGTGGCGGAATCATTCTCTTTTAGCGTTTTCCACACCGACTGTGCCATTGCCAGTTTGTGCGCTTCGTATTTTTCCGGCGTGCTGATGGTGCCGGCCATTTCGCCGTAAATGTCTTTCACCGCGCGAATTTTGGTCCACAGATACTCCAGTGGTTCGTGCGGCACGTGACAGTCGGCGCATTCAGCGCGGATGCCTTTGGTATTCTGGAAGTGAACGCTGCCCTGATATTCGGCGAGAGGTTGCTGCATGGTATGACAGGAAACGCAAAAAGCGGTATCGCTGGTTTTATGAAATACGGTGGCGGTGCCGGCCAATAGCGCTGCGCCAAGAACGATGCCAATGAGTAACAGCCACAACCATCCCCACCGGCGTCGCTTTTCCAAGCCAGTTGTTTTTTTGCTCATATTGAACCCACTTATAATTATGAAATCCCGAAGATGCCTTGCCAAAAAGCTCGATGGGTATTAACCCCTTATACCCATGCAATTATAGAGCCTATTTATTTGTGTGACTAACACATTGGGGGTAATTGTAGGTAATAATTCGACGTTTGCTGAAAAATAAAGCGCTGTGTTTTATTTTATATAACGAAAGGCGGCAGGATTAGGCATTTGTCTGGCGAGGGAATTGGCAGGGGAAACCCGCGCGGTGGCTGGCAACGCCGCGCTGGGTATGACATTAACGCGCCGGGCGGTAGTATTGCCCACGTTGCCACAGGGTAACGGCCATTTTACTGGCTTCGAAATGCGGTTCGGGCAGGGCGTCTGGCGAACACCAACGCCATTGCGCGCATTTTTCCGGTTCGAGGCGCTGTGGCTCACCGCCAGCGTGTTGTGCCAGCATGCAGATGGATACCGTGTGTTTACCTTCTTCACGCCAGGTTTGCAGGTTATTGCAAACGCCGATAAAACGCGGCAACGCGATATGCAAGCCGGTTTCCTCCAGCACCTCTCGTTGAGCGCACTGTTCAAAACTCTCCCCGACGTCCAGATGCCCACCGGGAATCGACCAGTAAGGGGCATGCTTGCCGCAGCGTTTGCCCAACAGAATATCTCCCTGCGCGTTAACGATGATCACGCCTATGCCGGTCATGACGCTCATGCTTTTCTCCTTCAGCAAATTTCAGCAGATTATGCCACTTCCGACGCGTAGCGGGGGAGTGCTGGGGAAAAATGTGCGTAAGCTCAAAAATCTGCTACGTCCTGATGGAGAAAACTTGCTTTCAGCATGGGCTGATTACACACTCCTTGAAACGTTTCAGCGTTATCGGACTGACTGGGTTGGTTTGGATAACGCTCCTTTTTCTCAATGAAGCTGAAACGATTCAATTCAGCAGGAGAGGAGAGCCATGTTCCAGTTGTCACAGCAAGACATTCACCTGGGCGCTGCCGCAGGCAGCAAGCAGGACGCCATCCAGCAGGTGGCGGCCGCCCTTACCGAGGCTGGCTGCGTCGGCGCCGGCTATGTGGACGGTATGTTGCAGCGCGAGCTGCAGACCTCCACCTATCTTGGCAATGGCATTGCCATTCCCCACGGCACCACCGATACCCGTGATTTGGTGTTGAACACCGGCGTACAGGTGTTTCAGTTTCCGCAAGGCATCGAATGGGGCGAAGGCCAGACCGCCTATGTGGTGATCGGCATTGCCGCGCGTTCAGATGAACACCTGGCGCTGCTGCGCCAGCTGACGCACGTGCTGAGTGATGACAGCGTGGCGGAGCAACTGGCGAAGACCACTTCAGCGGACGAACTGCGCAGCCTGCTGATGGGTGAAAAACAGGCGGCCGAATTCCAGTTTGACGCGTCGCTGATTGCGCTCGATGTGGCCGCCGACAGTCTGATGACGTTACAGGCGCTGAACGCCGGTCGTCTGCAAAAGATTGGTGCGGTTAGCGCCGAGTTCGTCAGCGACGTCATTACCCGCAAGCCGCTGAACCTGGGCCAGGGCATCTGGCTGAGCGACAGTACCGAAGGCAATCTGGGCAGCGCGGCCACCGTTAGCCGTCCGGCACAGGCGTTCGACGAAGAGGGTGAAAAAGTGGCATTGCTGCTGACCGTCGCCGTGGCCGATCGACAGCCGCTGACGGTGCTGAACTATCTGGGCGATCTGCTGCTGGCGCAAAAAGCTGAACGTCTGCTGAACGCTGACGCTGCCGGGGTGCTGGCATTGCTGACCAGTGAGGTAGCGGAGGAAAGCAGCGTACTGACCGCTGAATACATCATTCGCAACGAACACGGCCTGCATGCGCGGCCGGGAACGGCGCTGGTCAACGTGATCAAACAGTTCAGTAGCGAGATCACCGTGACCAATCTGGACGGCAGCGGCAAGCCGGCCAACGGGCGCAGCCTGATGAAAGTGGTCGCGCTGGGGGTGAAGAAAGGTCATCGTCTGCGCTTTACCGCCAGCGGTGAAGATGCCGAAGTCGCGCTGAAAACCATCGGCGAGGCAATCAACGAAGGACTGGGCGAGGGCGCAGCATGAGCAGAAGAGTCGCAACCATCACCCTGAACCCGGCTTACGATCTGGTGGGTTTTTGCCCCGAGATCGAACGTGGCGAAGTGAATCTGGTTAAAACCGCCGGCCTGCACGCCGCCGGTAAAGGCATTAACGTTGCCAAAGTCTTGAAAGATCTTGGCATTGACGTCACCGTCGGTGGTTTTCTGGGCAAAGATAATCAGGACGGCTTCCAATTGCTGTTCAGCGATCTGGGCATTGCCAATCGCTTTCAGGTGGTGCCGGGCCGTACGCGCATCAACGTCAAACTGACGGAAAAAGACGGTGAAGTGACCGACTTCAATTTCTCGGGCTTTGAGGTAACACCACAGGATTGGGAGCGTTTTGTCAGTGATTCACTGAGCTGGCTCGGCCAGTTCGACATGGTGGCGGTCAGCGGCAGCCTGCCGGCTGGCGTCGCGCCGGAAGCCTTTACTGACTGGATGACCCGTTTGCGCGCCCAGTGCCCGTGCATCATTTTCGACAGCAGCCGCGAAGCGCTGGTGGCCGGTTTGAAGGCCGCGCCGTGGTTGGTCAAGCCAAACCGCCGTGAATTGGAAATCTGGGCCGGTCGCCGACTGCCAACGCTGGCGGATGTGGTGGAAGCCGCCCATGCGCTGCGCGATCAGGGCATTGCCCACGTGGTGATTTCATTGGGTGCCGAAGGTGCGCTGTGGGTGAATGCATCGGGTGCCTGGATTGCCAAACCGCCGGCATGCGAAGTGGTCAGCACGGTTGGCGCTGGCGATTCGATGGTCGGCGGCCTGATCTATGGTCTGTTGATGCGTGAATCCAGCGAACATACGCTGCGTTTGGCCACCGCCGTTGCCGCCCTGGCCGTCAGCCAGAGCAACGTTGGCGTGACCGACCGTCCCCAGTTGGCCGCGATGATGGCGCGCGTCGATTTAACACCTTTTAATCAATAGCAGGAGGCAGAATGAAAACGCTGCTGATGATAGACAGTTCGCTGGGGCAGGCCCGTGGCCACCTGGCGCAACGCATGCTGAGTGCGGCTGCGGCCAAACAGGGGCTGCAACTGGTTGATTCTCTGGCTGATGCCGAGCTGGTGGTGGTGGCCGGGCAGTCTGTGCCCGCAGACGCCGCCCTGAACGGTAAAGCGCTTTACCTCGGTGATGTCGAGCAGGCGGTGCGCGAACCGCAGGCCTTCCTGGCTGCGGCCAAGGCGCACGCTCAGCCGTATCAGGCACCTGCGGTCGCCGCCGTGCCGGCGAAAGCCGCCGGGCAAAAACGCGTTGTGGCGATCACCGCGTGTCCGACCGGCGTGGCGCATACCTTTATGGCTGCTGAAGCGATTGAAAGTGAAGCGAAAAAACGTGGCTGGTGGGTGAAGGTAGAAACGCGCGGCTCGGTAGGCGCTGGCAATGCCATTACGCCGGAAGAAGTGGCCGCGGCGGATTTGGTGATTGTTGCCGCCGACATTGAAGTCGATCTGGACAAGTTTGCCGGTAAACCGATGTATCGTACCTCTACCGGTCTGGCGCTGAAGAAAACCGCGCAGGAGCTGGACAAGGCGCTGGCGGAAGCCGAAGTCTACCAGCCGCAGAAAAGCGGCGCTGCCGCCTCCACCGGCGGCAAGAAAAAGGAAAGTGCCGGTCCATACCGTCACCTGTTGACCGGCGTGTCGTACATGCTGCCGATGGTGGTAGCCGGGGGCCTGTGCATCGCACTGTCGTTCGTGTTCGGTATCAAGGCCTTCGAAGAGAAGGGCACGCTGGCGGCAGCGTTGATGCAGATTGGCGGTGGTTCCGCTTTTGCCCTGATGGTGCCGGTATTGGCCGGTTACATCGCATTTTCCATCGCTGACCGTCCGGGCCTGACGCCGGGTCTGATCGGCGGGATGCTGGCGGTGAGCACCGGCGCCGGTTTCCTCGGCGGCATTATTGCCGGTTTCCTCGCGGGTTATGTCGCCAAGGCGATCAGCGGCAAGCTGCGCCTGCCACAGAGTATGGAAGCGCTGAAACCGATACTGATCATACCGTTGGTTGCCAGCCTGATCACCGGTCTGGTCATGATTTACGTGGTCGGCACGCCGGTCGCCAAAATCATGGAAGGCCTGACCCACTGGCTGCAATCGTTGGGAACCGCCAATGCGGTACTGCTGGGCGCGATCCTCGGTGCGATGATGTGTACCGATATGGGCGGCCCGGTGAACAAGGCGGCTTATGCCTTCGGCGTCGCGCTGCTGAGTTCTTCGGTGTATGCGCCAATGGCGGCGATCATGGCGGCCGGTATGGTGCCACCGCTGGCGATGGGGCTGGCTACGCTGCTGGCACGTCGCAAGTTCGAGAAGTCCGAGCAGGAAGGCGGCAAAGCGGCATTGGTACTGGGGTTGTGCTTTATTTCCGAAGGGGCGATCCCGTTCGCTGCACGTGACCCGATGCGCGTACTGCCGTGCTGCATCGCCGGCGGCGCACTGACCGGCGCGCTGTCAATGGCGTTCGGCGCCAAGCTGATGGCACCGCACGGTGGCCTGTTCGTACTGCTGATCCCGGGCGCAATTTCACCGGTGTTACTGTACCTGCTGGCGATCGTCGCCGGGACGTTGCTGGCCGGGGTATCTTACGCAGTGTTGAAGCGCCCTGAAGCGGCGGTGACCAGCGCGGCGTAATTCCCTGCCTCAATACGCACAAACCGGTCAGGCTATCCTGACCGGTTTGCGTTGTAATCTGCTGATGTTGCTGATGTTGCTGATGTTGCTGATGTTGCGGTGAGAGGTTATTGCTGCGCCTTCAGCCAGGCGATTTCTTCCGCCCAGATATCCGGGTTGACGGTTTCGAGGATCAGCGGAATATTGTCAAAACGCGCATCGCGCATGATGTAGCTGAACACCGTTTTACCGATATTACCTTCCCCCAGGCTGTGATGGCGGTCGACCCGACTGTCGAACTGGCTCTTGGCATCGTTCAGGTGCATGCCGCGCAGATAGTTAAAGCCGACGATATCGCCCAGAGCCTTGAACGTTTGCTCGCAGTTTTCTTCGGTACGCAGATCGTAACCTGCGGCGAAGGCATGGCAGGTATCAATGCACACGCCGACCCGGCTCTTGTCTTCCACCCCGTCGATGATCGCCGCCAGATGTTCAAATCTGAAGCCCAGATTGCTGCCCTGGCCGGCGGTGTTTTCAATCACTGCGGTTACGCCTTGGGTTTTATCCAGCGCGATGTTGATCGATTCAGCGATCAGCGCCAGACAGCGATCTTCGTCGATCTGCTTCAGATGGCTGCCAGGATGGAAGTTCAGCAACGTCAGCCCCAGCTGTTCGCAGCGCTGCATTTCATCGATAAACGCTTCGCGAGATTTTTCCAGCGCCTCTGCGACAGGGTGGCCGAGGTTAATCAGGTAACTGTCGTGCGGCAAGATCTGCCCCGGGCCGAACCCGTATTGCGCGCAGGCGCTCTTGAATTTATCTATCACGTCGGCAGGCAGCGGTGCCGCTTTCCATTGACGCTGATTTTTGGTGAACAGGGCGAATGCGGTCGCCTCCAGTTGGTGTGCGCGGATAACTGCTTGATCCACGCCGCCTGACGCGCTGACATGTGCACCGACAAACTTCATTTTCATTCTCCTGTATTATCGGCGTCATTATGGCATTGATAGCGGCGGATTTGGAAGGTGGGGAGGGAAACGGGCCCGCTTTCGGGCCCGTAGAGGGGGATTACAGCAGATGTTGTACCAGTTGGTTGATGGCAGCGCCGCCGACAATCAGCCAGACAAACAGCAGCGTGGCCAGCAGAATCGGCTTGACCCCAGCCTGTCGCACCGCGCTGATGTGGGTAGTCAGACCCAGTGCGGCCATCGCCATCGCCAGCATCCAGGTATCGGCGGTAATCAGGTGTTGCACTACCGGCGCCGGGATCAGATTGAATGAGTTTAACCCGGCAACGGCGATGAACAGCACGGCAAACCACGGAATGGTGATGGCGGATTTTTCACTTTTATCCGCCTGGCCGCCACGACTGATATAGCCGGAAAGCAGCAGCAGGAACGGTGCCAGCATCATCACGCGAATCATTTTTGCAATTACTGCCGCATTTTCCGCTGCAGGACCGATGGCATGACCGGCGGCCACTACCTGTGCCACCTCATGAATGGTGGAGCCGGTATAGATGCCAAAGGTTTCCTGGCTGAACGGCAGCCACTGGAATTGCTGGTTGAGATGGAACAGCCACGGATAGGCGAAAATCGCCAGGGTACCGAACACCACCACGGTGGAGACTGCCACTGCCACCTTACTCGAATCGGCTTTCAACACCGGCTCGGTCGCCATCACCGCCGCAGCACCGCAGATACTGCTGCCAGCGCCGATTAGCATCGCGGTCTGGCTATCGATGCCAAACACTTTTTTCCCCAGCCAGCAGGCGAGCCAAAAAGTGCTGGTGAGGGTCAAGGCATCAATAATGATGCCGGTGGTGCCGACGTCGGCAATTTGCTGAAAGGTCAGGCGAAAGCCGTAAAGGATGATCCCCAGGCGCAACAGCCGCTGTTTGGCCAACTGTACACCGCTGTGACAGCTGGGTTGCAGCCATGGGTAAAGCGTATTACCGATGACAATGCCCAACAGGATCGCCAGCGTCAGAGCGCCGAGTCCCAAGCCGGCAATCCACGGCACTTCGCCAGCCCAAATGGCGATGGCGGTCAGCGCGGCGGTCAGCGCCAGCCCGGGCACCAGGCGCGTCAGGCCGAACAGCGGGAAACGCCGTTCGGGGAACAGTGGGGTGGTATTGGTCGCCATACATAAGTCCTTGTGCTGTTTCTCTGCCAACAAGGATATAGCGCCGTGCTATAAAAGATAAATTGATTATATATTTATAACCAATCTAAATAAGTGGTATAACCGCCGTGGTGAGTCCACAATCGTTTTGGGCAAACGTGATAATCTTAATAACAGGTTCCAGTTAACAGGTTGGCTACCCGTGGGGCCGACATTCATTTCAGGTGTTCACGCGGCGCAAGATAACCCGCTCACCCTCATTATCGAGACGGCTATGCATATTACCTTACGTCAGTTGGAAGTGTTTACCGAAGTGCTGAAAAGCGGTTCGACCACTCAGGCCTCGGTGGTGTTGGCGCTGTCGCAATCGGCAGTCAGCGCGGCGTTGGCGGATCTGGAGGGGCAACTTGGCGTACAGTTATTCGATCGCGTTGGCAAGCGGCTGGTGATCAACGAACATGGCCGTTTACTGTATCCCAAAGCGCTGGCGCTGCTGGAACAGGCCGGAGAGATTGAACAGCTGTTTCGTCATGACGGCGGGGCGTTGCGCATCGCTGCCAGCAGCACCATCGGCAACTATCTGCTGCCGGCGATGATGGCGCACTATCGGCAGGATTTCCCCAATGTGCCGTTGGAGTTGAACGTCGGCAACAGCCAGGACGTGATTGGGGCGGTGGCGGATTTTCGCGTTGATCTGGGGCTGATCGAAGGGCCGTGTCATATGCCGGAACTGGTTACCCAGCCGTGGCAGGACGATGAGCTGGTGGTGTTTGCCGCCCCGGACAGTCCGTTGGCGCAGCGGCCGCTAAGCCTGGAGGCGCTGGCCAACGCCCCCTGGATCCTGCGTGAGCGCGGTTCTGGCACGCGTGAAGTACTGGATCACCTGTTACTGGCGCATCTGCCGCATTTTCAACTGGTGATGGAGCTTGGCAACTCGGAAGCGATCAAACACGCGGTGCGTCACGGCATTGGCATCAGCTGTCTGTCACGGCGGGTAATTGGCGAGCAGTTGGCGGCCGGCACGCTGGTGGAGTTGCAGGTACCGCTGCCGCCGCTAACGCGCACGCTGTATTTGATCCATCATCGGCAAAAACATATTTCCAACGCGCTTGCGCGTTTTCTCAGCTATTGCACCCTGCCAGCACAAGCATAAAAACCTGTGCTGCTTCACATTAATGAGACGAAGTCGGGCAAATCAGGTTGCTGCTAATAATTGCCTCTGAATTATGAAGCTATCTTATATCATTGCAATGTTGCTAGTGCGCCGGCGGGTATTTGTTACAATCCGCCCTCATTTTTTGAAGAGCAGATAGGGTAAGAATGGCTCAGCAGGATATAAAAACATCGGGGCAACCAGCACCCGGGCTACGCCGCGAGCTAAAAGCGCGGCATTTAACCATGATTGCCATTGGTGGTTCCATCGGTACCGGCCTGTTTGTCGCCTCGGGCGCAACGGTTTCTCAAGCCGGGCCGGGTGGGGCGCTGTTGTCCTACGCGTTGATTGGCCTGATGGTGTACTTCTTGATGACCAGTCTGGGCGAACTGGCGGCATTTATGCCGGTTTCCGGCTCATTTTCCACCTACGGCGCCAAATACGTTGAAGAAGGTTTCGGCTTCGCGCTGGGCTGGAACTATTGGTACAACTGGGCGGTTACCATCGCCGTTGATCTGGTCGCCTCGCAGTTGGTGATGAGTTACTGGTTCCCTGATACGCCCGGCTGGATCTGGAGTGCCTTGTTCCTGGGTCTGATGTTCCTGCTGAACTACATTTCGGTGAAAGGCTTCGGCGAAGCCGAATACTGGTTCTCGCTGATCAAGGTCACGACGGTCATCATCTTCATTGCCATTGGCGTATTGATGATTGTCGGCATCCTGAAGGGCGGCGAACATGCTGGCTGGCAAAACTGGACCATTGGCGACGCGCCGTTTGCCGGCGGCTTTTCGGCAATGATAGGCGTGGCGATGATCGTCGGCTTCTCGTTCCAGGGGACTGAACTGATCGGCATCGCCGCCGGCGAATCCGAGAACCCGGGCAAGAATATCCCGCGCGCGGTGCGTCAGGTGTTCTGGCGTATTCTGTTATTCTATATCTTCGCCATTCTGATCATCAGCCTGATCATTCCTTATTCCGATCCGAGCCTGCTGCGTAACGACGTAAAAGACATCAGCGTCAGCCCGTTCACGCTGGTATTCCAGCATGCCGGCCTGCTGTCTGCGGCGGCGGTGATGAACGCGGTCATTCTGACGGCGGTGTTGTCGGCCGGCAACTCCGGCATGTATGCCTCGACCCGCATGCTGTTCACGCTGGCGTCGGAAGGCAAGGCACCGCGCATTTTCGCCAAACTGTCGAAGGGCGGCGTACCGCGTAATGCGCTGTATGCCACTACCGTGGTGGCGGGCCTGTGCTTCCTGAGTTCGATGTTCGGCAACCAGTCGGTGTATCTGTGGCTGCTGAATACCTCGGGCATGACCGGTTTCATCGCCTGGTTGGGGATTGCCATCAGCCACTATCGTTTCCGCCGCGGCTATATGCTGCAAGGGCGTGATCTGAGCGATTTACCGTACCGTTCCGGTTTCTTCCCGTTGGGGCCGATCTTCGCTTTCGTGCTGTGCCTGATCATTACCCTGGGCCAGAACTACCAGGCGTTCCTGGAAGATAAAATCGACTGGTATGGCGTGACTGCCACCTACATCGGTATTCCGCTGTTCCTGATTATCTGGTTCGGTTACAAGCTGACGCGCGGCACTCGCGTGGTGAAGTACAGCGAAATGGAATTCCCGAAGATGGACGTGAAATAACGCCCTGATCCGATCAAACGCGGCGCTGCGGTGCCGCGTTATTTCCCTCCCCGTTTTGCCTCTGCCAGCACCTGCTGGGCCGCCGTTAACAGACCGTCCACCGTTTGATCATGCCGTGGCCGTAAAATCAGGATGCCGGTAGTTAGGCTCAGACTGACGCTGCCGAACGCGCCGAAGTCAAAAGGCGCAGCCAATGGCGGGGTAATGCGCGCCAGCAGCTCGTTTTCCGCGCCGTACGGCAGGTCATGCAGCAGAATCAGAAACTGTCCACCAAGATAGTGACAAAGATGATCGCTCGGGCGGATCAGCGTCTTCAGGCGTTCGCCGAGCGTGCGCAGCACGTCATCACCGATTTGCACGCCGTGACTCTGATACAGCGCCGACAAAGGGCCGAATTCGAGAATGAACATATGCGATAGGGAATGCGCGATTGGCGAAGGCTGACATACCTCGGCCAGTATCGCTTCGACACCGGTGCGATTGAGCAGGCCGGTCAGCGGATCCCGATGCGCCGCCCGTTGCTGCTCGGCAGCCAGCTTCACGCTCTGCGCCAGCTGGCGGTGATGACGGCGGATAAGCCCGTGTGCCAACCATAACCACAACGGCAGAATATCCGCCAGCAGATAAAGGTTCTGCACGCCGGAAAACGGCGTCGCCAGCAGGTAGGGCGTGGTCAGCAGGGTGATTTCCAGCATGGCCAAGCGTGGCGCGGCGGCGTGGTACTGTATCAGCCAGAAGGCCAGCCCGCACAGCAGTAAACCGGCGCCAGACATCAATACATAGCGACCGGAAAGTACCGCCAGCACCGCCAGCGTTGACAGCAACACTGCGCCGACGACATACAGCCACAACGCATTGACGGACACGGGTAATGCCTGGCGCATCTGGCTCTGGAACCGGCAGTCATCGGCGTGTAACGGGCTGTGCAGCAACCAGCGCAGCAGTAACGGGCGTTTAGCCGCGTTGGCGGTGGGTAACGTTCTCATAAAGCCTCTTTATATCCCTATTAATATGGCCGAAACGGCGCGCTCAACTGCGGCCATGGCTGGGATTCTATGTGCTTTTTTGGCGATTTGTCATAACGCTGGAGGCGACGGTGGGTTTTTCAGAATGTTTAACCTGAGGAAACATATACTTTCACTGGGAAACTAATTGTAATTCTATTTATAAAACAAATGATTACGCTGTAATTTTTGTTGCCATGGCTATCGCTGTGATTGATAAGTATTATCGTTTGCTTTATTGTTAGCGCCTATTGCCGCGCAGATGCTGCGCACTTTTCCGCTGCAATCACCGGGTTGACCGGTGGTAATCATTTCGTCGTAACAGGTAGCCAAAAATAATGAGCGTAACCACCGATCCTTTGCCAGACGCAAAGGGGCAATCCGGCGTCCAGGTGATGGGGCACTATCAGCATATTCTGCGCCATCGCCTGATAATCATGGGGATTCTGGCGCTGGCGATCGCCGGTTCACTGCTGCTGGACTTTACCATGGGGCCGTCCGGCCTTTCGCTGTCTTCCCTCTGGCAAACGCTAATCGACCCTGCGGCGGCCGATGCCGGCACGCGGGTCATCGTCTGGGATATTCGTCTGCCGTACGCGCTGATGGCGGTGGTGGTTGGCATGGCGTTGGGGCTGGCCGGTGCAGAAATGCAGACCATCCTTAATAATCCGCTGGCCAGCCCGTTTACCCTGGGGGTTTCTTCGGCGGCGGCGTTCGGCGCCGCGCTGGCTATCGTGCTGGGCATTGGGCTGCCGGGGGTTCCTGCCCAGTGGTTTATTTCCGCCAATGCCTTCGTCTTTGCGTTGCTGGCTGCGTTGATGCTGGACGGCATCACCCGCTGGACGCGGGTCGCCACCTCCGGCGTGGTGCTGTTTGGCATTGCGCTGGTGTTCACCTTCAATGCGCTGGTGTCGATGATGCAGTTTATCGCCAGTGAAGACACGCTGCAGGGATTGGTGTTCTGGACCATGGGCAGCCTGTCGCGCGCCTCATGGGATAAGCTCGGTATACTGTTTGCGGCGTTTGCCGTGCTGCTGCCGCTGTCGATGATGAGCTCCTGGAAACTGACCGCGCTGCGTCTGGGTGAAGATCGCGCCGTCAGCTTTGGCATCGACGTACGCCGCCTGCGGCTGGCGACCCTGCTACGCATCAGTATTCTTTCGGCACTGGCGGTGGCATTCGTTGGGCCGATCGGCTTTATCGGGCTGGTTGCGCCGCATATCGCGCGCATGATGTTTGGCGAAGATCACCGTTTCTACCTGCCGGCCAGTGCGCTGATTGGTGCGCTGGTGCTGTCGATGGCCTCGGTGGCATCGAAAAACCTGGTGCCGGGCATCATTATTCCGGTCGGTATTGTCACCTCGCTGGTTGGCGTGCCGTTTTTCCTGAGTATTATTCTACGCCACCGGGGGAACGTCTGATGAACCAGGGCCTACGTATCGCCGGCTTTTCTGCCGGTTACCCAAAACGCCCGGTGATCGTCGATCTATCGGTACCAATGCTGCCGCGTGGCAAGATTACCGTGCTGTTGGGGCCGAACGGCAGCGGCAAGTCGACGCTGCTGCGCTCGCTGGCTGGCCTTAACCCGGCGCAGGGCCAGCTGTGGCTGGACAACAATGACCTGATGCAAATGCCGTTCGCCCGCCGCGCCGAACAGGTGGTATATCTGCCGCAGTCGCTGCCGGCCGGCGTGCATTTGCACGTGCTGGAATCGATTATCGTCGCGCAGCGCGCCTCCGGCGGCCGGAGCAATGCCGGCAGCGAAGCGGAGGTGATGGCGCTGCTGGAACAGCTCGGTATCGCCCATCTGGCGCTGAGCTATCTGGATCAGCTGTCCGGCGGCCAGAAGCAACTGGTTGGCCTGGCGCAGTCGCTGATCCGTCAACCGTCCTTGTTGTTGCTGGACGAACCGCTCAGCGCGCTCGATCTGAACTATCAGTTTCACGTGATGGACTTGGTACGCCGTGAAACCCGCAAACGCAATATCGTGACGGTGGTGGTGGTGCATGACATCAATATTGCCTTACGCCACGGTGACCACGTTCTGATGCTGCAAAACGGCAATATGATCGCCGACGGGCTGCCGGAGCAGGTGATCACGCCGCAAAGCCTGGCACAGGTCTATGGCGTGCGCGGTCGCATCGAGCGCTGCTCGCAGGGCACGCCGCAGGTATTGATTGACGGGTTGGTGACCGAGCCGGTGGTGTAACGGCTGGTGGAGTAAGCGTCAGAATAAAAAGGCCCGTTTAGGGCCTTTTGTCCGTTAGAAGCTGTAGGTCATGCCTACCGTGTAGCGGCGGCCGTCCAGCGTGGTGTTGTAGTCGTCGTAATTGACGTTTTTATCCAGAATGTTGTACACCCCACCGGTGACCAGCAGGTTTTTGTTCGCCTTATAGCTCAGGCCCATGTCAACGAAAGTGTATGACGGCGTGCTCTGCGCGATCGAGGTGCGGCTCAGGTATTCAGAGGTTTTACTGCGGAAGTTGACGCGCGACCACAGGCTGACGTCGTGGGTTGCCTGCCAGTCCAGCGTCGAGTTGATCATGTGCTTGGGCATCTGGTTCAACGGCTTGCCTTCGAACTGACCGCTCTTTTGCTCGGACGAGGTATAGGTGTAGTTGGTGTTCCACTGCCAATCCTTGCTGATCTGCCAGCCGAAGGTGGCTTCCACGCCGCGCATGTTGGCTTTATCGACGTTGACGCGGTCGCTGATAAAGTCATAGTGGGTGGTACCAATCATGCAGTCTGGCGTATCTTCGCAGCGCCTTACTTCGGTAATTTTATCTTTAAAGTCGGTATTGAATACCGTGACGCCGGCGTTGATGCCCTTGAGGTTATCCCACATCAGGCCGATCTCTTCGCTCAGGCTTTTTTCCGGCTGCAAATCCGGGTTGCCGACGATAATGCCGGAGCGCACGCCGCCGCCGGTGGCCTGGCCCCAGTTGGGCGAGGACTGACGCAGGTCAGGTGAGCGGTAGCCGGCAGATACGCCGCCTTTCAGTGTCCACTGCTCGGCCAGGTGCCATACGCCATACATGCGCGGCGTCCAATGGCTGCCGTAGTTTTGATCCTGATCCATCCGTAGGCCGGTAGTCAGACTGAAGTCGTTGGTCAGCGCCCATTCATCTTCGGCAAATAATGCCCAGCTCCAGCGCGTCAGCTGGTTCACATCCTGCGCCGCTACCAACTGGTTGCCGCCGTCAGCCAGCTTTTCATAACGATATTGGCCGCCCAGATTGAGCATATGATCGCCCAACTCGAACTGGTTCTGGGTATTGAAGATGGTGTTGTACATCTTCATGTTACGGCCGGGGTTGTTGGTTTCTTCGCGTTGAACGTAGCTGTTGGTATGGCCAAAATCATAGTAGCCGTTATGCGTCAGCGCATAGTTGGTGCGGGTATACAGGCTTTCGCTCACCTGGCTTGGGGTGCATTTGCCTTTGCTGCAACGTTCGGCGGCCACCGACTTGCCGGGCGTGCTGTTACGATCCTGCAATGAACGACCAATTTCAAAGTCGAATTCGTTTTTATCATCTGGCGTCAGGCTGAACACCGCCGTACCGCTGCGCATGCGCTGCTCGTTGTAGCCGTTGACAATTTCGTCTTCGGCGCGGTGCGACAGCAGGCCGTTGACGCGCAGACCGAGCAGGCCGTCGATCAGCGGGCCGGAGGCGTAGGCGTTGGTCTGGAACAGATCGCCGGAATCGCGGCGCTCCTGGAAGGTGGCGTCGGCGTGCAGCGAACCTTTCCAGCCCTGGGTGGTGCTGGTTTTGCGCGTAATGACGTTGATCACGCCGCCCATGGCATCGGAGCCGTACAGTGATGACATCGGACCGCGTACCACTTCGATTCGTTCGATGGCCTCCAGCGGCGGCAGCCAACCTTGTTCGATACCGGCGTTGTCGCTGTTCGGCCGGGTGCCGCGAGTATCGACGCGCTTGCCGTCCACCAGAATCAGCGTGTATTTGGATGACATGCCGCGAATGCTGATATCGCTGCTGCTGCCACCGCCGCTAACCACCACGCCCGGCACGTCTTTCAGCGCATCGGTAACGTCGCGATAGGCTTTTTCTTCCAGCTGCTGGCGGGGGATCACCGAGATCGACGCCGGCGAGTCCTGAATTTTCTGTTGGAACCCGGAGGCGGTAACCACCATGGTGTCCTGTTGATCGTCCTGGCTGGCTGCAAAGGCAGCGTGGCTGGCAAATGACGCAAGGATTAATGCGGCGAGCTTATTATAGTTTGGCATTTCCATGAATGAACGATTCCTGGCCAGAGAAACAGGCAGCTCTGCCTGTTAACCTACTGAGTTAAAAATGAAAACCCTTGCATCTCTGTGGATGAAAAGGCCCGAGGGGTGGTGCGTAAGGGTATTGTAAGGAAATAAAAACGAATGTAAATGCAAATGATAATTCGTATCATTTGTATATTTGATCAGGGGTTGGTCAGGAATAATTCAACGAGGGGGAAACGGCACGCTGCAGCGTGCCGGGGGATTCAGCGCTTTTGGATGTAGGTGATGGCCAGCGCCAGCGCCAATACCAACCCTTTGATGATATCCATTGCGTAGTAGGGGACCGACAGCATCACCAGGCCGTTTTGCAGTACGCCAAGAATGATTGCGCCAATCAGCGTGCCGAAGGCGTTGGGTTTGCCAGACCCAGCCAGCGAAAAGCCGATATAGGCTGCCGCCACTGCATCCATCAAATAACCGCCGCCGGCGTTGACCTGCGAAGAGCCGATACGTGACGCCAGAAGAATGCCGCCAAGCGCCGCCAGTAGCGACGAAAGCACGTATGCGATAACCCTGTAACGCAGGGTGCGAATGCCGGAGAGCCGTGCCGCTTGCGCATTGCCACCGATCGCATACATGCGGCGTCCGTGCTTGGTCAGCGACAGGAACAGCTGCACCACCAGCGTTACCGCCAACATGATCAGCACGATCACCGGCACCTGGCCCAGGGCGGAAAAGATCTGTGGAATGACGCCTTCGGCCATCTCACCGCTGGGCAATAGCATATTCTGGGTGATCGAGCCGCCATAGCTGTAGGTCATCGCCACGCCCTGAATGACGAACAGACTGGCGAGGGTGGCCAGCATATCCGGGATCTTGAGCACCACGATCAGAAACGCGTTGAACAAACCGACCAGGGTGCATAGCAACAGCGTCAGGACAATCGCCCCAGTGGTGCCAAAGCCGTACCAGACAAACAGCGAGATCACTAGCGCATTAGCCAGCGATGCGGTCGATCCGACGGAAAGATCAAACCCGCCAACCGACAGCGAAATGGAAACGCCGATGGCGATCACCGTGACGATGGCGATCGAACGCAGAATATTGATGATGTTGTTGGGATCGAGAAAATTGTCCGACGCCAGGCCGAACAGAGCGACCAGAGCAACGACGGTGAGCAGCATCCCCCATTTATATAAAAACTCGAACAGCCGATGACGCCAGGGTTGGGCGTTGGGCAGGGAAAGGTCTTTACTCACGCTGGGGTTCCTCCGGTGGAATACAGTAACAAGGTTTCTTCATCAATATCGGCAGCGTTGAGTTCAGCCACGATGCGGCCATCCCATAACACGCAAATGCGATCGCACAGGCCAACCAGTTCGGAGAATTCACCCGAGGCATAAATGATGCCTTTGCCGTCACGCGCCAACTGGTCTATCAACGCAAACAAATCCTGCTTGGCCTTGATGTCCACGCCCTTGGTCGGTTCATCGAAAATCAGCAGATCGGCATCGCCGCGCAGCCATTTGCCTATCGCCACCTTTTGCTGGTTGCCGCCGGACAGTCGCGCCAGTCTCTGCTGCGGCCCGGCGGCGCGTATGCCCAGACGGCGGATCACCTGCTGCGCCCAGTCCAGCGCCTGCCGCTGGCTGAAAACGCCCCAGCGGCAGAAACCGTCGTCGGCAGCGACGCTCAGGTTCATGGCAATGGTTTCGTCAATAAACACCCCCTGTTGGCGGCGTTCTTCCGGCACCAGCGCCATACCTAGCACGACGGAACGATGCGGCGAATCAGGCTTCCAGCGTTTGCCATGCAGTTCGCCATGTTTGATGCGTGCCGGCGTGGCGCCAAACAGCGCCTTGCACAATTCGGTTTTGCCTGCACCGGCCAGGCCGGCGATGCCGAGAATTTCACCCTGTTGCAGCGTCAGGGAAATGTCGCGCAATTTATGGCGATCGCTCAGGCCGCGCACCGACAGCAACGGCCGTGGCTGTGGCGTAGGGCGACGCGGTGGAAAGATGTCGTCCAGGCGATGGCCGAGCATTTTTTCGACGATCTGTTCGCCGCTCAACCCGCGCATGGCGTCCTCACTGACCTGTTGGCCGTCGCGCAACACCGTCAAGCGGTCGCATACTTCGCTCAGTTCATGAATGCGGTGTGAGATAAACACGATGCCGATGCCTTCAGACTGTAAACGGCGCACCACCGTGAACAGGCGTTGGCTTTCGGCGCGGTCCAGCGGGGCGGTCGGTTCATCCAGCACCAGAAAACGGCAGCGGTGCGATAGGGCGCGCGCCAGCAGTACCTGCTGCTTTTCCGCCAGCGTGCAGTCTGCCAGCCGCCGCCGCAGATTGATGGTCAACGCCAGTTGATCGAGCAGGGCCTGCGCCTGTGTGTACAGCTGACGCCAGTTCAACAGCTGACCGGGCTGGTTGAGCCAGTCGAGCATGATGTTTTCCGCGACCGACAGCGTCGGGATCAGGGCGACGTCGACCTCCTGCTGTACCACGTGAATACCCAGCTGCCGCGCGTGCAGCGGGGAATGAATGTCGACCGCATGGCCGTCGATTAAGATATTGCCGTGATAATGGCTATGGGCGCCGGACAGGATCGCCATCAGCGTCGACTTGCCGGCACCGTTGGCACCGACCAACGCATGGATGGATCCTCCCGTCAGGGTAAAATTCACATTTTGCAAGGCGTTGAAGCCGGCAAAGGCGATCGAGATATTGCGCATCTCCAGGCGGGAGGGCGTAGCGGTTGGCATCATGTGCATGAAGACGTTTAGGTGTTTAGATGGCTAAAGTGGTTCTTTTTTAACATAGATTGCCGTTTTGGCAACGAACGAAATGGCATAAGAGAGATGAAAATGGTTGTTGCATTACCGATCCCCCGTCCGGGTGGCGCGACGGGCGGGGGAAATGGCCGGCGATCAGAAGGTGGTGGGCGTATGTGCGCTGACGATACGGCAGACGCGGGTTGAGGTATTGCTGAAACTGTGAGGAATGCCGGTATTGATCGCGTAGCTCTGGCCGGCGCTGAGAGCATAGCTCTGGCCGTTGATGGTCAGCACGATCTCGCCCTCCAGCAAGGTGCCGACTTCTTCGCCCTGGTGCTTTATTTTTTCGCCGGTGGTGGTGCCTGGCGGGTAGGTTTCCAGCATCATCGCCAGCGTACGCGTCGGGCTGCCATTATGCACCAGTTTCATCGATACCCCCTGACTGCCGATTTCTATCAGATCGTCGGCGTCGATCACCACTTTCGGTTGATCCAGCCGCTCCGGTTCGGCAAAGAATTCCGACAGCGATAAGCCATACACTTTCAACAGTTTTTGCAGGGTGCTGATGGCAGGGCTGACCTTGTCCTGCTCGATGGTACTGATGGCACTGTGGGTCAATCCGGACAGTTCGGCGACCCGGCGCTGTGACAAACCCAATTGCTGACGGATTTGCGACAGGCGCTTACCTGGCGCCAAGCTGACTTCGCTCATAGTGGTACTTCCTTCTAAAAGAGATGGCTGGCAGAAAGGTTGCCGCCATAGGGCAGCAAGACGATGACGGTGGAAAATATATTGCCCATGATGATACCTGACTCACCGAAATAAATTCCGTATGTCGAAACAATCTATCGCCTTTTCGGTCAATATTTTATCAATTTAGCAGTGGGTGGCGAATAATCAATCACCATTGTAACATTTGCAAACCAATTCTGTTAAGGCTATGTTTCATATTATGGATGTTATTTTGAGCGCCGGCCGGTGGCGCTGTCTAAAGAGAGTTGATTCGCTATGTTAAACGTTCGGTAAGCGGCGCCACGGCGTCTTTCCAGGGCATAATGGCAGGTGAAGTATGCAAACCCATATCGCAGCAGTTGAAAATTTTGCACAGCATAATGAAGAAAGGCGAAGTAGCGCGTTCCAACGTGAGGTTGCTCACTATTTGGAACGCCACCCTGCAACGCAGTATATCGACATTCTCCTCACCGATCTCAATGGTTCCTTCCGCGGTAAACGTATTCCCGTCTCCGGGCTGAATAAACTGGAAAAAGGCTGTTATTTCCCCGCATCGGTATTTGCCATGGATATTTTGGGCAACGTGGTGGAAGAAACCGGTCTGGGCCAGGAGCTGGGTGAGCCGGACCGGGTGTGTATGCCGGTAGCGGGCACCTTGACGCCGTCGGCAGCGGATGCGGAAAATATCGGCCAGCTGTTGCTGACCATGCTGGATGAAGATGGCACTCCCTTTGACGTTGAACCCCGCAATGTGCTGAACCGAGTGTGGCAGATGTTGCGCCAGCGCGGCATGTTCCCGGTGGTAGCGGTAGAGTTGGAGTTCTATCTGATTGACCGACAGCGCGATGCCGAAGGGTATCTGCAACCGCCGTGCGCGCCCGGCACTCAGGAACGCAACGTGCAGAGCCAGGTGTATTCGCTGGACAATCTGAACCATTTTTCCGCGGTGCTGAACGACATCGACAGCCTGGCTCAGATGCAGGGGCTGCCAGCGGACGGCGCGGTGGCCGAAGCCTCGCCAGGCCAGTTTGAAGTGAATCTCAACCATACCGATAACGTGCTGCAGGCCTGTGATCACGCGCTGGCGCTGAAAAGGCTGGTGCGCCAGGTGGCGGAAAACCACGATTTGCACGCCACGTTTATGGCCAAACCCTATGAGGAATATACCGGCAGCGGTATGCATATCCATATCAGCATGGTGGACGGCAACGGGGTCAATCTGTTTGCCGACGCGGACGGCGGCGACTCCGCGCTGCTGCGCCGCGCTCTGGCCGGGATGATTACGCTGATGCCCGCGTCAATGGCGCTGCTGGCACCCAATGTCAATGCCTTCCGCCGCTTCCAGCCAGGGATGTACGTGCCGACGCAGGCGTCATGGGGGCACAACAACCGTACCGTGGCGTTGCGTATTCCCTGTGGTGAACCACAACATCACCGGGTCGAATATCGGGTTGCCGGTGCCGATGCCAACCCTTATCTGGTGATGGCAACCGTGCTGAGCGGCATTCTATACGGCCTTGATCACACATTAGCGCTGCCCGAGCCGGTGACCGGTAACGGGTTGGAACAGCAAGGGCTGCCTTTCCCTATCCGCCAGAGCGACGCGTTGTATGAATTTGCCGAGCAGCCGGCGATGCAGCAGTATCTTGGCCAGCGCTTTTGCCATGTTTATCATGCCTGCAAGTCGAACGAGCTGATGCAGTTCGAGCGTATGGTGACCGAAACCGAGATCGACTGGATGTTGAAAAATGCCTGAAAAGAGGTATAAAGTAAGGCTAGTTAAATAACTTTTCGTGATATGACTTGCGGAATTATTAAGCCGTAAGGCGGTTTTCCAGTCGATCGCGAAAAGAATTTGTGTCAGAAGGCTTCTGGATCTTGTCATCCAGAGGCTTTCTGATGCAAAATATCCCCAATGCAGATAGCCGACGTTTTAAAGCGTCGGTTATTTTTTTGCATTTTTGTTTTGTAAACCGAGCGTTTCATACACCAAGCGAGGCCGGACTTCGAGCCGGATAGATAAACAGGTTTGTTCACGATCAACCAAAACTTTATGGTCGTGACTCATGAGGATAAGAAAGATGGGGCAATTTTTCACTTTAGCACCGGTGCCCGCCGGTTTCCGCTGCACTCGCAGCGATTATGGAGCAGCAGCCAAGGCCACCTTGACGCGTTATCCAGCTTCCAATACCCCTCTTTTAGAATTCAGTCGCACGTTGCGAAGTTTCCCCGCAACCTTGAGTCTTGGCGTGTCTATTATCCGCAAGTCTGAAGGTCAGGGGGGGCTGCGCAATGTCCGATAACATCATCAGCGCTGCCGCAGCGGCACCGCGCCCTCAATTGCGTAAAACCCTGACGTTGCTCCCGGTGGTAATGATGGGTCTGGCTTACCTGCAGCCAATGACCATTTTCGATACCTTCGGCATCGTTTCCGGCCTGACCGATGGTCACGTCGCGACCGCCTATGCCTTTGCGCTGCTGGCGGTACTGTTTACCGCGCTTAGCTACGGCAAACTGGTGAAGAAATTCCCATCTGCCGGCTCGGCTTATACCTATGCGCAAAAGGCCATTGGCCCGCACGTTGGCTTTATGGTCGGCTGGTCGTCGTTGCTCGACTATCTGTTCATGCCGATGATCAACATCCTGTTGGCCAAGATTTACCTGGAAGCCATCTTCCCGGGCGTGCCGTCGTGGATTTTCGTCGCGGCGCTGGTGGCGTTGATGACGCTATTCAACCTGCGTGGCATCAAGCTGGTCGCTAACCTGAACTCCATCATCGTGGTGGTGCAGGTCGCCATCATGATCGTGTTCCTTGGCCTGGTGATCAACGGCGTTTATCACGGCGAAGGCGCAGGTCACCTGGTCAGCAGCCGCCCGTTCTGGTCTGAGGATGCCCACGTGGTGCCGATGATCACCGGTGCGACCATCCTGTGCTTCTCGTTCCTTGGCTTTGACGGAATCAGTTCGCTGTCGGAAGAAACCAAAGACGCAGAGAAAGTGATCCCGAAAGCGATTTTCCTGACGGCGCTGATCGGCGGCATTATCTTTATCGTGGTGTCTTACTTCGTGCAGCTGTACTTCCCGGACATCTCGCGCTTCAAGGATCCTGATGCGTCACAGCCTGAAATCATGCTGTACGTGGCTGGCAAGTTCTTCCAGTCGGTCATTCTGGTGTTCTCCTGCGTGACGGTATTGGCATCCGGCATGGCGGCGCACGCTGGCGTTTCCCGTCTGATGTACGTGATGGGCCGCGATGGGGTATTCCCGCAGCGTTTCTTCGGCTATGTACACCCGCAATGGCGTACTCCGGCGCTGAACGTGCTGCTGGTGGGGGCGATTGCCCTGTCTGCGGTATCGTTTGATCTGGTTACCGCCACCGCGTTGATCAACTTCGGTGCGCTGGTGGCTTTCACCTTCGTTAACCTGTCGGTGATTTCCCAGTTCTATATTCGCGATAAAATGAACCGTAGCGTTAAAGACACGGTTAATTATCTGATTCTGCCGATCATGGGCGCGTTGACGGTGGGCGCGCTGTGGTTGAATCTGGAAAGCAGCTCGATGACGCTGGGCCTGGTATGGGCGGCAATCGGCCTGATCTACCTGGCGTTTGTTACCCGCAGCTTCCGTTTGCCGGTACCGCAAGCCAGCGAAGACCTGGCCTAAGCGCATAAAAAAGGGTTCCGCCAGCGGAACCCTGAGCAAGTCAGAATAGTGATAACCCGAAAGGCCGCCGTTGCGGCCTTTTTCTTTGCCTCAACCAACCAGTTGCTTGCCGTAATCGAACAGCGATTTCAGCAACGCCAGCTTGGCGCTGTCCGCTTCATGCAGGTTGTATAACGCTTCCAGTTGCAGCACATAACTTTGCACTTTTTCGGCGCTGAGCGCTGTCTGGCGATGTTGCAGCCAGCGACGTTGCTCGCCGTCATCCAGCGTATTGGGGTAATTGCGCGCGCGGAAACGGAACAGCAACTCCTGCATACGGTCATCGTTGAAGGTCAAATCCAGCGCCGGCAGATTTTGCGGTTTGGTCTGCTGAATGATTTTCATCGCCGCTTTGTCGGCGTCGCTGAAGAAGCCGTCATACAGCCTGGCATCGACGTTGTCACTGGCAGCAAAAGGTTCGGCGTCAGCATACAGTGCCACCACCTTTTCACGCACCTGCGGATGCTGGCGCAGGATCTGCAGATTGTTCAGACAGGCCTGGCGATCGATGCCCAGCCGGTCGGCATTCTCCGGCAGCAGCGTTTTTGCCGGCGCCAGCACCGGGCATTTGTTGATATGCACCAGTTTGATCGGCACCGGCGGCCGATCGGCGCTGAGCCGATCGCGGCGGGTATACAGTCGTTCACGCAGTTGGTCGGCATCCAGCTCCAGCAGCGGCGTCATGTCGCCGGCCAGGTCGCACACGATCAGCGCATTTTTATTGTCCGGGTGCCAGGCCAGCGGCGCGACCCAACTGGTGTTGCTGCGTGCGGCACCAAACATGCCGGAGACGTGCACCAGCGGCGTCATTTCGGCAATGTCGACCAGCGCGTTCAGCTTGTGTTTGTTGCGGTGTTGCAGCAGGTAATCAAACAGCCGTGGCTGGGCCTGACGTACCAGCTTGGCCATGGCAATGGTGGCATGCACGTCGGACATCGCGTCGTGCGCCTGTTCATGCGCGACGCCGTTGGCGCGCGTCAGGTGCTCAAGCCGGAAACTGGGGAAGCCGTCGTCGTTTTCTGGCCAGACGATGCCCTCAGGGCGCAGGGCGTAGCAGGCACGCATCACATCGAGCAAGTCCCAGCGGGAATTGCCGTTCTGCCAGCTGTAGGCATAAGGGTCGTAAAAACTGCGATAGAAGATGTTGCGGCTGACTTCGTCATCGAAGCGAATGTTGTTGTAGCCGACGATGCAGGTGCCGGGGACGCTGAAGGCCTGGTGTATCTGGCGGGCGAACTCCGCTTCGCACACGCCTTTTGCCAGCGCCTCCTGCGGGGTTATACCGGTAATCATCACCGCTTCGGGGTCGGGCAAGTAGTCATCGGCCGGGGCGCAGTAGATCACCAGCGGCTCTTCGATAATATTAAAGTCCATGTCGGTTCGCACGCCGGCGAACTGCGCCGGGCGATCCATCGATGGACTTTTGCCGAAGGTTTCATAGTCGTGGAAGTAGAATGTGGCCGGTGCCTTGCTGCTCAAAATCGCATCTCTTCAGTCGCGTAGGAATATCTCCCTATTGTAACGGCGTGCGGCGCGATGCCAAGCAGTGGTTATGCTTTCACATCGAAATGCGCGTTGTTACGCATGCTGTTCGTAGCAATGGCGTGCGGGTTTTTGGCGTGCGGACTGATACTGGCCTTTGCCATCTGGTCACTTTGTTGTGCAGAGTGTTGCAATAATCGTTCGCTCAGCGTATGTACACCCTGGATCACCGCTAGCCAGCACAGTGTGCAAAATAGCAGCACACCCAGCCAGACTTTTCTTTTGTAGCTCATGGTCGCTCCGAAAAGGACGGGAATAATTGTGCAGATTAAAACAGACGCAACATAAATAAGATATCAACGCACAAGAAATATCTTATCTGCAGCCGAGGGAGAGTGTTACCAATGGCGGTTTGATGTTTCAGGATATTCCTTAAGATAATATTAAGATGCTCTTTATTTTTCGTGCGTATTCTATTGATGATGCGTTTAATTGTTACCACATACAATCCGTCTCATTCAATGCCAATGTGGATGATGACCATGAAAACTTTACTACTGACGGGCGCTACCGGCTTTCTCGGAGGTGCGGTGCTTGAGAAGTTACTTATTGAAAAACAGCCAGTTAATTTCCTGTTACTGGTGCGGGCCAATAATCCTGCACAGGGCTTGACGCGTATTAAGGATAATATGGCCAAATTTAATCTTGCGCCTGATTTATTCAACAATATTAGCGAAGAAAATATTCTATTAGGGGACTTGTCCGAGCCGGAAGGATTTTTATCGGACCGTCGAATTAATCGGGTAACGCATGTTATCAATTGTGCGGCGGTGGCGTCATTTGGCAATAATCCGCTTATTTGGAAAGTCAACGTTGAAGGTACGCTGGCTCTGGCGAAGAGAATGTCGCAGGTTGGTGGATTGCAACGCTTTTTACACGTAGGCACCGCTATGTCCTGTGCGCCGGAGCAGGGGGCGCTGGTGTCGGAAAGCGGCGAGTTTGAATCTGACGCCGAGCACCTGGTGGAATATACCCGCTCCAAATCCACCATCGAACAGCGCATGCGTCGTGAATTGCCGCAATTGCCATTGGTGATTGCCCGGCCTTCGATCGTGGTCGGCCATACGCGCCTCGGCTGCCAGCCATCGAGCAGTATTTTCTGGGTGTTCAGCATGGCGCTGATGCTGCGTAAATTCATGTGCTCGCTGCAGGACAATATTGATGTCATCCCGGTCGATTATTGCGCCGACGCGCTAGTGATGCTGATCAACGGCGAACGACTGGAAAATGATCTGTACCATATTTCTGCCGGCGAAGAGTGCAGCGTCAGTTTTGCCGACATTGATCGGGCAATGGCGGCGGCGTTGGAAACCGCGCCGGTCGGCGATCGCTATGCGCAGGTCAGCTATGATGCGCTGGTGCAGATGCGCCGGCAGTTGAAAGACATTTTTGGTCCGTGCAATGAACGTCTGATGCTCAAGGCGATGCGTCTGTATGGTTCATTCGCCATGCTCAACGTACGGTTCAGTAACGAAAAAATCCTCAAGCTGGGCATGCCGAAACCACCGCGCTTCACCGATTATATCGCGCGTTGCGTGCAGTCGACGCGTGGCCTGTCGATTCCGCAGCAGATGGTGGTGGATTTCAAATAGACGTTTACCAGGACGAGGACGACCAGAATACCCGGCCCAGCACGATCAACTGTTCTTTGCGTTGCTGATAGCTGAGCTGTTCGTCCTGGTATTCTTCGCGGTTCAGCGAGCGGATGATGACCCCGCCGTCCGGCTGTTCGATCAGGATTTTGACCCGCAGCAGGTTGCCGTGGCGAATGGCGTAGGTTTTTCCTTCGCGTATGCGCGTGTCGTCGGTATTGATGCCCACCACGTCACCGTCCTGCAGGCGAGGCTCCATGCTCGAGCCGGAAATGCGGATAATGCGCGCGGCATTGACCGGAATGCCCATCTTGTGCAGATAGTAGCGGCGGAATATCAGGGAGAACGCTTCGAGATCGACAATATCATAGCAGCCGTCGCCGGCAGAGAAATCGATGTCCAGCAGCGGGATCTCCACAAACTCTTCCCGATCCTGCTCGGTTTCTTCCCACACCACCGGTTTTAGCCGCGCAGGCTGAAAGTCGGATCCCGCCGCGACGTTTTCAAACGGTCTTGCCAGCGATTTTTCATGGAACACGTCAAGCCAGCCGGTGGGCAGGCTGAGCCTGGCCTCAATCCGCCTGGCGAGGTTATCGCCAAGATTGCGGCAGGATTTGTCACCGGTGATTTGGCTGAGCGTGGGCGCAGAAGATTCAACCAGCCTGGAAAATTCATGTTGGTTGATGCCGTTGCGCGCATAGCGTGCCATCAGATCGCGCAGATTATTGCGCCGTATTTCTTTGATTTCCATCGGCCGATAATCGCACCGTTTGGCAAAAAGTGGAATATCCTGTTGCTAAAAACTTGCCCTCAATTTAGCAATCCGCTAAAAGTGGGGGAGCCACGAGGAACCGCCGCGGCTGTTTTGCCTATCGTGACGATCGGTGAACGGCATCTGCGGCAACCACCAAGAGGGAATCTGTGATGTTCACTATTGATTACAACAGTTATCGGTCGGTAACCAGCTTCAACCGCCGCGTGCGTTTTCTGGTGTTGCATTATACCGCGCAAAACTTTGCCGACTCGATAACCTCGCTGACCGGGCCCGCCGTCAGCGCGCATTATCTGGTGCCGGATCCGGACGATCAAAGTTATCGTGAGGCCGGCTATGGCGATCTGCGTATTTTCAACCTGGTGGATGAAAACGAACGCGCCTGGCATGCCGGCGCCAGCCAGTGGGCAGGGCGCACCAATCTCAACGACACCGCTATCGGCATCGAAATCGTCAATCTGGCGAGCGGCGACGGCGAAAATATTCACTTCCCACCGTTCAATTCCCAGCAGATCGACGCGGTGATCCAACTGACGAGCAATATTTTGCAGCGCTATCCGGACATTTCGCCGGTTAACGTGGTGGCGCATTCGGATATCGCCCCTGGCCGCAAAAGCGACCCAGGCCCGCAGTTCCCCTGGTTACAACTGTATCAGGCCGGTGTTGGAGCCTGGTATGACGCCGCGGTGCAGCATCGCCATCAACAGCATTATTGCCGTCACGGCCTGCCCGAACGTTCAGCGCTGCTGGCGCTGTTCGCCCGCTACGGCTACGACACATCTGCCGCCGACAGCGATGAAGGTTACCGTCAACTGGTGCGCGCCTTTCAATTGCATTTTCGTCAGCGCCAGTATGATGGTGTGATGGATGCCGAAACGGCGGCCACCTTGCAGGCGCTGGTGGACAAATACGCTGCTTAACGCCTGCTGATTGGTCGCGTGCCGCAGCCATCAATCCGCTGGTTTGCTTAAATAGCGTACCGTCAGCGAGTTGGAATAGCGGGTGAGATCATAAAGCAGGCGCTTCAGGTTTTTGCCAGCCTGCTAAAGTGAGTAAGATAACGGCATTGAGAGTTGTGTCGCACAGCCACAAACCTGTATCTTGGTGTCATTGTGGCCGTAAGCTAATGAATCTGTGTATTACAAAGCAAGGGTATGAAGATGGATAATGCAAATAAGCCGAGTTTTCAGGACGTGCTGGAGTTTGTGCGTATGTTCCGACGTAAAAACAAGCTGCAACGTGAAATCGTTGATAACGAAAAGAAAATCCGCGACAACCAGAAGCGAGTATTGCTGCTCGACAACCTGAGCGAATACATCAAGCCGGGCATGAGCATTGAAGACATTCAGGCGATCATTGCCAATATGCGCGGCGATTACGAAGATCGCGTTGATGACTACATCATCAAAAACGCCGATCTGTCGAAAGAGCGCCGTGAGCTGTCTAAAAAGCTGAAAGCCATGGGTGAAGTGAAATAACCTGCGGTCAGCGCCGGCGCAGGGCGCCGATTGCGCCTGAATAGCCCAAACCCGCATCAAGCGGGTTTTTTCATTTTGGCCGCAGCGCTCTGGTGCAGCGCTTTGAGCATTAGCGTCTGGACCAGGCCAGTGCCGCCGTTGCGCGCTGAGACCAGGCCGTTGCTTAGCCGTGCAACAGCAGCCAACTCTCCGGATACCTCTCACAGATAAATTCAGCCAATGCCCGCACCTTCGGTGTCGTCAGACGCCTTGAGGCGTGTCCCCCCCAGAGCGCCAGCTCACTGGCGGTGCTTCAGGATGTCAGTTGGTAACTGTCGGCAAGCCATTGGTGTATGTCCTGTGCGGACAACGGGCCGGGCAACAATATGCTGATCCAGTGCTCCTTGTTCATAGGATAAGCCGGCAGGATACCGTTTTTTGCCGCAGCGAACCGATATGCCCCGGGCGTGCCTTGACTTCAAGCAGGTCCCCCTGTCGATCGGTTGTCAGCCCCAGCTTGCTGCCGGGAACATTCATCACCAGTGCAAACCACTTGTTGCTGCGCTGATGGCGCAGAACCGCATAGTCAGGGAGATTACGCCACAGATACTCCGGTTCGGAGGCAAAATGTTGGCGGGCATAGTCGCATAACGTCTCTCTTTCCATCATGATTCCCTGCGTGTCCGTGTGTGACTTATGCCGTCAGTACCAGGGTCTATGGCTAAGGGATTCAATAACGCTATTGTATGCCTTTGTCGCCGCATCGGGCGCGGTTTACAGCACTTTCTGCAGGAAGCGCCGGGTCCGGTCATGGCGCGGCCGATCCAGCACCTGTTCGGCACGGCCGTTTTCCACCACGGCGCCATCGACCATGAATACCACCCGATCCGCGACCTGACGCGCAAAGCCGATTTCATGGGTCACCACCACCAGCGTGACGCCCGAGCGCGCCAGCGCCTTGATCACATCCAGCACTTCGCCCACCAGCTCGGGATCGAGCGCCGAGGTCGGTTCATCAAACAGCATCACCTTGGGATTGAGCGCCAACGCCCGGGCAATGGCGATACGTTGTTGTTGACCGCCAGACAGTTGGCGCGGCCAGGCGTGCGCCTTGTCCCGCAGACCGACGGTGTGCAGCAGTTCATAGGCGCGCGCGACGGCCTGTTTTCGGGACAGAAGACCGTGAACTATCGGGGCTTCAATGATGTTGTCCAGCACCGTCATATGCGGGAACAAATTGAAGTTCTGGAACACGTAACCGACGTGAGCGCGTTGTTTCAGGATGGCGCGCTCCTTGAGCTCATACAGGGTGTCGCCTTTCCGACGGTAACCGATGTATTCGCCGTCGATCTGGATAAAGCCTTCATCAACCCGTTCCAGATGATTAATGGTGCGCAGCAGGGTGGACTTCCCGGAGCCGGAAGGGCCGAGGATCACCGTCACGGTGCCGGGCTCAATCTGCAGGCTGACGTTGTCCAGCGCTTTATGCGCTCCGTAGTATTTACTCAGATTATTGATGTCGATGCGCCCGACGCTGGCGGTTTTAGTCGCCCACCTCGGTTCGAGCGGGGCGTTTTCCGGGCGGTTAACGAAGAGATCAAAGGCTTCAGACATGTGGTTTTCCCTTATCAATACCCGGCGATGCGCCAGCGGCGCAGGCGTTTGAACAGCGTCGGCGCCACCTGACGAACCGTGCCGCGGGCGAAGTAACGTTCGACGTAATGCTGCAAAATCGACAGTACGGTAGTGATTAACAGATACCAGACGGTGGCCACCATCAGCAGTGGAATAACCTGCTGAGTGCGGTTGTAAATTACCTGCACGGTATAAAACAGCTCCGGCATCGACAGCACATAAACAATCGATGTCCCTTTCGCCAGGCTGATAACTTCGTTAAAGCCGGTTGGTAGAATCGAGCGCAGCGCCTGCGGCAAAATAATCCGGAAGGTGCGGCGGTAGGCCGGCAACCCCAGGGCGGCGGCGGCTTCATGCTGCCCCTGTTCCACCCCCAAAATACCGCCGCGAATGATTTCTGCGGTATAGGCGGATTGCACCAGCGACAGACCGATGACGGCGACCGAAAACTGATCCAGCAAATCCACCGTTGGCGTGCTGAAAAAGGCAATATTGGTGAACGGAATGCCGAGCGACAGGTTGTCGTACAGATAGGAAAAGTTGTACAGAACGATCAGCACCAGCAACAGCGGCAGCGAGCGGAACAGCCAGATATATCCCCAGGCCAGCGCGTTGAGCAGGTAAGATGACGACAGGCGGGCAAGTGCCAGGGCGGTGCCCAACATCACGCCGAAAACGGTGCCGAGCAAGGTCAGCAACAGCGTTTTGCCGAGCCCTGACAAGATCACCGGATCAAAGAACCACTGACGGAATACACCCCATTCCCAGCGGTCATTGGTGGCGATCGACTGGATAATAGCCAACAGGATGAACGCGGCAAATAGCGCGCCGGCCAATCGCCACGGATAGCGTGCTGGCACCACTTTCAGTGGCGGATGATTTACGCGGGGAGAGGCATGCTGATTCATAGGCGTTCTCTTTCCAATACGGTGCACAATGGTGTGGACTAGCTGACCGGCAGGTCGACCTTCAGCGTCTTGGTAAACGGCAAACGCCCGTCATAGGGAGGGCGGGAATAGACTTCCGGATCGAGACGGGTGTCGAACAGCGGTTGATAGCCGTGGGACAAATACAGCCCGACCGCTTCCGGCTGGCGAAAGCCGGTGGTCAGAAACAGCCGCCGATAGCCATGCGCGACGGCGCGGCGTTCCAGTTCATGCAGCACTTTTTGCGCCAGCCCCTGACGGCGCAGCGCGCGCTGCGTCCAGATGCGTTTTAGCTCGGCGGTCTGCGGGTCGTAACGTTTATAGGCCCCCATGGCAATCGGCTCGGCGTTTCTCAGCAGGACGATAAACATGCCGTCGGGCGCGGAAAATGCGCGGTCATCCTCTGCTGGCCGATTGGCAAAGAACTCGCCGTAGCGATCGCGGTATTCGCCAAATAACCCGGCAATCACCGGTGCGATCAGCGGATCTTCCGGTACGGTCTGGATAAAAACGTCTTCACTCATGGTCCTGCTCCCTCTCAGTCGCCCAGCCCTGGCGGGTTAATCTCTGAATGGTCGATTTTTTCGATGCTTTCGCCCCAGCGATCCAGTACCTTGAGATAGGCACCGCTGGCGATGGCGCTATTGAGCGAGGCCTGTACGGCATTCACCAGCCCGTTGCCCTTCTTCAAGGTGACGGCGATATTGGCGGTGTTCGGCCAGCCGCCCGGCACGGTGCCAACCAGCCTGGTTTTGCCGGTCAACAGGGCTTTATACGCGCCGGTCACGTTTGGCCCAAAGGTGGCATCGGCACGGCCTGACTGGATCGCCAGCGTGGCGGCGGCGTCATCGGTGACATATTGCGGGATCAGCGCCGGCAGCCCTTTGGCCTGATTCTGTTTGTCCCACGCCAGCAATACCGCCTCCTGATTGGTGCCGGAGCCGACAATGATGCGTTTGCCGGCTATATCCGCTGCCGAATTGATCTTGGTGATTTTGCTGGTGGTTTTGACATAGAAACCCAGCGTATCCTGGCGGTAGGTGGCAAAATCGAACTTGGTTTTACGCTCTTTGGTGACGGTAATGTTGTAGATGGCGGCATCGTACTTGCCGGACGCCACGCCCAACGGCCAGTCCTCCCAGGCGGCCGGCACCACTTTGAGTTTCAACCCCAGTCCGTCGGCCACCAGACGGGCGATATCCGCCTCGCTGCCGATCACGGTTTTATTGTCGCGGGCGTACAGGCCAAACGGTGGGGCGCTGCCGAGCACCGCCAACGCCACGGTCAACGTGCCTGGTTCGACAAACTTGAAGTTGGCCGGGATTTTCGCCACCGCTTCCGCGCTTTTTGGTGTATGGATCGGTGTTTCATTGGCAATCAGATCAATCCCTGGCGCGGCCAGCGCCGGCATGCTCAATAGTGCCGCGATGGCGGTCGCCGTAATGGTTGCCCTGTATTTCATCATCATTATTATTTTTACCTGCATTATTATTGTTTGCATTGATAATTTTTGTACCGACGCTTTTACTATTCCCCAGCGTTATAGAGATGTAAAACAACAAAATTCAATAATCATAGAGAGAAAATGGCAATGCATTATTTGGCCGCCATTCCGCCAAATATGCTACGCAACAACCCGGGCATAGCCAGGGCTGTTGCTATTATTCGCTGCCGGTGATGGTTATTGGGCGCTTAATTCCCTGAGGGCTTTTTCTGCCAATTGCTGAAAATAATTTGCCGCAGGATAAATCGCCGCTTCATCAGGGTTAAATTGCGGATGATGCAGGCCGAATTCGCTGGCAGAACCGATGCTGACAAACGCACCCGGCACATGATGCAGATAAAACGCAAAATCTTCGCCGCCCATCTGCAGCGGAGCCACCTCGGCCTGGTAGCCAAACTCTGCGGCGGCCTGCAGGCTGAAATCTGCCCAGCGCGGCGTATTGACCACCGCCGGCGGCCCGTCAAACCACTGCAGTTCAGCCTTGGCGCCCAGCGCATCGGCGACGCCGCCGATCAACTGACGGATCCGCTGCGGGATCTGTTCACGGGTTGGATTGCTGTGGGTGCGTACCGTGCCCTCCAATAAGACGGTTTGCGGTAAGACGTTCCAGGTATTGCCGCCTTCGATACGCGTAACGCTGACCACGGCGGCCTGCTGCGCGCTGACGTTGCGGCTGACCACGGTTTGCAGCGCGCTGACGATCTGACTGGCGGTGACAATGCTGTCGACGCCTTCCTCCGGATGCGCCGCGTGCGCGCCTTTGCCGGTTATGGTGATCTGGAAGCGGTCAACGTTGGCATAGAACGCGCCGCTTTTGGTAGCGAAGGTGCCGACCGGCAATTCCGGGGCGTTATGCAGGCCGAAAATGACATCGACGTTTTCCAGCGCACCGGCGTTAATCAGCTGCGACGCGCCGCCGAATCGCTCTTCCGCCGGCTGAAAAAACAGCCGCACGCGGCCGGGCAATTGATCTTCGCGCGCCTTGAGCAGATAGGCCGCGCCGAGGATCACCGAGGTATGCACATCGTGGCCGCAGGCATGCATCACGCCGGCCTGTCGTGAACTGAACGGCACTCCGGAGGTTTCTTCAATCGGCAGGGCGTCGATGTCGCCGCGCAGCGCTACTACCGGCCCCTGTTGCGGACCGATCTCGGCGACAACGCCGGTTTTCAGCCCGAGCGGCAAGATACGTATGCCGGCGGCATTCAGCCAGTCGGTGATTTTTTGCGTAGTGACAAATTCCTGATTGGATAATTCAGGGTGCTGGTGTAATTCACGACGGTGGGCGATAAGTTTATTTTCCAGCGCGGAGCCCTGCTGTACAGGAGTCGGCTTAACGTCTTCGGCGAAAGAAATGCTCATGGCTAAATAACCTTATTGTTGGCACAGAGTGATTAATGCGATGTTGCTGATGATTATGCTAGTCAGCGCGGCGGAATTAACTAAATACGCAGTTGCTATAATTTATATGCATTTTATTCAGCGCGGCGTATAGCAAAATACTGACTATATAAGCGTGATTTTGGTATTTACCTTTGGCTTTATTTAATGGAACTCTTTTTATCACAACCGATAAAAAGGAATAGCCAGGTGAATTACCGACTGAGTTTACTAGACCAAAGCCCGATCGATGGCGGCCAGACGGCGACGCAGGCGCTCAAGGCCAGCCTGGCGTTTGCCCAGGCGGCAGAACGGTTGGGGTATCACCGCCTGTGGCTGTCGGAACACCACGACAGCGAGCAACTGGCGGGCAGTTCGCCGGAAGTGCTGATCGCCTGGCTGCTGGCGCAAACCAGCACGCTGCGCATCGGCTCCGGTGGCGTGATGTTGCAACATTACAGCCCGTATAAAGTGGCGGAAAACTTCCATCTGTTGTCCGCACTGGCGCCGGATCGGGTGGACATCGGCATCGGCAAGGCGCCCGGCGGATTACCGCTGTCCACTCAGGCGCTGCGAGCCCATGCCGCGTCCGCATCGGCGCCGGGATTCCCCGCGCAGTTGCAACAATTGACCCATTATCTGACGCACCTTGACCAACGTCTGGCGGGCAGAGAAGCGCGCGCATTGCCGTGCCCGCCGGTGGCGCCGCAGCGCTTCTTGCTGGGTGCCAGTAAAGAAAGCGCTCGTCTGGCTGCCTCGCTTGGCTGGAACTTTGTTTTTGCCGGCTTTATCAATACCTCCGCCGAGGTGATGCGCGAATCGATATTGGCATTTTATGAATACTCTGCCGGACAGGGGGAGGCACTGGTCAGCCTGGCGGCGCTGGCGGCGGAAAGCCGTCAGCAGGCCGCCGAGCAGGTGGCAGAAAAGCATAATTTTCGCGTCACGCTGGGGGATCGCCACGTCACGGTGGGCACGCGTGAACAGGCCGAAGCCTTTGTGCAACAGTCCGGCGCGACGCAATACCGCATTGAACGGCAGCCGTTGAACGTACTGCATGGCACTTCCGCGGATATTCACCGGCAGTTGGCCGATATTCAGCGCGATCTGCGGGTGAACGAATTTGTGATCCATACCCCACTGACAGATGCCGAAGTGCGTCTGGCATCCATCAAACTGCTGGCTGGCCAGCGGTAAGGAGATGACATGAGTCATGCAAAAAGTATCAAGCTGGGTCTGATGTTGCACGGTGCCGGTGGGCACATGAATTCATGGCGTCATGAAAAGGCGCCTGCCGATGCCAGCGTCAACTTCCCGTATTTTCGCGATTTGGCGCTGCGCGCCGAAGCCGCCGGTTTTGACTTCCTGTTTGTCGCCGACGGCCTGCACATCAACGAAAAGTCGCTGCCGCATTTTCTTAACCGCTTCGAACCGGTCGCGCTGCTGTCAGCGCTGGCCTCGGTGACCCACCGCATTGGTCTGGCCGGCACCATTTCGACTTCCTACAGCGATCCGTTCACCGTCGCGCGTCAGTTGGCGACGATAGACAATATCAGCCAGGGGCGGGCAGGCTGGAACGTGGTCACCTCGCCCTTGGCCGGGTCGGCGAAGAATTTTGGCAAACAGCACCCCGAACACGCGCTACGCTACCAGATTGCCGAGGAGTACATCAGCGTGGTACAGGGGCTGTGGGATTCGTGGGAGGACGATGCATTTGTACGTGACCGCGCCAGTGGCGTGTTCTTTGATGCGGCCAAACTGCATAAGCTGAATCATCAGGGGCAGTTTTTCTCGGTGGAAGGGCCGTTGAACATTCAGCGCTCGCCGCAGGGACAACCGGTGATTTTTCAGGCGGGGGCGTCGGATGCCGGTATCGCGCTGGCGGGCAAATCCGCCGATGCGGTGTTTACTAACGCCCGCACGCTGGCGGAAGCGCAGGAATATTCGGCGAAGTTGCAGGCGCAGGTCAGCAAAAATGGGCGTCATCCGGTGGGTATCTTCCCGGGCATCAGCCCGATCGTCGGCAAAACCATAGAGGAAGCTGAAGCCAAATATCGCTATTTACTGTCGTTGCTGTCGTTGGAGGACGCGTTGGCCTATCTTGGGCGTTTCTTCGAGCACCATGATTTCAGCCAGTACCCGCCGGACGGCCCGTTCCCCGAGCTGGGTGAACTGGGGCAGAACAGTTTCCGTTCCACCACCGACAGCATTAAAAAACGTGCGCGCGAGGAACAACTGACGCTGCGTGAAGTGGCCTATCAGACGACGCTGCCGCGCGGTGAATTCTTTGGCACGCCGGAGCAGGTTGCCGACCAGTTGATCCGCTGGGTAGAAGAGGGTGGCGCCAGCGGCTTTATCATCAGCGGCCCGGTGCTGCCCGAGGCGCTGGGCGACATTACCCGGCTGGTGTTGCCGGTGCTGGCGGCACGCGGATACTGGCAGCCGTCGACGGCGACTACGCTAAGAGAGCGGCTGGACATTCCATTCAAAACCAGCCGTTATAGCGTGCCGGCAACGCGGCGCGACACGGTGAACGAGCAGTAGCGTCCAGCGTCATCATCATGACGTTCGCCGTTGCCCGCGTTTTGCCGCGATGCCGATTGAACTGAACCGGCGTCGGCAAATAAAAGCAAAAAGCCCGCTTAAGTTTCCTTAAGCGGGCTTCTCTAAAATGGCACCTCTGACTGGCATCGCCTAAGCCAATAACCGGCTAATAAACAGCTAACATCTCTGTTGATTGAGAATATGCGGCCAATAGGTGAGAAAATGTTTCTTACATGGTGGGTTTCTCTCCTTAATCGGGCAATGCAACAGGCAACATTGTTTTGGGTGGATGCTGCTGGGTTACCGTTTTAACTGATGGCGTAAAAGGGATGCCCTTTCGGTATCCATTTTAAAATAATCAGAAGAAATCAATTCGCGTATTGATACCGACGGTGCGCCCCATATTGACCTGCGCGACGGCGCTGCTGCCGTTCATATATCCATAGGTACGGTAACGACGGTCGAACAGGTTATCGACATAGACGGAAACATTCATCCGTTCCGTCGCCTGCCAGCCCAGGCTGCTGTCCAGGGTGGCGTAGGCGCCTTGCTTCAGCTGGTTGTCGCCATCGAAATAATGCGGCCCGACCAGATTAACCGCCAGCCGGGGCATCAGTGCGCCATAGCGCGTATCAATCACGCCGTTCACACTGCTTCCCGCGCCGTAACGCGGTACGAACGGCACCCGGTTGCCGTGGTACAGCTTGCTGTCGTTGGTGAATTCGGAACGGATCACGTTGCCATTGATATCCCATGACCAGCCGGGGGCAAATCGCCATTTCGCTTCCAGCTCAACGCCGGTGGCGTCGGCTCTCCCCGCATTGCTTAAGGTCTGCATTCCGACCGGGCCAGAGTAGAGCTGCATATCTTTGGTGTGGGTATAAAAGGTGGCGGCTTGCAGCGTGACGTCAGCGGTTTCGTAACGGGTGCCAAGTTCATAGTTGATGGATTTCTCGGCGACGAACGGTTTGGCATCAAGACCCGCAGTAGGCACGATGTTGTACCCGGAAGGTTTATATCCCTGGGCTACACGGGTATACACTCTCCAGTCGTCGGTCAACATATAGCCTGCGGATAGCTGTCCGAGCACCTGATCGTCATTGCTCTTACCCTGGTCGCCAAACGGATTGCCGAGCATGCTGCCGTTATATTGTGTACTGGATTTATCATGCGAGAAGCGCACGCCACCGCCGATATCAAAACGATCGGTTAAATGCCAGGTCAGGTCACTGTATGCGGCCAGCGTTTCAGCGGTGGTATAGCCGGTACTGTTTAAATAAGGCATTGTCGGCATGTCGTAGGCTGAATTTAACTTCTCGCGGGTGTTCTGCCGGTACAGCCCAAACACCATATCAACGGTACGCGCATCGCCCAGGGTTGCGGCGCGCAACTCCTGCACATCCTGATTCCAGCGCTGAGGCATATTGACGATTAACGGACCGGAAGGGAAGGTGCGCGAATAATGCTGCTGTTGCCAGGCGCCGATCAGGTTGAAAACCCAGTCGTCGGTGGTGTATTTCCCACTCAGGGTCTGGCTGTCAGTGCAGCGCCGCATGTACGGGTCTGGTGAACCATCGCTAAGTGAGAGCTTACGGCCCTTAATATCATTCCATCCCACATAGGCGTCCTGGGTGGCACGGGTACATTCGCGTGAGGCGGAAAAGCCCATTTCCCAGGGCTGATCGTCCGGTGCCAGACGCAGTTTCACATTCCCTATGCTGGCGCGGGTGCCGCCTAAGTCATCGCTTCCCGTCGCGGGGTTAATCATGTCGCCGTCATCAACCTGGCGTAACAGGGTGACGCTGCCGTACAGCAGGCCATCCTGAATGGGGCCGCTCAGGTTGAACTTACTTCGATAACTGTCGCGGCTGCTGACACCGCCTTCAATATAGCCGCGCGGCGTGCTGTCCGGCTGCTGGGTGACGATGTTGACGATCCCGCCCTGAGCGCTTTTGCCATATAACGTTCCCTGCGGGCCTCGCAGCAACTCCACGCTTTGCACATCGGTAAGCGCCTGGATAGTGTTGGTGGAAAGCTGAGGGACGCCATCGACATACAGGGTGACGGCGGGGTTATAGAAGTCCTGCGCCGAAGAGACGCCGCGTAGCGAGATCGTCGAAAAAAGCATGTTGCCGCTATTTTCAATATTAAGCCCAGGTAAGACTCTGGGGAGTTTGTCGCTGGCGGTAACGCCGGCATCGCTTAATTCCGGCGCGCTGACAACGGTAGACGAGACATTGTTGGCTGATGCCGAGCGGGAAGATTGTTTACTGGCGGTAATCACCAGCGTGCTTTCGTCTTGCTGTGAAGTCTGGGCATGAGCAATGGCAGGGAGCAATAATCCCCCCAAGGCCAGAGGATAAAGCCGTGTCATTTTCATTATTGTGAGTCCCTGTAAAACGGCGAAATGCCAAAAATACCGACAATGGTGAATTGAGAATGATAACTATTTTCACTGATAGTGCTACCCGAAACGGGTTTATTTCAACCTGTTTCGGGTCGGTTTGCGCTTATTGGGCACAATCGCGATAACGGTCGACGGCGAGAGCCGTCAGGCGTTTTTTGTCTATCTTGCCGACGGCGGTGAGCGGCCAGTGGTCCAGAAACTCGATTTGGTCAGGAATTTTCCACGCGCTGAGCCCCATGCGGGTCAGTTGTTGACGCAACTGCTGATAGTCAGTTGGCGCCTGCTGCGCGATGATAAACGCGCAGATCCGCTCGCCAAGCAGCGTGTCCGGCGCGGCGACCACCGAGCAATCTTGCACTTGTGCTAAACGCATCAGTGCTGATTCCACTTCAGCAGCGGCTATTTTTTCTCCGGCGCGGTTGATCTGTTCTTTTATGCGCCCCTCAACGTGCAGGTTCCCCGCCTCATCGCGCCTGACATTGTCGCCTGTGCGGTAAAACCCTTGCGCAGTAAAGGCCTGTGCATTGTGAGCAGGGGCGAGGTAATAGCCCGAAATGGTATAAGGGCCGCGCGTTAACAATTGCCCGGTTTCGCCCGGCGCGACGTCGTTTTCGGCTTGATCAACGATGCGGATTTCATCCAGCGGGGACAACGGGCGCCCCTGGCTGTGGAGAATGGTGGTATGCGGATCGTCCAGTCGGGTAAAACAGAGCAGGCCTTCCGCCATACCGAAAACCTGTTGCAGGGTACAGTCAAAGGTGGCGATAACCTGCTCAGCAAGCGTCGGGTCGAGCCGGGCGCCGCCTACCTGAATGACGCGCAGCGACGAAAGGTCGCTGTCTTCCCACTCCCTGGCTTGCACCCATAATTGCGCCAGCGCCGGAACCAGGGCAACGTGAGTCACCCCTTCCTGCGAGATTAAAGGCATCACCTCATCACAGCTGGCGCTGTCGGCCAGCACCACTTTTCCGCCGCAGGCAAGCGTACCCAGAATGCCGGGGCAGGCCAGCGGAAAGTTATGCGCCACCGGGAGGACGGCGAGATATACGCTCTGTTGACTGATGCCGCACAGTTCAGCAGATGCGCTGAAGTTATAGCTATAGTCGGCATGTCGGCGCGGGATGAGTTTGGGCGTGCCGGTTGTGCCGCCAGAAAGTAGCAGCAATGCGGTGTCGGAAACATCAGGCTGAGGCCATGCCTGTCGCTCACCGTGAAGGGAGAAGAGCGGCGTAAAATCGTCGCTCACGGTCTCACCAGCGACCAGAACATGACGCAAGCAGGCGTGTTTGTGCGCCATCTGTCGGGCCAGTTCTGCGTGGTTTTCCCCGTGAATAACGTAAGCGACGGGTTGCGCCAGCTCAATCAGCGCGTCGATATCCAGCGCCCGTTGGGAGGGCATCGCCAGCACGGGGATAACGCCCAGTCTTAACAAGGCGAACAGCAGGGTAACAAACGCGTTGTCGTTGGGAAGCTGCACAATCACATGCTCCGCCGAACGCAAACCCAGTGATGACAGGCCTGCGGCAAGTTCGTCGATTCGTGCATCAAGCGCGCTGTAGGTTAACGACCCCTTTGCATCAACGACGGCAATTCGCGAGGCATAACGGGCTGCCCAGTGGCGCAACTGTTCGGCAATGGGTAAGGGATACTGTTCAATTAGAGATTCAAAGGAAGAATTCATGCGTCACCTTTCTGAAGTGCTGGGCTGTTTTTGCAAAGCGGTCATTGCAGAAAATGCGTGGGGAAAATGGTGGACAATATGCGTAAAAAAGGACCGGGCTTGTTGAATGGGATAGAAATGGTCGCCGTCAATCACCATTGGGCCTGTAACGTGACTCAGCCACTGACGCCAGGCATCGATCTGCTGCCAGGAGGCTTCGCGATCGTGGCTGCCGCATAATAACAATGCAGGCGTGCGCAGCGGCGGACAGACGTCGGGCGAGTCGTAGTGATAGCTCTCGGTGGCGTAAAAATCAGCGCGCAGAAGAGGAAGAAACAGCGACATTAATGCCTGGTTTTCCCGCAGTTCAGGAGAACATCCGCCAATGTCTATCAGTTCAGCGATAAAGCCGGCATCATCGCGATGGCTGAGCTGGCGTTCAGAATGCAGATGCGGGGCATGGCACCCGGAAATAATCAGTCCTTGCGGCGCATGCCCCCGTTGCTCCAGAAATCGGCAGGTTTCAAACGCCACCTGCGCCCCCATGCTGTGCCCGGCGAGTAAAAGCGGCGTGTCAGGCGATATGGTCTCTTCCAGTTCGTTCGCCAGCAGTGCCGCCAGTTGCGTAATGCTTCTGACCGGTGCCAGATGTCGAAGGCGATCGCGCCCCGGCCAGGTCACCAGAGAAAGCGCGCTGTTCGCCATTTGATTGTCTCGCCAGTGGCTAAACGCGCTACTGCTGCCGCCAGCGAAAGGACACATGACCAGATGTGCAGTATTGGCGTTCCGGGCGGGCCACAGCGGGATGCACATTGCAGATTGAGTCATAGCGCCTCCTTATCATCATCGTTGTAGAAATCGGCTAACCGGTCGTGGTGCGGCGGCGTCAGGTGTCTGATCTCCGCATTGCCGGTCTTACGTAAAATCTGCTGCCATAAACGTGATAACGCAGTCTGATGTACGCGTTGGCAGGCCGCTGGTGGATGTTCGCCCGCCAGATGGCTGCGCAACTGGTGTAGCAACCAACTGACGCCCTCCGGCCCGACGGTTTCGCAGCAGTCGCGCCAGCTCAGGGGCGCCGCCCTGCGCGTCAGACCCGGCAGATCGTGCAGGATCTCCGGTCTGCGGTAGAGACTGTGGGTGTTCTCCTGATGGTCTGTGACAAACAGACTGGATGACCAGATGACGGGGCCGTAGCTCGCCTCCAGCGAAAGGTGACCTTCCGGCCAGCCCAGCAGCAGGCGGTGCATGATAAGGCTATGCATATCTGGATCGTCAGGATCGAGATAGCGCTGAAGCAGCAGACAGGCTTCTCCCTCCGGCCAGAAGAGTCTCAGGCAGTGAAAATCGCTAAAGCTGCCAACCACGTCGCACTCCACGGCGGCGGCATCAACGCCCAGAGCCAGCAACAACAAATCCAGCGTGGAGTAGAGCAATTGTCGGCTGGTGGTAGCGTGTACCACCGGCGGCGTCTTAGCCAGGCAGCGACGCAGCTGCTGCGCATCGCGAAGCCATGTGCGTCCCGCGCGCGTATGCGGATAAAATGTGTTTACCCAATAGCAGCAACCCTGTTCCTGCGCCAGCGTTTGTAAGGAACGGATGTCATCCGGGTGGAGAGGATGCTCTTGAATGACGTGTACGCCACGCGCCAGAAAGTGTCTGGCAAGCTGCGTACCGGTTCCTCCGGCGACGGTCGAACGCACAACAATACAGGCGATATCCGGCATTCTGGTTATCTGTTCCGGCGAGGTATACAGCGGAATGCCAAACGCATGGGCCAGCTCTCTTGAGCGAGCACTTCCCTGCGCCAGCAGGCCAACCAGTTCCAGCCCCTCCGGGGGCTGCATAAAGGCATTCAGGTACATTTCGCCAAATTTGGCGCCCACAATCAGTACGCGTTGTTTTGCAGAGGTGGACGGCATCATAACGTGTTCTCCGGTTGCGTTGAGGTTGCGCAAAGCCAGCGCGTAATGTGTTGCGCACAAGCCTGAACGTGGGGGGCTTCCATCATGATTTGCCAGTGGCTGGCTTCAATCACATCGTCGTCGGCGTTGTTTATCCAGCCCTGCCACTCGGTTTCTGCTGGCGTCCAGCGCGCGGGTCTCCCGGCGGCATGCACCATGAGACAGGGGAGCGGAACGCTTTCGCCCGGCGTATGCTCAGTCAGTAAACGCAGCAGATGCGCGATGTTGTCGAGCCACGTTTCTGCCGCTTGCAGCGTCAGGTTTTGCGACACCATGCCGGCCGTTTTAGCGAGGCCGATAAAGTCGGCAAGTTGGCTGTCGGGCGTTTGCTGGTCAAAATGTTCGGGCAGCGCCAGAGGCGTTTGTCCTTCAGCTAACAGGCGCAGCAGGGCCGTGCGGTTTTCGCAACGGAAATCCTGTCGACACACGGGATCGATTAACGCGATCCGAACCTGCTCGCCTTTGGCGTACAGGCGCTGTGCGGCGCCCGCCGCAAGAAACGCGCCATATGACCAACCCGCCAACACATAAGGGCCGTGAGGCTGCTGGCGACGGATGCAGCCGACATACTCATCGATCATCTGGTCAAGCGTGGCAAAGCGCTGCGGCGATTTTGCTTGCAGGCCGAAAACGTGCCTGTTCAGCGCGCTGGCGAGCGGCAGCCAGGCGCTGATATCGCCGTCCGAAGCGTGGAAGACAAACAGAGTTTCGTCGCCGTCGCCCTGGCAAAGGGCGACTGGGTTGTCCTCTCCTGAGGTAGCCGTCTGTAGCTGGGCGCAGAAGTCGCTCAGCGTCGAATGGCTGAACAGATCCTGAAGGTTAGCCCTGGCAATCCCTCTCTGGTTTAGCTGCGCGACCATTCTTGTCGCCATCAGGCTGTCGCCGCCCAATTCGAAAAAGTCGTGATGCCTTGCCACGGGGCGAGACAGCAGCGATTGCCAGAGTTCAGCCACCTGTTTTTCCAGCGCCGGATCCCCCCCGGCAACTGGCGTGGGTTTGGCTGACTCAATCAGCGCATCAGACGGGGCATGCCGCGGCGTAAGTAACGCTTCTCTTTGCCGGATCTGTAAAACGGGCAGAGCGGTGCCAAAGCGCTGCTGTAAATAGCGGTTCACGGCTTCTTTATCCGGGCGATTTACGCCAGGCGAACGCGCCACCAGCAGATGCTGGCGCAGCGGCGACGATTCCTGCGCGGGCCACGCCAGCTCGTTGGCAAACCCGGCCTGAACGAGGACCTCTTGCCATGCGGAACGGGTGAGCATCGGTTTCTCATCCCGGCGGCGGAAATCGCGGTATCCGCTTAATCCCTCAATAAAGCCCACGCTCGCCAGTTGGAATACGCTGTTTCGCTCCGTCGCTTCAACGATCAGCAAACGTCCGCCGGCTTTCAGCAACAGTTTTAATCTGCGCAACGTCTGGACGACATGGCTGGCGTCGTGGAGCACATTGACGGCAACGATCAGGTCGTAACCCGACTCCGGGTGGGCGGTGAAATCCAGCGGCTGGTTGATGTCGAACAAGGCATAAGACACCCGCGATTCATCATGAAAGCGGGCTCTGGCGTCATTGAGGAACTGTGCGGAGACGTCCGTGAAGTGGTACGACTGCCGCGTGTTCCGCGTGGCCTTCAGCACCGGCACGGTAGTGGCGGCGGTTCCGGCGCCAACCTCCAGAATCCGTTCTGCGCCGCACAAGGCGGCAATCTGCGCGCTATAGCGATTCAGACAGGCGCTGGCGGGGTTGTCGCGATACAGCGCATCCGTCACACGCCATTGCTCGTTGAACAGCAATTCCAGCGGAGAACACTGCCCGGAGAAGAGGGCGTCGTGCCGGGCGATACAGGTTTCCAGATACTGCGCCAGCGCCTGGCTCCATTGGCTTTGCGGGCACGCTTCCTGAGGCTCAGGAATCTCGCTGAGCGGAACGCGGCACCGCCAGCTTTCACCCTCGCGGATTAACCACTCTCTTTCCGTCAGACACTGTAGATACTGGCGCAGCAGACGCTGGTGAGACGCTTGCGCGGACAACGCCTGTACTATTGCGCTAAAGCGATAGGCGATCTCCGGCGTGGTAAACAGGCCGTGACGATTTAGCGTAGCCGCGATCCCCTGTAGCGCACGCGCCTCCAGCCAGCGCCAGGTCGCTTCCAGCTCATCAAGTTGCGCCTGCTCAGGCAACGGCAGTGCCAACTGGGCGAGAACGTCCTCATCAGGCGTCGCCGCTGATGGCGACGGATCGTCGGCCATCACGATATCCAGCGTCAACGCGCCTTTTTCGGTTATTTCCGCTCTGGCCTGCCGGATGCCGGGGTATTCGAGCGTCGCCTGCTCAATATCCCGCAGGTCGTAGTCCGCCTGCGCGTTCAGCGGCCAGCGGCGGCGAGGAGCGTGCCCGGCGATGCCGCTGGCGAGAGTCCTCAGGCTTTCAGGGTCGGCGATGACGGCTTGCAGGATGGCGCAGTAGTCATTAAACATCGCCTCGGCAGCACCGGGTTCCAGCACGTTGTCCATGCAGTACCAGCTAAACGTCAACGCGCCGTCGCTCTCCATGACCTGATGATCCAGCCAGACCTGCGGTGTTTGCGTGAACACATAGCAGGGTTCGCCGAACAGATGGCTCATCGCCTGATCGATAGTCATGCCTTCCAGCGTCATCCCCAGCATACTGGTAAACACCACCGGCATCAGCGGTTGACGTTGTGACCCGCGCAGGCGGCCCAGCTCACGGATCACCTCAACACCGTTCATTTCACTGTGCGCCATGTTTTGCCAGAGGCGCTGTTGGGTCTGCTGCATCTGCTCTTGCAACGTCACCGGCGCTGAGAAGTTAAAATCAACCAGCGTGACGGAGGTAAAATCACCAATCAACTGGTTGATTTGCGGATGGATCGGCTGACGATTGAAGAAAGTCAGGTTCAGCGTAAATGCCGTGGCGCGACTCCAGCGCTCAAGGGTAGTGGCAAACAGCGTGAGCAGCGCGGCAGACGGTGTGACGCCTTGCTGCTGCCAACGCTGTTTCACGGTCTGCCATTCTTTCTTGCAGATCGTCGATTTGAAGGTGGTGAAGTGTGGCGTTTCCGGGGGGATCTCAACCACCGGCAGCTCTGGCGCCAAGGGCAGTTGCGGCAGTTTTTCCTGCCAGTAATCCCAGGCATCGTGCCATGCCGATGTCTGTCGGCGCGCCTGTTCAGCCATCACATAATCACGGAAGGTAATAGCGAGAGGCGCCAGCGTTTCGCCGCGCCAGACCTGTGCCAGATCGTCCATCATGACTTTAAAACTCTGCACATCGAACTGCAAAAGGTCGAGGTTCATGTGCAGGCGGTAATGACAATCGTCGATTTCGCTGACCACCAGCTCAAAAAGAGGCCACTGGTCGGCAGGCAAAACGCGATAGCTCAGTTCATGCCGCCGTTTTTCCAGCGCGATGCGTTGTTCTTCCGGGGAAAGCGCGCGCAGATCGTCGCGTGGGATGCGATATTCCGGCGTTGTCGCCAGGATTCGCTGCTGCCCGTCGGCATCAACCACCATGCGCAACATATCGTGGCGTGCGATGAGCTGGTTCCATGCTTTCTCCAGTATGGCGAGATCGAACTCATCGTGGCGTTTATCCCACTCAAACAGGACGTGACAGGCGACGCCGCCATAGCCAATGAGGTGGGTTCGCCCCAGCCAGTAGGCGTGCTGAATGGGCGTCAAAGGGAAAGGCGCATAACGCTCGTCGGCGTCGTGCTGCAACACTTCCGGCGGCGATACGGCAGGCGTCGTCTCTGGCTTAGAACAGATAAGCTGCGTGAGTCCATCAGGCGACAGATCCTGCCACGCCCGTTCCGCATTGATGCGTACGCCCAGGTAGTGCTGAATATCGCTACTGAGTTCAAGGAAGAGCAGCGAGTCCATGCCGAGTTGCAACAGATCCTGGTTTGGGCTCAGTGACGCCGGATCGCTCAGCCTTAGCTGAACCGCAATCCGCTTTTTCAGCCATGCCATCACCGCCGTTTTATCGCTCAGGCTGCCGTTAAAGGCGTTGTCATCAGCAGGAGGAATGACAGCCGTTGCGGCTTTTTCTATGGCACTGGTGTTAAACAGAGCCTGTTGTAACGGGGGCATTTTGTCGGTAAAAACGCGCATCGCCAGTCGCCACGGGGCGCCGCGCATCACCGCCTGTTCCAGGTGCCAGCAGCCTTCGGCATCGCTTAACGCGCCCATACCACGGCTGGTGAGCGTTGCCAGCATCTCCGGCGTGGCCGCCCGGCCACTTTCTCCCCATGCGCCCCAGGCGACAGAGAGCGTTTTCGGCGCATCAAGGGCGGAAAACTGCTGGGCCAGCCCGTCCAGGTAGCCGCAGGCCAGCGCATGGGCGCTCTGACCCGGCGCGCCGAGGGTAGAGGCAGCGGAAGAGTAGAGAATAAGATAGCGTCCGTCGTGGTTGCGCAGGGTTTGCAACAGCTGGTTTGCCGCCTGCGCTTTTACCGCAAAAACAGCGGCCAGCTGGTGGTTATCAAGCTCCTGCAAGGGCACGTCAGCCAATACGCCAGCGGTATGAATCGCTCCGGCAATGCCGCCGTTGGCCGCCAGATCGTCAAGAACCGTGGCCAGTTGCCCTGCATCGCCCACATCACAACGGCAGACGCGAATCTCCACGTCCGCTGTGTTGCCTGGCCATGACGCATCCACGCGCGGTGCCAGCAGGGCGATGCGTCGTGCCCCTTTTTCTCTGAGCCAGTTCACGGCAAGGCGGCCTAATCCGCCAAACGCTCCGGTCACCAGATGCCAGCGGCTGTCGCCGGTAAACACGTTTGCCGGTAATTCGGCGGCGCAGCCCGTATTGGACGCCAGTGAAGGGAGCCAGAGGGTGTTACTCCGTGCGGCAAGCCAGCGCTGTGATAGTGAGACTGCGCTCAACCCTTGATGCAGCGTTTCCCACGGGGTGTTTTCGGCGAGATCGATGGCGGCAAGCAACCGTTCCGGCTGTTCGTTGGCCGCGACGCGAAGCAAGGCCCATAGCGCGTGATGGGACGCAGAAAGTGCCTCATTTTCCTCTACTCGCCAGGCGCGGCGAGTGACCACAATCAATCCGGCTGCGCTGGCGGTGAGCGTCGCCATCACTTTCTCCGCTAAGGCCAGCGTATCCTCGCTCTCCTCAACAATCATCAGTCGCGAAGATGCGTGCGGATCGTGAATGATGCCGTATTGCGCCAGTTCGTCGCGGCGCGTAAGCGTATCGGCGCTGAAGCTGAAGGTAAGCGGATGGCCAACACTGGCGACGTTGAGGGGCGTCCAGCGCCATTGATAATGCGTTTGCGGCGTAGGAAGAGGCGCGGCGGGCGATAGCGGCAGCCACTCGCCATCAGGATGACGGGCTTCAACGCGCATCTGACCGCGGGAAAAAGCTTCGTTTTGCCAGCTTAAGCGAACCTCCCCCAGCCACTCCGGGGCGGCGACGAGGGGGAGAGCCACAGGGAGAGCGTCGCCATGACGCTGTGAGAGCAGGCGCCAGGCCTCCTGCCAGCGAGCGTTAAACCGTTCGGGTTGACCTGCGCAGTCAGACCAGTCGGCGAGATAATCACCGTTATCCGTCAACGCCTGCCCCAATACGGGTTCTGATGGCGCGGTGAATGTTACGGCACTGACCGCCTGACCGGGGAGCGTAGCGAGAATGATATGTTCGCTCATCCCGGCGGTCGGGCTGCCATCCTGCGGTAGCCACTCTACTTTGCTGAATCCGGCGTGGCGGCACTGTTGCTGCCACTGAGCGGTGGTGAGGAATAACTCGCCTTCGCGGGCGTCGAGATCCTGTAGCGGAAGGACCAACGGGCCGAAAACGAAATCAAACAGACGCATTGGCTGGGTGATTTCGCGCATCAGCAGACGCCCGCCCGGCTTGAGCAGGGGGCGCAGATTATCAAGCGTGCGGCCAATATGGCGGGTGGCGTGAATCACGTTCGCCGCCACAATAAGATCGTAAGACTGTGCCTGGAACCCCTGAGACTGCGCCTCTTTTTCGAGATCCAGCTCGTTGTAACGCACAAAGTCATAATCGGCGAATTTCTGCTGGGCGCGGCGGGTGAACAGCGCCGAGATATCGGTGAAATGGTACTCCAGCGCCGGAACGCCGTTGAGTTCCGGCAGCAGCCACGCGGTGGTGCCGCCGGTTCCGCCGCCAACTTCAAGAATACGCAATGGCTGGCGGGGCTGACGAGTCTGGAGCATGCCGCGTAATACCCCGGCGGCGATTTGGTTGAAATAGCGGCCGAAGCTGAATTCCTGATACAGCACCTCCACGCCGTCGGAGGCGCTTTGCGGGAAAATAATCGCTACCGGTTCTTCCGCGCCGCTCATCATTTCATATAACCGATCGCCGGCACGGGCGATGGTGTGGGGAATAGCCTGAAAACCTTCACAATAACCGGCAAGTTCCGTCAGCAGTGATTCCCGCTGTTGATGTTCAATGGGGCGGGCGCGAGCGTATTGCCCATCGATGCAGCGGTAATCGCCGTCGACCACGCAGTTATTCAGCAGGCGCTGGAGTAGCTGCTGGTAGCGGGGAAGCAGACGTCCACGGCGCATGATGGTCATGGCGTCCACGCCGTTTTCAATGGCATCGCCAGTACAGCGTTGTACCAGTTGATCGACATAGATGGCGTGCAGTCGCGTGGCACACTGTTTGAGTGCGTCCAGGCGGGGGAGATCGAGCGCTGTCGCGGCGCGACTCGCCACTTCCAGCCCGGCAGACAGCGCTGTGTCGGCAGGCTCGCAGGCCGGGGAGACGCGCTCTTTCCAGTAACGCTCACGATCAAACGGATAACATGGCGCAGCGATACGTTGTCCATCGCCCGCCAGTAGGTCAGCCCACGGTAGGGTGACGCCTGCCGCGTACAGCTGGAGAAGCGCCTGATTAAGGACAGCGCTCGCCTCCTGGTTACGCCGGGCGCTGGCTATCCAGTATGCGTTATCGCGGTATTCGCGCAGCCCGGAAGAAATCAACTGGGCATCGGGCCCCATTTCAACAAAAACGCGGGCGCCGAGCTGATGCGCCACCTGAATACTCTGGATAAAACGCACCGGCTGGCGCATGTGTCGGCGCCAGTAATCCGCCTGGTTGAGCGTTGACTCATCAATAACGTCCGCGGTGAGTGTGGATATCAGCGGTACTTGCCCCGGCTCGGCGAGCAGACCCGCGCAGGCGGCCTGGAAGCGATCGAGTATTGGTTCCAGTAAAGCGGAGTGCGCCGCGCCGGTTACGCTCAGGCGTCGATAGTTAATGTCATGCTGCGAGAGTGTGGCGCAAAATAGCTCGAGACGGGCTTCCGGTCCGGAAAATACCGTATGTTGCGTGCCGTTGTTGGCGGCGAGATCCAGCTCAAACTGGCGAGCCAGCGGCATCAGCGAATCTTCGTCTGCAAATACCGCCACCATCGCGCCGCTTGCGCACTGCTGCATCAGTGCGCCGCGTCGACAAACCAGGGGCATGACCTGTTCAATCGTATAGTGGCCGCAGACGACGGCAGCGGCGAATTCACCGACGGAATGGCCAATGGCGAAGTCTGGCTTCAGTCCTGCAGCGCGCCAATGCGCCGCCATCGCAATGTCAAAGGCGACAATCGCCGGCTGGGCCCAGGCCATATTGTCCAGCTGCGCAGAGTCGGGGTTAAACATCGCTTCGCGCAGTGACGGCGTGAGCATGTCGCCACAGGCGGAAAAACAGCGATCCAGCGTGTCGGCAAACGCCGTTGAGTGCTGGTACATTGTCTGACCCATGGTGCGCCAGTGCGAGCCCTGGCCGGTAAACAGCCACACCTGCTTGCCGCTGGCGCCGTGGCCGCTGTAAACCAGCGCCCCCGATTTCTCACCGGCCCAGGCGCTCAGCGTAGCGGCGGTTTCACGGTTTAATGGCGCCGCCAGGCGGAAGGGAAGATCGAGACGGCGCGCGTGCAGGGCCGTGAAGGCCAGATCGCTGGCATCCGCATTCTCCCTCAGCGCCCCGGCATAATCCGCCGCCAGCCGCCGCAACGCGCTGTCGCTGGCGGCGCTGAGCAGCAGCGCGGTACTTTTTCTGCCACCATCCGTATTGAGGTGGCGCGCGTTGAGCGCGTCGGGCAGCGAGGCGACGATCATATGGCAGTTGGTGCCGCCAATACCAAAGGAGGAGACGCCGGCATAGCGCATTTCGTCCTGCCACGCCTGCGCCGACACCGGTATGGTAAAGGGGCTCTCTTCAAGCTTCAGCGCCGGGTTTGGCGTGTGAAAATTCAGTAATGGAGGAATTTGCCCGCGGCTGACGGCCAGAACGGTTTTTAGCAGTCCGGCAATGCCCGCCGCGGTATCCAGATGGCCCATATTACTTTTCACGGAACCGAGCGCACAGCGCTGATCCTGCGGGCGAGGCGCATAGACGTTGCGTAACGCTTCAATTTCAATCGCGTCGCCCAGCGGTGTGCCGGTGCCATGGGTTTCAATGTAACCTACCTGCCTGTCGTCGATGGCCGCCAGCATTAACGCCTCTTCGATGACCGCCTGCTGCCCTGCGACGGAAGGGGCGGTATAGCCGACCTTTCTGTTGCCGTCGTTGTTGACCGCGCTGGAGAGGATCACCGAGATAATCGGATCGCCTGACAGCAGCGCGTCTCTCAGGCGACGCAGCACCACGCAGCCGAGACCGTTACCGGCCCAGGTGCCCTCAGCCGAGGCGTCAAAGGGACGACAGTGACCATCAGGAGAGAAAATCATTCCGGGCTGGTAGCGGTAGCCCGCCTGCTGGGGGAAAGAGAGCGCCACGCCGCCGGCAACCGCCATATCGGATTCGCCTGCGCGCAGGCTTTCACAGGCCAGATGCACGGCAACCAGCGAGCTGGAGCAGGCGGTCTGTACCGATAACGCCGGGCCGTGCAGGTTGAGTTTGTACGCGGCGCGGGTGGCAATATAGTCTTTATCATTGCCCATCAGAGATTGCAGCCCCTTTACCTGCGCGACTTCTGTCACGTTCAATGCTTCGCGACCGGGGTAGGTACTCATCCGGGAAGAGGCGAAAACGCCGGTCTTGTGGGGGACGTCACCAGGGGCATAACCGGCATGTTCCAGCGCATGCCAGACCGCCTGCAAAAACAGGCGCTGCTGGGGGTCCATCGATTCCGCTTCCTGTCGCGAATAGCCAAACAGGGTGGCGTCGAAGCAGTCGGCGTTGTCTAGCACCGTACCGATATTGACATAATGAGGATCGTCAATGATGGCGGCATCCAGACCGACGGCCAGGAGCGCTTCGCGCGTAAAGCGTCGGCTGCATTCACGACCTTCCAGCAGGTTTTGCCAGAACGTTTCGCCATCCGGCGATTCAGGGAAATGGCAGGCGTAGCCGATAATCGCGACAGGCTCGCAGCCCGGGTAGTATTGAGCGATCGATGCATCAATGGAATCTGCTGTCGGCGCAGAAGAGAAGCGCAAGTTATCCATAATCGGTCCCGTTTCCTAAGATTCACAAAGTCAATGGAACGCCATGCATTCGCGATGGCGTTCAGGGGAAAAATCAGTTTGCTTCGCGCTATATCCGCCGCTGACGACGGCGAACCGGGCGAGGACGTTTTGTTTTCTCCGCCGAAGCGACGCCGGCCAGATAATCGGCCAGGGTGGCAGGAGAAGGGTGGCTGAAGAGGTCAAGCAACGTCAGGGTGGAAAATTCGTGACGTTGTAATAAAACGTGCAGTTGCACCAGATTCAGCGACGTTGCGCCCGCCTCAAAGAAGTTTTCTGCGGGCGTGACAGACTCGCCAACCACCTCGCGGAAGGCGTCGCAAATCAGGCTGACGGTGCTCTCGTCCGCCACAATGTGTGGCTGAGAGTGCTCGGGGCATACGCGCTGTGAGCGCTCTGCGCATTGCCCTGCCTGTTTAACGGGAGGCGCCAGCGCGGTGAGCGGCAGTTGCCAGCTGCTTTCATCCTCGGCCATTCGGTTTAGCAATGCGCAATACTGTTCAAACTGGCGCTCCACCTGCCCGGCAGGAAACAGCGCGGCGACAAAATCCCAGTTAAAGCGCAGTTCGCCTTCGGATTCATAAACCTGGTGATCGAGCCAGACCTGCGGCGTCTGGGAGATGCCCCAGACCGGTTTGAGAAAATTACGCCGGGCGAGGAAGTTATCCTGCTCAAAGCCCAGCGCGCTGGTAAAGACGACGGGCATCGGAATGGCGGGCACGTTTTGCCGTTGCGCCAGTTGACGCATCACGCGGATGGCCGACACATCGCGGTGGTTGAGGTTGTGGCTCAGCCGCTGCTGTAGTGACTGCGCGCAGTGCAGCCAGCTTTTGCCGGGATGCCAGCTCAGCAACATCAGCGAGGTAAAATCGCCCAGAATCTGGTTGATTTGCGGGTGCAGCGGTCGCCTGTCGAAAAGCGTAAGGTTAAGCGTGAACTCAGGCTGCGCACTCCATGCAGAGAGAACCGTTGACCACACCGACAACAGCACGGCCGACGGGGTGAGATGGGCGTCAGCCGCCCGTTTTTTCAGACGATGCCAGCGCGTGCTGTCCAGCGCGCCGTTCAGGCGGGCGAAGCGCGGTGTTTCAACCTCCTGAGGCAAGCAGCGCAACGGCAACGCAGGCGCCGGAGGAATATCATCAAGCTGCGCCTGCCACCATGTCAGAGAATCTGGATTGGGCGACTGTAGCGAGGGTTGTTGCAGATAATCCCTGAAGGTGACGGGCAGCGGCGGAGGCAGCTGTTGCGGGTAGCGGTAGCCGTGCTCCAGCTCCGCCAGCAGGATCTGCATGCTCAGACCGTCAAGCAACAGGTTATCCAGACACAGCCACAGGCGGGCGGGCATCCCGTCCACGTATCCAACCTGGAGATCGAATACCGGCCACACTTCGGGATTGAGTACCTGATGCGCCAGTTTTTCGCGTACCCGCAACGCCTCTTCTGGCGTATGGAGGGTGTGTGCGGGTATCAGCCAGGGGGGCGTCTGTTCGAGCACCTGTTGCCGTCCATCACGCACGACGGCGCGCAGCATATCGTGACGGGCGATTAATCGGTTCCAGACCGTCTCCAGCCGGGTGAGGTCCAGATCGGCAATTTCAAATTCAACAAAGAAATGTGAGCCGACGCCGCCCAGGGCAAAGCCCGGCTGACGCCCCACCAGGTAAGCCTGCTGCACATCGGTAAGCGCAAAGGGCTGGTAGCGTTCTTCAGGGGAGTGGACGAAGGGTTGTTCGACCGGGACGTCGATTTTCCGCAGCGTGGCGGCAAAATCCGCCAGCCGGGGATGATTAAACAGGTCGCTTAATTGCGCTTCATAACCTGCCTGATGGAGTTGCCCGGTCAGACGGGTCGCCAGCAGGCTATCGCCGCCTTGCTGGAAAAAGTCGGTTTCTCTGGTGACATTGCCAGTCGATAAGAGTTGCTGCCAGAGGGCGGCAACCTGTTTTTCAATGTCGCCCTGGGGTAAATCCGCTTCGGCCTGGTTTTCCGCTTCAGGGGTATGACGACGCTTCAGCGCCTGATAGTCAATTTTCCCGTTCGCCGTCAGCGGTAAGGCGTCGAGGAAAACGATTCGTTGCGGCACCATCCACCCAGGCAGGCGCCCGGCGAGGGCGGCCTGAAGTTGACGGGGATCGCGGCGCACTTGGCTATCGGGACATTGTACGAGGAAGCGTTGTAACCCCGCGACGTCATCGCCATGCTGACAGTTGAAGGCGGCTGCGCTAAATAACGCAGCCCAGTCGGCGCTATTATGCAGTAAGGCCTCCGACTGCCCATCGGTTAACAGAAGCGTACTGAGCAAGGCGGACGGCGTTAACTGGCGAAACTCCATCAAGTAGAGCAGCGCGCCGGGAACGGCAAGCTGTTGTAATGTCGCAAGGAGCCCGGGATCTTCCGGCAGCAGACGATGCAGGGCGTTATTAAGCCAGATAATGTCCGCCGAGTGAGCGTGCGCCGCCAGCGTGTCTGCATTCCAGGGGGATAGACGAGCACCAGGCCAGGAGGCGAGCCTCTGCCGGGCGCTCAGCAGCATCTCCTGGCTCTGCTCAAGCCCGACATACTCAATCTGTCCGGCGTTGAGCTGTGTTAACAGCGATTCTGCGGCGCGGCCAGTGCGAGTTCCCACCTCAAGCAGGCGTACCGGGCGCTGTAAGCGTTGTGCAAGCTGTTGGCAAATTGTCGCCAGTTCCTGAACATACAGGGCGCTGGCCGGATGGTTGAAGGCCAGGCTTTCCGGCGACCACTGCGCGTCGTTGAGTAACGACAGTTCGTCACGGGTGCCGCGAAGAATTTGCGATAACGTTAAATCATGTCCGCTGAAATGCGGATGTTTATCTTCGCGCTCTTCACCAGCACAGACCTGATAACCTTCAACCACGGGCTTCAGTCGCCGTTGCGTCACCAGGAATGCTAACCAGCGTTCCACCACGGCCTGCCAGCGCGGCTGGATAGCGAGTGAGTTCATCAGGGGGAGAGGATCGGTGCCAGTGGTGTGACCCGGCTTTAGTTTTAACAGGCGATGCTGAAGGAAATCGGCTACCTGTTCTGCGGAGATCTCTGGCGAGATGACGCCACAGGGCAACGTTCCAGCAAGCGTGTGCCACGCCTGCGGCAGTGCCGGATCCCGATGATCGGTAATGCAAAAAAACTCGCCCTGAGGAACAACGTATGCCGCCAGCGTTTTTTCTTTTTCGCCGATCGCCAGAACGGTTGCTTGTTTCACTCCCGTCAGTTGGCTGAGCGCGCTTTCGATTTCGCCCAGCTCGATGCGATATCCTCCGACTTTGACCTGCTTGTCGCGACGACCGAGAAACTCTATTGTGCCGTCTGGCCAGTAGCAGCCGAGATCGCCGGTGCGATACCAGCGCTCGTCCGGGGGGAGCGTCAAAAATTGCTGCTCGCTGCGCAGGGGATCGTTGAAATAGCCTTCTGCGACCCCGATACCGCCAATCCATAATTCGCCCGGCACCCAGTCAGGGCAGTCCCGGCCCCGTTCATCCACCACCCGGTAGCGTTGGTTGGTTAGCGGAAAACCGTAAGGGATGGAACGCCAGTGGGCAGGGACGTCGTGAATTTCGCAGGCGTTAGACCAGATAGACGCCTCGGTGGCACCACCCATCGCGATAAATTGTCCTTGTGGGCGGAAGGCCCGATAACGGGCGGGGAGGTCAAGCCCGATCCAGTCGCCGGAAAGCATCACTGCGCGCAGGTTTTCCGGCATGGCGTCGGCGAACCCTTCACACCAGGTCAGCAGCATATCGAACAGTGCCGGGACGCTGTTCCAGAGTGTGACCTGATGGCGTTGGATCAGCTCACACCATGCGTGAGGATCGCGCCGTTGATTTTCCATCACTATAATCAGTGCGCCGCCCGCACGCAGTACGCCAAAAATGTCGTAAACCGATAAATCAAAATGCAGGGCGGAGAGGGCCAGCACCCTGTCATCGGGGCCAACCTGATAACGGGTATTGATATCGCAACAGGTGTTGAGCGCTCCCCGGTGCGAAATGACTACCCCTTTCGGTGTGCCGGTAGAACCGGAGGTGTAGATAATATAGGCCGGTTGCGTGGGGTCGCGTACCACCGGGTTGACGATCGGCTCCGCCTCAATGGCCTGCTGCCAGGCAAGGACGGGAATATCGTCTGACCAGGCGTTGGCGTCGTGCTGGCAAATGAGCACCAGCCGGACGCTGGCATCAGAGTAGATTTTCTCGCGCCGTGTGGCAGGCTGGTCCAGCGAAACCGGAACGTAAACCGCCCCGGCCAGCAGGACGGCCAGAACCGCAACAAGTTGTCCTGCGCCTTTCGACATCGTGATCGCCACATTATCGCCGGGCTGAACTCCGCACTCGATTAACCTGCCCGCGCAACGGTGGGCATAGTCTGTCAGCTCATGATAATTCCACTGATAATGTCTGTCCGTTACCGCCAGCGCCTGCGGCTGTTGCAGGGCGATACGGAAAATGCCTTCATGCAGCAAGCCTTCGGGAATGGGGGTGCCGGTGGCGTTGACCCGTTCGCGTATCGCGCGCTGGCTGGCGGGCATCATATCTGCGAACGGCTTTTGCCAGGCGCTTTCGTCATCGCAGAGTTGGTTAATCAACTGGCAGTAAGCGTCGAACAGCGTTTCGACTAGCGCGGGAGGGAACAGCGCGTCGTTGCTGTCCCATTGCAGCCAGACCTCGCCGTGATGCTCGAACGCCAGATGATCTATCCAGACCTGCGGCGTTTGCGAGATGCCCCATTCCGGCTCGCCCAACGGTGATTTTGCGCGGCTGCTGTAGAGGGAGCGGCCCAGATTGCTGGTAAATACCACCGGGGCACCGTGGGGGTAGCGCTGCTGGCGTTTGAGTTCACGGAGTAGTTCGACGCCGGACCAGTGGCGATGCTCCCAGTCCTCTGTAAACGTCAGCTGGTTTTTACGCGCCAGGTTGCCGACGGTATCGCCGTCGCAGGCGGTATCCAGCAGAAGAATATTGGTGAAATCGGCAAGCATCGCGTCAATTGCCGGGTGCAGCGGCTGGCGGTCGAATAAGGTGATGTTAAGCAGCAGACGCGTCAGGCCGCCCCAGCGAGCCAGCACGGCAGAAAAACAGGTCGCCAGCGCCATGGTCGGCGTCACGCCATACTCACCGGCCCGGTTGCTAAAGGCGTGCCAGCGTGTTGCCGGGACAATCATGCGGCGTCGGGTATTACGAACTTCACGCAGCGTGGCGGGTTCGCAGGCCAGCGGCAAGACGGGCGCGGGGGGAAGCGTCGATGCTTTCGCCAGCCAGTAAGCGCGCGCGTCGTCTCTCAGTGGTTGATTGATCTTCTGCTGGTGCAGCAAATACGAACGGAAATCATAGCGGGTGTCGATAGCTGACAGCGATTCTCCGGCCAGCAGGGCGTTAAGCTCATCGAAGAAAAGCGTAAAGCTGGAGGCATCCATAATCAGCAGGTCAATATTGACATGGAGGCGGTGGCGATTGTCCGGCAAGAGCGTCAACTGAAAATCAAACGTTTCGCCGATCTCCACGCGTAAAAGACGGTGGCTCAGGCGCTGGCGCAGCGTGTCCAGATAAGCCTGGTGGCTTTCAGCGTCATTATGGCGTAAATCATGAACGGTGACGCCGTTCCAGTAAGGTTGCGGTAGCCAGATCTGCTGCCCGTCGGGGCGAAAGGCGATTTGCAGCATTGGGTGGCGTTGCTGCAAGGTCGTGATGGCCTGCTCCAGCTGCGACGCCGTCAGACAATGGCCTTCAAACTCCTGATACAGGTGGCAACCCACGCCGCCAAGCGTCTGCCCCGGCATGCGGCCTGTCAGGTAGGCGTGCTGTACCGGCGTCAATGGGAAGGGGGTGCTTTCGGTCATGTTTGGCCAGGATGATTCGTCGGGCAGCGCTTCTTCTTCCGCGTTCTCCGGCGACCGGCTGAGCATTAACTGATTCCATGCCGCCAGCGTGGGGGCGGCATACAGCTCACGAAGGGTAAGGTGGTAGCCATTTTTACGAAACCAGTGTAACCATCTCATCAATCTCATTGAATCCAGGCCTGCCTGGATCAGATTGCTCTCTTCATGTAACTGCTGCGGCGTTAAATTCAGTTCCTGTATGAGCCGCTCGCGTAACTGTTGGTAATTAGCCGCGTGGCAGTTGTCCGGTAATAGCGAATCCTGAGATGATGCGCTAGAAATCATTCTTCCTCCTGATGGCACGTCTTACCGAAATTCATTTCTTATATGAGAATAATAATTATTAACAATTGAATGCTACCCGAAACGGGTTTATTTATGCCCGTTTCGGGTTGGTAACAGGTGGAAAGAACAGAGGCCCGGATGGGGTATCCGGGCCTCTGTCAGGGAGGAATTTATGGGGACGCGACCCCGGTTACATCACGCGTTTAAAGGTCGAAGGGGTTACGCCAAACTGTTTCTGGAAGGCGGCAGAGAAATGGCTGGCGTTGGCATAGCCCAGATCGGCCGCCACCGTCATGACAGAGGTATTGCCGTTGGCCAGGCGTCTTCTGGCTTCCTGCATTCGTTCAGCCTGAAACAGACCATAGACGCTGTTGTTGAACAGAACTCGGAAGCCTCGCTTAATTTTGAGAACGCTCAGGCCGGACTCTCTGGCCAGCTCCAAGGCGCCCGGCGCTTGCGTCAGATCGGCCAGCAGCAGATCCTTCGCCCGCAGCAGTTTCTGGCGGTCCATCGGGTTGATGTGGCAGGAAAGGCAACTGACGTCTTCGCGATGCTCATCCAGCACCAGACTGAGCATGACCAGACTTTGCCCCTGCAACCATAGCGTCGACGGCTTTTGTTCATGACTGAAGCCGCCGTGCATGCGCATTAGCGCGTGACGCAAGGCCTGAGCCGTTAAGTGGGTTTCAGCATTACAACGCTGCTGCTGGCAACAGCAGTGGGAGTCGATCTTATTCTTAATGGCCGCGCTAATATCCGGTACCCACAGCGCGAGGGTTTCAGGGCTGAAGGAGAGGGTAATGCTCTCGAATCGGCCACAATAGGAGGCGCTGCCGCGGCAGTCTGGCGTATGGGTAATGTAATGGCGATTACGCGCAAGCTCCCAGTCGGTGTGACGCCTGAGTCCCTGAATCGCAAAGCGTGATGTGCCTTCCAGGATGCACGAGAAGTTAATCCTGCCCAGATCGTCGTATAGCTGCAACGTCTCAGGCTGCGCAAAATGGCCCCTCCAGAGCAAAATATCCATACCTTCCTGCAACGAACAGCGCAGCAGTTCACACTGAGCAGGAATATTGCCATTGTTTGTAGGTTTCCCGACCACCAACTGGTGAATAGAGATTTCAGATTGCGTTTGCGCTGACTCCGTCATGACCTGGTTATCTCCCTGTGGCTTAGACCAATGCGGGTATAAATAGAACCGAATGGGGTAGATGAGTTATTGATAATGGTTATTATTCACAATAATTCTCCGAGCGCCACCCTGAATTGTCGTTTTTGGCGCCCGTAAAAATTCATCAGGAAATTCAGTCACTCCCATGTCATCTCAATCATCCAATACTGAATCGCTGTCCCGATTTCCTCTCTGGCAGGTGATTATACCGGTGCGCCGGAAGGTTATTTTAGCTATGGCGCTGGCGGGGCTGGCGGCATTAACCAGCTTGGGGGCGCTTCTTTTTCTGGCGTGGAGCCTGCGCGATTTTCGCACGACGCCTGACGCTATTCCGGCCTGGCCGCTGGGCGGCGTGATCGGCTGCGTGGTCTTGACTTTTGTTCTGCGCTTGCAGGCGTTCAACATCTCTCATTATGCGGCTTTTCATCTGGAGAACATTCTGCGCAGCAGGTTAGCCCGTAAAGCATTGCAGCTTCCGCCTGGCGTGTTACAGCAAATGGGTAGCGGATCGGTGGCGAAAGTGATGCTGGATGACGTGAAGTCGTTACATATCTTTGTGGCTGACAGTACGCCGCTCTATGCCCGCGCGATCATCATGCCGCTGGCGACAATCATTATCTTGTTCTGGCTGGACTGGCGGCTGGCAATTGCGACGCTGGGGGTACTGGCGTTTGGCTCGGTTGTTCTCGTGCTCGCCCGCCAGCGTTCGCAAGATATGGCTCAGCGTTATCATAAGGCGCGCGAGCAGGTTAGCGCGGCGGTTATAGAGTTCGTGCAGGCCATGCCCGTGGTGAGAACGTTTGATAGCGGCAGCACCAGTTTTTTACGCTACCAACGCGCCCTTGAAGAATGGGGCGATGTGCTCAAAACCTGGTATCGCAAAGCCGGTTTCTCAGCGCGTTTTTCCTTCTCGATTCTGAATCCTCTCCCGACCCTATTTGTCCTGATCTGGTCGGGGTACGGCCTGCTGCACTATGGCAGTCTCGATTTTATCGCGTGGGTGGCCGTTTTACTGCTGGGCAGCGGAATGGCCGAAGCCGTGATGCCAATGATGATGCTCAATAACCTGATCGCGCAAACGCGTTTAAGCATTCAGCGTATTTATCAGGTTCTCGCGATGCCGGCGTTATCGCTACCGCTGTCTGATCAGCAGCCGAAAGAGGCGAGCATTACCTTTGAGCAGGTGAGCTTTCATTATCAGCAAGCGCGTACTGGCGCCGCGTTGCAGGAGGTGAGCTTTCATGTGCCTGCCGGGCAAATTGTGGCGTTGGTCGGGCCAAGCGGCGCCGGAAAAAGCACCGTGGCGCGCTTGCTGCTGCGCTACGCCGATCCAGACAAAGGCCATATCCGTATTGGCGGCGTGGATCTGCGCGATATGCAGACGGACACCCTGATGAAGCAACTCTCGTTTGTGTTTCAGGACAACTTCCTTTTTGCCGACACGATAGCCAATAACATTCGTCTGGGCGCGCCGGATACGCCGCTGGAGGCGGTAATAGCGGCGGCCAGAGTGGCGCAGGCCCATGAGTTTATTAGCGCGCTGCCAGAAGGTTACAACACGCCAGTCGGGGAACGCGGAGTATTTCTCTCCGGCGGCCAGCGGCAGCGCATTACTATCGCCCGGGCCCTTTTGCAGGATCGCCCCATTTTGGTCCTTGATGAGGCGACGGCGTTTGCTGACCCAGAAAACGAAGCTGCGCTTATCAAGGCGCTCGCGGCAGCCATGCGCGGTCGGACGGTCATCATGGTCGCACATCGTCTCTCAATGGTGACTCAGGCCGATGTGATATTGCTGTTTTCCGACGGCCAGCTCAGGGAAATGGGGAACCATACGCAACTGCTGGCGCAGGGCGGCCTGTATCAACGGCTCTGGCAACATTATCAGCAGGCGCAGCATTGGGTGCCGGGTGGAGCACAAGAAGAGGTGGTGGAAAATGAAAGACAATAATCCTGCGGATAACCAGGCCTGGCGCGTCATCTGGCGCCAGCTTATCTCCAGCGTTGGCAGTGAGGCCAGGATGCTGCGGTGCAGTATGCTGGCGCTGTTGCTGGCGGCATTTATGCAGGGGATCGCCTTTGCCTGTCTTTATCCGATCATTGATATGCTGTTACGGGGAGACGCGCCGCAACTGCTCAACTGGGCTGTGGCCTTCAGCGTTGCCACGATTGTGACGCTGGCGCTGCGCTGGTATGGCCTGGGCTTTGAATACCGTGGTCATCTGGCGCAGGCCACCCATGAGTTGCGCCTGCGACTTGGCGAGCAGTTACGCCGCGTGCCGCTGGAGAGGCTCCAGCGCGGCAGGGCGGGTGAAATGAACGCCTTGTTGCTGGGCAGCGTGGATGAAAACCTCAATTATGTTATTGCGATAGCCAATATTTTGCTGCTAACCATTGTCACGCCGCTAACGGCGTCGCTGGCGACATTGTGGATAGACTGGCGGCTGGGGCTGGTGATGTTGCTGATCTTCCCTCTACTGGTGCCGTTTTATTACTGGCGCCGCCCGGCCATGCGGCGACAAATGCAGACGCTTGGGGAAGCGCACCAGCAGCTGAGTGGTGATATCGTTGAATTTGCTCAGGGGATGATGGTATTGCGCACCTGCGGCAGCGATGCCGATAAAAGCCGGGCGCTGCTGGCGCATTTTAATGCGCTGGAAAACTTACAGACCCGCACTCATCGTCAGGGCGCTGGCGCGACGATGCTGATCGCCAGCGTCGTGGAGTTGGGCCTACAGGTGGTGGTGTTATCCGGGATCATCTGGGTAGTGACGGGCACCCTGAACCTCGCCTTTCTGATTGCCGCCGTCGCGATGATTATGCGCTTCGCAGAACCGATGGCGATGTTTATCAGCTACACCTCGGTTGTGGAACTGATCGCCAGCGCCCTGCAACGGATTGAGCAGTTTATGGCGATAGCACCGCTTCCCGTCGCAGAGCAAAGCGAGATGCCGAAACGTTACGATATCCGCTTTGACAACGTCAGCTATCGCTACGAAGAAGGTGACGGCCACGCACTTAATAATGTTTCTTTGACCTTCCCGGCAGCCAGTATGAGCGCGCTGGTGGGCGCCTCCGGCGCAGGCAAAACCACGGTCACCAAACTGTTAATGCGCTATGCCGATCCGCAGCAAGGGCAGATTTCTATTGGCGGCGTCGATATTCGCCACCTGACGCCAGAACAGCTCAATAGCCTGATTTCTGTTGTTTTCCAGGAGGTCTGGCTGTTTGATGACACGCTGCTGGCGAATATCCGTATCGCGCGCCCACGGGCGACGCGGCAGGAGGTGGAAGAGGCCGCCCGCGCGGCGCAGTGCCTTGAGTTTATTTCCCGTCTTTCGCAAGGCTGGCTGACGCCAATGGGGGAGATGGGTAGCCAGCTATCGGGCGGCGAGCGCCAGCGGATTTCCATTGCCAGAGCGTTATTGAAAAACGCGCCGATCGTCATTCTCGATGAACCAACCGCCGCGCTGGATATTGAAAGCGAGCTGGCGGTGCAAAAAGCGATCGATAACCTGGTCCACAACCGGACGGTGATTATCATCGCTCACCGTTTATCCACTATCGCCGGGGCCGGAAATATTCTGGTGATGGAAGAGGGACAGGTGGTTGATCAGGGTACTCATGCGCAATTGCTCTCCCGTCATGGACGTTATCAGGCGCTTTGGCAGGCGCAAATGGCCGCGCGCGTGTGGCGCGACGACGGGGTTTCCGCGTCTGGAGAGTGGGTGCATGAGTGACGTTCAGTCGAATGTGAAACCGCTGACGTTGACGACCAGGCGGGTGATTTTTGCTATTGCCGGCGTCTATGTGACGCAGAGCCTGGTATCGGCGCTGTCTATGCAGTCCTTACCCGCGCTGGTGCGCGCTGCTGGCGGTTCGCTGGCGCTTGCCGGTGCGACAACCCTGTTCATGTTGCCTTGGGCGCTGAAGTTTATTTGGGCGCCGTGGATCGAACGCTGGCGGCTTCCGCCCGATAGCCCCGAACGCCGTTCCCGCATGTTAATCCTGCGTGGTCAGGTCGCGTTAGCGGCGATCCTGATGATTGCCGCAGCGATTGGTTGGTTCGGGCGAGAAGGGGGATTTCCTGATGCGCAAATCGCCGCGTTATTTATTCTGTTTATGGTGGCAGGTACTGTCGCCTCCACCATTGATATCGCCAGCGACGGCTTTTGCGTTGATCAACTGACCCGCGCGGGTTACGGCTGGGGAAACAGCGTGCAGGTCGGCGGCAGCTATCTGGGAATGATGTGCGGCGGCGGGGTGTTCCTGATGCTGTCGGCAGCATCTGCCTGGCCTGTTGCCATGCTGATGATGGCGGTGCTGATTATGGCGCTGTCATTCCCGCTGTGGCGTATTACGGAGCCGACGCGAACAGCGGCTATCCCACATGTTCCGGCGTTAGGTTATGCGCTAAGGAGGAAACAGGCGCGCCTGGGCTTGCTGCTGGTATTGATGCTGAATTCAGGCATGCGGTTTGTACTGCCTCTTCTGGCGCCGCTATTGTTGGATCATGGGTTAAGTATGTCAGCGTTGGGCGCGCTGTTCAGCGGCGGCAATATTGCGGCGGGCATAGCAGGGACGCTGGCCGGCGGATTGCTGATGAAATACACCTCACCCGGCAGAGCGCTGTTGACGGCTTATGGTGTCCAGGGGATCGCGCTGCTGGCGGTGGTGGTGACGCTCATGATGACGCCGGGTCATCTGCTGCCGATTCTCCAGTGTCTGGTCATTGTCCAGTCCATTTCGCTGGCCTGTGCGCTGGTCTGTCTTTATGCCACGCTGATGTCGCTTTCATCGCCTTTGCAGGCCGGTGTCGACTTCACCCTCTTTCAATGTACTGACGCGGCAATTGCCATTCTGGCTGGCGTTATCGGCGGCGTTGTTGCTCAACATTTTGGCTATGCGGCCTGCTTTCTGTTTGCCGGTGCATTCACGTTGCTGGCGGCGTGGGTTGCTTATATCCGGCTGCATGCGGCAAGAGAACTGATGACAAGCGCAATTGATTGATCCGGGAATAACACAGAGAGGTAAGGGATGAAAATCAGTGAATTTCTACACCTGGCGTTACCAGAGGAACAATGGCTGCCGACGATTTCTGGCGTTTTACGCCAGTTCGCAGAAGAAGAGTGTTATGTCTATGAGCGTCAACCCTGTTGGTATTTAGGCAAGGGGTGCCACGCACGGCTGCACATTAATGCCGACGGAACGCAGGCGACATTTATTGATGATGCCGGGGAGCAAAAATGGGCGATGGATTCCATTGCCGACTGCGCGCGTCGTTTTATGGCGCATCCTCAGGTGAAAGGACGTCGGGTATATGGACAGGTTGGGTTCAACTTTGCGGCGCATACACGGGGGATTGCCTTTAACGCCGGAGAGTGGCCGTTGCTGACGTTAACCGTTCCCCGTGAAGAACTTATTTTTGAAAAGGGAAATGTCACCGTTTATGCGGACTCCGCCGATGGGTGTCGACGTCTGTGCGAGTGGGTGAAAGAGGCTGGTACAACGACGCAGAACGCACCACTGGCGGTGGATACCGCCCTCAATGGTGAGGCGTATAAACAACAGGTTGCGCGCGCCGTTGCGGAGATCCGCCGTGGCGAGTATGTCAAAGTGATTGTCTCGCGCGCCATTTCCCTGCCATCGCGGGTTGATATGCCCGCCACGCTGTTATACGGGCGGCAGGCAAACACGCCTACGCGTTCGTTTATGTTCCGTCAGGAAGGGCGCGAAGCGCTGGGCTTTAGCCCGGAACTGGTGATGTCAGTGACGGGCAATAAAGTGGTCACTGAACCGCTTGCGGGCACCCGCGATCGCATGGGAAACCCTGAGCATAATAAGGCGAAAGAGGCAGAACTGTTGCACGACAGTAAAGAGGTGCTTGAGCACATACTTTCTGTCAAAGAAGCTATTGCTGAACTGGAGGCCGTTTGTCAGCCGGGCAGCGTGGTGGTTGAAGATTTAATGTCGGTTCGCCAACGCGGCAGCGTTCAGCATTTGGGGTCTGGCGTGAGCGGTCAGCTTGCGGAAAACAAGGATGCCTGGGATGCGTTTACCGTGCTGTTTCCGTCGATTACTGCCTCAGGTATCCCTAAAAATGCTGCCCTGAACGCGATTATGCAAATTGAGAAGACGCCGCGAGAGCTCTATTCCGGCGCAATCCTGCTGCTGGACGATACGCGCTTCGATGCGGCCTTAGTCCTGCGGTCCGTATTTCAGGACAGCCAACGCTGCTGGATACAGGCGGGGGCGGGAATCATCGCGCAATCTACGCCGGAACGTGAACTGACGGAAACGCGGGAGAAATTAGCGAGCATTGCGCCCTATTTAATGGTTTAAGGGTGACTGTTTTTAACCCCACAACTCGGAGAGTCCAAAGACAATTGAGTGACTCTCTGCCTCTTCTGTGACGTTACTCCTTATTTCTTTTCTCTTGATACGATATTTGAGATATCAGAGACGTGAACCGCCCGGATTGACTAAAAGGTACAGGCCATGAGAATCGGAAACTTTGAAAGGTTTAGCGGGTGGTTTTAAGCTGCGGATTTTAGTGTCGTTCAGAGACATAGGGTGGTCACTCCATAATCGAACTGAAATGACCCCAAATCAGACTACCAATCTTGCCCGATGCGGAGGGGGAAAAGAAAATGCATCGGGAAGCCTTTTCACACTAACTTGTTGAATCTAAATCGTATAAAGAGTCGTGAAGATGCATGAAAACATAAATATGGCTCCCTGACTGGGATCGCCTTTGCCAGTAAGTGGCTAATAAGTAAGCTAATCCTGAAAGCTCTCCCGGTCAAGACCACCAGAATGACCACCAATAGTTGCGGTTTCCATAAATCTGGTATGAGCGTTCCGCTGCATGGGTGAACATGACTATTTTACTCTCTGAAAATGAAGCGTAGTTAGAGGTAACGTCGAAGGCGTTTATCCTATGTGAAACTGTGTGCAAAGAGGTTTAACTGTCGGCTGAGTGCCAGGAGCGGAAGTTAGTAGAGAGCCCTTTTTGTTACTGATATGATCATAAAATAGATAAAAGAGGTGACGCATGGGTACTGACACTATAGTTACGCTGTTTAGATACAAGCGCTGGATAGATATTGAAACACTACAAGCGATTAAAAGAATTGATGCATCTGCGAATGCAGAAAAACGCCATCTGACGCTCAGATTGATGAATCACATACATGTGGTTGATATGATCTTCAAGGCTAACATTACCGGGCAGAAGCATTTCTACACCGCACTGAATACGCCAGAGACCCCCTCTGCTGATGAGCTTCTGATAACGATGGCAGAATGTACAGACTGGTATATTCAATATGTCAATTCTATATCCCTTGCTGACCTTACGGAAACAATTAAATTCCAGTTTGTCGATGGTGGACTGATCTTACCCAGCAATAGTGGACACGCGACTAAGTGAGTAAACTCTCAAGCAAGAGGTGACTCACATGACAAAACCAGCATCAACCACTAAAAAGCCACGCAAGCAACATACACCTGAATTCCGCG
>NZ_JBXUFT010000005.1:0-322488 GCF_057180665.1 Serratia sp. Sp408
TAAATTTAAGTTTACACACGACAGCTATCACCATCCAATACGGTTTTATATCTCCCTAAAAGAGTTATTTCATGAATAAACATTGCGCAACCTCATAGTTCTCCCCCGGTAATTACTGAATGATGACGCTAAACGGTTCACACCTCTTTAGGGGTAGACCTGCATAGACAGGCCCCGTCACCTGCAAGGAAGGCTCATGAGCCACAGCATTACTTTTAACAAGGGACTCTCATGATAACTCTGCAATTCGCCATTATTATTCTTTGCTTACTGGTCGGTACCCGCTTTGGCGGCATGGGACTGGGGTTGATCAGCGGCATCGGTTTATTCCTGCTGAGCTTTGTGTTTGGGTTACAACCCGGCAAACCGCCGGTCGATGTCATGCTGACCATACTGGCGGTCATTGGCTGCGCCTCGGTGCTGCAAACCGCCGGCGGTTTGAATGTCATGATGCAATACGCCGAACGCCTGCTGCGTCGTCATCCACAACACATCACGCTGCTGGCGCCGTTCACTACCTGGACGCTGACCTTCCTGTGTGGCACCGGCCATGTGGTATATACCATGTTCCCGATTATTGCCGATATCGCCATCAAAAAAGGCATTCGACCAGAACGGCCGATGGCCGTGTCGTCAGTCGCATCGCAAATGGCCATCACCGCGTCACCGGTTTCGGTGGCGGTGGTTTCACTGGTGTCCATCATTGCCGCTGGCCATGGCATCGGCAAGGCCTATACACTGCTGGAGATATTGGCGATTTCAATCCCTTCCTCACTGGTCGGCGTATTGATGGCCGCACTGTGGAGCTTGCGCCGTGGCAAGGATTTAGACAACGATGCCGAGTTCCAGGCGCGGATCAGCGATCCCGAGCAGCGCGCCTATATCTATGGCGGTACCGAAACGCTGTTAAATCAACGCTTCGCCAAGCAGGCCTATGCTTCAACGCTGATCTTTTTTGCGGCGATTGCCGTCGTGGTGCTGCTTGGGGCATTTGCCGATTTGCGCCCGTCATTTGAGGCCAAAGGGGTGCTGAAACCGCTGTCGATGAATCTGGTGATTCAGATGATGATGCTGATCGCCGGCGCCATCATATTAATGAGCTGTAAAGTGAAGCCGGGCGAAATCGCCAACGGCGCGGTGTTCAAAGCCGGCATGGTGGCCATTTTCTCGGTATTCGGCGTCGCCTGGATGAGCGATACTTTCTTTCAGGCGCATATGGGTGAGTTAAAGCTGCTGCTGGAGGATGTGGTCAAAAGCCAGCCGTGGACCTATGCCATCGTGCTGTTTCTGGTTTCCAAACTGGTAAACAGCCAGGCGGCGGCGCTGGCGGCCATCGCACCGATGGGGTTGCAACTGGGGGTCGAGCCCAAAATGCTGCTGGCTTTCTTCCCTGCGGCCTATGGCTATTTCGTCTTGCCAACCTATCCGAGCGACTTGGCCTGCATCGGCTTTGACCGCTCCGGCACGACGCGTATTGGTAAATTTATCATCAACCACAGTTTTATTATTCCAGGCTTGATTGGTGTGTTGTGTTCCTGCATCACCGGTTATCTGCTGGTCAGCACCTTCATGTAACGCCCGTCGCGTGGCGGCAATGGGCCAACCGTTGCCGCCTGACGACACTTATGCTGAAAGGCCGCGTAAAGCTTAAGGATACATAGCATTTTATCGCGTCCATTCCGGTAAAATTAGCAGAAGACAAGAGAATAACTGGTAGTTAAAAATTAAAAACTTAAGCTAATCGGCGCTATTTTGGTCGGTAGCCTGAGTCGCTATAATGCGCCCGTTTTCACCAATCACCACTTAACAAACTGGATCCAAAATGCTCTCTTCACGCGCTCGTCGCGCTATTCCGTTGTACCTAAGCTGTTTGACCGCTTGCCTGTCTTTTTCATCCTTTGCCGACAATACGCTGTTTACCGCGATGGACGATCCGGCCACGGCAAAAAAGCCGTTTGAAGGTAATATTCAGGCTGGTTATAACGCGCAGTCCGGCAACTCGGAAAGTTCCACCCTGCTGGCCAACACGTCACTGACCTGGTTCAACACCGTCAGCGCGTACAGCCTGTGGGGATCGGCCACCAACACGACCTCATCCAATGTGCGATCCTCTGAGAAATACCAGGCCGGCGGTCGCACGCGTTATAACATGACCGACCGTAACTATTTGTTTGGTCAAGCAAGCTGGTTGAACGATCGCTTCGCAGGTTATGATTCACGCTCAACGCTGACCGGGGGTTATGGTCGCCAGATCTTCAACGATCCGATTCACGATCTGCGCGTCGAATTTGGCCCGGGCGTGCGTCATGATGAATATCACGACGGTGGTCGCACTACCAAAGCACTGGCTTACGGTGCTGCCAACTATTCCTACCAGCTGACCGACAACACCAAGTTCACCGAAGGTTTCTCCGCGTTGGCAAACGAAGACATTACCTTGAACTCTGAAACCGCACTGAACGTGGCTATTAATGATCGGTTCTCGTTGCGCCTGGCCTATACCGTGACCTACAACAGTGAACCGCCGGCTTCTGCGCCGAAAAACACCGATACCACCACCTCGGTAACGCTGGTTTACGGCCTGTAATCACGCTGTCGCACCAACCCACCGGCTATCCTCCCCACCGACTCCCGCAACGACATCAAACGCAGTGGGTAAACGGTGGGTTTCTTATGCCTGTTGGGCCAGCGTCAACCAGACCATTCCCAACGCTTTCAAGGCGTCGGTGGAACATTGAAAATCAGCGTTCCCACCGCTGACCTGCAGCTGATTGCCTGGCAGACGCGCAATGTCGTAGACATCTATATTGCCATCAATGTCGATCAGCCAACGCCCATTGGCAATATGCGTAATAGCCAGGTCCACCAGCCATGCAGTGCGCCCACCGTCAACGTAAGCCGGTTGCAAAACGCGAGTGGGGATCAAGGTCGGATCGGCCAACCATTCCCCCGCAGGTTGCAATTGCCCTGCCAGCAGTTGATATTGTGGCAAGGCGCGAGCGCGACTGGTGGCGAGTGGCGCCGGCGTGGTCACGCTGTGCATATCCCCTTCGCCAGTCGCCAGCCATAACAACGGTACCCCGGTATCCAACGCACAGGTCACCACGATATCGCCAGGAAAATAGTTACGCCGCACCCAGGTACTCATGGTGCCTGAGGAAATACCCAGCAGATCGCCCAACTCTTTTTGCAGACTGAAACCGTACGCATCCAGAATGCGCCGCAACACCCCCTTACCGCCAGAAGCCTGCACCCGCTCATACAACGCTTTGCCACGTACCGCCGGCAAGACTTTCTCTCGCGGTTGCTGCTGTTTTGCTTTTTCTCCGGTCATCAGCCAGGTCAGATCGGCGCCGGTAGTCAGCGCACAATTGATAATCACCTGCCCCGGCACGCTGCCTCGTTGCTGCCAACTGCTGATATTGTTGGGCGCGATGGCCAAGGCCTCGCTCAGCTCTTTTTGTGTGGCTACGCCATAAGAAGCAAGGATTCTTTCAATCACTGCGCCGACGGCGGCATTGTCATTCACAGTTTCTTCACGCATAACTTCCCCGGTCATAAAATAATGTTGCTTTTACACATCGTCGTTGGCGAATCGCCAGCGCACAGCCGCGACAACCCGTATTGCCTGGCGTGACTTTCGCCTATCATTAGATTATGCGACATGAACCATGAAAATACAAACAGACAACGCGCAATAGCAAGTTAATGAACTTGAAATGCGATTTACACTTTCTTTGACTCCCCCACAGGCAGCAAAAACGATGTTTTTACCTTATCGTCTCAACCACTGACGCTTTCTCTCCCCGAGGTCTATCGGTAACTTCGTGGTTTCAACAAGATAGTTCTCTTATTAATCATCCAGGAATTTTACTCGGCAAATGACGCCACCACCCATTGACGGGTTTAGCATTTTGCTTAATACTGTATAAATAAACAGTATATTGCAGAGAGGGCATAAACAGTGGAAACCGTGGATAAACAACAACTAACACTGTCGCGCATCCAGTTCATCGCAGATGTATCCCAGGCGGCACAATGCAGCAGCTCTGAGTTTTTGATCGCCATGTCGCTGATTTCAGATCTGGCCAGTCAGGTGCTGCCGGATAATGATTATCAAGAAATATTTTACCCTGCCGACCACCACAGCGACCGCTAACGCGTTATGCGCCGCGTGGCATAGCATTTTAGACACCCGCCGGCGCGGGTGTTTTTATTTGTCACCAATGCAACGTCTGCGGGTTGTGCCAGCGTATCCACAACCCACAGACGTTGCCGCCAGCAATTGGCAACTGGACACTGTGCCTAACCGGGCTCGAGGAACGAGAGCCCACTTTGTCACACGGTTAGCCGGTTGAGATGCCGGCGGCAACCGCCGCTGCCAAGCGGAACTCGAATAAAGGTAGGACTACACAATGGAAAAATTCACTTCAACGCTTTCTTATTTTATAGCCGCCTGCCTGGCGTGGTTTGGACGGCATTCACCTGAAGACATTGCGGTATTGGTGGGAGCTGCCGTTGGTGTCGGTACCTTTGCCGTGAACTGGTACTATCGCCGCAAAAGTTATCATTTACTACGTTCGCTCAGGAAAAGCGGTCTGAAGCGCCGGCTGTATGATGAACTCGATAACTGAAGCGAGTCGTGGCCTATCGCGCCGACTGGCGTTCACCGCGGCTGACTTCTTGCGCTTAAACATCGGATGTTCTCGCTTTTTCCTCTGCCGTTTCGCTACTTAACCTCGGCGTTAACACAGCAATTCCTCAATCAACATATGTAAAAACAAATCAGCCGACAACTCGCAAATTTAATCTTGCTTTTACGAGTTTACCAGCTAATATAATCACAATACGTAATGCAAACCACAAGAGGATCCGATCATGATGCACTGTCCACTATGCGGTAGCGTGGCCCATACCCGTTCCAGCCGCTACCTCAGCGAGTCGACCAAAGAACGTTATCACCAATGCCAAAACATTAATTGCAGCTGTACCTTCGCCACGCACGAGTCGGTGGCGCGAGTGATCGTAAAGCCGGGGGATATCATTCCCGCTCAGCCACATGCAGATAAGGGAAAGCAGCGCGCGGCTGCGCTGTAATGGCGTCGTTCGGCGTTGCAACCTCGCCGATCGGACATCGCCAATCCACTGGCCTAACGCGTATTTTTGCCGACCATCAACGGCTTTACAGCCGCAGCAAAGCCGGCAAGGCTGTCCACCAGGCGAGTTATACTGCACCGGGTATAAAAAAGGGGCTTACCATCACGGCAAGCCCCTTATGACTATTAACTTTTGGATGCAGCGTTAGCTGTATCTTAGTTAAGACGCTCTTTGATGCGAGCAGCCTTACCAGTACGCTCACGCAGGTAGTACAGTTTGGCTTTACGAACGGCACCACGACGTTTAACAGTAATGCTGTCGATTACTGGGGAGTGAGTCTGGAATACACGCTCAACACCTTCGCCGTTGGAAATCTTACGAACAGTGAATGCAGAGTGCAGACCGCGGTTACGGATAGCGATAACCACGCCCTCGAATGCCTGCAGACGTTTTTTGCTACCTTCAACGACCCATACCTTCACTTCCACGGAATCACCCGGACGGAATGCAGGTACGTCTTGCTTCATCTGCTCTTGTTCAAGTTGCTTAATAATGTTGCTCATAATATGTCTCTTACCCTAGGTAAACTGATATATCGGCTACGTCCTCGGACGTTGCCTTAATAGTCCTGTTGCTCGGCGCGATGTTCCCGTTGGAACTCCGCCAGCAACACCTCTTGCTCGTCAGTCAGAGCTAGGCTTTCTAGAAGTTCAGGTCTTCTAAGCCAGGTACGGCCCAGCGACTGCTTTAAGCGCCAGCGACGTATCTCGGCATGGTTGCCCGACAGCAGAACCGGCGGTACTTCCATCCCTTCCAACACCTCAGGCCGGGTATAGTGCGGGCAATCCAGCAATCCATCGACGAAAGAGTCTTCTTCCGCAGAGGCCTGATGTCCCAGCACGCCCGGTATGAAACGGGCAACTGAATCGATCAGGGTCATTGCCGGCAGTTCCCCGCCGCTGAGAACGTAATCGCCGATTGACCATTCTTCGTCAATTTCGGTTTGGATCACGCGCTCATCGATCCCTTCGTAACGACCGCACACCAGAATCATCTTCTGATTGGTCGCCAGTTCGCAAACGCCGGTTTGATCCAGCTTGCGCCCCTGAGGTGACAGATAAATCACCTTTGCTCCCTCGCCTGCCGCTGCTTTCGCAGCTGAAATGGCTTCCCGTAAAGGTTGCACCATCATCAGCATTCCCGGGCCGCCGCCATAAGGGCGATCGTCCACGGTACGATGCCGGTCGTAGGTGAAGTCACGAGGACTCCAGCACTGCACGCTCAGCAGGCCATTTTTTACTGCCCGGCCAGTCACCCCGTAATCGGTGATTGCACGGAACATCTCTGGAAACAGGCTTACAATACCAATGAACACAAGCCAATCCCCATTGCGTTATTCCACTTGCTGCGATCGTGTGATCCGGAGGTCAAAAACCAGGATCCCAATCTGCCTCGATTACCTTGGCAGCGAGATCGACTTTCTTGATAACCTGCCCATGAAGAAACGGGACCAACCGCTCCTTCATGCCGAAGGCATCTTTCAGGTTTGCCCGCACGACCATTACGTCGTTCGAACCGGTTTCCATCATATCGATGACTTTGCCCAGTTCGTAGCCGGAAGTGGTGACTACCTGGCAGCCCATCAGGTCTTTCCAGTAGTAATCATCGCCTTCCAACGGAGGCAACTGCTCGGAATCCACCACAATTTCGCAATTGGTCAGTAGATTCGCCGCATCCCGATCGTCAATATCTTTGATCTTGATGATCAGGTCCTGATTGTGGCGCTTCCAGCTTTCCAGCTCGACAACCTGCCACTGACCCGCCTTTTGGATTAACCACGGCTGATAGTCAAAAATGCTTTCAGCGTTTTCGGTGGATGAAAACACTCTGAGCCAACCACGAATGCCGTAAGTAGACCCCATTTTGCCGAGTACAAGCGGCTGCTTAGGTGCTACCGGTTTGAGTTGCTTGCTCATTGCCACCACCGCGACAGATTAAGCTGCTTTCTTAGCGTCTTTGATCAGCGCGCCAACGCGATCAGAAACGGTTGCACCCAGGCCGACCCAATGTTCGATGCGGTCCAGGTCCAGACGCAGTGCTTCAGCCTGACCAGAAGCGATCGGGTTGAAGAAGCCTACGCGCTCGATGAAACGACCATCACGAGCGTTGCGGCTGTCGGTCACTACTACTTGATAGAACGGACGCTTTTTAGCGCCGCCACGTGCCAAACGAATTGTTACCATAACATCCTCTTTAGTTAATAAAACAGCCGGGCCCCATTGAGGGACGGGGCCCGGTTGCAATATAAAAAGCCCGAAAATTTTACTCATTTTGGCGCAAAAAGCAATCTAAAGCGTAGATTGCCGGCAATTCGTTTTGCGCCCCACTCACTTTCGGGCGGTTTTTGCCGCGAGCGGCAAATCGGTTAACGCGCTCCCCAGTGGGAGACCTGCGCGTTTAACGGCCTGGGAAGCCCGGCGGCATCATGCCTTTCATGCCGCGCATCATCTTCGCCATGCCGCCTTTTTTCATCTTTTTCATCATGCGCTGCATTTCGTCAAACTGTTTTAACAGTCGGTTGACGTCCTGCACCTGCATGCCGGAACCCATCGCGATACGGCGCTTGCGCGACCCTTTAATGATTTCCGGTTTGGCGCGCTCCTTCAGCGTCATCGAGTTGATGATCGCCTCCATGCGCACCAGTACCTTGTCGTCCATCTGCGATTTGACGTTGTCCGGCAGTTGGCCGGCACCCGGCAACTTGCTCAACATACTGGCCATACCGCCCATGTTACGCATTTGCTTGAGCTGATCGAGGAAGTCGGTCAAATCAAAGCCGTCACCCTTCTTCAGTTTGTTGGCCAGTTTCTCCGCTTGATCGCGGTCGACCTTGCTCTCGATGTCTTCAATCAACGACAGCACGTCGCCCATACCGAGAATACGCGAAGCCACGCGATCCGGGTGGAACGGCTCAAGTGCGTCGGTCTTCTCACCAACGCCCAGGAACTTGATCGGCTTACCGGTAATGTGGCGAATCGACAACGCGGCACCACCGCGCGCGTCACCGTCAACCTTGGTCAGCACTACGCCGGTCAGCGGCAACGCTTCGTTAAACGCCTTGGCGGTGTTGGCCGCATCCTGGCCGGTCATGGCGTCGACCACAAACAGGGTTTCCACCGGCTTGATCGCCGCATGCACCTGCTTGATTTCGTCCATCATCGCTTCGTCGACGTGCAAACGACCGGCGGTATCGACGATCAATACGTCGTAAAACTTCAGCTTCGCCTGTTGTAACGCGCGGTTAACGATGTCGATCGGCTTGTCTTTGGCATCCGACGGGAAAAAGTCGATGCCGACGCCTTCAGCCAGCGTTTCCAACTGTTTAATCGCCGCAGGACGATAAACGTCGGCGGAAACCACCAGCACTTTTTTCTTTTGTTTTTCTTTCAGGAACTTGCCTAGCTTGCCGACGCTGGTGGTTTTACCGGCACCTTGCAAGCCTGCCATCAGTACCACCGCTGGCGGCTGAGCCGCCAGGTTCAGCTCGGTGTTCACTTCACCCATGGCGGCAATCAGTTCGCTCTTGACGATCTTGACGAACTCCTGCCCCGGCGTCAGGCTTTTGTTGACTTCATGTCCAACCGCGCTTTCTTTGACACGATTGATAAAGTCACGCACTACCGGCAGCGCAACGTCCGCTTCCAGCAATGCCATGCGCACTTCCCGCAGGGTTTCCTTGATATTTTCTTCGGTCAGCCGCCCACGGCCGCTGATATTGCGCAATGTGCGCGACAATCGATCGGTTAAATTTTCAAACATCGTCTCAGGCTCAACGTAAAGACAGGCCGCCATGGCGACACAATTGCAGCGATTATAACACGAAGCAGACACGATCTCTGCCTTGGCGTTGGAGATCGGTTGGAGCACGGCCCACACGACGCTATACTGGCAATCCAATTAATCACGCCGATGCAAAATTAAACGCTATGCCAGTATTTTCCATTGTGGCTTTGATAGCCTACCTGCTCAGCCTTGGACTGATCATTCCCAGCTTGTTGCGGAAGAATAGCGCATACCGTCGGCTTGCTCTGCTCTCTGCCGTGGTGGCGCTGGTGTGTCACGCCATCGCCCTGCAACAGCGTATTTTCGACGTTGGCGGTGGGCAAAACCTCAGCTTGATCAACATAGGTTCGATCGTCAGCCTGATTATCTGCACCGTGATGACCATCGTTGCATCCCGCGATCGCGGCTGGTTCCTGCTGCCGATCGTCTATAGCTTTGCGATGATCAATCTGGCGTTTGTCAGCCTGTTGCCGGGCGAGTTCATAACCCATCTGGAAGCCAGCCCGGAACTGCTGGTGCACATCGGCCTGGCACTGTTTTCCTACGCCACGCTGATCATTGCCGCGCTCTATGCTCTGCAATTGGCCTGGCTGGATTATCTGCTGAAGAACAAAAAGCTCAGTTTCAGCGCCGATATGCCACCGTTGATGAGTATTGAACGCAAGATGTTCCACATCACCCAGATAGGCGTGGTGCTGCTGACCCTCACCCTGTGCACTGGCTTGTTGTATATGGATAATCTGTTCAGTAAGGAAAACGTCCATAAAGCGGTGCTGTCGATCATGGCATGGTTTGTCTATATCGTTCTGCTCTGGGGCCATTATCATGAAGGCTGGCGCGGCCGCCGCGTAGTCTGGTTCAGTCTGGTCGGCGCGTTCCTGCTAACCCTGGCTTACTTTGGCAGTCGCCTGATCCAGGAAGTGATGGTGCGCTAAACTGCATTATGGCTACCGCCTCATTGTTCGTTGAGGTTACTTTTCTCCACACATAAGGAATATCGCGTTGGAGCACGTTTCGACAGCCACCCTAATCATCATTATGGTGATCATGATAGTGGTTTCAGCTTATTTTTCAGGCTCCGAAACCGGCATGATGACGCTCAACCGCTATCGTCTTCGTCATTTGTCCAAACAAGGCAACCGTTCTGCCCGCCGGGTTGAAAAGCTGCTGCAAAAACCTGACCGCCTGATCGGCCTGGTACTGATCGGCAATAACCTGGTGAATATCCTGGCCTCGGCGCTGGCGACCATCGTCGGCATGCGCTTATATGGCGATCTCGGGGTCGCTATCGCCACTGGCGTATTGACCTTCGCGGTGCTGCTATTCGCCGAGGTATTGCCCAAAACCTTCGCCGCACTCTATCCGGAACGCATCGCTTTCCCCAGCAGCTTCCTGCTGGCGCCGTTGCAGAAAATCATGTTCCCGCTGGTCTGGTTGCTCAATGGCATTACCAGCATCCTGCTGCGCCTGTTCGGTGTCCACACCAATCAGCGGATCAGCGATGCGGTCAGCAAGGAAGAGCTGCGCACCATCGTTAACGAATCGCACTCACAGATATCACGACGCTATCAGGACATGCTGATTTCGGTACTGGACCTGGAAAAGGTATCGGTGGAAGACATCATGGTGCCGCGCAATGAAATCATGGGCATTGATATCAATGATGACTGGAAATCCATCATGCGTCAGCTGACCCATTCGCCGCATGGCCGCATCGTGTTGTATCGCGACTCGCTGGACGACGCCATCGGCATGTTGCGAGTGCGCGAAGCCTACCGGCTAATGACCGAAAAGAAAGAGTTCAACAAGGAAAACCTGCTGCGGGCCGCCGATGAGATCTATTACGTGCCGGAAGGCACGCCGCTTAACGTGCAACTGGTCAAGTTCCAGCGCAACAAGGAAAAGGTCGGCATCGTGGTTGATGAATACGGCGATATTCAGGGGCTGGTGACGGTGGAGGATATCCTGGAAGAGATCGTCGGTGATTTCACCACCTCAATGTCGCCTACGCTGGCGGAAGAGGTGAATCCGCAGAGCGATGGTTCGGTACTGATTGACGGTACTGCCAACGTGCGGGAACTGAACAAGGCCTTCAACTGGAACCTGCCGGCGGTTGATGCGCGTACCATCAACGGCATGTTGCTGGAAGAGCTGGAAGAAATCCCGGAAACCGGCACCCGGATCCGCGTCGGCCATTATGACTTCGACATTCTGGACGTGCAGGACAACATGATCAAACAGGTACGGGTGACGCCGATCAAACCTCTGCAGGCTAGCGTACAGAATCATTAAGCAGAGCGCCGCATAAAAGAAAAAGACGCGAAATCGCGTCTTTTTTACATTAACAGCCGGCAAGTCTGGCTGACGGCTAGATATGCAGCTCTTGCAGTTTCTCTTTCGGCAACGCCAGCTCGTCATTGTGGTTAACCACTACATCGCGATCCAGAATGTGCTTGGCAATGTCCTGTGCTTCTTCCAGCGAATGCATATGGTAGGTGCCGCATTGGAATTCGTTCAGCTCAGGGATCTTGCGCTGATCGGTCACTTTCAACACGTCGGCCATTGCCGCTTTCCAGGCATCCGCCACGCGCTGCTCTTCAGGTACGCCAATCAAACTCATGTAGAAACCGGTACGGCAACCCATTGGTGAGATATCGATAATCTCCACGCCCTGCCCGTTCAGGTGATCGCGCATAAAGCCGGCAAACAGGTGTTCCAGCGTATGGATACCGCGCTCTGGCATCACTTCTTGGTTCGGAATGCAAAAACGCAGGTCGAACACGGTGATGGTGTCACCATGCGGCGTTTTCATGGTTTTCGCAACGCGAACCGCCGGGGCCGCCATGCGGGTGTGATCTACGGTAAAACTATCCAGCAGTGGCATTTAGCACCTCCTCGTTAAAAAAAAATTATTTCGGATTTTTTCGCAATCCAAGGAAACCTTTTCCCACCCTGCAAGTCTGACTATGTGAAAGACGCGCATTTGTTATCATCATCCCTGTCATCAGAGATGCATATTTGGCCACATTGATGTGGCCATTTTCTTTTCAGCCCCCGCCATTGGCCTTCAGGAACTGTTCAAAGCTTAGCGTATCACTGGCTTCTATGTCGCGCTGACGCTGCCAAGAGGCTTCCGCTTCTTTAGCCAATGCCGCCTCGCTCAAAATCTCCAGCGGTTCGTCCCGCAGCATCTGACGGTACTGTTCCGCCAATGCCAGCCCTACACCGCCGTTGCCGGCGTCCTGCATGGCCTTCAGAATACGGGCGGAGAACGTCAAATCCGGATCGTCAAAGGCCGCAACCAATTGATCGCAGACCTGCTGATAAGCCTGGTTGCCCGCTTCGCTATCAAGCACTTCGGCTACGCGACGCAGGTCGGCAAACAGCGCCTTGCCGACCTGTTGCAGCGGTTTGCGCGTATCGTCGCAACCGATGCCGATGGTTTGCCCCGGCTTGCGCCCTTCCAGGATAACGCGGTTCCAGTTTTTGCGCGTACACAGCAGTTCATCGCTGTTCATTTCCGGCGCATCGGCCAACACGCACCACACCAGGAACAAATCGAGGAAACGCGCCTGTACCGCATCTACGCCGATTGGCGAGAACGGGTTAATGTCCAGCGAGCGGACTTCGATATATTCAATACCGCCGCGTAGAAGCGCATCTGACGGCGTTTCCCCACTATGGGTGACGCGTTTCGGCCGGATCGGCGCATACAGTTCGTTTTCTATCTGCAGCACATTGGTATTCAATTGCAAATAGCGATCGCCGTCTTTCACTCCCAGCTTGGCAAACTCTTCTGACGGCGTGACGATGGCCTTTTTCAGCCCCTTCACGTAGCTTTGCAGATCGTTGAAGGTAATGCCGAGGTTACTCTGCGACTTGTTGGTATAGCCCAGATCGCTCAACCGCAGTGAAGTGGCATAAGGCAGGTACAGCATGCCACGCCCGTTGCTTTCGAACGGCAGCGAGGTTTCACGCCCGTTGAGGAACGAGGAACAAATAGCCGGTGATGCGCCGAACAGGAACGGGATAACCCAGCCGAAGCGATAATAGTTGCGGATCAGGCGGAAATAGCCGGCAGATATCTGTTCCTTGCCACTTTCGGCATCTTCTACTCCGGCCCATGCCTGCCAGAACTCCAGCGGCAACGAAAAGTTATAGTGCACGCCGGAAATGGTCTGCATCAAGGCGCCGTAGCGGTTCTTCAACCCTTCGCGATACAGCGTTTTCATACGGCCGATATTCGACGAGCCAAACTGTGCCAGTTCGATATCCTGCTCCGCGCCGATAAAGCACGGCATACTCAGCGGCCACATGCGTTCATCACCGATATTGCGCGCCACGTGGCGATGAATATCGCGCAGGAACGTCAATAAATGATCGATATCGTCATCAACCGGCGTAATAAACTCCAGCAGCGCCTCGGCAAAATCCGTGGTAATCCAATGATGCGTTAATGCCGCCCCCAGATGTTCCGGATGCCCGGTGGTAGCCAGTTTGCCGTCTGCAGTAACGCGCAGCGTTTCGCGCTCAATACCGCGGCGGATGCCTTTTAATGCCTGAGGGTGGGCTTCCAACCAAGAAAGCGCCTGTGATACGTCCGGGATCAAATTGACCTCCCGCTTCTAAAACGATAATTCGTAAGCATACTGAAACCGCACCCGATAGAATATTGAGTTATATTCACTTCGTTAATGCCACCAAGCGATACCCTGTAGCGTTATCATAGTCAAAACGATGTAGCGCAGTGCTTTTCCGATACACAGAAAAAGCACAACAGGACCCCACGGCATGCGCAGCCAACCTGCCAACACGCACAACAAATCGCCCACCACCGGCATCCAGCTGAGTAATAACGCAGCCGGGCCAAAGCGTTGCAACCAGCGCTGCGCCGTTGCCAGCCCGCGTTGTGGTTTCATCGCCGGTAGCAGGCGCCCGATAATTACATTGGTTACCCCGCCGAGCGTATTACCTAACGTCGCCGCCAATACCAACAGCTCCGGCGAAATACGACCATTGCTCAACAGAGCCACCAGATAGATTTCCGAGTTTCCCGGCAACAGCGTCGCACTGAGGAAACTACTGCCAAATAACGAAAGTAACGTTAGCGTACTACTCACAGCGTGCGGACGTCTACCACCGCCATATTGGCGCTACGTGCTGCCTGGATGCCGAAATCGGCATCTTCAAACACCACGCAGTGTTCCGGCGGTACACCAATCAGTTCAGCACAGCGCAGAAAGGTATCTGGTTCCGGTTTGTGGCGCTGAACGTCATCGGCACCAACAATGGCATCAAAGCATTGATACAGCCCTAAATGACGCAGCAATGCTTCCGCCATTCGGTGTTCGCTGCCGGTGCCAACCGCCATCGGGCGACGACCGTGATAGGATTTTACCACCTCAATCAGCGGCAAGGGGCGTACGGTATCAAGTAGCATCGCCTCTACCGCGCGCGTTTTTTCTGCCGCCAGATGATGGGGATCGAGATCGGCCTGATGCGCGGTGATAATCGCTTCGGCAATGCGCCAGCTTGGCGAACCGTTCAGCGCCACCATCGCCGCTTCATCGAACGCCATACCGTAACGCCCCAGCACCTGATGCCACGCTTTGCGATGCGTTGGTTCGGTATCCAGAATAGTGCCGTCCATGTCAAAGATCAGACCCTGGTAGCGATCGTACATCGTTACTCCATGATCATAGAGGAAAGAAAACTACTTTATCGCAAAGCAGCCATATTGTCGCTGATTGCGTGATGACGGAAAATGCCTTGGGTGGCGCAGGGATTTAGTTCGAACAAGCATGGCAGAAAGCGAAAAACCCGCCGAAGCGGGTTTTTCTTAGATGGTGCATCCAGGAGGATGATTCGGCTTACGCCTCACCCTGCGGGCCGTTGCCAAGGCAACGTTGTCTCGCTACGCTCGGCTCGAACCTCCAACCGCTCTTCTCGCGGTCGGAAAAGCGAAAAACCCGCCGAAGCGGGTTTTTCTTAGATGGTGCATCCAGGAGGATTCGAACCTCCGACCGCTCGGTTCGTAGCCGAGTACTCTATCCAGCTGAGCTATGGATGCAATCTAACCTTTTACAGCGAATTCGTTTCTATCCGTGAAACGTCACTTTTAAGAATGGTGCATCCAGGAGGATTACTCAGCGTAACCGCTTCGCCCTGCGGGCCGTTGCTAAAGCAACGTTATCCCCTTCGAGCTACCTTTCAGCTCGCATTTACCTGAAAGCCAGAGCTTTTGATAAACGCTATTAAGAATGGTGCATCCAGGAGGATTCGAACCTCCGACCGCTCGGTTCGTAGCCGAGTACTCTATCCAGCTGAGCTATGGATGCACTGTAATTCTTTTGATACCGTATGGTACAACTTCAACAACCCGACCATATGGCTAAATATGGTGCATCCAGGAGGATTCGAACCTCCGACCGCTCGGTTCGTAGCCGAGTACTCTATCCAGCTGAGCTATGGATGCAAATGGCGGTGAGGCGGGGATTCGAACCCCGGATGCAGCTTTTGACCGCATACTCCCTTAGCAGGGGAGCGCCTTCAGCCTCTCGGCCACCTCACCAGTACGCTTCTTTCGAACTGTGCCTAACTCGCTTTAAAGAAGCTCATCGGCACTGCGTGGCGCACATATTACTTTCCCCGACTTATAAGTCAAACAATTTTTCCCAACTCCTGCGCGTTTGCACAAATCACAGGCAACATGAGTGATTTGACGGCAAAAAGAGTGTTTTATCAACAGTCAAACACCGATAATTCCACAACATAACGGAGAGGTAAGAAGAGAGAAATTATTGGTAGGAATGCACTAAAGCGGGGATAAGGCGCAAAAAAAGGCAGAAGCGTCTCGCTACGCAACGAGACGCTGCTTTCGAAATCAGTAAGTCGTCTGTTGAGACTTCTCTGCCTGGATACGTTGATAGATTTCTTCGCGGTGTACAGACACCTCTTTCGGAGCATTCACACCAATACGAACCTGGTTGCCTTTTACCCCTAGCACTGTAACCGTGACCTCATCGCCAATCATGAGGGTTTCACCAACTCGACGAGTCAGAATTAACATTCTTTGCTCCTTGAAAGATTAAAAGAGTCGGGTCTCTCAGTTTCCCCGTCATTATCCATCATATGTGGTGAAAAGGTAAGCCATAGAACCCACAATAAGTGTAAGTAGACTTGGTATCACCGCAGATAACGATAAGTTTAGCCGACCTGAGAAACTTTGTTCCCGTAATTGTAACTGCATTGTTTAAGCACAGTATAAAAACGCCATAATCAACAAAGAGTTATGGCGTTCAGATGTGCTATTTATTTATATTCACAGCTTGGAAGCCACCCAGGCTTCGACGCTGTCTAATGCCGCCGGCAGAGCGTTGACATCGCTTCCCCCTGCCTGCGCCATATCAGGACGGCCACCGCCTTTGCCGCCAACCTGCTGTGCCACGTTGCCAATCAATTCGCCGGCTTTTACCCGGTCGGTCAGGTCCTTGGTTACACCGGCAATCAGGCTGACTTTGCCCTCAGCGGTGGTAGCCAGAACGATAATTGCCGAACCCAGCTGATTCTTGAGATCGTCAACCATGGTACGCAGCATCTTCGGCTCAACGTTATCCAACTGGCTCACCAGCAGTTTCACGCCGTTGACCTGCTTCGCCTTGCTGGACAGTGAGGCACTCTCCAACGCCGCCTGCTGGTCTTTGAGCTGTTGCAGCTCCTTTTCCAGCGTGCGGGTACGATCGAGTACCGCGCGCACTTTCTCTGACAGATTATTGCCGTCACCTTTTACCAGATGAGCAACCTCTTGCAACAGGTCGCTCTGCTGATGCAGCGTGGCAACCGCGCCTTCGCCGGTGACCGCTTCAATACGACGGATCCCCGCAGCGGTGCCGGATTCGCTCTGGATACGGAACAGACCGATATCACCGGTACGGCTGGCGTGTGTGCCGCCGCACAGTTCGGTCGAGAAGTCGCCCATGGTCAGTACGCGCACATGGTCATCGTACTTCTCACCGAACAGCGCCATCGCGCCCTTCTCTTTGGCATCATCCAGCGCCATCACTTCAGTCTGGACCGGCAGATTGCGACGAATCTGTTGGTTGACCAAATCTTCTACCGCACGGATTTGTTCCGGCTTCATCGCTTCAAAATGCGAAAAGTCGAAACGCAGATATTTATCGTTAACCAGCGAGCCTTTTTGAGCCACGTGCTCACCCAATACCTGACGCAGAGCAGCATGCAGCAAATGGGTCGCCGAGTGGTTCAGACGAATGCGATTACGACGAACCTGGTCAATCAGCGCGTCGACGCTGTCGCCGACTTTCAGCACGCCCTGCGCCAATTTGCCCTGATGGCCGATAGCCTGACCGTATTTCTGCGTATCGCCAACCACGAACTCAGCAGCGGCGGACTTCAGGATGCCTTTATCGCCGACCTGACCACCGGACTCACCGTAGAACGGTGTGGCGTCCAACACGACTACCGCCTCTTCGCCGGCATGGATCTCGTCCACCGGTTGGCCGTCACGGAACAGGGCGGTGATTTTCGCCTGCTGCTGGTCATGATCATAACCACAGAATTCACTGGCTCCGTCAACGCGGATCAAGCTGTTGTAATCGGCGCCAAAACCGCTGGATTCACGCGCACGACGGCGCTGGGCTTCCATCGCCGCCTCAAAGCCAGCCTCATCCACTTTCAGGCCGCGCTCGCGACAGACGTCGGCGGTCAAATCAACCGGGAAGCCGTAGGTGTCGTACAGGCGGAAAGCGGTTTCGCCATCCAGCGTGTCACCCTGCAGCTTGGCCAACTCTTCATCCAGCAGCGCCAGACCACGCTCCAGCGTGCGGGCAAACTGCTCTTCTTCGGTTTTCAGTACTTGCTCGACCATCGCCTGCTGGCTCTTCAGCTCATCGGCCGCAGGGCCCATAACGCCAATCAGCGGTGCAACCAATTTGTAGAAGAAGGTGTCTTTGGCGCCCAGCATATTGCCGTGACGCACCGCACGACGAATGATACGACGCAGCACATAGCCGCGGTTTTCATTCGACGGGATAACGCCATCAGAGATCAGGAAGGCACAGGAACGAATGTGGTCGGCAATAACACGCAGCGATTTGTTATCCAGATCGGTTGCGCCAGTGACCTTGGCCACCGCTTCGATCAGGGTACGGAACAGATCGATTTCATAGTTGGAGTTCACATGCTGCAACACCGCGGCGATACGCTCAAGCCCCATGCCGGTGTCCACCGACGGCTTGGGCAATGGCAGCATGGTGCCGTCGGATTGACGGTTAAACTGCATGAACACGATGTTCCAGATTTCGATGTAACGGTCGCCGTCTTCTTCCGCGCTGCCCGGAGGGCCGCCCCAGATGTGATCACCGTGATCGTAGAAGATTTCTGTGCACGGGCCGCAAGGGCCGGTGTCGCCCATCTGCCAGAAGTTGTCAGAGGCAAATGGTGCGCCCTTATTGTCGCCAATACGGATAATACGCTCTGCGGGGATACCGATTTCGTTCTGCCAGATATTGAAGGCTTCATCATCGGTTTCGTAGACGGTCACCCACAGCTTTTCTTTTGGCAGATTGAACCAGTTTTCACCGGTCAGCAGTTCCCATGCATAGGCGATGGCATCGTTTTTGAAGTAATCGCCAAAGCTGAAGTTGCCCAGCATTTCAAAGAAGGTGTGGTGACGAGCGGTATAGCCGACGTTTTCCAGATCGTTATGCTTACCACCGGCACGCACGCAGCGTTGCGAGGTCGTCGCACGGGAGTAGGCGCGTTTGTCCAGCCCCAGGAAAACATCTTTGAATTGGTTCATGCCGGCATTGGTAAACAGCAATGTCGGATCATTGTTAGGTACCAGGGAGCTGCTTGCGACAACCTGGTGACCTTTACTATGAAAGAAATCGAGAAACGCTTGACGGATCTCAGCGGTGCTCTTGCTCATATTTTTCCCGGAAAGGCTAGAATAACGATACGTGAGCAAAGGGGCGCGTCATCCTGACGATGGTCCCCCGCTCACGAACAAAAAGTGGGGATAAGATAAATTTTCTTCACAGGGAAGTAAAACCCCGTGTGCGTTCATTGCGCAAATTCACGGTAAATTGACTGAATTTCTTCCTGAAAGAAGCCTCGATAGAGCAGATAACGCTGTACTTTAGCCTTGTCTTTCCATTCTTTCGGCAACGGCTCGCCAAATTTGCGCAGCGCAACCTCTCTGGCATGGGCGCACCAGTCAATCTCGCACTCGGCCAACGCCGTTTGCACCGTGTCCTTGTCGACGCCTTTTTGCATCAGTTCCGAACGAATGCGCTGCGCGCCATAGCCTTTACGGCTGCGGCTGCCGATGTAGCTGACGGCAAAACGCGGGTCGTCCAGCCAATTATGCTGATAACAATAGGCAATGACCTGTTCGACAACGGTAGGATCTATCGGTTCAACGGGCGTGGCGGTGGGAGGTTTTGTGGCCATTCTGCCACGGGCAGCAAACGGCTGCGCCGCAAGTTTGCGGCGCAGTTCGGCTTCACTGTGGTCGCGTTGCGATAACAAACGCATCGCGCGACTTAGCAGGTCATTAAAGGTGTTCCCAGCAGGCTGAGGAACGGCATCATTCATAGCATCACAGCCTTGATAAAGGCGCGCGCTCAAACGGCGCATCGCCTTCAGTGAGGGTTAAAACTCTTCGCTGGTTTCCGCTTCGTCATCAACGCCTTCGTTGGTGGCCATTGCCGACTCGTTGCTGCTGTGCAACAGCAGGTCACGCAGCTTCTTGTCCAGCTCGGCAGCAACCGCCGGGTTTTCCTTCAGGAAGTTACAGGCGTTGGCCTTGCCTTGCCCGATTTTCTCGCCGTTGTAGCTATACCATGCGCCGGCTTTTTCGATCATCTTGTGCTTGACGCCCAGATCGACCAGTTCACCGCGGCTGTTGATGCCTTCACCGTACATGATTTGGAATTCAGCCTGTTTGAATGGTGCAGCGATCTTGTTCTTCACCACTTTAACGCGGGTTTCGCTGCCCACCACTTCGTCGCCTTCCTTGATGGCGCCGATACGGCGAATATCCAGGCGAACGGAAGCATAGAATTTCAACGCGTTACCACCGGTAGTGGTTTCTGGGTTACCGAACATCACACCGATTTTCATACGGATCTGGTTAATAAAGATCAGCAGCGTATTGGCGTTCTTCAGGTTGCCGGCCAGCTTGCGCATCGCCTGGCTCATCATGCGCGCCGCCAGACCCATGTGGGAATCGCCGATCTCGCCTTCGATTTCTGCTTTTGGTGTCAACGCCGCGACGGAGTCGACGATGATCACGTCAACGGCACCGGAGCGGGTCAGCGCGTCACAGATTTCCAACGCCTGCTCACCGGTATCCGGTTGCGAACACAACAGGTTGTCGATATCCACGCCCAGCTTCTTGGCGTAGATCGGATCCAGCGCGTGTTCGGCGTCGATAAAGGCACAGGTTTTGCCTTCGCGCTGCGCGGCGGCGATGACTTGCAGCGTCAGCGTGGTTTTACCGGAAGATTCCGGCCCGTAGATCTCGACGATACGCCCCATCGGCAAGCCGCCGGCGCCCAGCGCGATATCAAGTGACAGTGAGCCGGTAGAGATCGTTTCCACGTCCATGGAGCGGTCTTCACCCAGACGCATGATGGAGCCTTTGCCGAATTGTTTTTCAATCTGGCCCAGTGCCGCAGCTAACGCCTTTTGCTTGTTCTCATCAATAGCCATCTTTGCTCCTCGTTACGCAATGTCGGTGTTACCCCACACTGCCACTGAATGTATGTTGTGCAGGAAATGTCACTAATTATACTGTATGGTCATACAGTATCAAGCCTAATTTTACAAAAATTCGTCAAGCGCGGTTTGCAGTGCAAAAAGCGTCGCCTGCCGCCTGACGGTGTCGCGGTCGCCGGCAAACCGCATTTTACGTGCCATCACACGGCCGGAACGTTCGGCAAAGCCGAACCATACCGTCCCCACCGGCTTTTCAGCGCTGCCGCCGTCCGGCCCGGCAATGCCGCTGACCGAAAGCGCCAGGTCGGCGCCGGCGGCATGCAATGCGCCCTGCGCCATTTCACGCACCACTTCTTCGCTCACTGCGCCATACGCCTGCAAGGTGGCTTCCGCCACGCCGAGCATCTGGTGCTTGGCCGTATTACTGTAAGTGACAAAACCGCGATCGAAATAGGCCGAACTGCCGGCAATGTCGGTAATCGCTTTGGCGATACCGCCGCCGGTGCAGGATTCCGCACAGGTGATCCAGCGCCCGCCGGCCTTGAGTTTATCGCCAACCGCCATGCTGAGTTTACGCAGCGTATCTTCGCTCATAACGCCTCCTTCAGGAACCAGGGTATATGCGCCCGATAGTAGCATTTATCAAGGCATCGCGCGGAGCGGTCGCCAACATTGCGCAGCGCGGCGCAAGACGGCGAGGTTTTAAGCATCCAGGCAAACTGCTAGTATCAAAAAGAGCGCCCAGCTTGCCGGGCTACAGGGAAAATCCACAGGGACGCCGGTTACCGGCCAATATCCGCCATGACTGAAGTAGGATGATCGTGTGAAAAAAACGTTAGGCGTATTCTTTCCGCTGTATACCACCACTCTGCTAATGTTGCTGGGCTCAGGCCTGCTCACCACCTATGTCTCGTTGCGCCTGACCTCAATCAACGTCACCGGCGGTACGATCGGCGCGATTATTGCCGCCAACTATATCGGCCTGGTGATCGGCGGCAAGGTCGGGCATTTTCTGATTGCGCGCGTCGGCCATATCCGCGCCTATGTGTCCTGCGCTGGCATTATCACCGCCGCGGTACTGGGGCACGGCCTGACGGAATATATCCCGGTGTGGGTGGTGTTGCGACTGATCATCGGCCTGTGCATGATGTGCCAATACATGGTGCTGGAAAGCTGGCTTAACGATCAGGCGGAATCCAGCCAGCGCGGCGTGGTATTTGGCGTGTATATGGTGGCCACCTATCTTGGCATGTCGCTGGGTCAGGTAGTACTGATGCTGCAAAGCGGGCTGGGCATCACCACGCTGCTGCTGATTGCGCTATGCTTCGCGCTGTGCCTGGTGCCGATAGCGCTTACCACCCGCACCAATGCGCGTCACATGTCTCCGGCGCCGCTTGAGCTACGCTACTTTATCGGCGCCATTCCCAAAGTGCTGGCCACCACGCTGGTGATTGGCATGGTAGTCGGTTCATTCTATGGGCTGGCACCGGTGTACGCCAGCCAGCAGGCGCTGTCCACACAGCAGACCGGGTTGTTCATGGCTCTGGCGATTTTCGCCGGCCTGGTGGCACAATTCCCGCTCAGTTGGCTCTCGGATCGCTACAACCGTACGCTGCTGATGCGCGTCAACGCCATTCTGCTGACCGTGGCGGCGCTGCCGCTGGCGCTGCTGCCACACATTGATTTTCACCTGCTGCTGGCGGTCGGTTTTATCGTCAGCATGCTGCAGTTCACGCTGTACCCGCTGGCCGTCGCGTTGGCCAATGACCTGATCGAGCCAGAGCGACGCGTGTCGCTGGCGGCCTGCCTGCTGATGGCATTTGGCGTTGGTGCCAGCGTTGGTCCGCTGGCGGTCGGGGTGCTGATCCAGCCGCTCGGCGGCAATATCCTGTATGTATTCTTCGCCCTGTGCGGCGTACTGATCGTCGGCTTCAGCCGCACGGTAAAAGAAGACGAGTCGCAATTTGTCGACGATGCGCCCCTGCCACATATCGCCATGCCCGACAGCCTGGTCAGTTCCCCGCTTTCACCGGCGCTGAACCCGACCTTCGATGAGCAGATGATTCAGGAGACCATGCCGCCACCGGAGGCCGCCCCCGATCCGCTCGAGCAAGACAACGCGACCGGCGACGCGTCGCCAGAGCCAGAGTCGCAGCCAGTAGAAAGCGAGCCTGCGTCACCGCAGGGGGCCGATCCTGATGACGATACCGGTTTGAAGAAAGCCTATACCATGCTGTAAAAAAAGGGCCGGATTCGGCCCTTGTGCTTTATCGATCAAAATCAGAAGACGTTGCCGCGCCGCGCTCGGCTCACTGCCTCGCCCAACTGCCACACCGCCATGGCATAATGGGTGCTGTGGTTGTAGCGGGTAATGGTGTAGAAGTTCGGTAGGCCAAACCAGTATTGGTATTCGCTGCCCATATCCAGGCGCAGCAGGCTCACCTGCTGATCGTGACCCAGCGCGCCCTGCGGCGTCAGCCCCGCCGCCTGCAACGCCCCCACGGTATAGCGGGTTTTGAAGCCGTTCTCCATCAGCGGTGCTTGCCCGCTGGCGGGGATCGCCACCGGCGCGTCACGCTGCCAGCCATGAGCACGGAAATAGTTGGCCACGCTGCCGATGGCGTCTTCCGGATCCCACAGATTGATGTGGCCATCACCATTGAAGTCAACGGCATAATCCTTGAATGAGGTTGGCATAAACTGGCCATACCCCATTGCGCCGGCATAAGAGCCGCGCAGATCCAACGGATCGCGGCCTTCCTTGCGCGCCATCAGCAGAAAGGTTTCCAGCTCGCCGGTGAAGTAGGTGGCACGGCGAGGATAGTCAAACGACAGGGTGGCCAACGCGTCGATAATGCGCGTTTTGCCCATGACGCGACCCCAGCGGGTTTCCACGCCGATAATGCCGACGATAATTTCCGGGGGTACGCCGTAAACCTGATGCGCACGCGCCAATGCATCCGCATACTGATTCCAGAAGGCAACGCCGTTAGGAATATTATCCGGAGTGATAAATTTATTGCGATAACGCAGCCAGGCACCGTTCGGGCCGGATGGCGGTCTACCGGTCGGCGTCGGTGCCTGACGATCCATCAAACGGATCACCCAGTCCAGCCGCCGGGTTTGCGCCAGCACGCTGTGCAACTGTTGCCGATCGAAGCCGTGTTCGTTGACCATCTTGTCGACGAAACGTTGCGCTGCCGGATTATTGGCATAATCACCGGTTAATATCAGCGGGTTGGCATGCTCGGCGTCCAACAGAAAACCGCCTTGAACCGCATGAGGCTGCTGGGGAGCGGTCGTGGTTTCCGGCTCGCTGCTACAGGCAGAAAGCAAAAGTGCCAGAGGAAGAAAGCTTGCAAGGTGTCGCATCAGATATCCATCAGCCAGGCTACAAAGTTAAACGCTATGGTAAATCATAGTCTGGCGTGAACAAACTGGAATATCAGGCGAAATTACCCGTTCTAACGGCAACATGAGCGATGTGCAACTGCGAACAGTTTCGCAGAGCTGTTTAAAACCGCATCATGGTTTGCAGATACGTTTGAAACCGCGGTATCACCTGTTAACATCTTCCCCCAGACTAAGCAGCCGGCGTTTCACCTTTTAGCAGGACGCTTTCAATAATATGGCAAGCATCATGCTCGCGACGCATAACCAGAACATAACGCAGTGAATATTATGGAAAACAAAGAATACGTTGACCACACCCCCATGATGCAGCAGTACCTGCGCCTCAAGGCCCAGCATCCTGAAATTCTGCTGTTCTATCGCATGGGCGACTTTTATGAGCTGTTCTATGACGACGCCAAACGCGCCTCACAGCTGCTGGATATATCACTGACCAAACGCGGCGCCTCGGCGGGCGAACCCATCCCGATGGCCGGGGTACCGCATCATGCGGTGGAAAACTATCTGGCCAAGCTGGTGCAACTGGGTGAATCCGTCGCCATTTGCGAACAGATTGGCGATCCTGCCACCAGCAAAGGCCCGGTGGAACGCAAAGTGGTGCGCATCGTCACCCCCGGCACCGTCAGCGATGAAGCCCTGTTGCAAGAACGCCAGGATAACCTGCTGGCCGCCATCTGGCAGGATGCACGCGGCTTTGGCTACGCCACGCTGGACATCAGCTCCGGCCGCTTCCGCGTCACCGAACCGGAAGACCAGGAAGCCATGGCTGCCGAACTGCAGCGCACCAACCCGGCCGAACTGCTCTACCCCGAAAGCTTCGAACAGATGTCGCTGATCGCACAGCGCCATGGTCTGCGCCGCCGGCCGCTGTGGGAGTTCGAACTGGAAACCGCGCGGCAGCAGCTCAACCTGCAGTTCGGCACGCGCGATCTCACCGGCTTTGGCGTCGAGCAGTCGCAACAGGCGCTACGCGCCGCTGGTTGTCTGCTGCAATATGTAAAGGATACCCAGCGCACCTCGTTGCCGCATATCCGCGGCATCACCATGGAACGCCAGCAGGACGGCATCATTATGGATGCCGCCACCCGCCGCAATCTGGAAATTACCCAGAGCCTGTCCGGCGGCAGTGACAATACGCTGGCCGCCATTCTGGATTGCACCGTGACGCCCATGGGCAGCCGCATGCTGAAACGCTGGCTGCATATGCCAACCCGCGACGTCAACGTGCTGAACCATCGCCAGCAGGCCATTGGCGCATTGCAGGAGATCGGTAGCGACGTACAGCCGTCGCTGCGTCAGGTCGGCGATCTGGAGCGTATCCTGGCGCGCCTGGCGTTGCGTACCGCTCGGCCGCGCGATCTGGCACGCATGCGTCATGCGTTCCAGCAATTACCGGATATTCGCGACATGCTGCAAGATATCGCTACGCCGCATGTGCAAAAACTGCTGGCGCAGATCGGTCAGTTTGACGATTTGCAGCACCTGCTGGAACGTGCCGTAGTGGAAGCGCCGCCGGTACTGGTACGTGACGGCGGCGTGATCGCGCCTGGCTACAACGCCGAACTGGATGAATGGCGCGCGCTGGCCGACGGTGCCAGTGATTATCTCGATCGCCTGGAAATCCGCGAGCGTGAAAAGCTGGGACTGGATACGCTGAAGGTCGGTTTCAATGGCGTGCACGGCTATTACATCCAGGTCAGTCGCGGCCAAAGTCACCTGGTGCCGATTCACTATGTGCGTCGCCAAACGCTGAAAAACGCCGAACGCTATATCATTCCGGAGTTGAAAGAGTACGAAGACAAGGTTCTGACCTCCAAGGGCAAGGCGCTGGCGATTGAAAAAGCGCTGTATGACGAACTGTTCGATTTGCTGTTGCCGCACCTGCCGGCATTGCAGCAAAGTGCCAGCGCGCTGGCGGAACTGGACGTGCTGACCAATCTGGCCGAACGCGCCGAAACGTTGAACTATACCTGCCCGACCATGAGCGAACAGCCCGGCATCCGCATCGTTGAAGGTCGTCACCCGGTGGTGGAACAGGTGTTGAGCGAACCGTTCATTGCCAACCCGCTTTCCCTGTCACCACAACGGCGCATGTTGATCATTACCGGGCCGAACATGGGCGGTAAAAGTACTTATATGCGGCAAACGGCGCTGATAGTGCTACTGGCGCACATCGGCAGTTACGTGCCGGCAACCAAAGCGACCATCGGGCCGGTGGACCGCATCTTTACCCGCGTTGGCGCCGCCGATGACCTGGCTTCCGGCCGCTCCACCTTTATGGTGGAAATGACCGAAACCGCCAATATCCTGCATAACGCCACCGAAAACAGCCTGGTATTGATGGACGAAATCGGCCGTGGTACCTCCACCTATGACGGCCTGTCGCTGGCGTGGGCCTGTGCCGAGAACCTGGCCAACCGTATCAAGGCGATGACGCTGTTTGCCACCCATTACTTTGAGTTGACCACCCTGCCGGAGAAAATGGCAGGCGTGGTCAACGTGCACCTGGATGCGCTGGAGCATAGCGATACTATCGCCTTTATGCACAGCGTGCAGGAAGGGGCTGCCAGCAAGAGCTACGGGCTGGCGGTGGCGGCGTTGGCCGGCGTGCCGCGTGACGTGATCAAGCGTGCGCGCCAGAAGCTTCGCGAACTGGAAGCGCTGTCTAACCACAGCGCAGCCGGTACGGTAGACGCTACGCAGATGACCTTGCTGACCGAGGAACCCTCGCCGGCGGTTGAAGCGCTGGAGGGGCTGGATCCCGATGCGTTGACGCCGCGCGAAGCGCTGGACTGGATCTATCGCTTGAAGAAGATGATGTAACCGGGGGCAAACGCGGATAAAAAAACGGTGAGCCTGAGCTCACCGTTTTTTATTTAATGCAGTAATGTGTTATTCGCGGAACAGCGCCTCAATACTCAGGCCCTGCATTTGCAGAATCTCACGCAGACGACGTAAACCTTCCACCTGAATCTGACGAACACGCTCACGTGTCAGACCAATCTCGCGGCCAACGTCTTCCAACGTAGCGGCTTCATAGCCCAGCAGGCCGAAACGACGCGCCAGCACTTCACGCTGTTTGGCGTTCAGTTCGAACAGCCATTTCACGATGCTTTGCTTCATGTCATCGTCTTGCGTGGTGTCTTCAGGCCCGTTGTCTTTCTCGTCGGCCAAAATGTCCAGCAGCGCTTTTTCCGAGTCACCGCCCAATGGCGTATCAACAGAAGTGATACGTTCATTCAGGCGCAGCATGCGGCTAACGTCATCAACCGGCTTGTCGAGTTGCTCGGCAATCTCTTCGGCGCTTGGCTCGTGATCCAGTTTATGAGAAAGCTCGCGCGCGGTGCGCAGATAGACATTCAGTTCTTTAACGATGTGAATCGGCAGACGAATGGTACGGGTTTGGTTCATGATCGCCCGTTCAATGGTCTGACGGATCCACCAGGTGGCATAGGTAGAGAAACGGAAGCCGCGTTCTGGGTCGAACTTTTCCACTGCGCGGATCAAGCCGAGGTTACCTTCCTCAATCAGATCCAGCAGCGCCAGGCCGCGATTGCTGTAGCGACGGGCAATTTTCACCACCAGTCGCAGGTTACTTTCAATCATACGACGGCGGGATGGCACATCACCGCGCAATGCCCGCCGTGCGAAGTAAACTTCTTCCTCTGCGGTCAGCAGAGGCGAATAACCAATTTCGCCCAGATAGAGCTGTGTCGCATCCAGAACACGTTGGGTAACACCCTGAGACAACAGCTCTTCTTCAGCTAAATCATTCTCACTGGCTTCTTCCTCTGCCAGCGCTTTTTCATCAAATGATTCAGCCTCCGTTCCATTCTCGTCGAAATCCGCATCATCATGTAACTCGTTAACTTTCAGCGTATTTTGGCTCATAAGCTGCTCCTACCCGTGATACCGCGAGCAGAATACCAGCGTATTCTGCCCAATCTATCGCTGCGGAAGATAACGCAGCGGGTTTACGGATTTCCCCTTGTAACGAATTTCAAAATGCAAACGTACTGAACTGGTTCCGGTGCTTCCCATGGTTGCTATTTTTTGACCCGCCTTCACTTCTTGTTGTTCCCGGACCAGCATTGTGTCGTTATGAGCGTAGGCGCTCAGGTAATCATCATTGTGTTTGATGATGATCAGATTACCGTAACCCCGTAAGGCGTTGCCTGCGTACACTACACGGCCATCGGCGGTAGCAAAAATGGCTTGCCCACGGGAGCCTGCGATATCGACACCTTTATTCCCACCGTCTGATGAGGAAAAGTTATCAATAATCTTACCGTCGGTTGGCCATCTCCAGGTACTGACTGGCGCACTGTTGCTGACGGTGCTGCTCACCGGTGGTGTTGCAGCTGGCGCGGTAACAGGGGTTGTAGCGCTTCCTGCCACAACTGCACCTGATGCAGGCAACATCTTGCCTACATTCTGTTTACCCGAATTGTCAGAATACGCGTTAGTTGGTTGAGAATCAACCGTCGCAGTCTGGATCTGACTGCTGGATGGCGGTTTAGGAATACCGCCACTTGTAGCGTCGGTTGCCGCCACCATGCCGCCGCCGCTGGCGGCAGAACCATTACCAAGCTGAATGGTTTGGCCAACATTCAAGCCGTAGGGTTCTGGAATATTGTTACGTTGAGCCAGGTCACGGAAATCATTGCCCGTGATCCAGGCAATGTAAAACAGCGTATCCCCACGTTTTACCGTATAGGTGCTGCCACTGTAACTCCCTTTCGGGATCGCCTCATAACTGCGGTTATAGACTATGCGCCCTTGTGGGGACGCCTGCGCGCCGGCAGTCGCAGCAGCGGCATTTCCGCCTTCAACGCTGCTAATCGGCGCCGATGACGAACCGGTATTCGTACAGCCAGCCAACCACATACCTACCATCGTACACACCGCAACCCGGCGTAAAGTCATTATTGGGCTTCCCGTGCTCATGCTTCCCCCGTCACAATACTCTATCCAAAATACCCTATACATCGTAGCTGAGCTTTAAGGCTTTTCTCAGTTTCTATGAAGCAAGGCGCCTCGGCCGATGTCTGAACGCCAGACCCTCTTCCGCCAGAGGCATAAAAGCAGCGTCGCCAATGTAGCCACATCAGCGCTACCACACCATAAGATAACCACTCAGAAAGGCAATTGTATTGAAAATTGGTCTTATTGGAACGCTAAATACCACTTATGAAGCGATGAAAGTGCAACAGTTTTTGCGTTTTGCCGATAAATCAGCCAAACGCTATGCCAGTTCGCCTTTGACCAACGGAACAAAGCGCACCGCCTCAACCGCGTCAATGGCAAATTCATTACCGTGGCGCTGAATGCGTTTAAGGATTTGCGACTGTTCCCCGACCGGCAGCACCATGATGCCGCCGTCGTCCAACTGTGCCATCAACGCCGATGGAATTTCCGGCGGCGCGGCGGTGACGATAATCGCGTCGAACGGCCCGCGTGAAGCCCATCCCAGCCAGCCGTCGCCATGGCGGGTGGAAACATTATGCAAGTCAAGCTGCTTCAGCCGCCGTTTGGCCTGCCACTGCAGCCCCTTGATACGTTCGACCGAACAGACGTGCTGCACCAGATGCGCCAGAATCGCCGTCTGATAGCCGGAACCGGTGCCAATTTCCAACACCCGCGACGTCGGCGTCAGATTCAGCAACTCGGTCATCCGCGCCACCATATACGGTTGGGAAATCGTTTGACCCGAGCCTATCGGCAACGCGGTATTTTCATACGCCTTATGCTCAAGCGCTTCATCTACAAAACGTTCACGCGGTACCGATTCGATCGCCTGTAACAATCGCTCGTCCCGGATCCCCTGCTGACGCAGCTGCGCCAGCAATGTTTGCATCGGCTTGTTCACCATTACCCGCTAACCTCTGCTTTGGTTAACCATGTTTTTACCACGTCCTGGGCGGCATAGGCGGTCAAATCCACCTGCAACGGCGTCACCGCCACATAGCCCTGCTCTACGGCGGCGAAATCGGTCTCCGGCCCGGCATCGAATTTATCACCAGGCGGGCCGATCCAATAGAGATTCTGTCCACGCGGATCCTGCTGGCAAAACACCTTGTCCGCCGGGTGGCGGCTGCCGCAGCGCGTGACGCGAATGCCCCTGATCTGATCGAGCGGCAGATCCGGCACGTTGATATTGAGTATTTTTCCGGTGCGCAGCGGCTCGCGCTGCAAGGCGCGCAACAGACGGCAGGTGATTGCCGCCGCCGTCGCATAGTGCTGATGGCCATTGAGCGATACCGCCAATGCCGGCAAGCCCAGATGTCGACCTTCCATCGCCGCGGCTACCGTACCGGAATAAATCACGTCGTCGCCCAGATTCGGGCCGGCATTAATGCCGGAAACCACGATATCCGGCGCTGGGCGCATCAACGCATTGACGCCCAGATAGACACAGTCGGTCGGCGTACCCTGTTGCACCGCCACGTCGCCGTTGGCCAGAGTCAGGGTGCGCAACGGTGAGTCCAGCGTCAGAGCATTGGAAGAGCCGCTGCGGTTGCGATCGGGCGCCACCACCATCACGTCGGCAAATTCACGCAGCGCCGCTGCGAGCACCTGAATACCCGGCGCGCTAACGCCGTCGTCGTTACTCAGTAATATCCGCATCACTGTTATCCTGCCGCATGAGTTCGCGAACCACGCTGGTGGCAAAACTGCCCGCTGGCAGCCAGAAGCGCAATGCTACGGTAACGTCATCCCACCAGTTCCACAGCATATTTTGCGGTTGCAACAGCAGGGCCCGACGAGCGGGTTCAACGCGCTCGCGCTTTAAAAGCGTAAGCAATTCCGGCTGTTCCGCCAAGCAACGCTGTTCAAATTCCAATGCAGCGCCGGCGCTGCCCGGTGCGCCATCCCCCGGCAACGGTGCCGTCACCTGCAATTCTCCGGCGTCGAGACGCTGTTGCAGACTGTCCAGCTCGTCTGCCTGTGCCACAAACCAGCTACCGCGCCCGGTAAGTTGCAGCGCATCGCCATCCAGCACCGTTCGATGCTGTTGATTAGCCAACCGGGTCGACGCCAGCAGATTGAACAGCGCACTGCGACTGGCGGAAAGATAGAAGCTGCGCTTGTTGCGCTCTTTGACGCGAATTTCATCGTTCGCCCAGCGGCGCGCCATCAGCAGGTTGTTACCACCGCGGCCAAAACGCTGGCTGCCAAAATAATTGGGTACCCCAGCGGCGGCGATCGCCTGCAATCGTTGTTCTACCTCATTGCGATCGCTGATTTGCCGCAGCACCAGCGTAAAGGCATTCCCCTTCAGCGTACCAATGCGCAGCTTGCGGCGATGGCGAACCGCTGCCAGCACTTCGCAGCCTTCGAGTTCAAACTGCGAGAGATCGGGATCGTCCTTGCCGGGCAGGTGCAGGCAGAACCATTGCTCGGTCACCGCATGGCGGTCTTTCAGGCCGGCGTAACTAATCGCTCGACCGTGAATGCCGGCAAAGCGCGCCAGATAGTCGGCGACGAACTGGGTATTGCAGCCTTTCTTGCGAATATTGACCAGCAGATGCTCGCCCTCGCCGTCCGGCTCGAAGCCCAGATCTTCCACCACCACAAAGTCTTCGGGGTTGGCTTTCAGCAGCCCGGAGGCCTGCGGCTGGCCATGCAGCCAACTCAACGTTGCCATATCCATCGGTTTACTCCCTGACTAACAAGGCAACCGCTTCGCAGGCAATGCCTTCACCGCGGCCGGTGAAGCCCAGTTTTTCCGTGGTGGTCGCTTTAACGTTAACCTGATCCATATGGCATTGCAGATCTTCCGCCAGGAAAATGCGCATTTGCGGGATGTGCGGCGCCATTTTAGGTGCCTGGGCGATGATGGTGATATCCAGATTGCCAAGGTGATAGCCTTTGGCGCGGATACGCCGCCAGGCTTCACGTAACAGTTCACGACTGTCTGCGCCCTTGAAGGCCGGATCGGTATCCGGGAACAGCTTGCCGATATCCCCTAACGCCGCAGCGCCGAGCAACGCGTCGGTAGCAGCATGCAGCGCTACGTCGCCGTCGGAATGGGCCAGCAACCCCTGTTCGTAAGGAATGCGGACACCACCGATCACCAGCGGACCTTCGCCGCCAAATTTATGTACGTCAAAACCGTGACCGATACGCATCAGACATGCTCCTGTTGATTCTGGGTTAAATAGAACGCCGCCAGCGCCAAATCCTCCGGCCGCGTCACTTTAATATTGTCCGAACGCCCCGCCACCAATAATGGATGATAGCCACAGTGCTCCAGCGCCGAAGCTTCGTCGGTGACGTTTGCGCCGTCGTCGAGGGCGCGTTGCAAACAGCGTTTGAGCAACTCAAGCGGGAACAGCTGCGGAGTCAGCGCATGCCAAAGATCCTGGCGTTCCACCGTATGGGCAATGGCGCTGATGCCGCTTTCCGCTCGTTTCATGGTATCGCGCACCGGCGCGGCGAGGATCCCGCCGACCTGGCTGTGCGCGGTAATCGCCAGCAGGCGTTCAAGATCGTCGGCGTGCAGGCACGGCCGCGCGGCGTCATGCACCAGCACCCAATCCGCGCCTGTCGCCAGCTGCAAGCCGGCCATCACCGAATCGGCACGCTGTTTGCCGCCGAAGGTAACCCGCACGCGCACATCGGCCGCGATCGGCAAGGTAGCGAAATGGGTATCTTCCGGGCCAATCGCCACGATCACCTGTTGAATGCTCGGATGACGCAGCAAAGCGTGGATGGCGTGCTCAAGCAGGGTTTGGCCGCCGATAGTGAGATATTGCTTCGGGCAATCCGTTTGCATACGACTGCCGATACCGGCAGCCGGCAATACGGCAATCACCTGTGGAAAGGAACCTGCGGAGTGATTCATGCGTTATTTTACGTTGTTTTGCGAAGGAGTCGCCGCGCCACGTCTGGATTGGTCAGGAACCAGACGATAAAAAGTTTCGCCGGGCTTGATCATGCCCAGTTCATTACGCGCGCGTTCTTCAATCGCTTCCTGACCACCGTTCAGATCGTCGATTTCGGCGAACAGCTGATCGTTACGCGCTTTCAACTTGGCATTGTTGCCCTGCTGGGCCGCAACGTCTTCATTGACTCGCACGTAATCGTGTACACCATTTTTGCCCAGCCACAGTGAATACTGTAACCAACCGAGCAATGCCAACAATAGTAGCGTAAGTTTTCCCATCCCCGCCCCCTGAAAAACCGACCAATCATCCCACAACTTTTCGTTGGACTCCACACTGAGAGCGGCATTTCGCCGCCAGTTTCAGAATACGGATGAGAATTTATTGAGTTTATAACCTAAAACCACGCTGAAAGCGGTAAAAAAAGCCGCTTAATTGCCTTTACCGTCGCCAGCAGGTCACCGATCGTTCCCACTGACTGTTACCCACTATGCAGCCAAAACCACTGGCTGATTGCCTTCTCGCCGCAAAATACGCGCGCCATACGAAAAAAAATGAATATTTAACACCACACTGATTTACATACCAATGTAATAGTTGTGTTTTTATTCATTATTCTTTATTTTTATGCAGTAAATATGAATAAATAAATCCAATACATAACCTTTAACTTACGGGGATCACCATGTTTAAACGTCTTGTCCTGATTGGGGCCTGCCTGGCCGCCAGCCTGTCAGCCGGCAGCGCCGTGGCAGAAACCACCTACGTCGTCGGCTCGGGCGGCACCTATCGTCCGTTTGAGTTTGAAAATAGCAGCAAACAGCTGGAAGGGTTTGATATTGATATCATCAAAGCCGTGGCCAAGGCCGAAGGCTTCCAGATAAAGCTGGTCAACACGCCATGGGAAGGGATCTTCGCCACTCTCAATTCCGGCGACCGTGACATCATCATTTCCGGCATTACCATTACCGATAAACGCAAGCAGATGGTGGATTTCTCTGCGCCTTACTTCCCGGCAGAGCAGGCCATCGTGGTGCCCAAAACCTCGACGGTAGATTCTATCGCGGCGCTCAAGAGCCTGAAGGTCGGCGTAGTCAATTCCAGCACCGGTGACATCGTGGTATCTGACGTGCTGGGCAAAAACAGCACGGCGATCAAGCGCTTCGATAACACCCCGCTGATGCTGCAGGAACTGTTTGAAGACGGCATCAGCGCTGCGGTTGGTGACGTCGGCGTCGCCAAGTTTTATATCAAAACCCACCCGGAAAAACAGTTCAAGCTGGTGACCGATGCCAAGTTCCAACGCCAGTATTTCGGTATAGCGGTGGCCAAGGGCAACGTGGAATTGCGTGACCGCATCAATGCCGGACTGAAGAAAATCGTCGCCGACGGCACCTACGCCAACATCTATCGCAACTGGTTCGACAGCAACGTGCCGACGCTGCCGGCCGAATAATCGCCACCGGGCGCTCACTGCGCCAAATGCGGATACATCGACGTCGTGGGCCAAATCATCCTGGTATTGAGCACAGCTCGCCGCCAGGATGACGCCCCGCAGTCGTCTTAACATTAAATAAGGATCAAACCTTGAACTTCCGTTGGGAGATTATCCAGGAGTACGCACCGCTGTTTATGGAAGGCGCCTGGATGACCATCAAATGTACCCTGATCTGCGTGCTACTGGGCACCACCTGGGGGCTTATCCTCGGCCTCGGTCGACTGGCGCAGGCACCGCACGGCATCTGGAAACACATTTTGCACTATGGTGTGCAATGGCCGGTGCGCATCTACATCAGCGCCTTCCGCGGTACACCGCTATTCGTGCAGATTATGGTCGTGCACTTTGCCCTGGTGCCGCTGTTTATCAACCCGCGCGACGGACTGCTGGTCACCAGCGGCATCATGAGCAGTGATTTCGCCCGCGCGCTGCGCTCCGATTACGGCGCGTTTCTGTCCTGCGTGGTGGCCATTACGCTGAATGCCGGTGCCTACGTGTCGGAAATATTCCGCGCCGGCATCCAGTCAATCGATCGTGGCCAGATGGAAGCCTCCCGCTCGCTGGGCATGAGTTACGGCAAAACCATGCGCAAGGTGATCCTGCCGCAGGCATTTCGCCGCATGCTGCCGCCGCTGGGCAACAACGCCATCGCCATCGTCAAGGATTCCTCGCTGGCTTCCGCCATTGGTCTGGCCGATCTGGCCTATGCCGCACGCACCGTGTCCGGCGCCTACGCGACCTATTGGGAACCCTATCTGACGATCTCACTGGTTTATTGGGTCATCACCTTCGTGCTCTCGCTGATGGTGCAACACATGGAAAAGAGGTTCGGTAAAAGTGATTCGCGTACATAATCTGCAAAAGCAATTTGGTGAAACCCATGTGCTGCGCGGCATTTCGTGTCAGATAGCCGCGAACGAAGTGGTGTGCATCATCGGCCCGTCCGGCTCCGGCAAGAGCACCCTGCTGCGTTGCATCAACGCACTGGAAACCCTGTCCGGCGGCGAAATCGACGTCAACGGCTTCGCCATCCATCATCAGAAGACCAACCTTAATAAAATGCGTGAAAGCGTTGGCATGGTATTTCAGCGCTTCAATCTGTTCCCGCATATGACGGTGCTGGAAAACATCATCATGGCGCCGATGGACGTGCAACGGCTATCTCGTGCCGACGCGACGCTACGCGCCGAAGCCCTGCTACGCAAAGTGGGGTTGCTCGACAAGATCGACGCCTATCCCGCCAGCCTGTCCGGCGGCCAGCAGCAGCGAGTCGCCATCGCGCGGGCGCTGGCGATGGAACCGAAAATCATGCTGTTTGATGAACCGACCTCGGCACTGGATCCGGAACTGGTAGGGGAAGTGCTGGCGGTGATGAAAGCGCTGGCGCACGAAGGCATGACCATGGTGGTGGTGACACACGAAATGGCCTTTGCTCGCGAAGTGGCGGATCGGGTGCTGTTTATCGATCAGGGAATTATTCAGGAAGAAGGTACGCCGCAGCAGCTCTTTGGCAACCCGAGCAATCCGCGCACCCAGGCGTTCTTAAGCAAAGTTTTGTAACTTACCGCACGGCTTTGACATCTCTCCGGGCGCCACCCTGCGCCCGGCATTTCACCAACCGGTCAATAGACTGAACACCAACCAGAACAGGCACAGCACCGTAATGCCGGTCAGCAACAGCGTGAAGATCAGGCGCCCACGCAACAACATGCTGAAGACAATACCGATCAATACCGAAACCGGCATCAGCGCAAGGAAGAATGGCCAAGTATACAGCAGGAAAAACAAGGTATTAGAGCCATAAACCATAAACGGCACCGCAAACGCCAGCCAATAGAAGACAAAGCCGCTGACGCCGCCGAGGAAAGAATATGAGGGTTCTTCTTTTTCCGGTGTTGAATCAATCAATATAGGCGAGACATTTTGCATAATAATCCCTGGTTATTCATATCTTTCAGCCTGCTCTGCGGCGGCTTAGAGTAAAAAGCGCATGGCGTTTGAGCGCCACACGCTTCTTTCGAATTCAGGGTTTGATAATAGCCTGACCACGCAGCACGTCTAACAATTGCGCAACTAATTTTGTTACTAATTGTTCGCCTTTCAGGTGGACATCCGGCGCTTCCGGCGCCTCATAAACCGAGTCGATACCGGTGAAATTGCGCAGCTCGCCGGCACGCGCTTTCTTGTACAACCCCTTTGGATCGCGCGCTTCGCAAATCGCCAGCGGCGTGTCGACGAACACCTCGACAAATTGCCCGTCGTCCAGCAGTTCACGCACCATGCGGCGCTCGGCCCGGTGCGGCGAAATAAACGCGGTCAACACCACCAGTCCGGCATCGACCATCAGTTTCGCCACTTCGCCAACGCGGCGAATATTCTCACGCCGGTCGTCATCGGAAAACCCGAGATCGCGGCACAGCCCGTGGCGGACGTTATCGCCGTCCAGCAGATAGGTACTGACGCCGTGAGCGTGCAGCGCCTGCTCCAACGCGCCGGCAACGGTAGATTTCCCCGAGCCGGACAGCCCGGTGAACCACAGCACCACGCCACGATGACCATTGCCGGCTTCACGATCCGCACGCGTTACCGCATGCGGATGCCAGACCACGTTTTCGTCTTGCGGCTCGTTCTGCCGCAGCTCAACGTCCGTCACCTCATTTGCCCCCAAGCAGGTCGCGTGCACCCCAATGCGGGAAGTGCTTGCGCACCAGCGCATTCAGTTCCAGTTCAAACGCGCTGAACTCGCCATTGCCGGCCGGCGCCTGCTGCAGCGTTTCGCGCACCAGTCCGGCGCCGACGGTGACATTGCTTAGCCGATCGATAAAAATCAGCCCGCCGGTCACATGATTGCGCTGATAGCTATCGAGCAGCAGCGGTTCATCGAAGGTCAATTCCACCAGGCCGATGCCGTTAAGCGGCAGCGTATCCGCCTGATACTGTGCCAGCGAGTTGATTTCCACCTGATGGCGAATGCTTTCAACCCGGGCGCGGGTTTTCTTGCCGGCCACCTTGATGTCGTAACTCTGTCCCGGCAGCAACGGCTGTTCCGCCATCCACACCACGTCGACCAGCGCGCTTTGCGCCGCCTGCAGCGTTTCAGCGGCATCCACCAGCAGGTCGCCGCGGCTGATATCCACTTCGTCCTGCAACACCAGGGTAATCGCTTCGCCCGGCAGCGCTTCCTGCAGATCCCCGTCAAAGGTGACGATGCGCGCCACGCTGGTTTCCACCCCGGAAGGCAGTACCTTGATACGCTGGCCAACCCGAACCACGCCAGCAGACAGCGTACCGGCATAGCCGCGAAAATCGAGGTTCGGGCGGTTGACGTACTGCACCGGGAAGCGCAACGGTTGCGCCTGCGCCTGGTCAATCACGTCCACCGTTTCCAGCACCTCCAGCAGCGTTGGGCCACTGTACCAGGGCATGTTGACGCTCTGACTGGCCACGTTGTCGCCGTCCAGCGCCGACAGAGGCACGAATTTGATATCCAGATCGTTTGGCAGCTGCTGGGCGAAGGTCAGGTAATCCTGCTTGAATTGCTCAAACGCCGTTTCGCTGTACTCCACTAGATCCATTTTGTTCACCGCCACCACCAGGTGACGAATGCCCAGCAGCGTGGCGATAAAGCTGTGGCGGCGCGTCTGATCCAGCACGCCTTTACGTGCGTCGATCAGCAGGATCGCCAGATCGCAGGTAGATGCGCCGGTCGCCATATTGCGGGTGTACTGCTCATGCCCCGGCGTATCAGCGATGATAAATTTGCGCTTTTCGGTAGAGAAATAGCGGTATGCCACGTCGATGGTAATGCCCTGCTCGCGTTCTGCCTGCAATCCATCTACCAGCAGCGCCAGATCGAGTTTTTCACCCTGCGTGCCAAGACGCTTGCTGTCGGTATGCAGCGTCGACAACTGATCTTCGTAGATCTGGCGGGTATCGTGCAACAGGCGGCCGATCAGCGTGCTCTTGCCGTCATCGACACTGCCGCAGGTCAGAAAGCGCAGCAGGCTCTTGTGCTGTTGCGCATGCAAATAGGCTTCTACGCCGCCCTGTTCAGCGATTTGTTGTGCAATTACGTTGTTCATCCGGCGGCTCCTCAGAAATACCCTTGACGCTTTTTCAGCTCCATCGAACCGGACTGATCGCGGTCGATCATGCGGCCCTGACGCTCACTGGTGGTAGAGACCAGCATCTCTTCGATGATCTCGGGCAGCGTCTGCGCCTCGGACTCCACCGCACCGGTCAACGGCCAGCAGCCCAGGGTGCGGAAACGCACCATACGCTGGCTGATCACTTCGCCCGGCTGCAGATCGATACGATCGTCATCCACCATCAGCAGCATGCCGTCGCGCTCCAGCACCGGACGCGGTTTCGCCAGATACAGCGGCACGATGTCGATCTTCTCCAGGAAGATGTATTGCCAGATGTCCAGTTCGGTCCAGTTCGACAGCGGGAAGACGCGAATACTCTCGCCTTTGTTGATCTGCCCGTTGTAGTTGTGCCACAGCTCCGGCCGCTGGTTTTTCGGATCCCAGCGGTGGAAGCGATCGCGGAACGAATAAATACGCTCTTTGGCACGTGATTTCTCTTCATCACGACGCGCACCGCCGAAAGCGGCGTCAAAGCCGTATTTGTTCAGTGCCTGTTTCAGGCCTTCGGTTTTCATAATGTCGGTGTGTTTGGCGCTGCCGTGCACGAACGGATTGATGCCCATCGCCACCCCTTCCGGGTTTTTATGCACCAACAGCTCGAAACCGTACTCTTTGGCGGTGCGATCGCGAAACTGGTACATTTCGCGGAACTTCCAGCCGGTATCGACGTGCAGCAGCGGGAACGGCAGGGTACCCGGATAAAATGCCTTGCGCGCCAGGTGCAGCATCACCGAGGAATCTTTGCCGATCGAGTACAGCATCACCGGGTTGCCAAATTCTGCGGCGACTTCACGGATGATATGGATACTCTCCGCCTCCAATTGCCGCAAGTGAGTGAGTCGTTTTTCGTCCATAACAGATCCTTAAGCCAGATTCACAACGGGGGAAACCGTCTGAGATTGTTGCCCAAACCAGGCGATTTGATGGTGCAGTTGCACCACCTCGCCGATCACCAGCAAAGCCGGCAGCGGCGCCCGTTGGGCCAGTTGTTCAAGTTGTTGCAGCGTGCCGGTCAGCACCTGTTGGTCGGCACGCGTACCGCGGCTGATCACCGCCACCGGGGTATCGGCCGCACGGCCGTGCGCCATCAGGCGCTGGCTGATATCCGCCGCCTTCATCGTGCCCATGTAGATCGCCAGCGTTTGCCGCACCCGAGCCAGATCGGCCCAGTCCAACCCGTCGCCGTCGGCACGGGCATGGCCGGTAATAAAGGTGACGCTTTGCGCATGATCGCGATGCGTCAGCGGAATGCCGGCATAAGCGGTGGCACCAGCCGCCGCCGTCACGCCGGGCACCACCTGAAACGGTATACCCGCCGCCGCCGCCACCTGCAGCTCTTCGCCGCCGCGGCCGAAGATGAACGGGTCGCCGCCCTTCAGGCGCACCACGCGTTTCCCTTGCTGCGCCAGTTCCACCAGCAGGCGGTTGGTTTCTTCCTGAATCACCGAATGCGCGCCGGCACGCTTGCCAACGCAAATACGATCCGCGTCACGGCGCACCAGATCGAGGATCTCATCACTGACCAGATGGTCATACAGCACCACATCCGCCTGTTGCATCACCTGCAGCCCGCGCAGCGTCAGTAGGCCAACGTCGCCCGGCCCGGCGCCGACCTGGGCTATTTCGCCCTGTGCACCTTCGTTGCCGGCGGCAAACGCCGCCAAATCCTGCGCCAGCTGTTGTTCGGCCTGCGCTTGCTGACCGTTAGCCACCAGCGTGGCAAAACGGCCGTTGAGAGCCTTTTCCCAAAAGCGTCGACGCGCGCCGATCGCTCCCAGCGTCTGTTTCACCCGTTGGCGAAAACCACCGGCCAGTTGCGCCATCGGCCCCAGGCTGGCTGGCAATAGCGCCTCGAGTTTTTCCCGCAGCATGCGTGCCAGTACCGGTGCCTGCCCGCTGGACGACACCGCCACCACCAGCGGTGAACGATCGATGATCGACGGAAAGATGAACGAACAGCGCGGCTGATCGTCCACCACGTTGGCCAACACCCGGCGCGCATCCGCCTCGGCATACACCGTGGCGTTCAGCGCGCTATCGTTGGTTGCCGCAATCACCAGAAACACATCATCCAGCTGTTCGGGAGCAAAAGCCTGCCCCAGCCAGTGAATGCGCCCTTCCTGACGACGTTGTTCGAGTTCGGGTGAGAGCGACTGCGCAACTATCCGTATTTCAGCCCCGGCGCGCGCAAGCAGTTCCACCTTGCGTGCAGCGACTTCACCGCCGCCAACGACCAGCACCGGGCGTTGTTTCAGATCGGCAAATATTGGTAGATAGTCCACAACAGCCTTTTCATATAACAGAAAGATAGGGAGACTATACGGGCTACGATTTCGCCTCTGAAATGACGAAAAGGAATGAGTAGTGCGATAATGGAATAAGGCCACCGCAACGCGCGCGCCAGCGCAAATTTAAGAGCGCAGGAAATTGAGTAATTCGCCCTGGCGTTTCATACTGGCAACCACAAAAAATACTCGGCATCGCCGATAGCAAAACAGAAGGACTTTCGGAATGTTTTCCCGTTTTTGCCTGCAAACCAGCCTGCTGGCCATGGCATTTTGCAGCGTTTTCAGCGTTTCGGCCGCAACACAGCACGCCAAGGATGCCCCACTGGGCAGATACGCTGCCGAGCAGATTCGCCATATCGCCACCTATTTCCCGGGTCGCATGGCCGGTAGCCCGGCGGAACTGCTCACGGCAGATTACCTCAAACAGCAGTTTGCCAAGATGGGCTATCAGAGCAACATCCGCAATTTCAACACCCGTTTTCTCTATGTGAATAAAAATGCCAGCGAAAACTGGCATAACGTTGCGGTTAACTCGGTGATTGCGGCAAAGAATGGCGAGCAGCAGAAACAGATCATCATCATGGCGCATTTTGATACCTATATGCCGCGCAGCGATGACGAAGTGGATAACAATCTGGGTGGCCTGACCCTGCAAGGGGTGGACGACAATGCCTCCGGCGTTGGCGTAATGCTGGAACTGGCGCAGCGGTTAAAGGATATTCCGACTGGCTACACCCTGCGGTTCCTCGCCACCAGCGGCGAAGAACTGGGCTCGCTCGGCGCCAAAAACTATCTGGAACGCATGAGCCCGGAAGAGCGTGCCAACACCGTACTGGTGATTAATCTCGATAGCCTGATCACCGGTGACAGGCTCTATTTCCACGCCGGTCGCCAGACGCCGCCACAGATGGCGAAGAAAAGCCGCGATCGCGCGCTGGACATTGCCCACCGCTACGGCATCGCCGCCGCCATCAATCCGGGCAGTAAAAAATACCCGAAAGGCACCGGTTGCTGTTCCGATCAGGAAATATTTGATAACGCCGGTATCCCGGTGCTGGCCGTGGAAGCCACCAACTGGTCACTGGGCGATAAGGACGGTTATCAGCAGCGCGCCATCAGCCCGCACTTTCCGCAGGGCACCAGTTGGCATCAGTCACAGTACGACAACCTGAACTACCTGGAGCGTTACCTGCCTGGGCGCATCGACAAACGCAGCCGCGACAGCGTGCAGATCCTGCTGCCGCTGATCAAAGAGCTGGCGCAGGCGCACCCGGATCCGCACGCGCAGAAGACAAAATAGCCAAAGGCCGCAAATGCGGCCTTTTTACCTTAACATACGCGCAGCTAGCGTCATGCCAGCATCGGTTTACCCTTCGTGTAGCCCGCACTCACGCTTGAGGCCAAAGAAGCGGGTTTCTTCCTCGCTCATGCCCGGCTCCCATTTGCGCGAGGTGTGGGTGTCACCCACCGACAGATACCCCTGCTCCCATAGCGGGTGATAACTCAGCCCGTGCTCGGTCAGATACTGATAGATCTGCCGATTGTCCCAGTCGATGATCGGCAGCATTTTGAACACCCCGCGCTGCACCGCCAGTACCGGCAGGTTGGCACGGCTGCCTGACTGCTCACGGCGCAGACCGGCGAACCAGGTTTGCGCGCCAAGCGTTTCCAGCGCGCGGTTCATCGGTTCGACCTTGTTGATCTGGTTGTACTTTTCGATACCTTCTACGCCCTGTTCCCACAGTTTGCCGTAGCGCGCTTCCTGCCAGGCCGCCGACTGCTCGGCACGGAACACCTGCAGGTTCAGCTGCAAACTGTCGGTCAGCCGATCGATAAACTGGTAGGTTTCCGGGAACAGATAGCCGGTGTCGGTCAGGATCACCGGAATATCCGGTCGAATGCGGGTTACCAGATGCAGGCACACCGCCGCCTGAATGCCAAAGCTCGAAGAAAGCACGAACTCGCCCGGCAGGTGCTCCAGCGCCCACGCCACGCGCTGTTGCGCAGACAGGCTTTCCAGCCGCCCATTGAGTTCGGCCAGCGCCAGCGCCTGCCCGGATTTGGGCAGCGCATTCAGCGCCGCCAGATCGAATTCAGCCATCTTGTCTGCCTCCACGATTAATCCCAGAAATCCTGCGCCGGATCCACCACCGGCCGCACAATGCCGGTACGGATGGTGAAGTCGCCAAAGCCCTCGTCCGCGTTGCGCTCCTGCGCCCAGCGGCCGACCAGTTGGTCGATCTCCTTCAGGATTTCGTCTTCGTTGATATTTTCGCGATACATGCGCGGAATACGCGTGCCGGCCCGGTTACCCCCCAAATGCAGGTTGTAGCGGCCGACGGCCTTGCCCACCAGGCCAATTTCCGCCAGCAGCGCGCGGCCACAGCCGTTCGGGCAACCGGTGACGCGCAGCACGATGTGCTCATCGCCGACCCCATGCTGATGCATGATGCCTTCAACCTTGGTGACAAAGGCCGGCAGGAAGCGTTCGGCCTCCGCCATTGCCAGCGGACAGGTCGGGAACGACACGCAGGCCATCGAATTTTTGCGTTGCTCGCTGACGCCGTCGTCGATCAGACCGTGTTCACGTGCGATGGCTTCGATCTTTGCCTTTTCGCTTTCCGGCACGCCGGCCACGATCAGGTTCTGGTTGGCCGTCAGACGGAAATCCCCCTGATGAACCTTGGCGATCTCGGCCACGCCGGTTTTCAGCGGACGCCCCGGATAATCCAGCAGGCGGCCGTTTTCAACAAACAGCGTCAAGTGCCAATGGTTGTCCACCCCCTTGACCCAACCGATGCGATCGCCGCGGCCGGTAAACTCATAGGGGCGAATCGGTTCAAAAGTAATACCGGCGCGCTTTTCCACTTCGGCGCGGAAGGTATCAACGCCGACGCGCTCCAGCGTGTATTTGGTTTTGGCGTTTTTACGATCGGTACGGTTGCCCCAATCACGCTGGGTGGTCACTACGGCTTCCGCCACCGCCAGCGTATGTTCCAGCGGAATGTAGCCAAATTCGCTGGCCTGACGCGCATAGGTTTTCTTGTTGCCGTGTTCGATCGACAGGCCACCGCCGACCAGCAGGTTAAAGCCCACCAGTTTGCCGTTTTCAGCGATCGCCACAAAGTTCATATCATTGGCGTGCAGATCCACATCGTTTTGCGGTGGGATCACCACGGTGGTTTTGAACTTGCGCGGCAGATAGGTGGCGCCCAGAATCGGCTCTTCGTCGGTGGTCGCCACTTTTTCCTGATCCAGCCACACTTCGGCATACGCTCGCGTACGCGGCAGCAGGTGCTCGGAAATCTTCTTCGCCCATTCATAGGCTTCCTGATGCAGCGCGGATTCCACCGGGTTTGAGGTGCACAACACATTACGGTTTACGTCGTTGGCGGTGGCCAGCGCGTCCAGCCCCAGCTTGTTCAACAACTGGTGCACCGGTTTGACGTTGCCCTTCAGAATACCGTGGAACTGGAACGTCTGGCGGTTGGTGATACGAATGCTGCCGTACAGCGTGCTTTCCTGCGCAAACTTGTCGATGCCCAGCCACTGCTGCGGACTGATGATACCGCCCGGCAGACGGCAGCGCAGCATCATCGCATGGCGCGGCTCCAGTTTCTGTTCGGCACGCTCGGCCCGAATGTCGCGATCGTCCTGCTGGTACATGCCGTGAAAACGGATCAGCAGAAAGTTGTCGCCATTGAAACCGCCGGTCAAACCGTCATTTAGATCTTCGGCAATGGTGCCGCGCAGAAAATTGCTCTGTTGCTTCATGCGCTCGGCATCAGCCAATTTGCCTTCTACCACCAGAGGCCCCGGGTGTTTGTCACTCATCAGTAAACATCTCGCTGATAACGGCGCTCAAGGCGCAGCTCACTTAAAAATTCATCGGCCTGCTCGGTATCCATGCCACCGTGCTCGGCTACCAGTGCCAGTAATGTGTTCTCAACGTCTTTCGCCATGCGATTGGCATCGCCGCAGACATAAATGTGCGCGCCTTGTTCGATCCAGCGCCACACTTCCGCGCCCTGTTCGCGCAGTTTGTCCTGAACGTAGACTTTTTGCTGCTGGTCGCGCGACCAGGCCAGATCGATACGGGTCAGCAAACCGTCTTTGACGTAGCGCTGCCACTCAACCTGATACAGGAAGTCCTCGGTAAAATGCGGGTTGCCGAAGAACAGCCAGTTTTTGCCCGCGGCGCCGTCGGCGTCACGCTGCTGCATGAAGGCGCGGAACGGTGCAATACCGGTGCCGGGGCCAATCATGATCACCGGCGTGTCCGGGTTGGCCGGCAAACGGAAATTATCGTTGTGTTCAATAAACACCCGCAGGTCGCCGTCTTCTTCCAGCCGATCCGCCAGGAAGCTGGACGCGCCGCCAGCACGTGCGCGGCCGTCGATGTCATAACGCACCACGCCTACGGTGATGTGGACTTCGCTTTCGTTTTCCGCCTGCGAAGAGGCGATGGAATACAAACGCGGCGTCAGCGGGCGCAGCAGGCCAATCAGTTGCTCGGCAGAAAGATCGGCCGGCGCCTGGCGCACCATGTCGACAATCGGCGTGTTGTGCGCAAAATGTTGCAATTTGGCCTTGTCGGCCAGCAACGCGATCAATTTTTCGTCGCGCGACAGGGCGGCATATTTTTCGACGATCGGCGTAGTGTTCTGCGTCAGCTCGAAATGGCTGCGCAACGCGTCGGCCAGCGGCAGGTTTTTGCCTTCCACCGCCACCGGCTCGTCGCCTTTCAGCCACAGCAGTTGCACCAGTTCGTCCACCAGCGCCGGATCGTTGTCAAACCATACGCCAAGCGCATCGCCCGGCTGGTAGCGTAGCCCGGAGTCAGAGAGATCGATCTCGATGTGCCGCACATCTTTATCCGAATGGCGACCGGTGATCTTTTGGTTGACCGCCAGCTGCGCCGTCAGAGGCTGTTCTTTGCTGTACGGACTGCTGTCGATCACATCGACCGCACCGCTGGCCAGCGTGCCAGGCGCGGCATTTTCCGCCGGCGCGCGCGCTTTCAATACCGATACCACCTGCTTGCGCCAGGCAACGGCCAACTCTTGATATTCCACGTCGGCATCGACGCGCTCCACCAGACGTTCCGCCCCCAGCTCCGCCAGTTTGGCATCGAAGTCCTTGCCCGACTGACAGAAGTTTTCATACGAGGTATCGCCCAGGCCAAACACCGCAAACGCAGTATCGGTCAGTTTGGGCGCTTTCTTGGAGTGAAGGAACTTGTGCAGTGCCACCGCCTCTTCCGCCGGTTCGCCTTCACCCTGGGTGGAAGCCACGACGATCAGCAGTCGCTCCTGGGCGATCTGCTTGAATTTGTAATCGCCGGCATTGACCAGGTTGACGCTGAGCTTGGCCGCCAGCAGATCGTCGCGCAGCTGTTCCGCCAGGCGACGCGCATTGCCGGTCTGCGAAGCGGAAATCAGCGTAATGCTGGCCGCCGTTGCGGCAGGTGCGGCCGGCAGCGCCACGGTGCCAGGTTGTTGATTCACCATTCCCCAGAAGTAGCCGGACAGCCACGCCAGCTGCGTCGGCGAATAATCACCGATGGCAGCTTGCAGGCTCGCCAGCTGATCGGGCGTCAGCGGGAGCAAGGATGTAGGAGGAGCCTGAGTGGTCATTGCGTCACGAATTCCGTTATATATACCCGCTGCAACCGGGCAAAAATAGTTCATTTAAAAGGTAGGAAGATAAGGTTACCGAGTGGAATCATAACAATTAAAGAAGTGATGGAAATAATTAATAACCAAATGAGCTAAGTGCTTTTGCGGGTATTGTTTATCGCTAAAAGTGGTAATCATAAGATGGATATAACAATATGAAAGATAAGAATTTAACCACTACGGCCGGCCGCCGGCGCGTTAAACGACCGGTAACAGGCGCCGGTTATTCCGGCAGCCAGGTGGGAAAATTAACGCAACTTGCCGCCGCGCTCATCGCCACTGGACAGTCAGCCAACACCAGCGGCTGCGGATGCATCGGCGTGGTAAACCACACGCCAACTTCCACATTCAACTGCCGTTCCAGACTGTCACGCCGCTGTTTTTGTTGCGCTGATAGCAGTAACGGGAACCGCAGCCAGCTGTTTTCTGCTCCCGCAATGTGGAGCGGCAGCCGGTAACCATGGGCCGCAGCCCAGCGTTGCCAAAAGGCCGCACCGCGCCGGCGTCGCTCAAGTAACGTCGGCAACCGGTTCAATTGCAGACGCAGCAGCTCGGCGACCGGTTCGGCCATCCGCCAGCGGTATTGCGGGCTGAACAGACCGCTTAATTCGGCAATCTGCATTTGCGGTACACGTTGCTCCAGCGGCCAACCGGCGTCCGCCGCCGCCTGGCCGTCCCGCGCTATCGCCACCGCATGGCGCAACGTGTGCAACAGACGCCGTATAAAGACAGGCTCGGCGTCGGCGCTGGCGGCATACACCTGTTGCAGTCGTTGTTGCAACGCCGGCGAATGCGTAATTACCCAGCCACCGTGGATGGTATTGACCACCTTGGAACGTTCACTGCTGAAAAAGGCGATATCACCCAAGCTGCCGAGCAATTGCCCGCGGTAGCGCGCGCCGGTGGCATGCGCACAATCTTCTATCACCCATAGCCGATGCGCACGCGCCAGCGCCAGCAACGCATCAAGATCGCGGCACACCAGACCAAAACTGTACTGAATCATGACCGCTTTGGTATTGGGCGTGATCGCCTGTGCCATCGCCGCCGCACTGATGCCAAAAGTGTCAGCCTCGATATCGACAAACGCTATTTCGATACCGTTATAACTGAAGGCATTGGTCACACACTGACAGGTAAACGCCGGGATCAGCACGCGATCGCCCGGCTGCAAGCCAAGCGTGCGGATCACCGCATACAACGCCGCACGCCCGGCCATAAAGCTGGCTACGCCGTCAGTTTGCCAGATCTCGCCAATCTGCCGATGCAGCGCCTGCACCTGCGCTGCGGGTGCCATCGCCCTATCATCCGCCGGTGCCAACCAACGGCGAGCACAGAGGTCCTCTTGTTCAGTCAGCGTGGCGTTTAACAACGGCACCCGGCGCGCAAAGGGTGGAAAAGTCATCGCGGCTCCTTGACTTGCCAAAAAAAGTGTTGTTATTTTGCACTGCCGTTATAAAAAAATATAACACTCAATACAACAATAAATTATTCCACGACCTGATTTTCTTATACGCAAACACAACGATAAGGGAAAGTAATGGACATAATAAGCAACTGTTTTGAAAGAAAATGGTTTTATATCTTCATGTTTATGTATCTGCTGATCATGCTGCCGTTGCCATTTTTCTTTAACACGCAATACCAACCAGGCTGGCTAGGGATTCCAACATTCATCTTCGGTTGGCTAATACATGGCATAACAGTATCGGCGCTGATTATTCTGTTCGCCTGGCAGTGCCTGAAACGCCCGGAATATCAGGGCAACATCGACGAGGAGCAGCCATGAACAGTCATCTCGCGACCCTGTTGCAACCGGAGCCGATACCGTTTTACACCACGCTGATCCTGTTTCTGCTGCTACTTGGCGGCATCGGTTGGTACGCCGCGCGTGCCACCAAATCGCTGAGTGATTTTTTGGTGATGGGCGGCAAAGCCGGCGCGCTGGTCGGCGGTTTTGCCTACTTCGCCAGCCAGTACAGCATGAGTACCTTTATGGGGGTGCCGGCGATGACCTACAGCACCGGCTTTGCCGGCATGAGCGTATCCGTACCGGGGTTGGCATTTTCCATGATCGTGCCAGTGCTGTTCGTCGGCCGCAAACTGATGCTGATGGGCCGTCGCTACAACATGATGACCATGAGCGACTACCTGTCCGACCGCTACGACTCCACCGCCATTCGCGGTGTACACGCGGTAATGATGGTGATCTTTCTGATCGCCATGATGGGTGCCCAAACGGTCGGTGCCGGGGTGATCCTCAATACCTTTACCGGCTTGCCGGAGTGGATCGGCGTGGTGGTGATGGGCGTGGTGGTGGTGCTGTACTGTATGACCGGCGGTATGACCGGCGCCATGATGACCGACGTGTTGCAGGGAGGGCTGATGATCGCCACCGCCGTGGTCACCTTTGTGGTGTCGGTCCATGCTGGCGGCGGCATGGAAGCGATCACCGGCAAACTGGCGGCCGAGATGCCCAGCCATCTGACCCATCCCGGAGCCAAGGGCGACTTCCCCTGGCAAACCTATGTGTCGATGATCGTAATGTGGAGCTTCTTCACCATCGGCCAGCCGACGCTGTTTACCAAGTTCTTCACCATGAACAGCTACCGAACCATGTTTAAAGCGGTGATCCTCGGCACCCTGGGCATGTTGTTCTCGGCGACCATGATTGAATGGTCCGGCGTCAATGCCGCCACCTTTATCAGCGGTCTGAGCGGGCAGGAAACCGATTTTATCGTGCCGGTGATCCTGCAACAGAATCTGTCGCCATGGATCGCCGCACTGTTGATCACCGGCATCGTTTCTGCAGGGATGTCGACCATTTCAGCGCTGCTGGTGGTCGCCACCGGCGGTATTACTCGCGACATCTATCAGAACGTTTTCCGGCCGCGGGCCTCTGCGGATCAGATCCTGCGTCTGTCACGCTGGATAACGGTGCTGCTGGGCATCGCCGCCATCGCCATCGGCATTATCAAACCGGCAGGGATCTTCGCCCTGATCCGTTTTGCCTTCGGCGGCCTTGGGATCTGGGTGGCGCCGGTGATCCTCGGCATGTACTGGAAGCGCGCCACGCTCGCGGCAGCCATCAGTTCGGTGATCCTTGGCGAGCTGGCCTACGTGGCGATGAAACTGTGGTTCCCGCAGTTGGCGTTCGGCTTTGATCCGCTGATTGTCTGCTGGAGTTTTACCATGCTGGTGATGGTGCTGGTCAGCCTGTTCACCCGCCCAAGCAGCGATGCTACTCTCAGGCGTCACTTTGACGATCTGACAGCATTGTGTGCCGCACGCGCCCGACGGAGCGCACCGGCAACCGTAACCCCAACCGAATAACCGAGGCCTGCATTATCAACATCGACAAGAACTTGCCCATTGCGCTGCAAACGCAGATCGTCGGGGCCATCGAATACGGCATCATGGCCGGTACCTATCGCCATGATGTCGCGCTGCCGTCGGTGCGCGCGCTCAGTAAACAACTGGGGGTAGCGCAACTGACGGTCAGCCATGCCTATCAAACCCTGAAGAGCATGGGGCTGATCGAAACCATCGCCGGCAAAGGAACCTATGTCGTGCGCAACCGGCAGGAGATGGTCCATGAAGATCAGGTCAGCCAGCTACACCAGCGCTTTCAACAACTGTTGCAGGATGCCGCGCGGCTAGGCTTGTCGGAGTCGTTCTTTATCGGTGCGTTGAATCAGATGCAGGCGGCCACCGCTCCCCCCGTCGCGCTGCGCATGGCGATGGTGGGGAATTCCAACCGTATCAATCGCAGTTATATCGCCAGCATCTGCGACGTTCTGGGCAACCAGCAGCAGGTCGATACCTATACCTTCCGCGAATTCGCCGAACTGGCAGCGGACAAACTGGCCAGCTATCAGTTCTGGCTGACCATTCCACACTGTATCCCGCGCTTGCGCCAGCGCATTGATCCACAGACGCCGGTATTTGCCCCGTACCTGATCCCTGCCGAAGATACCCGTACCCGGCTGGCTCAGCTCAGCGCCGATAGCTCGGTGCTGCTGGTTTCACGCTATCAGGCCTTCCTGCCTGCCATGCTGGAAGGGGTAAAAACCTTTGCGCCGCATCTTGGCCAGATAGCCATCGCCGCGCTGGAAGATGAAGGTCTGACGGCGGCGCTGGCAAGCCACAAAACCATCATTTACAGCACCGGTTGTCACAGCCATTTGCAACCGCTGCTGCCGGCGTCCAGCAGCGTATTTGAATATCGCCATACCCCGGAACCCCGCTATCTGCGGGAAATCTTGCGTCCCGCCTGGCATCACTATTGCCAGCACCTGGCTCTTCAAGGAGATAATAATGAAAATCAGTGAAATGAACTGGTTTCAAGTACAGGAATACCTCGCTCGTGACGATCGCGTTATTCTGTCGCTCGGCAGCACCGAACAACACGCCTATCTCAGCCTGTGCACCGACCACCTGCTGGCTTCCCGGCTGGCTGAACAGGCCGGCGAACGACTGGGCATTGCGGTGTATCCCGGCTTGCCGTTCGGTATGGCCCCCTATTTCAGCCAATTCCCCGGCACCATCAATTTACGACCGGCAACCTATAACGCGCTGCTGGAGGATCTGCTCTCCAGCCTGTACCAGAGCGGTTTTCGCCGTATATTTCTGCTCAATGGCCACGGCGGCAACAGCCCGGTACAGGTACAGATCCATAACTGGCTCAACCAGCATGACGACGCGCGCGTGCAGCTGCACAACTGGTGGGCTGCGCCAAAAGTGATGGGATTGGTGAAAAGCTTTTCCGCCAATGCCTCCCACGCCTCGTGGATGGAGAATTTCCCCTGGACGCGTCTAGCCGGCGTCGCCATGCCGCAGCAGGAAAAACCGGCCATCGAGGTTGCCAGACTGGCGCAGCTGCCGGCCAGCGCGGTGAAGGCGTATATCGGCGATGGCAACTATGGCGGCGAATATCAACGCAGCGACGACGATATGCAGCGCATCTGGCAGACCGGCCTTGAGGAAACCTGCCAACTGCTGGAACGGGGGTGGATGTAATGAGCTACAGCCTGATCGAAAACGCCCGGCTGCTGACCGAACACGGTATTCAACGCCAGCAGCTGTTGATCGGCATGGGCCGGATTCTGGCCATCGGTGCGGATTTGTCAGCGCCGGCGCTGCAACCTTGCCAACGCTTTGACGCCGGCGATCGTCTGCTGGCGCCGGGGTTGATCGACCAGCATGTCCATCTGATTGGCGGCGGCGGCGAAGCCGGGTTCCACACCCGCACGCCGGAAGTGCAACTGTCACAGCTGTTGCGTTGTGGTATTACCAGCGTGATGGGGCTGCTCGGCACCGACGGCGTAACGCGCCACGTACAGTCGCTGTTCGCCAAAGTGATGGGGCTGCGTAACGAAGGCATTTCCGCCTGGATGCTGACCGGTTCCTATCAGGTGCCGACCATTACCGTCACCGGGTCGATACGCGATGACATCACCTTTATCGAGCCGATATTGGGGGTGAAAACGGCGATTTCCGATCATCGTTCTTCACAACCCAGTTGCGAGGCGCTGATCCATATCGCGACCCAGGCTCGCGCGGCAGCCTTGTTGACGCAGAAACCGGGGCTGGTGGTGATGCATATGGGCAACGCGCAGGCCGCCCTGACGCCGTTGGAAGAAATTCGCGACCGCTGCGAGGTGCCGCTCGGGCATTTCTTGCCTACCCACGTCAATCGGCAGCAGCACCTGTGGCGGCATGCCATGCGCCTGGCCAGGCAGGACGGTGTCAATCTCGATCTAACCTCGGGGATTAGCCCGCATCTGGGCGCCCGTGGCGCAGTAAAACCCAGCGAGGCGGTACTGGAGGCGCTGGACGAGGGGATCCCACTGGGGCAACTGACGCTCAGCTCCGATGGCAACGGCAGCATTCCGGCCTTTGACCACGCCGGCAATGTTTGTGGCATGGCGGTCGCCGGTTTCGGCAGCCTGCTGGACGAAATTCGCGATCTCAGCGGCGATCTGCCGCTCGAACAATGTTGGACGTTGGTGGCATCCAACGTCGCTCGGCGCTTGAAACTGCAAGACAAGGGCGAGATCGGCGTCGGTAAAGATGCCGACCTGCTGCTGCTGGATGACGCCTTGCAGCCCTGTTCGCTGTGGGCAAAGGGGCGTTTGATGCTGCATCACGGCGAGCCGCTGGTACGAGGAACCTTTGAATAAAACGGCAAGCTGATAGCCCCCGGCGTACATTTCCGGTAGACTTCGCCGGTTTTTGAGTCAATGAGGCCGTAATAATGGCAACCACGCTGTTTAAAGATTTTCAGTTTGAAGCCGCACACCGTTTGCCGCACGTGCCGGAAGGGCATAAATGTGGCCGTCTGCATGGGCATTCGTTTATGGTGCGTCTGGAAGTGACCGGTGAGGTCGATGCCTATACCGGTTGGGTAATGGATTTTGCCGAACTTAAAGCGGTGTTTACTCCCGTCTGGGAACGGTTGGATCACCATTATCTGAACGATATTCCAGGGTTGGAAAATCCCACTAGCGAAGTGCTCGCCGCCTGGATTTGGCAGCAGTTGAAACCGCAATTGCCGGAACTGAGTGCCGTGATGGTCAAGGAAACCTGTACCGCTGGCTGCGTGTATAAAGGCTGATCCCTTGCTACTTGACGTGGCATCGGTGAGCGCCGCCCGCACCGATGCCACGGCCATTATTTTTGGGCTCGACGCCCTGCACTGTTAAGCAATATTCAAATACTTATGGGTTTGCATCGATAACCGCCAGTTGCGGGCGATGCAGGTTTCAATGCACAGTCGGGTGGCCTCGTCTTTCTGACTGATCGGTTGCAAGGCGATAATCCGCCGCTTCTCATCGTGCAATGTATCCAGCAGCGCATCCAGCGCTTCGATATCACGCTGACGCCCCACCGGGTGCTTGATTTCATCGGCGCGCATCAGCGCCTGCTCCAATACCTTCATGCCACCACGCATGTTCACTTTGGGTGAAACCGTCACCCAGGTGCTTGGCGTGCACAAAATCTCATGGGTGCCGCTGGTTTCGATCTGACAGGCGTAGCCGTTAAGTTCGAACAGTTTGGTCAACGGGATCAAATCATAAATGCAGGGTTCGCCGCCAGTGATGACGATATGGCGCGCGGTGTAACCCTGCCGTTGCACCACCTCGAGCAGCTGTTCTGCCGTGGCGCTGCCCCAGGCGTCGCTTTCTTCGGTTTTGACCAGGATCCGCTGCATGTCCACTTCCCGATTGGCTTCCTTTTCCCAGGTGTGTTTGGTGTCGCACCAGCTGCATCCCACCGGGCAGCCCTGCAGGCGGATAAAAATAGCCGGAACGCCGGTGAAGTAACCTTCACCCTGCAAGGTCTGGAACATTTCATTAATCGGGTACTGCATCGGTTTCTCAATTCGGAAGGATAAAGCGTGATTATCGCAGATTCCACGGCGGCGACCAAATCGCGCAGCAGAAGATCGACCGCCTCGCAAAATCTAACAAACAAGCAACAGATAAGATAAATGTATTTGACATTTTTGCTCGCCGACGCCCAGATGTATAGACATGCAAACACAAGCCGGGCGTGCGTTCCGGTAACAACAACAACCGTGAAACAGGCCCACATCAAGCGGCTTGCAGGCAATTCCCCTGCAACTGACGGCATGGCGGGCCGGGAGGGACTATGGCATTTTCCAGCGAGTTGAATATCCAGCAGGCAATTGACGACAGCAAGTTTTCGTTATTCCACTGGACCCTGATTATCCTCGGCTTTCTGATCCTGGCAATTGACGGCTTCGACACCGCAGCAATGGGTTACATTGCGCCGTCGGTGGCAAAAGACTGGGGTATCGTCAAACAGGATCTCGGGCCGGTGCTGAGCGCCGCGCTGTTAGGTCTGTCGCTCGGCGCCCTGGTGGCCGGGCCAATGTCTGACCGCATCGGCCGCAAGCGGGTGCTGGTGTTTTCCTGTCTGTTCTTCGGGCTGTCCAGCCTGGCCACCGCCTATGCCGGTTCGCTGAACAGCCTGACGCTGTGGCGTTTCCTTACCGGCCTGGGCCTGGGTGCGGCGATGCCCAATGCCATCACGCTGATTTCTGAATACGCGCCGCAGCGCTGTCGGTCGCTGGCGATCAACACCATGTACTGCGGCTTTCCGCTGGGCGCGGCGGGGGGCGGTGCCATCTCGTCCTGGTTGATTCCGGCGTACGGCTGGCACAGCGTGCTGCTGCTGGGCGCCATTGCTCCACTGGTGCTAACGGTGTTGCTGGTGCTGTTTTTGCCGGAATCGGTCAAATATATGGTCAATCGCGGCCATGATGCGCAAAAAATCAAGCGCATCGCCCAGCGCTTTGTCAGCCAGAACATCAGTCATGTCACCCACTTCCTGCTGTACGAAGAAAAACTGGCCACCTCGAAAACCAGCGTTGGGTTGTTGTTCAGCGGCCCGTACCTGGTCGGTACCCTGATGCTATGGATCACCTACTTTATGGGGCTGGTGATCTACTACGTACTGCTCAGCTGGATGCCGATCCTGATGCAGGGTCTGGGTTACCAGTTGGAACAATCCGCGCTGCTGACTTCGCTGTTCACCTTTGGCGGTACGCTAGGCATTTTGATCGCCGGCTGGCTGATGGATCGCTGGAATGCGCATAAGGTGGTGTCGAGCGGCTTTGTCGTCACCGCGCTGCTGATCGCGGCCATGGCGATGGAAGACCGTCATATCGTACTGCTCGGGGCGTTGATCTTCCTGATGGGCATCGCGATGAACGGCGCGCAGTCCGGGCTGCAAACGCTGGCGGCCACCTATTACCCTACCCATAGCCGCGCTACCGGTATCGCCTGGATGCAGGGCATTGGGCGCTTTGGCGGCGTAGCCGGTACCTTAACCGGCGCGCAACTGCTGGCACTGCAATGGGAGGTGCAAAGCATCCTGATGTTCCTGTGCGTGCCGGCGCTGGTCGCCGCCATCGCCACCGTGTTCAAGATGACGCGTCGCCCGCTGTTGCAACCAGCCAGCTAAGCCGCGAACGGGCGCAGAGGGTGCGCCCGTTACCGCCAGCGATACGCTTTACTGATATCCCGCCACAATCTGTAATGGATATGTAAAATTATTGTGACTTAACGCTCAGAAATGACGCGATTTTAATTCGATTTTGTTGAATAGCTCACTATTCCTGGCGGCTCCCCCGCAGCCAACGGTGTAAAAAATAAAAACAAACCACTGATTTTAAACATTAATAATTTTTTCTTATGCTATTTTTCGGTATTTCGCCCTTGATGTTGCATATGCTTGTACATACAAGTATATGTTAATAAACCCTACGCACCATTACGACGAGGCACTAACCCAGCCGCGTCATGCAATCTGTACCGATACTGTTTGAGGAAAAAGCTGTGACTGCAAATAACAAAGTTCGCAACGTCGATGTACGCGCGCCTCGCGGCACAACACTAAACGCAAAAAGCTGGCTGACCGAAGCACCGCTGCGCATGCTGATGAACAACCTCGATCCGGAGGTCGCGGAAAACCCGCACGAACTGGTGGTATACGGCGGTATCGGCCGAGCTGCCCGCGACTGGGACTGCTACGACAAAATTGTCGCTACCCTGAAAACGCTGGAAGACGACGAAACGCTGCTGGTGCAATCCGGCAAACCGGTCGGCGTGTTCAAGACCCACAGCAACGCGCCGCGCGTGCTGATCGCCAACTCCAACCTGGTGCCCCACTGGGCCACCTGGGAACACTTCAACGAACTGGATGCCAAAGGCCTGGCAATGTACGGCCAGATGACCGCCGGCAGCTGGATTTACATCGGCAGCCAGGGCATCGTACAGGGCACCTATGAAACCTTCGTCGAAGCCGGCCGTCAGCATTACGACGGCAAGCTGCAGGGCCGCTGGGTTCTGACCGCCGGTCTGGGCGGCATGGGCGGTGCGCAACCGCTGGCCGCCACGCTGGCCGGCGCCTGTTCGCTGAACATCGAATGCCAGCAAAGCCGCATCGATTTCCGCCTGAAGACCCGCTACGTCGACGAACAGGCTAACGATCTGGACGACGCGCTGGCGCGCATCAAACGCTATACCGCCGACGGTAAAGCGGTGTCCATTGCCCTGTGCGGCAACGCGGCAGACATTCTGCCGGAGCTGGTGAAACGCGGCGTACGCCCGGACATGGTGACCGACCAAACCAGCGCCCACGATCCGCTGAACGGCTATCTGCCAAAAGGCTGGAGTTGGGAAGAATACCGTGAACGCGCGCAGCGCGAACCGGCGCGGGTCGTACAGGCCGCCAAGCAATCGATGGCCGAGCACGTACAGGCGATGCTGGCGTTCCAGCAAATGGGCATTCCGACCTTCGATTACGGCAACAACATCCGTCAGATGGCCAAAGAAATGGGCGTCGACAATGCCTTTGACTTCCCGGGCTTCGTACCGGCGTATATCCGCCCGCTGTTCTGTCGTGGCGTCGGCCCGTTCCGCTGGGCTGCGCTGTCTGGCGATCCGCAGGACATCTACAAAACCGACGCCATGGTCAAAGAGCTGATCCCGGACGACGCGCACCTGCACCACTGGCTGGACATGGCCCGCGAGCGCATCAGCTTCCAGGGGCTGCCGGCACGTATCTGCTGGGTTGGCCTTGGTCAACGCGCCAAGCTGGGCCTGGCGTTCAATGAGATGGTGCGCCGCGGCGAACTTTCCGCACCGATCGTTATCGGCCGTGACCACCTCGACTCCGGCTCGGTCGCCAGCCCGAACCGCGAAACCGAAGCCATGCAGGACGGCTCCGACGCCGTTTCCGACTGGCCGCTGCTCAACGCCCTGCTGAATACCGCCAGCGGCGCAACCTGGGTTTCACTGCACCACGGCGGCGGCGTCGGCATGGGCTTTTCACAGCATTCCGGCATGGTGATCGTCTGCGACGGTAGCGACGAAGCCGCCGAACGCATCGCCCGCGTACTGCATAACGATCCAGCTACCGGCGTAATGCGTCATGCCGATGCCGGTTACGACATCGCCATCGACTGCGCGCGCGAACAGGGCCTGAACCTGCCGATGATCGCTGCGACTCAGGGGAACAAAGCATGAAAACCTTGATTATCCGCCCAGGCAAACTTCAGCTATCGCAACTGCGCGAAGTGTATCAACAGCCGGTAAAACTCCAGCTTCCGGACAGCGCCTATGCGGCGATCGATCGCAGCGTGGCCTGCGTTGAACGCATTGTCGAAGAGAACCGCACGACCTACGGCATCAATACCGGCTTTGGTCTGCTGGCCTCGACGCGTATTGCGCGCGAGGATCTGGAAAACCTGCAACGTTCGATCGTGCTGTCGCACGCCGCCGGCGTCGGTGCACCAACCGACGACAATCTGGTACGGCTGATCATGGTGCTGAAGATCAATAGCCTGTCCCGCGGCTTTTCCGGCATTCGTCGTGAAGTGATCGAAGCGTTGATGGCATTGGTCAACGCCGAGGTCTATCCACACATTCCGTTGAAGGGCTCGGTCGGCGCATCGGGCGATCTGGCGCCGCTGGCGCACATGAGCCTGCTGCTGCTGGGCGAAGGCAAGGCGCGCCATCAGGGTGAATGGCTGAGCGCCGACGCCGCACTGGCGAAGGCCGGGCTGAAGCCATTGACGCTGGCGGCCAAAGAAGGCCTGGCGCTGCTGAATGGCACCCAGGTGTCTACCGCCTTTGCGCTGCGCGGCCTGTTTGATGCCGAAGATCTGTACGCCGCCGCCACGGTGTGTGGCAGCCTGACGGTGGAAGCGGCGCTGGGCTCGCGCAGCCCGTTTGATGCACGTATTCATGACGTACGCGGCCAGCGCGGTCAGATCGACGCCGCCGCCGCTTACCGTCACCTGCTGGGTGAACGCAGCGAGGTCTCCGATTCGCATCGCAACTGCGACAAGGTGCAGGATCCCTACTCCCTGCGCTGCCAGCCGCAGGTGATGGGCGCCTGCCTGACGCAGATCCGCCAGGCCAGCGAAGTGCTGGAAGTTGAAGCCAACGCGGTGTCAGACAACCCGCTGGTGTTCGCCGAACAGGGCGACGTACTGTCCGGTGGCAACTTCCACGCCGAGCCGGTAGCGATGGCCGCAGACAATCTGGCGCTGGCGCTGGCGGAAATCGGCTCGTTGGCCGAACGCCGCATTTCACTGATGATGGACAAACACATGTCGCAACTGCCACCGTTCCTGGTGGACAACGGCGGGGTGAACTCCGGCTTTATGATAGCCCAGGTGACTGCCGCGGCGCTGACCAGTGAAAACAAGGCGCTGGCGCACCCGGCCAGCGTCGACAGCATCCCGACCTCGGCCAATCAGGAAGATCATGTGTCGATGGCGCCAGCCGCCGGTCGGCGACTGTGGGAAATGGCCGACAACGTACGCGGCATTATCGCCGTGGAATGGCTGGCCGCCTGCCAGGGGCTGGATCTGCGCAAAGGGCTGCACAGCACCGAAGGGCTGGAACAGGCACGCCGCCTGCTGCGCGAACACGTCAGTTATTACGACAAGGATCGTTTCTTCGCCCCCGACATTGAAGCCGCCAGCCTGCTGTTGGCGGCCGGTCATCTGACGGCGTTAGTCCCTGCGGCGTTGTTGCCAAGCCAGGCATAACCGCCGCTACCCTACATCAAGTTCGTACCTATCCCGCCGGGACAACCCTGGCGGGATAGCGCTGCCCGTCCGATAACAACGCAAAATACGGAGAGCAACATGCGTAACGACGAAACACAACCTTCTCAGTTGCGGCGCGGCCTGAACGCGCGGCACATTCGTTTTATGGCGCTCGGTTCAGCCATTGGTACCGGGCTGTTTTACGGTTCGGCCGGCGCTATCCAACTGGCCGGGCCGGCGGTACTGCTGGCCTACCTGGTCGGCGGCGCGGCGGTGTTCATGGTGATGCGTGCACTGGGAGAAATGGCGGTACACCAGCCGGTTTCCGGTTCGTTCGGCCACTATGCCAGTCACTACCTCGGCCCGCTGGCCGGTTTTCTGACCGGCTGGACCTATACCTTCGAAATGGTGATCGTCGCACTGGCGGACGTCACCGCCTTCGGCATTTACATGGGGCTGTGGTTCCCGGATGTCGCCCAGTGGGTGTGGGTATTGAGCATTATCTTCTTCATTGGCGCGCTCAACCTGTGCAACGTCAAGGTGTTTGGCGAAATGGAATTCTGGCTGTCGCTGATCAAGGTCGCCGCGATCGTGGCGATGATCGTCGGCGGCGCGGCGGTCATGCTGTTTGGCTTCGGCCAGACCCAGGCCGCCACCGGCTTTGACAACCTGTGGCAACACGGCGGTTTTATGCCGAACGGCATCGGCGGCGTGGTGGCCTCGCTGGCGGTGGTGATGTTCGCCTTTGGCGGTATCGAAATCATTGGCATCACCGCCAGTGAAGCAAAGGATCCGGCCAAAATGCTGCCGCGGGCGATCAATGCGGTACCGTTGCGCATCCTGCTGTTTTACGTGCTGACGCTGCTGGTACTGATGGCGATATACCCGTGGAACAGCATCGGCCAGAACGGCAGCCCGTTTGTCGAGATCTTCAGCAGTCTGGGCATCAGCTCTGCCGCTCACCTGCTTAACCTGGTGGTGATCACCGCCGCCATTTCCGCCATCAACAGCGATATTTTCGGCGCCGGCCGCATGATGTACGGCATGGCGCAGGAAGGTCAGGCGCCGAAGAGCTTTACCCGGCTGACCGGCAACGGCGTGCCGTGGATGACGGTGCTGGTGATGTCGCTGGCGCTGCTGCTGGGGGTGGTGCTCAACTACCTGATACCGAAACAGGTATTTATGATCATCGCCTCTATCGCTACCTTCGCCACCGTCTGGGTGTGGCTGATGATCCTGCTGTCGCAGATCGCCATGCGCCGCACGCTGAGCAAGGCGGAGATTGCCAGCCTGAGCTTCCCGGTACCGTGGTGGCCGCTGGCCCCCTTGCTGGCGACGGCGTTTATGTTCTTTGTGATTGGCCTGCTCGGTTACTTCGAGGAAAGCCGGATCGCACTGTATGTCGGACTGGTCTGGGTGGCATTGCTCACCCTGGCTTACTGGATGTGGGTGCGCAAAAAAGGCGGGGGATCACCTGTCGCCACCTCACCCCAGGGTCTGTAGTGACGGGGCCCGCCGTTCCCGGGCCCTTACATTCTCCCAAACACATAATGGGGAAAGATAATCATGCAAACCACAACGTCAGTTATTTTTAAAACACTATGGGTACCGCTTATTGCACTCGGATTAACGTTTGCCAGCAGTTCTGCCAAGGCGGCCGGCTGGTGCGAGTCCGGCAAACCGGTCAAGTTTGCCGGACTGAACTGGGAAAGCGGCATGTTGCTGACCGACATCATGCAATACGTGCTGCAAAAGGGTTATGACTGCAAAACCGATGCGCTGCCGGGTAACTCTATCACCATGGAGCAGGCGGTCGGCACCAACGATATCCAGGTGTTTGCCGAAGAGTGGATTGGCCGCAGTGAAGTGTGGAACAAGGCCGAAAAAGCCGGCAAGGCGGTCAGCGTCGGCGCGCCAATCGTTGGTGCGGTGGAAGGCTGGTATGTGCCACGCTATGTGGTCGAAGGCGACGCCAAACGTAACATCAAGCCGTCGGCGCCCGATCTGAAAAGCATTCCGGATCTGGCGAAGTACGCGCAGGTATTCAAGGATCAGGAAGAGCCGAACAAAGGCCGCTTCTATAACTGTCCGGCGGGCTGGACCTGCGAGCTGGACAACACCGCCATCCTGAAAAAATTCAAACTGGACGACAAGCTGACCAATTTCCGCCCCGGCACCGGACCGGCGCTGGATACCGCCATTCTCTCCAGCTACCGCCGCGGCGAACCGATCCTGTTCTACTACTGGTCGCCTACGCCGCTGATGGGTCAGCTCGATTTGGTCAAACTGGAAGAACCCGGCGTGGATAAAAACATTCAGATCAAAGTCGGTCTTTCCAGCGTCTTCAATCAGCAGGCGCCAGAACTGGTAGCGGTGCTGGGCAAGATCAATCTGCCGCTCGATCTGCTGAACCAGAATCTGGCACGGATGAGCAAAGAGCGCATCCGTTCAGACAAGCTGGCGCTGGAGTTCTTCAAGCAGCACCCGGAAATCTGGCAAAGCTGGGTGAGCGAAGACGCAGCGAAGAAAATCCAGGCGTCCCTGTAAGGCGACTGACGTTAGATAACTACCGGGGCCGGCTGAACCCCGGTCCAGACAGGGGCTATATCTATGTTTCCAGAACGCTTTACCTTCTCGATTGCCGATTGGATTAATGGCTGGGTCGATATCCTGGTCAACAACTACGGCGATATGTTTCGCAACATTTCCGACAGCCTGCTGTGGGCGGTGATTCAACTGGAAGGCCTGCTGCGTGCTACGCCGTGGTGGCTAATGCTGGCGGTCGTCGGCTTGCTGGCCTGGCATGCGACCCGCCGCTGGCTGCCGACAGCGGTGATGGTCGGGCTGCTGCTGCTGGTTGGCGCCGCCGGCATGTGGGACAAACTGATGCAAACGCTGGCGCTGGTGCTGGTTGCTACGCTGCTGGCGGTGATCATCGGCATCCCACAGGGTATTTTGGCCGCGCGCAGCGATCGCGTGCGGGCGGTGATGATGCCGCTGATGGACGTAATGCAGACCATGCCAAGCTTTGTCTATCTGATCCCGGTGCTGATGCTGTTCGGCCTGGGCAAGGTGCCAGCGATCCTGGCGACGGTGATTTACGCCACGCCGCCGCTGATCCGCCTGACCGATCTGGGTATTCGCCAGGTCGATAAGGAAGTGATGGAGTCGGTCACCGCATTTGGTGCCAACCGGTGGCAAAAACTGTTCGGCGTCCAGCTGCCGCTGGCACTGCCGAGCATTATGGCCGGTATCAACCAAACCACCATGATGTCGCTGTCAATGGTGGTGGTGGCGTCGATGATCGGCGCACGCGGGCTGGGCGAGGACGTACTGGTGGGCATCCAGACGCTGAACGTCGGGCTGGGGCTGGAAGCCGGCCTGGCCATTGTCATTCTCGCCGTGGTCATTGACCGCATCACTCAGGCCTATGGCCGCTCTGCGGTTGTTGCGAGGGAATCCTGATGAATAAAATCGAAATCAAAAACGTTTACAAGATCTTTGGCCAACGCACCACCGAGGCGCTGGCGCTGAGCCAGCAAGGGAAAACCAAGCCAGAGGTGCAGTCAGCAACCGGCTGCGTGATCGGCGTACACGATCTGTCGATGAGCATCGCTGCCGGTGAGATTTTTGTCATTATGGGGTTGTCCGGATCGGGAAAATCCACCCTGGTGCGCCACTTCAACCGCCTGATCGAGCCGACCAGCGGCGAGATCCTGGTCGACGGCGAAGACATTCTGCGCTACGACGAAAAACAGCTCGAACATTTTCGCCGGCACAAAATCAGTATGGTGTTCCAGAGCTTCGGCCTGCTGCCGCATAAGACGGTGCTGGAGAACGTCGGCTACGGCCTGAAGGTGCGCGGTGAAACCAGAGAAGTTTTTCAGGCGCGAGCGCAACACTGGATCGACACCGTTGGCCTGAAAGGCTATGAGAAATCCTATCCGCATCAACTTTCCGGCGGTATGCGCCAACGCGTCGGACTGGCGCGCGCCCTGGCCACCGACACCGATATCATTCTGCTGGATGAAGCGTTCAGCGCCCTCGATCCGCTGATCCGCGCCGAGATGCAGGATCAACTGCTGGCACTGCAAAAAGAGCTGCATAAGACGCTGGTATTCATCACTCACGATCTGGATGAAGCGGTACGCATCGGTAACCGTATCGCCATCTTGAAGGACGGCAAGCTGATCCAGGTCGGCACCCCGCAGGAGATCCTGAATAATCCGGCAGATGAATACGTCAACCGTTTTGTACAGCGCCGATTGGCGCTGGATGAAAACATGCAAAAACCGCGTCCAATGATGATGGCCAGCGCCTGAGGAGAACCATGATGCATTCCGTTTCCGGCGTGGAGATTGATCGCCAGCCGCTGCGCTGGCAGGACGTGGTGGCAGTAGCGCGCGACGGTGCGCCGCTCAGCCTGTCCCCTGCCGCCTGGGCGCGTATCGACAATGCGCACGGCATCGTCAGGCAGATTGTCGACGGCGAACAGCGCGCTTACGGCGTTAATACCGGACTCGGCGCGCTGTGCAATCAGGCGCTGCACGGTGAACAGTTGGCGCAACTGTCACGCAATACCCTGCTGAGCCATGCCTGCGGTGTCGGTGCGCCGCTCAGCGATAGCCAGACGCGGGCGATCGTCTGCTGCGCCGTGATCAATTACAGCCACGGCAAATCCGGCATCCAGCGTCCGCTGGTGGAAGCGCTGCTGGCGTTGCTCAACCGTGGCATTACGCCACAGGTACCTGCGCAGGGTTCGGTCGGCTATCTGACGCATATGGCGCACGTTGGCGTGGCGCTGCTTGGCCTCGGTCAGGTCAGCTATCGCGGACAGATTGTCGCCGCCAGCCAGGCACTGGCCGAGGAACAGATTGTGCTGCCACCGCTCGGCGCCAAGGACGGTCTGTGCCTGGTGAACGGTACGCCGTGCATGACCGGTCTGGCCTGCCTGGCACTGGCCGATGCCTGGAGTCTGCTGCGTTGGGGCGATGTACTGGGTGCGATGAGTTTTGAAGCGTTACGCGGTCAGCAGGCGGCCTTCGACCAGGAGATCCTGGCCTTGAAGCCGCATCCCGGCATGCAACAGGTGGGGCATAATTTGCGCGCCTTGCTGAGCGGCAGCGAAGTGATTGCCGCCGCAGAAGGCATCCGCACCCAGGATGCATTAAGCATTCGTTCCATACCACAGGTGCACGGCGCCTGCCGCGATCAGTGGGCGCATGCCGCACGGCAGATTGAAAACGAGCTGAACGGTGCCAGCGATAACCCACTGCTACTGGGCACACCGCAACGCTACCGTGTGGTATCGCAGGCCAATCCTCACGGCGAATCGGTAGCAATGGCCGCCGATCTGCTGGCGATTGCCCTGGCAGAACTGGGGGGGATCGCCGAACGCCGCATCGATCGCCTGATCAACCCACTGGTCAGCGGCCTGCCGGCGTTTCTGGTCAGCGAGCCGGGGGTCAACTCCGGCATGATGATCGCTCAATACGTCGCCGCCGCGCTGTGTGCGGAAAACCGCCAGTTGGCGCAGCCGTGCGTGGTGGACAACTACGTCACCTCGGCATTGCAGGAAGATCACCTCAGCCTCGGCACCGGTGCGGCGCTGCGCTTGCATAAGGCGGTGGCCAACTGCCGACAGATTCTGGCGATTGAATACCTGCTGGCCGCCCAGGCGTTTGAGTTCCTGACGCCTACCCGCTTCGGCGTCGGCACCGGGCGTGCCTGGCAACGGCTGCGACAGAGCGTTGCGCCGTATCACCAGGATCGCTGGCTGGCGCCGGATATTGCCGCCAGCGCCGCCCTGATTGCCGATGACGGTGTCCTGGCCGACATCACCCCGTATCTCGCTTAAACCGCTGCGGCCCTTTCGTCGATCAAAGGGCCGCGTCTCCCCTGGAATCACTTCACCTTTGCCAGCGCCTGTTCGATATCGGCGCGCAGATCCTCCACGTCTTCCAGACCGGCAGACAGACGGATCAATCCGTCACTGATGTGGTGACGTTGGCGCTCTTGCTCGCTGTAGGCCGAGTGAGTCATGCTCGCCGGGTGCTGCGCCAGCGTTTCGCAATCCCCCAGGCTGACCGCCCGCAAGATCAATTGCAACGCGTTGAGGAAAGCGATGCCTGCCGCCATTCCACCTTTCAGTTCACAGGCGATCATGCCGCCGGGACGCGCCATCTGCCGCTGTGCCAGCGCGTACTGCGGAAAGGTGTCCAGGCCCGGATAATATACCTGCGCCACCGCCGGATGGCGGGCAAGCATTTCCGCCAGCCGCTGAGCGGTATCGCAGTGTCGTTGCATACGCAGCGGCAGCGTCTTCAAGCCACGTAGCAACAGCGCCGCATCTTGCGCCGACAGCACCGCACCGTTCATGTCCTTGAGGCCGATAAGGCGGATCTGTTGCGCCAGTTCCGAGGTGGTGATCACCAAGCCGGCCAGCAGATCGCCATGACCACCAAGGTATTTGGTGGCAGAATGCACCACGATATCCGCCCCCAGCGCCAGCGGCTGTTGCAGATACGGCGTGCAATAGGTGTTGTCGACCAGCAGCAGCGCGCGCTGGCGATGCGTAATCTCCGCCACCGCCTGAATATCCACCAGACGCATGTTCGGATTGGCGGGCGTTTCGCAGTACACCAGACGGGTACGCGGGCCAATGGCCGACGCCAGCTTCTCTGGCTGCGTCATGTCAACGTGCGTCACCTTGACGCCAAAACGTGCCAGACCATGATGAAAATAACTGAACGTGCAACCATAAATGGTTTCATCAACGATCAGTTCATCGCCCGGCGCCAGCAGCGTCCAGCAACAGGCGGTCACCGCCCCCATGCCGGAGGAAAAGGCCACCGCCGCCTCGCCGCCCTCCAGATTGGCAATACGCTGCTCCAGCAGGTGCAGGGTCGGGTTGGCAATGCGTGAATAAAAATAGCCGTGCTCAGTGCCGGCAAAGCAGGCACCGCCATACTCCGCCGAGGGAAAGGTAAAGGTCGAACTCATAAATACCGGTGGGCAAAGCGCGCCGTGATACTGCTGCGGATCATAACCGTAATGAATCGCACGAGTGGCAAAAGCCTGTTTGACTGGATGAGTAGACATAGACGCGTCCTGTACGATGAACAGTGGAAGAATTACTCTTCGGGGGATTCCGCCGGTAAGCGGCTGCTACGCATACGCTGCCCGATGATTTGCAACGTGCGCAATACCAGCATCAACCCCAGCAGGGTATCCGGCTGGCGCAGCACCCCATATAACGCACGCAAACTGGCGGTCGGCGCATCGCGTTGCAGTTCGCTGTGCGCCATTTTTAGTGCCATGCCGCCTTCCCAACCCAATGCGGTGAGATCCTCAAACAGCCCTGCCAGTTTCTCCACCAGCGCGTTGTCGGCGATATCGGTCAGATCCGACAGCAGCGACAGCAGGTCGACAACGTTGTCCAACCTGCCGCTCGCCAACAGCGGAGATAATTTATCCATCAGCGCCGTCAGCGCCTCGTTCTGCGTTGCTTCCATGGCGCCTCCTTAAATCAACCCGCGTACCGTGGCCCAATACAGACCGCGGTTAAATCCGTTGCGTAGCATGCCGCCCAGCTTGGTGGCCGGAGTCGGCACCACGTCGTGACGGTAGTCATAAACCAGCGGCATACCCGCCTGCAGCCCCATTTGCGCCACCGCCTGCACCTTGCCGTCGTAATGACAGATCGGTTGTCCAAGCCGCATTTCCGCTACGATATTGTCGGCAATCACCGGCGCCTGATTATGGCAAGACCCTCCAGCCTTGCTGATCGGCAGATCCACCGTATCGCCAATCACATACACTCCTTGCTGGCCATAAACCTGCAACGTTTGCGGATCGGTCGGCAGCCAGCCCTCACCGTTATCAATGTCGCTCAAACCGGTATTGCGTACCGCCTCCACCGCTCGGATCGGTGGCGTTGCCATCAGAATATCGAACGGTTGCTCTTCCCCCTCGGCGGAATAGGCCACGCGCCGTTCGGTATCCACCCGATCGAGAGTGAATCCCCGCTGGTGCCTGATGCCGCGCGCTTCAAATATCGCCGGCAACGCTTCACCGGTGGGGCGTTGTAAAAACAGGCAGTTGCGCAACAGCTGTGAAATCGTCGGATAGGTGTAAACAATCTCGACCGCCTTGCGCACCCCGCGCCGCCGCAGATAATCATCCAGCATCAGCGTGGTTTCAATCGGTGCGATGCCGCACTGATGTGGGACGTTGGGAGTCTGTGGGAAGGAAACGGTAATAAAGATGCGGCCTTTTTCAATGGTCGCCAGCTTGTGCGCCAGTTGCCGTGCTGCCGTATATTGATAGAAATGATCGCCGGCCTGCGCCAGGCCGGTTATTTTATCCGGCCAGGGAACGCAGCCGGTAGCGAATACCAAAAAATCGTAGCCGTATTTATTTCCGCTATGCGTTACAACCTGGCGCTGCTGGAAATCAAAACGTTCCGCCTTATCGACGACAAATTTAATTTCTGGCCGCAACAGACTTTGCTGCGAGCGCATTAATTCCTGTTTAAAAAATGCATTAAACGCCACATACATAAATGCTGGCTTGTAATAATGCAGCGCCGTTTGCGATATCATTAATAACTCGACTTTATTATTAATAATTTCACGATGCAGCTTGGCGGCAAGAAGATTAGCCAGTATGGTGCCACCCGTACCGCCACCAACGATCACAATTCTTTTGCGCATGGTTCCCCACTCTGCCAATTTTTATCACCTTGGCCACAGTATGAAGTTTATTTGCCAGAATTGAGTCTAGTAACAGATGAATATAACGCCAAACCAAATGGAATAAATAAATATTTATTTTTATTAGTTAAATAAAACCAAATGGATAAGAATATTGTTTAAATGAATTAATAATACAGGAACTACTATCAAACTATTTATAACCGCACTCACCGTTATTATTGCCTATACGATCGACAGCCATAAAAAAACCCGCCGTAGCGGGTTTTAAATTAATCACCGGGAAAAGCGTGATTACTGACCTTTAACTTCTTTGAGGCCATTGAATGGCGCGCGGTCGCCCAGCGCTTCTTCGATACGAATCAGCTGGTTGTATTTGGCGACGCGGTCAGAACGGCTCATGGAACCGGTCTTGATTTGGCCAGCCGCAGTGCCTACCGCCAGATCGGCGATGGTCGCGTCTTCGGTTTCACCTGAACGGTGAGAGATCACCGCGGTGTAGCCAGCATCTTTAGCCATCTTGATTGCAGCCAGGGTTTCGGTCAGAGAACCGATCTGGTTGAATTTGATCAGGATGGAGTTGGCGATGCCTTTCTCGATGCCTTCTTTCAGGATTTTGGTGTTGGTAACGAACAGATCGTCGCCAACCAGCTGGATTTTGTCGCCCAGCACTTTGGTCTGGTAAGCAAAACCGTCCCAGTCAGATTCGTCCAGACCGTCTTCGATAGACACGATCGGGTACTGCTTGGTCAGCTCTTCCAGGAAGTGGGTGAACTCTTCAGAAGTGAAGGCTTTGTTGCCTTCGCCAGCCAGCACATATTTGCCATCTTTGTAGAATTCGGATGCTGCACAGTCCATCGCCAGGGTCACGTCTTTGCCCAGCTCGTAACCGGCCGCTTTCACCGCTTCGGCGATAACTGCCAGCGCTTCGGCGTTGGAACCCAGGTTAGGCGCGTAGCCGCCTTCGTCGCCAACGGCGGTGTTCAGGCCTTTGGCCTTCAGCACTTTCGCCAGGTGGTGGAACACTTCGGAACCGATACGTACCGCGTCTTTCAGCGTCTTGGCGCCAACCGGCTGAATCATGAACTCCTGAATGTCGACGTTGTTGTCGGCGTGCTCGCCGCCGTTGATGATGTTCATCATCGGCAGAGGCATGGAGAATTTGCCTGGGGTGCCGTTCAGTTCAGCGATGTGCTCGTACAGCGGCATGCCTTTAGAGGCCGCAGCCGCCTTGGCCGCAGCCAGGGAAACCGCCAGAATGGCGTTGGCGCCGAACTGGGATTTGTTCTCGGTGCCGTCCAGCTCGATCATGATCTTGTCGATGTTCGCCTGGTCTTTGGCATCTTTGCCCAGCACGGCCTGAGCGATTGGCCCATTTACTGCTGCAACGGCTTTCAGTACGCCTTTACCCAGGAAACGAGACTTGTCACCGTCGCGCAGTTCCAGTGCTTCACGGGAACCGGTAGAAGCACCTGACGGCGCAGCAGCCAGACCAACGAAACCGCCTTCCAGATGCACTTCGGCTTCAACGGTTGGGTTGCCGCGTGAATCGATGATTTCACGGCCGATGACTTTAACGATTTTGGACATATAGGTTTTCCTCAGTCACAAGTTGAATATACCCTTGGTTTTTCAAGCCGCATCGTTGTTGGCTGCGGCTGCTCGCCCCAGTCACCTGGTGGTCCAGGCTGTCGAGGATGCACATCCTTGCCGACTGAATGCAGCTCGAAATCCGTTGGGTAACAAATCCCAGACAAACAACGCGCGGTTTATGCCGCGCGTTGCCTACCAAAACTCTTATTTCACTTGACGCTTCTGGTGCTCACCCGCCGCCTTGACAAAGCCAGCGAATAACGGATGCCCATCACGCGGCGTCGAAGTAAACTCAGGGTGGAACTGACAAGCAACAAACCATGGGTGGTTCGGCAGCTCGATAATTTCTACCAGCTTGTTGTCTGCGGAACGGCCTGCCACACGCAACCCGGCAGCTTCGATCTGCTTCAACAGCATGTTGTTGACTTCATAACGGTGACGGTGACGCTCAACGATGGTGGCTTCGCCGTACATCTGGCGCACCAGGCTGTTGTCGGTCAGGTGACATTGCTGACCACCGACGCGCATCGTGCCGCCCAAATCGCTTTCTTCGGTACGCACTTCAACGTTGCCGTCTTCGTCGCGCCATTCGGTGATCAACGCCACCACAGGATATTTACAGTCTGGCACAAATTCGGTCGAGTTGGCGTGTTCCATACCCGCTACGTTACGGGCGAACTCCATCAGCGCAACCTGCATACCCAGGCAGATGCCCAGATACGGAATATTGTTTTCACGCGCGTACTGCGCGGTCATCACCTTACCTTCAACGCCACGGTAACCGAAGCCGCCAGGGATCAGGATCGCATCCAGACCTTTCAGCACGTCGACACCGCGGGTTTCAACGTCCTGCGAATCGATCAGCTTGATGTTGACCGTCAGACGGTTCTTCAGGCCACCGTGCTTCAACGCCTCGATCACCGACTTGTAGGCATCCGGCAGTTCGACGTACTTGCCGACCATGCCGATGGTTACTTCGCCGCCTGGGTTCGCTTCTTCGTAAATCACCTGTTCCCATTCGGCCAGATTGGCTTCCGGCACGTTCAGGCTGAATCGTTTACAAATATAATCATCAAGCCCCTGAGATTTCAATAGGCCTGGAATTTTATAAATAGAATCAACGTCTTTCAGCGAGATAACCGCTTTTTCCGGCACGTTGCAGAAAAGTGCGATTTTGGCGCGTTCGTTAGCAGGAACCACGCGATCGGAACGGCAAATCAGCACATCCGGCTGGATACCGATGGAAAGCAGCTCTTTTACGGAATGCTGGGTAGGCTTGGTTTTTACTTCACCGGCAGCGGCCATGTACGGCACCAGCGTCAGGTGCATGTACAGCGTATGCTCGCGGCCCACTTCAACCGCCATCTGGCGGATGGCCTCGAGGAACGGCAGCGATTCGATGTCGCCGACGGTACCGCCGATTTCCACCAGCACCACATCGTGGCCTTCGCCACCTTCGATGATGCGTTCCTTGATAGCGTTGGTGATGTGCGGGATAACCTGTACGGTCGCGCCCAGGTAATCGCCACGGCGCTCTTTACGCAGTACGTCGGAATAGATACGGCCAGTGGTGAAGTTGTTACGGCGCGTCATTTTGGTGCGGATGAAGCGCTCGTAGTGACCCAAGTCCAGATCGGTTTCAGCGCCGTCTTCGGTGACGAAAACTTCCCCATGCTGGATCGGGCTCATGGTGCCCGGATCCACGTTGATGTACGGGTCCAGTTTCATGATGGTAACGTTGAGGCCACGGGCTTCAAGAATAGCCGCCAGAGAGGCTGCGGCAATGCCTTTACCCAGAGAGGATACGACCCCGCCGGTCACAAAAATATAATTAGTTGTCATGCTGAACCTGAGAGTTTAGGTTTAAAGACGATGGAAGAACCAAGACGGGAAAGTAGTATACCCGAACCTCTCTTGACCTACAAACGATCGTTTTACTCGCCATCATCTCTGTCGTCACCGTATGTTCCTCGAGGTTTAGCCTGTCAGCGCCGTCGACTCACTCTTTTCAAAACAATGAGTTAGTGGGAAAAGTTTTTGTTTAATGCCATTCTGCCGCGCTAAAACGTCTTACATTTCAGTTTGTTGGCCTTTTCCCCTCGCCCCGATGCACGGCGGCGAAACCATTTTCAGCTTAACCGTTTCAGCTTGGACGAACCTTGTCACCGATCAAACAAGCGGCAGGATTACCCTACCGCTGATGAGACAACAAAAAAGCCGTTTAGTTTTCGGCTTTCTTCACCTGTTGCCAGGCCTGCTCCATCTGTTCCAGCGTGGCCTCCTCCGTCGTCAGGCCCTGCTGCGCGATCAGGCTTTCCACCTGACGGAAGCGTCGCTCGAACTTGCGATTGGCGGCCTGGAGCGCGGTTTCCGCCTTATGGCCCAGATGGCGTGACAGATTCACCGTGGCGAACAGCAGGTCGCCGATTTCCTCTTCCAACTTCTGTGGGTCGACCACCGCCTGCTGCGCTTCGTGCATCACTTCGTCGATTTCTTCGTACACTTTGTCGAGCACCGGACCAAGGGTATGCCAGTCAAACCCCACCGAGGCACAGCGCTTTTGAATTTTGTGCGCCTTCATCAGCGCCGGCAGCGCCGTGGGAATGTCGTCCAGCACCGAATGCAACGCCTTCTCCGCGCGCTCCCCGGCCTTCAGCTGTTCCCAGCGGGCAGCCACCGCACCGACATCGCGCGCCACGGCATCACCAAAGATGTGCGGGTGACGCCGCTCCAGCTTATCGCTGATGGCATTACACAGGTCGTTGAAATCGAACAGCCCCTGCTCTTGCCCCATCTGGGCATAGAACACTACCTGGAACAGCAGATCCCCCAGCTCGTCGCGCAGATCGGCATAGTCGCGACGCGCGATGGCGTCCAGCACTTCGTAGGTTTCTTCCAGCGTGTAGGGCGCAATGCTGGCAAAGGTCTGTTGGCGATCCCACGGGCAACCGCTGTCGGGGTCGCGCAGCGTTTTCATGATGGTAAGCAGACGCTGCAAGGCAATAGGTTGAGTCATGTAAACATCTCTGGCAAAAGAAAGGGCCGGTTACGGCCCATAGGGGGTGATGCCGGAGGGATCTCCCCCCGGCAACCAGACGGCACGAAACACGCCGGGGATTCAGCTGCCGTGCAGCCGCTTGGCATCGATCACGTCCGGCAACTGGTTCAGCTTGGCCAACACCCGCCCCAGCACCTGCTGGTTGTAGATTTCGATATCCATATCGATGGTTGCCACCTGCTTTTTGGTATCGCTCCTGCTGGCCACGCCCAGCACGTTGACCTTTTCATTGGCCAGGATGGTGGTGATATCGCGTAGCAGACCACTGCGATCGTTGGCCGTTACGCGCACCACCAGCGAATAGCCGCTGGAATAGCTTTCGCCCCACACCGCGTCGACGATACGCTCCGGAGCATGGGATTGCAGTTCGGCCAGTTGATCGCAATCGGCGCGGTGGATCGAGATCCCACGCCCCTGGGTGATAAAGCCAATGATGTCATCGCCCGGGATCGGTTGGCAGCAACGCGCGATGTGATGCATCAGGTTGCCAACGCCCTCCACCACCACCCGACCGTCATCCTTGCGACGCGTAGTCGGCGGCGCCTTGTGCTGCACCAGTTGACGCAGGGCTTCGCGATCCTGCTCCTCGGCGCTCGGTTTGTTGAACTTGCCTTGCAGGAAGTTGACCATCTGATTGAGGCGAATATCGCCGCCGCCGATCGCCGCCAGCACTTCATCCAGCGAGTTCATGTTGTAACGCGGGATCAGCAGCTTTTCCGCGTCCTTCAGGCTGATGCCAAGATGCTCCAACTCATTGTCGAGCATTTGCCGTCCGGCCAGTATATTCTTGTCACGATCCTGCTTGCGGAACCAGTTGTGTATCTTAGAACGGCCGCGGCTGGTGGTCACGTAGCCCAGGTTCGGGTTCAGCCAGTCACGGCTGGGGTTCGGCTGCTTCTGGGTGATGATTTCGATCTGATCGCCCATCTGCAACTGATAGGTAAACGGCACGATACGCCCGCCAATCTTGGCGCCAATACAGCGGTGACCGACATCGCTGTGAATGTGGTAGGCGAAATCCAGCGGCGTAGAGCCGGCCGGCAGATCCACCACGTCGCCCTTCGGCGTAAATACGTACACCCGGTCGTCGAACACCTGGCTGCGTACTTCGTCGAGCATTTCGCCGGAGTCGGCCATTTCTTCCTGCCAGGCAATCAGCTTGCGTAGCCAGGCAATACGTTCTTCATAGCCGGAGCGCACCGTGGCGATGGCGCCCTCTTTGTATTTCCAGTGTGCCGCCACGCCCAGCTCGGCGTCTTCATGCATCTGCCGGGTACGGATCTGGATTTCAACCGTTTTGCCGCGCGGCCCGAGCACCACGGTATGGATTGACTGATAGCCGTTCGGTTTCGGGTTGGCGACATAGTCGTCGAACTCGTCAGGCAGGTGGCGGAAATGGGTATGCACGATGCCCAGCGCCGCGTAGCAGTCTTGCAGACGTTCGGCCACGATACGCACCGCGCGCACGTCGAACAGCTCATCGAACGCCAGCGCCTTCTTCTGCATTTTGCGCCAGATGCTGTAGATGTGTTTTGGCCGGCCATAAATATCGACCTTGATGCCTTCGTCGACCATCGCCTTGCGCAACGAGGAGACGAAGTCGTCGATAAACTGCTCGCGATCGATGCGTCGTTCATGCAACAGCTTGGCAATGCGCTTGTATTCTTCCGGGTGCAGATAACGGAAGCAGAAATCCTCCAGCTCCCATTTCAACTGGCCGATACCCAGCCGGTTAGCCAGCGGCGCATAAATGTTGGAACACTCTTTGGCCGCCAGTACACGTTCGTCTTCCGGCGCGTCCTTGACCTCTCGCAAATGGGCGATACGCTCCGCCAGCTTGATCACCACGCAGCGGAAATCTTCCACCATCGCCAGCAGCATGCGGCGCACGTTATCGACCTGCTCAGAGCCCATCGAATCGTTGTGCGTCGCCTTCAATTGACGAATGGCGTCCATGTCGCGCACGCCGTGCACCAGGGCGACGATGCCCTTGCCGAAGGTCTCGCTCAGGGTATCTTCCGCCACCACGTTGGCATCAACCAGCGGGAACAGCAGCGCGGCGCGCATGCTGTCGTTGTCCATGCTGAGCGTCGACAGGATTTCCACCATTTCCAGACCGCGCCATAACAGGATCGGCGCATCGGGATGATGCTGAGTTTGCTGCTCACAGTAGCGCCAGGTTGCGGCTAAACGCTCACATGACTGCGGGTTAGGTAGCCCAAGGCTTTCGATCCACGCATCGAGCGCGAATTCGCCCGCCGTGTTCAGATGTGCACTTCTTACCGCAACCATACCTTCTCCCTACTTTGCAGCGGCCCCTGACGCCGTGTCGTTTATAAACAGCGCCATTGATTCAAGATGCCCCGTGTGCGGGAACATATCCAACATTCGCACACGCGCAAGACGATAACCGGCGGCCAGCAATACCTTGCTGTCGCGTGCCAGCGTGCTGGGATTACAGGAAACGTAAACCACTCGCTCTGGCGCCAGTTTTACAATATGTGACATCACACCAGCCGCACCCGCGCGGGCAGGATCCAGCATCACTTTATCAAATCCCTGTGCTGCCCAAGGCTGCCGCTCAACGTCATCTTCCAGATTCTCATGGAAGAAAGACGCATTATTCAGCAAATTCTTATGTGCATTATATTGCCCATTCGCTACCAGCGTGGCAACACCTTCGATGCCCACCACCGCTTTGGCGCGCCGGGCCAGCGGCAGGGTAAAGTTGCCCATGCCGCAGAACAGATCCAATACACGATCATTGGGTTGTAGCTCGAGCCATTCAAGGGCCTGAGCCACCATTTGCTGGTTTACCGCGTCATTGACCTGAATGAAGTCACGCGGACTGAAGTCTAAGCGTAGTCCGTCAACCTGATAATACGGCGTTTCACCGCACAGTTTTTCCAGCCGTTCGCTGTTGGCCGCCAGAAAAACTGCTAGCGTATGCTGCTCGGCAAACGCCAGCAGCGCCTGGCGATCGGCCGGTTTCAGCGCGTCAAGATGGCGCAGCACCAGAAGCGGGCCGTTGTCCGCCAGCACCAGCTCCGCATGGCCCAGGCGATTGGCGGCTTGCAGGCTGCTCAGGCAGGCGTGCAGCGGTTGCAGCAGCCGCTCCAGCGCTGGTGCCAGCACCGGACAGTGGCTGATGGGCACCAGATCGTTGGATGCCGCCTGGCGGAACCCCATCGTCAACGACTGTCGCCGGGGTTGCCAGGCCAGCCCCAGACGTGCACGGCGCCGATAACCATACTGCGGCCCGGCAATCATCGGTTCCGGCGGCACTCTGACGCCGGTTTCCCGTTCGATCATCCGCCCCAGCGCCGCCGCCTTGCTCTGCTGCTGCAACGCCGCATCGGCGTGCTGCTGCTGGCAACCGCCGCACACGCCAAAATGCGGACACTGCGGCTCAACCCGCTGCGGGCTGCGCGTCAGCAGGCGTTTCAGCTTGCCTTTGGCGAACTGACGCTTATCTTCCGTCAGCTGAATTTCCGCCTGTTCGCCCGGCAGTACCCCGGCGACAAATACCGCCTTGCCGTTGTGACGCGCCACGCCCTGGCCAAAGGGATCGAGATCGTCCACGGTAACGGTCAATATTTGTGGACTTTGCCGGGTCGTCACGCGGCGTTTGGGAGAGTAGAATTGCGCCATAAAATTGTCGATTGCTGGTTCATTAAGCTAGGATGAGCGCAATTCTCCCACATTGGATTCCCATGACCAAATACAGTCTGCGCGCACGCATGATGGTACTGATTCTGGCCCCGACGTTATTGATCGGCCTGCTGCTCAGTACCTTCTTTGTGGTGCACCGTTACAATGAGCTGCAAGAACAACTGGTTGATGCCGGCGCCAGCATCATTGAACCGCTGGCAGTGGCCAGCGAATACGGCATGACATTCCGCAGCCGCGAGTCGGTACGCCAGTTGGTCAGCCTGCTGCATCGCCGCCATTCGGACATTGTGCGCTCCATCACGGTGTTTGACGCGCAGAACAACCTGTTTGTCACCTCCAATTATCACCATAATTTTGGCCAGTTGCAGTTACCGAAGGGTGTGCCAATGCCCACAGAACTGATGCTGACACGGCGTGGTGATTCGCTGATCCTGCGGACCCCGATCCTGTCGGAAAGCCAATACCCCGACGAAACCGCCAGTGCCGACGTGCAACCGAATAATAATCTCGGCTACGTGGCGATTGAGCTGGATCTGCAATCGGTACGCCTGCAGCAGTATAAGGAAGTGTTTGTTTCCACCCTGCTGTTGCTGCTGTGCATGTGCATTGCCATTCTGTTTGCCTACCGCCTGATGCGCGACGTCACCGGCCCGATCCGCAACATGGTCAATACCGTCGACCGCATCCGCCGCGGCCAGCTCGACAGTCGGGTCGAAGGCTTTATGCTCGGCGAACTGCATATGCTAAAGAATGGCATCAACTCAATGGCGATGTCGTTGACCGCCTATCACGAAGAGATGCAGCAGAACATCGATCAGGCCACCTCCGATTTGCGCGAAACGCTGGAGCAGATGGAGATCCAAAACGTCGAGCTGGATCTGGCGAAGAAACGGGCGCAAGAAGCGGCGCGCATCAAGTCCGAGTTTCTGGCCAACATGTCGCACGAGCTGCGTACCCCGCTCAACGGGGTGATCGGCTTTACCCGCCAGACGCTGAAAACCGATCTGAGCGCCACGCAAACCGACTATCTGCAAACCATCGAGCGCTCGGCGAATAATCTGCTGACCATCATTAACGATGTGCTGGACTTCTCCAAACTGGAAGCCGGCAAACTGGTGCTGGAGCACATTCCGTTCGCACTGCGCGAAACGCTGGACGAGGTCATCGTGCTGCTGGCACCCAGCGCGCATGAAAAAGGGCTGGAGCTGACGCTGGATGTACATAACGACGTCCCGGAGCAGGTGATCGGCGATTCGCTGCGCTTGCAGCAGGTGATCACCAACCTGTTGGGCAACGCGGTGAAATTTACCGAAACCGGCAATATTGATATTCGCGTCGAATTGCGCAACCGCTTTGAACGTCAGGTTGAACTGGAAGTACAGATCCACGACACCGGCATCGGTATTTCCGAGCGCCAGCAATCGCAGCTGTTCCAGGCCTTCCGCCAGGCTGATGCCAGCATTTCCCGCCGTCATGGCGGCACCGGCCTTGGGCTGGTGATCACCCAGAAGCTGGTAAAGGAAATGGGCGGCGATATCTGCTTCCACAGCCAGTTGAACCGCGGTTCGACCTTCTGGTTCCATATCACCCTCGATCTGAACGAAGGCATGCTGACGTTGCCGTCACGCTTACCTGAGCTGCAGGGGAAAACGCTGGCCTACATTGAAGCCAACCCAACGGCAGCACAGGCGACGCTGAATATGCTCAGCGTAACGCAGCTGATCGTTACCCATTCGCCGACCTTCGCCCAATTGGCGAAAAACGACTACGATTTTCTGCTGGTCGGCATACCGATCCCGTTCCGCGACACCATTGGCCAGCATAAGGAAAAACTGCAAGAAGCGTTGCAACTGGCCAAACGGGTGATCCTGGCACTGCCCTGCCAGTCACAGATCGATGCCGAACAGCTTAAGCAGCTTGGCGCCGTGGGTTGCCTCACCAAGCCGATTACCGCCAATCGCCTGTACCCGCTGCTGCGCATGGAAAACCCGGCTCGGCAGAACGCATTGCCGGAACGCCGACGTTTACCACTGACGGTGCTGGCAGTGGACGATAATCCGGCCAATCTGAAGCTTATCGGCACGCTGCTGAACGAGCAGGTGGAACAGACTTTGCTATGCGAAAGCGGCGAGGAAGCGATCGCGCTGGCACGCGATAACGTGCTCGACATGATCCTGATGGACATTCAGATGCCGAACATCGACGGCATACGCACTGCCGAGCTGATCCGCCAAATGCCACATCACAATTCCACGCCGATCGTGGCGGTCACCGCCCATGCCGTTAGCGGCGAACGCGAGCACCTGTTGCAATCCGGCATGGATGACTATCTGGCAAAACCGATCGACGAGGCGATGCTGACACGCGTGCTGTCGCGTTATCACAGCGACGGTGACCCACAGTCAGCGGCGCTACCGCATGCCGGCGATGCGCAGCTTTCACTCGATTGGCCATTGGCGCTACGCCAGGCAGCCAATAAAGAGGATTTGGCGCGCGATCTGTTGCACATGCTGCTCGACTTCCTGCCGCAGGTTAAAAAGCAGGTGCAGGCCTTGCTGGACGGCACGCTGGAGGTGGAAATTATCGATATCATTCACAAGCTGCACGGCAGTTGCAGCTATAGCGGCGTTCCACGCCTGAAGCAGCTGTGTTTTTATCTTGAGCAACAGCTGCGTCTGGGCGTCAGCCGCAGCGATCTGGAGCCGGAATGGCTGGAACTGCTGGATGAGATAGAACTGGTCAGCCAGGCGGCGCGCCAACATTTACGCTAGACATGCAGACCGGCGCATACCGCCAGACGCTGAGGCCCCCCTGACCAATATCTCGCGTTACAGAGCGGCCCCTGTAACTCAGGCAGGGGCCAGACGCTACCCTTGCTGCGCCAGTCGCAACGTCGCCGCAATATTGCGCGCCGCCATGCGCACGTTGTCGGCTGCGCCGTTCAGCGCCTCCTCCAGGGTACAAACGCTGTAAAGCACGCTAAATACCGCATCCAGACCGTGTTGATGCACCACGCCGACGTCGGTGCTCAGGCTACCGGCAATGCCGATCACCGGCTTGTTGTGACGTTTGGCCACCCGAGCAACGCCAATCGGCACTTTGCCGTTGATGCTCTGGCTATCGATACGCCCCTCGCCGGTGATCACCAAGGTGGCATCGCGCACCAGAGCATCAAGACCCAGGGCTTCGGTAACGATTTCGATACCCTGCCGCAGTTCGGCCTGACAGAACGCCAACAGCCCGGCCCCCATGCCCCCTGCCGCTCCGGCGCCAGGCACCCGTTCAACGTCGATACCCAGCGTGCGCTCAATCACCTGCGCATAGTGCTGCAAGGCACGGTCCAGCTCGGCCACCATTTGCGGCGTCGCGCCCTTCTGCGGGCCAAAAATGGCGGAGGCGCCATCGGCGCCGGTCAATGGATTGCTGACGTCGCAGGCGACTTCGAATTTGCACTGACCGATACGCGCATCCAGGCCGCTAAGGTCTATATCGGCCAGCGTCGCCAACGCCGCACCGCCAAACGCGATGTCGTTGCCCTGCTCATCCAGCAAGCGTGCGCCCAACGCCTGCACCATGCCCGCACCGCCGTCATTGGTGGCGCTGCCGCCAATGCCGATAATGCAGTGCTTCACCCCGTGATCGAGCGCACAGCGGATCAGTTCGCCGGTGCCGTACGAGGTGGTGTTCAGCGGATTGCGCCGTTCGGCCGGCAGCCGCTCCAGCCCGCTGGCCGCGGCCATTTCAATAAATGCGCTTTGTTCATCACCGGACAGGCCAAAAAATGCCCGCGTTTTTTCTCCCAATGGCCCGGTCACCTCCACCTCGATTGTCTTGCCACCGGTTGCGGCCACCATCGCCTCAACCGTGCCCTCACCACCGTCGGCCAGCGGTAATTTAACGTATTCCGCATCGGGGAAAATCTCCCGGAATCCGGCTTCAATACCGGTAGCTACCGCCAGGGCAGATAAACTTTCTTTGTATGAATCCGGCGCAATCACTATTTTCATAAGCAGCCTGCGTTACCTCTGACGAGTGACTTCAACCTGGGCCAATTTTTCGTAATAGCAGGCCAACGCACTGTGATCGGCATTGCCGAGATCGTCAACGCGCAGCGCCTGCATCATTTCCATCACCGCGGCGGTGAGCGGCAGCTGCGCGCCAATGCCATGCGAGGTATCCAGCGCATTGGCCAGATCCTTGATATGCAAGTCGATACGGAATCCCGGCTTGAAGTTGCGATCCATCACCATCGGCGCCTTGGCATCCAGCACCGTGCTACCCGCCAGCCCGCCACGGATTGCCTGGTACACCAGATCCGGGTTGACGCCGGCCTTGGTGGCCAATACCAACGCTTCGGACATCGCGGCAATATTCAGCGCCACAATCACCTGATTAGCCAGTTTGGTGACGTTGCCGGCGCCGATTTCCCCGGTGTGCACCACCGAACCGGCCATCGCTTTCATCACTTCGTAGCAACGCTCAAACACCTCTTTATCGCCGCCAACCATCACCGACAGGCTACCGTCAATCGCCTTCGGCTCGCCACCGCTGACCGGCGCATCCAGCATCGCAATCTGCTTGTCCGCCAGTCTGGCGCTGATTTCACGGCTGGCCAACGGCGCGATCGAGCTCATGTCGATCAGCACGCTGCCCGGCTTGGCGCCGTCGATAACGCCGTGTTCACCTAACACTACCTGCTGTACCTGCGGGGAATTGGGCAGCATGGTGATCACGATGTCGCTCTGCGCCGCTACCGCTTGCGGCGTCTCGGCCGACTCGGCGCCCAGCGCCAGCAGCTCGGCGGTGGTGTCGGCGTGATAATTGAGCACCACCAGTGAATATCCGGCTTTCAGCAGGTTTTTGCTCATCGGCTTGCCCATGATCCCCAGACCAATAAATCCAACTTTCATCGTATTCCCCTTATTTCTCGCTAGTTTTAAAACGGTCGCACAGTGCCTGGGTGGCATTGCGCAACACCCCCAGATCGCTGCCGACGGCGACAAACTGCGCGCCCCATTGCAGGTAGCGACGCGCATCGGCCTCCGCCGGCGCCAAGATGCCGCTCGGTTTACCGGCGGTTTTGGCTCGGTCGAAAATATGGCGGATCACCGCCTGCACTTCCGGGTGATTCGGCTGGCCGAGATATCCCAGCGCCGCCGACAGATCGCCTGGCCCGACAAAAATACCGTCCACGCCGTCCACTGCGGCGATCGCATCCAGGTTATCGACCCCAGCCTGGGTTTCGATCTGCACCAGTACGCTGACGTTGTCATTGATGGTGGCAAAGTAATCCGCCACCGTACCGTAGCCGTTGCTGCGGTGCGAAACCGACACGCCGCGAATGCCGGCCGGCGGGTAGCGCGTCGAGGCCACCGCCTGCAGTGCCTGCTGTTCGCTTTCGACGAACGGGATCAGAAAGTTGTGAAAGCCAATATCCAGCAGCCGTTTGATGATCACCGGCTCGTTGCACGGCGGACGCACCACTGCGGCACTGTCGCTGCCTTTCAATGCCATCAGTTGCGGTACGAAGGTGGTAATGTCGTTGGGGGCATGTTCGCCGTCCAGCACCAGCCAGTCAAAACCGGCCAGCCCCAGTACTTCGGTGGAAATCGGATTGCCCAGCGCCGACCAGCAGCCGATAAGGGTTTCCCCCTGCTGCAATGACTGGCGGAAGCGGTTGTGGCAACTTTTCATGGCGTTTCCTTGTATTTTGCGTTGGGGAAGAAATGCATCGGCGATTAACGCACCAGGCATGGGCGTTTAGGGTCAAAGGTCCAGTTGGGGATCAGGTACTGCATGCCCATGGCGTCATCGCGCGCACCGAGGCCGTGGGTTTTGTACAACTCATGGGCCTGCATCAGCCGATCGCGATCGAGCTCGATCCCCAGCCCCGGTTTCTGCGGCACCGCCACGCGGCCGTCGGCAATGCTCAGCGGTTCACGCGTCAGGCGCTGGTTACCCTCCTGCCAGATCCAGTGCGTGTCGATGGCGGTGATATTGCCCGGCGCCGCGGCGGCTACGTGAGTAAACATCGCCAGTGAAATATCAAAATGATTATTGGAGTGAGAGCCCCAGGTGAGACCGAATTCGTGGCACATCTGCGCCACTCGCACCGAACCGCTCATGGTCCAGAAATGCGGATCCGCCAGCGGGATATCCACCGACTGCAATTGCAGCGTGTGGCCCATCTGCCGCCAGTCGGTGGCGATCATGTTGGTGGCGGTCGGCAGGCCGGTGGCGCGGCGGAATTCCGCCATCACCTCGCGGCCGGAAAAACCCTGTTCTGCCCCGCACGGATCTTCCGCGTAGGCCAGCACGTGGCGCAGCTGTTTGCCGAGGCCAATCGCTTCCTCCAGCGACCAGGCGCCGTTGGGATCGAGGGTAATGCGCGCCTGCGGAAAACGCGCCGCCAGCGCCGTGACCGCCTCAGCTTCCTCACTGCCGGCCAACACGCCGCCCTTCAGTTTAAAATCGTTAAAGCCGTATTTTTCATAGGCGGCCTCCGCCAGCCTCACCACCGCCTGCGGCGTCAGCGCGGCTTCGTGACGCAGCCGATACCAGTCGCAGGCGTCGTCGGGCTGACTCTGGTACGACAACGGCGTTTTACGGCGATCGCCGACGTAGAACAGATAGCCAAGCATGTCGACCGAATCGCGCTGCTGCCCATCCCCCAGCAGCGCGGCCACCGGCACCTGCAGGAACTGGCCAAGCAGATCGAGCATCGCTGCCTCAATGCCGGTCACCACGTGAATGGTGGTGCGCAGATCGAAGGTTTGCTGGCCACGCCCCGACGCATCGCGATCGGCGAAACGCTGGCGCACCGCCGCCATGACATTTTTGTATTCACCGAGCGTCTTGCCGATCACCAGCGGTTGCGCGTCCTCCAGCGTCTGGCGGATTTTCTCCCCCCCGGGGATCTCCCCCACGCCGGTGTTGCCGGCGTTATCCTGCAAGATAACGATATTGCGCGTGAAGAACGGCGCATGCGCGCCGCTCAGGTTGAGCAACATGCTGTCGTGGCCGGCAACCGGCACCACTTGCATGGCGGTAATTTTTGGAGCTGCCTGAGTCGTTGTCATGTTCCTGTCCTTTTCGTTAAGTTCAGCGGCCAAACGCCGGGCGCTTGCGATCGAACTGCCAGCCGGGAATCAGATATTGCATTGCCAACGCATCGTTGCGTGCGCCGCTCGGCAGCGCCTGGTGCAGCCGGTGCGCCTGTTCCAGCGCCGCCCAGTCAAGCTCAACGCCCAGCCCCGGCCGATCCGGCAGGGCAATTTTGCCGTCGACAATCTGCAGCGGGTTGTGAGTCAGGTGTTGACCTTCCTGCCAGATCCAGTGGGTATCAATGGCGGTAGGATTGCCCGGCGCCGCCGCGCCGACGTGGGTAAACATCGCCAGTGAAATGTCGAAATGATTATTGGAGTGGCACCCCCAGGTCAGCCCCCACTCGTCACACAGCTGCGCCACGCGCACTGCGCCGTGCATGGTCCAGAAGTGCGGATCCGCCAGCGGGATGTCCACCGCCTGTAGCATCACCGCATGGTTCAGCTCACGCCAGTTGGTGGCGATCATATTGGTGGCAACCGGCAAACCGGTGGCGCGGCGAAACTCGGCCATCACCTCACGACCGGAATAGCCCTGCTGCGCCCCGCACGGATCCTCGGCATAGGCCAGAACGCCCTGCATGCCTTTACATAGCGCGATGGCCTCGTCCAACAGCCATGCGCCATTCGGATCGACGGTGATGCGCGCTTCGGGAAAGCGTTTTGCCAGTTGGCAAACTGCGTCAATCTCCTGTTCGCCCGGCAGAACCCCGCCCTTCAGCTTGAAATCCTTGAAGCCGTAGCGATCTTGCGCCGCCGCCGCCAGCTCGACGATCGCCGCGCTATCCATCGCAGGCCGGTGGCGCAACTGGTACCACGGATGCCGCCCGCTTTCACCGGCCAGATACGGCAAATCGGTCTGTTGCCGATCACCGATGTAAAACAGATAGCCGAGCACCGTAACCTCATCACGCTGTTTACCGGGGCCTAGCAGTTCCGCCACCGGCACGCCGAGAAACTGCCCCAGCAGATCGAGCAGCGCCGCTTCAAGCGCCGCCACCGCGTTGACCCGCAGTTCAAAGGTCCATGCGCCGTTGCCAAAGGCGGCGAAATCCGATGACTGGTTACCGCTATGAATGGCGTGCACCAGCTTGTTCATGCAGGCGATTTGCTGGCCTTCCACCTGCGGGATCGCCGCCAGCAAGGTCTGATAGATCACCTCGCCGCCCGGCGCTTCGCCAACGCCGGTATGCCCGGCGCTGTCGGTCAGCACCACGATGTTGCGAGTGAAGTAGGCGCCGTGCGCACCGCCGATGTTCAGCAGCATGCTGTCATGACCGGCGACCGGAATGACGCGCATGGCGGTAATCACCGGCGTCGCTTGCGTGTGGCTCATGCGGCACTCCTTGCCATCGGCTTCAGTTCGATACGTTTGATTTCACCGACGATGAACAGATAACTGGCTACCGCCAGCAGCGCATGGATACCAACGTAAATCAGGGCGCCGTTGAATGAACCGGTGGTGCCGATGATGTAGCCGATGGCGATCGGCGTGACGATGCCGGATACATTGCCGAACATGTTGAACAGGCCGCCGCTCAGCCCGCTGATCTCTTTTGGCGCGGTATCCGCCATCACCGCCCAGCCCAGCGCCCCAACCCCTTTGCCGAAGAACGCCATCGCCATGATGCCGACCACCATCCATTCGGTATCGACGTAGTTGCAGAACACCATCGACATCGATAACAGCATGCCAAGCACGATGGGAGCCTTGCGCGAAAAGGTCAGCGACTGGGTACGGCGCATCAGATAGTCGGAAATCACCCCGCCGAGCACCCCGCCGACAAAGCCGCAGATTGCCGGAACCGAGGCCACGAAACCGGCCTTGAGGATCGACATGCCGCGCGCCTGCACCAGATACACCGGGAACCAGGTGATGAAGAAATAGGTCAGCGCATTAATGCAATATTGGCCGATATAGACGCCAATCATCATGCGCGATTGCAGCAGTTGCTTGATCTGGAACCACTTTTCGCCTTTGATTTTTTGCGTTTTTTCCTGCTTCTGATCCATGTTGATCAGCGCACCGCCGGCCTCGATATAGTCCAGTTCGGCCTGGTTGATTCCGGGATGATCCTTGGGATTGTGCAGCACCTTCAGCCAGACAAAGCTCAGAATGATGCCCAGCCCGCCCATAAAGAAGAACACGTGCGCCCAGCCGACCGCATGAGTCAACCACCCCATGATCGGCGCAAAAATCACCGTGGCGAAGTACTGCGCCGAGTTGAAGATTGACACCGCAGTGCCACGTTCATGCGCCGGGAACCAGGCTGCAACAATGCGGCTATTGCCAGGGAAGGAAGGCGCTTCAGCCAGCCCGACCAGAAAACGCAGGGCGAACAGGGAAACGACGATGCCAAAGCCGCTGAAGATGTCCACGAAGCCTTGCAGCAAGGTAAACAGCGACCAGATGAAAATACTCCAGAAGTAGACGCGCTTGGAGCCGAAGCGATCGAGCAGCCAGCCGCCAGGGATCTGGCCGATAACGTACGCCCAGGAAAATGCGGAAAAAATGTAGCCCATTCCGACCGGATCGAGGCCGATATCTTTCGCCATCGATGAACCGGCAATCGACAGCGTTGCGCGGTCGCCGTAGTTGAATGAGGTGACGATAAATAACATCACCACAATCCAGTAACGCGTATTGGTCCTTTTTATTACACTGGTCGCGGAACTGATAGTAGACATGGTGTTCTCCTGAATCTAGCCGTTGCTATATTCATCCTGAACTACATAAATTTCTCAGAACGAAATTGATTGAATTGAATGTCAGCCGTTGTTGAGCAGTGCGATTAATCCGGCAGCGGCAATACCAAACTCAATAAATTTCTCTACGGCAAAAAGTATATGTGCCCGTCCAGGCAGACTCATCGGGCAATACCCCAAGGATCGGCGCAATATTGCCGTTTGTTTATGGCATCTGCCCTATGCTGCGCTGTACAGCTCACGAAACCCGGCCGCGCCGTGAGCCGGCTCACAGCCTATTGGACCGATGCCAAACAATTGAGTCTCCTATTCGCGTAATACCGGTCATTTGCATAATGCCGCCACCAGCCCCCCCACATATACTGTTCCCTGAGCAGCCCGCCGGTGATATCCCGTAGCGAATAACAATAATGAATATGGCAAGTGAGGTTTTAATGTCTGAAGCAAATAACAATCATGACGCACCGCTGTATATAAAAGTTCATGCACAAGATAATGTCGCCATCGTGGTTAATAATGACGGCCTGCCAAAAGGAACGCTATTTCCCTGCGGCTTGCAATTAATGGAACATATACCGCAAGGGCATAAGGTGGCGCTGGACGATATTGCCAGCGGCGGCAATATTATTCGCTATGGCGAGATCATCGGCTACGCGCTGCGCAACATCGCCCGCGGCAGCTGGATTGACGAGTCGCTGGTGGTACTGCCGGAAGCGCCCGAGTTGCACAGCCTGCCGCTGGCCAACCGAGTACCGGCGCCGTTAGCGCCGTTGACGGGCTACACCTTTGACGGTTATCGCAATGCCGACGGCAGCGTCGGCACCAAGAATCTGCTGGGTATCACCACCAGCGTGCACTGCGTGGCCGGCGTGGTGGACTTCGTGGTGAAAATCATCGAACGCGATCTGCTGCCAAAGTATCCCAACGTCGATGGCGTGGTGGCATTAAACCACCTGTACGGCTGCGGCGTGGCAATCAATGCCCCTGCGGCGGTAGTGCCGATCCGCACTATTCACAATCTGGCGCTCAACCCCAATTTTGGCGGCGAAGTGATGGTGGTCGGGCTGGGCTGTGAAAAATTGCAGCCGGAACGCCTGCTGCAAGGCACTGACGATGTGCAACCGATCTCGCTCGACGCCGGTGACATCGTGCGCCTGCAGGATGAAAAGCATGTCGGCTTCAAATCGATGGTCGATGATATTCTGGCGCTGGCCGAACGCCATCTGCAACGCCTTAATCAGCGCCGACGCGAACCCTGCCCGGTTTCCGAGCTGGTGGTCGGCATGCAATGCGGCGGCAGCGATGCCTTTTCCGGCGTGACCGCCAATCCGGCGGTGGGCTACGCCTCGGATTTGCTGGTGCGCTGCGGCGCCACGGTGATGTTTTCCGAGGTAACCGAAGTACGCGATGCCATTCACCTGCTGACGCCGCGTGTAGCGAACCAACAGGTTGGCAAGCGCTTACTGGAGGAGATGAGCTGGTACGATGATTACCTGAGCCAGGGCCAAACCGATCGCAGCGCCAATCCCTCTCCCGGCAATAAAAAAGGAGGCCTGGCCAACGTGGTGGAAAAAGCGTTGGGTTCGATCGCCAAATCCGGCACCAGCGCGATTGTAGAGGTACTGTCCCCTGGCCAGCGTCCCACCAAACGCGGCCTGATCTTTGCTGCCACGCCGGCCAGCGACTTTGTCTGCGGCACCCAGCAGCTGGCCTCCGGCATCACCCTGCAGGTGTTCACCACCGGCCGCGGCACGCCGTATGGCCTGACGGCGGTACCGGTGATCAAAATGGCCACCCGCAGCGCGCTGGCCGAACGTTGGCACGATCTGATGGACATCAACGCCGGCACCATCGCCACCGGCGAGGCAACGATTGAGCAAGTCGGTTGGCAGCTGTTTGAGCTGATTCTGGCGATCGCCAGCGGCCGTCAGAAAACCTGGTCGGATCAATGGGGGTTGTATAACGCGTTGGCAGTGTTTAATCCTGCGCCCGTCACCTAAATTCCCATCTCCTTCGCCTTTCGCCGCCTAGCGTTGTTGGCTACGCGGCGGCACCCCGGTCACTGACCAATGTCAGCTCCCGGGGATTTAACCTGTTGCCGCCTGGCCACACGACGATATGCCTGGAGCCGAAAACAGCGCGTTATACCTCATCCAGTTGCAGCCCGACGTACAGCAACAGGCGATCGTCGAAACTGGACAAATTTAACCCGGTCAGTTCAGAAATGCGGTTGAGACGGTATTCCAGCGTATTGCGGTGAATATACAGCGCCTTGGCGGTAGCGCTCGGCTGGACGTTATTGAGAAACCAGGCATTCAGCGTACGGCGTAGCAAACCGTTACCGTCCATCGCCTTGAGCCGCGCCAGCGGCCTGACCAATTCATCGGCCTGCCAACCGCCGCGCAGGCTGTCCAGCAGCACCGGCAGCATCAGATCCTGGTAGTAATAGGCGCGTTGATCGAACATCCGCTGTTTGCCAACCGCCATGGTGGTGCGCGCGGTGCGATAAGAACGGGCGATGCTGCCCGGTCCGGTAAAGAAATTGCCCAGCGCCACCCGCACCCGCAGACGGCTGCTTTCATTCATGCGCGACAGCAGGTTTTCCACCCGCCGTCGATGGTCTTCGGCGTCCCAGCGGCCATGCGCGTTAAGCGCCGGCTTCAGCACCACCATTTCGCTCAGTGAAACGATGGCGATCAGGTTGTCGCGCTCCGGCAAGGTCAGCAACGCTTGCAGCTGCTGCAATTCCGCCATCGCGCTGTCAACCCCGAGCTGCCCGCTGTCCACTTCCACCACCGCCACAACCCGCGGCTGGTTAGGATCGATGCCTAACCGCTGCGCCCACTCCATCAGCGCCGGCGACAGCTCTTCGGTGCGGATCAGGTTGAGTACCAGCTCTTCGCGAAAGCGGCTGTCCTGCGCCAGCATATGCATCAGACGCGCCTGTTCGAGCATCATTTCGGCGGTCATGCACACCAGTTCGCCATATTGCCGCAGTTGCGCCGGATTGCCGGTCAGGCCGATAACGCCGACAATTTTCCCGTCGATGCGCAACGGGAGATTGATTCCCGGTCGCACACCGTGCAGATGACGGGCGACCGCCTCATCGATGTCAACCACCCTGGCCTGCGACAGCACCAGCAGTGCACCTTCATGCAACTCGCCGACACGCTCACGATCGCCACTACCGATAATTCGGCCGCGCGCATCCATCACATTGACGTTACCGTCAATGATTTGCATGGTGCGGGCAACGATTTCCTGCGCCAGCTTGCCGTCAAGATGGTATTCCGCCATTCAGTTCTGCCCCAAGCCAATTTAGATAAGCGCCCAGCATACCGACGCCATACGGCCTGCACATTGTGCATATGCCCAAAGCGTTTTGGCAGCAGCGGGAGTTGTGGTGAGCTTCACAATTTTAAGGCATAAAAAAAGGCACGCAGAATGCGTGCCTTTATCAGCATAAACCGTGGTGATTACTGCATCAGCAGATACAGCGTACTATCACCGCGCTGAACGTTCAGCGCCAACACTGGCGGCTTGCTGTCGAGAATTTTACGCAGCTCGCCCAGGTTCTGGATCGGTTGTTGGTTAACCCCGAGGATCACATCACCTTTTTTCAGACCGATACGCGCCGCGGCGCTGCCAGGCTTGACGCTGTCCACTTTAACGCCTTTCTGACTGCCCGCCTGGGTATTGCTCAGTTCGGCCCCTTCAATGCCGGTATAGATGTTGCCGGAATCGACCTGCGTCTGTTTGCTCTGTTCCAGCGTCACGTCCACCGTTACCGGTTTGCCGTCGCGGATCAGACCCAGCGCCAGTTTGCTGCCAACCGGCAGCGTACCGACTTCGGCACGGAAGGAGGCAAAACTGGAAATCGCCTTGCCGTTAAGCGTAACAATCACATCGCCGGCTTTGATACCCGCCTTCGCAGCGGCAGATTTTGGCAATACCTGACTGATAAAGGCGCCGCGCTGGGCGTCGACCTTCATCGCTTTCGCCAGCTCAGAATTCAGTTCCGTGCCCATGATACCCAGCTCGCCGCGTTTCACCTGGCCATATTCCACCATTTGCGCCGTCAGGTTTTTAACCATGTTACTGGGGATGGCAAAGCCGATGCCGATATTCCCGCCGTCCGGCGCCAGGATCGCGGTATTGATGCCGATCAGTTCGCCGTTCAGGTTGACCAACGCACCGCCGGAGTTGCCGCGGTTGATCGCCGCATCGGTCTGAATAAAGTTTTCGTAATTTTCAATGTTGAGGCCGCTACGACCCAACGCCGACACGATACCGGAAGTGGCGGTTTCACCCAGCCCGTACGGGTTACCGATCGCCACGGTATAATCGCCCACCCGCAGCTTGTCGGAATCCGCCATTTTGATCGCAGTCAGATTCTTGAAGTCTTTCAATTGAATCAGCGCGATGTCGGAACGCGGATCCTTACCGATCATCTTGGCGTCGAAACGTCGGCCATCGCTTAACTGCACCTGGATCTTGCTGGCGTTATCCACCACGTGGTTATTGGTAACGACGTAGCCTTTAGCCGCATCAATCACCACGCCGGCGCCCAGCGCCTGGAACTTCTGTTTGGCGCCCTGATCGCCCGGCCCACCTTGCCCGCCCTGACACATCGGCGAACCCTGGAACGGCGAACCGTCCTGGCAGAACGGCGAATCTTCACCGAAGAATTGCTGGAACTGCTGTGGCATGCGCGGCGTATTAACGGCAGTGCTGCCTTCAACGTTAATGCTCACCACCGACGGCATGACCTTTTCCAACATCGGCGCCAGGCTCGGCAATTGCTGCGAAGGCGTGCTTGCCGATGCGGTCTCTGCGGCGCTGGCCGTTACCGGGCCCATCGCCATACCAATGCTGAATGCCAAAGCGCTCAGAACTAATGCTGTTTTTTTCATCTGTGTGTCTCTTTAAAATTATTGGGATAACTTTTTGTTGTGTTTAATGAGAACCTATTAATAGCGCGAAGTTCCAGCGTAGTTTGTTGATAATGGTAAATAAATATTGGGCATCTTTACAAAACTCCAAACAGCATGCCCGCCGAATTTCGCCCGGCGGGAAATAGAGTCGTCAACCTGCAGAATTATTCCGCTGCCATTAACCGACGGTATTCGTCATAGGCATAAAGATCGGTCATGCCACTGATATAATCCTGCATTAAACGCGCGCGGAAATAATACTCGCGGATCGCCAACTGTTCCTGCGATAAATGCTGCAGCCCTTCCACCGCTTCCTGATAGGCCAGTCGGTGTTTGGTCGACAATTTGTGAAACAGCCGCGTTTCAATCGGGTAATCACGGTGGCTGTCATCTTGCACCAGACGGCTGAAGTCCGCCAACGGCATCGCCAGCAACGGACTGTAGATATCCAGCAGGCCGCTGATGACGCGGTAGCCCTGCAGTTCCAGCTGTTCCACTTCCGGGTGATTGAACACGTGCTTGAACGCCACGTTCTTGAAAATCTTCAACAGCTGGTATGCCGGGCTGGAATCCTCCAGTAACGCCTGATTGAAATTGCCCTGATAGACCGCCTCCAGGTTGTCGATAAAGCGTTGCGCAGCATGCGGCACCAGGCGCGCCACGGTAAATACTCGCAAATACATGAAGAACTGATCTTCGGCGCTGCGCCGCGCGCCACCGCGGTCGATTTTACGGAAGGCGCTGGCAACGGTTTTATCAAACAGATCGCCCGGGGTGACCACGCCCCATTCCTGGGTCAGATGCAGATAAAGTTGCTCAACGGTAAAGATATTTTTTTCTACCGCGTCTTCCAGGTCGGCAACGCAATAAGAAATATCGTCGGCGGCTTCCATAATATAGGTCAATGGGAAACGATCGAACTCCCCCATATTCAATTCTCGACGCAGCCGATCGACAAAGGCCTCTTCCGCCAGATAAAAACCGGGCTTCTTCATCAAATAACTGTGACTGGCTGGAATATCATCCGCCCAATATGCCGGACGGGTATATTTTAATATACAGCCCACCTGCGCGTAGGTCAGGTTCAATTTCAGCAGGGTATACACCAGTCGAATAGCCTGGGCATTACCCTCGAAATGACTGAGATCGTGACGAATGCGGCTGCGCAGGCGGTTAAGATCGCTTTCCCCCTCATGCAGACGCAATACCTCAACCGAGCAGCGATCCTGACTGCTCGGCTGGCTGCCGCAGCTGGCAGGATCCAGGCGCTGGCTGAACCAGTCGTTAATCGCCGACTCGCCAAAATGGCCAAACGGCGGATTGCCGATGTCATGCATCAGGCAGGCCATTTCCACGATGCTTTCAAACGGATCGAGCAGGCGGGTCAGGCCGAGCCGATCGATGCGTTGCTCCTGCTTGAAACGGTTGAGGATCTCTTTGGCAATATGTCGCCCAACCTGCTGCACCTCCATCGAATGGGTCAGACGACTGCGCACCGCGGCATTGCGCTCCAGCGGGAAAACCTGGGTTTTTTGCTGCAATCGGCGGATCGCTGCCGAATTGACGATCCGCCCGCGATCGCTCTCGAACTGACGAATGATATCGTATTCTTCCTCGGCTTCGATCGGTTTACTGAACGGCCGCTGGAAGCTGATTTTCTGTTTAAAGTCGATCCCGGACATCTGGTTCTCTCCCCTTGGCGCATTACCCCCGTGATAACAATTCCCAACGGCGGATGCAACGGATTATCTCTCTTTCAGAGCCATGATAGACTATGCGCAATTCTCACACCCAATCAGCGAGTATTATTTATGAAAGTAGGCATCATCGGCGCCATGGAACAAGAAGTGACCCTGCTGCGCGAACAAATTGAAAACCGCCAGACGATTCAACGCGCGGGCTGTGAAATCTATACCGGCCAGATCGGCGGCGTCGAGGTGGCGCTCCTGAAGTCTGGCATCGGTAAAGTTGCGGCGGCGCTGGGTACCACTTTGCTGCTGGAACATTGCCAACCGGACGTGGTGATCAACACCGGATCCGCCGGCGGCCTGGCCTCGACGCTGAAAGTAGGCGATATCGTGGTGTCGGAAGAAGTGCGCTATCACGATGCCGACGTGACTGCCTTTGGCTATCAACCAGGCCAAATGGCCGGCTGCCCGGCGGCCTTCGTTGCCAATGATGCGCTGATTGCGCTGGCAGAGAACTGCATCAAACAGCTGGAACTCAATGCGGTACGTGGCCTGATTTGCAGCGGTGACGCCTTTATCAACGGCGCAGAGCCGCTGGCGCGCATTCGCGCCACCTTCCCAAATGTAGCGGCGGTGGAGATGGAAGCGGCGGCCATTGGCCATGTTTGCCACCAGTTCAACACGCCGTTCGTCGTCGTTCGCGCCATTTCCGACGTCGCTGACAGCGAATCGCACATGAGCTTCGACGAGTTTCTGGTGGTCGCGGCCAAGCAGTCCTCGCTGATGGTCAATGCGATGCTGCAGACGCTGGCCAAACGCGGTTAATGTGAAGCGACGCGGCTCTTTCTTTCCGTGGCTGCTGGCGCTGGCACTGGTATTGCCGGCATCGGCGGCGCAACGCGTCATCAGTCTGGCGCCGAATACCACCGAGCTGGCCTACGCCGCAGGCATGGGGGATAGCCTGCTGGCAGTCAGTGCCTTTTCCGATTATCCCCCACAGGCCAAAAAGCTGGAACAGGTAGCCTCCTGGCAGGGGATCAATCTCGAGCGGGTGTTGGCATTGAAGCCGGATCTGATCCTGGCCTGGCGCGGCGGCAACCCGCAGCGGGTTCTGGATCAGTTGGCGTCTTTCGGCATCCCGATTTTTTATGCCGATGCGAAAAATATCGACGACATAGCCCAGTCGCTGGACGACCTGGCTCGTTACAGCCCACATCCGCTGCAGGCACACCAGGCGGCAGAACTGATTCGTCGGCAAACCGCACAACTGAAAGCCCGTTATGCCAGCAACCAGCCGCGCCGCGTCCTGTTGCAGTTCGGCACTCAACCGCTGTTCACCAGTTCGGGCGCTACGCTGCAAAGCCAGGTACTGTCGCTGTGCGGCGCTGAAAATCTGTTCGCCGACAGCCGCATGCCCTGGCCGCAAATCAGTCGCGAACAGGTACTGGCGCGCAAACCGCAGGCGGTCGTCATAACCGGCGGCGCCAGACAGGTCGCCAGCGTCAAGGCGTTTTGGGCTCCGCAACTGCAGGTGCCGGTGATTGCGCTGAACGAGGACTGGTTCAACCGCGCCGGGCCGCGCATTATGCTGGCGGCGCAGCAGCTGTGTAGCCAACTGGCGGAGATCCGCTGATGCTGGTGTTCTGGCTGGATATTCTGGGCACCGCGGTATTTGCCATTTCAGGCGTACTGCTGGCGGGCAAATTACGCATGGATCCGTTCGGCGTTCTGGTGCTGGGGGTGGTCACCGCGGTCGGTGGCGGCACTATCCGCGATATGGCGCTGGCCAACGGGCCGGTGTTCTGGGTGCAGGATCCCACCGATCTGGTGGTGGCGATGGTCACCTGCGTACTGACGCTGCTGCTGGTGCGACAGCCGCGCCGTTTGCCGAAATGGATCCTGCCGGTGCTGGACGCCGTCGGACTGGCGGTGTTTGTCGGCATCGGCGTCAATAAAGCCTTTGCCGCCGGTAGTGGACCACTGGTGGCCATCTGCATGGGGGTGATTACCGGCGTTGGCGGCGGTATCATTCGCGATGTGCTGGCTCGGGAAATCCCGATGATCCTGCGCACCGAAATTTACGCCACCGCCTGCATTATCGGCGGCATCATCCATGCAACCGCCTATTACAGCTTTGGCATGCCACTCCAGCAGGCAATGATGCTCGGTATGGCCATTACGCTGATAATCCGGCTGGCGGCGATTCGCTGGCACCTGAAACTGCCGGCCTTTATCCTCGAACAATAGGCAATAAAAAACCCGCCAACGGTGCTCCGTTAGCGGGTTTTGGCCATGCAGTGCATCAGATGCTGAATGAAGAACCGCAACCGCAGGTGGTTTTGGCATTCGGGTTGGTGACCACAAAACGTGAACCTTCCAGCCCTTCGGTATAGTCCACCGACCCGCCGACCAGATATTGCAGACTCATTGGATCAACCACCAGCGCTACGCCCTGTTTCTCAATGGTCATGTCGCCTTCGTTGATCTTGTCGTCGAAAGTGAAGCCGTATTGGAATCCGCTGCACCCACCGCCGGTAATGTAAACCCGCAACTTCAGGTCCGGGTTTTCTTCATCAGCAATCAGGAATTTCACCTTCTTTGCTGCCGCCTCGGTAAATTGCAGGGGCAGTGCCGTTTCATCGCTCATACTCGTTACTCCCAACATTGTTCAGCCTCAGGTCGCGACGATGGCAGCCTGATTAATATTAACGATTATCCAATACCTGAGTGTTGCGTTCAAGTATTCGCCGCATTTGTTGCATCTTCTTTACCTGTTTTATCGGCCGTGGCCTGGGTCTGCTGCGCTTCCTGCTTTTCTAACGTGCGGGCCAACAGTGAAGAATACAAGGGCTTACCACCGAGTAATTGCGCCACCAGCGTCGCGCCGAGGCAGGTTATAATCATTGGTAATATCAACTGATAATTGTCGGTCATTTCCAGCACCAGCACGATGCCGGTCAGCGGTGCACGTACCGTGGCGGCAAACAGCGCGCCCATTCCGGCAATGGCGAAGGTACCGGCTTCAAGGCCGTACTGCGGAAATAAATGCCCGCTGGCCAAGCCAAATGCGGTACCGAACAAGGTGCCCAACGCCAGCATCGGCGCAAAAATGCCGCCAGGCGCGCCGGAGGCAAAGCACAACAGGGTGGTTACAACGCGCGCAATAAAAATGAACATCAGCATGCCGACGGTGTAATTGCCCGCCGCAGCAATCGGTATCAGGCCAAAACCGCCGCCCGCCGCCTGCGGCTGGATCAGGCCGAGAATGCCGCACATGCCGCCGAGTAGACCGCCGATCAGCAGGATCTTGCGCATGTTGCCGCCGTGAATACGTGCAAACATATCCTGAGTGCGAAATATCAAGCGGTTAAACATCACGCCAACCGCACCGAATACCGCGCCGAGCACCAGATACAGCCACAGGGTATTGGTGGGTGCCGAAGACAATTTGCCCACCTCAATCACCGAGTGTTGCCCATTGAAAATCTGGAACACCACCGCCGACATGATCACGCCGATAAACACCGCTTTTATCGAAATCAGGTTATAACGAAACTGCGGTCGCATCTCTTCGATAATGAACAGAATGCCGGCCAATGGCGCGTTGAACGCGGCGGAAAGCCCGGCAGCCGCGCCGGTGGCCAACAGAGAATGGCGCGCTTCCGCGCCGCGAATGCGGAAAATATCCAGCACCATACGCCCGACGTTGCCGCCCATCTGTACCGTTGGCCCTTCGCGCCCGAGCACCATGCCAGCCCCCAGCGTGCCCATGCCGCCGATGAATTTCACCGGAATCACTCGCCACCAGCGCACCGGCCGTAACTCTTCCAGCGCACCTTCGATTTCAGGAATGCCGGATCCGCCGGCTTCCGGTGCAAAGCGTCGCACCAGGTAATAGCCAAGCACCGCCAGCGCTGCGGAGAAAAGAAACGCCAGCGGCCAGACCAGAAACCAGTAATTGGCAACATAGGCCAGACCGGAGAGCCGTTGCTGCTGAACCCAATCCACGGCTTTCTCAAACGCGACGCCCAGCAGACCGGCCAGGGTGCCCACCAGCGCCGCCATCACCAGTATCGCCACCGGCGTTTTGTCGCGACGCATAAATTGGCGCACCCGGTCGCTGGGCTTCAGGTGCGCAAAACGCACCCGCGGAGGTTGCTTTTGTAAATCAGTCATCATGAGTTATTTATTATTGGCAAGATAAGTAATACAAATAGCGAGCGGGTCATTCTAGCGCAGACTGACGCTTGCCGCCCGGCGAAATAGGTATCTGACTGTGATCGTTTCATAACGGCGCACACTTCTCTAGAATATGCCGGTCAAATTAATTTAATGAAACTTCCAGGAGCCGATTTATGAGCTTGCACAGCAAGTCCGAAAGTCTGTATGCACAGGCGCAACAGTTGATCCCGGGTGGGGTTAACTCTCCGGTGCGTGCATTCACCGGTGTAGGCGGTGTACCGCTGTTTATCGAGCGTGCCGACGGCGCTTATCTGTTTGATGCCGATGGCAAAGCCTATATCGATTATGTCGGTTCCTGGGGCCCGATGGTGCTGGGACATAATCACCCGGCCATCCGCAACGCGGTTATCGAAGCGGCCGAACGCGGTCTGAGCTTCGGCGCACCGACCGAGATGGAAGTCAAAATGGCCGAACTGGTGACCGAACTGGTACCGACCATGGATATGGTGCGCATGGTGAACTCCGGCACCGAAGCCACCATGAGTGCCATTCGCCTGGCTCGCGGCTATACCAACCGTGACAAGATCGTCAAGTTTGAAGGCTGTTACCACGGCCACGCCGACTGCCTGCTGGTAAAAGCCGGTTCCGGCGCGCTGACGCTGGGTCAGCCCAACTCTCCGGGCGTGCCGGCAGATTTCGCCAAGCACACCCTGACCTGCACCTATAACGATCTGGATTCGGTGCGCAGCGCGTTCGAACAGTACCCGTCAGAGATCGCCTGCATCATCGTTGAACCGGTTGCCGGCAACATGAACTGCGTGCCGCCGCTGCCCGAATTCCTGCCCGGCCTGCGCGCGCTGTGTGACAAATACGGCGCACTGCTGATCATCGACGAAGTGATGACCGGTTTCCGCGTGGCGCTGGCTGGGGCACAGGCCTACTATCAGGTGGAACCGGATCTGACCTGCCTGGGCAAAATCATCGGTGGCGGTATGCCGGTAGGGGCGTTCGGCGGCCGTCGCGAAGTGATGGCGGCGCTGGCGCCGACCGGCCCGGTCTATCAGGCCGGTACGCTGTCCGGTAATCCGATCGCCATGGCCGCCGGCTTTGCCTGCCTGAATCTGGTTGCCCAGCCGGGCGTACACCAGACGCTGACCGAGCTGACAGAAATGCTGGCAACGGGCCTGCTGCACGCCGCCAAAGAGGAGAATATCCCGCTGGTAGTCAACAACGTCGGCGGCATGTTCGGCCTGTTCTTTACCGACGCCACCACGGTGACCTGCTATCAGGACGTGATGCAGTGCGATGTGGAACGCTTTAAGCGTTTCTTCCACCTGATGCTGGATGAAGGGATTTATCTGGCGCCGTCGGCCTTCGAAGCCGGTTTTATGTCGGTGGCACACAGCAAGGAAGATATTCAGCGCACCATCGATGCGGCACGCCGCTGCTTCGCCAAACTGTAAGCGCGTCAGCTAAAAAGGATAACGGGCGCCTTATGCGCCCGTTTTTTGTTTACAGCAAGGTGCCGTAAATCGTCAGCAGCGCCACCACCACCACCACTACCATGGTAACTTTACGCGCCAGCGTCACCGCAGCACGTGGCGTTTGTACCGGATCGGTATGTGGCTCGCGCGCCAAAGAGAACTGCGCCAGACGAGTCAGCACCTGATACTGCGAGGTGCGGCGATCGCCCAACGAGGCAAACCAGGCCGGCAGCGCCTTTTCACCATGGCCGATCAGCGCATACGCCACGCCCACCAGGCGTACCGGGATCCAGTCCAGCCAATGCAGCACGCTGTCGATGCCGGAGCGCGAACGTTCCAGCGGTGTATTGTGACGCGCCAGCCAGGTCTGATAGGCACGCAGAAAGGCATAACCGGCCAACGCAATCGGCCCATAAGGCCCGCTGACCACAAACCAGAACAACGGCGCCAGGTAATAACGGTAGTTGATCCACAGCAGCGCATTCTGCAATTCGCGCAACCGATCTGCTTCACTGCAATCCACCGGTAGCCCGTGGATCAGCGCCAACTCTTCCGCCAGTTGATCGCTGGCATGGGCGTCGCCCTGCCGCGCCGCCTTCAGATAGGCACGGTAGTGCTTGCGTTTGATACCGGCCCCTACGCACAGCAGGCTGATAATCACCCACAGTGCCAGCGTAAGCACGCCGAAGAACAGCCCCTGCGACAGCCACAAAAGTGCGCCGACCACCACCATCCAGCCGAGCACCAGAGCCAGCGTTTGCACCAGCGAGAAGCGCTGCAGTCGATGAAACACCACCTCCAGCCGGTGATCCAACTGCCAGTGTTCGCCCAGTTTGAACAGGCGTTCCCATGCCAGAACCAGTAACAGCGTAAACAGCGTCATTAGCTATGTTTCTCCCTTATTATCACGCCCAGCCGGGTGCCAGGGCTAAACTGCGTTGCTCCACAGATGCCAGATAATTCTTGCTGCCGATAGCGGATAATACCTGATTCATATTTCAGTAACAGCGACCCGCTCTGCCGGTGGTACTTATCTTTGCAACAGAGTAGCATGTTTCAACTTCTTCCTAAGTCCCCTTTTCGGAGTCACCTATGCCGACACGTCGCTACAGTGCCGACAGCCGCCGCAGCGAGCTTCTTACACGAATTGAGCATGACATTCCCTATGCCGTAGCCCAGGCGCTGCGGGAAGATCTGGGAGGTGAAGTGAATGCGGATCGTGATATTACCGCCCAGTTGCTGCCGGCCGACAAACAGGCGCAGGCCACTATCATCACTCGCGAAGCCGGCGTTTTTTGCGGGCAACGCTGGCTGAACGAAGTCTTTATCCAATTGGGCAATCAGATCCAGGTTGAATGGCTGGTCGCCGACGGCGATGCGCTGATCCCCAACCAGCCGCTGTGCCGTTTGCACGGCCCGGCCCGCATTTTGCTGACCGGCGAACGCACCGCGCTGAACTTTGTGCAGACCCTGTCCGGCGTCGCCAGTGAAGTCAGCCGTTATGTCGCTCTGCTGGCTGGCACCCGCACCCGTCTGCTGGATACCCGCAAGACGCTGCCAGGCCTGCGTACCGCCTTGAAATATGCGGTGCTGTGCGGCGGCGGCGGCAATCACCGTTTGGGGCTGTCCGATGCGTTTCTGATCAAGGAAAACCATATCATCGCCGCCGGCTCGATCAAAAACGCGGTGGAGCAAGCCTTCTGGCTACACGACGATGTGCCGGTAGAGGTGGAAGTGGAATCGCTGGACGAACTGCAGCAGGCGTTGGAAGCCGGGGCCGATATCGTCATGCTGGACAATTTCAGCGTCGACATGATGCGCCAGGCGGTTGCCCTGACCCAGCAGCGTGCCCAATTGGAAGTCTCCGGTAATGTCACCCATGAAACTCTGCGTGAATATGCTGAAACCGGCGTCGACTATATTTCGGTTGGCGCGCTCACCAAGCATGTTACCGCACTCGATCTGTCCATGCGCTTTAATTAACGCCCTCATCTTACCGTCTCCCGCATCAGGCGGGAGACCTGTCTACCAAGTCAGATTGCGCTGCATGCCGCATAAATCATGCCGCTCGCTGCAACAGCCAGTCTTTTTGTCGAAACGGCGCGCAACCTGACCAACCGCCCCTCGCCCGACGTCATTCCAGGTATTACCGTTGCTGCCTTATTCATAAGGAGCAAGCAATCAATGGACAGCCAACGTGGATTTACCCTGATCGAACTGATGGTCGTGATCGCCATCATCGCCATTCTCAGCGCTATCGGCGTCCCCGCCTATCAGCGTTATGTCCAGAAGGCCGCCATGACCGACATGTTGCAAGCGATGGCCCCGTATAAAATGGCGGTCGAGCTTTGCCTGCTGGACCACGGCAACCCGAGCAGCTGCAATGCCGGCAGCAAAGGTATTCCAGAAGGCGCGGCATCCCGCTATGTCAGCAATGTTCAGGTACAGCAAGGTGCGATCGTCCTTACCGGCAGCCAAACGCTGCAAGGCCTGACGGTGGCGCTGACGCCAGAGCAAAATAACGTCGGACTGACGCGCTGGACCCGCCGGTGCAGCGGCGACAGCGACGCGTTGAAACAGATATGCCAGGACGTGTTCCGCTTCGATGATACGGCTCAAGAGGCATGACGGGCCGCGACATCAGCGATGAAATCCAGGTGCTGTGTCAACGCTACCAGGCGCTGGCGCTGAGCCAGGATGAGACGCGGCTGACCATCGCCTTGAATGGCGATCTACCGACCTTGCTGTTGCAGGCGCTGCGCCTGGCCAGTGGCAAGCAGGTGGTGGTCGAGCAATGGCCGCTGGCGCGTCTGGAGCAGGCGCGCAATCAACAGCAGAATGTGGCATCGTCAACGCAACGCATCGCCAGCGATGACGCCACGCCCTCGCTAAATGATGACAGCGATGCGCCAGCGGTGCGCTTTATCAATCTGACATTGCGCAGCGCGATCCAGCGCCGGGCCTCCGATGTGCACTTTGAACCTTATCAACACCAACTGCGCGTACGCCTGCGCATCGACGGCGTGCTGCAGGCCGTGGTTTCGCCGCCCTTCGCGCTGGCAGCACGGGTGATCGCACGGCTGAAGATCATGGGACAACTGGATATCGCAGAACGCCGCTTGCCACAGGACGGGCAGCTCGGCGTACAGTTGGATCACGCCAGCTATTCGATGCGCATTTCCACTCTGCCGACGCTGTACGGCGAAAAAGTGGTTTTACGCATCTTGCAAACCGACCGGCAGGAGCTGTCGCTGGAACAGTTGGGCATGAGTCCGGCCGATCGCGATCGCTTTGCCGGCGCGCTTGCCAACCCTCAGGGTCTGATCCTGGTCACCGGCCCGACCGGCAGCGGCAAAACCGTCACGCTGTACAGCGGCCTGCGGCAGTTGAACGATCAACAGAGCAATTTGTGCAGCGTCGAAGATCCAATCGAGATCCCGGTATTCGGCATCAACCAGACCCAGATCAACGCGAAAACCGATCTAGGCTTTGCGCGGGTATTGCGCGCATTGCTGCGGCAGGATCCGGACGTGATCATGATCGGCGAGATCCGCGACGCGGAAACGGCAGAGATCGCCGTCAAGGCGGCACAGACTGGACATCTGGTGCTGTCGACGCTGCATACCAACTCCACCAGCGAAACCTTGACGCGCTTGACTCACATGGGGGTGGCCGGCTACCTGCTGGCCGCCAGCCTCAAGTTGGTCATCGCACAGCGGCTGGTGCGCCGGCTGTGCGTACATTGCCGCTATCTGCTCGCCGAGCCGCAACGCTTCCCGCCGGACATCTGGCCCGAACCGCTAGTCCCCTGGCGCGCGGAGGGCTGCGAACACTGCTTTGGCGGCTACTACGGCCGGATCGGCATTTATGAACTGCTGTATATCACGCCGGAGGTGCAACAAGGGCTGCTGCAAAATCTGGCCGCCAGCCAGTTGGCTGCCATTGCCCGTCAACAGGGGCAGCATTCGCTGCTGCAAGCCGGCCTGGCGCTGGCGACGCAGGGAGTGACCTCGCTGGAAGAAGTGTACCGGGTAATTGGCAGCAACCAGGAGCGACAGCGATGAAGGCCCGGCGGCTATTCCGTTGGCAAGCCGTTGATGCACAAGGTGAGCTTCGCCAGGGCGCCGTACTGGTCGAGGCAAAGCCACAGGTTTATCTCTGGCTGATTGAACAGGGCTTGCAACCCTGTCGCGTCGGCGGAGGTAAACGGATCGGCGCTCGCCAATGGCGTGGTGAGGCGTTAATCCAGTTCACCCGGCAGTTGGCCACCCTGCTACAGGCCGGACTCCCGCTGGTCAATACGCTGCAATTACTGGCTCAGGAGCATCCGTGCGCCGCGTGGCGCTGCCTGTTGGCCGATCTCGGCGCGCTGGTCGCGCAAGGTCAGCCATTTTCCGAAGCGATCGCCGATTACCCACAGATTTTTCCGCAGGTATACCGACAGCTGATTGCCATTGGCGAACTGACCGGCAACCTCGATCGCTGTTGTTGGCAATTGGCGCAGCAGCAGGATCAACAGCAAAAATTGCAGAAAAAAGTGGTCGCCGCGCTGCGCTACCCGCTATTTGTCTGCACGGTGGCATTGCTGGTCAGCATCGTGATGCTGGTGATGGTGCTCCCCGAATTTGCCAAGGTTTACCAATCGTTTGATGCCCCGCTGCCGTGGTTTACCCAGGGGTTACTGGCGTTGTCCAGCCTATTGATTGATGTCGGGCCTTATCTGTTGACGATAACCGCCGGCGTAGTCGCGGGCTACTGGCGCTATTTGCATCCCCGCTCTGACTGGCAGCGGCGAGAGCAACGGCTGCTGCTGCGGTTACCGCTGATTGCACGTCTGATCGCTGGCGGCTGCCTGAGCCAGATATTCCGCACGCTGAATATGACCCAGTTGGCAGGATTAACGCTGGTTGACGGGCTGAATGCGGCACGGTTGGCGGTAGACAATCCGTTTTTTCGCCAGGCGTTGGAGAGCATCCAGCAGCAACTGGCGCAGGGGGTGTCTTTCCACCGCGCACTGGGGGAGCAGCCGCTGTTCCCGGCTCTTTGCCAACAATTGGTTCGGGTTGGTGAAGCGTCCGGCACGCTGGACACCCTGTTGGGAAAATTGGCACAGTGGCATGAACAACAGACACACGAGCTGGCGGATACTTTGGCGCAAACGCTGGAGCCGGTATTGATGCTGACGGTGGGCGCTATTGTCGGCGGCTTGGTGATCGCCATGTATCTGCCGATCTTTCAGTTGGGAAACGTGCTGGGTTAACTGGCAAAACCCCCGCGGCTGCGGGGGTGAGGCACATCGGTTACTTGGCGCCGAAAACGCGGTTTTCCTGCTCCGCCACGCGAATAAAGGTAGTGCGCTTGGTCAGCTCTTTCAGGCGTTCTGCCCCTACGTAGGTACAGGCCGAGCGCAACCCGCCAAGGATGTCGCGAATGGTGAACTCCACCTCGCCGCGCAACGGCAGCTTGACCGTCTTTCCTTCCGCCGCGCGGTACTCGGCGACGCCGCCCACGTGGCGCTTCATTGCCGATTCTGAGCTCATGCCGTAGAACAGCATGAATTTCTCGCCGTTTTCTTCCACCACGCTACCTTCGCATTCGTCATGACCGGCCAACATACCGCCCAACATGACGAAATCGGCACCGCCGCCAAAGGCTTTTGCCACATCTCCCGGCACCGAACAGCCACCGTCGCTAACGATTTGTCCGCCCAGACCGTGCGCAGCATCCGCGCATTCAATCACCGCCGACAGCTGTGGATAGCCGACGCCGGTTTTCACCCGCGTGGTACAGACGGAGCCAGGACCGATGCCAACCTTGACGATATCCGCACCAGACAGGATCAGCTCTTCGACCATTTCACCGGTAACCACGTTGCCGGCACAGATGACGTGTTGCGGGCAGGCTTCGCGCGCTTTTTGCAGGAAGGCGACAAAATGCTCGGAGTAGCCATTGGCTACGTCGATGCAGATGAATTTCAACGCCGGAGACAGTGCCAGGATCTGCTTCATTTTCACAAAGTCGGCGTCAGAAGTGCCGGTAGATACCATCACATGGCGCAATGTGGCTTCGGGAACGCGCTGAACAAATTCAGCCCATTGTTCAACGGAATAGTGTTTATGCACCGCGGTGAGGACGTCAAAAGAAGCCAGGGCTTCAGCCATGCGGAAGGTGCCCACCGTGTCCATATTGGCGGCGATGATCGGTACGCCTGACCATTTACAACCGGAGTGTTTGAATGCGAACTGGCGGGCCAGTTCAACCTCAGAGCGGCTTTTCAGCGTGGAGCGCTTAGGGCGGATCAGTACATCTTTAAAACCCAACTTCAAATCTTCTTCAATACGCATGACAACTGATTTCCTGGTTTATGGCGACGGATCGCAGGGTGGTGATCGAATCTTTTAGTGCCAGTTCCAGTGGAGTTATCATACGCCGGAATAAACACGCGGCAAGACTGCGATTTCATCTTTATTTACGCTACAATCACAGAAATTTACCCATGCAAATGCAGTGTGATGCTGCGCTCACTTTTCCTGCCGTAAGCAAAACTCCCGGTCTTGCGTGACCGTGACAACAGAGTGCGTGCGTCAACTTGCACTTCTGTGCGATCGCTTTATGATTCGTCTATTATTTTTTTATGAATTTCGGGTGCATCCACAGACCATGACCTACATAGTTGCGTTGACCGGCGGTATTGGCAGCGGTAAGTCCACCGTGGCTGACGCCTTCGCGCGCCATGGCGCGCCAATCGTTGATGCCGACGTGATCGCCCGCCAGGTAGTACAGCCCGATACGCCGGCATTGGCCGCCATCGCCGCGCATTTTGGTAAGGAAATATTGCAGCCGGACGGCACGCTTGACCGCGCGACGCTGCGTGAACGCATCTTTAGCCAGCCGGACGAAAAGGCCTGGCTTAATCAACTGCTGCATCCGCTGATCCAGCAGGAAACTCAACGGCAACTGGCTCAGACTACCCACCCGTACGCGTTGTGGGTGGTGCCGCTGCTGGTCGAGAATCATCTCCAGTCGCGCGCCGACCGCGTGCTGGTGGTCGATGTCGATCGCGAAACACAGTTGGCCAGGACCATCGCCCGCGACGGCATCAGCCGCCAGCAGGCGCACAACATTTTATCTGCCCAGGCAACGCGCGAGCAGCGCCTGGCCGCGGCGGATGACGTTATTGACAATAGCGGCACCGCTCAAGGGATAGAGCCACACGTCGCCGCCTTGCATCGCCGCTACCTCGAACTGGCAGCATCGGCGCCCCAACAGGATTAAACTGAATGAGTGACGCTTCTCCAACCGTTCTCTTTGAACACCCGTTGAACGAAAAAATGCGTACCTGGCTGCGCATTGAATTTTTATTACAGCAGTTGCACGGTCAGCGAGCGCTGAGCGAAACCGCTATCGCCCTGACTTTCTTTCGCACGATTTCCGATCTGCTGGACGTGCTGGAGCGCGGAGAAATTCGTACCGAACTGTTGAAAGAACTGGAGCGCCAGCAGCAGAAACTGCTGCAATGGGCCGACGTACCGGGCGTCGACATGACGCGGGTCGATCAACTGCGCAATCAGTTGAAACAACGCTCAAGCCAGTTGATGTCCGCGCCGCGCATGGGTCAGGCATTACGCGAAGACCGCCTGATCGCCCTGGTGCGGCAACGGCTGAGTATTCCTGGCGGCTGTTGCAGCTTTGATTTGCCGACGCTGCATATGTGGATGCACGCCGCGCAACATGAGCGTGATGACGACGTCGCACAGTGGCTGCAAACCCTGGAGCCGTTGCATCAGGCGCTGACCATGATCCTGAGCCTGATCCGTCAGACCGAGCCGTTCCGCAACCAGATCAGCCTGAACGGCTTCTATCAGGATAATGCCGAAGGTGCCGATCTGCTGCGTTTGCGCATCGATCTGGCGCATCAGCTGTATCCGCAGATCTCCGGCCACAAGACGCGTTATGCGATCCGTTTTTTACCGCTGGACAGTGAGCACGGCCAGGTTCCCGAGCGTCTGACATTTGATTTGGCGTGTTGTTAGTTTTTGAATAAAAAGGCCTTTGGCATTAACCAAGGCTAAGGAAGCAAGATGACTACCGTAGTAAAATGCCCAACCTGTGGCAAAGGCGTGGTATGGGGCGAAGTCAGCCCGTATCGTCCGTTTTGCAGCAAACGCTGCCAGCTGATCGATCTTGGCGAATGGGCCGATGAAGAAAAGCGCATTCCCAGCAACGGTGATTTGAACGAAAGTGATGAATGGTCTGAAGAACAGCGCGATCGGGATTAACGACGCGTGCACCAACAGCACCACTGGCGGGCACCCAGTCCAGTGGAAGCGCTGCTAACATTGTTTAAACGGCCTGCTGATGCAGGCCGTAATGATTATTGTGCCGCGTTGGCCAGTGCTACCAGCCGTTGTACGATGGTGAGGTTGGCCGGCGGAAACTCGTCCGCCTGCAAATCTGCCTGCCTGACCCAGCGCATCGGTTGCCCCTCTCGACCAAACGGTTCACCCTGCCAGCTTTCCACCAGATAGAAATTCAGCGTCACGATACGATCGGTAAATTGGTGCTCCAGCACCTCCAGCAGTTCGGCGCCTTCGGTCTTGATTCCGGTCTCTTCCAGCAATTCTCGGGTCAACGCCTGCTGCGGCGTTTCCCCCTGTTCAATTTTACCGCCTGGGAACTCCCAGAATCCGGCCATGTGCGCATCTGCCGCACGGCGGGTGATAAAGATTTCCTGTTGAGCATTACGGATGATGCCCACGGCGATGTTGACATGTTTCATCGCAAACTCCTTGATAGCGGCGTGATATTGCAGCCCATCTGACGGCAGCGCCGGATACAGCTGGGGCCGGACATGCCGGCCCCAACGGGTTAATCAAGCTGCACCGCAGCTTACTTTTGCAAACGGCCGTGACACTGCTTGTATTTCTTACCTGAACCGCACGGGCAAGGATCGTTACGTCCTACCTTGCGCTCGGCGCTGGCCGGCGCGTTCGGATCTTCCGTTACCAGCGAATTCTCATCTTTATGGCTCAGCTGTTGCTGCTGCGCCAGACGTTCCGCTTCTTCACGGCGCTGTTGCTCCAGCGCTTCCACTTCTTCCGGCATCCGTACCTGAACCTTGCTCAGCACGCTAATCACTTCATACTTCAGCGACTCAAGCATTGCGGCAAACATGGCGAACGATTCACGCTTGTATTCCTGCTTCGGATCCTTTTGCGCATAGCCGCGCAGGTGGATGCCCTGACGCAGGTAATCCATCGCTGCCAAATGCTCTTTCCACAGGGAATCCAGCGTTTGCAGCATCACGCCTTTTTCGAAGTTGCGCATCATCTCGCTGCCCACAACCTCTTCTTTGCGCTGATACTCTTCTTTTGCGTTGTCCAGAATGCGCTCGCGCAGCGTTTCTTCGTGCAGCTGCGGTTCTTTGTCCAGCCATTCCGCAATCGGCATATCCAGATCAAAATCGTTTTTCAGGCGCTCTTCAAGGCCCTGTACGTCCCACATTTCTTCCAGCGACTGCGGCGGAATGTAGTTATCGATGGTGGCCTTAAACACGTCTTCACGGATGCTGGCAATGGTTTCGCTGACGTCGGACACGTCAAGCAGTTCATTACGCTGGCTGTAAATCGCGCGGCGCTGATCGTTGGCCACATCATCGTATTCCAACAATTGCTTACGGATGTCGAAGTTACGGCTTTCCACTTTACGCTGTGCGTTGGCGATGGCCTTGGTCACCCACGGGTGTTCAATCGCTTCGCCCTCTTTCATCCCCAGTTTGCGCATCATGTTGGAAACGCGATCGGAGGCAAAAATACGCATCAACGCATCTTCCATCGACAGATAGAAGCGTGATGAACCGGCATCACCCTGACGGCCGGAACGACCGCGCAGCTGGTTATCGATACGGCGAGATTCGTGGCGCTCGGTACCGATGATGTGCAGACCGCCGGATGCCAGCACCGCGTCGTGACGCAGTTGCCATTCCTGTTTGATAGCGGCAATCTGCTCTTCGGTTGGCGCTTCCAGCTTGGCAATTTCTGTCTGCCAGCTGCCGCCCAGCACGATGTCGGTACCGCGACCGGCCATGTTGGTAGCGATGGTTACCGCGCCAGGCTGACCAGCCTGTGCCACGATGTCCGCTTCCATGGCGTGGAATTTGGCGTTCAATACCTTGTGGTCAATGTTAGCCTTCGCCAGCTCGCGGGAAATCACTTCCGACTTTTCGATCGAGATGGTCCCCACCAGCACCGGCTGACCATTCGCCGTGCGTTCACGGATATCTTCAATGATTGCACCGATTTTCTCGAGCTCGGTCATGTACACCAGATCCGGCATGTCCTTGCGCAGCATTGGACGGTTGGTCGGCACCACGATGGTATCCAGCTTGTAAATCGAGCTGAATTCAAACGCTTCGGTATCGGCGGTACCGGTCATGCCGGCCAGTTTTTCATACAGGCGGAAATAGTTCTGGAAGGTGATCGAAGCCAGGGTCTGGTTTTCGTTCTGAATCTCTACGCCTTCTTTCGCCTCGACCGCCTGGTGCAAGCCGTCCGACCAGCGACGTCCCTGCATGGTACGACCGGTGTGCTCATCGACGATAATCACTTCGCCGTCTTTCACGATGTAGTCAACGTCACGGGTAAACAGCACGTGGGCACGCAGGGCGGCGGTGACGTGGTGCATCAGCATGATGTTGGTCGGTGAATACAGGGATTCACCCTCTTCCATAATGCCGGCGTCGACCAGCATTTCTTCGATCAGGATCAGTCCACGCTCGGTCAGGTGAACCTGGCGCGCCTTTTCGTCCACCGAAAAGTGGCCTTCGCCCTGGAAGCTGTCAGAGTCTTCTTTTTCCTGGCGAATAAGTTTTGGAATCAGCTTGTTAACCTTGATGTACATTTCCGAGCTGTCTTCCGCCGGGCCGGAGATGATCAGCGGCGTACGCGCTTCGTCGATCAGGATCGAGTCAACCTCATCCACCAGCGCATAATGCAGCTTGCGCTGTACACGTTCTTCAGGGCTGAACGCCATGTTGTCACGCAGATAGTCGAAGCCGTATTCGTTGTTGGTGCCGTAGGTGATGTCTGCGGCGTAGGCTTCACGCTTGGCCGGCGCCGGCATGCCCGGCAGGTTGATACCGATGCTCAGACCGAGGAACTCGAACAGCGGACGGTTGTTTTCGGCATCGCGCTGCGCCAGATAGTCGTTGACGGTTACCACGTGCACGCCGCGGCCGCTCAGGGCATTCAGGTAGGCAGGCAGTGTTGCAGTCAGGGTTTTACCTTCACCGGTCCGCATCTCGGCGATGCAGCGGTCGTTCAGGACGATACCGCCCAGCAGCTGGACGTCGAAGTGACGCATGCCGAATACGCGCTTGCTCGCTTCACGCACTACGGCGAAGGCTTCAGGGATCAGCGACTCCAATACTTCGCCTTTCTTCAGGCGTTCGCGGAATTCGTTGGTTTTGGCTTTCAGCTCGTCATCGGACAGTTTTTCCATGTCCGGTTCCAGACGGTTGATTTGCTCAACCACTTTGCGCATACGGCGCAGTGTACGATCGTTACGGCTACCAAAAACTTTGGTCAATAATTTAGCTAACATAATATTTGATATCTCTGTCATGACCGCCCAGACAGGCGATCGACTTGCTGTTATTTTGTTGGTATCGGTGCCCAGAGGGCGAGAATCAGCTGCGAAGCGTCGGCCCGGCGCGAATGCCCTGCACCTGCGCGAGCCATAGCCCCGCCTGATGCTGCGCCAAAGAAGGATGGACAGAATGATGGGTATCACGAATGATGGTCGGCGGCTTCGGCTCATGCGTCAGCAACGCGTTCAGCGTTGACAGCAGCGCCAGTCGTTCCACCTGCAGTGGCGGTTCGGCGGCTTCAACCTCGCTTTCCTGTACCCGGGCATAAACTACCTGCGGTGCCAGGGCAAAAGAGAGGTGACGAATGACGGTACGTAGCGCATGCTGCTGCCAATAGTCGACGCTAAAGGTCGGGCGACGGGGCGCATCTTGCAACAAAGCCAGACTGTTAAAGGCGTTGGCTGCGGAATTTTGCCGGTTAAGGCTGGACGAGGTACTCGGCAAGGCGGCCTGTTCGGCGTTGCCCGACAGATTTTGCGGTACGCCAAGCGTGGCCGCTACCATCCCTAGCAGGAGATGAGGCCAAAAATAACGTCTGCCAAATTGTCGCCAACGATTTAGAATACCGATCACAAGTTTATAATCCGCCGGAGCCCATTATGCGCGATAGCCGTCCACAATTATTAGATGTCCTGTTCGACGAAGCGTCCGCAGCAGATAAGGGGCCGTTGCACAATGTACAACAGCGCGCCGTAGCGCTGCTGAAGCTGAATCGTGCGGTCAAGGGCTTATTGCCTGCTCAACTGCACCCCTGGTGCCGCGTCGCGAACTTCAGACAGGGTATTTTAGTGCTGGAAACGGCAAATGCCAGTTGGATGATGCGCTTGCGCTACGAACAGCCTAACTTGTTATCAGCACTAAGAGCGCAAATTCTACCATCATTGTCATCGATCGACATCAGGATTAATCCTGCGTTGATGGCGAAAAGCGCTAATCTGCAGCAGAAGACGGATAAAACGCCGGCGAACGGTCAGACAGATGCGCCAATGCGCACGCTAAGCGTGGAAAGTGCGGAACAATTGAGGGGATTGGCCAGTCGCAGCCCGGAAAAATTGCGCAAGACGCTGGAACGACTGGCATCGATGGCCGGAGAGGGTGCCAACGCTACCAGTCGTGACAAATAACCAGCGATATCTACCCGTTACGCTTCAAGCCGCATCGCAGGCGCGCGGTTCAGCCCATCCCGGTCGTTTGCCTGAGCAGATGACTCGGGAGGGTGAGCTTGCGTTTAGCTCGGCCTGTTGGCCGCACTGCGCCGCCGTGATGCGCTCGACGTTCTCGGGTACAGGCTTATGCCAATACGGTGGACGGTGCCTTGAATGCCAATGGCATTTCGGCTTCGTCCTGGAAGGTGACGAATTCCCACGCTTCCTGTTTGGCCAAGACGGCCTGCAGCAATTTGTTATTCAATGCGTGGCCAGACTTGTACGCGGTAAACGCGCCAATGATGTTATGACCGCACATAAACAGGTCGCCGATGGCGTCCAGCATTTTGTGGCGCACGAATTCGTCTTCAAAACGCAGACCGTCTTCGTTCAGCACACGGTAATCGTCGACCACGATGGCGCAATCGAAGCTGCCGCCCAGGGCCAGGCCACGGGATTGCAGATATTCGATATCACGCATAAACCCGAAGGTACGCGCACGGCTGATTTGACGCACGAACGAGTCGGCAGAAAAATCCAGGCGGTAGCGCTGGGTGCTGGCATCAATCGCCGGGTGGTTGAAATCAATGGTAAAGTCCAGGCGGAACCCGTTATGCGGGGACAGCTCGGCCCATTTATCGCCATCTTCAACACGCACTGTGTCTTTCAGACGCAGGAATTTCTTCGCTGAGTTCAGTTCTTCGATGCCGGCATCCAGCAACAGGAAGACGAACGGACTGGCGCTACCGTCCATGATTGGGATTTCGGCGGCGTCAACTTCAATAATGATGTTGTCGATGCCAAGCCCAGCCAGTGCGGCATTAAGATGCTCAACGGTAGAAATACGCACGTCATGCTCGTTCACCAGACAAGTACAGAGCATGGTATCACGCACGGATTTTGCATCAGCCGGAAAATCAACCGGTGGATTCAAGTCAGTGCGACGATAGATGACCCCGGTATTAGCCGGCGCTGGGCGCATGGTCAGCGTGACTTTCTTGCCGGTATGCAAACCGACACCAGTCGCCTGAACAATACGTTTTAATGTCCTTTGTTTGATCATCGTTTTATCTCGCAATGTTATCCATCCTACCAGCCAAGCATACAGCAAGGCCGGCGGGACAGTTTAGCACAAAGAGCGGAGATTCCAAATTATCAGGAAATTCTTAGTCTGCCTGCTTGCGCAGGAAGGCCGGGATATCCAGATAGTCAGGCTCTTTATTCGGTTGCGCGTTCTGATCGTTAACCACCTTGGCAGCAGGCTTCACTTCCTGTTGCAGCGGAGCCATACCGTGCTGCTGGTAACGGTGATCCATCACTGGCTGGCTGACCTGCTTGTTGGTCACCAGGGTGATTTCAGGACGTTTGTCCATGCCAATACCGGTAGCCACTACGGTGACACGCAGTTCGTCGTTCATTTCCGGATCCAGTGAGGTACCGATTACTACGGTCGCATTGTCGGAAGCAAACGCACGGATGGTGTTACCCACGGTTTCGAACTCATCCAGACGCAGGTCGAAGCCGGCGGTAATGTTAACCAGAACGCCGCGCGCGCCGGACAGATCGATATCTTCCAGCAGCGGGCTGGAGATGGCCATTTCAGCGGCTTCTTCAGCACGGTCTTCACCGCAGGCAACGCCAGAACCCATCATCGCGTAGCCCATTTCGGACATCACGGTGCGCACGTCGGCGAAGTCGACGTTCATCAGGCCCGGACGGGTGATCAGTTCGGCAATGCCCTGCACCGCGCCTTTCAGCACGTCGTTGGCCGCACCAAAGGCGTCCAGCAGAGAAATACCGCGTCCCAGTACTTTCAACAGCTTGTCGTTCGGGATGGTGATCAGTGAGTCCACGTGCTTGGACAGTTCGGCGATACCCTGCTCAGCGAACGCCATGCGTTTCTTGCCTTCAAAATTGAAAGGCTTGGTAACCACGGCTACTGTCAGGATCCCCAGATCCTTGGCAACTTCGGCCACCACAGGTGCAGCACCGGTACCGGTACCGCCGCCCATACCGGCTGCGATGAAGACCATGTCTGCACCTTCCAGAGCGGCGCGCAGGGCTTCACGGTCTTCTTCCGCCGAATTGCGACCCACTTCGGGGTTCGCGCCTGCACCCAGACCTTTGGTAATACCGCTACCAATCTGGATGGTTTGGCCAACTGCCGTTTTACGAAGCGCCTGAGCGTCTGTATTAACGGCAAAGAATTCAACACCTTCGATGCGCTCACGCACCATGTGTTCAACGGCGTTACCGCCGCCACCGCCGACGCCGATGACTTTAATCACCGCGTCATTGGTTAGTTCCATTGGTTCAAACATAGTTTCTCTCCGTTTTGTGCCTGTCGCTGCGAGATCATAAAAAGATTACTCAGCATGATCTCTTAGTTGAAACATTAAAACTCTTTTCTCAGCCAGCTATTGATACGTTTAAACCAATTGCCCACCGAGGCGCGTTTTTCTACTTCTGACTCACCGCTGAGGTGAGACTCTTTTCCATAGTGCAGCAGACCTACCGCCGTTGAGTAGTAAGGCTCCTGCGCATAATCCGTCAGACCCGTGATGTTCAAGGGTTGGCCGATGCGTACCTGGGTGTGGAACACCCGTTGCGCACAGGCTGCCAGGCCATCAATCTGGGCGGCACCGCCGGTCAGCACAATACCCGCTGCCAGATGGTGCTTCACCCCTTGCTGACGCAGTTGCTCCTGCAATTGCAAAATTTCATCGTTAACCAGATTCAACAGTTCGGCGTAGCGTGGCTCAATGACTTCAGCCAGTGTCTGTCTTTGCAGACTACGCGGAGGACGTCCCCCGACGCTAGGCACCTCTACACTCTCATCCTTGCTAACAATCGACCCAAGCGCACAACCGTGTCGAACTTTAATTGCTTCTGCATCCGTCGGCGGCGTGCCGAAGGCGTAGGCGATATCGCTGGTGACCACGTTGCCGGCATACGGGATAACCTTGGTATGGCGCAGCGCGCCACCGGTATACACCGCCATGTCCATGGTGCCGCCACCGATATCCACCACGCAAACGCCGAGTTCGCGTTCATCTTCGGTCAGTACCGCATAGCTGGCGGCCAGACCGGCGAAAATGAGTTGGTCAACTTTCAGACCGCAACGTTCAACCGCTTTGACAATGTTTTTTGCCATGTCGTTATGGCAGGTAATCAGGTGCACCTTGGCTTGCATACGCACGCCGGACAACCCCACCGGGTTTTTGATGCCTTCCTGATAGTCGATGGCATATTCCTGAGGAATCACATGCAGAACGCGATGCTCATCGCGCACACGCACCGACTTGGCGGTATGGACGACGTTCTCCACATCCTCCTGGGTCACTTCCTCTTCTGAAATAGGAACCATCCCTATTTCGTTCTGGCAACTGATATGTTTGCCCGATAATGCGAGGTAGACCGAAGAAATCTGGCAGTCAGCCATCAGCTCGGCCTGATCGATAGCGCGCTGTACGCACTTCACTACCGACTCCAGGTCGTTAACGCCGCCCTTATCCATACCCCGGGACGGACAGCTGCCCACCCCGATAATGTTGACCATGCCATCGGGCAGAACTTCCCCTACCAATGCGGCGACTTTCGCCGTACCGATCTCCAGTCCAACTACCAGTTTTCTGTCCGTCGACTTGATCATTGTTGTTTTGCCTGTGCCTGATTTTGTTGCTGATTACTGTTTTGCTGTTGACGTGCCGCCGCATCGCCTGCCTGCGAGTCTATCGGCAACGGGGACCAACCCACCGATGCACCTGCGTCATAACGCAGGTCGACATAACTGACACGCTTGCCTTCCGCCTGGCCCTGTTGCTCCAGTACCGGATACAGCTCGATAAAGCGTTGCAGGCGCCCCGCGCGGTCGTCACGCCCCAGTTCCAGCCGGACATCGTTATCCAACGCCAGTTGCCAAGAGTGACGCGCCGTCATCGACGCCATCTTCAGCGTAAACTTGCCGGTCGCCAACGCATTGCTCATGGTCCGATACCCTTCCAGGACGTCTTGTTCGCTCCCTTCCGGACCATAGAGCAACGGCAATTTTTGCTTGCCGACACGTGCTGCCGGCACGCTGAACGATTTGCCCTCGGCATCCACCATGTGCAAATCATTCCAACGCGCCACCGGGACATATTCCACCAAATGGATTTTCAGCTCATCCGGCCATTGCTTGCGCACGCTGGCCTGCTTAATCCACGGCAACCGCTCAATCTGCTGCTGGATGACATCGACATCCTGCGTCATGAACGTGCCTGGCGATCCCAGTGCCAGAATAGCCTGGCGAATATCATCGTTGGTGGTGTAATGGCGTTCGCCGGTTACCACCAGCCTTGAGAGCGGCAGGCGACTGGCGTCTTTCATCCAGCCAATCACCGCCCAGCCGCTCCACAGGACCGTTCCCAACACCATCAGCAGGAAAACGATCCCTGCCAATTGGCTTCCGTTGCTGCGACGCGGGTTATTTTCAACCTCGCGTTCGCGCGCATTCAGGGCAGCTTGCGACATATCAGTCGGCCAACTCCAAAATTCTCGCCACCAGCTGCGAGAAATCCAATCCAAACTGGCGCGCTGCCATCGGCACCAGGCTATGACTGGTCATGCCTGGCGAGGTGTTCACCTCAAGCAGATAGAAGCTGCCATCGTTATCCTGCATTACGTCAACCCGACCCCAGCCGCTGCAATCAAGGCCACGATAGGCCCGAGCCGCCAGCGCAGCCAGCTCGCTTTCCTGCTCGGCGCTCAAGCCGCTCGGACAGAAGTACTGGGTATCGTCCGAGATGTATTTGGCCTGATAGTCGTAAAACACGCCGGCCGGCTGAATGCGGATTGACGGCATCAATTGGTCACCCAAAAATGCCACGGTATATTCCGGGCCACTCAGCCACTTTTCGACCAGCACGTCGTCGTCATGACGGAACGCCTCGTCCAGCGCCGCGACGAGTTCGCCGAATTCGCTGACCTTGCTCATACCGACGCTGGAACCTTCACGGCTCGGCTTGACGATCAGCGGCAGGCCCAGTGCCTCCACGCTTGCCAGCAACTGGCTTTTCGCCTCACCGACAAACTCCGCACGGTGCAATGCCACGTAGGGTGCTATCGGCAGCCCCATCGACTGCCACACCATTTTGGTGCGCCATTTGTCCATGGTCAGCGCCGATGCCATCACGCCGCTGCCGGTATACGGCAGGTCGAGGAATTCCAGCATCCCCTGCAGCGTACCGTCTTCACCGCCGCGGCCGTGCAGCGCGATAAATACTTTGCTGAAACCCTGCGCCTTCAACTGGGCCAGCGGGAAGTCACGTGTATCAATGCCGTGGGCGTCGATACCGGCTTCGCGCAACCCGGCCAGCACCGCTGCGCCGGATTGCAGAGAAACCTCACGTTCAGCGGAGGTGCCACCCATCAGGACGGCGACTTTGTCAGCCATGCTGTTCCTCCTCGTTGTTCGGCGACTGCAGTTTCAATTCAGCCAGTTTACGGGCGATTTTGCCGACGTTGCCGGCGCCCTGCACCAACACCAGATCGTCATTTTGCAACAGCTGCGCCAAGGTTTCCGACACCGTATCCGCGTCGGACACCAGGATCGGATCCAACTTGCCGCGGTTGCGAATAGTACGGCACAGCGAACGGCTGTCGGCACCCGGGATCGGCGCTTCCCCCGCCGGGTACACGTCCAGCATCAGCAATACGTCAACCTGAGACAGCACGTTGGCAAAATCGTCGTACAGATCGCGCGTACGCGTGTAACGGTGCGGCTGGAAAATCATCACCAGACGCTTGTCCGGCCAGCCGGCGCGCGCCGCTTTGATGGTGGCGTCCACTTCCGTCGGGTGATGGCCATAGTCATCCACCAGCATCGCACTGCCCGCCTTGCCGTTAACCGGCGTCAACGGATACTCGCCAAGAAAGTCGAAGCGACGGCCGGTGCCCTGGAAACCTGCCAGCGCGCGCAGAATATCGTCGTCGTCAATGCCTTCTTCGGTGGCTACCGCCACCGCCGCCGCCGCGTTCAGCGCATTATGGCGGCCCGGTGCGTTCAGGGTCACCGTCATCAGCGGCTTGTCCTGACGGCTCAGGGTAAAGTGCCCTTGCGGACCACGCTGGCTATAGCTCTCAATACGCACGTCGGCATCGTCGCTAAAGCCGTAGGTAGTGACGTGGCGACCAACGCGTGGCAGCAGTTCACGCACCACCGGGTCGTCAATACACATCACCGCACGGCCGTAGAACGGCAGGTTGTGCAAGAAATTGATAAACGTCTGTTTCAGGTTCTCGAAGTCGCCATGGTAAGTGTCCATGTGGTCGGCTTCGATGTTGGTGACAATCGCCACCATCGGTTGCAGATGCAGGAACGACGCATCGCTCTCATCGGCTTCCGCAATCAGGTAACGGCTCGACCCCAGACGCGCATGGGTGCCTGCCGCCTTTACCAGCCCGCCGTTGACGAACGTCGGATCCAGGCCGGCTTCCGCATAAATGCTGGAAACCATCGCCGTGGTGGTAGTTTTGCCGTGCGTTCCCGCCACGGCGATACCGTGACGAAAGCGCATCAATTCGGCCAGCATTTCTGCGCGACGGATCACCGGGATACGCGCCTCGCGCGCGGCGACTATTTCCGGATTGTCGGACGGGATCGCCGTCGACACCACCACCACGCTGGCATCCAGCACGTTTTCCGGCCGGTGATGGAAGTAAATTGTCGCGCCCAGTGCGCTCAACTGCTGGGTCACCGGGTTCGGTGCCAGATCCGAACCGCTGATCTGATACCCTTCATTAGCCAACACTTCGGCGATACCACCCATGCCGGCACCACCGATGCCGACAAAGTGAATGTGCCGGACGCGTCGCATCTCGGGCACGAAAGTACGTAGTTTCGCCAGTTGCTGTGTATTCATCACTCTCTCTAATCCAGGTTCGGCGCACCGAGCCCTTACATGACGTTGCTGTATTTACAGGCCCGGCGAACCAGACCCTGCATGTTTTATTTGGCGACGCGAATCAGTTCCGCCGCGACGCGTTCGGTCGCATCGGGGATCGCCACCGCGCGCGCCTTGTCGGCCATCGCCAGTAACGTTGGACGATCCCAGCCGGCCAGCAGTTCGGCCACCGCATCGGCGTTGAACTGCGGCTGTTCAATGATTTTCGCGGCGCCGGCTTCTTCCAGCGGACGCGCGTTCCAATACTGCTGACGATCCTTGTGCTGGAACGGTACAAATATCGCCGGCAGGCCCGCCGCCGCAATTTCGCTGACGGTCAAGGCGCCGGAACGGCACACCACCACATCGGCCCAGGCGTAGGCGGCAGCCATATCATCGATAAACTCGGTCACCTTGTGCCCGGTCTGCCCTACCCTTTCATATTCACGCTGAACCGATGCCAACGCACCTTTGCCAACCTGATGCCAGAGCGTAATTCTATCGTCCAAACGCGCCGCGACTTCAGGAACTGTCTGATTCAGCACGCGGGCCCCCTGACTTCCGCCAATAACCAGCACGCGGATCGGCCCTTCTCGCCCGGCCAGACGTTCTGCCGGCAACGGCAGCGCCAATACGTCGGTACGCACCGGATTGCCCACCACGGCGGCATTCGGGAACGCGCCGGGAAACGCCTGCAATACCGTTTTGGCGATGCGCGCCAGCCAGCGGTTGGTTAACCCGGCAATGCCGTTCTGTTCATGCAGCACCACCGGCACGCCGCACTGCCAGGCGGCCAGGCCGCCAGGGCCGGACACGTAACCGCCCATGCCCAGCACCACATCCGGCTGGTAGCTGCGCATAATCGCCTTCGCCTGGCGCACCGCGCGCCAGATGCGCAGCGGCGCGCTCAACTGAGCCATTAATCCTTTGCCACGCAGGCCGGAGATGCGGATAAAATCAATCTCGATCCCGTGCTTTGGCACCAGATCGGCTTCCATTCGGTCTGCGGTTCCAAGCCAGCGTACCTGCCAGCCCTGCGCCATCAGATGATGCGCGACCGCCAGCCCCGGGAACACGTGTCCACCGGTACCGCCTGCCATCACCATTAAACGCTTAGCTTTCCCGCTCATCCCTTACCTCTTCACAAACGCCTGGGCTTTCGCCAGACGCGTTTCAAAATCAATACGCAACAACAGCACGATGGCCGTCGACATGATCAGCAGGCTGGAACCACCGTAACTGATCAGCGGCAGCGTCAGACCTTTGGTCGGCAACATACCCGCCGCGGCACCCACGTTAACCAGCGCCTGGAAGCTGAACCACACGCCGATCGAACAGGCCAGAAAGCCGGAGAAACGCTGGTCGAGCTCTAATGCCCGGCGGCCAATCGACATCGCGCGAAAAGCGACGAAGAATACCATTAACAGGGCAAAAACCACACCGATATAGCCCAGCTCTTCCCCAAGGATCGAGAAGATGAAATCGGTATGCGCTTCTGGTAAATACTCCAGCTTCTGCACCGAGTTCCCCAGGCCTTGCCCCCAGAATTCACCGCGACCAAACGCCATCAGCGATTGGGTCAGCTGGTAACCGCTGCCGAATGGATCCGCCCACGGGTTCCAGAACGACGTCACACGGCGCATACGATACGGTTCGGCAATGATCAGCAGCACCACGGCAAATACGCCGGAGCCGATGATCGCCAGGAACTGCCACATTTTGGCGCCGGCCAGGAACAGCATCGCCAGCGTAGTAATGAACAGCACCACCACAGTACCGAGGTCCGGCTGTGCCAGCAGCAGTACCGCCAACACCACCATCACGCCCATCGGTTTGCAAAAACCCCAGAAGTTGCTGCGCACTTCTTCTACCTTGCGCACCAGATAGCTGGCCAGGTAGCAGAACAGCGACAGTTTCGACAGCTCTGCCGGCTGAATACGCAACGGCCCAAGCGAAATCCAGCGCGATGCCCCGTTGACCGAGCTGCCGACCACCAACACGATCAGTAACAGTACGATTGACGCCAACAGCATCACGTTGCTGTAACGCTGCCATACCGCCATCGGGATACGCAGCGTGACCAGCGACAGACCGAACGCCAGCCCCAGATACAGCGCATCACGTTTGGCGAACAGGAACGGATCTTCCGCCAGACGCTGACCGATCGGCATCGAGGCCGAGGTCACCATGACAAAGCCGATAATCGCCAGGCCGAAGGTCAGCCACAGCAAGGTGCGGTCATACAGCACCATGGTAGCGGCATCGCTTTCACGCGATCCCATCACCCAGTCTTTCAGTCTGTCGGTCAAACCGAAGTTCGGCACCCGTAGTTTCATCCGCCAAGCTCCTGTGCCAGACGGGCAAACTCATTGCCACGTACTTCAAAATTACGGAACTGATCGAGGCTGGCGCAGGCCGGTGACAACAGCACCATATCGCCCGGCTGCACAACGGCAGCAATCGCCCGCATCGCCTGTTCCATGGTGTCGGTTTGCGTTGCCACATCCGGGCGCAGCTGCGCCAGTTGAGCACCGTCGCGACCGAAACAGTACAAACGAATATGGTCGCCCTGCAGATAACGCGTCAGCGGCGAGAAATCGGCGGATTTGCCGTCACCGCCCAGCAGCAGGTGCAGCGTGCCGTCCACTTGCAGGCCGTTCAGCGCCGCTTCGGTACTGCCGACGTTGGTCGCCTTGGAGTCGTTAATCCAGCAGACGCCGTTGTGGTCTAACACCCGTTGGAAGCGGTGCGCCAAGCCGGCATAGGTAGTCAATGCCGTCAGGCTGGAGGCTCGCGGGATATTCACCGCGTCGGCCAATGCCAGCGCCGCCAACGCGTTGGTGTAGTTGTGGCGGCCGCTCAGTTTCATTTCTCGGGTGTTCAGCACTTTTTCACCGTGCACACGCAGCCAGGTTTCACCCAGTTGGCGATTCAGGTGGTAATCGCCCACGTCCGCACCAAAGCTGATGCAACGCGGGTCGGCGCCGCGAACCGGCATGGTCAGCGCGTCATCGGCATTCACCACACACACCTTGGCGTTCTCGTAAATGCGCAGCTTGGCCGCCCGGTATTGCTGTAAACCGAAGGGATAGCGATCCATATGATCTTCGGTCACATTGAGAATCGTCGCCGCAGCGGCATGCAGGCTGTAGGTGGTTTCCAGTTGGAAACTCGACAACTCCAGCACGTACAGCTGATATTCCTGCCGCAGCAATTCCAGTACCGGCAGACCAATATTGCCACCCACGCCCACCGCCCAGCCGGCGGCCTTCGCCATTTCACCGACCAGCGTGGTAACGGTGCTTTTGCCGTTGGATCCGGTAATGGCAACGATCGGCGCCTGCGCTTCGCGACAGAACAGCTCCACATCACCGACGATGTCCACCCCGGCATCCGCTGCGGCACTCAACGCCGGTGACGCCAACGCCACGCCTGGGCTGGCGACGATCAGATCCGCTGCCAGCAGCCAGTCTTCCTGCAGATCGCCGAGGTGGCGTTCTACGCTTTCCGGCAACTGGTCCAACCCTGGCGGAGACATGCGGGTATCCATGACGCGCGGCGTCACGCCACGAGCCATAAAGAAATCAACACAGGACAGACCGGTCAGGCCCAACCCGATAATGACGACTTTTTTACCCTGATATTCCGCCATGATTAACGTACCTTCAGCGTTGCCAGGCCAATCAGCACCAGCATCAGCGAAATAATCCAGAAGCGCACGATCACCCGTGGTTCTGGCCAGCCTTTCAATTCATAGTGGTGGTGAATCGGCGCCATGCGGAAAATGCGTTGTCCACGCAGCTTGAACGACCCCACCTGCAAGATCACCGATAGCGTTTCAACCACGAACACGCCGCCCATAATCACCAGCAAAAATTCCTGACGCAGCAGTACTGCGATGGTACCCAGCGCGCCGCCCAGCGCCAGCGAGCCGACGTCGCCCATAAAGACCTGTGCCGGGTAGGTGTTGAACCACAGGAACCCCAGCCCGGCACCGACGATGGCCGTGCACACCACCACCAACTCACCGGCATGTCGCAGATATGGAATATGCAGGTAGTTGGCGAAGTTCATGTTACCGGTCGCCCAGGCCACCAGCGCAAAACCGGCGGCGACGAATACCGTCGGCATAATCGCCAGACCGTCCAGCCCGTCGGTCAGGTTGACCGCGTTGCTGGTGCCGACAATCACGAAATAGGCCAGCAGCACATACAGCAGCCCCAGTTGCGGCATCACGTCCTTAAAGAACGGCACAACCAGCTCGGTGGCTGGCGTGTCTTTTCCTACGGCATACATGGCAAATGCGACAATCAGTGCAATCACCGACTGCCAGAAGTATTTCCAGCGGGCAATCAGCCCTTTGGTGTCCTTGCGCACCACCTTGCGGTAATCGTCGACGAAACCGACGATGCCATAACCGACCAGCACAAACAGTACGCACCAGACGTACGGGTTGGACGGGTATGCCCACATCAGCACCGAAACGGTGATGGAGGTCAGGATCATGATGCCGCCCATAGTCGGCGTTCCGCGTTTGCTGAAGTGCGACTCAGGGCCGTCGTTACGCACCACCTGGCCAAAGGACATCTTCTGCAGATGTGCAATCAGTCGTGGCCCCATCCACAAGGAAATAAACAGCGCGGTCAGCAGGCTGACAATGGCTCGGAACGTCAGATACGAGAAGACGTTAAAGCCGGAATAATATTTGACCAAATGTTCGGCCAGCCAAACTAACATGGTGCTTTCTCCTGTAACGCGCGTACTACCTGCTCCATTGCGGCACTACGTGACCCTTTGATTAATACGGTAATTACCGTATGTTCCGTCAGTAATTCCGCCACGCGCGCGATCACTGCTGCCTTGTCTTGAAAATGTTCGCCCTGGCCCGATGCAGCGCTTAACAGCTGGCTCAGCGAGCCAACGGTCAATACTTTGTCGATACCCGCCAGACGGGCGGCTTCGCCCACCTGACGATGGCATTCTTCCGCTTCGTCGCCCAGTTCGGCCATATCACCGGCTACCAGCACGCGGTAACCCGGCATCTCTGCCAGCACCTGCGCGGCGGCGGTCATTGAACCGACGTTGGCGTTATAGCTATCGTCCAGCAACAGCTGGCCGGGTTTGAGCTGAATCGGGAATAAACGCCCCGGTACTGCCTGCAATTGGCCCAATCCGACGCGTACCGCCTCAAGCGAGGCGCCGACCGAGGTTGCCAGTGCCGCAGCCGCCAGCGCGTTCGCCACGTTGTGGCGGCCCGGCAACGGCAGTTCGATTGCCACCGCGCCAAACGGGCTGTGCAACGTAAACTGCGTCCCCTTGCCGTTCACGCTAATCTCGCTGGCGAAGAAATCCACGCCGTCGGTGGCCTGCGGCGAGAAGCGCCACACGGTTTTGCCCACCAGCTGCGTCTGCCAATGCGGCCAGTCATTGTTATCGGCGTTAATGATCGCCACGCCATCCGCCGGCAAACCGGCGAAAATTTCGCCCTTCGCCTGCGCCACACCGGCCAACGAACCGAAGCCTTCCAGATGCGCCGCCGCCAGGTTATTCACCAGCGCAGTCTGCGGACGCGTCAACGCGGTGGTATAGGCGATTTCACCGATATGGTTGGCGCCCAGTTCAATCACCGCAAAATCATGCTGTGGCTGTAAACGCAGCAGCGTCAGCGGCACGCCGATGTCATTGTTGAAATTGCCGGCGGTATACAGCACCTCGCCGCATTGGCGCAAAATGGCAGCGGTCATTTCCTTCACCGAGGTTTTGCCCGATGAACCGGTCAAGGCAACCACCCGAGCCGGCACCTGCTGTCGTACCCAGGCAGCCAGTTGCCCCAGCGCCAGGCGGGTGTCCTTGACCACCAGCTGCGGAGCCCCCAGCGGTAAGCGCTTGCTGACCAGTAATGCACCGGCACCGGCGGCCAGCGCATCGGCGGCAAAATCATGCGCGTCAAAACGTTCGCCTTTCAGCGCCACAAACAGGCAGCCAGGGGTAATCTGGCGGGTATCCGTCGTCACCTCATTGATTTGGCAATCGGCACCGATCAATTCAGCGCTCAATACATCGGCCAAGGCCTGAAGGGAGACAGAAATCATGCGATTACCCCCAGCAAACGTGCCACGGTGGTGCGATCGGAGTAATCCAGACGACGATTCCCCACCAGTTGGTAATCTTCATGGCCCTTGCCTGCTACCAGCACCACGTCCTGTTGTTTCGCCTGCATCACCGCGCTGGTGACCGCTTCGGCACGGCCATGAATGACCAGAGCACGCCCCGGATCCAGCAGGCCGGTCAGGATGTCGGCGATAATCGCCTGCGGTTCTTCGGTACGTGGATTGTCGTCCGTCACGACCACACGATCGGCGAACTGCTCGGCGATGCCGCCCATCAGCGGGCGTTTGCCCTTGTCGCGATCGCCGCCACAGCCAAACACGCACCACAGTTGCCCCTGGCAATGCAGGCGCGCCGCGGCCAGCGCTTTTTCCAGCGCATCCGGCGTGTGGGCATAATCCACCACTACCGTCGGCTTGCCCGGCGCAGTGAACACTTCCATACGGCCGCAGACCGGCTGCAACTGGCTGCCGGACTTCAGCAATGCCGCCAGCGGGTAACCCAGCGACAGCAAGGTCGCCAGCGCCAGCAACAGATTGCTGACGTTAAAGGCGCCCATCAAGCGGCTTTCGATTTCCCCGTCGCCCCAGCTTGAGCTGAAACGCACGGTCGCGCCGTTATCGTGATAATTGACGTCGGTGGCTTTCAGCCAACGACCACGGCAGCCCGGTTGCAGGTTGCCCTGCATGGTCACTGCCACCGCATCCGGCAACTGCGCCAGCCAGCGCTGCCCTACGTCATCATCGGCATTGATGATTGCCTGCCCCACTTCGTGTCCGGCGAACAGCGACCACTTGGCGGCTTCGTAGCTGGCCATGTCACCGTGATAATCGAGGTGATCGCGGCTCAGGTTAGTGAACACCGCCGCGGCAAACGGCAACGCCGCCACGCGGTTCTGCACCAGGCCGTGGGAAGAGACTTCCATCGCGGCAAAGGTCGCACCGTGCTCGGCCAAATCGTTGAGAACATGCTGCACATCAACCGCCGAACCGGTGGTGTTTTCGCTCGGACAAACCTGGCCCAGCAGGCCGTTACCGACGGTCCCCATCACCGCAGCGGTTTCCCCCAACAGCTGGCTCCATTGCGCCAACAGCTGGGTTGTGGTGGTTTTTCCGTTGGTGCCGGTCACGCCGACCAGGCGCAAACGTTCGGCCGGCTGATGATAAAAACGCCCGGCCAACGCAGACAGACGCTGATTGAGCTGGCTCAGGTAAATTACCGGTACGCCGTGCATTTCGCGGATTTCACCGTCGGTGGCCTCACCTTCGGCCTCGGCGATCACGGCGGCAACGCCCTGGGCGATGGCTTGCGGAATATAGCGGCGTCCATCTGTCTGATGGCCGACGACGGCGACAAACAGATCCCCGGCAGCCGCAATTCGGCTGTCTAATGTCATTTCCCGCAGCGCGCGCTCGGGTGCCGTCGGCACCCATGGAGCGAGTAATTCGCGCAAATTACGATCTGCCACCTGAACCCTCTTTTTTATTGATTACCAATTCGCTTTTATCCGCGGTGGGCAACGCGTCCGGCTCGACGTTCATGGTACGCAGTACGCCGCCCATAATGGCGCCAAACACCGGCGCAGAGATTGCGCCACCGTAGTACTTGCCACCCTGCGGGTCGTTGATGACCACCACCAGGGCAAAACGCGGGTTACTTGCCGGCGCAACGCCGGCGGTATAAGCGATGTATCGGTTGACGTATTTGCCGTCCGGGCCAACCTTCTTGGCGGTACCGGTTTTAATGGCGATCCGGTAGCCCTTGATGGCCGCCTTCACCCCACCGCCGCCCGGCAGGGCCACGCTTTCCATCATGTGCACCACGGTGCGAACCAACGGTTCAGGGAAAACGCGCTCACCGGCGACCGGCGGGTCAACCTTGGTAATCGACAGCGGACGATAGACGCCCATACTGCCGATCGTTGCATAGACTCGCGCCAACTGTAACGGTGTTACCATTAGCCCGTAGCCGAAAGAGAAGGTGGCCCTCTCTATGTCAGACCACCGTTGTTTTTTTGGGTATATGCCACTGCTTTCTCCGACCAGCCCCAAATTGGTCGCTTTTCCCAGTCCAAAACGCGAGTAAGTATCTACTAACGCCGAGGACGGCATCGCTAACGCCAGCTTTGAAACACCGACGTTACTCGACTTCTGCAAGATCCCGGTGACCGACAGTTCCGGATAACGCGCCACATCTTTGATTTCATGGCCGTTAATGCGGTAAGGCACGGTATTGAGCACGCTGTTTTCTCTTACTACGCCGTGCTGCAAGGCCGTCATGACCACCATCGGTTTTACGGTCGAACCAGGTTCAAAAATATCGGTAATGGCACGGTTACGCATGGTGTCCTTCGGCGTACCGGCCATATTGTTCGGGTTGTAGGACGGGCTGTTGGCCATCGCCAGCACTTCGCCGGTGTTGACGTCGATCAGCACCGCCGTACCGGACTCGGCCTTGTTGAACGCCACCGCGTTGTTGAGTTCGCGATACACCAGCGCCTGCAGGCGCTCGTCAACGCTCAACACCAGGTTGTGCGCCGCCTGGCTGTCAACCGAAGAGATATCCTCGATCACCCGCCCATAACGGTCTTTGCGCACCGTACGCTCGCCCGGCTGACCGGTCAGCCAGCGATCGAAGCTTTTTTCAACCCCTTCAATGCCCTGACCGTCAATGTTGGTGACGCCGATAATGTGCGACGTTACCTGACCGGCCGGATAGTAGCGGCGCGATTCCTGACGCAGATAGATGCCCGGCAGCTTCAGTTTGTGGATGTAATCGCCGATGGCCGGGTTGACCTGACGCGCCAGATACACAAAGCGCCCTTTCGGGTTGGCGTTGATGCGGCTGGACAGTTTGTCCAGCGGGATTTCCAACGCATCAGACAGCGCCTTCCAACGGCTGTCGAGCGTGATGCCGCCGCGTTCGTTCAGTTCCTTGGGGTCGGCCCAGATGGCATTGACCGGTACGCTGACCGCCAGCGGACGTCCAGCCCGGTCACTGATCATCCCACGGGCGGTCGGCACCTGCTGAACGCGCAAAGAGCGCATATCGCCCTCTTTGACCAGCCGATCGGGGTTAATCACCTGCAGATAGGCGACACGCAGCATCAACCCGACCAGCGCCAGCAAAATACAGCCGCACAGCAACGCAAAACGCCAGCTGACAAAGCTGGCTTGATCTTCCTGGCGTTTCAACTTACCGGGGCGTGCTGCTTTCATGCGTTCCCTTTTTGCTCCATGTTAGGCGGTCGGTTAAACCATTCATTGTTTAACGATGATATTTTCTTGCGCCGGATCCACATGCTGCAGTTGCAGTTTTTCCGTTGCGATACGTTCCACCCGGCTATGATCGCCCAGGGCGTTTTCTTCCAGAATCAGGTTGCGCCATTCGATATCCAGCGCATCTTTCTCTAGCACCAGTTGCTCGCGCTCGGCGGTCAGCAGTCGGGTGCGGTGCGCCGTGGTCACCACCAAAATGGCGGAGACCAGTACGGCGATCAGCAAAATCAGCGGGATCTTGGCGTTGCGCAGCAAATCGCCGCCAATCACCCCGACCAATCCATGACGCTCGTTGCCAATCACGCCGGCATCCTCTCGGCGATGCGCAGTACCGAACTGCGCGCACGTGGGTTTTCCGCCACTTCCGCTTCCGACGGCATCATTTTGCCCAGCGATTTCAGATTGCGACCGCCCAACTCACGCAGTTGCGCCTCGGTCAATGGCAGGCCGGCCGGCACCTGCGCGCCGCGGCTGTGGTGGCGCATAAAGCGTTTGACGATGCGATCTTCCAGCGAGTGGAAGCTGATGATCGACAGCCGCCCCTGCGGTGCCAGCACTTCCAGTGCGCCGTCCAGCGCACGTTCGATTTCTTCCAGTTCGCTGTTAATGTAGATGCGGATCGCCTGGAAGCTGCGGGTTGCCGGGTGCTTGTGCTTTTCACGGAAAGGACTGGCGTCGGCGATCAGATCGGCCAGCTCTTTGGTGCGCGTCATTGGCTCGGTCTTGTTACGTTCGACGATGGCACGCGCGATACGCTTGGCAAAACGTTCTTCGCCGAAGGTTTTCAGTACCCAGGCGATATCGTCTGCTTCAGCTTTCAGCAACCATTCGGCCGCTGACTGTCCGCGCGTGGGATCCATGCGCATATCCAGTGGCCCGTCGCGCATAAACGAGAAACCGCGTTCTGCGTCATCGAGCTGCGGGGAGGAAACGCCCAGATCGAGCAGTACGCCGTCGATTTTACCGACCAGTTCGCGTTCGCGCACATAATGTGACAAATCGGAAAATGGGCCGTGTACGATAGTAAAACGTGGATCTTCAATAGATTTGGCGGCTGCAATCGCCTGCGGATCGCGGTCAATTGCCAGCAAGCGTCCTTCCGGCCCCAGTTGGGACAGAATCAGACGAGAATGGCCACCGCGACCAAAAGTACCGTCGATATATATGCCGTTGCTGCGGATGTTGAGGCCATTAACCGCCTCATCCAACAGCACGGTGGTGTGTTTATAGTTTTCCAACATGCTTATAGCGACAAGTCCTGTAGCCGCTCAGACAACGGTTCCTGAGACGACTGTTCAGCGTCAATATCATCCTTGACTTGTTGATACCAGGTCTGTTCATCCCACAGCTCAAACTTGTTGAACTGCCCGACCAGCATCACTTCTTTAGTGAGCGCGGCGTGTTGACGTAGCGTACTGGCTATCAGCAACCGACCGGCGTTATCCATCTGACATTCACTGGCATGTCCCAACAGCAAGCGCTGAACGCGGCGCTCGGCGGGATTCATGCTCGACAGACGGGATAATTTTTGTTCAATGATTTCCCATTCAGGCAATGGATAAAGCAGCAGGCAGGGCTGATGGAGGTCAATGGTGCAAACCATTTGGCCTTGCGATTCTTCGATCAGCGTTTCCCGATATCGGGTAGGTACGGCCAGCCGGCCCTTGCTGTCGAGATTGACCATCGTCGCGCCACGGAACATCCCCGAGCTACCCCTTCATGACCTTTTTCACCACTTTACCCCACAAATTCCCACATAAAGGAGTTTACGGAGGGTATGAAAACCTTGTCAAGCCAGAGCGGCAGTGCTTTGGCAATATTTCTCTGGGTATTTTGGGAGCTGGCTCGCGAAAGGAACTGTTTTTATTCGACGATTAAAAATTAACATCATGATAAACGAGGAGAATTTTCATAACGGAAAGCGTGCGGTTAAAAACCTGACAATTTGGTTATTAATTGGCTCAATACTTTCTTCTGCAATCGAGGTCTCATTTTTCACTTCGGTAATCACAGCCCTGTAGCCCGCTCACCGCCGCAGCCGATAAGGCCTCGCCGGGAGTTTGCCCGCTGCGGTGCCAACCGCTGATGCCGGCGTTAATAACGCGCAGCCGCGGCAACGCCACAACGAGGGCGCTATATTACTTCAATTATTCGAGCAATACAGAGCGGGAGAAAAAAATAAATAGCTCGGATATTACGAGGTGGGTAAATTTCGATTTAAATCATTCGGCTAAGATTATTCCCAAAATAACCGATGACGAAGGGAGTTTCATTTTCTTACATGTTTATTCCTATCGATTTTTGCATTTTAATTCGGAAAAAACAGCCAAAAAATTCAACTCATTGTTTTATATAAATTTATTAAAAAATCCGATTTTGCGCCTTGGTCGCGACGCGCTGCCGCCCCCGTTAGCATTAAACAGGGATTCAACGCTCGAATCCCTGTCAGCCAATGCTATTTGCGGCTCAGACTGCCACGCCGAAACAGATTGCGACGGATACGCGTCAAACCCGGTTTCGGTTTGCGCGGTTCGTCCAGGCTGGCCAGCACCAGCTCCAGCACACGCTCGGCGACGTCGCGGTGCCGCTGCGCCACCGCCAGTACCGGGCATTCAAGGAAGTCCAACAGCTCGTTGTCACCAAAGGTGGCAATGGCCAGATCGGTCGGCAAACGGCCCTGTTGCTTGAGCGTCACATCCATCACGCCCTGCAACAACGAAAACGAGGTGGTGAATAATGCCTGCGGCATCGGGTTGGTTTTCAGCCAGTTGGCAAACAGCGTACCGGCGGCTTCACGCTCATAGCTGTTGGCATAGAGATAATCGACGTGCCGCTCGTCGTCCTGCCAGGCCTGTCTGAATCCCTGTTCACGCAGGAAACTGACCGACAGTTCGGGCAATGCGCCAAGATACAGCACCGATTTTGCCGGGAAGGTGCGCAATTCCTGCGCCAGGGCGAAGGCGTCTTCCTGATCGGCGCCGACCACGCTAATGAAATGTTCGCGATCCAAGGCGCGATCCAGCGCGATAATCGGCAGCGGATCGTTGGCCCAACGCTGATAGAACGGGTGCTCCGGCGGCAAGGCGGTGGAGACGATAATGGCGTCCACCTGACGCTGCAACAGATGTTCGATGCAGCGCATTTCGTTATCTGGCTGGTCTTCCGAACAGGCGATCAACAGTTGGTAACCACGCTGACGCGCCTGACGTTCGAGATAGTTGGCAATGCGGGTATAACTGGTGTTTTCCAGATCGGGAATCACCAGGCCGATAGAACGGGTCCGACCGGCACGCAGCCCGGCCGCGACGGCGTTCGGATGATAATTATGCTCCCTGACCACGGCCATCACTTTCTCGACGGTTTTATCGCTAACGCGATACTGCTTCGCCTTTCCATTGATGACATAACTGGCCGTGGTGCGCGAAACGCCTGCGAGACGCGCGATTTCATCCAGTTTCACGTTAACCCCTTACTGAAGCTGATATGTAGAGTGTGACGGCTGTCGGCGGATCTGGCTTCCCCTCGTCCGGCCCAGCGATCTAACAGCAGAAAACGCCATCGGGCAACCGCTTTTGCCGAAAGCGGTTGGTAATCAGACAATTTCTGCTGGAAATATTGACCAAAAACAAAGGGCGCGCCGTGCCGCCCTCCACATAATCAGCATGTTTTACCTTTCAGCGCATGATTTTGTCGCCGCGCGACACGCCAACCACGCCAGAACGCGCCACCTCAACGATTTCCGCCACTTCACGTACCGCGTTGATAAACGCATCAAGCTTGTCGCTGGTGCCGGCCAGTTGCACGGTATACAGCGTCGCCGTGACGTCAACGATCTGGCCACGGAAGATATCCGCGCAGCGTTTGACCTCTTCACGTCCGTAGCCGCTGGCTTGCAGTTTCACCAGCATGATTTCACGTTCAACATGTGCACCCTGCGCCAGCTCGCTGACGCGCAGCACGTCCACCAGCTTGTGCAGCTGCTTTTCGATCTGCTCGAGCACCTTTTCGTCACCGACGGTCTGAATGGTCATGCGCGAAAGGGTCGGATCGTCGGTTGGCGCCACCGTCAGACTTTCAATATTGTAGCCACGCTGCGAAAACAGCCCAACCACCCGCGACAGGGCGCCGGATTCGTTTTCCAGCAGTACAGATAAGATACGGCGCATGATCAGGTCCTCTCCGTTTTGCTTAACCACATTTCGTCCATGCTTCCACCGCGGATCTGCATTGGATACACATGTTCGGTTTCATCGACGGTCACATCGACAAACACCAGCCGGTTCTTTTCTGCCAACGCCTGCGCCAGCTTGCTTTCCAGCTCGTCCGGCGTGCGAATGGCAATACCGACATGGCCATAGGCTTCAGCCAGCTTGACGAAGTCGGGCAGAGACTCCATATAGGACTGAGAATGGCGGCCAGAGTAGATCATGTCCTGCCACTGCTTCACCATCCCCAGATAACGGTTATTGAGATTGACCACCACCACCGGCAGATTGTATTGCAGCGCGGTGGACAACTCCTGGATGTTCATTTGAATGCTGCCGTCGCCGGTGACGCACACCACGGTTTCATCGGGTAGCGCCAGCTTCACGCCCAGCGCCGCCGGCAGCCCAAAGCCCATGGTGCCGAGCCCGCCGGAGTTGATCCAGCGGCGTGGCTGGTCAAACGGATAATACAGCGCGGCGAACATTTGGTGCTGCCCGACGTCCGAGGTGACGTAGGCATCGCCTTTGGTCAGGCGGTGCAGGGTTTCGATTACCGCCTGCGGTTTGATGGTCGGACCGGTTTTGTCATAGCCCAGGCAATCGCGCGCGCGCCATTGTTCGATCGCTTGCCACCAGTCGCGCAACGCATCATGATCCTGCTGCTTTTCCCCTTGTCCCAGCAGTTCGAGCATCTGCGTCAGCACCTGTTTGGCGTCGCCGACAATCGGGATATCGGCATCCACCGTTTTCGAAATCGAGGTGGGATCGATATCGATGTGCAGCACCGTGGCATCCGGGCAGTACTTGGCCAGATTGTTGGTGGTGCGATCGTCAAATCGCACGCCAACAGCAAAAATGACATCGGAATGATGCATGGTTTTGTTGGCTTCATAGGTCCCGTGCATGCCCAGCATGCCTACGCTCTGACGATGCGTACCAGGGAATGCGCCCAACCCCATCAGCGTGCAGGTTACCGGCAGGTTGAGTTTTTCTGCCAGTTCTCGCAGTTCCTGATGGCAGGCGGCATTGATGGCGCCGCCGCCGACATACATCACCGGCTTTTTGGCTGCCAATACGGTTTGCAACGCCCGCTTTATTTGCCCACGATGCCCCTGCACCGTCGGATTGTAAGAGCGCATGCTGACGTCCTGCGGGTAAGCATAAGGCATTCTTACCGCCGGCCCGACAATGTCCTTCGGCAAGTCGATGACCACCGGGCCAGGGCGACCGCTGGCCGCCAGATAGAAGGCTTTTTTCAGAATGGAAGGGATGTCTTCGGTGCGTTTCACCAGAAAACTGTGCTTTACCACCGGACGGGAAATACCCACCATATCGCATTCCTGGAAGGCATCGTAGCCAATCAGCGAGCTAGGGACCTGGCCCGACAGTACCACCATCGGAATCGAATCCATATAGGCGGTAGCAATGCCGGTAATGGCATTGGTCGCACCGGGGCCGGATGTCACCAGCACCACCCCGACTTCGCCAGTGGCGCGCGCGTAGCCGTCGGCCATGTGCACCGCGCCCTGCTCGTGACGAACCAGCACGTGATCAATGCCGCCAACCGTGTGCAGGGCATCATAAATATCGAGCACCGCCCCGCCCGGGTAGCCGAATACATGTTTTACGCCCTGATCGATCAACGATCGGACGACCATCTCGGCTCCTGATAACATCTCCATGGGTTTGCCTCCAGGCTTGCTTATTCTTGTCTGGCACCGGAACGTGGCGCCTACAGTGGGGAATGCCCCAACGTTTTTTATGGTCTGTTTATAACCTCTTAACATAACGTCAGAGTATGAGGCAGGCAAACGGCAAAATGGCGCAATAATCGCACAGAAAGGGCAACAGGCTGGCGTCAGACGACGACTTAAAACAATGCACTAGCCAGTAGGCCGTTCGGCTAGGCATTGTTTTGGCAAGGACGGTAATTACGGAACTATATCGGGTGAATGGTGCGTCGATTTTTTCGGCAACATCCGTTCAAAAAAAGCCCAAAATAGCCGTTACTGGTACATGGCCTCAATTTCATGCTGATAACGCTGAAGAATGACTTTGCGGCGCAGCTTGAGCGTCGGCGTCAGCTCGCCCAGTTCCATCGAGAATGCCGCCGGCAGCAGGGTGAACTTTTTCACCTGTTCAAAGCGCGCCAGTTCGTTTTGCATCTCACGCAGACGCGCCTCGAACATCTCGATAATGTGGCCGTTGCGCAGCAGTTCCAGGCGATCGTGATACTTCAGGTTGATCGATTTGGCGTACAGTTCCAGCGACTCAAAACACGGCACAATCAGCGCGGAGACAAACTTGCGCGTATCGGCGACGATCGCCACCTGCTCAATGAAACGATCCTGTGCCAACCTGCCCTCCAGCATTTGCGGAGCGATATACTTGCCGCCAGAAGTTTTCATCAGGTCTTTCAGACGCTCGGTAATGAACAGGTTACCCTGGGGGTCCACCGTACCGGCGTCGCCGGTTTTCAACCAGCCGTCGGCGGTAAAGGCATCGGCGGTTTCCAGTGGCTTGTTGAAATAGCCACGCATGACGATTGGCCCACGAACCTGGATTTCGTTTTCTTCCGCGATACGCACCTCGAGCGTCGGCAACGGTTTGCCGATCGAGCCGAAACGGAAGTCCTGCTCTTCCCAGCACGATACGGTGGCGCAGGTTTCCGTCATGCCATAACCGTATTTAATGTTCACGCCCATCGCCTGGAAAAACAAAATCACGTTGTCATCCAGTTTGGCGCCTGCCGCCGGCAAAAAGCGCACCCGGCCGCCTAAAATGCCGCGCAGCTTGCTCAGTACCAGTTTGTCTGCCCAACGGTGCGCCAGCGCCAGCGTTTTACCTATCGGTCTGGCGGCACGTTCCTGCAAGAACTTTCGTTCGCCACAGCCGATCGCCCAATGGAACAGCTTTCTGCGCCACCACGGCGCACGCGCGACCTTTTCGTGAACCGCACTGTAGATCTTTTCATAAAAGCGCGGTACCGCACACATCACACTCGGCCGCACCGCCGCCATCGCGTCACGCACCCAATCGGTATTCGGCAAAAAGACGTTCTGCGCGCCGGAATGCATGATAAAGAAACTCCAAGCGCGCTCGAAAACGTGCGACAACGGCAGGAAGCTGAGTGAAACGTCGTCGGCATCGACGGTCAGGCGCTGGTCATGCAGATACAGCTGCGCCGCCATATTGCGGTAGTCGAGCATCACGCCCTTGGGCTCACCGGTGGTGCCGGAGGTGTAGATCAGGGTAAATAAATCCTGCAAATCCCGACCAGCAATGCGCTCCGTCAGGCAGGCGTGGTGCTGCTCAACGTCGGCTTCGCGCTCAATATGACTCAGATAGCGGGCAATATCGCAACCACGCAAATCGACGGCATCGTCAAATACCACAATATGCGCCAACCGTGGACAAACGCCGCGCAGCGCAAGCGCCGCATCCATTTGCGCCTGCTCGCCAACGAATAAAATGCGCACATCGGCATCATTGACGATAAATGCCGCCTGCGCTGGCGTGTGGGTAGCATACAGCGGCACGCTGATCGCCCGGAGATGCAAAATCGCCAGGTCGGCCAGCGACCATGCCATGCTGTTATTGGCGAAAATTGCCACGCGCTCCTGAACCTCGACGTTCATAGACAGCAGCGCGCTGGCAATATGATTGATATGCGTGCCAACCTGTTGCCAGCTCAGTTGGCTCTCTCCCGCAGGCGTCCATTGGCGGAAAGCCACGCAATCGGCACGTTGGGAAATCTGGTGCTGTATCCGGTTAACCTGGTGGTATTGTTGCAAGTCTTTGATCATAAAAGCTCGAGCCTGAAATAAATCAAAAAGTCAGCCTTTACCAGGGCCACAGCCCGGCATCTCAGCTTACAGGTGTTTATTTTTTTCGCGCAGTCTACCTACACTCTCGCCACGGGGAAAGGATTTTCAGCGTAGGACTGTGCGCCAAACACCGCCAGCATCGAGTGACGGACTCAGCACAGCCGCTTAACGGACAGGGAATTTACCGGCACGGTGCCAAAGCAAAAGCCAGCCAACGTAGCAGAATAAAACTCTGTGATACAAAAAATTAGTGGTGTTTAATATTAATAAAAAATTCGTTTCTCAACCAACATAAAAATATAAATTACTAACTACACATTAGATTATTAAATAAGAAAATACTGCCAGATAAATAAGTATTTTCTTATTTATAAAACACAAAAACCTATTAACCCGGAGCCGCTACCGGCTCCCGGAAGAATAAACGCTGACTTAACGCAACAGATCTACCTGACTCAATACAGATTTTATCCATTGATGCCCTTTGTCCCGCTCGGCAGATTCATGCCAGGTTAGGTAACAGGTGGCCTGGTTTTGCTCCGAGGGTAACGCCAGCACCCTGAGATTCAGCGCGTCGGCATATTGCTCGGCGAACCAGCGCGGCACCATTGCTACCCTATCCGTATGCGACACAATATGCAGCGCGCTATAAAGATCGGTGCATTGCTGCATCACCGTGCGCAACATGATTTCCTGCAGATAGTAAGGCTTGCTGAAAGAACAATAATTATCCAATGCCACCACGGCATGTTGTTCCGCCAATAGCTGCTCATGAGTGATGCTGTCGTGGATGCGCGGGTGCGTCTGCGACACCACCAGCACTAATGGATCGGAAAATAGCGGTTGGTTTTGAAACTCGTGATGGGTAAATGGGCTATAGCCGATGACGAATCCCACTTCCTGGAAACGTAACTGGTGCTCGATATAATCATTAAAGCAGCCACTGACCCGCAAGCGGATATGCGGTGCCATGCATTTTACATTGTTCAGCACTTTGGCCGTCAAACGCAAATCCAGCGGACTGCAAATGGCAATAGAAAATAGCCGATCGCTGGTCTGGCTGTCGAACCCGGTGCCAGGCAGCTCGTTTCTGACCAATTGCAGTGCCTGCCGTACCGGCCCGAACAGCTGCCGAGCCCGTAGGGTTGGTTGAATACCACGCCCAAAACGCACGAACAGTTCGTCATTGAACATGATTTTCAACCGGGCCACCGCATTGCTCACTGCCGGCTGCGACATGCCCAATACGTTTGCCGCACGCGTAATATTCTGCATTTGCATTACCGCATCAAATACGGTGAGTAAATTAAGATCAACACCACGTAAGTGAATATCTGCATGGTCCTTTTCTAAGACATTTCCTGAATTATATTCAGACATATCTAACCCCACTCCGTCCTATGTCATTAATATCACCTATGCACGGAACAGTGCGAATTATCGCCGTCACACTGTTGTATGTTCATTAAGCGAAATGCGTTATCGCGACTACTACCTGGCTGGCATGACAATCGAGCGCGATCCGATGGGATATCGCCTCCAGACGCGTTTACACCGACTGAAAATCGCGCATTTATTGGACGGTTAACAGCAAAGTGATAAACATCATCCGCAGGCAATCTTCAGCCCGCATCGCTGCACGGTGAATAAAATCATGATATAGACAGCCAACAATACATACAGATGCGCCGCCAATAAAGCAAAGCATTGCATTATTGTTAACAGAATATAAAAGTAGAATTAATTTATATGCACCTATCAAAAACCATTAATTGCAAAGAATAATTAGAGCAGTGCCAATCATCCTTGGCTGCAACCAATTTGCTTGTCATGTCAGGTCGCAATTTTAACCCAGCGAGATGGATAAGCAACGCGTTATCACTTTATTCAGCTGATTTATGCCAAGCGGCTCGCAATTCCGAATTTTTCGTTTAACTGAAACTGCCGTTTTTTACAGAACTATCTTCTGTTCGATGTTCTCTGTCGATAATCGCGAGACCGATTCGCACCATTTTCAATCAGCAGTTGACATCGGCTGGCCAATAACGTATCAAATTAAACAACGCACACATTTAGAGACGTTGAATCACATGATCCGAATTACTCAACTACTAGGCCTACTACTTAACGCATCTTCTTTGCGCGGTATGCCAGTGGGCAGAGTTCGGGGCTGATTCAGCCACTCACCCATAAGAAACCCGCGCTACTGCGCGGGTTTTTTTTTGCCCGCTTAGCGTGAAACAGACACGATAAGGAACAATCAGATGAGCCAACAAGTCATTATTTTCGATACCACGCTGCGTGATGGCGAACAGGCGCTGCAAGCCAGTCTGAGCGTAAAAGAAAAGATCCAGATCGCCATGGCGCTGGAACGCATGGGCGTTGACGTAATGGAAGTCGGCTTCCCGGTCTCTTCGCCGGGTGATTTTGAATCGGTGCAAACCATCGCTCGTCAGATCAAAAACAGCCGGGTATGCGGTCTGGCTCGCTGCGTCGACAACGATATCGACGTCGCCGCCGAAGCGCTGCGCGTCGCCGACGCGTTCCGTATCCACGTGTTTCTGGCCACCTCGACGCTGCACATCGAATCAAAATTAAAACGTTCCTTCGACGAAGTGCTGGAAATGGCGGTACGCTCGGTGAAGCGCGCGCGCAACTATACCGATGATGTCGAGTTTTCCTGCGAGGATGCCGGCCGCACGCCGATCGACAACCTGTGTCGCGTGGTGGAAGCCGCGATCAACGCCGGCGCCACCACCATTAATATTCCAGATACCGTCGGCTACACCACGCCGAACCAGTTTGGCGGCATCATCACCACCCTGTACGACCGCGTGCCGAACATCGATAAGGCCATTATCTCGGTACACTGCCACGACGATCTGGGCATGGCGGTCGGCAACTCGATTGCCGCAGTTCAGGCTGGGGCACGTCAGGTCGAAGGCACCCTGAACGGCATTGGCGAACGCGCCGGCAACACCTCGCTGGAAGAGGTGATTATGGCGATCAAGGTGCGCCAGGACATCATGAATGTGCACACCAATATCAATCACCAGGAAATCTATCGTACCAGCCAGTTGGTCAGCCAGTTGTGCAATATGCCCATCCCGGCCAACAAGGCCATCGTCGGCTCCAACGCCTTCGCCCACTCCTCCGGCATCCATCAGGACGGCGTGCTGAAAAACCGCGAAAACTACGAAATCATGTCGCCGCAGACCATCGGCCTGAAGGACGTGCAGTTGAACCTGACCTCACGTTCCGGTCGCGCGGCAGTGAAGCACCGCATGGAAGAGATGGGTTACAAGGAGCAGGACTACAACCTGGATGACCTGTACAGCGCCTTCCTGAAGCTGGCAGACAAAAAGGGTCAGGTGTTCGACTACGATCTGGAAGCGCTGGCGTTCATTAACAAGCAGCAGGAAGAGCCGGAGCATTACAGCCTGGGCTACTTCAGCGTCCAGTCAGGCAGCAGCATTATGGCAACCGCATCGGTCAAACTGATCTGCGGCGGCGAAGAAAAAGCCGAAGCCGCGACCGGCAATGGCCCGGTTGATGCCGTTTATCAGGCCATCAACCGTATTACCGATTACCCGATCGAACTGGTGAAGTATCAACTGACCGCCAAGGGCCAGGGCCGAGATGCGCTGGGCCAGGTCGATATCGTGGTTTCCTATAACGGCCGCCGCTTCCATGGCGTCGGACTGGCAACAGACATTGTCGAATCCTCCGCCAAGGCGATGATTCACGTATTGAACAATATTTGGCGCTCCCAGCAGGTAGAAAAAGAAAAACAGCGTCTGCAACAAAATAAACATCAAAATAATCAGGAAACGGTGTGAACATGACGAAGAGCTACCACATTGCCATCTTGCCCGGAGATGGCATCGGCCCGGAAGTAATGGCCCAGGCACGCAAAGTGTTGGACGCGGTGCGCCAACGCTTTGATATTCGCATTAGCGCAGCGGAATATGACGTTGGCGGCATCGCCATCGATCGCCACGGCAGTCCGCTGCCGGCGGCAACCGTTGCCGGCTGCGAACAGGCGGATGCGATCCTGTTCGGTTCAGTAGGCGGGCCCAAATGGGAGCATCTGCCTGCGGCGGAACAACCCGAGCGCGGCGCGTTGCTGCCGCTGCGCAAGCATTTCAAGTTGTTCAGCAACCTGCGCCCTGCCCGTCTGTATCAGGGACTGGAGGATTTCTGCCCGCTGCGCGCGGATATCGCCGCCAACGGCTTTGACATCCTGTGCGTACGCGAGCTGACCGGCGGTATCTATTTCGGCCAGCCGAAAGGCCGCGAAGGCCAGGGCATGCAGGAACGTGCATTCGACACCGAGGTTTATCATCGCTTCGAGATCGAACGTATCGCACGCATCGCCTTTGAATCCGCCCGCAAGCGTCGCGGCAAGGTGACCTCTATCGATAAGGCCAACGTGTTGCAGAGCTCGATCCTGTGGCGCGAAGTGGTGAACGGCGTTGCCAAGGATTACCCGGACGTGTCGCTGTCGCACATGTACATCGACAACGCCACCATGCAGTTGATCAAGGATCCGTCGCAGTTCGACGTACTGCTGTGCTCCAACCTGTTCGGCGACATTCTGTCTGACGAGTGCGCGATGATTACCGGCTCGATGGGCATGCTGCCTTCTGCCAGCCTGAACGAGGACGGTTTCGGCCTGTATGAGCCGGCAGGCGGTTCTGCGCCGGACATCGCCGGTAAGGGCATTGCCAACCCGATCGCCCAGATCCTGTCCGCCACCCTGATGCTGCGTTACAGCCTGGGAGCCGACGAGGCCGCCGACGCGATCGAACGTGCCATCAACCAGGCGTTGGAACAGGGGTACCGCACTGCCGATCTGGCCGGTGACGGCAAGGCAATCAGCACCGATGAAATGGGCGACATCATCGCTCGCTTTGTGGCACAGGGGGCTTAACATGGCCAAAACGTTATATCAAAAATTGTATGATGCCCACGTGGTGTACGAAGCGCCGAATGAAACACCGTTGCTGTACATCGATCGCCATCTGGTGCACGAAGTCACTTCTCCGCAGGCGTTTGACGGCCTGCGTGCCATGGGTCGCAAGGTTCGCCAACCGGGAAAAACCTTTGCCACCATGGATCACAACGTCTCCACCCAGACCAAAGACATCAATGCCAGCGGCGAAATGGCACGCATCCAGATGCAGGAACTGATCAAGAACTGCGCTGAGTTCGGCGTATCGCTGTATGACCTGAACCACCCGTTCCAGGGCATCGTACACGTGATCGGTCCGGAACAGGGTATGACACTGCCGGGCATGACCATCGTCTGCGGCGACTCGCACACCGCTACCCATGGCGCCTTTGGTTCGCTGGCGTTCGGTATCGGCACCTCCGAAGTGGAACACGTGCTGGCCACCCAGACCCTGAAGCAGGGCCGCGCCAAGACCATGAAAATCGAAGTGACCGGCGACGCTGCCGACGGCATCACCGCCAAGGACATCGTGCTGGCGGTGATTGGCAAGACCGGTAGCGCCGGCGGTACTGGCCACGTCGTGGAATTCTGCGGCAAGGCCATTGAAGCACTGAGCATGGAAGGCCGCATGACGCTGTGCAATATGGCGATCGAAATGGGCGCCAAAGCCGGCCTGGTGGCACCGGATGACGTTACCTTCGATTACCTGAAGGGCCGCCAGTTCGCCCCAACCGGCGACAACTGGCAGCAGGCAGTCGCCTACTGGCGTACGCTGAAGTCCGACGATGACGCCCGCTTTGACAGCGTGGTAACGCTGCGTGCGGAAGATATCGCGCCACAGGTAACCTGGGGTACCAACCCCGGCCAGGTGATCGCGGTCAATCAGGCGATCCCGGCGCCGGAGTCGTTCAGCGATCCGGTTGAACGCGCCTCAGCGGAAAAAGCCCTGGCCTATATGGATTTGAAGCCGGGTATCAAACTGACCGAAGTGCCGATCGACAAAGTATTTATCGGCTCTTGCACCAATTCGCGCATCGAAGACCTGCGTGCAGCGGCAGCCATTGCCAAAGGGCGTAAAGTGGCCAACGGCGTACAGGCGATCGTGGTGCCCGGTTCCGGGCCGGTCAAAGCTCAGGCGGAGGCGGAAGGCCTGGACAAGATCTTTATCGACGCCGGTTTTGAATGGCGCCTGCCAGGCTGTTCAATGTGTCTGGCGATGAACAACGACCGTCTGAATCCGGGCGAACGCTGCGCATCCACCAGCAACCGTAACTTCGAAGGGCGTCAGGGGCGTGGCGGACGCACCCATCTGGTCAGCCCGGCGATGGCAGCCGCAGCCGCCGTCAGCGGCCATTTCGCCGATATCCGTGAATTGCACTAAGGAGCACGACCGTGGCTAAATTTACTCAACATACGGGCATCGTCGTGCCTTTGGATGCCGCCAACGTCGATACCGACGCCATTATTCCAAAACAGTTTTTGCAAAAGGTGACGCGTACCGGCTTCGGCCAGCACCTGTTCAATGACTGGCGTTTCCTCGACGACGCCGGCCAGCAGCCGAACCCCGAATTCGTGCTGAACAAGCCGCGCTACCAGGGGGCCAGCATACTGCTGGCGCGTGAAAACTTCGGCTGTGGCTCTTCGCGCGAACACGCGCCCTGGGCACTGACCGATTACGGTTTCAAGGTGGTGATTGCGCCGAGCTTTGCCGACATTTTCTACGGTAACTCGTTCAACAACCAGCTGTTGCCGGTGACGCTTAGCGAGCAGGATGTCGATACCCTGTTCCGGCTGGTTGCTGACAACGAAGGCATCGAGTTTACCGTCGATCTGGAAAACCAGACGGTCAACGCCGGCGGGCGCAGCTACCCGTTTGACATCGACAGCTTCCGCCGCCACTGCATGATCAATGGCCTGGACAGCATCGGTCTGACGCTACAGCACGAAACGGATATCACGCATTACGAAGCGCAGCAGCCGGCATTTTTGAACTGATCGTCAGTCAATAGCTGCAATCATTGACGCCGCCGCCCGGCGGCGTCAACCATCGCGAGGATTACCAGAATCCCAGCCACTTCCACCATAAACTGCCAATTATCAGCCAGATCGCCAGGTTGACGACACTCATCACCAGACCGGTTTTCCACCATTCACCCAGCGTGACATAACCCGAACCGAAGATGATCGGCGCGGTGCCGGTTGCATAGTGGGTTAGCGACATCATCAGCGAAGAGGAAAACGCCAGGATCAGGCCAAGCAGTACCGGCGGCGCACCAAGAGCAATACCGGCGGCGAAGAAGGCGGCAAACATCGCGGTGACGTGCGCGGTGGTGCTGGCAAAGAAGTAATGGGAATAGAGATAAACCAGCGTCAGTAACAGCGTGCCTCCCACCCAGCTCATCCCCATATGGGCGATGGCGGCTCCTACACTCTGCGACAGCCAGGTAATCAACCCGAGCTTGCCCAGATAGGTCGCCATCATCACCAGCGCCGAGAACCACACCACGGTATCCCAGGCGCCCTTGTGTTTCAGTATGTCATCCCAGCTCAGCACCCCGCTGGCCAATAGCACCGCCAGACCAACCAGGGCCGCGGTGGTTGGGTTCACCGCCAGCGCCGGACCGAATATCATCGCCGGGATGCCGGCCCACAACACCAGCAACAGCGCGAACACCGCCAGAGTGATTTTCTCCGGCAGCGTTACCGGCCCCAGCTCGCGTAGCTTTTCCTGAGCAAAATGCGGTGCATTCGGCGTGCTTTTGATTTCCGGCGGATAGAGAAGATAAATAACCAACGGCATCACCAACAGTGAACAGACTCCCGGTACCAGCGCCGCCAGCGCCCACATGCCCCAGGTCAGTTCCACGCTGTCGTGGGTGCCTTTGGCTATCAGGCTGACCACCAGCGGGTTAGGGGCGGTGGCGGTGATAAACATCGCCGAGGTCACCGGATTGATGTTGTAATTTACCAATGCCAGATAGCGGCCAATTTTTCCCGCTGTGTTCAGTTCAGCTTTAGAGCCAAAGCTGTCGGCAATCGACTTCATGATCGGGTGGATGATCCCGCCACCGCGTGCGGTGTTGCTTGGCGTTACCGGCGCCAACGTGGTTTCCGCCATCGTCAGCGCATAGGCGATACCCAGCGTTCTTTTGCCAAACAGCGAGATAAAGTAATAACCGATGCGCCCACCGAGGCCGGTTTTGTTCAGGCTGAGGGAGATCATGATCGAAAAGCCGATCAGCCAGATCAGGGGGTTGGAAAATCCGCTCAGCGCATCACTCAACGCCGCCCCGGGCTGGCCAGGATGGGTAACTTCGGTGAGCGCCACCAGCGCAATGGCAATAACCGATACCGCGCCTATTGGCATCGCTTTGCCGATGATGGCAATAATAGTACCGATGAACAGCGCCAGCAGCTGCCAGGCATTGGGTTCAACGCCCTCGGGGGCCGGAATAACGAACCAGATAAGCAGCGCAGCGGCGACGGCAATCAACGTAGGAACGGGCTTGAGCGGTGTCAGTTTGTCCATAACATACCCACTTTTTCAACGGATCGGCATCTCAAACAAGATGGCTGGGCGCGCTGCAATCAACGCGCGGGAAGTCCGTTCAGCTTGGGGGTATGACGTAAGTTTCTCAATGACATACGTCAATGATAAGGAGGATAACGGTTATGCTTCGCGTACCCGGCTGCATAGCCATAGCGACAGGGCGGCCAACGCCGTCGCCAGCCAGTACACCGCGTAATGGCCAAGGTTCTCCACCAGCGCGCCCTGCAGGATACCCGCCAGGATGACGCCGGTCGATATGCTGTTGGTAAACATGGTGGTGGCCGCACCGGGCCGACCCGGCATCAAATCCTGGAAGTACAGCATGCCAATGCCAGCGATGATACCGATAAAAATCGCATTGAACAGTTGCAGCACCATCAGCGCCAGTTTGAACTGGAACAGCACCAGACCGGCGTAGAATACGATGCCGGCCACGATGGCAAACAGCATCATGCTGCGCTTGCCGAAGTGTTTGACCACATAACCTGCCAACAACATCGCCGGGATCTCCAGCGCGGCGGCGGTGCCCATCAACAGCCCCGCCAGCCGTTCCGGCAGTCCGAGATCGCTGGTAATATACAGTGGCATGTCAATGATATACATGGTATTGCAGGTCCACATCAGCATCGATGCAACAAACAGCCGCCGCACATCGCGGTCGCGCCAGGCGCTCGGCGGCGCAATCGGCGAGGCGTCGAGGCTACCGGTCTGCGCTGCGCGCGGTACCGACGGCAGGCAAAACCACACCAGTATTGCGCAGAGCACGAAAATACCGGCGGCAATCAGAAACATCACGGTAAAACCGTAATTCAGCGCCAGCGTAAACGACAGCGGAGGGCCAATAACCCACGCCAGAGACAGTTGGGCGCGCATCACCGAACTGAACATCACCACTTCGCGTGCCGAACTGTCGGCATATTCACGCGCCAGGGCAAAGATTTGCGGCATGGCGGTATTGGCAATCGCCGCCAGCAACACCCCGGCGGTAATCAGTGTCATATAGTCACGATTGAAGGCAAACAGTACGCAGTTCCCCACCGCCATCAGACAGCACAGTAAAATCAGCTTACGCCGATCGCCGCGAGTGTCCGAACGCTTGGCCAGCAAAAAACTGACAATAATGCCGGCCACGGCATTAACGGTATAAAACAGCCCGACCCACAACGGCCGCACTTTGACTTCGGTGGTTAAAAACAGACTCAGCGTCGGCGCCTGCAACGCGCCGGCGATGCCGGCAAGAAAGGCAACAATCAGGAAAGCGGTGAAAATCGGGTTAAAACGGCGTGGCAACCAGCGTTTGGAATTCATACCTGCATCCCTGACCAGAGGTAAAAACATTATGCTACAGAAGGAAATTCGCAGAAGAAAGCGGCAGCGAAAGATAAAAAAACCAGTGGGTCGCCCCACTGGCTGGTGAAGTGCACCATTACTCAGAAATTCGGTTATTCCAGCCCTAGAGGCGCTGACGGTATTCCTTGTCCGACAGTGTCGGCAGATCCCACTGGGTGAGATGAGCCAGCATCTCCATACGCGCCTGCGGCGGTACCAGCGTCAGCCAATCGGCTTTTTGGCGGCCAACGGCGGCGAAATAGCGCTGATAAAACTGTCTGGTCAATAAAAGGTTCATAAGCCGCACCTCCGCGCTTTCATCTGACAAAATTATCGGCGTAATATAAGGAAAGATAAATTGACGAGTTAACCGCGGAGCGTTCCTCTTTTATGTCCACCTCACGCCTGCAGCAACAATTCATCCGCCTCTGGCAACGCTGCCATGGCGAAACCACCGAAACCACCTTGCAGGAACTGGCGGAGGTGCTCAGCTGCTCTCGTCGCCACGTGCGCTCATTGCTGGGCGCGATGCAGCAGGCCGGTTGGCTGACCTGGCATGCGGAGGCTGGGCGCGGCAAACGTTCGCAGCTGACCTTCCACTACACCGGCCTGGCGCTACAGCAGCAACGGGCGGAGGAGTTGCTGGAGCAGGATCGCATCGACCAGTTGGTGCAGCTGGTCGGCGACAAAAACGTGGTACGCCAGATGCTGCTTTCCCAACTGGGGCGCAGCTTCCGCCAGGGCAAGCACATACTGCGCGTGCTGTATTACCGCCAATTGTCCAACCTGTTGCCCGGATCGGCGCTACGCCGCTCGGAAACCCATCTGGCACGGCAAATTTTCAGCGGGTTGACGCGCATAAATGAGGAAAACGGGGAACTGGAATCCGATCTTGCCCACCATTGGCAGGCGTTAACTCCGTTGCACTGGCGTTTTTATCTGCGACCGGCGATTCACTTTCACCATGGCCGCGAACTGGATATGGAGGACGTGATCCAGTCGCTGACGCGCCTGATGCCGCTGCCGCTGTTTTCCCACCTCGATCGCGTCACCTCGCCAACGCCGTATGTTATCGACCTTCATCTGCACAGCCCGGACTACTGGCTGCCATGGCTGCTGGGCAGCGTCCATGCGATGATTGTGCCGCGCGAATGGCGTAGCTTGCCAGACTTCGCCCGCCATCCGGTTGGCACCGGCCCCTACAGCGTGGTGCGCAATCATCAGAATCAATTGAAAATTCATGCCTTTGACGATTATTTCGGTTTTCGCGCACTGATTGACGAGGTCAATATCTGGGTGCTGCCGGAGGTCACCGAAGAGCTGGTACACTCCGGCGTACAGCTGCAAGCCGATGACACCGGCAAAAACGAACTGGAGAGCCGGCTGGAAGAAGGCTGTTATTTTCTGCTGTTCGACCAGCGTTCGGCGTTGGCCGCCGACCCGACAATCCGCAGCTGGCTGTGTGAGCTGATCAACCCGATTGCGTTGCTAAGTAATGCCGGGCCGGTATATCAGCGCTACTGGTCCCCCGCCTACGGCATTTTGCCGCGCTGGCACCACAACCGCCAATTGGCACAACAAAGCAAGCCGCCAGGTCTGACCGAACTGACGCTCACCTACTACAGCGAGCACTCCGAATTTTATGCCATCAGCGAAGCCATTGAGCCGCTGCTGGCACAGCACGGCATCAGGCTGAAGGTACAAATCGTCGATTACGATCGCTGGCATCAGGGCGCAGCGCACAGCGATATCTGGCTCGGCAGCGCCAATTTCTACTTGCCGCTGGAGTTTTCGCTGTTTGCTACGCTGTATGAATTACCGCTGATGCAGCACTGCATGAGCGAAGACCTGAATCAGGACGCGACGCAATGGCGCGACAATACCCTGCCGCTGGCAGAGTTTTGCCAACGCCTGGTCAGCCGTCATCACCTGCACCCGTTGTTTCACCACTGGCTGCAATTGCATGGCCAGCGCAGCATGCGCGGGGTGCGCATGAATACCCTCGGCTGGTTCGATTTCAAATCCGCCTGGTTCGCACCGCCGGAGGCATAATCGTCTTTCGCCGAAGACGCAGACTCTTTACAATAGCGCCGTCTCAACGGGGTGCGGAAGACAGTTTCCGCTGAGAGCAAACCCGTCGAACCTGAACCGGCTAATACCGGCGGAGGGATTTGAGCATCGCCAACGGATAACCCGCTTGCCTTCTCAGAGACCTTGCCCCCTTATTCCAGGAGTGCAACGTGATCAAAAAATACCTGCCCTGTCTGTTAATGCTGCTGGCCGCACCGGCGCTGGCCAAAGAAACGCTGACGGTTTACACCTACGACTCCTTTGCCGCCGATTGGGGCCCCGGCCCGGCGATCAAAAAAACCTTCGAGGCCGACTGCGACTGCGAACTGAAGTTCGTCGCGCTGGAGGATGGTGTTTCCCTGCTTAACCGACTGCGGATGGAGGGCAAAAACAGCCCGGCCGACGTCGTACTGGGACTGGACAACAACCTGCTGCAGGCCGCCGAGCAAACCGGGCTGTTCGCGCCAAGCGGCGTCGACACCGCCAGCCTGACGGTTCCGGGCGGTTGGCAAGACCGTACTTTCGTACCCTACGATTACGGCTACTTTGCTTTCGTCTACAACAAGCAGAAGTTGAAAAACCCGCCGAAGAGCCTACAGGAACTGGTCAGCAGCGATCGGCCGTGGAAAGTCATTTATCAGGATCCGCGTACCAGCACTCCTGGTCTGGGCCTGCTGCTGTGGATGCAGAAGGTGTATGGCGATCGCGCGCCGCAGGCGTGGCAACAGCTGGCAAAGAAAACCGTCACCGTGACCAAGGGCTGGAGTGAAGCCTACGGCCTGTTCCTTAAGGGTGAAGGCGATCTGGTGCTGAGCTACACCACCTCGCCGGCCTATCATCTGATCGAAGAAAAGCAAGACATGTATGCCGCCGCCAACTTCAGCGAAGGACACTACTTACAGATCGAAGTGGCCGCCAGACTGAAAGCCGGCAAGCACCCGCAACTGGCCGAGCGGTTTATGCAATTTATGCTGACGCCGGCATTCCAGAACACCATTCCTACCGGCAACTGGATGTATCCGGTAATCAAGACCACGCTGCCGGCGGGCTTTGATTCGATGCCGGTACCGCAGACCGCGTTACAATACAGCGCGCAAGAGGTAGCCAAACAGCGCAGCAACTGGATCCGTACATGGCAAACCGCCGTCAGCCGCTGATCCCCGCCTGGCTGTGGCCGGGACTGATCGCCGCAGGTCTGATCCTGCTGGTCGCCGCGCTGGCGTTTGGTTCGCTATGGCGACACGCGCCGCAAAGTGACTGGACGGGCGTCTGGCATGACGCCTATTTATGGCACGTGGTGCGCTTCACCTTCTGGCAAGCGCTATTGTCCGCGCTGATTTCCGTGCTGCCGGCCATTGCGCTGGCGCGGGCGTTATATCGCCGGCGCTTTCCCGGCCGCGCGCTGTTGCTGCGGCTGTGCGCCATGACGCTGGTGCTGCCAGTGCTGGTGGCGGTATTCGGGCTGCTCAGCGTCTACGGACGGCAGGGATGGCTGGCGACACTGTGCGGCTGGCTGGGGATCGACTACCAGTTTTCGCCATATGGGCTGCAGGGCATTCTGCTGGCACACATGTTCTTCAACTTGCCGTTGGCGACGCGATTATTGTTGCAGGCATTGGAAAACGTCCCGGTGGAACAACGCCAACTGGCTGCCCAGTTGGGCATGAACGGCTGGCAGCAGTTTCGCTTTGTCGAATGGCCGGCATTACGTCGTCAAATATTGCCGAGCGGCGCGCTGATATTCATGCTGTGCTTCGCCAGCTTTGCCACCGTGCTGTCACTAGGCGGCGGCCCGCAGGCGACCACCATCGAATTGGCCATCTACCAGGCGCTGAGCTATGACTACGATCTTGGTCGCGCGGCGCTGCTGGCGCTGATCCAGCTGGCCTGCTGTCTGGGGCTGGTGGTGCTCAGCCAACGGCTGGGCCAGGCGCTGCCGGTCGGCCATACCCAGGGTGCGCACTGGCGTAATCCGCAGGACAGCCACCGGCAACGCATAACCGATTTTATGCTGATCGCCGCCGCCCTGCTGTTGCTGTTGCCGCCGCTGCTGGCGGTGATCGTTGATGGCGCCAATCAGGCAATGGTCAGCGTACTACGCCAACCGGTGCTGTGGCAGGCACTGCTGACCTCACTGCGCATCGCCGTCGGCGCCGGTCTACTGTGCGTGTTGCTGACCATGATGCTGGTGTGGAGCAGCCGCGAGCTGAAACTGCAACAGCGTATGCGCTGGGGGGAAACGCTGGAACTGAGCGGCATGGTGATCCTGGCGATGCCGGGTATCGTGCTGGCTACCGGTTTCTTCCTGCTGCTGAGCGATACCGTCGGGCTGCCGCAGTCACCGTATGCACTGGTGATCCTGACCAATGCGCTGATGGCGGTGCCGTACGCCCTGAAGGTGCTGGAAACGCCGATGCGCGATCTGGCGGAGCGTTATAATCCCCTGTGCCTGTCGCTGGGCATGCAGGGCTGGCAACGGTTGCGCTGGGTTGAACTGCACGCGCTGCGGCGACCGCTGGCGCAGGCGCTGGCCTTCGCCTGCGTACTGTCGATCGGCGATTTCGGCGTGGTGGCGTTGTTCGGCAATGAGCAGTTCCGTACTCTGCCCTTCTACCTTTACCAGCAGATTGGCGCTTATCGCAGCAACGACGGCGCGGTTAGCGCGCTGTTACTGCTGCTGCTGTGCTTCCTGCTGTTTACCCTGATTGAACGCTTACCGGGCCGTACGACCCGCTAGATGTCACGCCGTCAACGGCGGCAACCAAGTGCGCTCCCGGCAGCCGCTTGCTGAAGAGACGGGAATACCTGACGCCAGCCAACGGCGCGGCAATGTGAAAGATGAAGGATCTATGCTAGAGCTTGATAACCTGACCTATCTGTACGAACACCTGCCGATGCGCTTTGATCTGCATCTTCAGGCGGGTGAACGCGTGGCGGTGCTTGGCCCGAGCGGTGCCGGCAAAAGCACCCTGCTCAGCCTGGTTGCCGGTTTTCTGCCGGCCGCCAGCGGCAGGCTGCGGCTTGACGGCCACGATCATACCCACACGCCGCCGGCGCAGCGGCCGGTGTCGATGCTGTTTCAGGAAAACAACCTGTTTGCCCATCTGACGGTACGGCAGAACATCGGTCTGGGGCTGGATCCCGGCCTGCGTCTCAACGCCGATCGCCAGCAGCGTCTGACGCAGATCGCCGAGCAGGTCGGATTGGCGGAGCATCTGTCCCGCTTGCCGGCGCAACTGTCTGGCGGCCAGCGGCAACGCGCGGCACTGGCCCGCTGCCTGATACGCCAGCAGCCGATTTTACTGCTCGACGAACCGTTTTCAGCGCTCGATCCGGCACTGCGTAGCGACATGCTGCAACTGCTGGACACGGTGTGCCACCAGCGCAATCTGACGCTGCTGATGGTGTCGCACAATCTGGATGACGCCGCACGTATCGCCGCACGAACGCTGCTGGTGGTGGACGGACGGATTTATTACGACGGTTCAACGCAGGCGCTGCTCGACGGCAGCGCGCCGGAAGCGCAGGTGGTGGGAATTTCGGCAAAATCGTGATCTGACGCGCGTTTTTTATGCTGCGCCAATAAACCTGTTGTGCGAATTTTACGCCTGTGGTTTTATAAAATTCTGTTTTTCATTATTGATGATAAGGTCCCCATGATCGCATCCTCGCTGACTTCGACCCTACTAGTTACCGCGCTACCAGCCGCGGTGGTCGTCGTGCGTGTGGTGGTGGTCGTCGGCAGTGCGCCGTAGGGTCCGAATCAACGCATCGATTCCCAAACCCCGCCGGCGCAAACCGGGCGGGGTTTCTTGTTTCTACACCCTGCTCAGCGAAGCACACCGGCTCTGAGAAAAGGATAGAAACATGGCAATTTCGGGCACGCCTCATCCCAAGCAACGCTTTACCGGCGCGCAGTTGATCGTGCATCTGCTGGAACGCCAGGGCATCACTACCGTCGCCGGCATCCCCGGCGGAGCCGCCTTGCCGCTGTACGACGCGCTGAGCCAGAGCCGCACCATCCAGCACGTGCTGGCCCGCCATGAGCAGGGCGCGGGCTTTATGGCGCAGGGCATGGCGCGCACCAACGGTAAAGCGGCGGTGTGCATCGCCTCCAGTGGCCCCGGCGCCACCAACCTGGTGACCGCCATTGCCGATGCCAAACTCGACTCTATCCCACTGGTGTGCATCACCGGCCAGGTGCCGTCGTCAATGATTGGTACCGACGCATTTCAGGAGGTCGATACCTACGGTATTTCCATCCCGATCACCAAGCATAACCATCTGGTACGCGACATCCGCGAACTGCCGCAGGTAATTTACGATGCGTTCCGCATTGCCGAATCCGGCCGCCCCGGTCCGGTGTGGATCGATATCCCGAAAGACGTGCAAACCGCCGAAATCGACCTGGATCGGTTGCCGCCGATCGCCGAACCCGATGCCGCACCGGCATTTGCCGCCGCCGAGGTCAGCCAGGCGGCAGTGATGATCAACCAGGCCAAACGGCCGATCCTCTATCTCGGCGGCGGCATCATTTGCGCCGAGGCGCACCGGGCGGCACTGGACCTGGCAGAGCGCGCCAACCTGCCAACCACCATGACGCTGATGGCGCTGGGCGCCATGCCGGTCGACCATCCGCTGTCGTTGGGCATGCTGGGCATGCACGCCGCGCGCAGCACCAACTTTATTTTGCAGGAAGCCGACTTGCTGATCGTGCTGGGCGCGCGCTTTGACGATCGCGCCATCGGTAAAACCGAGCAGTTCTGCCCCAATGCCCAAATCATTCACGTAGATATCGACCGCGCCGAGCTGGGCAAGGTAAAACAGCCGCAGGTGGCGATTCACGGCGACGTCGGCCAGGTGCTGCAACAGCTGTTGCCACAGATCGACGCACAGCCACGCAGCGCATGGCTGAACACCGTCAACGACCTGAAGCGCGAATTCCCGTTCAGCATGCCGAACGCCGACGATCCACTGAGTCACTATGGGCTGGTACTGGCGGCGGCACGCTGCGTCGACGACGATGCAATTATTACCACCGACGTCGGCCAGCATCAGATGTGGGTGGCGCAGGCCTACCCGTTGCGTCGTCCGCGCCAGTGGCTGACCTCCGGCGGGCTCGGCACCATGGGGTTCGGCCTGCCGGCGGCGATCGGTGCAGCGCTGGCCGAACCACGGCGCAAGGTTTTATGTTTTTCCGGTGACGGCAGCCTGATGATGAACATTCAGGAAATGGCGACCGCGGTAGAACACGATCTGGACGTGAAAATTATCCTGATGAACAATCAGGCGCTGGGGCTGGTGCATCAGCAGCAAACCCTGTTTTACCAGCAGCGCATTTTTGCCGCCGCCTATCCTAAGCGTACCGATTTCCTGAAAATCGCCGCCGGTTTCGGCCTGGACACCTGTGATTTAAACGCCGCCGCCGATCCGCAGGCAGCGCTGGCGGATGCCATCCAACGCCCTGGCCCGTGCCTGATCCACGCACTGATCGACACCAATGAAAAAGTATTCCCGATGGTGCCGCCGGGTGCCGCCAACATCGACATGATTGGAGAATGAACATGCAACCAGTACAAAAAAACCCGCAGGTGATTCTGGAATTGGCGGTGCGTAACCATCCAGGCGTGATGTCGCACGTCTGCGGCCTGTTTGCCCGCCGCGCGTTCAACGTCGAAGGCATTTTGTGTATGCCGCTAAAAGATGGCCAGCAGAGCCGCATCTGGCTGTTGGTGGCCGACGATCAGCGCCTGGTGCAGATGATCAGTCAGGTAGAAAAACTCGAGGATGTACTACAGGTAAAACGCCACAACGAAGACGTACGGGTGTTTGAGCAATTGGCCACTTTCTTTCAGTAAACTGCCGCAGCGGGGCCGTCATCCGGCCCCGCCCTTCACCCCGCCAGCACCTGCCACAGCAGGTGGCGGTAAACCGGCATCAGCGGCTGTTGGTGCATCAGGTAAAAACAGGCGACGGCGGCCAACCAGGCCAGCACGCAGGCCAGGCGCAAGCGTAGCGGCGTCAGCCAGGCGCTTAACCGGTCATTGCCGCGCTTGCCTTCGCGCCACCAGCGCCAGCTCAGCCAGGCCGCCAGCCACACCAGCACCACTACGCCAAACAGCAGCCATTTGAACAGTGCGCTGTGGCTGCCAGCGGGAATATCCAGCGCCACCCCGGCCAGGATACCGGGGAAGAAGTAGACCGGCGGCCAGGTCAGGCAGCCGATAATGTTCGGCAGAGCAAACTTGTACGGCGGCAGATCGAGCATGCCGGCCACCATCGGCACCAGCGGGCGCGTCGGCCCGACAAACCGGCCCAGCAACACGGTAAAAATGCTGTGCTGGTGTAGCGCATGTTCAGTGCGGTCGAGCATCGCCTTGTGCTTTTTCAGGAAGGACCAGCGGTGTAGCGGCCCCTTGAACGCCCGGCCAATGAAATAGGAAATCCAGTCTCCCAGCAGGCAGCCAACCATACCCGCCGCCCACGCCAGATAAAAATCAATCTGTCCGCTGCCAATCAGCGCACCGATGCTGGCCATCATCACCGTGCCTGGCAGCAGTAGCCCGACCAGCGCCAACGACTCCAGGAACGCCACCAGCGCAATCACCATCAGGGTGAAGGCCAGTGACTGAGTAATCAGATGCTGCAAATAGGCTTCCATTGAACCTCTAGTGAATTGAACATCGCCGGGTCGGGGATTGTCCGGTCAGTGTATCAATGAGTCAACCGCTGAATTGTATGCGTTTTTGGCAGTCGCACCAGAAGATGGACAATCACTGTATAAAAAACCATACTATTAACTCTGTCTCCATCGGATAAGCCTAGCCGTTGAACAATACCGTCACCTCCCCCATGCAGGGATTCCTGCTTACCCGCCACTGGCGCGACACCCCCGCCGGCAGCGAAATCGAGTTCTGGCTGGCCACCGACAGCGGCCCGCAGCAGCTGCGCTTGCCGCCGCAAACCTCGGTGGCGTTCATCCCCGTCGAACAGCGTCAGCGCGCCGAACTGCTGCTGCGCGGCGAACGGCAGATCGAGCTGAAAACGCTGCCGTTGAAGGACTTTCACGCCCGGCCGGTGCTGGGCCTGTACTGCCGTCAGCATCGTCAGCTGATCAAGTTGGAAAAACTGTTGAAAGAAGGCGGCGTCAACGTCTACGAGGCCGATATCCGCCCGCCGGAACGCTATCTGATGGAACGCTTCATCACCGCGCCGGTCTGGTTCAGCGGCCAGCCTAATGGCAACGGCCCGCTGCTGAACGCGCAGTTGAAACCCGCGCCGCAATATCGCCCACGGCTGAAAATGGTGTCGCTGGACATTGAAACCACCGCCCATGGCGAGCTGTATTCCATCGCGCTGGAAGGCTGTGGCCAACGGCAGGTGTACATGCTGGGTCCGCCCAACGGCGGCAATCAGCCACTGGATTTCGATCTGCACTACTGCGCCAGCCGCCCTCTGTTGCTGGAACGGCTGAATCAGTGGCTGGAACAGCACGATCCCGACGCTATCATCGGCTGGAATCTGATCCAGTTTGATCTGCGGGTACTGCAAAAACACGCCGACCGCTATCAGATCCCGCTGCGTTTTGGCCGTGGCGGCAACCTGCTGGAGTGGCGCGAACACGGTTTCAAGCAAAATCACTTCTTCTGCTCCGCCGCCGGTCGGCTGATTATCGATGGCATTGAGGCGTTGAAATCCGCCACCTGGAATTTCCCGTCGTTCAGTCTGGAGTCGGTGTCACAAACGCTGTTGGGCGAAGGCAAGTCGATCGATAACCCGTATCAGCGCATGGCCGAGATCGACCGTCGCTTTGCCGAAGACAAACCCGCGCTGGCCCGCTATAACCTAAAGGACTGTGAGCTGGTGACGCGCATCTTCGCCAAAACCGAGCTGCTGACCTTTTTACTGGAACGCGCCACCGTCACCGGACTGGCGGCCGACCGCAGCGGGGGTTCCGTGGCCGCTTTCAGCCATCTGTACCTGCCGCGCATGCATCGCCAGGGTTACGTTGCGCCCAATCTGGGGGAGCTACCGGAAGAGCACAGCCCCGGCGGGTTTGTCATGGACTCGCAGCCCGGCCTGTACGACTCGGTACTGGTGCTGGATTACAAAAGCCTGTACCCGTCGATCATCCGCACTTTCCTGATCGATCCGGTCGGGCTGGTGGAAGGCGGGCAGCATCCAAGCGATGCCGACTCGGTTGCCGGCTTTCGCAATGCGCGCTTCTCACGCAGCAAACATTGCCTGCCGGCGATCGTCAGTCAGATCTGGCAAGGGCGCGAAACCGCCAAAAAACAGCACAACAAACCGTTGTCACAGGCGCTGAAAATCATCATGAATGCCTTCTACGGCGTACTGGGTGCCAGCGGTTGTCGGTTCTTCGATCCGCGCCTGGCTTCCTCGATTACGTTGCGCGGCCATGAGATCATGCGACAAACCCGAGAGCTTATCGAAGCTCGCGGCTATCAGGTCATCTACGGTGATACCGATTCTACCTTCGTGTGGCTGAAGACGCCTCACAGTGAAGCGCAGGCGGCGCAGATCGGTCGCCAACTGGTGGAATACATCAACAACTGGTGGCAACAACATTTACAGCAGCAGTACCGCCTGGACAGCGCGCTGGAACTGGAGTTTGAAACCCATTACTGCCGTTTTCTGATGCCGACCATTCGCGGCGCGGAACAGGGCAGCAAAAAACGCTATGCCGGGCTAATCGCCCACCCCGACGGCAGCGAACAAATGATCTACAAGGGGCTGGAAACGGTACGTACCGACTGGACGCCGCTGGCGCAGCAGTTTCAACAACAGCTGTACCAGCTGATTTTCAAGCGTCAGCCCTATCGGACGTTCGTGCTCGATTACGTGGCCAAAACCCTTGATGGCACCTTCGACGATCGCTTGATATACCGCAAGCGCCTGCGGCGACGACTGGACGAGTACCAGCGCAACGTACCGCCGCACGTACGCGCCGCGCGCATCGCCGATGACTATAACCGTCAGCAGGGACGACCGCTGCAATACCAGAGCGGCGGCTGGATCAGCTATGTCATGACGGTCGCCGGCCCGGAACCGCTGGAAACACAACGGTCCGCCATCGACTACGATCATTACCTTGAGCGCCAGCTGCAACCGGTGGCAGACGCTATACTTCCTTTCCTGCACGATGACTTCGCCACGCTGGTCACCGGGCAGATGGGTTTGTTCTAAACGGCAGTGGGTCAAGTAAATTCGTACTTTTTTTGCCGAATTGCCATCGAATGCGGGAAGTAAAAAATCCTCAAGTTTTGCAGGTGACGAACGCGCTGCCTTCCATTACCATAGCGCCCTTCCCAAATTCTGAATCATTACCCGTGGCGTTGTAGAACGTATACATGGGAGCTATAGCTATTGCCCGCCAAATCACAATAAATCGGGTTTAATACAGGTCGCTGCACCGTAGCGACAGGACTTACTTAAAGAATCGAGCCGACAATATATGCCTTTTACACTTGGTCAACGCTGGATCAGCGATACGGAAAGCGAGTTAGGTCTGGGAACCGTCGTAGCGCTGGACGCGCGCATGATTACTCTGCTTTTCCCCGCCACCGGCGAAAACCGCCTCTATGCCAGAAATGACTCGCCGATCACCCGCGTGATGTTCAACCCGGGAGACACCATCAGCAACCACGAAGGTTGGCAACTGCTGGTTGAGGAAGTAAAAGAAGACAATGGACTGCTGACCTACATCGGGACGCGCCTGGACAGCCAGGAAAGCGGCGTGGCAATGCGCGAAGTGCTGCTGGACAGCAAACTGACCTTCAGCAAGCCACAAGACCGTCTGTTCGCCGGCCAGATCGATCGCATGGACCGTTTTGCGCTGCGTTTTCGCGCCCGCAAATATCAGAGCGAGCAATATCGCCTGCCGTTTGCCGGCCTGCGCGGTATGCGTGCCAGCCTGATCCCACACCAGCTGCACATCGCCTACGAAGTCGGCCAGCGTCATGCGCCGCGCGTGTTGCTGGCCGATGAAGTCGGGCTGGGCAAAACCATCGAGGCCGGCATGATTATTCACCAGCAACTGCTGGCCGGGCGCGCCGAACGCGTGCTGATCGTGGTACCGGAAACCTTGCAGCACCAGTGGCTGGTCGAAATGATGCGCCGCTTCAACCTGTACTTCTCGCTGTTCGACGACAGCCGCTATGCCGAAGCCAAGCTCGACAGCAGCAACCCGTTCGAAACCGAACAGCTGGTGATCTGCTCGCTGGACTTTGTGCGCCGCAACAAGCAGCGCCTGGAAGAGCTGGCAGACGCACAGTGGGACTTGCTGGTGGTCGATGAAGCACACCACCTGGCCTGGAGCGAAGAAGCACCAAGCCGTGAGTATCAGGTTATCGAACAACTGGCCGAGCATATTCCCGGCGTGCTGCTGCTGACCGCGACGCCGGAGCAGTTGGGTCAGCAGAGTCACTTTGCCCGTTTGCGCCTGCTCGATCCGAGCCGCTTCCACGACTATCAGGAATTTGTCACCGAACAGCAGAAATACCGCCCGGTCGCCGATGCGGTCACTCTGCTGCTGAGCGGCGAACGGCTGGCCGACGACAAGCTTAACCTGCTGGGAGAGCTTATCGACGAACAAGACATCGAACCGCTGCTGAAAGCGGCCAACGGCAATGGTGAGCAAGCCGAGTCGGCGCGTCAGGAACTGGTCACCATGCTGATGGATCGCCACGGTACCAGCCGGGTGCTGTTCCGTAATACCCGTAACGGCGTGAAAGGCTTCCCGCATCGTCACCTGCATCAGATCAAGCTGCCGCTGCCGACCCAATATCAGACCGCCATCAAGGTGTCTGGCATTATGGGCGCCAAAAAGAGCGTTGAGGCACGGGCACGCGATATGCTGTACCCGGAGCAGATCTATCAGGAGTTTGAAGGCGAGAACGCCACCTGGTGGAACTTTGACCCACGCGTCGAATGGCTGCTGAACTATCTGCTGGCCAATCGCCACGAAAAAGTGCTGGTGATCTGCGCCAAGGCTGCCACCGCGCTGCAACTGGAACAGGTCTTGCGCGAACGTGAAGCGATCCGCGCTGCGGTATTCCATGAAGGACTGTCAATTATCGAACGTGACCGCGCCGCTGCCTACTTCGCCTCGGAAGAGGACGGTGCGCAGGTGCTGCTGTGCTCCGAAATCGGCTCCGAAGGCCGCAACTTCCAGTTTGCCAGCCACCTGGTGATGTTCGACCTGCCGTTCAACCCCGATCTGCTGGAACAGCGCATCGGCCGTCTCGATCGCATCGGTCAGTTGCACGACATTCAGATCATGGTGCCATACCTGGAAAACACCGCGCAGGCGGTGCTGGGTCGCTGGTTCCACGAAGGTCTGGACGCCTTTGAACACACCTGCCCAACCGGTCGTACCATTTATGACAGTAGCTACGAACGCCTGATCGGTTATCTGGCAGCGCCGACCGAACAGGAGGGGCTGGATGAGTTTATCCACGCCTGCCGTCAGCAGCATGACCAGTTGAAAATTCAGCTGGAGCAGGGTCGCGACCGCCTGCTGGAGATGCATTCCAACGGCGGCGACAAGGCGCAGGCGCTGGCCGATGCGATTGCCGAGCAGGACAACGACGTTAATCTGGTGGGCTTCGCGCTTAACCTGTTCGACATCGTCGGTATCAATCAGGAAGATCGTAGCGATAACCTGATCGTGCTGACCCCGTCCGATCACATGCTGGTGCCGGACTTCCCTGGCTTGCCGCAGGATGGCTGCACCGTGACGTTCGATCGCGATCGCGCACTGTCGCGTGAGGACGCCCAGTTCGTCAGTTGGGAACACCCGATCATCCGTAACGGGCTCGACCTGATTTTGTCCGGCGACACCGGCAGCTGCGCGGTTTCACTGCTGAAGAACAAAGCGCTGCCGGTCGGCACGCTGCTGGTTGAACTGGTGTACGTGGTTGAGGCGCAGGCGCCGAAACACCTACAGCTGACCCGCTTCCTGCCACCGACGCCGATTCGTATGTTGATGGATCGCAAAGGCACTAATCTGGCGGCGCAGGTGGAGTTTGAAAGCTTCAACCGCCAATTGAACGCGGTTAACCGCCACACCTCGAGCAAGTTGGTGAACGCGGTACAGCAGGACGTGCACGCCATGCTGCAACAGGCTGAAGGGCTGGTGGAAGCCGAAGCGCGCACGCTGATTGAACAGGCGAAACAGGAAGCCGACGATCGGCTAAGCACCGAGCTGGCGCGTCTGGAAGCCTTGAAAGCGGTCAACCCGAACATCCGCGACGACGAAGTCGAAGCGCTGGAGTTCAACCGCAGGCAGGTACTGGCAAACCTGAACGAAGCAGGATGGCGTCTGGACGCTATTCGCCTGGTGGTGGTCACTCACCAGTAACTCGCCGCAACGGGGGGCTGAGGCTCCCCGTCAGGCCCTCTAGCGGAGCTGTCATGCAACCCTACAATCCCCCTACCGGTGCGATGCACATTCTGTATCAGGATGAACATATCATTGTGGTGAATAAACCCAGTGGTTTGCTGTCGGTACCCGGCCGCGCACCGGAGAACAAGGACAGCCTGATGACACGCATTCAGGTTGACTTTCCAGCGGCCGAATCGGTGCATCGGCTGGATATGGCCACCAGCGGGGTGATTGTGGTGGCCTTGAACAAGGCCGCCGAGCGTGAACTAAAGCGTCAGTTTCGCGAACGTGAACCCAAAAAATCCTACATTGCCCGGGTCTGGGGCCATCTGGAACATGACGAGGGGATGGTGGATTTGCCGCTGATTTGCGACTGGCCAAATCGACCGTTGCAGAAAGTGTGCTTTGAAACCGGTAAATCGGCGCAGACGGAATACCAGGTGTTATCGCGCGACGCCGATGGCAGCACGCGGGTCAAGCTGACGCCGATAACCGGGCGTTCGCATCAGTTGCGCGTGCATATGCTGGCGTTGGGCCACCCGATCCTTGGCGACGGCTTCTACGCACACCCACAGGCCAAAGCCATGGCAGCGCGGCTGCAACTGCACGCACAGGAACTGCGCATCACCCACCCGGCATACCAAACGCCGATGCATTTCCGCGTTGAGGCGGATTTCTAACCGTATCTCGCCCGGCTATACCCTAACTCGTTGGCGTTGCGTCGCGGCGGCAACCAAGCGCACCCCGGGAGCGTACATCAAGTACCTGACCGGGGTAAACGTGGGCAGCCAACAAAGAGGCGGCGTCAAATATGACCTCGAGATACCCTAAATAGTTGGCGTTGCCTCGCGGCGGCAACCAAGCGCACCCCGGGAGCGTACATCAAGTACCTGACCGGGGTAAACGCGGGCAGCCAACAAAGAGGCGGCGTCAAATATGACCTCGAGATACCCTAAATAGTTGGCGTTGCGTCGCGGCGGCAACCAAGCGCACCCCGGGAGCGTACATCAAGTACCTGACCGGGGTAAACGCGGGCAGCCAACAAAGAGGCGGCGTCAAATATGACCTCGAGATACCCTAAATAGTTGGCGTTGCATCGCGGCGGCAACCAAGCGCACCCCGGGAGCGTACATCAAGTACGTGACCGGGGTAAACGCGGGCAGCCAACAAAGAGGCGGCGTCAAATATGACGGGTATCGTTATTTGAAGCCTTTCTCACGCTTGATCAGGTCATACGCCGCCTGAATCTCCTGCGCTTTCTGCTTGGCCATTTCCATCATTTCTGGCGGCAGGCCTTTTGCTACCAGTTTATCCGGGTGGTGTTCGCTCATCAGCTTGCGGTAGGCGCGCTTGATGGTGGTGGCGTCATCACTGCTGTCGACCCCCAGCACCTTGCAGGCGTCTTCCAGCGTCGGCCCACGTTGCGCCTGCTGATGCCCGCCGTGCGAATAACCGCCCTGCTGCTGATAGCCGCCGCCGAACTGCTGGCCGCCTTCCATCATGCGCAGGAACTGATCGAACTGGGCTCGTGAAATACCCAGTTCTTCGGCAATCACGTACAGCACCTGACGTTCGTTCGGGTGCAGCGAACCATCGGCAAACGCCGCCTGGATCTGAATTTCCAGAAACATCCTAATCAGATCGAAACGACCAAAACAGATGCTGCGAAACTGCTGCAGGGTTTCACGCAGCGGGAAATTACCCTGCTTGCCTTCGCGAAACGCCTGCTGGGCAGCGGTACGCGCTGCGCCGTGTAGCTGCATGCGATCCATAAACAGGCTGGCGATTTGTATGTCAGCCTCGGTAACGCGCCCTTTTGATTTGGTGAGGTGCCCCATTACCTGAAATGTGGTGCGGAAAAACAACGTTTGCCGCGTTTGCTGGTCAGCGAAAAAGCCTCGGCTGCGCTTATTGTTGCGCGCAGTATCGATCATATGGCCGACAATCAGCCCCAAAACTACGCCCCAGAAGCCCGCGCCAGACCAAATGGCGACAATGACTCCGAGCAGTTTTCCCCAATACTGCATATACTCCTCAATTATATTACTTTCAGCGCAATGCCCCGCCGCAATAGCTAAGGGTTAGGCGATTTTTCCCAAGATTTCGATTATCATACCTGTCATTTATCGCTGCGCCTAACAACGACGCAGTTAAACGGCAGGATTTAACTAGCGCAACGCAGATGAGTGATATAGTCTCTGACCGTTTGCCGGACATGACGCCTCTGATGACGGAACACCAAAACCGCGTATGAAAAAAAGTTTCCCAACACTGCTGGCCACGATGATTTGGACGGCACTCTACAGTCAGCATGCGCTGGCTGATCTGGCCGAGCAGTGCATGCTCGGCGTTCCTACCTATGACAAACCGCTGGTCAGCGGCGATCCCAACAGCCTGCCGGTAACCATCAATTCCGATGATTCCCGCGCCGACTATCCGGGTAGCGCGTTGTTCAGCGGTGATGTAAAAATCGAACAGGGCAACAGTACGCTGACGGCGAAACAGGTCGAGCTGAACCAGAAGCAGGAGCCGGGTCAAAGCGATCCAATCCGCACCGTCACCGCCACTGGCGATGTGCACTACGACGATAACCAAATCAAGCTGAAAGGGCCGAAGGCCTGGTCGAACCTGAACACCAAGGACACCGATGTCTACCAGGGTGATTACCAGATGGTCGGCCGTCAGGGGCGTGGTGACGCGGACAAGATGAAAATGCGCGGCCAGAATCGCTACACCATTCTGGAAAACGGCACCTTTACCTCTTGCCTGCCGGGCGACAACAGCTGGAGCGTAGTCGGTTCCGAAGTGATCCACGACCGCGAAGAGCAGGTAGCGGAAATATGGAATGCGCGCTTTAAAATCGGCGGTGTTCCGGTGTTCTACAGCCCGTATCTGCAATTGCCGGTGGGCGACAAGCGGCGTTCAGGCTTCCTGATCCCCAATGCGAAATATGGCAGCAATAACGGCTTTGAATTCATGCTGCCGTATTACTGGAACATTGCGCCCAACTTCGACGCCACCATTACGCCGCACTACATGACCAAACGCGGTTTGCAACTCCAGAACGAATTCCGTTACCTGACGCAACCGGGCGCCGGCACCATCGAATTTGACTGGCTGCCAAACGACAGCGAATACAACAAGGACAACCCGCAGGACAGCAACGATACCCGCTGGCTGTTCTACTGGAACCACAGCGGCGTCATGGATCAGGTGTGGCGCTTCAACGTTGACTACACCAAAGTCAGCGACTCGCAATACTTTAACGATCTGGACTCGCTGTACGGTTCCACTACCGATGGCTACGCGACGCAAAAATTCAGCGCCGGCTATGCCGATGAAAACTTCGACGCCACCATCTCGTCCAAGCAGTTCCAGATCTACGACAATACCAGCCGCACCAGTGCGGATACCTACAAGGTATTGCCGCAGATTGACATCAACTATTACAAGAACGACCTTGGTCCGTTCGACTTCCGCGTTTATGGTCAGGCGGCCAAGTTCGTCAACATTAACCCTTACAGCCCGGATGCCACACGTCTGCACCTTGAGCCGACGCTGAACCTGCCGTTGACCAACGGTTGGGGCTCGCTCAACAGCGAAGTGAAGCTGATGGCGACGCACTACCAGCAGGATATTCCGGACGGTTTCGCCGGCAACTACAAGAGCCGAACCGGTCGTGACGCGCCGGAGCTGGACGACTCGGTCAACCGGGTACTGCCGCAGTTCAAGGTTGACGGCAAGATGGTCTTCGACCGCAATATGGACTGGGCGAAGGACTTTACCCAGACGCTGGAACCGCGCCTGCAATACCTGTATGTGCCGTATCGCGATCAGAGCAACATCTATTCCTACGACTCCACGCTGCTGCAGACCGATTATTCCGGCCTGTTCCGCGACCGTACCTACAGCGGTCTGGATCGTATTGCTTCGCAGAACCGTCTGGCCGCCGGGGTAACGTCGCGCGTTTATGATGATGCGCTGGTTGAACGTTTCAACGTTTCTGTGGGTCAAATCTATTACTTCAGTCGTTCGCGCACCGGCGATCAGAACTCCGGTTACGACAACAATGATGACACCGGCAGCCTGGTATGGGCCGGCGACACCTATTGGAAGATCGACGATCGTTGGGGTCTGCGCGGCGGGGTGCAATACGACACCCGCCTCGACAGCGTGGCGCTCGGTGATGCAGTACTGGAGTACCGTCAGGACGAAAACCGTATGGTGCAGTTGAACTACCGCTACGCCAGCCCGGAATATATCCAGGCGACGTTGCCGCAGGTCACCAGCCCGGGCTATCAGGACGGCATTTCGCAGGTTGGCGTTACCGCCAGTTGGCCAATTGCCGATCGTTGGGCGATCGTCGGGGCTTACTACTACGATACTCGCGCGCAACAGTCCGCAGATCAACTGGTTGGCCTGCGTTACAACACCTGCTGCTGGGCGGTTAACCTCGGTTACGAACGCAAGATTACCGAATGGGATACGGGTAATCAGTCCAGCAAATATGACAACAAAGTTTCATTCAACATCGAACTGCGTGGCCTGAGCAGCGATCATAGTCTCGGCACCGGTGAAATGCTGCGTTCAGGCATTCTGCCATACCAACGTGCGTTTTGATGTTCTGTAATACTTTGAAAAACTAGAACTTTCACCCGCATTTGCGGATTACATAATGGGAAATGTATGAAGAACTGGAGAACGCTTATTCTCGGATTGGTGGTTTGTGCCAATGCCGCGTTCGCAGCACCCCAAGAAGTGGATAAAGTCGCCGCCGTCGTGGATAACGGCGTGGTACTCGAGAGCGACGTCAATGGTTTACTGCAGTCGGTGAAGCTCAATGCGCAGCAGGCCGGCCAGCAATTGCCGGACGATAAAACGCTGCGTCACCAGATCCTCGAGCGTTTGATCATGGATAACATCCAGCTGCAGATGGCCAAGAAAATGGGCATCAACGTCACCGATGCCGATCTGGATAAAGCCATCGGCAACATTGCCGCGCAAAACCGCATGTCCATCGATCAGCTGCGCAGCCGTCTGGCTTACGAAGGGTTGAACTACAACACTTACCGTTCGCAGATCCGCAAAGAGATGCTGATCACCGAAGTACGCAACAACGAAGTACGTCGTCGCGTCACCATCCTGCCGCAGGAAGTCGATGCGCTGGCGAAACAGGTCGGCGCGCAAAACGGCAGCGACACCGAAATGAACATCAGCCACATCCTGATCCCGCTGCCGGAAAACCCGTCGCAGCAACAGGTTGATGAAGCGGAAACGCTGGCCAAACGTCTGATCGGCGAAATCAACAGCGGTGCCGACTTCGGCAAGCTGGCTATCACCTATTCTGCCGACTCACAGGCGCTGAAAGGCGGTAATATGGGCTGGGGTAAACTGCAAGAGATCCCTACCCTGTTTGCCGAACGTCTGGTCAGCGCTAAAAAAGGCGATGTCGTCGGTCCTATCCGTTCAGGCGTCGGCTTCCATATCCTGAAGGTCAACGATCTGCGTGGCGCCAGCCAGTCCATTTCGGTTACCGAAGTTCACGCACGTCACATCCTGCTGAAGCCGTCGGTGGTGATGACTGACGATCAGGCGCGGGCGAAACTGGAAGAAGTGGCGGCAGCGGTCAAAAGCGGCAAAGCCAAATTCGCCGACGAAGCCAAACAGCTGTCTCAGGATCCGGGTTCTGCCCTGCAGGGCGGCGACCTGGGTTGGGCGTCACCGGACATCTATGACCCGGCCTTCCGCGATGCGTTGTTGAAACTGCAAAAAGGCGAAGTCAGCCAACCGGTGCATTCGGCATTTGGCTGGCACCTGATCCAGTTGCTTGATACCCGCCAGGTGGATAAAACCGATGCGGCGCAAAAAGAACGCGCATACCGCATGCTGTTCAACCGCAAGTTTGCCGAAGAAGCGCAAACCTGGATGCAAGAACAGCGCGCTGCGGCCTACGTAAAAATTCTTGATGGCAGCAATGCGCAACAATAATCGTCTGGTAATTACCCCCGGTGAACCCGCCGGGGTGGGGCCGGATCTGGTGATAGCGCTGGCACAGCAGGCATGGCCTATTGAGTTGGTGGTATGCGCCGATCCGGCCCTGTTGCTTGCACGTGCCCAGCAGTTGAACCTGCCGCTGCAGCTGCGCGAGTATCAACCGGGCAGCGCGGCCCAGCCCCAGCAAGCCGGCAGCCTGACGGTGTTGCCGATCGCGCTGGCGGCACCGGCGAATGCCGGTCAGTTGGACGTCAGCAACAGCAGCTACGTGGTGGATACTCTGGCGCGCGCCTGCGACGGCTGCCTGAACGGTGAATTCGCCGCGCTGATCACCGGTCCGGTCAACAAGAGCATTATCAACGAGGCCGGCGTGCCGTTCAGCGGTCACACCGAGTTTTTCGCCGAGCGCAGCCAGCGCGATCGGGTGGTCATGATGCTGGCTACCGAAGAGTTGCGCGTCGCACTGGCCACCACGCACCTGCCGTTGCTGGCAGTGCCGGGCGCCATTACCGAGCAAAGCCTGCACGAAGTGATCACCATTCTTGACCATGATTTGAAAACCAAGTTTGGCATCGCGCAGCCGCAGATTTATGTTTGCGGGCTTAACCCGCATGCTGGCGAAGGCGGCCATATGGGCCGTGAAGAGCTGGACGTGATCATTCCGGCGCTGACCGCGCTGCGTGCTCGTGGCATCGCGCTGACCGGCCCGCTGCCGGCCGATACGCTGTTCCAGCCAAAGTATCTGCAACATGCAGACGCGGTGCTGGCGATGTATCACGATCAGGGTCTGCCAGTGCTAAAATACCAAGGGTTCGGCCGCGCGGTGAATATCACGCTCGGCTTACCTTTTATCCGTACCTCGGTGGATCACGGTACCGCGCTGGAACTGGCCGGCACCGGCACCGCCGACGTGGGCAGTTTCAAAACGGCGTTAAATCTCGCCATTAAAATGATAAGTAATTGTAATGAATAATAGAGTCCACCAAGGGCATTTTGCCCGCAAACGCTTTGGACAGAACTTTTTAACCGATCAGTTTGTCATCGATAGCATCGTTTCCGCCATTCACCCGCAGCCGGGCGAAGCCGTGGTTGAAATCGGCCCAGGGCTTGGCGCATTGACCGAACCGGTCGGCGCTCGCATGGATCGCATGACGGTGATTGAGCTGGACCGCGATCTGGCGGCTCGCCTTGCCAGTCACCCACAGCTGAAAGACAAACTGACCATTCACCAGCAAGATGCCATGACGGTCAATTTCTCCGAAATGGCCGAACAGGCTGGCCAACCGCTGCGCGTGTTTGGTAACCTGCCGTATAATATTTCGACACCGCTGATGTTCCACCTTTTCAGCTATACTCAGGCTATTCGCGACATGCATTTTATGTTGCAGAAAGAAGTGGTTAATCGCCTGGTTGCCGGTCCGAACAGCAAGGCCTACGGCCGTTTATCGGTAATGGCGCAATATTATTGCAACGTTATTCCGGTGCTGGAAGTTCCGCCTACCGCTTTCGCGCCACCGCCAAAAGTGGACTCTGCCGTGGTACGTCTGGTTCCGCATGTGGTCATGCCGCATACCGTCAGCGATGTTCGCATGCTGAGCCGCATAACCACCCAGGCTTTCAATCAGCGTCGTAAAACCGTGCGTAATAGCCTTGGCGATTTGTTCACGCCGGAACAACTGAGCGAGCTCGGCGTCGATCCTACGCTCAGAGCAGAAAATATTTCTGTGGCGCAATACTGTCAGCTGGCAAACTGGCTATCAGCCAAACCGGCGCCGCAGCAATAAGGAGTCGAGACCATGATTGATTCACCCCGTGTGTGTGTTCAGGTACAAAGCGTATATGTGGAATCACAGTCGCAGCCGGAAGACGATCGCTATGTCTTCGCCTATACCATCACTATCCGCAATCTGGGGCGTTTCAACGTGCAATTGCTGGGCCGTTACTGGTTGATTACCAACAGCAACGGTCGGCAAACTGAAGTTCAGGGCGAAGGCGTGGTTGGCGAACAGCCAATCATTCAGCCCGGCAGTGAATTCCAATATACCAGCGGCGCGATCCTCGAAACGCCGCTGGGCACCATGGAAGGCCACTACGAGATGGTTGATCATCTGGGTCAGTCGTTCCGCACCGCTATTCCCGTCTTCCGACTCGCTATCCCAACGCTGATCCACTAACTATGTCGACATATCTTATCGGCGACGTTCATGGTTGTTTCGATGAACTCAAGTCGCTATTAGCTCAGGTTTCTTTTGATCCGCAGCAGGATACGCTGTGGTTGACCGGCGATCTGGTGGCCCGAGGGCCGGGATCGCTGGAAGTGTTGCGTTTTGTGCGCTCGCTCGGCCCGGCAGTGCGCATGGTGTTGGGCAATCACGATCTGCATTTGCTGGCGGTGTACGCCGGCATTAGCCGCAATAAGCCCAAGGATCGCATTACTCCGTTGCTGGAAGCACCTGACGCCGACGAACTGATCAACTGGCTGCGTCGCCAACCGGTATTGCAGGTGGATGAGCAACAACAGCTGATCATGGCGCATGCCGGCATCACGCCGCAGTGGGACATCGAAACCGCCAAAATCTGCGCGCGCGAAGTGGAAGCGGTGCTCAGCAGCGACAGCTACCCGCTGTTCCTCGATGCGATGTACGGCGACATGCCGAACAACTGGAGTCCCGAGCTCAGCGGTCTGGCACGTTTGCGTTTTAGCACCAATGCCCTGACGCGCATGCGCTACTGCTTCCCGAATGGTCAACTGGACATGATCAGCAAAGACGCGCCGGGCACCGCGCCCGCGCCGCTAAAACCCTGGTTTGCCCTACCGCGTCTGGTGGATCCGCAGTACACCATCATCTTCGGCCATTGGGCGTCGCTGGAGGGCAAGGGCACCCCTGACGGGATTATCGCGCTCGATACCGGCTGCTGCTGGGGTGGAGAGCTGACGATGTTGCGCTGGGAGGATAAACGCTACTTTACCCAGCCATCCAACCGGCGGGAGATGTTGGACGGCAGTGATACGCTGGCGGCGTCATAACCGACTCAGCGTAAAATCAACAAGGGCGCCATTGGCGCCCTTGTTGATTAAGCCTGGTCAGGCGGATCAGGCGCCAATCACCCCGCCATCTTTGCGGGTGATCATCAATACCGAAGAGCGTGGACGCGGACTGTTATTCGGGAAGTGAGAATCCCCTTCCTCTCCAGGGTGCTGGACGTTAACAAACATCGTTTTGTAATCTGGCGTGAAGGTAATACCGGTCAGTTCGCATGACTTCGGTCCGACCATAAAGCGGCGGATCTCGCCGCTTTGCGGATCGCCCACCAGCATCTGGTTGTTACCCTGCCCCTGAAAATCGCCTTTATTACTGTACTTGCCATCGGTCAGGATCCACAGACGCCCTGCCTTATCGAACCCCAGGCCATCCGGGCTGTTAAACGTATTTTCAGCCGTGATGTTTGGCGTGCCACGGTTGACCCCTTCCGGATAGGCGATCGGGTTGCCACACAGCACATAAATGTCCCATGAGAACGTTGCTGCCGTCGCGTCACCGCCTTCGTCCCAGCGGATAATCTGGCCGTAAACGTTCTTTGGACGCGGGTTGGCGGCATTCAACGGCATGCCTTCTTCACCGCGCTTGCTGTTGTTGGTCAAGGTGCAGTAGGCGCGCCCGTCATGCGGGTTGACGGCGATCCATTCCGGGCGATCCATTTGAGTGGCGCCAACCTGCGCGGCAGCCTTGCGGGCAAAGATCAGCACTTCTGCCGCATCACGGAAGCCGTTTTCCGGCGTCAGGCCGTTTTTGCCAAACTCCAGCGCTATCCAGCGCCCTTTGCCTTTGAGCGGCGTGCCGTTGGCGTCACCGTCAAACTGCGCCACGTACAGCGTGCCGTCATCCAGCAGGCCGCGGTTATTCGCCGGGTTGGCGACGTCAACCTTACCTTTGGAAACGTATTTATAGATATGCTCGCCGCGTTCATCGTCGCCCATATACACCACCAGACGCCCATCCCTGGCCACGGTTACCGCGGCATTTTCATGTTTAAAACGCCCCAGCGCGGTGTGTTTTATCGGCGTCGAGGTCGGATTCATCGGGTCGATTTCCACAATCCAACCGTGGCGGTTAAATTCGTTCGGGTTCTTCGCCACGTCGAAACGGTCGTCAAAATCCGGCCAGTTACGTTCTGGCTCGCTGACGTTGAGCGTGTAGCGCTGCTGTTCCGGCGTGGTTTTATAATCGGCCTGTTTGGTGCCGAAATAGGTATCGAAGTTCTCTTCGCAGGTCAGATAGGTGCCCCACGGCGTTTTGCCGTTGGCGCAGTTGCCAAAGGTGCCCAGCACCTTACGGCCGGACGGATCGGCTGCGGTTTGCAGCAACGGGTGGCCGGCTGCCGGGCCACTGAATTGCATTTCGCTATTGGCGGTAATGCGGCGGTTGTAGCGCGAAGGGCGCTCGACTTCCCAGCGCTGCGTGTCGCCAATGCGTTTCACCGCCACAATCGAGACGCCGTGCCCGGCCTGAGACTTGCGCACCTCTTCCAGACTGGTGGCCTTGCTGCCGCCATGGGCGAACAGGTACTGCTCGTTAACGTATTCGTTATTGATCGCCATCACCCCGTGACGATCGTCGATCGGGAAGAAGCTCATGCCATCGTTGTTATCGCCGAATTGTTTTTCCTGATCGGCCGCGCTATTACCGCCATTGGCATCAAACGCCGCTGCGCCGTCAACCAACGGCTCCCCCCAGGAGATCAGCACTTCAGCCTGGTATCCCGGTGCGATCGCCACCTCATCGGCGCTAGAAGCAGCAATCCCTTTAAAGCCCAGCAGCTTGTTGGCCGGCAGATCCTCGGCCAACGCTTCGGCCGATACGCTCAAAATACCGCCGCCGAGGAAACCGGCCAGGCCAACGGCGCCGGCGCTGCCCAGCAGCAATTTACGACGGGTGGGATCGATCAGGCGATCGGCATTTAATTGCTCAATTTTATTGGTCATGATTTTAGCTTCCTGGTAGACGGCGCCACGATCAAAGGTCACCAGAGTTGCCGAGGCGCTCAAGGTTGGGCTTCATACTAATCAGGAAGTGTGACGAAAATGTTACAGAGGTCAGGCAGGGACACAATTTGCCGGCAAAAGCAAAATAGCTCGCTAAAACAAAGCGCTCAAAATTCCCTGGCGCGCCTGATAATGCTCAGTCAACCGTCTGGCGCGTTGATGTGCCGCGCGCTAAGTCGCTCGGTAGCGTATAGCGTTCAACCTGTGGGGCTGAGGAAGGCCTCCGCAGGGACGCAATCACTTTGTTCCCTGCGGGTGTTTTACGGCTTACGCTGCGTGACTCGTCGATTAACGACGTTCGAGAATTTCAAAACAATAGCTGTGCGAGTTCTGCTCGTCTGCGTCATGGAATTCGCTAAACGAGGTTTCCCATTCGTCTGGTTCGTAATCCGGGAAATGCGTATCGCCACCGACTTCGGCGTCGATGTGTGTCAGATACATGCGGTTGGCACGCGCCAGGAACTGGCTATAGATACGCCCGCCGCCCATCACCATCACTTCTTCCACGTCGCCCGCGGCAGCCAGTGCTTCATCCAGCGAGGTTGCCCAGGTCACGCCGGTTTCAACGCCCGCTCGGCTGCTCAACACGATATTATGGCGCCCCGGCAATGGGCGGCCAATCGACTCAAACGTCTTGCGGCCCATAATGACCGGCTTATTTAACGTGTTACGTTTAAACCACGCCAAATCGGCTGGCAGATGCCATGGCATGGCGTTTTCCATACCAATTACGCGATCCGCCGCCAAGGCAGCGATCAGGCTGATAATCATTGTTAAACCCTGTATAGGCAGCAAAATTGCTCACACTATACGTAAAGCCCCATCGGCCGTCGATAGGGCAAACAAGCAATGTGAATATATAAGATAGCTCTTATCAGAATAGCTAATAATTACCGGCACTAAGCTATACCCCCGGGCGTTTGCGATACAACCATAATCCCGGTAACGACAGGCCGATCGACAACGCGCCGACGATAAAACAGGCTTTGAGAAAATGCGTCACCATCACCGCCATCAGCGCCTCGCTATAGCCAAGGTGTGAGATCTCCACCAGCGTAATCATGGCGGTATAGGCTGGGATGCCAGGGAACATCGGGATAACCGCCGCCACGGTGAATACTTTCGGATGCGCCAGCAACCAGCGCGACCAATATATACCGATAATGCCAATCAGCACCGCCGCCAGAAACGACGCCCATTCGATATTGATGCCCCCCGCCATCAGCAGCATGCGCGAGCCGTGCCCCAACGCACCAAGCAAGGCGCAATAGCGCAGCGCGCGCAGCGGCACGTTGAACACCATGGCAAACCCCAGCGCCGGCACCGCCGCCAGCAGCATATCGCGCCCCAGCGCCCATAACAGCATCATGACCACCCCCGCAAACCCCACAGCGACATCGCCATTATTACGCCAATGCAGGTGGCGAGGGTTAACAGGCTGGCCATTGCCCAGCGCGCCAGGCCGGTATTGACATGCCCCTTGAACATATCCGCCACCGCATTGATCAGCGGAAAGCCCGGCACCAGCAGCAATACGCTGGCGGCCATCGCCACGCTGGCCGTCTGATTAAACCACGGCAGACGCAGCAGCAAGCCGGATGCCGACGTGGCGACAAACGCCGTCAGGCAGAAGTTGATCAGCGGGTTCATCTGCCGAGCGGTCAACATCTGCCGTACCCACATCGCCAGACCACTGGCGATAAAGGTCACGGCGAACGCATCGCTACCGCCGCCGTTAAGCATGCTGAAGCAACCGCAGGAGAGTGCCACCATCAATACCACCAGACCGCGTGGGTAACGCAGCGGGCGGATCTTGTCGAGGCGCTTTGCCACCTCGCCGACGTCCGCCAGCCGATGTTCCGCCAGAATCACCACGTGCTGCACCTCGGTGACCATCTGCATGTTGATACCGCGATCGATGTTCTTGCGCGTCGTGGTCAGACAGGCTCCGTTGCTGATGGTCGTCAGCACCACCGCGTTGGCGGAAATCGAGCTTTCTACGCTGTCCATGCCCAACGCCAGCCCGAGGCGGGTGGAGAGTTGTTCAACCACCATGCTTTCGGCACCGTGCTGCAACAGCATCAGTGCGCATTGGATGCACAGTCGGGTGATGTCTCGTTGTTGCCGGTTAGGCTCCGGCATGCTGATGATGGCTTGCTGCTTCATACTGCCCCGTGATTCACGCTGAATGAATGTTCATCATATTGCTTATTCTGCCCACAATGGGTTGATGCGCGTCAGGGTGCTCAGCGTTATTATCAATGCAATGACATTTTTTACCGAGACTGTGACCATGCTTGAAACCACACTGTTCGTCGCCGGGATCGCCACGCTGGGCATGTTGTCGCCGGGGCCGGATTTTTTCCTGGTGATCAAGAACGCCGCACGTTATCCACGGCTGGCGGCGATGATGACCGCCTGCGGCGTGATTTTCGGCGTCGCGACCCATATGTCGTACTGCGTCGCCGGGCTGGCGGTGGTGATTACCACCACGCCGTGGCTGTTTAACCTGCTGAAATATGCCGGTGCGGCCTACCTTATCTGGGTTGGCATCCAGGCGTTGCTGTCACGCGGCGGCGGTAAAATGAACGTCAGTAATCTGCCACAGCAGCAGGTCAGCCTGAAAAATGCCTTTATGCAGGGTTATCTGTGCAATCTGCTGAACCCAAAGGCTACGCTGTTCTTCCTGGCGGTGTTCACCCAGGTGTTGCAGATCGACTCCGGCATCGGTGAAAAATTGTGGTATGCGGGGATAATCCTTGGCCTGTCGGCGCTGTGGTGGCCGCTGCTGGTATATCTGATTCAAAGCGGGCCGGTACGCCGCGGGTTGGAAAAAGTGCAGAAGGTGGTCGATAAACTGCTGGGCGGCATGTTGATTGCGCTTGGGATTAAGGTCGCACTGAGCTAAGCCGCTAAAAACGCGCTCTCCAGCGGAGAGCGCATCTGACTTACCCTTTGGCTTCCACCACCTCGTCTTCCGGCGCCTTGCCGTCGATGCTGCCGCGCCAGCCGGTTTGCTGAACCCGTACCAGACGCGACCGATCCTGTTCGATGGCGGTACTGAGCATCTCCTTCGCCCGCTGCAAGGTGGCGATGCGGAATTCGGTATCTTCGTAATTCTCCATCATCGCTTCCAGCATTTGCAGATTGTAACGGCGGAAAGTGTCCGCTTTCTCACGCGCCTCGTAGGCATCCAGCCCCAGCAATTCCAGGGTTTCGCGGCCAATGCGCAGCGAGCTTTCGAACGTCTCGCGTTCCGGGTTTTCCACGCCCAACTGTCGCAGCTGATACCAGTGGTCGACGTCGCGCGCGCGCGCCACCACCTTCAAGTGCGGGAAATGGCGCTTGGCCAGCTCGGTCAGTTGCAGGTTGGCCTCCACGTCATCGATGGCGTTAATCAGCACTTTGGCGTGCTCTGCGCCAGCGGCCTCCAGCAGATCGGCGCGCGTGGCATCGCCATAAAACACTTTGGTGCCGAACTTGCGCAGCGTTTCGATATGATCCGGATCGTGATCCAGTACCACGGTGTGTACCCCGTTGGCCAACAGCAAGCGACCGGCGATCTGGCCAAACCGGCCAAAACCGGCGATGATGACGCTGGCGTTCTCTTCATCGATCACATCCGCCGGACGATCGTCCTTCGGCGCATTGTTCTCCCGTCGGGCGGCGATAACCAGCAGCAGTGGCGTTGCCGCCATTGACAGTGCCACCGCCAGCGTCAGCGCTTTCGCCCACTCCACCGGCAGCACGCCGGCCATTTGCGCTGCGCCGAAAATCACAAAGGCAAATTCACTGCCCTGGCCAAGCAGAATGGCGAACAGCCCGCGCTGACGCTTCGGCACGCCCAGCAGCGGCGCAATCAGCCACAGCATGGCGGCCTTCAGCAACATAAAACCCAACAGCAGCGTGGCGATCAACAGCGGATGACTGAACAGCGTGCCAAAGTCGATCGACATGCCCACGCCGATAAAGAACAGGCCAAGCAGCAGGCCTTTGAACGGCTGAATGTCGCTTTCTAGCGCATGGCGGTATTCCGAGCTTGCCAGCAGTACCCCGGCAAGGAACGCCCCCATCGCCATCGACAAACCGGCCATTTCCAGCAAAATGCCGAAGCCGAAAACCAGGAACAACGCCACGGCGCTGAACACTTCACGCATGCCGGAACGTGCGACAAAATGCAGCAGCGGCCGCGTCACATAACGGCCCAGCAACACTACCAGCGCCAGCGCTCCGACCACCTTTGCCGCTGACAGCGCAAAGGCTTCCAGCGTGGTAGCCGCGCCGCTATTGGCCAACAGCGGGATCATCGCCACCAGCGGAATTGCTGCGATGTCCTGGAACAACAGCACCGCAAAAGCACCGCGGCCAATCGGCGACGGCGTCAGGTTACGTTCGCTCATCGCCTGCATGGCAATGGCGGTAGAAGACAGCGCCAGCGCCAGGCCAATCAGCAGCGCCACTTTCCAGTCCAGTCCCAAGAAATAACAGAATGCACTGAGCACCAGCCCGCAGCCGGCCATCTGTAATCCGCCACCGCCAAACACCGACGCGCGCAGCGTCCATAACCGTTTCGGATCCAGCTCCAATCCGATAATGAACAGCATCAGCACCACGCCGATTTCCGCAAAGGTCAGGATCGATTCGGCATCTGATACCAGCTTCAGCCCCCATGGGCCGATGATACAGCCGGCAATCAGGTACCCCAGTACCGATCCCAATCCCAGTCGCACCGCGATCGGCACCAACAGACCTGCCGATCCCAGATAGATCAGCCCTTCAAGCATCATGCCGTGATTATCCATTTTCGGCTCCCAGTGCCAGCGGTTGTTGACGATCCAGCAGATATTGCATCAAACGCTGGCGGTAAGCCTCACCGGCGGATATCAACGCCGGCTCGTTGCAGGTGAAAGTGTTATGTACGGCAAAGTACGGCTGCCAGTGCATGCCGCAATATATCGCCGTTGCCTGCAACGGTTGCCCCAGCACCGCAAAGTTGGGGTAGTTACCCAGTTCGAAGTGGTGTTCATCGCCGCCGCTGGTCACCGCCCACAGACAGTCTTTACCCACCAGCGCATTGCCTTCATGACCATAGGCCCAGCCGTGTTCCAGCACTTTGTCGATCCACAGTTTCAGTAACGGCGGCAGGCTGTACCACTGGATCGGATGCTGTAACACCACCAGATCGGCACGCTGCAGCGCCTGCTGTTCGGCGTTGATATCAATATTAAAATCAGGATAAAGCTCATACAGCGAACGGACTTCCACGTCGGGAATGTCCTTTACCGCCTGCAATAAGCGCTGATTGGCATGGGAATGCCGGGGATACGGGTGTGCGTAAATGATTAGAATCATGCTGTTCTCGTCGTTCCTTGCCAATACATCAAGCATATATACCAATCACACAGCCTGACAGGTTGTTGTTTGATTGATAGCGGAAATTTTTAACGCGAGCCAACAAATTTGCTGAATGAATTTAACCAGCAGATGAAAAACCGTCGGAGCGGTTGCAGGAGCCTGCAAAGCAGGCTCCCGTCTGGCATCAGAACTGATAATTGGCAGTGACAGAAACGCTGCGTGGCGCACCGTAGACCGCATAACTGCCGAGGTAGTCGTAATACTCTTTATCGAGCAGGTTATTCACGTTGGCCTGTAGCGAAAACTGCTGGTTAACCTGATAACGCGCCAACAGGTTAACTAACGCATAGCTGCCCTGTTCGGGACGCGATGCCCCCGCCGGGCCGGCGTCGTCACGCCAGGTATGGTTTTGCCAGTTGACGCCGCCGCCGATGGTCAGCGCCTGTAGTGCCGGCACTCGGTAGCTGGAAAACAGCTTCAGCGTGGTGCGCGGCATAAACGGGTTCACCGCCTCGCCATCCTTGTCTTCGGCGACAAAACGCGACGCGCCGAAGGTCATCTGCCAGTTGTCGGTCAACGCGCCGTTGACTTCAAACTCAACCCCGCGGCTCACCGTACCGCTGATCGATTCATACGCCATTTCGGCAGTGCCGGGAATATAGGCACCGGTGCTGACACCCAGGTTGTCCTGCTCGGTACGGAACACCGACAGTGAGGCCGTCAGGCGACTGTTATGCCAATCGCCCTTAATCCCCGCTTCGTAGTTCTTGCCGGTGGTCGGGTCAAGATAGTTGCGGTTGGCATCGCGAACCGTTTGCGGCTGGAAGATTTCGGTGTAGCTGATATAGGCCGAATAGGTGTCGTTAATGTCGTAGATCAGCCCGGCATAGGGCGTCACCGCGTCTTTGCTGCTGGTGGCGGTGGTACCGTTGGCGCGCCAGTCGGTATAACGCGCGCCAACAATCAGCGACAGCGGATCGGCCAGCGAGAAACGCACCGCACCGTAGAATGACTTTTGTCGCAGCGTATCATCGGCATACACCACCCACGGTGACCAACTGCCTTGCGTGACGTTGCCGTCCCAGTTGTTATAGTTGCCGACGTCGGCCGTGGACAGCATCGACTGTGAGTTGAAGTAATAGTTGTTCTGCTTGCTGTAGCTGCCGCCGGCCACCAATTCATGCTGGCGGCCGAACAGCTCAAACGGTCCGCTGGCATAAGCGTCCAGCGAGTCGAGTTTGCGCGTGCCCTTGTTCCAGCCACCGTAGGCCATCACCCCGTCGCCGGTGATTTTATCCGGGTAACCCGAGGCATACATCAGTTTGGAATCAAAGGTGGTTTTGGCGTGGGTTGCATTCACGCGCGCCTGCCAGCCGTTGTCAAAACGCTGCGTCAGATCGGCAAAAATCTTGTTCGACTCCTTGTCCGAATACGCCCAGTCCGGCGCCGGGTTGAAACTGCGATCGTAGTGAGTCCGGCTGCCGTCGCTGTACCAGGTCGGCAAACCGCCCCAGGTCGGGTTGCTGGTGTGGCTCTGCTGGTATTCCCATCCCAGCGATAATTTGGTCGAGTCGGTCAGATCGGCATCCAGTACGGTATACAGAAATTTTTTGCGGTTGCCGTAACGGTCCAGCCAACCATCGCCATCCTGATAACCAGCCACCGCCCGCCCACGCACGCTACCGTCGGCGTTGAGCGGCGTGCTGACGTCACCGACGTAACGCTGCTTGTTCCAGCGACCGTAGCTGGCGGACAGATTGCCGGTCAGCTCACGGCTGTCGGCATGTTTGCGCACCATATTAATCGCCGCAGACGGGTTGCCCGAGCCGGTCATCAGGCCGTTGGCGCCACGCACCACCTCGATGCGCTGATAAATTGCCGTATCACCGGCGGCGTCGCCAAAGTTCCACACTTCATCGACGGTGGTCGGAATATCGTCGTACAGATAATTGTTGATAAAGAAGCCGCGCGAAAAATAGGTCGAGCGATCGGAATCGATATTGTTGGCGCTGATGCCGGTGGTGTTGCTCAGCACGTCGCCGATGGTTTGCAGATCCTGATCCTGCATGCGCTGCTGAGTGATCACGCTGACTGATTGTGGAATATCGCGTGGCGTCAGCGCCATTTTGGTACCGGCGCGAGTTACCGGCACCGCATAGTCCTGCTCCGGCAGCATACTGCCGTTGGCTGTAGCGTCGACGGTAATGGTGTCTTCACTTTCCGCTGCCATGACTACCGGCGTGGAACAACACGCTGCCACCAGTAACGCCAGACTGGAACGTGTAAAACCGCCGACGGCAGACGGCCGGAAGCCGCAGGCATGGTTTCCCCTGAGACGAGAAGCAACGAAGGACATGATAATTCCTCAATATAGTTTTTATTGTGCCAAGGTGCTCGCACCCCAGGCAGGCCACGAATACGTTTATTTGACGGCGCAGACATGCAAAAACAAATGAGAACTATACGCATTAGCTTTAATGGGGTAAACCGCTGTTTCAAAAAGTTCCAAGAAATTTCTTAATTGAGCGTGGGTCAAGGCGGGAGAAGGTAACGGCAGATGACGAAAAGGCGGAAAAAAAGGCGGAGATGACCGAGCGGCACTCTCCGCCAGCGTTCGCCAGGCAATCCCCCGGCGAACGCTAATGCGGTATTTACTTGATACGGGCGTGCATTTCCTGCACCGAGGTCACCTGCTCGGTTGGATCGGCCTTCAGCGCCATGGCGGTGGCAAAACCGCCGTTCAGCGTGGTGTCGTAATGCACTTTATATTGCAGGGCGCTGCGGCGGATCAGTTTGGAATCCTCAATCGCCTGGCGGCCTGCGGTGGTGTTGACGATATAGGTGTACTCGCCATTCTTGATGCGATCCTGAATGTGCGGACGGCCCTCATGCACCTTGTTGACCAGGCGCGGGTTAATCCCCGCCTCACCCAACACCACCGCGGTGCCGTGGGTCGCATCCAGCTCAAAGCCCTGCTTCAGCAGGCTGGCGGCCAGATCGACCACTCGCGCCTTGTCGCCTTCGCGCACTGACAGCAGCGCACGGCCCTGTTTTTTCATGCCGGAGTTGCTGCCAAGCATCGCTTTGGAAAACGCTTCTGCAAAGGTGCGGCCAACGCCCATGACTTCGCCGGTGGAGCGCATTTCCGGCCCGAGAATCGGGTCAACGCCTGGGAATTTGTTGAACGGCAGCACCACTTCCTTCACCGAGTAGTACGGCGGGATCACTTCTTCCGTCACGCCCTGTTCGGCCAGGGTTTTGCCAGCCATCACGCGCGCCGCCACTTTCGCCAACGGCACGCCGGTGGCTTTCGAGACGAATGGCACGGTACGCGCCGCTCGCGGGTTGACTTCAATCAGGTAGACTTCATTATCCTTGACCGCAAACTGCACGTTCATCAAACCACGCACCTGCAGTTCAAACGCCAGTTTTTCCACCTGTTGGCGCATCACGTCCTGGATTTCCTTGCTCAGCGTATAGGCCGGCAGTGAACAGGCCGAGTCGCCGGAGTGAACGCCCGCCTGCTCGATGTGCTCCATAATACCGCCAATCAGCACGCGTTCGCCGTCGCAGATGGCGTCGACGTCCACTTCCACCGCGTCGTCCAGGAAACGGTCCAGCAATACCGGCGCGTCGTTGGAGACGCTGACCGCATTCTGGAAGTAGCGACGCAGATCGACCTCGTCGTAGACGATTTCCATCGCGCGGCCGCCCAGAACATAGGAAGGGCGCACCACCAGCGGATAGCCGATGCCGGCCGCCTTTTCTACCGCCTGGTCGATAGCGGTAACGGTGGCGTTGGCCGGCTGTTTCAGACCGAGACGGTTTACCGCCTGCTGGAAACGCTCGCGGTCTTCGGCGCGGTCAATCGCGTCCGGACTGGTACCGATAATCGGTACGCCGGCCGCTTCCAGCTCACGCGCCAGCTTCAGCGGAGTCTGGCCGCCGTATTGCACGATAACGCCCTTGGGCTGCTCGATGCGCACGATTTCCAGCACGTCTTCCAGCGTGACCGGCTCGAAGTACAGGCGGTCGGACGTGTCGTAATCGGTGGAAACGGTTTCCGGGTTACAGTTGACCATAATGGTTTCGTAACCGTCTTCGCGCAGCGCCAGCGAGGCGTGCACGCAGCAGTAATCGAATTCGATGCCCTGACCGATGCGGTTCGGGCCACCGCCCAGCACCATCACCTTCAGTCGGTCATGGGTCGGGTTGGATTCGCACTCTTCTTCATAGGTGGAATACATGTAAGCTGTGTCGGTAGAAAACTCCGCCGCACAGGTATCCACGCGCTTGTAAACCGGGTGCAGACCGTAACCATGACGCAGTTTGCGCACGGCGCTCTCCGCTACGCCGGCCAGTTTGGCCAGGCGCGCATCGGCGAAGCCCTTACGCTTCAGGGTGCGCAGGAACTCCGGCGTCAGCCCGTTGATGCCGGACGCTGCCACCTGCTCTTCCAGACGTACCAGCTCTTCAATCTGCACCAGGAACCAACGGTCGATGTTGGTCAGGTTGAACACGCCATCGACAGACAGGCCTGCGCGGAAGGCATCGGCGATGTACCAGATGCGCTCGGCGCCGGCGTCTTTCAGTTCGCGGCGTATTTTGGTCAGCGCTTCCGGATCGTCCAGGCTGACTTTCGGATCGAAACCGGTAGCACCCACTTCCAGCCCGCGCAGCGCCTTCTGCAATGATTCCTGCTGGGTACGGCCAATCGCCATGACTTCGCCGACCGACTTCATCTGGGTGGTCAAGCGGTCGTTGGCGCCGGCGAATTTTTCGAAGTTGAAACGTGGGATTTTGGTGACCACGTAGTCGATCGACGGCTCAAAGGAGGCCGGAGTGCGACCACCGGTGATGTCGTTCATCAGCTCGTCGAGGGTGTAACCCACCGCCAGCTTGGCGGCGATTTTGGCAATCGGGAAACCGGTCGCCTTCGACGCCAGCGCCGAGGAGCGTGACACACGCGGGTTCATTTCGATCACGATCAGGCGTCCGGTCTTCGGGTTCACCGAGAACTGCACGTTGGAACCGCCGGTTTCCACGCCGATTTCACGCAGTACCGCCATCGAGGCGTTACGCATGATCTGGTATTCTTTGTCGGTCAGGGTTTGCGCCGGCGCGACGGTGATCGAGTCGCCGGTGTGGATGCCCATGGCGTCGAAGTTTTCGATAGAACAGACGATGATGCAGTTGTCATTCTTGTCGCGCACCACTTCCATTTCATACTCTTTCCAACCGATCAGCGACTCATCGATCAGCAACTCTTTGGTCGGCGACAGATCCAGGCCGCGTTCGCAGATTTCCTCGAATTCTTCGCGGTTGTAGGCAATGCCGCCGCCGGTGCCGCCCATGGTGAAGGACGGACGAATAATGCACGGGAAGCCGACGTCGGCGGCCACTGCCAGCGCTTCTTCCATGGTATGGGCAATACCAGAACGCGCGGTGTCCAGGCCGATTTTCTTCATTGCCACGTCAAAGCGGCGACGGTCTTCGGCCTTATCGATAGCATCGGCGGTGGCGCCAATCATGGTCACGCCAAATTCCGCCAGCACGCCCTGACGCTCCAGTTCCAGCGCGCAGTTCAGCGCCGTCTGGCCGCCCATGGTCGGCAGTACTGCGTCCGGACGCTCTTTTTCGATGATTTTACGTACCACCTCCCAGTGGATCGGCTCAATGTAGGTCGCATCGGCCATTTCCGGGTCGGTCATGATGGTGGCCGGGTTGGAGTTAACCAGAATAACGCGGTAACCCTCTTCACGCAGCGCCTTGCAGGCCTGAGCGCCCGAATAGTCGAATTCGCACGCCTGGCCGATAACGATCGGGCCAGCGCCGAGGATCAGGATGCTTTTTATATCAGTACGTTTTGGCATTTTATCAAGGCTCCTGATTATTTGGCGTTGGAACGGTAAGTCTCAATCAGTTCGATAAAGTGATCGAACAGCGGGGCGGCATCGTGCGGGCCCGGGCTGGCTTCCGGGTGCCCCTGGAAGCTGAACGCCGCTTTGTCGGTATGATGAATGCCCTGCACGGTGTGGTCGAACAGCGATTTGTGCGTCACGCGCAGATTGGCTGGCAGGTTGTTCTCGTCAACTGCAAAGCCGTGGTTCTGCGCGGTGATCATCACCGTATGGTTATCCAGATCTTTCACCGGATGGTTGCCGCCGTGGTGGCCGAGTTTCATCTTCACCGTTTGCGCACCGCTGGCCAGCGCCAGCAACTGGTGGCCAAGGCAGATGCCGAACACCGGGATGTCGGTGTCGAGGAATTGCTTGATGGCGTCGATGGCGTAATCACATGGTTCCGGATCGCCCGGACCGTTAGAGAGGAAAATGCCGTCTGGCGCCATTTTCAGCACCTCTGCCGCCGGGGTCTGCGCTGGCACTACCGTCAGGCGGCAGCCGCGATCCACCAGCATGCGCAGGATATTGCGCTTGACGCCGTAGTCATAGGCCACCACGTGGAACGGCAGCGCGGCCGCGTCTTTGGCTTCCGGCAGCTCGCCCTCAAGCGTCCAACTGCCCTGTTGCCAGGCGTAAGCTTCCTGGGTGGTCACTTCTTTTGCCAGATCCATTCCTTTCAGCCCTGGGAAGGCCTTGGCCTTTTCCAGCGCCAGCGCTGCGTCCGGCGCGTCGCCGGCAATGATGCAGCCGTTTTGCGCCCCCTTTTCACGCAGCAGACGCGTCAACTTGCGGGTATCGATATCGGCAATCGCCACAATGTTGTTGCGCTTCAGGTATTCCGACAGCCCTTCTTCACAGCGGTAGTTGCTGGCAATCAACGGGAGGTCGCGAATAACAAGGCCTTGAGCGTGAACAGCGGAGGATTCTGCGTCGGAAGCATTGGTGCCGACATTGCCGATATGGGGATAAGTAAGAGTAACGATCTGGCGGGAGTAGGAAGGATCGGTGAGGATTTCTTGATAGCCGGTCATCGACGTATTGAAGACCACTTCCCCCACTGCCGTACCTTCTGCCCCGATGGCCCGACCGTGGAATTGGGTTCCGTCTTCCAGAACCAATAGCGCTGACTTAATCAAAACACCCTCCGAGGAATAATCAATCACAATATTTGCATATTAATTCAGATATCGCGATCTAAATCAATGCAAAAACCGGCCTCAAGGCTAATTTTTGGCAAATTGGGCGCATTTTAATGATGGGTGCTCGGTTTGTCTACTCCAAGTGGCATTTTTCTAGTTATTTTTGCATATTTCACGCATTTCTTGCTATCTCAGTCATAAAAACACATGGAAACCCGCAATGGGTAAACGGTTGCGAGCCACAATGACAGAAAATCCGGCGCATCGCCACCTGACGGACGATAACCGGGCGTCAAAAAGGTTAACAAGCCAGTAAAAATCCGAGTTAACCATTAAAAACATAAAAAAAATCAACCTATCACGTCGAAATCGCTATTTTTCATGTTAAAAAAAAGGACAATAAAAATATTGCCCTATTATCATATCGTTATGATTAACTCACACACATCACGATGATGTTCGATAAATTATAACTGGTGCAAACCCAGCACGTCACGCATATCAAATAGACCATTTTGCCGATCTGACAGCCAACTTGCCGCACGAACCGCACCATTGGCAAATGTCATGCGACTGGAAGCCTTATGGGTAATTTCTACCCGTTCCCCGATGTCGGCAAACATGGCAGTGTGCTCACCGACGATATCCCCGGCGCGAATAGTGGCAAAACCGATGCTGTGCGGATCGCGTTCGCCGGTATGCCCTTCACGGGCGTACACCGCACAGTCTTTCAGATCGCGGCCCAGCGCATCGGCGATGGCTTCGCCCATCGCCAGGGCGGTGCCCGAGGGTGCATCCACCTTATGGCGGTGATGTGCTTCAACAATTTCGATGTCGGTATAGTCGCCCATTACTTTGGCGGCCTTCTCGAGCAGTTTCAGCACCACATTGACGCCGACGCTGAAGTTGGCGGCAAACACGATGCCAATCTGCTGCGCGGCATCGCGAATAGCCGCTTTGCCAGCATCGTCAAAACCGGTGGTGCCAATCACCATCGCCTTGTGATGCTCGACGCAAAACGCCAGATGCGCCAGCGTGCCTTCCGGGCGGGTGAAATCGATCAGAATGTCGAAGTCATCCGCCACCTTTTGCAAACTCTCGCTCACGGTCACGCCCAGCGCGCCGATACCGGCCAGTTCGCCAGCATCGGTGCCCAGCAGGCTGGAGCCTGGACGCTCCAATGCCGCCCCCAGCACCACACCCTGTGCCTGCTGTACGGCCTGGATCAATTGACGTCCCATCCGGCCACCGGAACCCGCAATCGCAATGCGAATCTGTGAATCAGTCATGCTTTATCTCTCTTTTTGATTTGATGCCTATTCCATAGGCTATCGATTCAGGGTAACCGCCCCACCTTACCACTGCCAGAGGATTTAAATCATGATTAGAAAATTATGTTATCCCCGGTTTTTTATCAGTAACGCTATCAATGGCTGATAACTCAGCTCGCACGGCGTCAACCGCTGATTGTACATAATCATGCAATTTTGTCGCAGGGCATCACGCACCGATCCTCAGGGGGCCGGCGTGGCCAGACGGCTTTTGTCGGCAAAGGCTGCCGGCGCTTTGCCACTGAGCGTAAAAGCCGAAATACAGGTGAACAACAGCGCAATGCAGCCCAGGATCAGATAGGCCGTCTTAAAGCCATACGCCGCATACATCATACCGGCCGCGTATGACATGACGATCGCCGAAAGCTGCTTGAAAAAACAGAAACCGAACAGGTAGATCGAGGCCGACAGCTTGACGTCGAATTGCGTGGTGATGTACTTGAAAATACCGACCAGCAAAAACGGCACTTCAAACATATGCAAGGTTTTCAGCACGATCACTGCCGGCACCGAATCCGCAAAGGACGATCCGATGATCCGTAGCGACATGATGACTCCAGCGATCAACAAGGCATTCTTGCCGCCAATGCGGTTGATAATCAGCGGTGCGAAAAACATGATGAAGGCGTTGAGAAACTCCCCGAGGGTGGTGACATAGCCAAACGCCTGGGTGCCGGCATGACGATCCGCGAAGAACGAGGTGAAGAAGTTGGCGAACTGCTGATCGAATACGTCATAGACGCAGGCCACGCCGACGATATACAGCACCAGATACCAAAACTTGCGCATCTTCAGCAACTGCAAAGCGGATCGCAGGCTGACCGGGTTCTTGTTCAACGCCAACTGGTCTGCCACCGTCACGGTATGGCTTTTTTCTGGCCGGAACAGAAACAGCAGCAGCGCCAGGATCAGCGTGCAGCCCGACGCCAGCCAAAACGAAAATTGGTTATTGATGGTAAACATGTAGCCGACGATGGAAGCGCAAATCGCCCAGCCGATACAGCCAAACAGCCGCACCCGGCCATATTCGAAATGGCTGCGGCGGCTGACTTTTTCAACATAGGCTTCGATCGCCGGCGAACCGCCGCTGGCAACCAGTCCTAAATAGAGGCCGCACAGCAATGCGCCAAGCCAAAAATGCGTTTGCAGCAGTGGTGATATCACATAGATAAACAACGGCGCCAAAAACATCAGCAATATGATAATCATCCACAACAGATGTTTTTTCAGTCCAAATTTATCGGTGATCACACCAAATACCGGTTGGCAAACCAGGGCAAAGAACGCAGTGATCGAAAACACCAGGCCGGTTTGCTGTTGGTCGAGATGATTGACGTCATGCAACCAGATGGGAAAGAAGGGCAGAATCGAACCAAGAATGAAAAAGTAGAAGAAGCAAAAACCGCTGAATATCCAGAAATTCTTGTTTTTTAGATAGAACATAGCTCGCCATCCCTTTTTGCAGGCGCGGGATCCGCGCCTGTGATGTTATTGGAGGAAGTGATGCGCAGGAGAGAACGGTTAGTGGTATGCCGGCAGCCAGTCGCCGTGAGCTTCGATCAAGGCATCGCACAGCTTGCGAATGTCATCGATGGATAATTCGGCCGAAGTATGTGGATCAAGCAACGCGGCATGGTAAATCGCCTCGCGTTTCTGGCTAACCGCCGCTTCGATGGTCAGCAATTGCGTATTGATGTTGGTGCGGTTAAGCGCCGCCAGTTGCTCCGGCAAGTTACCGACGTGACACGGTGTGACACCCTGCCCATCCACCAGGCAAGGCACCTCCACGCAGGCCTCATTGGGCAGGTTGGTGATCACCCCGCTATTGAGCACGTTGCCGCCGATCTTGTACGGCCGATCGGTTTCCATCGCCTCGATGATGTATGAGGCGTATTCATGGGTCCGCGTGTGGCTAAGGTGGCTATCATGGGTCAATGCCTGCTTTTGCTGCTCCCATTGGGCAATTTGCTCGACGCAGCGACGCGGATATTCATCCAGCGGAATATTGAACCGCTCTATCAGTTCCGGGTAGTTGCGCTTGATCCAGTAAGGCATATATTCGGCGTTATGTTCGGAAGACTCGGTCACGTAATAACCGAAGGTTTTCATGATCTCATGCCGCACCATATCATCGTGCTTGCCGTGCAGCGCGGCGGCGCGACGCTTGATTTCCGGATAGAGATCCTGACCGTGGCGACGGATATCCAACAGCCAGGCCATGTGGTTGATGCCCGCGATATGGAACTGCACGTCATCGCTCGGCATATCAACACTTTTCAACAGCGTCTCTGCGCATACCTGGACGCTGTGACACAGCCCTACGGTTTTCACGCCGGTATAACGCAGCATCGCGCCGGTCAGCGAGGCCATCGGATTGGTGTAGTTCAGCAACCAGGCGTCCGGGCAAACCTCTTCCATATCGCGCGCAAAGGAGAACAGCACCGGGATGGTGCGCAGGGCACGGAAGATGCCGCCAATGCCCAGCGTATCGGCGATGGTCTGGCGCAGGCCAAATCGGTTCGCCACCTCAAAGTCGGTGATGGTACAGGGATCGTAGCCGCCGACCTGGATGGCGTTTACCACGTAATCGGCATTTTTCAGCGCCGCACGGCGCTGCTCGACGCCGAGGTAAGGCGTGATGATCGCTTTACCGCCGTTGACGTTTTGATTGATGTTGTTGAGCATGGTCAGCGATTCATTCAAGCGGCCGCTATCGATATCGTACAGCGCGATTTCCACTTCCTGTAACACCGGGGTGCACATGATATCCCCCAACACATTCTTGGCGAAAATAGTGCTACCCGCGCCCATAAACGTCACTTTAATCATCTCATTTCTCCACTGTTGCGAGGCGAATTACCGTTGGTGTGTGTTGAAAGTAGTGGTCAAGCGAAGGGTTGTATATGGAGGAAAGTGACCTGATTATGGGTAAAAATGACGCCAGGAAAAAAGTGTGAGCTGAGTCTTGCTGTACTTAACCAACAACATACGTCATGACAACAAGCTGCTACCGTTAATGTCACAGCGTGCCGATAGCAAGGGAGCAATTGATGCATAAGAGTTTTGTCCTGGCAAACACCTCGAACATCGAACTGAACGTGTTCCAGTTTGGCGTCGAGGATTGCGCGCCAGGCCACTGTTTTGGTCCAGCGGTGCGCCAGCATTACCTATTTCATTATGTGATATCCGGCACCGGCACCCTGCATACCGACCATGGCGCTTTTAGCGTGCATCCCGGCGAGGGCTTTCTGATTTACCCGCACGATGTCACCACCTACAGCGCCGACCAACAGCACCCCTGGCACTACATGTGGATCGAAGTTGACGGACTGATGGCGGCCAATATCTTTCAACAATGTCGCCTCAGCCGCCAAATGCCGATTTATCGCCCGCAACGTTATACGCCGGACGCTGCTGAGCGAGGTTATCTGACAGAGATCGTCGCGCATCAACAAAACGAAGCCTGGCTGAAGATTATCGGCTTGAGTTACCTGTTTTTTTCCGCGCTGATTGCCAATGCGCATGCGCAACCAAAAGAAAAACCGCCGGAAAAGCAGCGTCACCTGGCAAAAGCGATAAAATATATCGAGAGTCGTTACCACGAGAATATCTCTATCGCCCAGTTGGCCAATTATTGCAGTATTAATCGCAGTTATATGAGCCGACTGTTCAAGGCCGAGTTTGGCCTCGGGCCAAAAGAATATCTGTTGCAGTATCGTATGAACATCGCCGCCGGCCTGCTGCGCCACGGCAGTGCGGCCATCAAGGTGGTGGCTCTGTCGGTGGGTTACGCCAACCAACTGCATTTCTCCAAGGCGTTCAAGCAGGTACATGGCCTGACGCCGAGCGCCTGGCGCCACGGCGCAGACAGCCAGAGCCTTGATGCGCGCATCGCACCTCGGCTGATTGCACCGACGCTGTAACGCAAAACGGGGAGCCGAAGCTCCCCGTTATTTTATCGTTATTGGCTCAATCGACCTGCTTGATGTCTACCCGCAGCTCTTTCGGCACCTCGAACACGATATTCTCTTCACGGCCGGTGATTTCATGCACCTCCTTGCCGCCCAGCGCCTTCAGGCGACCGATCACATCCTGCACCAGCACGTCCGGCGCAGAAGCGCCGGCGGTAACGCCGATGTTGCTGGCGTTTTTCAGCCATTGCTCCTGAATATCTGCCGCCGAATCAATCAGATATGCTGGTTTACCCACCCGCTGCGCCAGCTCGGCCAGGCGGTTGGAGTTGGAGGAGTTCTTTGAGCCAACCACCAGCACCACGTCCGCGTCGCCCGCCAGATTGCGTACCGCTTCCTGCCGGTTGGTGGTCGCGTAGCAGATATCGTCCTTGCGCGGACCGATGATTTTCGGGAAGCGTTGACGCAAGGCGTCAATCACGTCCGAGGTATCATCGACCGACAACGTGGTCTGCGTCATAAAGCACAGGTTGTCTTCGTTCTTCACCTGCAGTTTCCAGACGTCTTGCGGCGACTCAACCAGGTACATGCCTCCTTGCGGATTGCTGTATTGGCCCATGGTGCCTTCAACTTCCGGATGACCGGCGTGACCAATCAGGATCGCCTCGGTGCCCTTGCGGCTGGCGCGCGCCACCTCCATATGCACTTTGGTCACCAGCGGACAGGTAGCGTCGAACAGCATAGTCAGATCGCGCGCTTTGGCTTCGGCGCGCACCGCCTGCGAAACGCCGTGTGCCGAGAAGATCAGAATCGAGCCGTCCGGCACTTCGGCAATCTCTTCAATAAACACCGCCCCACGTGCGCGCAGGCTGTCCACCACGTAGCGGTTGTGCACCACTTCGTGACGCACGTAGATCGGCGCGCCGTAAAGCTCCAGCGCGCGTTCCACGATGCTGATCGCACGATCAACCCCGGCACAAAAGCCGCGGGGGTTAGCCAGCAATATTTGCATGCGTCTCCTCCTGCTGCGGATCGATTTCCAGTACCTCGATATCGAAGGTCACCGGGTGTCCCGCCAGCGGATGGTTAAAATCAACGGTCACCGAGTCTTCTGCGACTTCACGCACCACGCCCGGCATTTCGCTGCCGTCGATGGCGGTGAACAGCATAATGGTGCCCACCTCCGGTACGCCGGTTTGCGCAAAGTCACGGCGCAAGAAGAACTGAATCAGATCCGGGTTATTGTCGCCAAACGCGTCTTCCGGTTGTAGCGTGAACGCGCATTTGTCGCCGGCACGCAGGCCAACCAGTTGCTGCTCCAACGGCGCCGACAAACTGCCGTCGCCCAGTCGAAACAGCGCCGGCTTACCGTTACCGCGCGTGGATTCCGCAGTGGAGCCGTCTTCCAGTTTCAGCGTAAAGTGCACCAGCACCGCGCTGTCGGATTGTACTTGGGCCGTCATGTTACTCACCTTGTTGCTTGTTCTGGCTGTCGCTTGCGCGCTTGCTGGCCGGCAAGAAACCTTCCAGTACGATCATCGCTGCCCCTACGCAGATGAAACTGTCTGCCAGGTTAAAGGTCGGGTAATGCCAGTTGCCGACGTAAAAATCGATAAAGTCGACCACGAAGCCGTGCCACAGACGATCGAACAAATTACCCAGCGCGCCACCGATAATAAAAGCGTAGGCGATATTGTTCAGCTTCTGCGTCGCCTGGCTGCGATACATCATCACCAGCAATACCACCACAATGGCGATGGCAATGCCGGCAAAGAACCAGCGCTGCCAACCGCCATGGTCAGCCAGGAAGCTGAACGCCGCGCCGTAGTTGCGTGCATAGTACAGGTTAAACGAAGGGATCAAGGGCTGGGACTGGCCCAGCACAAAATGGCTCAGGATCCACTGCTTGCTGGCGAAATCCAGCACCAGCACTACCAACACCAGCCACAGCCAACGCAGGCCGGTCGTACAGATCGGTTTTCTCATCAGGCGCTTGTTCATTAGGCAAAGTTACGCTTTTCGCCGTCGCCGGCAACGTTGGTTACACAGCGGCCGCAGAGATCTGCGTGCTCCGCCACCTTGCCGATGTCGGTGGTGAAATGCCAGCAGCGCGGGCACTTCTCACCTTCAGCGGTACCGAAGGCGATTTTCAGGCCTTTCAGCAATTCGCTCTGCTGGGCATCCGCCGGAGCGTCCGTCAGCGGCGCAACGCGCGCAGCGGAAGTCAGCAGCACAAAGCGCAGCTCATCCTGCAGGCTGTTCAAGCGGGCTGCCAGCGCGTCATCGGCATACAACGTCACCGCTGCCTCCAATGAACCGCCGAGGCGTTTGTCCGCCCGCGCCTGTTCCAGCACCTTGTTCACTTCGCCACGTACCTTCAGCAGCTCGGCCCAGAAGGCGTCGTTCATGCTTTCGCCCTCGGCCAGGCCGAACAGACCGTCATACCACTCTTCGGTAAAGACGTATTGCGCACGTTTACCCGGCAGGAAGCCCCAGATTTCGTCTGCGGTAAAGGACATGATCGGCGCCATCCAGCGCACCAGCGCCTCCGCAATATGGAACAGTGCGGTCTGGCAACTGCGGCGAGCGACGCTGTCGCTCTTCGCGGTGTACTGGCGATCCTTGATAATATCCAGATAGAACGACCCCATCTCGACCGAACAGAACTGCATCAGACGCTGTACCACTTCGTGGAAATCGTAATTGGCGTATGCCTGCTCGATATCCAGCTGTGCCGCCTGTGCACGACCGACTGCCCAGCGATCCAGTACCACCATCTCGTCCGGCGCCACACAGTCGCGGCTCGGATCGAAACCATTGAGGTTGGCCAGCAGGAAGCGCGCGGTGTTGCGGATACGGCGATAGGAATCCGCTGCACGTTTCAGGATTTCGTCAGACACCGCGATCTCGCCGGTATAATCGGTCGAGGCGACCCACAGACGCAGAATATCGCCGCCCAGCTTGTTCATCACGTCCTGCGGACTGATGGTATTGCCGATCGACTTGGACATTTTGCGGCCCTGACCGTCGACGGTGAAGCCGTGGGTCAGCACTTCTTTATAAGGCGCCTTGCCCTTCATGGCGGTGGAGATCATCAACGATGACATAAACCAGCCGCGATGTTGGTCGGAGCCTTCCAGATACATGTCCGCACCATGGCCATGGAATTCGGGACGCACGTCAACCACCGACGCGTGGGTCGAACCGGAGTCGAACCAGACGTCCAGCGTATCCGGCACCTTGACGTAGTCGGCCGCTTCCGCACCGAGGATATCGGCCGGTTGCAGATCCCACCATGCCTGGATGCCGTCCTGCTCTACGCGTTTGGCAACCTCTTCCATCAGCTCGACGCTGCGCGGATGCAGCTGTTCGGTGTCTTTATGCACGAACAGCGACATCGGCACGCCCCAGGTACGCTGACGCGAGATACACCAGTCCGGGCGGTTCGCCACCATCATTTCAATGCGCGCCTGGCCCCAGTCAGGGATCCATTGCACGCCCTTGATCTCTTCCAGCGACTGCTGACGCAGGCCTTTTTGATCCATGCTGATGAACCATTGTGGCGTGGCGCGGAAGATGATCGGCGTTTTGTGACGCCAGCAGCATGGGTAGCTGTGCACCAGTTTTTCAACGTGCAGCAACGCGCCCGCGTCACGCAGCATCTCAACGATCAGATCGTTGGCCTTGAAGACAAATTTACCGTCCAGCAGCGGATGAGTGCCGGTCAGGTAACAGCCGTTCGGCCCTACCGGATTGGCGATTTCCAGGCCGTATTTCTGGCTGATCACAAAGTCGTCCGGGCCGTGGCCGCCGGCGGTATGCACCGCACCGGTACCGGCGTCCAGCGTAACGTGCTCGCCCATGATCGCCGGCACGTCGAAGCCCATGAACGGATGCTGGAAGCGCAGCAGCTCCAGATCGGCGCCCTTGCAGCTGCCCAGTACCTGCCAATCGGCGATGCCGGCGCGTTTCATCACGCTCTCCACCAGCTCCGCCGCCAGGATCAGGCATTGGCCGTCAATCTGTACCAGCTGATAGGCGAACTCAGGGTGCAGCGAGATGGCACGGTTAGCCGGCAGAGTCCACGGCGTGGTGGTCCAGATAACCAGCGAAACCGGGCCGTTGACGTTACTGACGCCGAATTTGGCAGCCACCGCAGCCGGATCGACCGCGTGGAACGCCACGTCGATCGACGGCGAGGTCTTGTCGTAATATTCCACTTCCGCTTCAGCCAGCGACGAGCCACAATCAGTACACCAGTGCACCGGCTTGGCGCCTTTCAGCAGATGGCCGTTGCTGATGATTTTACCCAGCGCGCGGATGATATTGGCTTCGGTTTTGAAGTCCATGGTCAGGTACGGGCGATCCCAGTCGCCCAGCACGCCCAGACGGATGAAGTCTTTTTTCTGGCCTTCAACCTGCTCGGCGGCATACTCGCGGCATTTCTGGCGGAATTCCGCCGCCGAGAGCTTTTCGCCCGGCTTGCCGTACAGCTGTTCCACTTTCAGTTCGATCGGCAGACCATGGCAGTCCCAGCCCGGCACGTACGGCGAGTCGAAGCCGGACATCCCTTTCGACTTGATAATAATGTCTTTGAGAATTTTGTTAACCGAGTGACCAATGTGAATGCTGCCGTTCGCATACGGAGGGCCGTCATGCAGAATGAAGGATTTTTTGCCCTTTTTGGCAGCACGAATAATCCCGTACAGATCCTGTTCATACCAACGTTGCAGCATGCCAGGTTCGCGCTTGGCGAGATCGCCGCGCATCGGGAACCCTGTTTCCGGCAAGTTCAGGGTGTTCTTGTAGTCACTCATTAGATTCTCGATCTCGTTTCGGTTTGTGAGATTAAACCGGTGTCTTTAGCCCGAAGAAACTCCGGGCCGTCACCACATCATTGGCGATTTGCTGCTTCAGCGCATCGAGCGAAGCAAAACGCTGTTCGTTGCGCAATTTTGCGCGGAGCACCACGTCAAGGTGGCGCCCATAAAGATCCATTGTGACATCCAGCAGATGCACTTCCAGCTGCTGACGCACGCCGGCAACGGTCGGGCGGGTGCCGATATTGGCCACGCCCGGCAGCGGCTGCGGCCCCAGGCCGTACACCTCTACCGCGTAAACCCCTTTTACCGGAGCAACCAGACGCTTGAGCGGCAGGTTGGCGGTGGGAAAACCGATGGTGCGCCCCAGTTCGTCGCCGTGCACCACGCGCCCGGAGATGCTGTACGGATGCCCGAGCAGCTTTTCCGCCAGCGGCAGGTCGTCATCACGCAGCGCATTGCGAATCGCCGTGCTGCTGATGCGCCGGTCGCCTTCACGGAAGGTGGGCGTGCTAACCACCTCAAAGCCGTATTCCTCGCCGGCTTTTTGCAACAGCGGGAAATCGCCAATGCGATTGGCACCGAAGCGGAAGTCATCTCCCACCATCAGGAACCTGACGCCCAGTTTCTCCACCAGCAGCTCGGCAATGAACGCCTGCGCGGTATTGGCGGCAAAACGGGGATCGAACTTGACGCACAGCAGGGTATCTACCCCGGCCTGCGCCAGATATTTGGCCTTGTCACGCAGGCGCGTAAGCCGGGCCGGCGCCTTGTCCGCTGCGAACAGTTCCAGCGGTTGCGGCTCAAAAATCATGACTATCACCGGCAGCCCAAGGCGTTTGCCCTCTTGCTCCAGCTGCTCCAGCAGCGCCTTGTGACCGCGATGAACGCCGTCAAAGTTGCCGATGGTGAGCACGCAACCACGGTGGCGTGCCCGGATATTGTGAATGCCGCGAATTAGCTCCATAGCTGGCTCAAAACAGTGGAAATCGGCGGATTATACCTTGTACAGCGGTTAAGGTTAACCCGCGATTGCTTCCTTGAATGTAATAGTCACACCATACCGGAGATACGCGGCCGGAGAAACGCCTAAACCACAGTTTCTCCGACGGCGAATGCCGGTTTTACGCCCGGCGGCAATGGCTTGGCATCATCATGCAGTAAACAGTGGCGAATTTTCTCGCGAAACACTGTATTCCCATGGCCGAAGCTGGTAAAATCCTGCGCCATCACAACGTAGCAAGTGCCGCCCGTACAAACGGCGCTTATTTGCACAAATCCATTGACAAACGAAGGCTAAAAGGGCATATTCCTCGGCCTTTGAATTGTCCTCAATAGAATATATTTGGGAGTTGGACCTTGGCTAATATCAAATCAGCTAAGAAACGCGCCGTACAGTCTGAGAAACGCCGCAAGCATAACGCTAGCCGTCGCTCAATGGTGCGTACCTTCATCAAGAAGGTAGACGCAGCTATCGCAGCTGGCGATAAAGAAGCAGCACAAAACGCATTCACCGTAATGCAACCACTTGTGGATCGCCAGGCAGCTAAAGGCCTGATCCACAAAAACAAAGCAGCGCGTCATAAGTCAAACTTGTCCGCGCGCATCAACGCAATGCAATAAGCATTACGTTGTCTGCTTGTTAAAAAAACCGGCCTTGGCCGGTTTTTTTACGCCTGTCGTCAGCGTCAGAAGTTGAACAACGCCGAAAAATCCTTGTTACACACCCGCTGCACCGCCGGATGCTGGATCATTCGCTCGGCAAAGATGATGTAATATTCTTCCTGCACGTTATCGATACGGCCGATCTCCACCACCGCGTCATCATTATAGGTATCTTGCGCATACAGCGTTGGCGCCACGAAGATGGCATTGTGATACATGCCGAACGCCTTCATCAGTGCCGCATCGTCAAACTCGCCAAGAATTTCCACCTGAATGCCCTGAGTATTGAACCAGTTGAGCAGTTGGCGCCCGAGCATGGAACGACGACCGGGAATCAACAGTTTACGCTGCTCCAGACAGGCGGGGAACGGCAGATCCGGTACCGGCTGACGACAGAAGAAACTGATGCCGCATTCGCCCAGCTTCAACGAAAACAGCCCTTCCTGCTGGCTGGAGTCCACCGGGCAGTCTGAAATAATCATGTCCAGTTTGTGCTGGCTTAGCTGTTCCAGCAGCATCTCGTGCGTCGATTCAAAGCAGCGCAGGTGAATCTGTTCGTGATCGACCACGGCGGTTTCCAGCACCTGGCTAACCAGCCGTTTGGACAGGGCATCTGCCACGCCAACGTCGAACAGCAGATTGGACTCTTTACGGTAGTTGACGATATCCAGCATTTCCTGGCTGAGCATAAACATCTTGTCCGCGTAGCGGAATACCAACTGACCCAGTTCGGAAGGCACCAGCCCCCGCCCCTGGCGTTTGAACAACTTGCCATCCAGCCGCTCTTCCAGCGCCTTGATCTGGCCGGTGATGGTCTGCGGTGTCAGGAACAGCGCTTCAGCAGCGCCAACCACCGATCCTTCTTTGCAAACCTGCCAGAAGTAATAGAGATGATTAAAGTTGATATGCGACATTCTCACGCGGTGTTCTCCTTACGTTTCGCTGCGGCAAACGGTCTGCCGGGTTAAGCGACAAACTCCTTTTGTTATTCGGACCACGAATTACAACGCTTGCTCCAAACAACGTGGCCGAAGCTACAGGAAAAACCCCCTACAGCTCCGACCAGATAGTGTAGTGCATCGAATAGATGAATGGATAACCTAATCGAACTACCTTACTTTTGGCAACGAAAGGCGCAGCAGACTATAGCCAACTATCGCCGCCGTCGTCGACCCCAACAGGATACCCAGACGTGAATAGGTGCTCAAAGTAACCATGGTTTCGCTGAAGGCCAGCGAAGCGATAAAGATCGACATGGTGAAACCAATACCGCACAGCACCGAAACGGCAAATACCTGTTTAAATCCGATCCCCTCCGGCAGACGCGCGATACCCATCTTCACCGCCAGCCAGCTGAAGAGGAAGATGCCCAACGGCTTGCCGATAAACAACCCGGCGGCAATGCCTACTGGCAGCAACGAGGTCAGCCCGTCGAGCGTGACGCCTTGCAGTGATACGCCGGCATTGGCAAAGGCAAACAATGGCAGGATCAGAAACGCCACCCACGGATGCAGCTCATGCTCGAGGGTCTCCGAAGGCGACGGGCCCTTCTTGACGTTCAACGGGATCATAAAGCCGACAATAACACCGGCCAGGGTTGCATGCACTCCAGACTTCAGGATCGCCACCCATAGCACCAGCCCGACAATCATATAAATGGAGGTTTTGCCCACCCCGCGCCAGTTCATGATCGCCAACAGCGCTACCGCCGCCGCCGCCACTCCCAGTGCCGTCATCGACACCTCATGGGTATAGAACAGCGCAATAATGATAATGACGCCCAGGTCGTCAATGATGGCAAGCGCCAGCAAAAAGACTTTCAGACTGGTCGGCACGCGGTTGCCCAGCAGCGCCATCACGCCAAGCGCAAAGGCAATGTCCGTCGCCGCCGGGATCGCCCAGCCCTGACGCGTCACTTCATCGGCGCCGTTGAACAGCAGGTAAATCAGCGCCGGCGCCAGCATGCCGCCCAACGCGGCAATGGCCGGGAAAACGGCTTTATCCCGCCCGGCCAGCGAGCCTTGCATCAGCTCGCGTTTGACTTCCAGCCCGACCACCAGGAAGAAGATCGCCATCAGGCCATCGTTGATCCACAGCAGCAGCGGCTTGGCAATTTCCAGCGAGGAAATCTTCACCATCACCGGTAAATTCAGGAAGGCCTGATAAATCCCCTGGGCCGGCGTGTTGGCCATGATCAATGCAATAATGGCCGCCACGATCAGTATTACGCCGCCAGCGGCTTCCTGACGTAAAAATTGACGAATAATATTGGTCACTCGGTTTACTCCCGGTATCAGCATCGCGTTTCCGCTTCGCTTTCCAAACGATAAACTGAGTATAGCCCGCATAATGATTCGAAAAAATAAGTTTATTAATGCTGTAAAGATCGTAATTTCCGATCAATGAAGGCCTTAAGTCACACTTTTAATAGGGTTATCGCAGGTCTTGCGGCAAATAAAAACCCCGGCTAAAACCGGGGTTTTTCATAGAAGAATAACGGCAACGCTTAACGTGTCAGATCGTCAAAGAACTTTTTCACCCCATCGAAGAAGCTCTTCGAACGCGGGCTGTTCTTGTCACCTGACGGGCCACCCAGGCTCTCTTCCAGCTCTTTGAGCAGCTGTTTCTGCCGATCATTGAGTTTGACCGGGGTTTCCACCACTACGCGGCACAGCAGATCGCCCTGGCTGCCGCCACGTACGGATTTAACCCCTTTGCCGCGCATGCGGAACAGCTTGCCGGTCTGAGTTTCCGCTGGCACCTTCAGGTTGACGCGTCCATCGAGCGTCGGCACTTCAATTTCACCGCCTAACGCTGCCATGGCAAAGTTGATCGGCACTTCGCAATACAGGTTGTTGCCTTCACGTTCGAAGATCGGGTGAGCCTTCACCTGAACCTGAACGTACAGGTCGCCAGCTGGCGCACCATGTTCGCCAGCTTCGCCCTCGCCCGCCAGACGGATTCGGTCACCGGTATCCACGCCGGCAGGAATTTTCACCGACAGCGTTTTGGATTTTTCCACCCGGCCGTGACCGTGGCATTTATTGCAAGGATCTTTAATGATCTGGCCGCGGCCATGGCAATGTGGACATGCCTGCTGCACGGTGAAGAAGCCCTGGCGCATTTGCACCTGGCCCTGGCCGTGACAGGTTGGACAGGTCACCGGTGAACTGCCCGGCTTGGCGCCGCTGCCATGGCAGACGTCACACTCTTCCAGCGTTGGAATACGGATCTCTTTGGTTACGCCACGCACCGCCTCTTCGAGGGTCAGTTCCATGTTGTAACGCAGATCGGAACCGCGGCTGGCGCGCTGACGGCGACCGCCGCCAAAGATATCGCCAAACACGTCGCCGAAAATATCGCTAAAGTCGGCACCGCCGCCAAAACCGCCGGCGCCACCGCCCATCCCGCCCTGCTCAAACGCGGCGTGACCGTATTGGTCATAAGCGGCACGTTTTTGGTCGTCGGTCAGGATCTCGTACGCTTCCTTGATCTCTTTAAACTTGGCTTCGGCGTCTGTTTCCTGGTTACGGTCCGGATGGTATTTCATCGCCAGGCGCTTGTAGGCCTTTTTGATTTCGCGCTCATCCGCCGTTTTGGCGACGCCAAGAACCTCGTAATAGTCTCTTTTCGCCATTATTTTGCAAACCCTTAACATGCGTGCACGGGCGTAGAGTTGCCTCGACGCCCGTGCTGGTTTCCGGTAACGCCACCGTCGGCGTTACCGTGCCCGCTTAAGGGCGATTATTTTTTATCTTTAACTTCTTCAAACTCGGCATCGACCACGTCGTCGTCTTTCTTCGCCGCGTTGTCTGCACCGGCGTCAGCACCCTGTGCCTGCGCCTGAGCCTGTGCCATTTCCAGCAGTTTGCCGGAAACCTGCACCAACGCCTGGGTTTTCGCTTCGATGTCGGCTTTGTCTTCGCCCTTCGCTGCGGCTTCCAGATCTTTCAGTGCGCTTTCGATAGCCGTTTTGTCTTCAGCCGGCAATTGCTCACCTGCTTCTTCCAGTTGCTTACGAGTGCCGTGGATCAGGTGATCCGCCTGGTTACGCGTTTGTACCAGCTCTTCGAACTTACGGTCAGACTCGGCGTTGGCTTCGGCATCACGCACCATTTTCTGGATTTCTTCTTCGTTCAGACCAGAAGAAGCCTTGATGGTGATTTTCTGCTCGCGACCGGTGTTCTTGTCTTTGGCAGAAACGTGCAGAATGCCGTCGGCATCAATGTCGAAAGTCACTTCGATCTGCGCCATGCCACGCGGTGCTGCCTGAATGCCGTCCAGGTTGAACTGACCCAGCGACTTGTTATCGTTGGCGCGTTTACGCTCACCCTGCAGCACATGGATGGTAACTGCAGACTGGTTGTCTTCAGCGGTCGAGAATACCTGGCTGTGCTTGGTCGGGATGGTGGTGTTTTTGGTGATCAGTGGCGTCATCACACCGCCCATGGTTTCGATACCCAGCGACAGCGGGGTAACGTCCAGCAGCAGCACGTCCTTCACATCACCGGCCAACACGCCGCCCTGTACCGCAGCACCGATTGCTACCGCTTCGTCCGGGTTAACGTCTTTACGCGGCTCTTTACCGAAGAAATCGGCAACTTTCTTCTGTACCATTGGCATACGGGTCTGGCCGCCCACCAGGATCACGTCCTGAATGTCGGAAACCGACAGGCCGGCGTCCTTCAGCGCAACTTTCAGCGGTTCAATCGAGCGTGCAACCAGATCTTCTACCAGTGACTCCAGTTTTGCACGGGTCACTTTGATGTTCATGTGTTTAGGACCGGTGGCGTCTGCCGTCACGTACGGCAGGTTTACGTCGGTCTGCTGAGCAGAAGACAGTTCGATCTTCGCTTTTTCCGCCGCTTCCTTCAAACGCTGCATCGCCAGCGGATCGTTACGCAGATCGATGCCCTGGTCTTTCTTGAATTCATCAACCAGATAGTTGATCAGACGGCTGTCGAAGTCTTCGCCGCCCAGGTGGGTATCACCGTTGGTCGCCAGCACTTCAAACGTTTTTTCGCCGTCAACGTCGTCGATTTCGATGATCGAAATATCGAAGGTACCGCCACCCAGGTCATAAACCGCGATGGTGCGGTTGCCGACTTCTTTATCCAGGCCATAGGCCAGAGCCGCTGCGGTTGGTTCGTTGATGATACGTTTTACTTCCAGGCCCGCGATACGGCCGGCGTCTTTGGTCGCCTGACGCTGCGCATCGTTGAAGTAGGCCGGAACGGTAATAACCGCTTCAGTTACCGGTTCACCCAGGTAATCTTCCGCCGTCTTTTTCATTTTCTTCAGCACTTCGGCAGAGATCTGCGGCGGTGCCATTTTCTGGCCTTTCACTTCCAGCCATGCGTCGCCGTTATCAGCCCCGATGATTTTGTACGGCATGATGTCTTTGTCACGCTGTGCTTCTTCGTCCTGGAAGCGACGGCCAATCAGGCGCTTGATCGCAAACAGGGTATTCTGCGGGTTAGTAACAGCCTGACGCTTAGCCGGCTGGCCAACCAGAGTTTCACCATCCTGGGTATATGCAATGATCGAAGGAGTTGTGCGGTCGCCCTCGGCGTTTTCCAGCACGCGTGCCTTGTTGCCATCCATAATTGCTACACAAGAGTTGGTAGTACCCAGGTCGATACCAATAATTTTGCCCATCTAAACGTCTCCACTAATAAATTCATGTTCGGTCAGGTTGCTAACCAATATGCGGGCGTTTTTTTGCTTTTCAACTGCCCGAAAGTTCACGCCTCAACGCGGTTAGCAACTGCGGTTGAGAATAAGATGGGGTCATCCAGAGCGGCATCAAGGGGCAAGGCGAAAAAAATTTCTTTTTTATGCCCTGTCAGATCATTGTTTCCTGCTCGGCGGATCATTATGATGCCGCGCGCTCTGATGGAAATTAGCCTTTTTTCCGCCACTCAGGCCATTTCTTTTTTAAATAAGCTGTTTTCATTAATTTTCTGTTATTACAGAGGACATATGCACACCAACAAGTTGGCGAATCCTGGCCCTTTGGGTCTGATGGGCTTCGGGATGACCACCGTCTTGCTGAACCTGCACAATGCGGGCTTTTTTCCACTGACGTCCGTTATTCTCAGCATGGGGATTTTCTTCGGCGGGCTGGCACAGATTCTCGCCGGGCTGCTCGAATACAAGAAAGGCAATACCTTTGGCTTGACCGCCTTCACCGCCTACGGCAGTTTCTGGCTGAGCCTGGTCGGCATGCTGCTGCTACCACGCCTGGGGCTGGCTGAGCCAACCGACGCCCCCTTCCTCGGCGTCTATCTGGCCCTGTGGGGCATCTTCACGCTGTTCATGTACTTCGGCACGCTGCGCGCCAACCGGGCATTACAGTTGGTGTTCGCCAGTCTGACGCTGCTGTTTGCCTTGCTGGCGATCGGCAACATCACCGGCAACGCGGCTATTTTGCGCTTTGCCGGTTACGAAGGGATGCTGTGCGGCGCCAGCGCCATTTATCTGGCTATGGCAGAAGTGCTTAACGAACAGTTGGGCCGCAAGGTGCTGCCGATCGGCGAAGTCAAGCCGACGGCAGAAGCCAGGCTGGCAACACAAGCATAAACTGTATCAATATCAGGCCCTGCGGGTTAAACGCAGGGCTTTTTTCATACCAGCGATCCGCTACGCTGTGCCTGATGTTCACTGTTCAGGTCGCGATGCAGGTAAATCCCCAACGCCAGCCCAATCGCCGACAGCGCCAACACATAGTAAGCGGGTGCTAACGGGGTTAACTTCATGATCAAGGTCACAAATATTGGGGTTAAACCACCAAAAATGGCGTACGCAACGTTATATGAAAACGAAATGCCGCTAAATCGCACTTCCGCAGGGAAAGCACGCACCATCACATAAGGTACCGCTCCCACCACGCCCACGCTAAACCCCACCAGCGCGTAGCAGGCAAACAGCATTTCAGGGCGAACGCCCACCGTCTGATAGAACCACCAGCTGCATGCCGCCAACAGCACGCTCCCCACCATAAAGGTTTTACTGGCGCCAAAACGATCCGCCGCCAGCCCGGCGCTGATACAACCGAAAATCAGCATGATGGTGGCAATACTGTTGGCCTGCAAGGTTAGCGCCGGTGCGATACCGAACTGTTTTTGCAGGTAGGTGGGCGTCATCAGAATCACCACCACGATACCGGCCGACAACAGCCAGGTCAGCAGCATCGACACCACCACTTCTTTCTTATGGTTTACCACCACCGATTTTAGCGGCAACTCTTCCGCCAGCGCCTTGCGCGCCTGCATTTCGATAAAGATCGGCGTTTCCCGCAACCAGCGGCGCAGATACATGGCTACCAAACCAAACACACCGCCCAGCAGGAACGGAATACGCCAACCGCCGGCGACAATGCTTGCCGGGCTGAGCGTGGTATTGATAATGGTCGCCACCAACGACCCCAGCAAGATGCCGACGGTAAGCCCGGCGGTCAAGGTCCCGCAGGCGAAGCCAATGCGCTGGCGCGGTACGTGTTCGGCCACAAAGACCCAGGCGCCCGGCACCTCGCCGCCGATCGCGGCACCTTGCAGCATGCGCAACAACAGCAGCAATAACGGCGCAGCGATGCCAATATTGGCGTAGGTGGGCAACAGGCCCATACCCAGCGTCGGCAACGCCATCAATAAAATGCTCAAACTGAACATCTTTTTACGGCCCACCAGATCGCCAAAATGCGCCATGATGATGCCGCCCAGCGGCCGGGCCAGATAGCCGGCGGCAAAGATACCGAAGGTCTGCACCAGGCGCAGCCATTCAGGCATGTCTGCCGGGAAGAACAGTTCACCCATGACTGCGGCGAAGAAAACGAAGATGATGAAATCGTAAAACTCCAACGCCCCGCCCAGCGCCGCCAACGTCAGAGTTTTATAGTCTTGCCGGTTCAACCGGCGATTATTATCGTCATGCATAGGGTACCGTCAGAGGAAGCAGATGGAATCGCGCGTATCCGCAGACACGCTGTAAACGTATGCTTACTATAACGGCAAAATATTTTCACACCACCCTACTCTTTAACCTTTTGCCGCCGCCGTTATCAGTTGGATTCCCGGCGCGCGTTTTTAGGGCGAAAAGCGGCGACCACCGTATCATGGGTTTCCACGTACGGGCCTTCCAGCAGTTGGATACAGTACGGCACGCTGGCGAAAATGCCATGCACCACCACGCCGCCCTGCGGATCCTTGACGCCTTCCAGCGTTTCCTTGATCGACTTCGGCTGCCCCGGCAGGTTGATGATCAACGCCTGCTTACGGATCACCCCCACCTGGCGTGAAAGAATTGCCGTCGGCACATAGTGTAGGCTGATTTGCCGCATTTGCTCACCGAACCCCGGCATCACGCGGTCGGCAATCGCCAGCGTGGCGTCCGGGGTCACATCGCGTCGCGCCGGGCCGGTACCGCCGGTAGTCAGCACCAGATGGCAACCCATCTCGTCCACCAGCTCACACAGCGTGTGTTCAATCAGCGTCTGTTCATCGGGGATCAGACGGGTTTCCAGTTTGAACGGCGTCGCCAGCGCGCCAGCCAGCCATTCGGTCAACGCCGGAATGCCTTTGTCCTGATAAACGCCGCCGGAAGCGCGGTCAGAAATTGAAACCAAACCAATGCGTAATGTATCCATGCTTAACCTCTACTGCCTGATGGAGTCGGACGGGTTGTTTCCCCTCCTGTTATCAATGCGCAGAGTATACGGCGTCTGGCCGTCGGCGGGAGCCGCGCACATAAAAAAAGGCGGCCTAAGCCACCTTTTTCCAGGTTGTCTGCGGTTATTACAGCAGATCGGCGATCATTTTTTCCAGTTTGCCCTGGTCTACGGCAAACTTGCGGATACCGTCGGTCAGTTTTTCAACTGCCATTGGGTCCTGGTTGTGCTGCCAGTAGAATTCAGGCTCGGTCAGCGGCGCCGGACGCGCTTTGACTTCACCAGTGTAGGACAGTTTGCGCTCCAGCGCGCCTTCGCTTTCTGCCAGCTCTTTCAGCAATGCAGGCGCGATGGTCAGACGGTCACAACCGGCCAGCTCGATGATTTCACCAACGTTACGGAAGCTGGCGCCCATCACGACGGTGTCGTAGCCGTGCTGTTTGTAATACTGGTAAATCTCGGTAACCGAAACCACGCCCGGATCTTCGTGTGGCGCGAACTCTTTCTTGTCGCCGTTCGCCTTGTACCAGTCGAGGATACGGCCAACAAACGGAGAAATCAGGTAGACGCCGGCTTCGGCGCAGGCGCGAGCCTGAGCGAAGGAGAACAGCAGCGTCAGGTTACAGTTGATGCCGTCTTTTTCCAGACGCTCCGCCGCACGGATCCCCTGCCAGGTCGAAGCCAGTTTGATCAGAATGCGATCGTTGCTGATACCGGCTTCGTTATACAGTGTGATCAGACGCTTGGCCTTGGCAACGCTGGCTTCGGTGTCATAAGACAGACGCGCGTCCACTTCGGTAGAGATGCGACCTGGTACCAGCTTCAGGATTTCCAGACCAATGTTAACCGCCAGTTTGTCGGCGGCGTCGGCGATTTGCTGCTCGCGATCGCTGCTCTGCTCACGCGCCCAGGCAATGGCTTCGTCGATCAGTTTGCGGTATTCAGGAATTTGGGCTGCATTGAGGATCAGCGAAGGGTTGGTTGTGGCGTCTTGCGGTTGATACAGCTTCATTGCAGCAATATCACCCGTGTCCGCAACCACCGTAGTGAGCTGACGTAGGGAAGTCAATTTATCGGTCATGTTGGCATTATCTCATCGTTTGTGCATGAACTTTTGGCATCGTTCAACCATGCCCTTTCCTGATAATAACATGCGCGAGGCCCGGCGCAAGGCTGGAAAATCGTGGCCAGACAGCAGGTGTTTTATCCTTGGGCGAGCAACCGTTTACGCCGATATCTTTCGCCATTTCCTACAGGTTTAAAAGACAATAACGTGCTTTGGGTTGAAAAAATTATGTTAAATTTCCAAAATTGTGTGCAATTGACAGAAAAACCTGAGAAAAACCTCGGCTCGCCAAAACGCGCCCGCTTTCGGCTGAACGCGAGTAAAAAAACCAGACCCATGCATTTTCACCCCCGGTGAATGCCGCGCTGTGCGCCTTACGTCGCTAACAAGGAGGGATCCGTGACGGATCTGATTAATTTCATTAACAATATCTTATGGGGTTCGGTACTGATCTATCTGCTGCTTGGTACCGGCATTTACTTCACCCTGCGCACCCGTTTTATTCAGTTACGCCACTTCGGCCACATGTTCTCGGTGCTAAAGAACAGCAATAAAAGCGACAGTTCAGGGATCTCTTCCTTTCAGGCGCTGTGTACTACGCTGGCCGCTCGCGTTGGCACCGGCAACCTGACCGGCGTTGCCATTGCCCTGACCGCCGGCGGCCCGGGTGCCATTTTCTGGATGTGGGTGGTGGCCTTCATCGGCATGGGCACCTCGTTCATTGAAAGCACCCTGGCCCAGCTGTATAAAACCCGCGACGATCGCGGCAACTACCGTGGCGGCCCGGCGTATTACATGGAAAAGGGCCTTGGAATGCGCTGGATGGGGGTGCTGTTTTCCATCTTCCTGATCATCGCCTTCGGTCTGGTATTCAACGCGGTTCAGGCCAACTCCATTGCCCAGGCCAGCGCAGTCGCCTTCGACTTTAACCCGCTGTATGTCGGTATCGGTCTGGTGATACTCAGTGGCATCGTGATCTTCGGCGGCATTCGCTCCATCGCCCGCGTGGCGGAACTGGTGGTGCCGATCATGGCTATCGCCTATCTGCTGCTGGCCTTTTGGATTATTGCCCAGCATATTGAGCAAATCCCGGCCATTTTCACCCTGGTGGTCAAAAGCGCCTTCGGTCTGCAAGAAGCCGCGGCCGGGGCGGTGGGCTACGGGATTTCTCAGGCCATGACCCACGGCGTACAGCGCGGCCTGTTCTCCAACGAGGCCGGCATGGGGTCGGCGCCGAATGCCGCGGCATCTGCAGCGCCCTATCCGCCGCACCCCGCTTCGCAAGGTTACGTACAAATGCTCGGGGTATTTATCGACACCATCGTCATCTGTAGCGCCACCGCGGCGATTATTCTGGCTTCCGGCGCGCTGGATAACCCGACCGCCGGCATCAGCGGTATCGAACTGACGCAGCGTGCGTTGTCCAGCGCGGTCGGCAGTTGGGGATCGCCGTTTGTCGCCATCGCCATCTTCTTTTTTGCCTTTACGTCGATTATTGCCAACTACGCCTATGCCGAAAACAATCTGATCTTCCTGGAGCACAATCACCCCGCGCGCTTGCTGGTCTTCCGCTGCGTGGCCCTGGGAATGGTGATGTTCGGCGCGTTGGCGGAGCTGCCGATGGTGTGGAAAATGGCCGATACCGCGATGGCGCTGATGGCGATCACCAACCTGACGGCAATCCTGCTGCTTTCCCGCGTGGCATTGAAGCTGGCGCGCGATTACAACCAACAGCGCGCACTGGGCAAATTGCCGACCTTCGATCCGCAGCATTATCCGGAGCTGAAATCCCAACTGGAGCCCGGCGTCTGGGATAATGACAAGCCGCAGTAACCAGCAACGATTCAGGGCGCACCTAAAGTGCGCCCTATCAGACCAATTGCCCCTTTTCCCCGCGCTTTTTGCTACAGTATCCACACTTTGATAAACAGGATGTGGCCATGCTCGTTATTATTTCCCCTGCTAAAACCCTCGACTACCAAAGCCCGCTGGCAACTGAACGCTTCACGCAACCTGAACTGCTGGATAAATCCCGGCAGCTTATCAAGATCTGTCGTGAACTGACGCCGGCGCAAATTTCCAGCCTGATGGGCATTAGCGACAAGCTGGCCGGGCTGAACGCCGCACGTTTTAGCGACTGGCAACCGAGCTTTACCCCGGACAACGCCCGCCAGGCGCTGCTGGCGTTCAAGGGCGACGTTTATACCGGCTTGCAGGCGCACGACTTCAGCGAGCAGGACTTTGACTTTGCACAACGGCATTTGCGCATGCTGTCCGGCCTGTACGGCGTATTGCGTCCGCTGGATCTGATGATGCCGTACCGTCTGGAGATGGGCATCCGGCTGGAAAACCCCAAGGGCAAGGATCTGTACAGTTTCTGGGGTGAGCACATCACCAAAAAGCTGAACGAAGCGCTGGAGCAGCAAGGCGATAACGTAGTGGTGAACCTGGCGTCAGACGAATACTTCAAGTCGGTCAAAACCGCCAAGCTGCACGCCACGCTGATCAAACCGGTGTTCCTCGACGAGAAGAACGGCAAGTACAAGGTCATCAGCTTCTATGCCAAGAAGGCCCGTGGCCTGATGAGCCGCTTTATCATCAAAAATCGTCTGACCAACGCCGAACAGCTGGCCGATTTTAATCTGGAAGGCTACGCCTTCGATCGGGCGGCATCCAGCGGTAACGAACTGGTGTTCAAGCGCCCGGAACAGTAAAAAAAGCCGTCAGATGACGGCTTTTCAACGCTGGTTGCGCGACCGTCAGGCCGGCAATGCCATCAGGAACTTGCGCAATTCGGCAAAGTCGGCGCTCAGCGAATGCGACAGCAGCGGCAGTTCGGCACGCAGCGCCAGCGCCTTGGGCAACGCCAGTTGCTGCTCCAGGATCGCTTCAACGCTCTCCTTGAACTTGGCCGGATGCGCGGTACCCAGGAACAGCCCGAACTCCCCTTCCTTCAGTTGGTCGCGCAGCAGTCGATAGGCAATCGCCGCATGCGGCTCGGAAATGTAGCCCAGCGCCGCCAGCTCCTTCATGGTTTCTTTGGTGGTTTCATCACTCACCGCGCCATAGCCCAGATCCTTCAACTGCCAGATTTTGCGACGGAACAGCTCTTCCACCCGCGGCCAGTTGTTTGGCTGGCTGACGTCCATGGCGTTGGACAGGGTAGCAACGGTGGCATTAGGCTGCCATTGACCGTTCACCAGGAAACGCGGCACCGTGTCGTTGGCATTGGTGGCGGCGATAAAACGCTTCACCGGCAGGCCGAGCGACTTGGCCAGCAAACCCGCCGTCAAATCACCAAAGTTGCCGCTGGGCACCGAAACCACCAGCTGGTTACGGGCTTCCTGTGGCAGTTGCGCCACCGCTTCGAAGTAATAGCAAATCTGCGCCAGCAGGCGGCTGATGTTGATCGAGTTGGCGGAATTGAGATGCAGCGCCTGTTTCAACTCCCGATCGTCAAACGCCTGTTTTACCAGAGCCTGACAGGCGTCGAAATCACCGTCGACAGCCACGGTATGGATATTGCCGCCCAGCGTGCAGAACAGTTTTTCCTGCAGCGGGCTGATCTTGCCCTGCGGATACAGGATCACCACGCGCACGTTTTTCAGGCCATAGAACGCATGCGCCACCGCGGCACCAGTATCACCGGAGGTGGCGGTGAGAATGGTCACCGGTTCATCGCCAGCCACTTCCGCCAGCATCTGCGCCATAAAACGGCCGCCGAAATCCTTGAACGCCAGCGTCGGGCCGTGGAACAGCTCCAGACAGGCGATGTCATCTTGCACCTGCTTCACCGGTGCCGGGAACTCGAACGCCGCCTTGACCCGCTTGTGCAGCGCTTCTTCGCTGACTTCCTCACCGATAAAGGCAGACAGAATACGCGTGCTGCGAGTAACGAAATCCAACTCCAGCAGATGATCGATCTCGGTCAGTTCGAACTCCGGCAGTTCCAGCGGGAAGAACAGCCCCTGCTGCTTGCCCAGGCCCTGTTTGATCGCCTGTGCGAAGCTGACCTGTTCGTTGTGATCCTTAAGATTGTACAGTTTCATGCGTTATCCCAATAGTCGTGCGCCTGCGGTATCCAGACGGCAAATATGAACAAAACCTTCGTCGTTTTGCAGATAGTGATTCTTCAGCCAGTCGGCCATGCGCTGTGCGGTTGCGCCGTCGTCACAAACGGCAAACAGCGTGGGGCCGGAACCCGAAATACCGCAAGCCAACGCACCGATATCCTGCGCGGCCTTGCGCGCTTCGGCGAATCCTGGCAACAGACGGGTGCGATACGGCTCGGCAATCACGTCCTGCATCAGTTTGGCCGCCAGTTTCGGCTGCTGGGTGTGGCAGGCATGAATAAAGCCTGCCAGATAACGCCCGTGGCTGATGCAATCCTGGCGGCGGTACTGAGCCGGCAAGATAGCGCGCGCTTCGGCGGTGGATACCTTGATGCCCGGATACGCCATCACCCACAGCCAGTCGTTAAAGCATGGCACTTGCTGGCTGATGAAGCCTTCTTCTTCCAGCATCAGCTGCAGGCCGCCGAGATAGCAGGGGGCGACGTTGTCGTAATGCACGCTGCCGGAAATACGCCCTTCCAATTCGCCCATCAGCGCCAGTAACTGCATTTCATTGAGCGGACGATGGCAGAATTCGTTCATCGCCATCAGCCCGGCGACCACCGAGCAAGCGCTGGAGCCGAGGCCGGAACCGATCGGCATGTTTTTTTCCAGCCGCATCGCCACCGGAACCTCGCGACCGATTTCCTGACAAAAACGCTGCCAACACTGATAAACGATGTTGTCTTGCGGATCGGCAGGCAGCTTGCTGACGAAACGCCCGGCATTTTCCAGGCTGAACGCGTCGGCTGCCTCAACGCTGACGCAATCCCCCAGCAATGTGCCGTCGATCGGTGAAACGGCCGCGCCGAGCACGTCAAAACCGACGCTGACGTTACCGATTGAAGCCGGTGCATACACCTTAACCATATTAAACTCCCAACTTCCATGACAGTGTGCGCAACAGATCAGCAAATACCCCCGCCGCGGTCACATCATTGCCAGCGCCATAACCGCGTAACACCAACGGCAATGGCTGATAATAGCGACTGTAAAAAGCCAGCGCGTTTTCGCCGTTTTTGACTTTATATAATGGATCGTTGCCATCAACAGCATCAATACGCACCTGACAGCGCCCCTCTTCGATAACGCCAACATAGCGCAGCACTTTGCCCTGTTCTGTGGCATCGGCCACGCGACGGGTGAATGCCTCGTCCAGCGCCGGTAAACGCGCCAGGAAGGTGTCTACATCGCCGCTGGCATCAAAGCCTGGCGGCAGCACCGATTCCACCTCGATGTCGGCCAACTCCAATTTGTAACCGGCTTCGCGTGCCAAAATCAACAGTTTGCGCGCCACGTCCATACCGGACAGGTCGTCGCGCGGATCCGGCTCGGTATAGCCGTTGGCCTTGGCCTGCAGGGTGGCGGCGGACAGCGACATGCCTTCATCCAGTTTGCCGAAGATAAATGACAGCGAACCGGACAGGATGCCGGAAAAACGGGTCAGTTCGTCGCCGGCGTTCAGCAGGTTCTGCAGGTTTTCGATCACCGGCAAGCCGGCGCCGACGTTGGTATCGTAAAGGAATTTGCGTCGCGATCCGGCAGCGGCGGCGCGCAGCTGTTGGTAGAAATTCATCGACGAGGTGTTGGCTTTTTTATTCGGCGTGACCACATGGAAGCCGTCGGCCAGGAAGTCGACATATTGATCCGCCACCGCCTGGCTGGAGGTACAGTCGACGATCACCGGGTTCAACAGATGATACTCTTTCACCAGGCGAATCAGACGCCCCAGATTGAACGGCTCTTGCGCACCGGCCAGCGCCTCGCTCCAGCTGTCCAGCGCGATGCCATGGACGTCGGTCAGCATGGCACGGGAATTAGCAATGCCGCACACCCGCAAATCGATGTGTTTTTGCTTGAGCCACGGCTGCTGACGATAAATCTGTTCGATCAGCGCGCCGCCAACGCCGCCGACGCCAATCACGAACACCTCAATCACCTGATCGGTGTTGAACAGCATCTGGTGACACACCCGCACGCCGGTAGTGGCGTCTTCGTTACTGACCACCACCGAGATCGAACGTTCGGAGGAGCCCTGCGCAATCGCCACGATATTGATATTGGCGCGGGCCAGCGCGGTAAAGAAGCGCGCCGAAATACCGCGCAGCGTGCGCATGCCATCGCCAACCACCGAAATGATCGCCAGGTTTTCGACCACGTCCAGCGGCTCCAGCAGGCCATCCTTCAGTTCCAGATAGAACTCATCGCCCAGCGCGCGGCGAGCGCGTTGCAGCTCGTTTTGCGGTACGCAGAAACTGATGCTGTATTCGGAAGAGGACTGGGTGATCAGCACCACCGAAATGCCGGCGCGCGACATCACGGCAAACACCCGCGCCGCCATGCCAACCATGCCTTTCATGCCTGGGCCGGAAACGTTGATCATCGCCATGTTGTTCAGGTTGGTAATGCCTTTGACCGGCGTATCGTCAACCACGCTTTCACCGCCGATCAGGGTGCCTGGCGCTTGCGGATTGGCAGTATTTTTAATCAGGCAGGGGATCTGGAATTGAGCAATCGGCGTGATGGTGCGGGGGTGAAGTACCTTGGCGCCGAAATAGGACAGTTCCATCGCTTCCTGATAGGACATCGACTTCAGCAGCCTGGCATCCGGTACGGTGCGCGGATCGCAGGTGTACACCCCATCGACGTCGGTCCAGATCTCGCAGCAGTCGGCACGCAGGCAGGCGGCCAGCACCGCGGCGGAATAGTCGGAGCCGTTACGCCCCAGCACCACCAGCTCGCCCTTGTCGTTGCCGGCGGTAAAGCCGGCCATCAGGATGATATGGTCGGCCGGGATCGCTGCCGAAGCAATGCGCAGCGTGGACTCGGCAATATCGACGGTAGACTCCAGATAGTGCCCCTGCGCCAGCAGTTTTTCCACCGGATTGATCACCGTCACCGGGAAGCCTCTGGCCTTGAACACCTCTTCCATGATGGCGATCGACAGTTTTTCGCCGCGGCAGATGATCGAGGCATTAACGCTGTCCGGGCACTGGCCGAGCAGCGCTACGCCATGCAGTACCTGTTTCAACTGCGCGAACTCCTGATCGACTACGCTTTTCAGCCGAGGGGAGTCAAAGTTCGGCAGCGATTGTGCCAATCCGCTCAACAGATCGGCAAAAATACGTTCCGCGTCGCTCATATTGGGCAGAATGTCTTGCCCCGCTACCGTTTTTTCAATCATCGCCACCAGATGGTTGGTGATTTTAGCCGGCGCGGACAACACTGTGGCCACCTGTCCCTGACCTGCGTTACTTTCCATGATATCGGCAACGCGTAAAAAACGTTCCGCGTTCGCCACCGAGGTTCCGCCAAATTTCAGCACTCGCATTTCTGTTATCTCCCGAATTTACGCCGAAAAAAAAGCCCGCACTGGTTAGGTGCGGGCTTTTTTCTTCTTGTTTCCTGTACGCGTCAGCCCGCCCCGTTACCTGTGGTATCGGTGGTGGTAATAATTGTGGTGTTCAGGCTGATGGTTCGCATTTTGTCTGTCTGTCTCATTAGAATCTCTGTCCCCTCTATTGGTTAAAGCAATCGCGATCCCAAGTCAAATTATTTCTTGTTTTTGCGTATTTACTGTCCAATGACCAGGTTGCGCAATGAGACCAGCACAAAAGCCATAAATCAGAACATAAAACGGCCATACGACAATATTGCAGTCAATCACACCACAGATTCCCTTTGGCGTATCGTCATCACTTGGTCAGTTTTTTTTCTATGTCGTGCAACAAAGTATGTAACATCACGGTATCGCGTTGCGGCAGTGAGCCCAACCGTTGATGTAGCCAATCACGCAATTTCTGGTCGTCACCCACCTCCAGATTTTGCAATAACCGATCGGCACGCTGACGCAGCGCCTGCAACTGACCGCCATCGGCGGTCGGCGATGGCGGTGCCGCCACGCTCATCAACGCAGACAGCTGGTAGCAGTAGACCATTACCGCTTGACCGAGGTTGAGCGACGGGTAATCGGCCTGCATTGGCACGCCGGTCAGCAGATCGGCCAGCTCCAGCTCTTCGTTGGTCAGCCCCGAATCCTCGCGACCAAACACCAGCGCCGCCTGCGACATCCACTGGCTGCGTTCACTTAATTGTTCCAGCAGCGCCTGCGGCGTGCAGTAATAGTGGAAGCGGGCGCGGCTGCGGGCGGTGGTGGCAACGGTGAAGTCGACGTCTGCCAGCGCCTGTTCCAGGGTGGGAAAGGTCTGAACCGCATCGAGGATCTCACCGGCGCCATGCGCAACCCAACGTGCCGCCGGCTGCAAATGCGCGTCACTGTCGACGATGCGCAGCGAACTGAATCCCATGGTTTTCATCGCCCGCGCTGCTGCGCCGACGTTTTCCGGCCGAGCCGGCGCCACTAAAACAATATGTAACTGCATCGATGCTCCATTACTGCGCGCTGGCTTTTGACTGTTCAGCGATGACTGATTATATTTACAAATGCGTAACAAAAACTCACTAGTATGATGAATGAATAACAAAACAAGCGGTTGATGCATCAATTTGCGCCAAACAACCATAAATATAAGTTACGTTTTTTATTTTTTATTCATCAACCAGTTAGACAACAGAGTTTGGCACTCCATCGAGAATTGTAACGCATTAATCCCGTTAATGCTGAATCGTTAATACTTTTTGTGGTTCCAAGACATAAACCGGCAGCCCGGTAAGTGTTTTTCACAAATCTGTTAACGTGCTACAATTGAATTTGATATATGTCAACAAACCGTAGTTTTGTTGGGTGATGAATTCGGCACGCACTGTTATATTGCTGTTAATAGGGTTAGGATATGCGCCGTTTTGGCACCTTTGGGGTTGTAGGGAATAGCATCCCCACCAAGCTAGCGATCTTGTTGACATGAGATGGAAAGTGCATCAAGAACGAGTTTACGTACTTTAGTCATTTGGTAATGAGGGAACGTGAGCAATATCTCTGCCCTCGTCTAACAAAACAAAGACTTCTGTACTTCCTATTTTCTATTTTGTTGGCAATTTTAGGTAGCAAATATGCAGACCCCGCACATTCTGATTGTCGAAGACGAGTTAGTCACTCGTAACACCCTGAAGAGCATTTTCGAGGCGGAAGGCTACGTTGTTCATGAAGCCAATGATGGTGCAGAGATGCACAACATTCTGTCTGAAAATGATATCAACCTGGTTATCATGGATATCAACCTGCCGGGCAAAAACGGCCTGCTGTTGGCACGCGAACTGCGTGAACAGGCCAGCGTAGCACTGATGTTCCTGACCGGCCGCGATAATGAGGTAGATAAAATCCTCGGCCTGGAAATCGGTGCCGATGACTACATCACCAAGCCGTTCAACCCGCGTGAGCTGACTATCCGCGCGCGCAATCTGCTGTCTCGCACCATGAATCTGGGCAGCATCGGCGAAGAGCGCAAGCTGGTGGAAAGCTACAAGTTCAACGGTTGGGAGCTGGACATCAATAGCCGTTCACTGATCAGCCCTGCTGGCGAACAGTACAAGCTGCCGCGTAGCGAATTCCGCGCCATGCTGCACTTCTGCGAAAACCCGGGCAAGATCCAGTCCCGCGGAGAACTGCTGAAGAAAATGACCGGCCGCGAACTGAAGCCGCATGACCGCACCGTTGATGTGACCATCCGCCGTATTCGCAAGCACTTCGAATCCACGCCGGACACGCCGGAAATCATTGCCACCATCCACGGCGAAGGTTACCGCTTCTGCGGCGAGCTGGAAGAGTAATCTTCCGCCTCGGCGATTAAAAAGGGTTCAGCACGCTGAACCCTTTTGCATTAGCGAGCGCCGTTCCATGGGATGATCGGCACCGCGCTCAAGGCGTTCTTCGGTGAACCGTCTACCACTTTGTCCGAATAGGTCAGGTACACCAGTGCGTTGCGTTTGGCGTCGTAGAAACGTACCACCTGCAGTTTCTTGAACACCAACGAGGTGCGTTTCTGGAACACCACGCTGCCCTTGTCCTTGCCGTTCCTGATTTTGTCGCTCAGATCAATCGGCCCGACCTGCGAACAGGAAATCGCCGCATCCGCAGTGTCTTCCGCCAGCCCCAGGCCGCCTTTGATACCGCCGGTTTTAGCGCGACTGATATAACAAGTTACATTTTTAACATCCGGATCGTCGAAGGCTTCGACCACAATTTTATGATCCGGACCAAACAGTTTAAATACGGTATCTACCGAGCCTACCTGTTCCGCCTGCGCGCTGGTAACCGTGGCGCAAACTAATCCCAACAAAAATATCCATCCTTTTTTCATTCACTTAACTCCAGCTAAAAGTGCGCGGTAATACCGAGGTTTATTATTAATCTTATTAATGCTTTTAGGCATAAAATAGTGACCTCCCTGACCCATGGCGTTCTTTTTAGCACAGCGAGTGAAAAAAATCTTTGGAAGTCTCAAACGAAAAAAATTGCTATCATGCGGCGGCGTTATTTCTTTGCGCCTGAAGGAAGAATTGCCCCTTCACACGTTGGCCATGCAGGCATCAGGTGGCAAAGAGTGCAACGCAGAACCGCTTGGGACAAGCGTTCGTGACAGGCACCCGCGCATTGAATAAACAGTTCGGGTTCCGACCCCAAAAGCTCTACGAGGAAGATCTATGGATCAAGCCGGTATCATTCGTGATCTGCTTAGCTGGCTGGAAAGCCATTTGGACCAACCTTTGTCACTGGATAACGTGGCGGCAAAAGCGGGCTACTCAAAATGGCATCTGCAACGGATGTTCAAAGATATTACCGGTCATGCCATCGGCGCATACATCCGGGCCAGACGACTATCCAAAGCGGCGGTGGCGCTGCGTTTGACCAGCCGACCGATTCTGGATATCGCTCTGCAGTACCGCTTTGACTCACAGCAGACCTTCACGCGCGCATTCAAAAAACAGTTTGCGCAGACGCCGGCATTGTATCGTCGTTCCGAGGACTGGAGCGCATTCGGTATCTGCCCGCCGATCCGTCTGGGGGCGTTTACCCTGCCGCAACCGGAGTTCATTAGCTTGCCGGAACAGCAGCTGATTGGCCTGACGCAAAGCTATTCCTGCACGCTGGAACAGATCTCCAACTTCCGCACCGAACTGCGCGCGCAATTCTGGCGACAATATCTCGGCGACAGCGATACGCTGCCACCGGTGCTGTACGGCCTGCACCACTCGCGCCCAAGCCAGGAAAAAGACGACGAGCAGGAAGTGCTGTACACCACCGCGCTCGAACCGCATCACGTGCCGGACAACGTGTCGGAAGGCCAGCCTATCATGCTACAAGGCGGCGAATACGCGCTGTTCCGCTACGAAGGACCGAGCTCGGGCCTGCAGGACTTTATCCTGACGCTGTACGGCACCTGTTTGCCGGCGCTAAAGCTGACGCGTCGCAAAGGCCACGATGTCGAACGCTTCTACCCCAAGGGGAGTCGCCGACCACCGCAGCCACCAACCGAGATCAGTTGCGAATACCTGATCCCGATTCGCCGTTAACGCTGTAATTCGTCCAGCGCGGGCATGTCGAGATGCGACACATCGCCCGCGGTTTCGACGATCCAGCCCGACGCCAGCCACGGGCTCTGCTGGTGATCGATCCGTGACAATGAGCAGTTACGCAGGCGCAGACGGCGTTCGGCATACGGCGGTAAACCCAGTACCGTACTGATAAGGCAGCCCAGCGCAATACCGTGGCTGACAATCAGCGGCTTGCTGCCTTCCGGCAACATCAGGCAGCTTTCCAGCGCACCACGCATGCGTTCCGCCAGTTCGATCATCGATTCACCTTGAGGGATACGGCCGTCGGCAGTACCATCGACCATCTGCTTGCGCCACTGCTCTTCCTGCGGCGTCAGGCTGTCGATCAGACGTTCTTCCAGAACGCCCATGTGCAGCTCACGCAGGCGAGGCTCGTCGATCACCTCGCAACCGCAGGCCTGTGCGATGATTTGCGCGGTGCGGCGGGTTCGACCCAGGTCGCTGGTGATCACGTGCGTGATACCTTCACCACTGACACGTTTGGCAACCAGATGGGCCTGGTGTTCGCCGGTGGCGGTTAACGGGCTGTCAGATTGGCCCTGGATGCGGCGAGCCGCGTTCCATTCCGTTTCGCCGTGGCGAACGAGGTATACCTGTAACATTTTTCTTTTCCGTTATACTGCGTGAAACTTGAGTTTATCTTCCGAGGTCAAGCGCATGCGCCCGTGCCCGGTATTCAGGATAGGCTCTTAGCTTAAGGATGCTAAACCCGTTATGTACCATGTTGTTGCTGCTACCACCAACCCGGCAAAGATCAAGGCTATTCAATTGGCCTTTGACGATACCTTCGGTGCCGGCCAATGCCGCATCGAACCCCTTGACGTCGCAAGCGGCGTCTCACTGCAACCCATCGGCAATGCCGAAACCCGCACCGGCGCGCGCCAGCGCGTGATGGAAGCGCGGCAGGTACGGCCGGAAGCCGACTTCTGGGTCGGCGTCGAGGCTGGCATTGAAGATAATATGACATTCGCCTGGATGACCATCGAGAATCCACACACCCGTGGCGAGTCGCGCTCAGCCAGCCTGATGCTGCCGGAAACGATTTTACAGGGGATCCGTGCAGGGCGCGAACTGGGGAGCGAAATGGCGGATATTTCCGGTAATGCCGAAGTGAAGCGCCAGGGCGGGGCTATCGGCTTCTTCACCGACGGGCGTTTAAGCCGCACCAGCGTCTATCAACAGGCGTTAATGCTGGCGCTGGTGCCTTTCATTAATCCGATTTACCAAAACCACATCGCCAGTTCCCCGAATCAGTAAACCGCCTGGGCGCGGCGCTACTGTGCTTCGCCCAGCAGTTGCTGTTCCAGCCATTGCTTGAGCGCCGGCGGTGCCGCCTTCAGGCTGTTGGAGCCACGGGTTATCGTGGCAATCCCGGCCCCCAGCTCGTTCTTCAGTTCACGCTGGCTCATCTCGCCGCGCATCAGTTCCTGAATAATACGCACGCGCGTACCCAACGCGGTGCGCTCGTCCGGCGTCAGCAGCAGTTGCATCAACGGCTGGTGCAGATCCTGGTCAAAGGCGTTCTGCAACAGCGCGACGAAGCGCAGCCAATCTTCATTGCCTTGTTCTGAAAGAGCGGGATCGTTAAGTGATAATTGCGTCATGGCAGCCACCATACTATTTAACTAGTACAGCAGCATACCATAACGAAACTGAAATCAGTAACGCCTCTGCCATTCGGCATCGGTTAACACTTTTGCCTGCTGGTGCATGAAGTAGCGATAAAACGCGTCATAGGCCAGCACGTTCTTCACGTAGCCGCGGGTTTCCGAAAATGGAATGCTTTCGACAAATGCGATCGCGTCGATGCGGCCATCGCTGCTGCCTAGCCAGGTATTGACCCGCGACGGTCCCGCGTTATACGCCGCCGAAGCCAGAATACGGTTGCGGCCAAACTGCTGATAGACCGACTCCAGATACTGGGTACCAATGGTAATGTTGGTTTGCGGATCAAACAGCTGGCTCTGGCTTGAATAGCCAGGAATGCCGAACTTCTGCACCGTGTGCTGGGCGGTGCGTGGCATCACCTGCATCAGGCCGGCGGCCCCCACCGGCGATTGCGCTTTCGGGTTCCAGGCGCTTTCCTGGCGTGCGATCGCCATCGCATAACTCGGGGTAATACCTTTGTCATCGGTGGCGCGGCGGAATTCGTCCGGCCAGGCCATCGGGAAACGCTCCTCCAGATGATCCCACATTTTACCGACGATGGTCGCCTGAACGCTCAGGTTGGCCCATTTCTGATCGAAGGCGTAACGCGCCAGCGCTTCCTGTTCCGGACGGCTGCGGCTGGCCACAAAGGAGCTCCACTCGCTGCGCGCCAGGTTATCCATATTCCAGTACATCAGTTCCCGCACTCGGGCTACTTCCGGGCCGCTGACCAGTGGGGTGCGCGGCGTAGCGGCCACTGCCACCATCACCGGGTAAGTGACGTTCAGTTTCTGCGCCGCCACCATCGGGTAGAAACCGCGATCGTTCATCAGGTTACGCAGCATCTCTTCGCCTTGGCTGCGCTGACCTTGATCGATCAATACGCTGGCGCGCCAGTAGCGCCATTCATCTTTATTGCGCGACGCCTCCGGCAACCGTGCCAGCCAGGTTTTCAGCCCGGTCTTATCGCCAGCGCCCAGTGCCATACGCACCCGACGCTCCAGCAGCGACGGCGACTGGCTGCGCAGGATCACCGCGTCGCGCCACTGCGCCTGTTCATCGCTGGCGTCGTTGCCCATCAGACGCCAGGCGACCGATTCCTCCAGCTCCAGTCGTTCGCTTTCGCTCATCTTTTGCAAACGGGCCAGGGTCGGGATCATCAGACGGGCATTTTCGGCATCCTGTCTCGCCAAACGGGCAAAGGCGATGCCGGTTGCCGCACGGGTGAAATCGGTCGGGCCGACGCTGCGGGCAAACGCTTCGACGCTGGCCGGATCGTTTTGCAAGCTGACCAGCGCATCACCCATGGTTTGGTAATCCGACGGCAATTGCCGCGCCAGATGGTTCACCAGCCCGCTGTTACCCTCTTTCAATGCCAGCTTCATGCGTTCCAACGTGATCAGCGGCGTTTGCCTGCCGGCGGCCTGCCAGACGCTGAACAGCTTGTCGCAAGCGCCCGGCAACGACTTGCCAGACAGCCAGATCTCTTCCGTGCCGGCCCAGGCGGCCTGGCGATCGCCGGTTGCCCATTTGGCATAGTAATAATTACAGCGGGCGGCGACCGGTTTTGGCGCCTGTGGACTGAACGTCAGCAGCGTTCGCCAGTCTTCGCGACGCGCCAGTTCGTTGACAAAACGGGAGGAGAGCGACTTGGCCGGCGGTAACGTCGGGTGCTGCTGAATAAACGTACTGACCTGCGAATAGCCGACGCTGCCAAGATCCTGCGTTAGCTGACGGTACTCCAGATACGGATAAAGCGGATAATCACGCAGCGTTGGCATCAATTGCGCCACCACATCCATTTGCTGATTGTCCCAGGCCTGCTTGATTTGCTGGTAGCGCTGGCGTTGAGCATCCAGCGAATCCGCCGCAGCCATCCCCGAAAAGGCCGTCAGGCAAAGACCCACCGCCAGAAACCGCCATTTGTCCACCTTGACCATACTGATTCTATCCTCGCTGATTGTGGTGCCTGGAGCCGACGCCCCGTTGCCGCGCCGCGCCAGCAGTCAACGAGCCGTGATGTTCACTCCACGAGTGTCTCACGCCCTGCCGTGGGATACCACGCCAGAACAAATAGGTTGCGCCAGAAGTGACGCTTTATCATAGACAGCACAAAAGCCTATCCATTCATTACTGTAGATGAAAAACAGCGGAAAAATGCACAACGCGTCGCGTACACGCTGAATTACAGTGCGAACGTCAAATAAAAAGCCGGGTAAAACCGGTTTGTCGTTTTTTTTAGTGCAAAAACAGGTAGGATAATTCCGAGAAAACGGCACATAAAGCGCACATCAGCTAAGGCTTATAATACAATCCGCGCAAATTGTGGGTTATAAAATGTTCATTAAATTGTGCAGTTGATAGATTTCAGCAATATCTCTTCCCCTTCATCCGGGCCAGATTATTTATTATTTCGCTGCCGTCGCGGGGCTGCAAGCATGGGCGGAATCGGCAGATGACAATGTTGCAACTTGCCAACAAAGTGGCCAAAGGTTCGCAAGGTTCATTGATGAGCCTGATTGCCGCACGTCCCTATCTTGTGGCTCTGTTGCTGCTGATGGCATGCAGCAGCCATGCACGCCCCAACGCGGTCGATCCGCTACAGACACGCACCCATGCCGTTACCACCATAGTGGTCGGTATCATCAGCTATGCGCGTTGGCCGAGCGAGCCCAACCCCATTCGCCTGTGTGTCACTGCCCCCACGCGTTATGCCGCCGGGCTGTTCGACCCGGTGCTGCTCGGCGCGCCGCACCCGATAAAAACCCTCAGTCTGCCGTTTGACAGCCCGGCGCTAAGCAGCAGTTGCGATGTGATCTACCTTGGCGATGTCAGCCACGCACAACGGCAGGACTTTATTCACCGTATCGCCGGCCACTCGATTCTCAGCATCAGCGAAAACGACGTCGAGTGTTCCGCCGGCAGCGCTTTCTGTCTGCAAAACCTGGACAGCGATCGAGTCGGGTTTAAAGTCAATCTGGACGCATTGGCGCGCAGCGGCGTGCGCGTGCATCCGAACGTATTACAACTGGCGCGCAAACAGGAGCCATCGCCATGAACCTGTTGCGCAAAAACCGTTCGGGTCAGTCACGCCCGACGCTAGGCCGGGTATTGCAGCGCATGAATCTGGGATTGGCGCTGATTGCCGTTGGCACCGCCGGGGTATTTCTGACGCTGGTGGCGCTGATTGCGCTGCGCGCCTATGCCGATCATAACCTGCACCTGATCGCCCGTTCGATAAGCTATACCGTCGAGGCCGCAGTGGTGTTCGAGGACCGCACCGCAGTGCGCGATACGCTGATGATGATCGCCTCCAATGAAGAAGTGTCGGAAGCGCGTATCATCGACAGCCACAATAAAGTGCTGGCCAGTTGGCATCACCCCAAAGACGGGCCGTTGCATGGCCTTGAGCAGATGGTCGCCCGCTGGGCGCTGCCAGAAGCCGTGGTGCTGCCGATCGTGCACGGCGGCAAACAGGTCGGCACCGTGTGGCTGAGCGGCCACGGCGGCAGCCTGCTGCGCTTTTTGTTACGCGGCCTGATCGGCATGCTCGCCTGCCTGGCGCTCAGCACCCTGTGCGCCCTGGTGCTGTCGCGGCGCATGCTGCGCGGCATCGTCAGCTCGCTGGACGATATTGCCAATGTGGCGCATGCGGTGCGGCGCGATCGTACCTTTGGCCTGCGCGTACCCTCGGCGCCGATTGCTGAACTACACGAATTGAGCAGTGATTTCAATGGCTTGCTTGATGAGCTGGAAGCCTGGCAGGCGCACCTCAAACAGGAGAACGACTCCCTCACCCATCGCGCCACGCACGACAGCCTGACCGGCTTGCCCAACCGCGCCTTTTTCGAAGGTCGGCTGAGCCGCGCAGTGAGCGACAGCGACGCCACAACAAAACTGGCGGTGCTGTTTATTGACGGCGACCGCTTTAAGGAGGTGAACGACAGTTACGGACATGCGGCAGGCGACGCGGTACTGACCACTATCGCCGGACGCATCCGCGCACAGCTGCGCGATGGCGATCTGGTGGCACGCCTGGGTGGCGATGAATTCGCGGTGCTGTTGGCTCCGGTTCACGGCACCGAGGACGTCACGCGGATAGCCGACAATATTATCGACTGCATGACACAGCCGGTAACGCTGCCGAACGAGCAGCAGATGGTGCTCTCGCTCAGCATTGGTATTGCCCTTTATCCTGAGCATGCGGCAACGCCTCAGGGTTTATTGCATGAAGCCGACGATGCGATGTATCAGGCAAAGCATCGTTACAATGGAGGCTGGCGGCTCGCGATCCACAAATAAAGCGCCGCAGCCAAATAATTAAAATCAGGGAAAAATTATGAAACAGCAATTGTCTAAAACACCTTTCGCACTGTTGGCCATGATCTTCATTGCCGTGCTGGCTCTGGCGGGCTGCCAGAGCAAACCACAGGGACTGACGGCGGAGCAGGTGGCACTGCTGCAGGCGCAAGGGTTCAAGTTGACCGATAACGGCTGGGAATTCGGCATGTCGGACAAGGTGCTGTTTGGCAATAATATCGGCAAGCTGAACCCTGCCAGCACCGAAACGGTGCAGAAAATGGGCCGCGCCCTGCTCAGCGTCGATATCGTCAAATTCCGCCTGGACGGCCACACCGATAACTACGGCGAAGACAGCTATAACGATCGGCTATCGCTGCGCCGCGCCAATGCGGTGGCCGATCTGCTGGCCAGCGTCGGCATTCCGCGCGCCAACATCGAAACCCGTGGCCGCGGCAAACGCGATCCGGTGGCTGACAACCGCACCGCCAGCGGCCGCGCCGAAAACCGCCGCGTTTCCATTATCGTCACCCCATAAATCACCGCAAAATGCGCCTGCAAAGGCGCATTTCCCGTTATACTTGGCGATCGTCACCTGATGGCTGGGATCAAACGGCAAAACGGGCTACACTCCCGCCCCAGACATCCTATAAAACTGATATAGCGAGGCTCGAGCACCGTGGCTCAATACGTCTATACCATGCATCGCGTCGGCAAGATTGTCCCGCCGAAGCGTCATATTTTGAAAAACATCTCCCTCAGCTTCTTCCCCGGCGCCAAAATCGGCGTGCTGGGCCTGAACGGTGCGGGTAAATCCACCCTGCTGCGCATTATGGCCGGCATCGATACCGACATCGAAGGGGAAGCGCGCCCGCAGCCTGGCATCAAGATCGGCTATCTGCCGCAGGAACCGCAGCTGAATCTGGAACACACCGTTCGCGAATCGGTGGAAGAAGCGCTGGCAGAAGTAGTAGGCGCGCTGAAACGCCTGGATGAAGTGTATGCGCTGTATGCCGAAGAAGGCGCCGATTTTGACAAGCTGGCCGCGGAACAGGGCCGACTGGAAGAGATCATTCAGGCTCACGACGGCCATAACCTCAACACCCAGCTAGAGCGTGCCGCCGATGCGCTGCGCCTGCCGGAATGGGATGCCAAAATCGCCAACCTCTCCGGTGGTGAACGCCGCCGCGTCGCGCTGTGCCGCCTGCTGCTGGAAAAACCGGACATGCTGCTGCTCGACGAACCGACCAACCACCTGGATGCCGAATCCGTGGCCTGGCTGGAGCGTTTCCTGCATGACTTCGAAGGCACCGTGGTGGCGATTACCCACGACCGTTACTTCCTGGATAACGTCGCCGGCTGGATCCTCGAACTGGACCGCGGCGAAGGCATCCCGTGGGAAGGCAACTATTCGTCCTGGCTGGAGCAGAAGGATGCGCGTCTGGCGCAGGAAGCCTCTGCCGAAGCGGCGCGTCGCAAATCCATCGAAAAAGAGCTGGAGTGGGTGCGTCAAGGTGCCAAAGGTCGTCAGTCCAAAGGCAAGGCCCGTTTGGCTCGCTTTGAAGAACTGAACAGCACCGAATACCAAAAACGCAACGAAACTAACGAACTGTTTATTCCGCCTGGCGCACGCCTCGGCGACAAGGTGGTTGAAGTCAGCAACCTGCGCAAGTCTTATGGCGACCGCGTGCTGATTGACGATCTGTCGTTCTCGGTACCGAAAGGCGCCATCGTCGGCATTATCGGCCCGAACGGCGCGGGTAAATCCACCCTGTTCCGCATGATGTCGGGCCAGGAACAGCCTGATTCGGGCAGTATCGTGCTGGGCGATACCGTCAAGCTGGCCTCCGTCGATCAGTTCCGCGACAGCATGGACAATGGCAAGACGGTATGGGAAGAAGTGTCCGGCGGTCAGGACATCATGCGCATCGGCAACACCGAAATGCCAAGCCGCGCCTACGTCGGCCGCTTCAACTTCAAGGGTGTCGATCAGGGCAAGCGCGTAGGCGAACTGTCCGGCGGTGAACGTGGCCGTCTGCATCTGGCCAAGCTGCTGCAAGTGGGCGGCAACGTATTGCTGCTGGATGAACCGACCAACGACCTGGACATCGAAACCTTGCGCGCGCTGGAAAACGCCCTGTTGGAGTTCCCGGGCTGCGCGATGGTAATCTCGCACGACCGCTGGTTCCTTGACCGCATTGCCACCCACATTCTGGACTACCAGGATGAGGGCAAAGTGGAATTCTTTGAAGGTAACTTCACCGAATACGAAGAATACAAAAAGCGCACGCTGGGCGCCGAGGCGTTGGAACCGCACCGCATCAAGTACAAGAAGATCGCCAAATAAGCCGTCTTCTGCAGCAAAAAGCCCGCAACTTGGAGTGCGGGCTTTTTTATTGGCTTGCGTCGTGGCGTTAAGGCGACAGCGCCTGACCGTAATCGGCAAACGCCGGGTGCTGCATGACGACGTCGATAAAACAGGCCAGCGCCGGTGAGTTCAATTTACGACTCGGATACACCAGATACAGTTCATTGCCTTCCGCCCGCCATTGCGGCAACACCTCCACCAATCCCCGGCTGGCCACCACTTCGCGGCTGAGAAACGCCGGCAGCAAGGTAATACCGGCTCCGGCCAGCGCACATTCCCGCGCATACAGCAAATTATCGGTGGTATGTGCGCTCGGCAACTGCCAGCGGAAATACTCGTCCTCACGTCGCAATATCAACGCCGTCCAGGCGCGATGGGCAATGCAGCGATGCAGCGACAGCTGCTGTGGATGCACGATCGGCGGGAACTGCGCCAGATACGCCGGTGACGCCAGCAGATAGCGTGGCGCATGGCCCAGTCGGCGGCCAATAAGCGAGGAATCCTGCGGCTTGCCGGTACGCAGCGCGACATCAAACCCCTCTTGCACCAGATCGACCATGGCGTCGGATACCGACACTTCCAGCGACACGTCCGGATATTGACGCTGAAAATCGGTCGCCAGCCACGGCAGCAAGGTTGCGCCAAGCCCGGCCGGGGTAGACACGCGCAAACGGCCGCTGGGATTATCCCGCAGCCGCTGCAAGGCCAGATCGGCGCGCTCGGCGGCGCTCAGCATCTCCTGACAATGCACCAGATAGCGTTCGCCGGCGAATGTCAGGTTCAGCTGGCGTGTGGTACGGTTGAGCAGCCGTAGCCCCAGCGTACTTTCCAGTTGGCTGATGCGCTGACTGACGCTGGATTTCGGCAGTCCGGCTCGCTTCGCCGCAGCGGTAAGGCTGCCGCACTCTGCCACCAGTGCAAATAACGCCATATCCTGCAATTGCTTAAACAATATTGTTCACCTGAGACGAACTCTGAGTTAGTTATTGTCCATATTATCATTCATCGGCCACGGGTCTACACTGTGGTTATTCATTCAACAGGAGACTTATCATGTCTGTTAAAGCAATTGCCGTCGATCCCGCCAACCCTGCCGACTTTATCGAAATCAGTACCGAGAAACCGGTTCCGGGTCAGTACGACCTGTTGGTGGCGGTGAAGGCCGCATCGGTTAATCCGGTAGATACCAAGGTGCATGCCGGCCTGCAAAAAAACGGTCTGCAACAGCCGCGCATTCTCGGCTGGGACGCCAGCGGCGTAGTGCTGGAGGTAGGCAGCAGCGTCAGCGGATTCAAACCGGGCGATGAAGTGTGGTACGCCGGTGATATCACCCGCCCCGGCAGCAACGCCAGCCACCAGTTGGTTGATTCACGCATCAGCGCCCACAAGCCGCGCAGCCTGAACTGGGCCGAAGCCGCCGCAATACCGCTCACCGCGCTGACGGCCTGGGAAGCGCTGTTCGAACATTTGCAGATCCAGCACGCGCAAGCCGGTAAAACCTTGCTGATCGTCGGCGGCGCCGGCGGCGTCGGTTCGCTGGCGATCCCGCTGGCCGCGCTGCGCAGCAAGCTCAAGGTGATCGCCACCGCCTCGCGCCCGGAATCCGCCGCCTGGTGCCGTGAACGTGGTGCCGAACTGGTGGTGGATTATCACGATCTGCAAGGTAACCTGGCAAAAGAAGGCATTGAAAGCGTCGACTATATCCTGTGCCTGAACGATACCGACGGCCATTGGCAGGCGCTGAGCGAATTGATTGCGCCATTGGGACACATTTGCACGATCGTCGAAAATGAACGGCCGCTGGATCAAAACGCGCTGAAATTAAAAAGCGCGGCACTGCACTGGGAGTTCATGTTTACCCGCAGCATGTTCACCACGCCGGATATTGCCCGTCAGGGCGAGATCCTGCAACAGGTAGCCCAACTGCTGGATGAAGGCAAACTCAACGGCACACTGAGCGAAACGCTGCAAGGGCTGACGGTGGCAACGCTGAATGCCGCACACCGTAAACTGCTGGAAGGCCACATGCAGGGCAAGTTGGTGATCGCCTACTGAGTGACGATGGCTGGTGCGGCGGCGTCAGCGCGGCTGCGGCCTGACAAATGCCACGCATAGCGTCTGCCGTTCAGCATGCGGATCGGCCTGGAACGGCAGCTCCTGCTGCCAGTCGATGCGCAGCTGCGGCCAGCTGTCCAGCGCGCCGTTAAAGCGACTCTGCGCGCAGCGCTCGCCCAATCGCCCCATCAACGCCACGCCATGCCGTGCAATCTGCGTGGCGCTGAGATCGGCGTTATAGATGTTCGGTCGCGTAGCAAGCGTCCAGCGCGTCACGATCTGCGGTCGGGAATCGGCATACACCGTCAGCCATTGGGACAGATAATCGCCGCCGACATAACGCAGCTCACTGTGATAGCGTTGTCGCCAGCGTTGCTCAACCTCGAGGCTGAACGCCTTGATACCCACCATCTTCTGACCGGCGTTGCGCACGTTGACCAGCATTACCGCCGCATAGCCCAGATAGACCACCAGCGCGGCACAACCCAACCCCAGCATCGCCGCGCGCAATGAACCGCTTGGCGGTTGCCGCACGCAGCCAACCAGCAACGGCGGAGCCAGTATCAGCCAGGGTTGCAGCCATTCGGTCAAACGGCCGCCGACGTTAAACGAAAACCATACAATGATGGCGCAAAGCGGCAGCAGATAAATCCACAGCAGCGCCCGCATTGCCATCTCATCGGGCCAGGACAGAACCGCCCCCGCCCGCCGCAGCATCAGCCACAGGAGCGAAACGGGGTAAAACACCAGCAGCAGCGTCAGCAGGATACCAGGGTTAAGCTGGCGTTTTATCTGTGAATCCACCCACCTGAATGCCACCCAATCGTGCTGCCATAGCCACAGCGCATTCGGCAATACCAACGCCAGACCGATAGCCAACGCCAGGTAAAATGGCGGCTGGCGATAGCAGCGGCGAAGAGGCGCTACCCACAGCGTCGACAGCAGCATCCCGCCAACCAGAACAGCGGTAGAATATTTGGCCATCATCGCCAAACCGGCCACCACGGCCACCGCTGGCCACCAGTTGGCGGAGCGCGTGATCGCCTGGTAATAGCACAGCATTAGCCACGGCCACAGCATCACCAACAGGTAATTATCGTTATAGGGGATGATATCGATATTGATAATGCCAGAGACATTGAGCGTCAGCAGCGCCAGCCAGGCCAGTCGCTGACTGCCGCCAAGACGCAGCGCCAACAACCATACTCCCAGCATGCCAATGGCGATTGCCATAAAATGCACCGCATACCAATACAGCGGCAACGACAGCCACGGCAGCCAAACGACCGGCTGCATCATCGCCCCCACCAGCCACGGGTTTTTGGGTGAACCCCATTCGGCGTTGGTGCCCCAGTTTAACGCCTCGACGGCGTCATAAGGCACGGTGGGATCGAGTAGGTAGGTCAGCAGCGTCCATGCCGTCGCATAGCACAGCAGCCAGAGAATCAATGGGCGATACGTCATAGCGTTACGATCTTGAGTTTGACGAAAAGCCCAACTTAATCAGTGCTTAATGAACCCTGGCTAAACAAGAAGACAAATATGCATGCGCCGTGGCGTTTCTGTTAGCCAGACGGCAACTTCCGCTAACCCGCTAGGCCCGGCGCGCGGCTAATAGGCCAGCAGGCGCTCGGCATCGGCGGCCAGCAGTTGTTGCACCAGCTCGACGCAACGCAGGAAACGTTCTTCGTAATCGCTGGATTCGACGTGCACATAGTCAATATTATTGGCGTGCAGCATCTCTTCGAGCAGATGCTGGAACGCCTTGCGGTCGGTCGGCGCCCCCAGACTGCGCAAGCCGTCGGCTACCCACGGCGTGTTGTTTTCCAACAGGATCACCAAATCGAAACGGTATTCGTCAATCAGCGCCTGAACAAACGGGTGCTCGCGCCCCTCGTATTTTTTGCAAAACGCCTGGGTAGTGACGAAATCGGTATCGATAAACGCCACTTTGTTAGCATATTTCACCGCAAAATCAACGTACTGAGCCTGGCCGAGCGCAATCTTGTCGTAGTCGGAGTATTGCAGCGCCATCTCATCGCCGCCCAGGTGGGAAAACACGTAATCGCGACCATACTCCCAGGCGCTGGTGGTATTGAAAATATTGGCCAACTTGTTGACCAGAGTCGATTTTCCGCTCGACTCGCCGCCGAGTATCGCCACGGTACGCACGAAAAACGGCTTCACCTCGGTCGGAATATATTCCCAATAGCGGAACGGATCCTGGCGAATCTGCCGGCCGCTGATGTTCATAAATGAGCGCTGAGGATCGATCAGAATGGTTTCGGTATCAAGATACTCGCGATAACGCGGTGCGTCCTGCGTTTCGCTGGAATAGATAAAACTCGGCACAATGCCCTGCTGATCCATAAACTGCTTCATACCGTTGCTCCACACGCCCCAGCCGTGCGGATACGGCTCGATGCCCTGTTCGTCAAACGCATGAATGCGGATGTTCTTTTGGTACTTGAAGGTTTGCAGCAGCCAGCGCAGTCGGTCGCTGACCGTCGGTTGCTGCGACATCGAACTGTTTTCGAACAGCTCGCGGTCGCGCGGTTCGTCGTAGCACAGAATGACGTGCAGCTCATCCACCTGGCTGCAGGCGCGCTGGATCAGGTAGATGTGACCGGTATGCAGTGGGTAAAATTTACCAAACACCACCCCCACCGTTTTTACCCGACGTGGGAATTCCAGCCCCAGATAACGGTGCAACGCCTCCAGTTTCTGCGCGCTCGGGCTTTTGATTTTGTCGTTGAGCAATTGGCTTAGATAGCCTTTGGTCATGCTGCTGGCATCAGCCACCTGTTGCAGGGTGCAGCCTTTTTGCTTGATCGCTGCTTTCAGGTAATCAAATTGCGGCATACCGCCTCCCGTTTAATATGCTAAACAAAATAGCATAATTTCGCCGAACCATGGCAGATTAAAACTCGTCCAGCACCGCCAGCGCGTCCGCCAGTTTCTTCACGCCGAATACCTGCATATTCGGCGGCATTTTTTTCGGCACGTTGGCATGTGGCACGATGGCGCGCTTGAAACCGTGCTTGGCCGCCTCGGAAATCCGCTCCTGGCCGCTCGGCACCGGGCGGATCTCACCGGCCAGTCCCACCTCGCCAAACACCACCAGATCCTGCGGCAACGGCCGATCGCGTAAACTGGACACCAGCGACATCAGCAACGCCAAATCGGCGCTGGTTTCCGTTACCTTCACGCCACCGACCACGTTAACGAACACATCCTGATCCGCCATCTGCAACCCGCCGTGGCGGTGCAGCACCGCCAGCAGGATCGCCAGTCGGTTCTGTTCCAGCCCGACCGCCACCCGACGCGGGTTGGACATCATCGAATGATCCACCAGCGCCTGGATCTCCACCAGCAGCGGCCGGGTACCTTCCCACACCACCATCACCGAACTGCCGGAGGTGACTTCGCCACGGCTAAGGAAAATCGCCGACGGGTTGCTAACTTCGCGTAATCCCTGTTCGGTCATGGCAAACACACCAAGTTCGTTCACTGCGCCAAAACGGTTTTTGTGGCTGCGCAGCGTACGGAAGCGCGAATCGGCATCGCCATCGAGCAAAATCGAACAGTCGATGCAGTGTTCCAGCACCTTCGGCCCGGCCAGCGAGCCGTCTTTGGTGACGTGCCCCACCATCACGATGGCCACGCCGCGCGTCTTGGCGAAGCGCGTCAGGTAAGCCGCGGTTTCGCGCACCTGCGCCACGCTGCCCGGCGAAGACTGGATATCCGCCATGTGCATCACCTGGATGGAGTCAATCACCATCAGTCGTGGCTGTTCCTGTTCGGCGATCAGGCAAATCTGTTCGATGCTGGTTTCCGATAGCATATTCAGATTGTCGGTCGGCAAGGCCAGGCGATGCGCGCGCATCGCCACCTGCTGCAACGACTCTTCACCGGTGACATACAACGTTTTCATCTGTTCAGACAGTTTGCACAGCGTTTGCAGCAACAGCGTACTTTTCCCCGCGCCGGGGCTGCCGCCGATCAGAATGGCGCTGCCCGGCACCACGCCGCCGCCCAGTACCCGGTCAAATTCCAGAAAACCGGTCGAAAAACGCGGTAGCTCTTCCAGACTGATGTCGGACAGTCGCTGTACCTTGCTGACGCCGGTTTCACCGGCATAGCCGCTGAAACGCTCGGTGCGTGTCGAAGAAGACGCCGCAGCCAGACGAACTTCCGTAATGGTATTCCAGGCGTGACACGCGCTGCATTGCCCCTGCCAGCGTGGATAATCCGCACCGCACTCATTACATACGAACGCCCGTTTTGCTGCTTTTGCCACGTATTACCTCTTTGAGAATGCTGATTGCTGATGCTGCGCCGGCCCGTCGAGCGGCGCTGCTGCGGTTTAACGCACTTCGCGCTTCAAACTGCCGCTGAGCACGCATAATACGCCCATCAAATCGGCATGGCGAATCGCCACCTGGGCTTTGTCATACACTTTCGGCTTGGCGTGGTAGGCGATGCCCAGACCGGCCGCCTGCATCATTTTCACGTCGTTGGCACCGTCACCGATAGCCACGGTTTGCTGTAGCGGGATCTGCAGTTTTTCCGCCAACCGCAGCAAGGTATCCGCCTTGTGTTGCGCATCCACGATCGGCCCCAGCACTTCGCCGGTAAGCTTGCCGTCACGGATTTCCAGCTCGTTGGCCACCACCGCCGTCAGCTTCAGCTTGTCGCGCAGGTGTTCGGCATAATAGGTGAAGCCGCCAGAAGCAATGGCGACATGCCAGTCTAGCGCCTGCAATTTACGCACCAGACTGGTGAGGCCGGGCATCAACGGCAACGTTTCCAGCACCTGTTTAAGAATATTGGCATCGGCACCCTTCAGCGTGCCAACGCGTTGACGCAGACTGGCGGTGAAGTCCAGTTCACCGCGCATCGCGCGTTCGGTTACCGCCGAGACCTGCTCGCCCACGCCGGCCAGTTTGGCGATTTCATCGATACATTCAATCTCGATCGCCGTGGAGTCCATATCCATCACCAGCAGGCCCGGGGAACGCAGATGCGGTATCTTGCCGAGCGGCGCGACGTCGAGGCCGTTTTCCGCCGCCAGCGTTTTGGCGCGCGGCGTCAGGCTGCCCGCCAGACGTACCACCTGATAGTCCTCTACGCACCAGGCGGTGACAATGACCATTGCCGCGCCCAGCTTGCGCTGAAATTGGGTGATGCGATCCTTGTCCAGCTGTCTGCCATACAGTAGCCAACCGGTGTGGCCCGCCCGATAATCCAGCGGCATCACTTCGTCACCGCTCAGCGAAAGCGGAAGACCCGGCCATTGAGAGATCTCGGCCGGGAGATCGCAATAGGTCAGACTATTCGACATTATTAACTCCTGCAGGGGGCACCAGTAGAAAAACGACGCATCAAGCTATCCTATCGTAGTTGGTTCTGGCAACATAAAGTGTCCCTGATCCCAAGGAAGCCGCATGGCTAAAGCTAAACTTAAATTCCGCCTGCATCGCACGGCTATCATACTGATTTGCCTGGCGCTGCTGGTATTGTTGATGCAGGGTGCGTCCTATTTTAGCCTCAGTCATCAATTGGCGCGTTCAGAACAGGTGGAAGAGCTGGCGCAAACCCTGACCAAGCAGGTCGCCTTCAGCCTGGCACCGCTGCTCGACGACGACAGCGACGTCGACAACCAACGTATCGATGCGATACTGCAACAGCTGACCGATCACAGCCGTATCCTTGACGCCGGCGTCTATCAGTTAGACGGTTCGCTGGTGGCCCATGCCGGCGAAAACATCAGCGTGCGCGATCGGCTGTCGCTCGACGGCAAGCGCGCCGGCAGCTATTTCAACCATCAATTGGTCGCCATGATCCAGAGCAAGGATGGCCCGCTCGGCTTTCTGCGCGTCACGCTGGATACTCACGTGCTGGCCACCGAATCCAAACAGGTCGACAACACCACCAACCTGCTGCGGCTGATGATCCTGCTGGCACTGGCCATCGGCATTATTCTGGCGCGCACCCTGTTGCAAGGGCGACGCAGTCGTTGGCAGCAGTCGCCTTATCTGCTCACCGCCAACAACCCGCTGGAAGAAGGCAGCAGCGTAGAAGACGCGCCGGACGACAAGCCGAATAAAACCGACGGCGGATAACGCGGCGGTTCAGCAGCGATAGAATGCAAAAATGCCGGTCAGGATTAACTGACCGGCATTTTTCATGGCGGCGGTGTCGACCGCCGCTACGCCAACTTACGCTTTGTCGCCCAGCAGCACGGCTTCCAGCGCGATGACGATCATATCGTTAAAGGTAGTCTGGCGTTCCGCCGCGGTGGTCGCTTCGTGACGCAGGATATGGTCAGAAACGGTACAGATGGTCAGCGCCTTGCAACCAAACTCTTCATACAGCTCCGCCGCCACGCCGTAGATGCCGGCAGCTTCCATTTCCACGCCCAGAATGCCGTACTTCTTCATGACCTGGAACATATCGGCATCCGGGGTGTAGAACAGATCGGCCGAGAAGATGTTGCCCACGCGTGCCGGGATGCCCTGCGCCGCCGCCGCGTCTACCGCGTTGCGTACCATATCGAAATCGGCAATTGCCGCGTAGTCGTGATCCTTGAAGCGCATGCGGTTGACCTTGGAGTCGGTACAGGCCCCCATACCGATCACCACGTCACGCAGTTTGACATCGTCACGCACCGCGCCGCACGATCCCACGCGGATGATTTTCTTCACGCCGAATTCCGCGATCAGTTCACGCGCATAGATGGAGCAGGACGGGATCCCCATGCCATGGCCCATTACCGAGATTTTGCGGCCCTTGTAAGTGCCGGTGAAGCCCAGCATGCCACGCACGTTATTGACTTCCACCGCGCCTTCCAGGAAGGTTTCGGCGATATATTTCGCACGCAGTGGATCGCCCGGCATCAGTACTACGTCAGCGAAGTCACCCATCTCAGCGTTAATATGCGGCGTTGCCATAATTATTTTCCTTCAAATCATCGTCATGAATAAAAATGCGCCGGGCAGTCACCCGACGCCAACAGGTATTTAGAACATCGGTTTGCCGTATTCCATCGGCGACAGGCCAAAATAGTTGGCAACGGTCTGGCCGATATCGGCGAAGGTTGCGCGGTGGCCCAGCGAACCTGGCTGGATTTTCGGGCCGTACACCAGCACCGGAATGTGCTCACGGGTGTGGTCGGTACCGCTCCAGGTCGGGTCACAACCGTGATCGGCGGTGAAGATAATCATATCGTCATCTTTCACCAGCTTCAGCAGCTCCGGCAGGCGGCGATCGAACAGCTCCAGCGCGGCGGCATAGCCCGCCACGTCACGGCGGTGACCGTAAGAAGAGTCGAAATCGACAAAGTTGGTAAACACAATGGTGTTGTCGCCGGCTTTTTCCATTTCGCTTACCGTGGCGTCAAACAGCGCATCGATGCCGGTGGCCTTCACCTTTTTGGTGATGCCGACGTTGGCGTAGATATCGGCAATTTTACCGATCGACACCACTTCCCCGCCTTTCTCATCCACCAGCTTTTTCAGCACGGTAGGCGCCGGCGGCTCGACCGCCAGATCGTGACGGTTGCCGGTACGCTGGAAGTTGCCCGGCTTATCGCCGATGAACGGCCGCGCGATCACCCGGCCAATATTGTAGCCGCCTTCGGTCAGTTCTTCGCGGGCGATCTCGCACAGCTGGTACAACCGCTCCAGGCCAAAGGTCTCTTCATGGCAGGCAATCTGGAACACCGAATCCGCCGAAGTATAGAAGATGGGCTTGCCGCTCTTCATGTGCTCTTCACCAAGCTGATCGAGGATCACCGTGCCGGACGAATGGCAGTTGCCAAGGTAACCTGGCAGATTGGCGCGTTCGACCAGTTTATCCAGCAGTTCCTGCGGGAAACTGTTGTGTTCATCACTGAAATAACCCCAGTCGAACAGTACCGGCACGCCGGCAATTTCCCAGTGGCCTGACGGCGTGTCCTTACCGGAAGACAGTTCGCTGGCATAGCCGTAAGCACCGATGATATCGGCGTTTTCATCCAGCCCCTGCGGGAAGCTGCCGGTGGATTCCTGTGCCGCTTTGCCCAGGCCGAGACGGCTCAGGTTTGGCAGGGTCAACGGGCCATTACGGCCGGTATTGGCTTCACCGCGCGCACAGGCGGCGGCAATGTGGCCGAGCGTATCAGAGCCTTTGTCGCCAAAACGTTCAGCATCTTCGCTCGCGCCGATACCGAATGAATCCAAAACCATAATAAACGTACGTTTCATGCTGTTCTCCTGCGTGATACCCATTGTCTTTCGCGCTACGACGTTGTTGGCTGCGCGTTACTCGCTCCATCGCTGGGCCTTGCCCTTACGTGGTCGCGGTGGCCGATTTGTCACCCCGGTCAGTTACCGAACAAGTTCCGTTGCTGCCCGCCCTTGCCCTCTAGCCGTGGTGCGAAATCCGTTGGGTATATCCAGCAACCACTAAGATGAGCGGTTGCCATCAATTCAATATAGAAAGCCGACGTCAGGCCGTAATGCGCTGGTATACCACCGGCGTGGTTTCTGCAGCCGTAGTACCCAGCGTCATCGCGCTGCGCACCGCGTCAGCCGCCTGCTGCCAGCTCTCTTCGTCGTTGGCATGGATCACCGCCAGCGGGCGCTGGGTATCGACGCTGTCGCCCAGACGCGCCATATCGGTCAGGCCAACGCTGTAATCGATGCTGTCGCTTGCCCGGCGACGCCCGCCGCCCAACGTCACTACCGCCATGCCCAGCGCACGCGTGTCCATGGCGGTAACGATACCCGGCTGGTCGGCATACACCGGCTTGCTCATCATGGCAACCGGCAGGTAGTGGTCGTAACGCTCGACGAAATCGCTCGGCCCCTGCTGCGCCGCGACCATGCGGCCGAAGATGTCTGCCGCTTTGCCGTTGTCCAGCACCGCGTGTAACTTGGCACGCGCATCGGCGTCGTCGCGCGCCAAACCGCCAGACAGCAGCATTTCCACGCACAGTGCCATCGTCACGTCCAGCAGGCGCGGATTACGGTATTCACCGGTCAGGAAGCGTACCGCCTCACGGACCTCAACCGCATTGCCAGCGCTGGAAGCCAGTACCTGATTCATGTCGGTCAGCAGCGCGGTGGTTTTGCAACCGGCGCCGTTGGCCACGCCAACGATCGCCTGCGCCAAATCCTCTGACAGCGCGTAGGTCGGCATAAAGGCGCCAGAGCCGACCTTGACGTCCATCACCAACGCGTCCAGACCTTCCGCCAGTTTCTTGGCGAGGATTGAGGCGGTAATCAGTGGAATCGAATCCACGGTGGCGGTGATGTCGCGGGTAGCATAGAACCGTTTATCCGCTGGAGCCAGCGAGCTGGTCTGGCCGATAATCGCCACACCGACGTCCTTAATGATTTTGCGAAACGCGTTGTCATCCGGGAAAATATTGAAACCGGGAATGGCTTCCAGTTTATCCAGAGTGCCGCCGGTATGACCGAGGCCGCGACCGGAAATCATCGGCACGTAGCCGCCGCAGGCCGCCACCATCGGACCGAGCATCAGCGACGTGACGTCGCCCACGCCGCCGGTGGAGTGTTTGTCGACGATCGGCCCGTTCAACGACAGGCTGTTCCAGTCCAGCACCGTGCCGGAATCGCGCATCGCCATGGTCAGCGCAACGCGCTCCGCCATGCTCATGTCGTGGAAATAGATGGTCATCGCCAACGCGGCGATTTGCCCTTCAGACACCGCGTTGTCACGAACGCCATTGATGAAGAAACGAATTTCCTCTTCGCTCAACGGTTGTCCATCGCGTTTTTTACGTATTATCTCTTGAGCCAGGAACACAGCATCCCCCTGCGTGAGTGTAGGGTCATCACAACCACCGCAGTCCTGCCACGGTGGAAAATGTCATCAGTAGCTGCCAGCGGAAACCTGGCCGTCATGGCCCAGCGTCGTCAGCAGGCTCGCCAGCAGGCTGGAGGCGCCGAAGCGGAAATGGCGCGCATCAGCCCAGTCTTTGCCCATGATACGCTCGGCAAGTTGCAGATAATGCAGCGCGTCTTGCGCGGTGCGCACCCCGCCGGCCGGTTTGAAACCGACCCGTGCGCCGACGCCCATGTCGCGGATCACCGACATCATCAGCTCGGCACTTTCCAGCGTGGCGTTGACCGGGACTTTGCCGGTCGAGGTTTTAATAAAATCGGCTCCGGCGTTGATGGCAATTTCGCTGGCCTGACGGATCAGCCCGGCGTCTTTCAGCTCGCCGGTTTCAATAATCACCTTCAACAGCACCTTTGCCTGCTCGCAGGCCTGCTTGCACTGCTTGACCAGATCAAACCCGACCTGGGCATTGCCGGCCATCAGCGCACGGTACGGGAACACCACGTCAACCTCATCGGCGCCATAGGCAATGGCCGCGCGGGTTTCCGCCAGCGCAATGTCGATGTCGTCATTGCCATGCGGGAAGTTGGTAACGGTGGCGATGCGAATGTCCGGCGTGCCTTGTTCGCGCAGCGTTTTGCGGGCAATCGGGATAAAGCGCGGATAGATGCATATGGCGGCGGTATGGCCGGCCGGGCTGTTGGCCTGACGACACAGCGCGATCACTTTCTCGTCGGTGTCATCATCGTTCAGCGTGGTTAAATCCATTAAATTCAGCGCACGTTGCGCTGCGGCGGTTAATTCGGTCATAAAACTCTCCAACTGAGTATCTTGCCGTTGGCGAGCGGACTTGGTTCCATGAAGATAGCGCGGGGCAATGATTCCCCTCGCGGCAACTGAGATCCTTCTCACCGCAGATGTAATAGCTATTTGAACACGCTCCCTGGGGGAAAATCGTGTTCGGATTCACATTCTATGAAATAACACTGTAACAGGCCGGAATTATATGTGAAGAACATCACAAAAGAACGCGATATCGTTCACAAATTCGCTAAGGATTCGTGCCGGGATAACGGGCGCCCAACCGGACGCCCGTAACAGAGTTTAGCTTAAAGCGCCAGGAAGAACCCGGCGATGGTGGCGCTCATCAGGTTAGACAGCGTACCGGCCGCCACCGCTTTCAGACCAAAGCGCGCTATATCGTGGCGACGATTCGGCGCCATGCTGCCCAGACCACCCAACAGGATCGCCACCGAGGACAGGTTGGCAAAACCGCACAGCGCAAACGAGATGATCGCTTTGGTATGGGCAGAAAGCACCTGCAAGCCTTCGGCAGCCACCACGTCGTCCGGGCGCAGATAGGCGCCGAAGTTCATGTAAGCCACAAATTCGTTGACGATAATCTTCTGGCCGATAAACGAACCGGCGGTCATCGCCTCATGCCACGGCACGCCGATCAGGAAAGCAATCGGTGAGAAGATCCAGCCAAGAATCAGCTCCAGCGACAGTTGCGGATAGTCGAACCAGCCGCCGATACCGCCAAGGATGCCGTTCAGCAAGGCGATCAGCGCAATAAACGCCAGCAGCATGGCACCGACGTTCAACGCCAACTGCATACCGGACGCCGCACCGGACGCTGCCGCGTCAATGACGTTGGCCGGACGGTCGTCTTCAGCGATCAGCTTCATCGCATCGTCTTTATCGTGGGTTTTCTCGGTTTCCGGCACCATCAGCTTGGCGAACAGCAAGCCACCTGGCGCAGCCATAAACGAAGCGGCAATCAGGTATTCCAGCGGTACGCCCATCTGCGCATACCCCGCCAGCACCGAACCGGCCACCGAGGCCAGGCCGCCACACATGACGGTAAACAGTTCAGACTGGGTCATGGTGGCAATATACGGACGCACCACCAGCGGCGCTTCGGTCTGGCCAACAAAGATATTGGCGGTTGCCGACAGCGATTCGGTGCGCGAGGTGCCGAGCAGTTTTTGCAGGCCGCCGCCGAGCACGCGGATCACCAGTTGCATGATGCCCAGATAATACAGCACCGCAATCAGCGAGGAGAAGAACACGATCACCGGCAATACCCGCAGGGCGAAGACAAAGCCGCCGCCGCCGAACACCTCGAACATCTTGTCGGAAACCAGCCCGCCAAAAATAAAGGAAATGCCCTGATTGCCATAGGCGATCACGTTAGCCACGCCGGCCGACATGCCGCCGAGCACCGCGCGCCCCACCGGCACATACAGCACCAGCGCGCCGATGGCTATCTGAAGAACAAATGCCCAGGCAACGGTGCGCAGATTAATCGCGCGACGGTTGCTGGAGAGCAGTACCGCAATCGCGATCAGCGCCGCCATGCCGACCAGGCTCATGATGAGTTGCATGTAAAGTATCCCTGTTGCGAATAAAGTAATGCATCCCTGCCAAAGAGGAACACAGGGTTGCTTATGAATGTTTTCGGGGTGTGATTATACGGAGCGGGACGATACCCGCACCGATTCATATCACAAAAATATACAACCAGACGCAATAGAAAACATCATTACGTGACATTCATCACGGTTTAATCCTTCCGCATAACGTCAACTCGCCAGCCCTGATTGGCTACAGCGCCTGGTCCTTGATGCGCTTGTGTTCATCGGGGACGATCTCCGGTTGCGACTTGATATAGTCCACCACCGCGGCTGTCGCACCGCTGCCGGGAAGCGTCCTGATATTCCGCCCTTCGGTAAAGGCGCTGAATCCATCTCCCCCGGTCGCCAGGAAAGAATTCACCACAATCGGATACCAGGCGTCATCCTTGAGCGGCTGCCCCTGCACCGTTAGCGAGACGATGCGCTGATTGAGCGGCTTGCGGCTATCGTATTCCATCTCGATACCTTTCGAGACCTGCAGAATGCCATTGGTCAGATTTGCCGCATGATTCATTAGCCAACGTAGCTGTTTGCCGTTGATTTCCATATAGCTTAAATCGTCCGGGAAAGGGAACATGGTGATGATATCACCCAACTTGATTTCCCCTTGAGCAAGCTCACTTCTCAAACCGCCGCTGTTGACAAAGGCAAGCTGCGCCCGTGGTTCCGCGGCCAAAAAGGCATCGCCAACCATATTGCCAGCGGCGGAAGACTCGCCATAAGAGCGCGTCAACTCTGCGCTGGCGCTGCCGATTTTCTGCTGGGTGATCTGCTTTAGCTTATCCGTCCATAGCGCGACCTTCGCCGCCGTTGCCGGGTCAGGCTCCACGTCACCATCGTAAATATTGATCAACTTGCCTTGATAGCCAGCGATCTTTTTAGTTTTATCGTCAATATTCAACACCAATTTGCCCAGATCGATACCATAGGCATCGGTGGAAACAATCAAGGTATTATTGACTTTGATCGGTTCCGGCGTGCCAACGTGCGCATGCCCGGTAATAAGAACGTCCAATCCCTGCACCTGCTTTGCCAGTTCAATATCCTTGCTTAACAACCGGGTTACGTCTGCCGAACCAAAACTGGATTGCCGCGCCGGTACGCCTTCATGGATTAATAATACGGTAACGTCCACCTTGTCGCGAATCTGCCCAAGATACTTATTGAGGTATTCCACTTCGTCGCGCATCTCTACGCCAGCGCGCATATTCTTATTTACCGTATCGTAGAAAGCGAATTTGCCATGCAGGCCAATCACGCCAACCTTGATGCCGGCTTTTTCCAAAATAACCCATGATTTATCCCACACCGGTTTATCACTGTTCTCATAAAACAGATTACCTAATAGCACCGGAAAAGTGGCTTTGCTCAACTGCTCAATCATATTGGGTACGCCATGATCAAACTCATGATTACCGATGGACACGGCATCAAACGACATTTGATTCATTATATCAATGATGGCTTCCCCCTGCGTTAGCGTGCTGATATACGGCCCGGTAAAAAAATCTCCGGCATCAAACAAGAAGACGCCATCATCTTTGGCTTTGGCCTGTTTGACAATGCTGGCGATATTGGCGAACCCCCCGCCTTTTTTATCTTTACTGACATAGGGGGCTTTAAAAGGAAGTACATTAGCGTGTAAGTCGTTAGTGTGATAAATAGTGATGTCGGCTGATAATACCGAACCGCTTGCTAAAAACAATCCCATTATTAATACACTAAAAGCTTTAATTCTTCTCATTGCATATCCTCCATGAATTATTAAACTTTAACTCTTAGCCACACTAGTCAATATCACCGTCGGTTTCTGTGAGCTACAGCCTGATTTATAAAATCACAGTGAGGGATATCGAAAAATATTCCGGCGCCTAGTTGCGGATATCCCTGAAAATAATTCATTCGCTGATTGAAATTTAAATAAAGAATATTAGCGGTGTAATTAAAGACCTGCTACCAACCAGTTCTTATAATTAAAATATTGGATATATTGACCGGTTTTTTTTATTGAAAATATCCATATTGGCTAAACCCGTTCTCGCCATTGCATTTCCGTCGCTGTGCCAGTCGGCGGGCAGTTTCTTGCTGCGGCAGCGGTCACAAGCGAGGAGTCGACATAGCCTTGCCGCCATGACCTAACGTTGCAACAATACCGGCTGATTGCTGAAATGGCCGGGATCGTAAAAAGTACACGCAACAATTGCCGGACTTCCCCCACATCCCCCTAGCCCCCCAACCGCCCTTTCCCTACAATAAGGGATCTGTTGAGGCATAACGCAAGGAAAGACGGTGTCGAAAGCCAATCCCAATGCCACCATCGTGGACATCGCCCGCCGTGCCAGGGTGACCAATATCACCGTTTCCCGCGCCTTCAATAAGCCCGAGCTGGTCAAGCCGGAAACCCGTGAACGCATTCACGCCATCGCCAAAGAGCTGAACTACGTGCCCAATGCCTTCGCGCAGGGGCTAAAGAGCAGCAGCAGCCAGATTATCGGCATCGTCACCAGCAGTATGTATAACCCGTTCTATTCCGGCCTGATCAAGACCGTGTCGCGCATCGCGCGCCAGCAGGGTTACCAGATCATGCTGTTCGACACCGACGGCAGCGAAGAGGCGGAAATGCGCGCCATTCAGGCGCTGTTCGGCTACAAGGCGCGCGGCATCCTGTTATCGGCGGTGCGCGATGACAAGCATTATCGTCCCGCCTATCTGGAACTGGCCGAGGTGTACGGCATCCCTCTGATTCTGCTCGATCGCGATCTCTACGATCAGCAACTGAGCGGGGTGTTCCTCGACAACCGCGAGATCGGCATCCTCGCCGGCCGCTATCTGGCGGAGCAACCGGAGAAAAAACTGCTGATTATCGGCGGCCCCGCCGACTCGGAGATCACGTTGACGCGTACCGCCGGCATCGTTGCGGCGCTGAAAGGGCGTGGCCGCGAACTACATATCATCAACGGCGACTACGATTTCATGTCGCAGGAAAGCGAGGTGCGCACCTATCTGGCCCAGCCGGAGAACCGCCCGGATTACATCATCGGCCTGAACGGCATCATCACGCTGGGCGCCATCGCCATCTGCCACGAAATGGGCCTCTATCAGCAGGTGAAGTTCTTCTCGATCGACGAACCGCCGCGCGCCGGCGCTTACGGCCTGCACATTCCCGGGGTGTATCACGATACGCAGAAACTGGGGGAGATCGCCGCGGAGCTGCTGTTTAGCGCAATCAACAGCCCGCGCGGAGAGCTGCCGGTGCGCAGAGAGTTCTTCACCGGCTCGCTGTTGAATCGCTGACGGGCGTTATTGCCCGTAGTAAGCGTGTTTGCCGTGCTTGCGCAGGAAATGTTTGTCCAGCAGCGCCGGCTGCATCGGGGCGATCGCCGGCACCAGTTGGCGCGTCGCCATCGCCATCGCGGCGACCTCCTCCAGCACCACCGCGTTGTGCACCGCATCCGCCGCGTCCTTGCCCCAGGCGAACGGCCCGTGGGAATAGACCAGCACCCCTGGCACCTGCTGCGGATCGCGCCCGCTCTGTTGGAAAGTTTCGACGATCACCTTGCCGGTTTCCTGCTCGTAATCACCGGCGATCTCCGCCTCGCGCATCGGCCGGGTGCAGGGAATATCGCCGTAAAAATAGTCGGCGTGGGTGGTGCCGAGCGCCGGGATCGGCTGCCCCGCCTGCGCCCAGATGGTGGCGTTGCGGCTGTGGGTATGCACCACGCCACCGATATCGCCGAAGGCGCGGTATAACGCCAGATGGGTCGCAGTATCGGACGAGGGTTTGCAATGCCCTTCCCGCACCTTGCCGTCCAGATCCACCACCACCAGATCCTCCAGCGTCATCGCCTGATAGGCGATGCCCGAAGGCTTGATCACCACCAGCCCGCGTTGGCGATCGATCGCCGAAACGTTGCCCCAGGTAAAGGTCACCAGCCCATATTCCGGCAGGCTGAGATTGGCGGCCAGTACCTGCCGCTTGAGTTCGTTCAGCATGCGATTCCTCCGCTGATCATCTGTTGTTCAATCCAGGCCTTGGCCTGGGCGATGCGCTGCTTATCCTGTCCGTCTTCACGCGCCCACATCTCCAGCAGGTAGGGGCCACGATAGCCGAGCGTATTGAGTACCGAAAAGGCGTGGGCAAAATCCACGCACCCTTCGCCAAACGGCACGTCGCGAAACTGCCCGGCGCTGCCCGGCCCCACCGCAATCGTGTCTTTGAGGTGGATGGCGGTGATACTGCCAATGTCCAATGCCAGCTCGGCGGCGATATCGTTGCCCCAGGCGCTGAGGTTGCCAAGGTCGGGATACACCGTGAACCACGGGCTGTTGACGTGGCGCGCAATGTCGCGCCATTTGCTGATGCTGTTGATAAACGGCGTGTCCATCACTTCCACCGACAGCATCACCTGTGCTCTGCCAGCCTGCGCCACCGCCCACTGCATGCCCTCGATAAAACGTGCACGGCTGTGACGGTCGGCGGGTTCGTAATAGACGTCGTAACCCGCCAGTTGGATGTTGCGAATGCCGAGATCCACCGCCAGATCCAGCGCCTTGATCAACAGCACCCGCGCCCGTTCACGGGTGGCCACGTCGGCGCTGCCGAACGGATCGCGCCGGTGTGCCGACAGACACAGGCTCGGTACCGTCACCCCGCTGTCGAGACGCGCCTGGATAAACGCCAGTCGCTGACTGCGATCCCAATCCAGACGCTGCTGGCGCGCCGGCTGTTCGTCGATCGACATCTCCACAAAATCAAACCCCAGCTCCGCGGCGATCGCCAGCCGCTGCGGCCAGCTCAGATTGGCGGGCAGCGCTTTTTCATACAATCCCAGACAGGCGACGTTAGTTGTTTGCATCATTGACCTCATTCAAAGCCTGGGCGACCGCCAGATAGCGCGCCTGCTGGGCGCGCAGACGCCGATGGGCGGCGGGCGCGGGATAAAAACAACGCAGCTTGGGCGGCGCGGCGGCGATCGCTTCGGCGAAGCCGGCATACTCCCCGGCGCCTACTGCGGCACACAGCGCCGCGGCACGGCAGCCGCTCTGGCGGCTTGCCACCACGTCGAGCGGCAGATTGCCTGCGTCGGCGTACATCTGCATCCAGACGTCGGACTGCGTCGGCCCACCGGTCATGCGCACCCGCTCAATGCGCGGGTTGAGCCGCACCATGCGCTGCTGATGGATCAGGTGCGAAAACACGATGCCCTGATAGATAGCCTGCACCACGTCTGCCATCTCATGATGGGCGCTCAGGCCGATCAACCCGCCCGGCGTGTTGCCGCCAAGGTTGGAACCGTACAGATAGGGCAGGAACAGCAGCTCGCTGGGCCGTTCGCAGCGCTCGGCCACCCAGGCGTTGAACTGGGCGTAGCGTTGCCGGTCGTCGGCGCAAAACTGGCGCAGGAACCAGGCCAGATTGCCGGCCGAGGTCGGGCTGCCCTCGTGCACAAAATAGCGGCCGTCGATGCAGTAACGCCCCCAGGCATAGGGATAGTCGGCGGGGATCAGTCGCTCGGTCACGCAGGTGGCGATCGACCAGGTGCCCGCCACCGCGCTGAGCGTGCGATCGTCGGCCACGCCGGAGCTGAGCGCCGCGCCCACCACGTCGAACAGGCCGCCGTATACCGCCGTGCCCGCCCGCAGGCCGCACTGCGCCGCCGCCCCGGCCGTCACTCGCCCGGCCAGTTGCGCCGAGCCAATCACCGGCGCGGTCTTTTCCGCCGCCTCTTCAATGCCAAAAGCCGCCATCAGCGTCGGATCGTAAGCCCCACTGTGCTGGTTAAACAGGTTGCTGCCGGAGATATTGGTTACCTCGGCCGCCGCCTCGCCGGTCAGGCGAAAGCGCAGATAGTCATGTGCCATCAAAATGCGATCGACGGCGGCGTACTGCGCCGGTTGATGCTGCTTCAGCCAGCGCAGCAGCAGCGCCGGGTGACTGGGCCACAGCGGCTGCAGGCTACGCGGGTAGGTCTGCGCATCTACCCCGGCGCGCTGCAAGGCTGCGACCGTTTCCGCCGCGCGGTTGTCCGAAGAGAGAATGCCGTTGCCGACCGGCTTGCCGTACCGGTCAATGGCATACAGCCCTTTGCCGTGCGCCGAAAAGCCGACGCCGCGCACCTGACCGGCATCCAGCGCCGCTGCATGCAGCGTCTGGCGGATCGCGGCGCAGACGTCATCCCACAGCGCCTCCATATTGCGTTCGCTGAAACCTGGCCGGGCGGCGATCGTCGCACCGTCGCGTTCGGCGATCGCCAGTTCTTCACCGTCAGCCCGGTACAACCCGGCCTTGATCACCGTGCCGCCGACGTCTATGCCAAGAAAAATGCCCATTGCGCCCCCTACTTGCGCCGCACGGAACTGAGATAGATGGCGGCCAGGATGATGCCGCCCTTCACCACGTTCTGGATATACGGCGACACGCTCATCAGATTGAGGCCGTTGTTCAGCACCCCGAGCATCATTGCCCCCACCAACGTGCCGACAATGGCGCCACGCCCGCCGGAGATTGCCGCCCCGCCGAGCACGACCGCTGCAATGGCGTCCAGTTCAAAGCCTTCACCGGCGTTGGGCTGCCCGCTCATCAGGCGTGAGGTCAGCACCAGCCCGGCCAGCGCGGCGGTCAGACCGCTTATCACGTACACCAGCATCTTGTAGCGCGGCACGCGGATGCCGCTCAGGCGCGCCGCCTCTTCGTTGCCGCCCATCGCGTAGATGTAACGGCCGAACGGCAGCTGGTTCAGCATCAGCCAGGCCAGCAGGTACACGCCGAGCATGATCAGAATTGGCACCTGGATACCCTGCACCGTGCCGCGGCCGAAGAAGGCGAAGACGTCGGGCAGGCCAGAGATCGGGTAGCCGCCGGTGTACAGCAGCGCCAGACCGCGGGCGATCCCCATCGATGCCAGAGTGACGATGATCGGCGGCATGCGCAGATAGGCGATGCAAGCGCCGTTGGCCAGACCGAATAGCGCCCCGACCGCCAATGCCGCTACCATCGCCAACGGGATGGGGATCGCCGCCAGCATCAGCCCGGCGGCGACGGAGCCGGCCAGCGCCATCACCGGCCCGACCGAGAGATCGATACCGCCGGTGAGGATGGCGCAGGTCATGCCCACCGCGATGATGGCGTTGATTGACACCTGGCGCGCCACATTGGTCAGGTTGTTGACGCTGAGGAAGCTGTCGTTCAGCACGCTCATCAGCGCAAACAGGATCACGAAGCCGATAAACGGCAACACCGCCGGATGGTGTAGCAGTTTATCCCAGCGCTTGCCGAGGCTGGGGGCAGCGGCGCGGCGCGCCACGGCGGGTTGTTCAATTCCGATCATAATGCACTCCCGGTAGCGTGAAGCATGATGTGGTTGGATTCGATGTCGTCGCCGGTCAGCTCAGCAACGATGTGGCCGCCGCGAAACACCAGCACGCGGTCGCACACGCCGATGATCTCCGGCAGCTCGGAGGAAATCATGATGATGGAGATACCCTGCAGGGTCAGTTGCTGCATCAGCTGGTAGATCTCGGCCTTGGCGCCCACGTCGATACCGCGCGTCGGTTCGTCGAAGATCAGGATGTTGCAGTCGTTGTTGAGCCAGCGGGCGATCACCACTTTCTGCTGGTTACCGCCGCTCAGGGTACTGACGGCGGTATCCGCGCCCGGGGTTTTTACCCCTACCGCGTGGATCAACCGCTGCACCACGTCGCGATCCTTGCTGGCGCTGACGAAGATCTTGCCGCGCCGATGATGCCGGTTGAGGGTGATGTTCTGCGCCACCGAGAACGGCAGCACCAGGCCTTCGGTTTTGCGACTCTCCGGCAGCAGACCGATGCCCTGCGACAGCGCCTGCGCCGGCGAATTCAGCGCCGCCGGCCGACCGCCGAGACTCACGCATTTGCGGTGGCAGCGACTGGCGCCGATCAGCGCCGACACGGTCTCGGTGCGTCCGGAGCCCACCAGTCCGGCAAAGCCGAGGATCTCGCCCTTATGCAGCCGAAATCGGTCCGTTGGGCCGTGCTTTTCGCGCTGGATCTCCGCCTCCAGCAACAGCGTCGAGGTGTCCACCGGGTGCTGTTTCAGCGGGAAGGCGTTTTCGATCTTGCGCCCGACCATCAGCCGTACCAGCTCTTCCACGTTGGTGTCGCCGGTGGCCAGCGTCTCGATATAGCTGCCGTCGCGCAGCACGGTGATGCGATCGCAAATGGTGAAGATCTCATCCAGGTGGTGCGAGATAAACACCATGCCAACGCCCAGCAGCCGCAGATCGTTCATCACGCTAAACAGATGCTCGGCCTCGCCCGGGGTCAGCGTGGCGGTCGGCTCGTCCAGTACCAGCACGCGCGCCTCCAGCGACAGCGCCTTGGCGATCTCCACGAACTGTTGCTGCGCCACGCTCAACTGCTCCACCGGACAGTCGAGATCGATTTCCACCGTCAAGCGTTTGAAGATAGCTTCGGCCTTGCGCCGCATCGCGCGTCGATCCAACAGGCCCCAACGATTTCTGATCTCCCGGTTGAGAAAGATGTTGTCGATGGCGCTCATGTAGGGAATCAACGAGAATTCCTGAAAAATAATGCCGACACCGGCCTCGATCGCCTGGCGATAGTTGCTAAAGCGGCACTGCTCACCGTCGATAAAAATGTCGCCCTCGTCCGGCTGATAAATGCCGCACATGATTTTCACCAGCGTCGATTTACCGGCGCCGTTTTCGCCCAGTAGGGCGTGCACCTCGCCGCGTTGAATGGCGAGATCGATGCCGTCCAGCGCCTTCACGCCGGGAAAGCTCTTTTTAATCCGCTTCAATTCCAATAAAGCTGTCACCGCAATACCCTCCGCGTCGAACGCCCCGCCGCAGCGGGGCGAACCTGGCCGCTGTTACCAGCTAAAGCCGGCCGCATTGCTGCGGTCGATCAGCTTCACCTTGACCGGTACGGTTTTCGGCACGGTGGCGCCCCAGTAGCGGGCCAGCGCGATGCCGAGCGCGATACGCAACTGGTCACGCGGGAACTGCGCCGAGGTGGCGATAAACGGTGAATTCGGTTTGAGGATCTCTTTGATGGCTTCCGGCTGGCCGTCAACGCTGACCAGTTTCACCTTGGCGCCGTTGCTTTCAATCGCCGCCAGGGCGCCGAGCGCGCCAACGTCATTAACGCTGAAGATGCCCGCCAGATCCGGCGCCGACTGCAGCATGTTTTCAGTCACCGTCAGCGCGGTATCGCGCTCCTGCTTGCCGTTTTGTTTGGTGACAATCTTGATGTCGGGGTATTTCTTCATCGCCGCTTCGAAGCCGCGCACCCGCTCCAGGATCGGCACCACCGGGATGCCGTCAAGGATCGCTACCTTGCCTTTACCACCCAGTGATTTCGCCAAGTACTCGCCCGCCTGGAAGCCGGCGTCGTAGTTTTCCGAACCGACGAACGAGTCCAGGGGTCCGTCAGCCTGCGCGTCAATCGCCACCACCACCGCACCGGCTTTATGGGCGGAAATCACCGCCGACTGCACCCCCACCGAATCGGTCGGGTTGATCAGCAGGATATCCACCTTCTTCTGCAGCATATCCTCCACGTCGCCGATCTGCTTGGCGACGTCGTGACGCGCATCGGCCACGTACACTTTGGCGCCGATATCGGCCGCCGCCTGATCCAGCGCCTGTTTCATGGTGACGAAATAGTCGTTGTTCATTTCCTGGAACGACATACCGATAGTGATCTGCTTGGCCAGCGCCACATGGCTGGCCGCCAACATTCCACCGGCGACGATAAAAGGTAAGGTCTTTTTGAAAAATGAAAACATAGCCAATTCTCCTGTAGGGATAGCGTTTTGTTGTGATTATCAGAGCAACAGCATGTCTTTACTTTTGGCCGACCAGTGCCCCATCCGTTACGAACGAGGCGGTGGTCGTTACTGCAACAGCGGTACGGCGGGAATATCAGGGAACCAGGATCACCTTGATAGAGTCGGTCGAATCCGCCAGGGCGAAAGCCTGATCCCAGTCGTTCAATGAATAGCTGTGGGTGACCACGCCGCTGGAGGTCACCAGCCCGCGCTCGAACAGATCGATGGCGATTTCATAGCTGTAGGGCGCCAGGTGCGCGCCGCGAATGTCCAGCTCCTTGCGGTCACCGATGATCGACCAGTCGACGGTGGTTTCCTTGCCGAACACGCTGAACTCCACGAAGCGGCCCAGCTTGCGGATCATCTGCAACCCCTGGATCACGCCGATCGGCGCGCCGGTGGCCTCGATATACACGTCGCAGCCGTAGCCGCCGGTCAACGATTTGACGATGCCGTCGGCGTCTTCTTTCAGCGGGTTGATCACCACGTCGGCACCGAACGCTTTCGCCAGTGCCAGCCGCTCGTCGATGGCGTCGATGACGATCAGTTTCTTCGGCGTTTTCAGGCGCGCCACCTGCACCATGCACAGCCCGAGCGGCCCGGCGCCGGCCAGCACCACCACGTCATCCAGTTGAATGTCGCCGCGCGCCACGGTGTGAATGGCGCAGGCCATCGGTTCAATCAGTACCGCGTCTTCGTGGCTCAGGCTTTCCGGGATCTTGTGCACGATGGCATTCTCGGAAAAGCGCATATACTCCGCCATGCCGCCTTCCGCCACGTCTTTCTGGAAGCCGTAAATATTGTGCGTTTCACACATCCAGTAGCTGCCGGACTTGCAGTAGCGGCATTCCCAGCACGGTACGATCTGCTCGGCGATCACCCGTTCACCGACCTTATATTTGCCTTCAGCGCCCTCGCCCAACGCGGCAATACGCCCATAGAACTCATGCCCCGGCACTACCGGTGGTTTCACCCACGGGTTCTCCCCCCAGAACATCTGCGCGCCGTTTTTGCATTTGCAGTCGCCGGCACAGATGCCACAGCCTTCCACCTTGATCACCAGCTCGCGTGCCTTCGGCAACGGCGTAGGCACCTGTTCGAAACGATAATCCTGCGGGCCGTGGCAAACGACCGCGCGCATTTTTTCCGGCAACTGGCTCATTTATTCCTCCAATATATTTGTTAACAGCTTGAATTCTCTTAATGTTGACGTTGTCATTTTTTTCCAACAAAAAATAGACAAGGTTATAAATAGATATATTTCAATAAATTAATCACTACACATACCGAAAACTCAAAATGACAACGTGAACATAGAGCAACATATAACCAAAGCTGTAAAAATAATTATTTGAGCAAAATCACATATCGTTAACATTAAGCTTAAAAATGCTACAAATACGGATCGCGATCCCATTCTACGGCATCGTCGATCCACGCAGATCCACTGACCTCAGTCGGCGCAGGCAATGGCAAATCCGGCAATTTGCCGGCCGCAACGCGCGCGCATTCGGCCGCCGGGCAGCGTCTAACGAAAATGCAGGGGTTAACAGAAACGGAAACTCAGGTGGGGGGATAGATCGACCTATTCAAGCCACTGGCATAAACAGGGTTTCAGCGTTATGTTGCAGCTGGGCGGCGATTTCATCCGCTGATTCGCAACGCAGCAGACACAGCGCCTCAAACACCTCGGCGGCGCGCTCTGGCCGGTTGGGCTGCCCCTGGTAACCGGCTAACGGCATATCCGGCGCGTCGGTTTCCAGCAACAGCGAGGTCAGCGGCAATTGCGCCATCACCGCCCGGGTCTTTTGCGCCCGCTCATAGCTGATGGTACCGCCGACACCAATAGAGTAGCCCAGGCGGATAAACGCCTGCGCCTGCGACAAACTGCCGGCAAACCCGTGTACCACGCCACAACGCGGCACCTCGGTTCGGCGTAATAGCGCAGCCAGCGGATCGTGGCTGCGGCGCGAATGCAGGATCACCGGCAAATCATAGCGTGCTGCCAGTTTAAGCTGGGCAGTCAGTAGCTGCTGCTGTCGCTCGAACTGCGGCGCTGGCATGTACAGATCGAGGCCGATTTCGCCGACGGCCACCAGCTTGTCCGGTTTGCCAGCCAACAACGCCGCCAGCTGTTCCAACTGTTGGTCGTGGTGCTGCGCGATATACAGCGGATGCAGCCCGAGCGCGGCGTACAGCGGTGAATAATCCTTGGCCAATTGCAGTACGCGCGCAAAACGATCGGCGGTCACCGTCGGCACAATAATACGCTGCACCCCGGCTGCCACAGCGCGTTGCAGGCTTCCTGCCTCGTTGCCGGCAAACGGCGGGAAGTCGAAGTGGCAATGGGTATCGGTAAAACAGCGGCTCATAGCGTCTCTCCACCGCTGGCCGACTGGCCGTGCGGCAAGACGATCTGCGGCTGAGCGTCCGGTTGGGTACCGCTGGCAGCAACGGGCGTACGCGCCACCTCGCTGACAATCGGCGACGGCATCGCTACGCTGTCCGGCTGAATTAAACGGCGCGACAGCGGCGTTTTCACCGCGATGCCGTCGGCTTTTTCCTGTTCCAGCAGCCAGTGGCCGACCGTAGCCAGGAAGTAACGCCCGCAGCGCCGCCCCAGATGATAATCGCGATTCAACGCCGAAACCTTGCTGCCCAGCGCATTACTGGCCAACGGTTTCGGCGGGAATATTTCGAAGATGCGCAAGTCACCCGGCGGCTTTTCAATAAACTGCTGAATACGATGGTAGCTCTGCTCATGGTGCTGCATCACCCGCACCATCTGTTGCAGGCTGCTTTCACCCAGCCACTGCTCCATGCGCTTCATCCACTGCGGCGTGTAATACATTTGCGATGGCACGGTGCGGATCACCACGATGGTATCGGCGCCGCGCCGATAGGCTTCTTCCACCGGGATGGCATCGCTGATGCCGCCATCCTGATAGCTGATGCCGTCCAGCTCTACGCCCAGACGGTAAAAACCGGGGATCGCGCTGGACGCCTTGATCGCCGGCAACCAACTGTCACGCTGCGCCGGCAGATAGGTTGGCTCAAAATTATCGCTGCGGCAGGCACACATCAGAAATTCCCGTCCGTCGATCAGCTGCTTTTCGGCAACGTCCATCGCCAGCGGCAATTGCTGCGAGGTAATGTCCACCAGCCAGTCGAGATCGATCAGATGCCCACCGCGCACAAAACGCAGCGGGTTAAAGAAATTTGCCGTAGTGGTGTAGCGGGTGATGACCCGACGCGCGTAGCCTAACTGGCCACAGACAAAGGCTGACAGGTTTTGCGCGCCAGCGGAGGTGCCGATCATCAGCTCGAAAGGGTTAAAGCGGGCCCGCTGGAATTCGTCCAGCACGCCGGCGGTGAAAATACCGCGCTGCCCGCCCCCTTCACAGACCAGCGCCATTTTACCGGGCCGGTATGGTTTATACGCCAGTGGCTCTATATTGCCGAGCGTGATGGGTATTCTGTATCCCAACCCGATATCCTCAATGTGGTGTTTTGACTGAGGATACCTCTTCTTGCCCTCTTCCGTAATCTTCTTGCAGTACACCAGACAGGCAGTCATTACTTCCCGCCAGCCATGCACAATCGCTGCCGGAGAACTCGGCCCAGGCCTGCCAGACCTGGCCTTTCAGCTGTTTCCAGCGTCCGAGAATGATGTCGCTGTTCATGACTTGCCTCCCTACTGCAAGAAAAGGGCTTAAGCTTTGTTACAATTTGAGAGCAGGCTAAGGACGTCGGCGACCGGTAAACAGGCTCACCAGGAACAGGATGATACCGACAACAAAGACGATTTTAGCCGCCCAGGCTGCGGTTCCCGCCAGCGTACCAAACCCCAGCGCGGCGGCAATCAGTGCGATGACTAAAAAGATAATGCCCCAACGAAACATAAGCCTCTCCTTACCATAGTGAAAAAACGCATCGCAGCCTGTCGGTTGCCCAAACAGGCAACGTAAAATCAGGCCGCGGGTTATTCTATTTTTGTGGTACTTCCCGGGCAGTGGCCCGGGAATTGATGCTTGCTGTTACGGGTATTGCCGATTACGGTTTGACCACCAGATCGTTCTTGACGCTCTTCACGCCATCAATCGCCTTGGCGATGCTTTCGGCACGATCGGACTGCGCCTGTGATTTCACTTCACCAGATAGCTGAACCACGCCTTCGGTGGTTTCTACTTTCACATTGCGTGAAGGCACGATATCGTCTGCCAGCAATTTGGCTTTCAGTTCGCTGGTGGTTGCAGTATCACCAGCGTACGACTTAACAGACTGTTTATCTTCATCTTTCACGTGCAGCTTGTCGCTGACGGATTTTACGCCTTCTACTTTACCGGCCACTTCAACCGCGTGCTCGGCCTGTGCCTGGCTGCCGACGAAACCGCTCAGCGTCACCACGCCCTGCTCCGTTTTCACGGAAATATCGGTGCTTTTGATGCTGTCATCGTCTACCAGTGCACTTTTAACTTTAGCCGTTGTTGCGCTGTCATCCATGTAGCCGTCGACTTTTTTCATGGAGCTATCGATTTTGGCGCCAGTGCTGTCAGCTGCGCTGGTTGCTTTATTGAGCAGCGTATCTTCAGCCAGAGCACTACCACTAACCAGAACGGAACCCAACACGACAGCCATCAGCGAATGTGCAAACTTGGTCTTTTTCATCGATCTCTTCCTTTTGTTGTGAATCCAAACCTACTGCGGATTCTTCCGCCACGACATGATGTGGCTCACTCATGAATACTTCACGATATCTATTCGATCGGTAGTTCATGCCAAGAGTATTGCAACCGCCGTGCCAATCCTTCAACCGCTATATAAATCAATAAGATAATTAAATGCGCTCAAAAAACACGCCGATTACTGTCGCTTATAAACGACAATTTTGGCTAACCACGGTGACAGTATCGATAACTTACTGATATTTAACAGTTCAAATTGTCTCTGATTGGCAACACTACCGAATAACACGCTACCGATCGCACAAATACCAGTGATTTTCGCTTTAAGCGAGGCAAATACACCCTGTTAAATATAGACCATTGGCCGAAGTTTGCCGGTAAAGGCGGAAGATTCTGAAGCAGCTAAAGCGCGGGAACTGATGAGGCGGGTTAACTAATAAAGCAAGGTAACGGCCTGGCTATTGCAAGAGCCAGGCCGTGGACGGTATTAATGCTCGCGCGTCTTGCGGAAGGTCACATCCGGGTAACGTTCCTGCGTCAGGTTGAGGTTAACCATGGTAGGTGCGATATACGACAGGTTGTCGCCGCCGTCCAACGCCAGGTTCTGCTCGTTCTTGCGCTTGAATTCTTCGAACTTCTTCACGTCGGCGCATTCAACCCAGCGCGCGGTGGAGACGTTAACCGATTCGTACAGCGCTTCCACGTTGTATTCGGTCTTCAGACGCGCTACCACCACGTCGAACTGCAGTACGCCGACCGCGCCCACGATCAGATCGTTGTTGGCTATCGGGCGGAATACCTGCACTGCGCCTTCCTCAGACAGCTGTACCAGCCCCTTCAGCAACTGTTTCTGCTTCAGCGGATCGCGCAGGCGAATACGACGGAACAGTTCCGGTGCAAAGTTCGGAATACCGGTAAACTTCATGTCTTCACCCTGGGTGAAGGTATCGCCGATTTGAATGGTGCCGTGGTTATGCAGGCCGATGATGTCGCCTGGATAGGCTTCTTCAACGTGCGAACGGTCACCCGCCATAAAGGTCAGCGCGTCGGAAATCACCACGTCTTTACCGGTACGCACCTGGCGCAACTTCATGCCTTTCTCGTAGCGGCCGGAAACCACGCGCATGAACGCCACGCGGTCACGGTGTTTCGGATCCATATTGGCCTGGATTTTAAACACGAAACCGGTGAATTTCTCTTCGGCTGCCACCACCTCACGGGTGTCGGTTTTACGCGGCATCGGCGCTGGCGCCCAGGCCACCAGACCGTCGAGCATATGGTCAACGCCAAAGTTACCCAGCGCCGTACCAAAGAATACCGGCGTCAGTTCACCGGCCAGGAACGCCTCCTGCTCGAACTCGTGCGAAGCGCCCTGTACCAGCTCCAGTTCTTCGCGCAGTTGAGCCGCCAGGTCTTCACCGACCGCAGCGTCCAGATCCGGGTTGTTCAACCCTTTGATCATCCGCACTTCCTGAATGGTGTGGCCTTTACCGGTCTGATAAAGATAGGTTTCGTCTTTATACAGGTGGTAAACCCCTTTAAACAGCTTGCCGCAGCCGATAGGCCAGGTGATCGGCGAACAGGCGATCTTCAGCTCGCGTTCGACTTCGTCCATCACTTCCATTGGGTCGCGAATATCACGGTCGAGCTTGTTCATAAAGGTCAGGATCGGCGTATCGCGCAGACGGGTCACTTCCATCAGCTTGCGGGTACGATCCTCAACGCCTTTTGCTGCGTCGATCACCATCAGACAGCAGTCCACCGCGGTCAGGGTACGGTAGGTATCTTCCGAGAAGTCCTCGTGCCCCGGGGTGTCCAGCAGGTTGACCAGGCTATCGCGGTACGGGAACTGCATCACCGAGGTGGTGATCGAAATACCACGCTGCTTTTCCATTTCCATCCAGTCGGATTTGGCGTGCTGGCTGGAGCCGCGCCCCTTGACCGTACCGGCGGTCTGGATAGCCTGTCCGAACAGCAGCACCTTTTCGGTAATGGTGGTTTTACCGGCATCGGGGTGCGAGATGATGGCGAAGGTTCTTCTTTTTGAGACTTCGCGGGCGAATTCACTAGGAGACATGTTTTTCACGTTTCTACGGTTAGTCCGCCCTGCATCATCGGAACGCGCCGATCACGGCGCCAGGCAAAGCGGTGATAAAAAGATAATAGCCGGTTATTTTCGCTGATTTGGCAACCGGTGACAATCAATGGATGCCGCAGCGCCGGATTAATTGGTCAATGCAGACCGAAGTCTGGAAATGACGTGCCCAATGCCGGCGCTTACCCCAACGGCAGCGCCATCACGATGGCGTCTTCGCGGCCGCCGACGCCAGGATAATAGTTGCGGCGCACGGTGACCTCGTTGAAGCCTAGGCGATCGTAAAGCGCAATTGCACCGGCATTCGAGGCGCGAACCTCCAGCCACAGCGTCAGGATGCCGCGGCTTTCCAACTGCGCGATCAACGCATCCAGCAGCGCACGGCCATAGCCCCGGCGTTGCCATTGCGGAGCAATGGCGATATTGAACAGCGTCGCTTCGTCGAGTACGAGCTGGGTGATGGCAAACCCCGCCATCTGCCCGGCGGTTTCCAGTTTCAGATTGAGATAGCGTTCGCCCTGATTGCTGGCGAGCGTGGCTTCGCTCCAGGGAAAGGCATGACTGGCCTGTTCAATCGTCAATGCGCTGGCCAGATCGGCCGTCGTCAGGGAAGAAATGGTGTTCATAATGACAAATCTGCTGCCAGAGAGCGCGTTTGGCACTCGCGTCTAAAGAAAGCTCGGCCAACGCCGGGCTGGATAACTGCGCACCGGCGAGCACGAGCGGCTCTGTAATGCCCAGCCGCCAACTGTTGCATTCGCTATCGTCCGGCAGCATCGCTGCCTGTTCCGGCGTCAGACAGTAGGCTTGCGCCGGGGTCAGCCCCAGGCTGCGCAACACGTCGCAAAACAGCGGATCGCCGGCCTCTGGCAGGGGGGAAGCCACCACCACCAGTCGAGCTTCCGCCGGCAAATGGACCGCCACTTCGCCTTGCAACACCCCCGGGCGGCGCAATGTCCACTGCGTAATACCCAGTTGTTGTAACAGCCAGTCGCGTTGAGATGCCATACCGATTCCTGTAGGGAGCTACCGTTAATGCGCGTTGCGCGCCATATGCTAACAAACCCGCGCGGCCAACGCACCTGCGGCTTGTAACAAGACGGGTATAAATTATCACCGCAACGCTCTATAATCGCCGGCTTAATCTTGAGGAGCCAAAACCTGATGTCTGCATTAACCCCCGCCAGCGAAGTGATGCTGCGCCACAGTGATGAATTTACCGAACGTCGCGTGCTGTTCGCCGGTGATCTGCAAGATACGCTGCCGGCGCAATTTGAGGCCGTGGACGTACGCGTTCATACCCAGCAATATCATCATTGGCAGTTATTAAACCGTGCGATGGGTGACAACGTGCAATTCGGCCTGACGGTCGACGCAGCCTTCGTTGCCGAATGCGATACGCTGGTTTACTACTGGCCAAAGAGCAAACAGGAAGCGCAATTCCAGCTGTGCAATCTGCTGGCACTGCTGCCGGTCGGCGCAGAGGTGTTTGTCGTCGGTGAAAACCGCAGCGGCGTACGCAGTGCCGAACAGACCGTCGAAGGCCACGTCACACTGGCGAAAATCGACAGCGCGCGCCGCTGCGGTCTGTATCATGGCCGGATCGACGCCCAGACCACCTTCGATCTGAACGACTGGTGGGACAGCTACCCGTTGCACGATCTGGAAGTAAAAACCCTGCCAGGGGTGTTTAGCCGCGACGGGCTGGACGTCGGCAGTTCCCTGCTGTTGTCGACGCTGGACAAACACATGAAGGGCAAAGTGCTCGACGTCGGCTGTGGCGCCGGTGTGATGGCCAGCGTGATGGCTAGAATGTCGCCAAAGGTGAAGCTGACGCTGAGTGACGTTAACGCCGCCGCAATAGAATCCAGCCGCGCGACGCTGGCTGCCAACGGCATCGACGGCGAAGTGATCGTCAGCAACGTCTATTCCGACATTAGCGGCCGTTTTGACATGATCATCTCCAACCCGCCATTCCACGACGGGTTGGCAACCAGCCTGACGGCGGCCGAAACCCTGATCCGCGGCGCGTTAAAGCACCTGCCGATTGGCGGTCACTTACGCATCGTCGCCAACGCCTTCCTGCCGTACCCGGATATTCTGGACGCCACCTTCGGCAGCCATGAGGTACTGGCGCAGAACGGCCGCTTCAAGGTCTATCAGGCTACCGTTGGCCGCCCACCGCGTGATGCGAAGAAGAAGAAAAAGAAATAACCACGCCCGCCATGGAAAAATGCCGCCCAGTTAGCCCTGCGCGGCATTTTTTTTTGCCTGGCCAGGGCGCTGCCAACGGCGGCGCCCGTCACGTTGTATCAGCCGTTAATGTAGGTCATGGCTTCTTCGCCATAGCGCGCCCCCGCCGCTGCCTGCAGCGGGAACACCGCCTCGATCGCCGCCAGCTCCTGTTCGCTCAGGGTGATCGAGGTTGCGGCGACGTTTTCTTCCAGATAACGCCGGCGTTTGGTGCCGGGGATCGGCACGATATGTTCGCCCTGCGCCATCACCCAGGCCAATGCCAGCTGTGACGGCGTGACCCCCTTGCTGCGTGCCAGTTCGCCGACCTTGTCCACCAGCGCCAGATTGCGGGCAAAATTGTCCCCTTGAAAACGCGGATTGCTGCGACGGAAGTCATCCTCAGCCAGATCGTCAGGCCGTTGAATCGCGCCGGTCAGAAAACCACGCCCCAGAGGGCTATAGGCCACAAAACCAATCCCCAGACGTTCACAGGCAGCCAGTTGCCCCTGCTCGGCGTCGCGTGTCCACAGTGAATATTCGCTCTGTAATGCGGTAATCGGATGAACGCGGTGGGCGCGTTCCAACGTTTCCACCGACGCCTCGCTCAGGCCAATATGGCGGATTTTTCCCTCGGTAATCAGATCCGCCATCGTACCGATCACTTCTTCGATCGGCACCTGCGGATCGACCCGGTGCTGATAGTAAAGATCGATAGTCTCTACCCCCAGCCGTTGCAGACTGCCTTCTACCGAGCGGCGGATATAGGCCGGCTGGCTGCTGACGCCGCGGGCATGCGGATCGGACGGATCGCGCACGATGCCGAATTTGGTCGCCAGAAACACCTGCTCGCGCTTGCCCTTGATCGCCTTGCCGATCAGTTGCTCATTGGTATGCGGTCCATACATATCGGCGGTATCCAGCAGCGTGACGCCCAGATCCAACGCACGATGCAGCGTCGCGATAGCTTCTTTTTCATCTTGATCGGTGGAATAGAAATCGCTCATCCCCATGCAGCCCAACCCCTGCGCAGAAACGCTTGGACCCTTGGCGCCTAATTTTCGCTGTTGCATCGTTGTTGCCTCATCAATCGGGTAAATGTCGATACAGAGTGTGGTTGTTGGCGCAGGAAAGATAAATAATGCATATTGCTCAACACTGTTCAAAAAACGCTAACAATCTCGGACGGTCCGATGGATCAGATTCAGGCAATGCGCATCTTCACGCGAATCGTCGAACTGGGTAGCTTCAGCCGCGCGGCCGAGCGCCTGCAACTGCCGCGTGCCACGGTCAGCAACACGCTGAAACGGCTGGAGCAGCGGCTCGGCGTGCGGCTGCTGATCCGCACCACTCGGCAGGTCAACGTCACCCACGAGGGCACCTTGTACTATCAGCGCTGCATTCAACTGCTGGGTGCGCTGGAAGAAGCCGATACGCTGTTTAGCCAGCAGAAGCTGCAGCCGTCGGGCAAAGTACGTATCGATATGCCGCATTCGCTGGCGCGTGAAATCGTCATTCCGGCGCTGGGGGATTTTTATCAGCGCTATCCGCAAATCACCCTGGCGCTCGGTGCTAACGATAGCCACGTCGATTTGCTACGCGAAGGGGTCGACTGCGTGTTACGCGCCTGGGAAACCGAAGACGACAGCCTGATAGCCCGGCAGATCACCGCAATGCCGCAACTGACCTGCGCCTCGCCGGCCTATTTGCAGCACTACGGCGTACCGCAGTCGATCGACGATCTGCATCATCACCATGCGGTGGGCTATTTCTCTCTCGCCACCAACCGCGACTATCCGCTGGAATTCTGCCGCCATGGCAAGCTGGAGCTGCGCGAACTGCCCAGCCGGCTGAGCGTCAGCGGGGCAGATGCCTATATCAGCGGCTGCCGTGCCGGTTTGGGGCTGATACAGGCGGCGCGCTATTCGCTGTCGCCGTGGCTGAAGCGCGGCGATCTGGTAGAGGTTTTGGCACAGACGCCACCGCCACCGATGCCGATTTACATTATGTATCCCCCCGGCCGCTTCCTTGCTCCTCGCGTGCGGGTGCTGATCGATTGGCTGATTACACTGTTCGAAGCGCATCAAAAGCAACGAGATGACGCTTTTTCCAGCAAACGCCCGCAATCACCGAAATAACAGTTGACGTCCCCGCCAAAATCTCTAGAATTCGCCCCCGTGGTGACATTATTACGGTAATGTTTCTGGTACGCGAAGGTGGCGGAATTGGTAGACGCGCTAGCTTCAGGTGTTAGTGTCCTTACGGACGTGAGGGTTCAAGTCCCTCTCTTCGCACCAAATAACCACGCGATTGACATTTATATTGCACAGCATCTGTGCGAAGGTGGCGGAATTGGTAGACGCGCTAGCTTCAGGTGTTAGTGTTCTTACGGACGTGAGGGTTCAAGTCCCTCTCTTCGCACCACGCTGGTGACAATATAAATCAAATCGACGCAACAACATCGGCTGTGCGAAGGTGGCGGAATTGGTAGACGCGCTAGCTTCAGGTGTTAGTGTCCTTACGGACGTGAGGGTTCAAGTCCCTCTCTTCGCACCAATCGATGCTCTCTCCGGCAGTACCTCATCCAACTTTCCCTGTAAGCGCAAGAAACGATACGTTTAAACGTGGTTTGGTGCTATTCAGTCGATATTCAAATGCAGTCCAATTGCCGCCAGACCGCCGGCTAATGCCATGCATGACGGCAACAGCAGATAGTGTCGCCAGCGACTGTTGAACAGCATCACCAGCGTCGCCAGCATGGCAATGACGATCAGACTGCGCAATTGCACCATGTCCAGGTTGACCAAAGCCAGCACTGGCAACAAGGCACAGGGCAACAGTACGCCCCAGGCGCTGGCCAACCGGTCGCCCAGACACCAGCTCACACCCCACAGCCCGCACGCGGTAATCATGGCGGCAATCATGATAACCCCACCCTTCAAGTGATAATGATAACCAATATCATATACCAGTTTTTTTCGCCCTGCACCTATTTAACCGTCAACCGCTTTCCCGGATGACAGAACGGCGAAAAAATGATAGTTTGACATAAGAAAATTCTTAGAATCATTGCGCGTTAATAATCACCCGTTAAAACTATAGTCAACGTCATTCAAGTTACGGCGAAGCGGCAACTGCCAGCCGCTAGCAGGGTTCAATGGCCGGGATAAGCGCGTGCAGCCAGCCAACATGCGACGTGAGATATAACGGATATATTCACGCAAGTAATGTTTATCACTTGCCCAGAATTTTCAATAACCTCACTATTTGATTGGTAAAGAGTAAACTCCGTATGAACGCGCGTTCTTATCAGGAACTGCTGACCAGCAAGCATCGATTATCGTTATTCCTTTTCTTGTTGATGAATGCGGCCTCTTCAATATTTACGTTATTGATGCCTTTCAAAAATACGCCGGTCATTACCTTGCCACTGATGGGGATCCCCTTATTCTGTTTGGCTGCCATGGCATACACGGTATTTTGTCCGCGCCAATACGTGCGGAAACTGCATGTGTTCGCCGCTATCCTCGGCGTACTGTGGGCGGCGCATATTTATTTAAAAAGCCGTTACTGCGTACCGGATAGCCAAAATTTTTTATTAATTAGCCTATTCAGCATGTTTTTTATCAGCGCCATTGCGCTGACCGATAATTTCGTCGCTTTTTGCCTGCATTCGGTGCCTTCCGCCATCACCATTTTGCTGCTGGATGGCATGAATAATACCGTGCGCATCGTGTTTACCTCGGTGCTGCCCATCATCGCTTTTTCAATCCATCATCTGATGTTGAAACGCAGCGAAGCCTTTACCCAGGCGCTGGTCGCCAACCTGTATGACGAACGTGACAAACTCAGCGATCTCAGCATGCTCGATCCGCTCACCGGGCTGTATAACCGTCGCGGGCTGGAAAACAAACTCAACCAACTGCTGGCACCGACCGCCGGCCGTCATTTCGTGGTACTGCTGGATATCGATCGCTTCAAGGCCTACAACGACAACTATGGCCACACCATGGGCGATCAAGCGCTGGTGCAGGTTGCCGCGGCCATCCGCGACGCGGTGCGTTCACGGGATATCGTGGTGCGCTATGGCGGGGAAGAGTTCCTGGTACTGCTGACCAACGTCAGCGAAGCCTATGCGGCACAACTGGCAGAACGCGTACGTCAGCGGGTGTTGGGCTTGCAGATCCCGCATCGCTTCAACCAGTTGGCCACTACCACCGTCACGCTCAGCGCCGGCATTTCAGCGCTGGACCAACTGGACGTGAAGTCGGCTATTCGTGCCGCGGATGCCGCGCTGTACCAGGCCAAGGGCAACGGTCGCAATACCATTCAACTGGCGGAAAACGCCCAGTCCGCGCCCCTGGCCTGAAGCCTCAGTATCGGCGTTGGCGGATGCCATAGGCCAGCACCACGATAAAGCACAGCAGCGGCAAGACGTAAGAAATGGCGGTGCTGTAGTGGTCAGCGATGGCCCCCATAAAATACGGCATGATGGCACCGCCGACGATCGCCATGATCATGAAGGAACTGGCGCGTTTGGTATGCTTGCCCATGTTCTTCACCCCGAGGGCGAAAATGGTCGGGAACATGATCGACATAAAGAAGAATACCGCGATCAACGCCACCACCGACACACCGTCAATGCTCATCATCACCACCCCGCACAGCAGGATATTGATCAACGAATAGCAGGCCAGCAGCGTCGCCGGCTTGACCCGCCCCATCAACCAGGTGCTGAAGAAACGGCCAATCATAAAGCAGATCATCGCGATGGAAAGCAGATAGGACGCGCTCTGGTTGGACACGTCATCCCAGTGTTCGGTGGCATAGTTGATAAAGAACGCCCCGACGCCGACCTGCGCTGCCACATAGAAGAATTGGGTAATCACCCCGCCGACAAAATGCGCATGCTGCCAGAGCCCCTGCGCCACCACGCCATGCGGCAGCGGCTCTTCTTCGCGAATGTCAGGCAGCCGGGTACGGCTGAACAGCAAGGCGATGCCCAGCACCAGTACCGCAATCGCCACGTAGGTCATTTTCACCATGTTTTGATCGCCGCCGCTGGCGCTTTGCGTCGCCGAAAAGAACAACGTGCCGCCGATCATCGGGCCGATAAACTGCCCCAGCCCGTTGAACGACTGTGCCAGGTTCAGCCGACGTTCCGCGCCTTTGGCATCGCCCAGTACCGTGGCATACGGGTTGGCCGCCGTTTCCAGACAGCCAAGGCCACAGGCAATCACAAACAGCGCCAGCAGGAACAGCGCAAAGCTGTTGGCCGAAGCGGCCGGCACAAACAGCAACGCGCCGACGGCATACAGACACAGACCAATCAGAATCCCGGCCTTATAGCCGCGTTTATCCATAAAATAGCCGGCAGGCAACGCCACCAGGAAATAGGCGCCAAAATACGCCGCCTGCAATAATCCCGATTGCGCCTTGGTGACGTGCAGCGTTTCCTGGAAATGTTTATTCAACACGTCCAACAAGCCATAAGACAGGCCCCACATAAAGAACAGACTGGTGACCAAAATAAAGGCCCAGCGCAGATTGGCGCGCGCGTTGGCCCCCACTTGCGCAGGCGCAGCGGTTTTATCAGCAAGCATGATATTATCCTCGTAGAGTACTTTCATACACCGGGCTGCCGCGACAATAGCGCGCGTTCACCCCGGCCGCGCCCTGTAGCAGCCTTGCCGGAGATTCGCTGCGCCACCTTTCGCCGCAACTCGAATGATATTGGCTATTATTGTTTTGCTAATGAAAATATCTGTTCCATTGCCACCCATTTCTCGCCCGGCGGCGTCCAGGGCGTGGCAACCTGGTATTGCCACATCAGCGCTTCCCAGCGCTGCACATCGGGATGATTGCGGCTGTCGGCAGCAAAGCGTTCGGCATCAAATTCCGCGCTGACCTCGACAATCATGAATAGCCGGGTGCCGATGCGGTAAATCTCCATCTCCAGAATGCCCTGGTGGCGCAGGTGTTCGGCAATCTGCGGCCAGATGCGTTGATGATGACGCTGATACTCGGCAATCAGCGCCGGTGAATCGACCAGATCGAGCGCCTGGCAAAAGCGCCGTCGGGAAGTCGCCGCGCCGCTCATGTGATGGCCCGATCGAGATGCAGATAGCCGCCGTCTACCGACATCCATTGGCCGGTGGTGTGCGAACTGCGACTGGAAATCAGAAACACCACGGTATTGGCGATCTCCTGCGGCGTGGTCATGCGCTGCCCCAGCGGAATGCGCGCGGTGATTTTTTCCAGTTGCTGCTGCGGTTGCTCAAAGGTGTTGATCCAGCGCTGGTACTGCGGGGTAATCACTTCCGCCGGCACCACCGCATTGACCCGTACGCCGTCCGCCCGCAGCGACACCGCCCACTCGCGCGTCAACGCCAGCACCGCCCCCTTGGCGGCGGTATAGCCGCTGGTACCGCCCTGGCCGCTGAGCGCGGTTTTCGAGGCGATATTGATGATGGTGCCGTGGCTGGCCCGGAGCGCCGCCTGGCACAGATGCGCCAGTTGGTAATAATGCATCAGGTTCTTTTCCAGCGATCCGAGAAACGCCTCGCGACCGGCCTCCAACCCGACGCCGTCGTTTACCCCGGCATTGTTCACCAGACCGTCCAGCCGGCCGTACTGTTCCAGCGCCTGCGACACCGCGCGTTGGCACTCCGCCTCGCTGCACAGATCGGCGATCGTCACGCTGCTGCGCGGTTGCAGACGTTTGAGCTGGGCAAGGAACTCATCATCCGGCATGACATTGGTGACAATAACCGGCACCGCGCCCTCTTCCGCCAGCGTCAGCGAAATCGCCGCGCCGATGCCGGAGCCGCCGCCGGTCACCATCACTACTTTATCGTTGAGATATAAATTCATCGTCAGATCCCGTTAAACCATAAACCCGGCAGGCCGTGCCGCCCCAGATCGCCGCCTGCTGCGACGGGCTGAGCGTAGCCACCCCCTGCTCACATAGTTGATAAACCTGCTGATATTCACCGGCCAACAGGCACACCGGCCAGTCGGAACCGAACATCAACCGCTGCGGGCCGAAGGCCTCCAGCGCCGCCTCGAAGAAAGGCAGCAGTTGCCCGGCCTGCCAGTGACCGCCGGGCACTTCGGTGATCAGCCCCGACAGCTTGCACGCCACGTGCGGCAGTGCCGCCAGCGGTGCGATCTGCCGGGCCCAATGCGCCGCGCCGCGCGCCACGTCCGGCTTGCCGAGATGATCGAGCACCAGCCAGTGATCGTCATGGCGAGCGGCGAACGCCGCCGCCGCTGCCAAATGTCGGTGCGTCACCAGCAGGTCATAGACGCAGCCGTGCCGCTGGAGCAGACCCATGCCACGTTGCACCGCCGGCAGCGCCAGCCAGTCCGCCGGATCCGGCTCATCCTGCACCAGGTGCCGCACGCCGCACAGCAGCGGGTGGCGCGCCGCCAGACGCTCATCCAGCGCCGGCGCGGTGATGTCCAGCCAGCCAACCACGCCACACACCCCGTCGAGCTGTGCCGCCTGTGCCAGCAACCCGGCATTTTCCGCCTCGCTGTGCCGTGCCTGCACCAGCAGCGCGCCGTCCAGCCGATGCTGCTGCAACAGCGGTTGCAGCTGCGCCGGGCCGAAATCCTGCTGGAGCACCGCCATACCGTCGTCAATCCACGGGTAGTGCTGCGGCTGGTAGCGCCAATAATGCTGATGGGCGTCGATGCGCAACATGCCGCCTCCTAACCGCGAAAGCGGTATTGCTCGATCGATTCCGGCCGCATTTCAATCGAATAGCCCGGCGCACGCGGTGGCATATAGGCCGCGCCGCGTATCTCGCACGGGTGCAGGAAATGCTGATGCAGGTGGTCAACGTATTCGATCACCCGCCCTTCATGGCTGCCGGCAATGCACAGGAAATCGATCATCGACAGGTGCTGAACGTATTCGCACAGCCCGACGCCACCGGCGTGCGGGCATACCGGCAGGTTGTACTTGGCCGCCATCAGCATCACCGCCAGTACCTCGTTAACCCCACCGAGCCGGCAGGCATCAATCTGCACCACATCGATCGCGCCACGCATGATGAACTGCTTGAACATGATGCGGTTCTGGCACATTTCACCGGTAGCTACCTTCACCGGATGCACCCCCTCGCGAATGCGCCGATGTCCTTCCACGTCGTCGGGACTGGTGGGCTCTTCGATAAACCACGGTTTGGCAAAGGCCAGATGCTTCACCCACGGGATCGCTTCATCGACCTCCCACACCTGGTTGGCGTCGATCATCAGTTGACGATCCGGGCCGATCACCTCGCGTGCGATGCGCACCCGGCGGATGTCATCCTCCAGATCGCGCCCCACCTTCAGCTTGAGGTAGGAAAAGCCGGCATCGACCGCCTGCTGGCATAGCCGGCGCAGCTTGTCGTCCGGGTAGCCCAGCCAACCGGCCGACGTGGTGTAGCAGGGATAACCGTGTTCCAGCAGTTGTTCACGCCGCTGCGCCTGGCCTTCCGCCCGATTTTTCAGCAGCGTCAGCGCCTCCTGCGGCGTAATGCAATCGGTGATGTAGCGAAAATCAATGCAGCGCACCAGCTCCTCTGGCGTCATGTCTGCCACCAGTTGCCACAGCGGCTTGCCTTCCGCCTTGGCCCACAGATCCCACAGCGCATTGATCACCGCGCCGGTGGCCAGGTGGATCGCCCCCTTGTCCGGTCCAATCCAGCGCAACTGGCTGTCGCTGGTAAACTGACGCCAGAACGCCCCCATATCGGCGGTGATGCTCGCCAACGACTGGCCGACGATCTGGTGCTCCAGCGCACGGATCGCCGCGCAGCAGATTTCGTTGCCACGGCCAATGGTAAACGTCAGACCGTGACCGCTGAGATCGGCGCGATCGGTTTCCAGGATCACATAGGCCGCCGAGTAATCCGGATCCGGGTTCATGGCGTCGGAGCCATCCAGCCCCAGCGAGGTCGGGAAGCGAATATCTTCAACCCGCAGCGCGGTAATGGTGGTCATGGTCAATTCTCCTACGCCTGAACCGTTTGCTGTTGTTGTTCACCCAACCCCTCAATGCCCAGCCGCATCACCTGGCCGGCCTTGAGATAGATTGGCTGTGGTTTTTGCCCCATGCCGACCCCCGGTGGGGTGCCGGTGGAAATCACATCACCCGGCTGCAGACTCATAAAGCGGCTCAGATAGCTGATGATGTGCGGAATGGTAAAAATCATGGTGCTGGTATTGCCGTCCTGATAACGCTTGCCGTCCACTTCCAGCCACAGATTGAGCCGGTGCGGATCGGCAATTTCGTCGGCGGTTACCAGCCATGGTCCGGTCGGGCCGAAGGTATCGCAGCCCTTGCCCTTGTCCCAGGTGCCGCCGCGTTCAATCTGGAATTCGCGTTCGGATACGTCGTTAATCACGCAGTAGCCGGCCACGTGCTGCATGGCATCCTGTTCGGCGATGTAGCGCCCGCCCTTGCCGATCACCACCCCCAGCTCCACTTCCCAGTCGGTTTTTTGCGAATCGCGCGGGATTTCCACGTCGTCATTCGGCCCCACCACCGCGCTGGTCCACTTGTTGAAAACCACCGGTTCACCAGGGATGGCCGCACCGGTTTCCGCCGCGTGATCGGCATAATTAAGCCCAATGCAGATAAACTTGCCGATGCCGCCGACGCAGGCGCCGATACGCGGCTGCCCTTCCACCAGCGGCAGGCTGTCGATATCCAGCCGTTGCAGTGCGGCGATGCTGTCCGGCAACAGCGCGGTGCCGCCAACGTCGGCGATATGGCGTGAAAGATCGCGGATTCGCCCCTGAAGGTCCAACACGCCCGGTCGTTCCTGCCCAACCTCTCCATAACGTAACAGTTTCATAATGTCCTCAATCTCAACGATAAAATTGCCGTGCGACCCGCACGCCGTGGCCAATCAGTTGCTCCAGCCGCCGTCGATAATCTGCACGGTGCCGGTGGTGTAGGAACTGGCATCAGAGGCCAGATACAACGCCAGTTGCGCTATTTCGCCGGTCTGACCGATGCGGCCAATCGGCTGGCGCGCGACAAATGCCTGGTAAACCTCTTCTTCACTGCGGCCCTGTTCCCGCGCCTGTTCGGCAATGCGCTGACGCAGCGACGGTGACTCCACGGTGCCCGGACAGATGGCGTTGCAGCGAATGCCCTGGGTAACGTAGTCCGCCGCCACCGAGCGCGTCAGACCAATCACCGCCGCCTTGGTAGCGCTGTAGGCAAAGCGGTTCGGCACGCCTTTGACGCTGGAGGCCACCGAGGACATGTTGATGATCGAACCTTTCTGCTGTGTCAGCATGGCGGGCAAAAAGGCGCGGATCATGCGGAACATCGCGGTTACGTTCAGATCGAGCGCGAACTGCCATTGCCTTTCGCTGCATTCCAGGATCGACCCGCTATGCACCACGCCGGCACAGTTGAACAGCACGTCCAGACAACCGACGGTTTCCGCCGCCGCGGCGATGGCGGCACCATCGGTGACGTCCAGCTGCAACGGCGTAATGCCGCTAATTCCCTGTAACGACGCGATATTGATATCGCTGGCAATCACCTCAGCGCCAGCATCGGCAAACAGCCTGGCGGTGCTGAAACCGATCCCCTGCCCGGCGGCGGTGATCAGCACGCGTTTTCCGGTTAAATCCATTGCGACTCCTTGGCCAAAAGGTCTAATGGTCAGGCCACTAAGGGCGGTTAAAGGTCAGACCTTTCACATGACAAAAGACGTTTTAAGCGTTATGGTTTGAAGTAGATGTGAATAAAAACGATGTAAAACAGCATTTCAATTAACCAAGTTTTTACACCTGATTAACGAATACTCAAGCAGCTTGAGCAGTTTTTGTGCGCTGAATCACTTAACGCTACCGTGCCGAAGGTAAAAAATGCCGATTACCCGACTGGAAAACCCACGTATTTACAGACAGATAGCCGACCAGCTGAAACGCCTGATCGAAAACAACGAATTCCCGCCCGGCAGTCGCCTGCCGTCGGAACGCGATCTGGCCCAGCAGTTACAGGTCAGCCGCGCTTCGGTGCGCGAGGCGTTGATCGCCCTGGAAGTGATTGGTTTGGTAGACGTGAAAGTGGGTAATGGAGTGATCGTCAAGGGACTGTCACCGGCCATTGCCTCACAGGAACCGGTGATGACCCAGGCCGGGCGCAATCAGTGGGCCGACATCGACGACGAGCTGAACATCGAACTGGATTTTAACGCCGAGCTGCCGCCATTTTCGCTGCTGCAAACCCGTTTGCTGATCGAACCCGAAACCGCTGCGCTGGCGGCTCGCCATGCCACCGATGAAGAGTTGGCGGGTATTCGCGCCGCGTATGAACAAAACTGTCGGGATAATCGGGCCGCTTCCGCCACCCATCCCGGCGATCGGCTGTTTCACATTCGCATCGCGCAGGCCAGCGGCAACCCGGCTTATGCGTTTATCATCGCCCATCTGCTTGGCCACCGCTATGGCAGCATGTTTCGCGTGTTGCAGCATCACTATACCCCGGAGGATATGCCACACCGTTCCGAGCAGGAACACCGGGCGATCCTCGCCGCCATTGAGGCGCGCGACGTTCGGGCGGCACGTAAGGCAATGAAAACACACCTGGATGAAGTGATTGCCATCTTTACCCGGACACAATAGGGGAAAATTTACGCTTCCCGCTCTTTTTCCCCATGCAGCGAAGGCGCCGCCACATTACACTGTGGTGGCAATTTACGCCTTCCCGCTGCACTTTTAACATGGATAACGATCGTTGAAGAACATTCTCTCTGTTTCCCTGCTGGCACTGGGTTTGTGCGGCGCGCCGCTGGCTGGCTACGCCGCAACGCCACAACTGACCTCACAGATCGTCGATCAATATGCCGAGCACATTTTCTACAATAGCGGTGCGACCGGCATGGCGCTGGTGGTGATCGATGGCAATCAGGTGGTTAATCGCAGCTTTGGCGATACCAAACCCGGCAACAATCTGCGCCCACGCCCGGATTCACTGATCCGCATCGCCTCCATCACCAAGCTGATGACCAGCGAAGTGATGGTAAAAATGGCGGCACAAGGCCAGGTAAAACTGACCGACCCGCTGCGTAAATACGCGCCACGCGGTGCTTATGTGCCGAGCTACAATGCGCGCCAGCCAATCACCCTGTTGAATCTGGCGACGCACACCAGCGGCTTACCGCGTGAGCAACCGGGCAAAAAACCGCCGAAAACGCCGGTGTTCGTCTGGCCGACCAAGGCACAACGCTGGCAGTGGCTGGAACATGCCAAAATCACCGTGCCGCCGGGGGTACATGCCGCCTATTCCAATCTGGCGTATGATTTACTGGCCGATGCGCTGTCACGAGCGGCGGGCAAGTCATACAACGCCTTGTTGAAAGAAAAAATCACCGGGCCGTTGGGAATGGTCGATACCACGCTGACACCGAGCGCCGAACAGTGCTCACGTCTGATGGTGGCCGCCGCCGGACCGAGCGCCTGCCGTGATACCACTGCAGCGGCCGGCAGCGGCGGCGTCTATTCCACCCCGCGCGACATGCAGCGCTGGATGCAGCAATTCCTGTCCTCGCAGGCGTTTGGTCCGCGCAAAGCCACCGCAGCCAACGAACAGACCATGTACTTCCAACGCCGCGATCTGGTATCGCTGAAAGGTATGGACGTGCCGGGTCAGGCGGATGCATTGGGATTGGGCTGGGTGTATATGGCACCGAAGGACGGGCTGCCGGGCATTATTCAGAAGACCGGCGGCGGCGGCGGTTTCATCACCTATATGGCCATGTCACCGCAGCATAATGTCGGCGTTTTCGTGGTAGTTACCCGCTCCGAACTGAGTAAGTTCACCAATATGAGCGATCCGGTCAACCGGCTGGTCAGCGATCTGGTGGCCAACCAAGGGATGTAACGCATCACCCGGCGCGCTATCGCGCCGGGTGACTGTCACGCCAGCGCCGCCATTTCATGCTTTACCGGGTGGAAGTTGCGCTTGAAGTAGATCAGGCCGTGGCCGCTGTCGCTCAGCACGATCTGTTTGATCTCCACCAGATAGACCTGATGGGTGCCGATGCTCTGGATCTGCGCGATCTCTCCTTCCAGACTGGCGAGGGTATTGCACAGCAGCGGCTGGCCAAGCGCCCCCTGGCGCCACTCTTCCTGGCGGAAGCGCTCTTCCATGCTGACGCCGGTCATGCCGGCAAAGTGGCGCGCCATCAGCTCCTGCTGGTGGTTAAGCACATTGACGCACAGCTTGCCGTTCTCCTGAAATACCGGGTTCATCGCGCTGTTGCGATTGATGCACACCATCAGGGTCGGCGGGCTATCCGTTACCGAGCAGACCGCAGTGGCGGTAATACCGCAGCGCCCCGCCGGGCCATCGGTGGTGACGATGTTCACCGCCGCCGACAGGCTGGCCATCGCATCGCGAAAACGCAGCCGGTGTTCATTTTCCTGAGACATACACACCTCCAAGACCACACTATTTCAACAGGTTGTCTAACTGATTGATATCGCCGTTGTTATGCAGATGTGGCACCGTCCAGCCATGCCGGTCGTAATCGGACAGGCAGCGATCGACCATTTGCATCATCTGATCCATGCTGCCGGAGCTTTGCGCGTGGCGCAGGCATTGCAGGCGGATCTCGTCCTGGCTGCCGGCATAATTGATCTCATACAGTTCGTGACGGCCGCCGAACTCACTGCCGATGGCGTCCCACATCAGTTTGAGGATCTTGATGCGCTCGACGTGATCCATGCCGTTCGAGCCACGCACGTACTGCGCCAGATACTTGTCGATCGCCGGATTGTCCATGTCGCGCACGCTGGACGGCAGATAGATCAGCCCGCTGGTAACGTTCTTCTCGATGATGTGCTTCACTTTGGTGTAGGCCATCGGCGCCATCACGCGATAGGTTTGCAGCGCGGCGGAATCCGGCAGATAGGCGCCATTTTTCCATTCGGTGGCCTCGGCACACATCGCGTCGCTCAGCGACCAGAACAGGTTGCGCCAGGCCACCACTTCGCCCAGATCGGCCTGTACGCCACGGAACTCCAGCACCCCGGTGCAACCGAGGCTTTTTTGCAGCAGTGCGGTGATAAAATCCATCTTCACCGCCAGTCGCACGCAGGCCTGCAGTGGGAACAGGCGCGCAAACCCGCCTTCGGTGCTCCAGCGGCGGCAACGATCGAAGTCGCGGTAGATCAGCACGTTTTCCCACGGGATCAACACATGATCCATCACCAGGATCGCATCGTTTTCATCAAAGCGGCTGCTGAGCGGATAATCGAACGGCGATCCGGTGGCGCCGGCCACCAGCTCGTATGACGCACGCGAGATCAGTTTGACGCCTTCGGCATCCATCGGCGCGACGAACATCAGCGCGAAGTCCGGGTTATCGCCCATGACCTGCGCCGAACCAAAGCCAATAAAGTTGTAGTGGGTCAACGCCGAGTTGGTTGCGACCACCTTGGCACCGCTGACCACAATGCCGGCGTCGGTTTCTTTTTCCACCTTGATGAACACGTCCTTCACCTCGTTGACCGGCTTATGACGATCGATCGGCGGGTTGACGATGGCGTGGTTGAAGTACAGGCCTGTTTCCTGAATACGCTGGTACCAGTGGCGTGCATTGTCGGCAAACTGACCATAAAATTCAGGGTTTGCGCCTAATGCGCTGCCAAAGGCGGCTTTGTAGTCCGGCGTGCGCCCCATCCAGCCGTAGCTTTGGCGCGACCAGTCGGCAATGGCGTCACGCTGTTGGCGCATCTCTTGTGGGCTACGGGCATAGCGGAAGAATTTATGGGTATAGCCGCCGTTGCCGGTGTCGGTGCCCCAACACAGGCGGTCGTGGCTGGCCGGCGCGTGCAGCGCATCATACAGCTGGCCGACGGAGGCCGCCGCGTTGCGAAAGGCAGGGTGCGTGGTAACGTCCTTTACCCGTTCGCCGTAGATGTAAATTTCGCGGCCATCTTGCAGGCTTTTCAGGTATTCGGCACCGGTAAACGGGCGCTTGGCATCGGCACGGAAATCTTCTGGTTTCATTGCGTCTTCCTCGTAATCGGCAGTGTAAGACCGTTGGTTCGGTCATTGTTAAAATAATGTTTTTATTTGGTTGCTTAATTGAAGCTGCCGAACGCGGTTTCGAGAAGAGACTTTTGCGGCAATCGCCGGTACTTTTCGCTGAGGATGGCCGCCAGAGCGGCAAACTGTGACACAGGTACGTTATGGCCGCCGCGCGGGAGGCGACGGCCGGGGTTTAACGCGCACGGTAACTCGAGGGTGAACAACCTTCCAACCGATTGAAAAATCTTGCGAAATAGGCCGGATCCTTGAATCCCAGATCGTAAGCGGTTTCATGCACCGTGCAGGCGCCGAACAGCAGCAGTCGCTTCGCTTCACGCAAGATCCGGTCAAAAATCAGCCGCTTGGGCGAGCGGTTGGCAAATCGACGACACAAATCGTTGAGCCGCGACTCCGTCACCCCCAGCGCCTGTGCATATTCCGGCACCGGCAAGTGTTCGCGGAAGCGCTCATCCACCATTTTGTTGAAGCGCTGGAATATTTTCAGCTCACCCCGCACGCCGGTGGCGGCGGAATCCTCCAGATCGGTATTGCGCAGCAACAGCGTGAACACCGCCTGCGCCAGCAATGCCAGCGTTTGCTCGCGAGCGGCCAGGTTGCCGGCAAATTCGCGACGGATCAGCGCCCAGTAATGGCTGAGCGCCGTCAGTTCTTGCGGCACGCCGGCCAATGACAGGCAAATGCCGGGCATATCCAGCGCCAGGTTGCTGCCGGGATACAGCCGCTCCAGCAATGGCCATATCAATTCCTGGCGCACCGTCAGCACGTGTCCGTCGCTGTCCGGTTCGGTGAAAAAGGCGTGCGGTACCGACGGTGGCGTCAGGATGAAGAGCGGCGCCTGCACTGAATAATGCTGATCGTCCAGTTGCAGTTCGATTTTGCCGGTTTCCAGAAAATGCACCTGAAAAAAGCTGTCGTGCCAATGCACCTGCATATCGCGGCCAAAAAACGCCGCCAGCCCGGCAAAGGTTTCGTAATGCACCTCATCCGCGGCGTAGCGCGCATCGTACTCCTTGCAAATATCGATGTTGGCGATAAAGCCGGTACTTTTCTGCACCTGTCGACTCCTCTGGGTTAGCGATGACTATGGCGTTGCACGCGGGCGTGACGCCTTCATCGGGATCCGCCATACCAACAGCGCGCCGATCACCAGCAGCGCCGCCACGAAATACAGCCCGGCATTGAAGCTGCCGGTAAGATCCTTGAGCCAGCCGATCAACAATGGGCTGACCGCCGATCCGATATTGCCGGTGGCATTGATCACTGCGATCCCTATCGCACGGGCTTCCAGGCTGATCGACCGATCGGGCGTGGTCCAGAAGATCGCCATCGCGGTAAACGACCCCACCGACGCCATGATGATGCCAAACAGCTGGATCAGGCTGTGATCGGTGGCCGACGCCAACAGCCAGCCGGCGGCGGCAAACAGATACGGCAATGCGGTATGGTGCTTGCGCTCCTGCAATCGATCCGATCGTTTGCTCCACCACACCATGCCGGCGATGGTGCAGATCTGCGGGATCGCCGCCAAAATGCCGATGGTGATATTGCTGCTGCTCTGGTTAAAGCTTTGCAGGATCTGCGGCGTCCAGATATTGATCGCACTGAGGGTATTGGTCAGGCAGAAATATGCCAGCGTATACGTCAGTACGATCGGCGTGAAGATTTCACGCCACAGGCTGCGCTGCTGCAACGCCTGGTGGCTGCTTGGTCCTTCCGGTTGCACCAGCGTCAGCCGATCGGCGGCCATCATCGCCTGCAGGCTGGTTTTTTCCTCGTCCGTCAGCCATTTGGCCTTCGCCGGCGTATCGTCAAGGTAGAACCACACCGCCACGCCGAGGATCACCGACGGGATGCCTTCCAGCAGGAACAGCCACTGCCAGCCTTTCAGATCCAGCACACCGTCCAGCGCCAGGATGTAGCCTGAAACCAGCGAACCGATCGCCATGGTCACCGGCATGGCGATCATGAACAACGCGTTGGCGCGGGCGCGATAAAACGCCGGGAACCAGTAAGTGAGGTACACCAGAATACCCGGCAGGAAACCGGCCTCGGTGATGCCGACGATCATGCGCAGCACGTACAGACTGGTCGGCCCGGTGGCGAACAGCGTGCAGGTGGAGGCAATGCCCCACAGCACCATGATGGTGGCTATCCAGCGGCGCGCGCCAACGATGCTCAGCATCATGTTGCTGGGGATACCGAAAATCACATAGGTCACGTAAAACAGCGTGGCCGCCAAGCCGAACATGGTCGAACTAAGCCCAAGATCCTTGCCCATGGTCAGACCGGCAAAGCCGATGTTGATGCGGTCGAGGAACGAGAAAACAAAGAGTACAAACAAAAACACGATCAGGCGCCGAAACAACTTTTTAATCACCGATTGCTCGGCGGCGGTTAACGCTTTATGTTGCTGCGCCGGGTTGGCCGGCGCGATCGAATCGACGTGGTTCATATCAGTAGACCCCGGAAGGTTGCGTCGGCGAGTTACCCGGCTTGAAACGTTCGGCCAATGCTTCGGCAGCGCGCGCCAGCAAGGTGGTATCGACCCCAACGGCGACAAACAGCGCGCCGGATTCCAAATAGTGCTGCGCCAGATCGGGCTGTGCCATCAGGATGCCCGGTGCTTTGCCGGCGGCGCAAATGCGCGCAATGGCGTCGTCGATGGTGCGCTGCACCTGCGGATGCTGCGGATTGCCGGCAAAGCCCATATCGGCGCTGAGATCCGCCGGGCCGATAAATACCCCGTCCACGCCGTCCACCTGTAGGATTTCATCCAGATTATTCACCGCTTCGCGGGTTTCGATCTGCACCAGCACGCACATCTGCGCGTCGGCGGCCTGCAGGTAGTTCTCTACCCGGTTCCAGCGCGACGCACGCGCCAGTGCGCTGCCGACGCCCCGTATGCCCTGCGGCGGGTAGCGGGTAGCACGCACTGCGTCCCGCGCCTGTTTGGCATTCTGGATCATCGGGATCAGCAGGGTTTGGGCGCCAATGTCCAGCAGTTGCTTGATCACCACCGGATCGTTCCACGGCGGACGCACCACCGGCTGTACCGGATACGGCGCCACCGCCTGCAACTGGCCGAGCACCGTCTGCACGGTGTTAGGCGCGTGTTCGCCGTCGATCAGCAACCAGTCAAATCCGGCACCGGCAAGCAGTTCCGCGCTGTAGCTGCTGCACAGCCCTAGCCACAGACCGATCTGCGGGCGTTTTTGCTGCATCGCCAGCTTGAAGGCATTGGTTAACATGATGTTCTCCTTGTTGACTGCCGGCGTTAGATAAAGCGGCAGCTGATACAACCCATCTGGCCATAATCCACGTGGAAGGTATCGCCGCGCCGCGCCGCTACCGGCCGGGTAAACGACCCGCCGAGGATGATCTGCCCAGCCTCCAGTTCCACGTCATGCGGGAACAGTTTGTTCGCCAGCCAGGCTACGCCGTTGGCCGGGTGGTTGAGCACCGCCGCCGCCACGCCGGATTCCTCGATCACCCCGTTGCGATACAGCAGTGCCGATATCCAGCGCAGATCCAGCGCGTCCGGTCGGATCGGTCGCCCCCCCAACACCACGCCGGCGTTGGCCGCGTTGTCGGAAATGGTGTCGAACACCTTGCGCGGCCGCTGGGTTTGCGGATCGACGTTATGACTGCGCGCATCAATGATCTCCAGCGCCGGGATGACATAGTCGGTGGCGTTGTAGACGTCGAACAGCGTGCAGTTCGGCCCGCGCAGCGGTTTGGCCAGCACGAACGCCAGCTCCACCTCGACGCGCGGCACGATAAAGCGCTCCAGGGGAATGTCACTGCCGTCGTTAAAGAACATATCGTCCAGCAACGCGCCGTAGTCCGGCTCGCTGATTTGCGAACTGACCTGCATGGCACGTGACGTCAGGCCAATCTTGTGCCCCTTCAACTGCCGCCCTTCGGCTATCTTCAGCGCCACCCATTGCCGTTGAATGGCATAGGCGTCCTCGAGCGTCATCTCCGGGTGATCCAGCGACAGCGCGCGGATCTGCTCTCGATTTTGTTCCGCCTGATGCAGGCGTTGTACGGCATGGCTCAAAACGTCTTTATCCAGCATTTACGGCCCCTTGCTCACTCGTTACGAAATAGCGCGTGTACGTTGTTCTGCTTGTAATTCAGCAGCGGATCCAGTTCTTCAATGGTGAAAGACAGCGCCAGATAGCGGCTGGCCATCAGCGCGGCGAAATGCTGTTTGATCAGGGCGAACAGCATCTCGCCCACCTGCTGTCGGCTGTCCTGACTACGGCCGTGGCCGATTTTCAACGTCATGTGTACAAAGGCGTAGTCATGCCGACCGTCGGCCATCTGCCAGGTATCCAGCCAGATGGCGCGGCTGCGCACCCCGGCCAGCGGGAAAATGCCGGTATCGGCCAACGCCTGGTTGACCTTGGCGAACAGCGCGGGTAAATCAGCCTCTGCGCGAATATTGTCGGTACATTCAGCGTAAAAATGTGGCATGCGGCACCTCAGGCGTCGGCGGGCAGAGGGAAAACGGCGTTGACCTGTCCGGTGCCGGAACTGGCGAACAGCGGGGTGATAAACTCCACCTTGCCGTCATAGTTGTCCCAGCCAAGCAGACCCAACAACATCACGGTGTCGTGCATATTGCCTTCGCCATAGCAGTAGTCGGCGTATTCGGGCAGCATTTCGCAAAACTCGCGAAAGCGCCCTTCTTCCCACAGTTTCACCACCCGTTGGTCCATTTGCTGATCGAACTGACGGGTGTAGCTGTTCATACCCTGCTCGGCACGCTGATCGTCGATAAAACGATGCGACAGCGAGCCGCTGGCCAACACCGCTACGGTGCCATCGTATTGTTCAATCGCGCTTTTGATCGCTTCGCCGAGACGGCGGCTGTCGGCAAAGTCATGCACCGTACAGAAGGCGGAGATCGACACCACCTTGAAGTGCCGATCGGCGTTCATATAACGCATCGGCACCAGCGTGCCGTACTCCAGCTTCAGGCTCGGGATATCATGCGCCTTGGCGCGTACCCCGAGCTTGCAGGCTTCGTCGGCGATCAGCTGACCGAGCTGCGGATTGCCGTCGTATTCATAGCGCATGTCGCGAATGAAGTGCGGCAGTTCGTTGCTGGTGTAAACGCCCTGAAAATGCGCGCTGCAATTGATGTGATAGGCGCTGTTCACCAGCCAGTGCGTATCGAACACGATAATGGTGTCGACGCCCATTTCACGGCAGCGGGCGCTGATTTCCCGATGGCCGTCGATCGCCGCCTGGCGGCAACCGTGGTTTTTGCCCGGCAGTTCGGACAGGTACATCGATGGGACGTGTGTAATCTTTGCTGCCAACGCTAACTTACCCATATCTCCTCCTCCCCCGCATCTTTCGCATCGCCACCTGTCCGCAATCCGACAACCCCGGGGTGTATTTTGTTTTTAATATAAAAACACTCGGTTATACGCCCCAGCGCGGGATCGGGTGATCCCCCATGGAAATACAGACGTTCTTCATTTCGGCAAACACCTCAAAGCTGTACTCGCCGCCTTCGCGCCCGGTGCCAGAAGCTTTCACCCCGCCAAACGGCTGGCGCAGATCGCGCACGTTCTGGGTATTAACGAACACCATGCCGGCTTCGATGCTGCGCGCCAGACGCATCACTTTGCTCACGTCCTGGGTCCAGATATAGGACGCCAGACCGTACTCAACGTCGTTGGCCATGCGCAGCCCGTCCTCTTCGCTCTTGAACGGCAGCAGGCAGGCCACCGGGCCGAAGATCTCCTCCTGCGCCACGCGCATGCGGTTATCGACGTCTGCCAGCACCGTCGGCCGCAGGAAGTTGCCGTGCTCCAGCCCCTGCGGTTTTTCCGCGCCGCCGGCCAGCAGGGTGGCTCCCTCTTCCACGCCCAGACGGATATAGCCGGAGACCTTTTCCCAGTGCTGCTGGCTGATCAATGCGCCCACCTGCGTGTGCGGATCGGTCGGATCGCCAACCCGCAGGCGATTGGCGCGCTCGGCGAAACGCTTGACGAACTGCGGATAAATACTCTCCTGAATGAAAATGCGCGACCCGGCGGTGCAGCGTTCACCATTGATCGAGAAAATGGTGAACAGCGCGGCGTCCAATGCGCGCTCAATGTCGGCATCCTCGAACACCAGCACCGGCGACTTGCCGCCCAGTTCCATCGAATACTTTTTCAGGCCGGCATTTTGCATAATGCGGCGACCGGTGGCGGTACCGCCGGTAAAGGACACCGCGCGCACGTCGGCATGGCGTACCAGCGCATCGCCGGCGCTGGCGCCGTAGCCCTGCACCACGTTCAACACCCCGGCCGGGATACCGGCTTCCAGCGCCAGTTCACCCAGACGATCGGCGCTCAGCGGCGACAGCTCGGACATCTTCAGCACCGCGGTATTGCCCAGCGCCAGGCACGGCGCAGTTTTCCAGGTGGCGGTCATAAAGGGCACGTTCCACGGCGACACCAGCGCGCAGACGCCGACCGGCTGCACCAGCGTATAGTTGAGCATCTTGTCGTCCACCGGGTAGGTGCGACCATTCATCTGCTGACAAATTTCGGCAAAGAATTCAAAGTTGTGCGAAGCTCGTGGGATCAGCACGTTCCTGGTCTGATGGATCGGCAGACCGGTGTCGGCAGTTTCCATTTCGGCAATCTGCGGCACGTTCTGGTCAATCAGCTCGCCCAGGCGCCGCATCAGGCGCGCACGTTCCTTCATCGGCGTATTGGCCCATTTCGGGAACGCCTGTTTGGCGGCGGCCACCGCCAGTTCGATTTCCGCCTGTCCACCGGAAGCAACCTCCGCCAGCACCTCGCCGTTGGCCGGATTGCTGGTGGTGAAGTACTCTTTGCTGGCAACGTTCTTGCCGTTAATCCAATGGTTGATGGTTTTCATCGCAGGCTCTCCTGATAATTTCTTTCACTGATGATGTGGTTGACCAAACGGCCAATGCCTTCTATCTCCACCACCACTTCGTCCCCCGGCTGCACGTCGGCCAGCCCCTTTGGCGTGCCGGTGGCGATCATGTCACCCGGTTGCAGCGTCATAAATGCGCTCAGGTAGCTGATAAGGAAAGGAATGTCGAAAATCATGTCGGCGGTGGTACCGCGCTGGCGCAGCTCGCCGTTGATATAGGTGCTGAGCGGTAAATTGTGCGGATCGTCAATATCGTCCCGATCGACGATATACGGGCCAATCGGCGTCAATCCGTCGCGGCTTTTTACCCGCAGGTTCGGCCGGTAGTAGTTTTCCAGATAGTCGCGAATGGCGTAGTCGTTGCACAGGGTGTAGCCGGCAACATACTCCATCGCCCGTTCACGGCTGACGTTGCGGGCAGTTTTGCCGATCACCGCCACCAGCTCGGCTTCATAGTGCATGTACTCCACCCCGGCCGGGCGCATCGACACCTGACGGTGGCCGATCAGCGTGTTCGGTGCCTTGAGGAACACCAGCGGTTCTTCCGGCGCCTTGAACTCCAGTTCGCTGGCGTGATCGGCGTAGTTCAGACCCAGCGCGAACACCGTGCCCTGCGACGGCGGCAACCATTCAACCTCGGTCTCTTCCAGCACCTGGCCGTTCGGCAGCGTTACGCGCAGCTGCGGATCAACGGTTACTTCCAGCGTCTGGCCATGGTGGCGAATACGGGCGTGTCTCATGATTGGCTTCCTCCTTGCACCACACGGTTAGTCAGCGGCGGCAGCCCGGCGGCGCGCAGCGTTAGCTGGTCACCCGGCCTGATTTCAACCCGCCGCTGCGGCGTGCCGATCAGCAGCGCATCGCCAGGCTGCAAGGTGATGAACTCGCTGATGGCGGCGAGCAGCTCGGCAGGCGAACGCAGCAAATCGGCGCTAGACCAGCGGTCCTGCTCCACGCCGTTGATTTCGGTAACAATCTGCACATCATCAAGCGCCGCCAGCGGGCCAATATCCCCCAGCGGGCAAAAGCCGTCGCGGCATTTGGCTTTGATCGCCGGGCGATAGAAGCTGTCTTCCGCCAGGCTGACGTCGTTGGCCAGCGCGTAGCCGGCAATGTAATCAGCCGCCTGTTGCACCGGCACCTTACGCGCCACGTCACCGATCACCATCGCCAACGTTGCGCCGCTGTAAACGGCTTCCCCCTGCGGCAACGGGATGGCGCCGCCATTGGCGAGGAAGGTGTTGCGCGGTTTGATAAACCACACCGGCGTTTTCGGCGGGGTTTTATACGGCGGTTCGCGAAACGCCTGATGCCAGGCATCGAGCTGGCTGCGGTGATTGAGCGCAACCGCAAAAACGGTTCCTTTCATGCAGACTCCTTGGTGGTCGGTCGTGATAACGGCCATTCATTAATATATTAACGAATACTTTTATCCGCTGTTCAGGGTTTGTGCAATGCGGGAAATTTGATTTGTGATCGTGATAACAAAAAATTTACATATTTGAAATATTATTGATATTTTTCAGTAAATTGCAGTAATTCGGCTTTTTTTTTCACCGAAAATGGTGTTTTTGCTTTCTTCGTCACAATAAACCTGGCTACTATTAAGTTATTAACGAACAGCCGCATTCCGCGGGTGCAACACTTTTAACAGCAGGCCATCGCTATGCATGAATCCTTGACCATCGCCCTGTTGCAGGCGCGTGAAACTGCCATGGGGTTTTTCCGCCCGATATTGAAACGCCATAACCTTACCGAACAGCAATGGCGCATTATCCGCGTGCTGGCGGACCAGCGATCGATCGAATTTCACGAGTTGGCGGCGCAAACCTGCATTCTGCGCCCCAGCCTGACCGGCATTCTGTCGCGCATGGAACGCGACGGGCTGATCTTCCGGCTAAAGCCGGTCAACGATCAGCGCAAGCTGTACGTTTCGCTGACTCAGCAGGGCCAGACGCTGTACGACGTTGCGCGCTCGCAGGTTGAGCAGGGTTACAACGAGATAGAGGCGGCGTTTTCGCCAGAAAAGATGCAGCAGTTGATGGCGTTGCTCGACGAGCTGATCACCCTCGGTGACAGCCTGCCGGCCAACGTGATCGCCCATCCCGGCAAGCAGCAGTAGATCAGACCGGCAGAACCGTTTCAGGCTGCCCCCTTTCCAGCGTGCCACTCTCGACAACTGGCTCGGCAGTTCAGCCTATAATTGCTCTGTGAAGCCACGGGCGCGCCGGTCGTGCCCCAACAGAACGGGGAAAGTATGTCGGAACATAACGTCAGTTTTATCAAGGGATGCCACGGCAACATCGCGCTGCATGACTGGGGCAACCCGCAGCCACGTTTTCTGGCGCTGCTGGTACACGGTTACGGCGAACATCTGGGGCGTTATCACTACGTGGCACGTACGCTGCACGACATTGGCGCACGGGTGTTCGGCCCTGACCATCTCGGCCACGGGCTGTCACAGGGTGAACGGGTACTGATTGAGGACTTTGACACGCTGGTCGACGATCTGCATCAGATCGCGACACGCTTTCAGCAACGGTTTCCCTCGCTGCCGCTGGTGGTGATTGGCCATTCTATGGGCGGCCTGATCGCCAGCCGCTACGTACAACGCTATGGCGAGAAGGTACAGGCGTTGGTACTCTCCGGGCCGTTGATCGGCCGTAAAACTGCCATTTCCGATCTGTACGATCTGGACACGTTGCCCGACGATCCGCTGGATACGACTACGCTGTCGCGCGATCCGGCGGTGGGCGCGGCCTATAATGCCGATCCCCTGGTGTGGCACGGCCCGTTCAAGCGGGCAACGCTGGGCGCCATGCAAACTATGCTGGCCAGGATTAACGCCGGGCCGAGCTTTGGCAACCTGCCGACGCTGTGGCTGCACGGCGAAAACGACAGGCTGGTACTGCTGGAAGACACCCGCACCGGCATCGACATCCTGCAAGGCAGTCATCTTGAAACGGCGATTTTCCCCGGCGCCCAGCATGAGATCTTCAATGAAATCAATAAAGATCAGGTGCTGAAACGGCTAACGACATTTATTGAGCGCCAGCTGTCAGCATTAGGCGAAAAGTTGTGATGATATTCGCGCTAGAGAGAAGCCTCGCGCGGGCAAAGCGCCGCAGTTAGCCAGATGCAGACAAAAAGCGTTCCAGCGGGCGAAAAGCAACGCAAGAAACGTTATCATGTTGAATAAATAACAATTCCGCAACAAGGAGCCCCCATGTCCAGCAGCCTGATGATCGCCAACCGGCAAACCTGGTTTGGCCACGGCAGTATCCGGCATCTGCTGCCGCTGCTCCAGGCAGATGCCCAGCCCACCCTGTTATTCAGTTGTCGCTCGTTCCTCAACGGCGAAGTGTATGCCGCACTGGCCGCCGAACTGGCGCCGCTGCTGGTGGGAACCGAAATCGTCAGTCACGAGGCGTCACCGCAGGACATCGATGGCTGGGTGGCCCGCTGGCGTGGCAAAGCCGCTCGGGTGGTCGCCATCGGTGGTGGCAGCGTGCTGGACGCCGCCAAGGCGTTTTCCGCGCTGGTGCAGCACCCGCTGCCGACGCTGCGTTATATGGAAAAGGTCGGCGATAGCCCGCTCAGCGGCGCGACATTGCCGCTGATTGCCATTCCCACTACCGCCGGCACCGGCAGCGAGGTGACGCAAAACGCCGTGATCACCGATACCCAGTTCAGTAAGGTGAAAGCCTCGCTGCGCCATAACAACTTTGTGCCGCAGGTGGCGATCCTCGATCCGCAACTGCTGGCCGGCGCGCCGGATCGGGTGCTGGCCTACTGCGCCATTGATGCTTTCACCCACCTGTTTGAAGCCTATCTGTCCAAAACAGCCAGCAGCCTGTCGCGCGAAATGTCATTGACCGGCATCGGTCTGTTCCTTGAGGGCTGGCCGACGCTGAACCGTAGCGATGCGGCGCGTGAAGCCGTCATGCACGCCTCGTATCTGGGTGGATTGACGCTGAGCATGGCGGGACTGGGGGTGATCCACGGTATTGCCGGGGAAATCGGCGCGCTGCGCGACTACCACCATGGTCAGCTGTGTGGCCGACTGCTGCTGCCGTTTCTGTCGTTGCTGGCGGACAGCGCGCAGCCCGAGCAGCGCGCGCGCATGACACAGCTGGCGGCGCGGTTGTTCCCGCAACACGCCCAGCGCCCGGAACAGTACCTGCAGCAGCTGATTACCGAGCACGCCATCGCGCCGTTCTGGCAAAACGATCTGCCGTTGAGCGAGGATGAGCTGCTGATTGTCCTCGACAAGTCCAACAGCAAGAATTCGCTGGTTGATTATTCCGCCGCTCAACGCCGCGCGATGATCGAACAGGCATTCCGCATTGAATGATCATATAATCAAGCCACTAGCGGGAGGAAAGACATGAGTTTCATCGATTGGATCCTCGCCGGCATCGCGGTGGGCCTGATTGTCGGCGCACTGATGAAGATGTTCGGCAAGAAAAAGAAAGACCAGTAACTTATCGAGGGAGCTATGCAAATAGCTCCCAAGGGAGCCATTGACGACAACTTCAAGGGACTGGATGATGAACCGTTTAAGCCGATTTCTCACCTCACTAACCCTTCAAAGAATTAGCGTTGCTGTTGCTGTCATGTTTATTGCCATCGCAATAATCTCACCCAAAACGGCAGCGATACTGATATATTTCTTAATGGGGTTGCTATTATTAAAACTAATATACGCAACGGTAAAAAGAATTTTTGTCATTTTCCCGATGGTAAGGAAGAAAATAATCACCCGTGGCTGGCGTGTGGTGGTGAATACGCGTAAATTTTATGCCATATCCCCCACGACCGAGTTATTCTTTCTATTATCTCTACTGATTGTCCCAATTATTTTCGTCGTTCTGTTTTTCCAGCAGAACCTATCCGTGGCAAAGGCACTTATCTCACTATTGGCCATCACGCTATCATGTGCGGCCTTCTTCGATATTAAAGGCAAGATAAGCTGGCTGATAAAGAAAGCCTGGGCACGCGTCATCGGCAAGCTGCTATTTGCCGGTATCGGTTCCGTTGCCTTTTTTATCGCGCTCGCGGGGATAAAACAATCGCTCTATCAAATGACCCAGGTCGAGGTAAAGCACTTCCCTGAATTCGTTAATCTTGCCGCCACCCTCTATACGCCCGTAGTCTATGGCTATTTCATCGGTTTTTTATTGATGTCGATGGTAGTGGTTGAATGGTTTTTCATCATGTTACCGATGTCTTTTTCACCAGTTTTAAGCTCTTTTTTTCCCGAAAAATTAGCGCGTTTTTCTTATCGCCTACGCACCGGTAAAAAAGAGCTTCCCGACACGACGCCATTTCACTCCAGAGATCTTCTGTTTCTGTTACGTATCTTCGCACCATTAGCCTTAATCACTACCTTTGGCCATATTGCCAATACCTTATCGACAACCTCCGAAAGCAGGCTCAACAAGACTATTATTTCTGCACTGATTGAAATGCATTATCACGATAATGTCGATTGTCAAAATCTGCCCTGGAATGCCAAACTGTTACGATTGGATAAAGACACGGTTTCTGTCGTTCAATCGACAGAAACCGGTGGATTCACATTTTCAAAACAACAGTGTCGATTAAAAACGGTAATGGATAATTCACAGCATAACCGTTAATCACCCCCCGGCTTTGGTGGTGGGTAGTCATAGTCGACGCGCAGCGCGGCGGCATAGTCGCTGTCCCACAGCTGGCTGAACAGCCGATCGACCCGCTGCGTCATGGCGGCGTTGTTCAGCACCAGTTCCAGGTTGCGTGAATTATCCAGATAGCCGCCGGTCCAGTTGCTGGTGCCGATCCACGCCCGCTCGCCGTCAATGGTCATGATTTTGCTGTGGATCACCCGCGCATACGGGATAAAACCGCTTTGCGCCTCGGGGATGGTCACCACCTTGATCTGCACATTAGGCAATAGCGCCAGGCTTTTCAGGTAGTCGATATCGGGCTTGTCGGTGTTCCAGTTGGCGACCATCAGTTCGATCTGCACGCCGCGCGCTGCCGTACTGCGCAACGCGTTGTCGATCACCGCGTAGTAGGGCCGGCTGCGTTGCGGGCCATAAGACAACGGCGCATAATCCATCACCTGCACCCGCACCTGCCGCTTGGCCGCCGCCAGCAAGCGCGGCAGTTCGTCTTGCGAATCGATAACCCCGGGCGGATCGTAAGCCCGCGGACTGGCAACCAGATAATTGCCGCTGGGCTGCGGCTCTGACGGCGGCTGATAAGCCAGCGCCGGCACCGGCTTGCCGGCCACCAACCGGGCCTGTGCCTGCCAGTCCTGCTCAAAAATCGCCTGCACCTGGCCCACTACCTTGCCGTCGCTGATGCGCAAGCCGGTTTCCTGAATATGTTGCAGCGCTCGCCAGTCAAAATTCTGGCTGCCGACAAACGCCTGTTCGCCGTCCACCAGCAGGTATTTGGCGTGCAGAATGCCACCGCTCAACTGCTGATACGGGATAATGCGCAACTCAAGGTTAGGGATCGCCTTCAGCTGTTCCAGCGTGGCCGGCGTCGAGTTGCGGATCCCCTTCTGCTCCAGCAGAAAACGGATCTTCACCCCGCGCTCGCCGGCCGCCTTCAACTGCGCCAAGACGCCGTCCAACTGCCCGCCGGGCTGATTGGCAACGTAAAACTGGGCGATGTCGATACGCTGCCTGGCCGCCGCAAACATCTGTTGCCAGACCTCGGCGGTGTCGCGCAGATCGTCGTTATGCAGGCGGGTCTCCACCGGTGCGGTATACACCAGTTCATAGCCGGGGATTTCAAAACGTGCCGCAGCGGCGTGGCTCAACATCAACAGGCAGCTCCCCCATAATGCCGTGTATAGGCGGCCTGATGGCCGCCGTGGTTGACGGCCATTAGGCATAACGTTGCTCCCCGCTGTCAACCCAACGGTCGGCCTGGTCATGTTCCGGGCGGCTGGCCGGCGTACCGGCACGGATCAGCAGCACCTTCAGCAGCTCGTTAATCCGCTCCATACGGCTTTGCAGGTAATTATTGCCCACCAGACACAGCAGCGCGATGGCGATGCCAAGGCCGGTGGCGTACAGCGCGGTGCCCATGCCGGCCGACACTAGACTCGGTTCAGACACCCCGGACGCCGCCAGCGCCTTGAAGGTTTCGATGATGCCCATCACCGTGCCGAGCAGCCCGAGCAGCGGTGCAGCGGTAACGATGGTTTCCAGCAGCCATAGCCCGCGACTCATCGGCGGTTTGCTCAACAGATACTGCGCGTCGATCACATCCCCCAGCGTTTCACGATCGTCGGCCTGATGTTTCTGTTCCAGCACCGGCAGGATCACCGCCAGCGGCAGGCTGTTACGCTGGGTTAACGCCTGCGGCAGATCGCCGGCGCGGCGCACCTGCGGCGTCAGCGCCTGTTCCAGCCGACGCGCCTGCCGTTGGGTATAGGCAAAATACAGCGCGCGTTCGATAATAATCACCAGCGCAATCACCAGCGCGGCGTACATCACGTAAAAGATAATGTCGTGCAATAGATTGGCATTCATAACGCCCCCTTCAATCAATTAAAATGTGGCTTCCAGCGACACGCTAAAGGTGCGCTCTTCGCCGACGTTGTAATACGGCGTGCTGGCTTTGACGCCGTCATACGGCACCGCATTGAACGTGGTGCTGCGCACCGAGGTCAGGTATTCCTTGTCAAACAGGTTGCTGACGCCAAAACGCAATGCCGCACTCTTGACGATTTTCTTGTCCACCGGCAGATACACCCCGGCCGCCAGATCGACCACCGTGCGCCCACCGATTTTTTCGTCGTTGGTCAGATCGCCATAGAACGAGCTGACGTATTTGCTGCTGACGCTGCCGTAGTACAAACCGTCGTCGTAGCCCAGCGTCAGGTTGAGCAGATTTCTTGGCACGTTGGGCACGTCCTTGCCAGAGGTCGGCAATTCATGGCCGCCGTTGCTGACGATGTTGTTCTGCTGCTTGGCCTGGGTGTAGGTGTAGGAGGCGTAATAGTTGAAGTTATGCGGCAACTGACCGCTCCATTCCAACTCCAGCCCCTTGTTCTCCACGTTGCCGATGTTCATCATTTCGTAATCACCGTCGGCATTGGTGGTGGAAATCTGCCGATCGCTGTAACGCAGGTAGAACAGCGTGGCGCTCAACAGCATGTCCTCCTGCTGGAAACGCCAGCCCAGCTCGTGGTTCCAACTGAGCTCCGGTTTGGTATTGATCGAATCGCCCACGTTGTACAGCACGTAGTTCGGCGGCGTGCGCATATTGCGCGTCAGGTTGTAGAACAGCTGGTTTTCCTGGTTGAGCCTGTAGCTGGCACTGAAGTTCGGCAGTAACTCGTGGTAAGTGGCCTTGCGGTTTTCCGGCACGTTGTACAGGCTGCCACGGTTTTCCCCCTTACGCTCCACATACTGGTACGCCAGCCCGCCGACAAAGGTCCATTCCGGCGAGAAGAACCAGGTATCCTGCAGCCAGACTTTCTGCGCCGGCGTCACGGTGTACTGATTGCGCCCCTGTACGGTGTTGCCGTTGGCGTCCTGGACCTGATCGCTGCCGCCCGGTTTACCCCAGATCTGCGCCGGATTACCGTCGCCGTTGATGCTGATGAACGGCTGCGTTTGCAACTGACGCGCTCGCTCATACCAGTAGCCCACGTCGAGACTGTGCTGTTCGTTGATATCCCACTTCAGCTTGGTGGTAATGCCCGGCCGCCAGGTCTGTGTCCACGACGGGCGATAGTAGGTATTGGAACCGAGATTGCTCAGGTCATACTGTCCGGCGCGGTCCGAGGTGCTGGACAGTACCGAGGCGGTCTGGCCGGTGAAGCTGCCGCCGTTGCCCCAGTAATAGTACGGTTGCAGCGTCAACGACAGGTTGTCGCGCAGTTGCAGCTTCTGGGTAAACGACAGGGTGAAGTTTTCGAACGGGTTGCGGTCGATCTTGTAGTACTTGTTCAACTGTCCTTTGCTGTTGTACTCCGGCGTAGTGGCGTAATCGGTGTAGCGGCCGTCCTGTTCGAACTGCGCTTTGCTCAGGGTGTTGTAGTTGGCGTTTTCCTGCCGGTTGTACTTCATCACCAGGTTACTGCTGTTGCCGTTGCCGTCTTCGTACAGCGAGTTCATTTCAAACTTGTCGGAATATTCACGCCCTTCGCCGCGCCACTTTTTGGCTTCGGTGTGCGAATAGGAGATCCAGTTGCTGAAACCGTTATACTCGCCGGTTTCCAAACGGGCGAAGGTCTTGCTAAGGTTATTGCTGCCGAGCGTCTGTTTGACGAAACCGCCAAAGTCCTTGGCCGGTCGGCGCGTCACCAGCCCGATATTGCCGCCGCTGGAACCGATGTGCGGACCGTCGACCTCGGAGGAGCCCTGGGTGACGAAAATTTCCTGCAGGTTTTCCGCGTCGCCGAGCAGGTTCGGGTAAACCGCGTAGTTGCCGGAGTCGTTAATCGGAATGCCGTCCATCGACAGGCCGATTTGGTCTGACGTCATGCCGCGCATGGTGTAATCAACACCGCTCAGGCCGCTGGCGTCGTTGCTGTTAATGTTCAGTCCCGGCGTGTATTTCAATTTATCGATGGCGTTGCCGGCGGACGGCATTTTATCCAGCGCTTCCTTGGTCACGGTGGAGCGCGCCTTGGCACTGTCATCCTGCACCATCATGCCGCCGCCCAGCGGCTGCCCCTGAACGCTGATGGTACCGACGTCGGTACCCTCCTCCGCCATTAGCGCCCCTGGCAACAGCGCCGACATCACCGCCAGGTAAATCCCAGAACGTTTGAACGATTTCATTATTTTCATCCCATAGCGAACAATGGTTATTTCAGGCTTTATGGCGCCCGATAATTAAACGTGGCTGTGAAACGTTTTTTTGCTTGCCCGGCAAAAGCCTCACTGGGGAATGGCTTTACCTGGCTGATGCTCTGCAGACTGCTGGCCGCCGCGCGGTTGAGCAGCATGCTGCCGGCCTTGCTGGCGATACCCGAGGCCACGACCCGACCGCTGCGATCCACCTCCAGCCAGACTTCCACATTGCCCTGCGGCCGCTCCAACGACGCCTGACGCCCGGTCGGGTAGCGCTTGCGCTGTTCCAGTTCGCGGCGCAGCGCAAGCAGGTAGCCATTCTCCAGCGCCTGGGCATTGACCGTCGGCGTTGCCGGACGTGCTGGCGCGGCGGCCGGTTTTGACGGTTGCGGTCTGCTGGACAACGCCTGAGTTGCGCTGGCTGTCGGTGGTGGCGGGTTCACCGCCCTGGTTTTTTCCTTCACCGGTTTCGGTTGCGGCCTGGGTGTAGGTTTCGGCTTCGGTTTGGGTTTGGGCTGCGGTTTGGGCGTCGCCTCAACGATCGGTTCCGGCGCTGGCAGCAGCGGTTCGGCCATCGGCTCCGGCGGCGGTTCTGGCTGCGACGGCGCCTCGGGCATTGGGGGTTCCACCGGCGTTTCCACCAGTGCCAGCGCCATGGTGGTGTCGTCGTAGCGCGGCTGGATCTTCAGCGTGGCCTGCTGGCTGGCGAACAGCAGGCAACCGGCGACGATCAGCGCCGGCAACCAGCTGAAAAGATGACGTGAGCGATAGAGCAGATACATGTCACAGCTTCCGGGTGGCGATAGAGACAGAGAAGAAACCGCCCTGGCGCAGGCTGTCCATCACGGCCACCAGCCGTTCCACCGCAACGCCCTTATCGCTGTTGACGATAATGGTGGTAGGTTGATCGCCCTGCTGCTGTTGCTTTAGCGTGCTAACCAGGGCGTCCAGCGCAACCGGCTGGCCATCGAGCTGCAACTGCTCGTCGGCGCCCAGGGTGATGATGGCCTTTTTCTGCGGCTTCAACTGCTGCGCACTGCCGGCGCTGGGCAATTGGGTCTTCAATCCCAGCGCCGGGATCACGTTCAGGCTGATCAAGACGAAAAACACCAGCAAAAACATCATCACGTCGATCATCGGGATCAGTTCGATGTGCGCTTTATTTTTCTTTGGTTCGTTCCAGTTACGCATGGCATACCCTCCCAAAAGCAAAGCAGCCAATATAGTGAGGGTATGTTTATCTTTTGTTACGTTTATGTGATGTTATTTTCACAATCACGTTATTTTGAGAAGATTTTTTCAATTCAAAGGGCGGTATGAAAGGCGAGCAAAGCGTGGACGTACAGGGATGAGGAAAATTTCGCGGCAAAAAAAGCGCCAAGGCAACCGCATGACGACCATGTAATGTGAGAATAATGACAGCCTGTAGCCATAAAAAAGACGCCCGCAGGCGTCTAAAGTTAATGACAACGTAGCCTATTGGCCCGAGATAGCAGGGCCAAGCGCACCTAGGGGCGCTCCGGCGGCTCATGCCGCTACGACCCCAACGGCACGCTCGCCCTGATATCTGACTGTATCAGCAGTCTGAGACGCCCGCAGGCGTCTTTTCACCGCGAAATAACCGCTATCAGTTCACTTTAACCGGCATACCGGAACGCGCCTTGATTGCCGCATCCACTTCGCTCTGGTTGATACCCGCATCCATCAGCACTTTGCCGACCGCTGGGGTGATGGTTACCGGCACCGGATCTTTCGACTTCAGCTCTTCTTCGTTGGCAGAAAGCGGGTTGTGCACTTCCAGATAACGGGAACCGTCTGGCTCCACCGAGGCTTTCACCGGCTCGTTGATAAACTGTACGCGGGTGCCGACCGGCACGCTGTCGAACAGGTATTTGATATCATCGGCACGCAAACGCACACAGCCGTGGCTCACGCGCAGGCCGATGCCGAAGTTGGCATTGGTACCGTGAATGGCATACAGACGCCCTACGTACAACGCGTACAGACCCATCGGGTTGTCCGGACCGGCCGGGAATACCGCCGGCAGGATTTCGCCGTCTGCGGCATATTCTTCACGCATTTTGGCGGTCGGCGTCCAGGTCGGGCCGTCCTTCTTGCGCTGTACGCTGGTTACCCAGTTCAGCGGCGTGTCCTTGCCCAACTGGCCGATGCCGATTGGCAAAACCACCACGGTGTTGCTGCCCTTCGGGTAGTAGTACAGACGCATTTCGGCACTGTTGATGATGATGCCCTGACGCGGCGCGTCTGGCAGGATCAACTGCTGTGGAATGGTCAGGGTACTGCCCGGCGTTGGCAGGAATGGATCCACCCCCGGGTTGGCTTCCAGCATATTGCTCAGGCCCATCTGGTACTGAGCGGCAAAGCTTTCCAGCGGCAGCTTGCTGTCGGCTGGAACCTGGATTTGAATATTTTGCCCCACCAGGCGGCTATCCTTGGCAGGCAGTGGGTATACAACGGCGAAGGCTGCCTGGCTGAACGCAACCAGTGCCGTAAACAGGGTTAATAACGCGCGAATGCTCATTTTCATCTTCGTGTTGGTGTGTGGGCCGCACTGGCATAGGTATTATCCAGGTCAAAAAGACCGGATGCGCATTATATGTGCACTTCGGCAAAAGTGTGAAACATTCCCGGTTGCAGAACGCACTTTTTTGTAACGCACTAACCACAGAAGATGAATTTTATTGTCAAACGGCGCTTAGCGCGCCGATTTGTCTGCCGACAGCCGACGGATGGGGATCAGGTATTCGCAACGGATAGCGCTGGTCGCCTGGTGGTAAAATCCGCTTTGCGCCGGGTAAAACCGTTCGATATCACGCCCTGGTCGGCGCACCACGTCCAGTTCCGGCATCGCGGTGTCGTAAATCCGCGCAATAAAGTTCTGCAACTCCTCAGCCTGGCCATGGTAAACGAAACTGGCATACTCCCCCGGCTCAATCTGCACCACCTCCCCCACCGTTCGCTCATCCACCAGCGCGGCGGTGTACACCATGCGCTGCCGATCGCGCTGCCGACCATCGACCTCCAGACTGGTCAGGCCGTAGGCCACCGACGGAGGCTGTGCATTGGGCTGTAACAGCGTGCTCCAGGCGGTATGGCGCAGCTCTTTCTTCATGCGCCCCAGTTCGTGCAGCGTCATCGTGCGGCGCTGAGTGCGCCCGACCAACTGCATCGCCGGCAGTTCGACAAAGTCGGCCGCCGGCAACGGCTGGGCGGCGATGCGCAGCGGCGGCTGCATACCGTAGCTCGACCAGTCGGTACAGCGGCGGTAGGCCGCAGGCGGCAGACCAAACTGCTTTTTAAAACCACGAGTAAACGTCTGCTGCGAATCAAACTGATATTTATCGGCGACGATCGCCACGCTGGTGCGCATCAGGCGCAACTCGCGCGCGGCGGCGGTCAGCCTTCTACGCCGAGCGTAGGTTCCCAGCACGTGGCCGGTCTGCTGCTTGAACATCCGTTGCAAATGCCACTTCGAATAGCCTGACCTGGCAGCGATATCATCCAGCGTCAGCGGCTGATCCAGATTCTGCTCGATCCAGGCCAGTAATTGGTTAATCACGTCCAACTGATGCATTGCAGCCCCCTTATAGACTCAACAGATTTTGCGCCCGTTGCCGCGCCTGTGTTTCATCGGCCACCACCTCGACCGGGTAACCCCAGAATCGGCTGGCAAAGTCGGCAAACGGCTCGGCAGCGGCACGGCGCTCCGCGTCTGGCTCAATCATCACCATACCTTTGACATATTTTTTCAGCGCATCACGGCGGTCGCGTTTCCACAACGCCACCTGCGTGCGCCGATCGCGATCGTGCTGTTGTTCATCGGTCATCGGTGATTCGCACAACAGTACAAACGGCTGCTGTCTGGCCAGCAATGCGTCAAACTCGGCAAACTCACCGGCAACGTCGCGAGGCTGCCCCGCCGGTTGGCGCATCCACACCCAAGGGAAACTAGCGGTATCTAATGACATTACGTTGACTCCATAGAAGACTGACGGCATGCCGCTTACTTTATCGACGACCGCACTAGACCACATTGCACAATCAGGACATAATATTTTTCATTCACGCCAAAATGAGAACTATTCTCATGAGTTTCGTTGCCACCAAACCGCGTTTTGATATTGATAAGGTGCCACGCGCCATTTTTGCCGTACAGGGCACCAGCATTACCGAGGATTGGGAGGTTGAGCCCCATCGTCACCAGAAAGCACAACTGATCTACACCGCACGCGGCATGATCCGCTGCGAGGCGGAAAGCGGCCTGTGGCTGGTACCACCGCAGTGTGCCTTATGGATGCCCAGCAACACTTTGCATAATGCGCAGGGCACCGGATCAACCGAGTGCTACTGTCTGTTTGTCGATACCTCGACCTTCGTCGGCCTGCCGGAAAACTGCTGTACTCTGGCGATTTCACCGTTGCTGCGCGAGCTCTTGCTGCAGGCCAGCCGTTTTGACCCGTTGTACGACCAACAGGGTAGCGAAGGCCGCCTGATTGCGGTGCTGCTGGATCAGTTGGCGGCCGCGCCGGTAGAAAACCTGCATCTGCCGGTGTCGCACGACGTGCGCATTCGGCAACTGATGGAGCGACTGTTGGCCGACCCGGCGGATAAATCCACCATCGGGCAATGGGCGCAGCGCATCGGCATGAGCGAACGTTCGCTGAGTCGCACGCTACAACAGCAACTGGGGATGAGTTTTGGTCAGTGGCGACGCCAATTGCACGTCATGTTGGCGCTGCAACGCCTGACGCAGGGCGAAAGCGTACAGACCGTGGCGCTGGATCTCGGTTATGAAAGCGCCAGCGGTTTTGTGACGATGTTCAGGAAAGCCGTCGGCAAGCCACCGGCGCGTTATCTGGCGGAAAAAACGGCTGCCGGCCAGCAACTGGACGGCAGCATCGCCATGTGATGAGTCGGCATTCAGGCGGGTGCAGACAACCATTGGATGACTTGGGCACTGAGCGGCAAACAGCGAAAATCGGTCATTACCGCCAAATCCGCGTCGGGCTGATTCAGCCCGGCCAGCATTCTTTTACGAAACTCGCTGGGGGTCACCGAACAGTATTTGTTAAAACAGGCATTCAAATGCTTATGTTCTTTAAAACCGCAGAGGTGGCTGATTTCGGTAATCGGGATTTGGGTATTTTTTAACAGTGATTTTGCTTTATTGGTACGCAGGATCATCAGATATTCTTTGAAATTGTATCCGCTGACTTTCTTGAACATGCGGGAGAAATGGAAGTAACTCATACCCGCCATGTCCGCCATCTTCGACAAATTCAGCTCGCGGGTTAAGTGCTCCGCAATATAATGCATGCTCTGCTTAACCAGTTGACCGTCGCGTTTGCTGTATCCCTCGGACGGCACGCCCGCGCCGGGCTGCTCGGCATATTCAAGCGCACTCAATAACGTATAGATCGCAGCCAGTTTGGCAAAGGACGAAGCCTGCGCCATCTGCCGCTGGGTAATCAGCAGTACGGCGTCCCGCAATGCCCGATCCTGCGGCCGTTGCTCGGCCCAGGACGCACGGCAGTAATCGATATGTGGCGCCGGGTTAGCGTCATCAAACAGGCGGGGGGAAAACTGGATGGTCAGTAAGCGGCTGTTGGCTGCCGTGGCCTCCAACGCATGTATCTCATCGGGATTGATATATACCATGCCGCCGGCGGCCACCTGATGGCTGCGCTGACAAACATTGAGAGTGAAACTGCCGGTCAACACGCAGATCAGCTCCGGCGCACTATGCCAATGGGGTTCACAGTAGCGCACCTCGGCAGCAAACAGATTGTATTTTTCGGCATCAAAGGAAATCAGCTCGTACCCTGACCCTTCATGCACGCCCCCCGAACGATGGCTGCCTGCGCTCTGCCCAGCGCGATAGACTACTGCGAATGGAAACATGTGCTCCCCCGGTTCCCGGCAGGGCTGCCCTGCCGGCCAGAAAAGTTAATCGACGCTGCCTTGCAACGCCGCCTCGAGCTCGTCAATACTGATGTCCACGGCCAGAAACTCGGTCAGGCCAATGAACATGCCGCAAAACAGTTCAGGCGCTATCGATGCGAGCCTGTCACCGACAACCCCCTCCGGTTGACCGCTTTTTTGCGCCACCAATGCGGTAACCCGACGAAAGGCTGCCGGTTGCTGCAATAGCTGTTGCAAGGAGTTATCCGGTTTTAACGGTAAATACCACGGTGCCGCCTGCAGGCTCACCACCGCCTGCAAGGCAATGTCACGCGACGATCTGGCTATATGCAGGCCATAATCCCCTGACGACATGACCCAGCGTTGCAGCGTAGGATGATAGCAGGCCAAATCCTGCGCCTGAATGTTCATGCTCACGCTGCGCGTTTCTCCCGGTTCAAGGGCAACCTTGGCAAAGGCCGCTAACGCCCTCGGCTCTCGCGGCAACGCCTGTTGCGGCGCGCTGATATACAGCTGAACGATTTCCTTGCCGGCACGTTGGCCAATATTGGTGATATCCACGCTCACAGTCAGCGTTTCCCCCTCACGCAGCGTTGGCGTGGAAAGGCGCAAGTTGTCATAGGCAAAACGCGTATAGCTCAAGCCAAACCCGAACGGGAACAGCGGCGTCATCTTGCGCTTGTCATAGTAACGATAACCCACATAAATCCCTTCGGCATAAGCATGTTTTAAATCTTCGCCCGGATAATGCAGCCAGGCGGGGGTCTCCTCCAACGTATTAGGTACCGTCACCGTCAGCTTGCCGCATGGGTTGGCATGGCCAAACAGAATATTGGCCACTGCACGCCCCATTCCCTGGCCGGCGAAGAAGGTTTCCAGCACGCCCTTGCAGTGATTCAGCCAGGGCATTACCACCGCGTCGCTGTTCGCCAGCACCACGATCAGATTGGGTTGCACCGCCGCAACGGCGCGAATCAACGCCTCATGGCTGGCGATAATATCAAGATTACTGCGGTCACCGTTTTCGCCGTCCTCGCCGATGGCGGTGCTGGCAAACACCACCGCCACGTCTGACTGGCGCGCCACCGCAACCGCCTGAGCCAGCGCGGCGGCGTTGTCCGCGTCGTCATCGGGTGCGCCAATGGCATAGTCGATGTGAAAATCATTGCCGGCAACGTCCAGGATCTCGTCCAGCGGCCGATCCAGCATATAGGGTACGGTGGTCGCGCAGCCGGATCCCTGGATCACCGGTTCATGGGCCGGCTTGCCCAAAATCGCGATGCGCTTCACCTTGTCGAGCGTCAGCGGCAAAATATCCGCCTCGTTTTTCAACAGCACGACAGACTCCTGGGCTATCTGCTGAGCCAGGGCATGGTGCGCAGTAAAATCGGCCTTGAACCCCGGTTTGCGATGCCGCTGCACCTTGTCAATCAATGCCAGCATACGCAGGCAGGAGCGATCGACCACGGCTTGCGGTACGTCACCGGCATTAATCGCCGCCAGCAGCGAGCGCTTGTCGCGCCGCGTTTCCGGCATCGCCAGATCGTTGCCGGCCAGCAGCGATGCCGGGCGATGCTTAATACCGTACCAATCTGACATCACCACGCCGTCATACTGCCATTCGTCCCGCAATATCTCGGTCAGCAACTGGTGATGTTGGGATGTCTGAATGCCGTTGAGACGGTTATAAGAGGACATCAGCGTCCAGGGATTGGCTTTTTCAATGACACGCTTGAAACCGGCCAGGTAGATTTCCCGCAGCGCACGCTCCCCCACCTGCGAATCCATTTCGGTTCGTCGATATTCCGAATTGTTGCAGGCAAAGTGCTTAAGGCTGGCGCCGACCCCTTCATCCTGCAAGCCGTTGATCAAGCCTGCGGCAATATCAGCGCTCACCAGCGGATCTTCCGCATAGTATTCATAACCGCGGCCGGCTAACGGCGTGCGGCGAATATTGATGCCCGGCCCGAGCAGAATGCCAACCCCCATCTCCTGGCATTCGTGAGCCAGCGCCTGCCCCATGCGGTAAGCCAGATCAACGTCCCAACTGCACCCCAGGCTGCAACCGTTGGGGAAGCAGGTCGCCGGGCGCGAATAGCTGAACAGCGCTTCGGAACCACCGGCGGCCTCCTGATGACTTTCTGCTGCGTTTTGGCCGACAACCGACAGGAAATCGGTAATGCACCAATTTTCCCCGCCATCGATCTGGCTGGCACTGTAACGCACGCCGTAGGTGCCGTCGGTCATCACCAGGCTTTCAATACCCAGTCGCGGCAACGCCGCCGTGCGCCACAACCCTTGGCCAGTCAACAGCGCCACCTTTTCTTCCGTAGTCATGGTAGCAAGCGTGGCGGAAAAATCATTTTTCATAAGAATCACCTTGAGTTACGCGAGGTTTTGCTTGGCCAGTTCAATTTTTTTAATAATTTCACGGTAGGTTTTTTCATCTAAGGTATAAAACACCACAAATACCATACCGAGAATAAACATCAGGCCGGGGAAGATGGTCATCATCAGATTGATGCCATTACGCGCAGGTTCACTGATACTTTCTGCACTGTAATTGAAATAGTCGAGCATAATGCCGGCACAGCCGCCGCCGATCGCCATGGCGATTTTGGTAATAAAATTAAAGAATCCGTAAATAGCCCCTTCGGTTCTGACGCCATGTTTCCATTCCGCATATTCAACGGTGTCGGCAATCATTGACCACATCGAAACAAACCCCATACCCAGAGTAATACTGAACAGACACACGCCGGCCATAATTAAATAAATGTTTTCACCAGCAAAAATATATTGACCAAACAGGCCGACAACCCCAATGGTCAGCGCCAATAATGTCATGTATTTTTTACCCATCATGGCGATCAACCTGGCTGAAATCACCGTACCCAAAATATAGGCGGCGGACTGAATGGCAAAAAACTCGGAGGTGAACGACTCATCACTAATGATATACTTGATGAAATACACCGCAATCGCCATCCAAACGGTGTAGGCGATATAAAAGAATACGGTAAACAGGGAAAGATTGATCAGCGGCATATTACCGGAAACCGCCTTGATCATTTCTTTTAACGTCGGGGACTGCAATTGTACCTTTACCCGCTCTCGGGTCATGCCAAAGCAGGCAAGGAACAGAAAGGTCGCCAATAGCGCAAAACAGCTGACGGCAAAAACATACCCCATTTTTTGATCGGTAACACGCGAAATCAGCAGATCGGCGCAGGTCGACACCACCAGATAGCCCAAAATGGCAAACACAAAGCGGTACACCGACAGCGATGCGCGCGATCCTTCATGCTGGGTCAGCATATTGGTCATGGCCGAATACGGCGTATTAACCGCAGTATAAGCCAGACAATAAAGGGTGTAAGAGCACAGTGCAAAATAGAACTTATGATCGGTATCCGGTGTGTAAAAGCAAAACAGGGTTAATAAACCTAACGGTACCGCGCCAAAAAGCAGATAGGGTCTTAATTTCCCATAGCGCGTTTGCGTTTTATCGATAAAGAACCCAACGGCAATATTGAACAAGGCATCGATAACCCTGGCAATAACAAAAATCAGACTGGCCTGGGTGGCGCTGATACCGTAAATATTGGTGTAAAAATAAAGCAAAAACAGGGAGACGAAGCCAAAAGAAAGATTCGAGGCCATATCGCCAAAACCATAGCCAATTTTTTCTCGCACGCTGACTACGACATAACTATCACTCACCACTGCGGTTGTTTTTTTCATACCCTGGCTCTTTTAATGTTGGTGAACATATGCGGTTTATCGTCATGGCCACCTGATAACATGGCCTGACTCTGGCAGCGGTAATCGCTAATAAAACCGGCCAGGTCAATACGTTGTTTAATTGATTCTCACCGCAACGCCATATAACCATAAAAAGAGTGACGCGACTTCCCGCTTTTTGCGGGATGACTACCGTTTTTTTGCCGTCTCGGGGTTTATGCAAAATATGTGAGGAGCCGCATGTTTTTGCCGTTCTGGCCGCGGCGATAGCGGCAGCATGTGGCGCGATCAAGGGATATTCGAACTATCTCGACAGTGCCAGCCGAGCAGCCAGATTTATGAAAACCGGCGGTTGGATCGGCATCGGGCTCGCCGGGCTGAATACCACTAACGAAGTGTATAACGCCTGCACTAGCGGCCGAAAGCAGCAATGCGGGAAAATTGCCGTGAAGGGCTATGGTAACTTTGCTGCAAGTACGGCTACTGGTATTGTCGGCGGTCGCTTTGGATCTGCGATCGGTATGGGGGCCTGTGCAATAGTATCGGGGTCGGTGAGCGTTGGCATTGGAGCACTTGCATGTGGCGTGGCAGGAGCGGCCATCGGGGGCGCAACGGGCTCGGCAGTCGGTGGTTATGCTGCAGATTATCTGACCGACTTTATTTGGGGGGAATGATGAAACTTGTTGTTATCTTATGTGTTTTTATCGTCCTGCTATTAGCAGTGATTCAGTATGTGCTTTACCGCCGCCATCGAGATGAGTTTAATACCTTTTACCATCATTACGTGGGTAGCGGCCATCTTGTTCCTTCTTATGTTGTCTTGGCTGATAACCTCGGTTTTGTTGGCCTTTCAATGAAAACGCTTTGGTTCCGCTGGATATTGAACAACAGAAAAATAAAAACACAGCGCAATAAGTGGTTGGATAAAAAAACGTATGATTTTGTACAGGAGCACGCTTCAAAAAAGTTGCAATCCTGGATCAGGCCAGACCTTACCCTATTGATATATCAAGGAATATTTTTATTTCTGGCTGGGGCACTCATTTTACTGATAAATCATGAAATAATCAGCTGAGATGAAATACCTCGGGATTGGTTAAGCTAATAACAGGCTGTTTTATTACCGATAACATTCTTCTCGAACGGGACAACGTTAACACCACAATCCAGCTGCGGTCCCTCTTTGTTCTGCATTATCTTTCACGCCTCGCCCCCGCCAGCCAAACGTAACGGCAGGAAAAATCCTGAGTTTTTGCTTAACTTTAATCATAAGGAAATAACCCACAGGAAGATCCCGAACACCGCAGACTGTATTTAACCCGGCCTGTGTCAACGACGAGGAGAGTTATGCAACACGCTCAACTGAACGTCGAAGGCGTTAAAAACAAAAGCAAAGCGGTTGAAGTCAACCGATGGATCACCATCGGCAAACCGGCGCTGGAACTGCAACGGCTGTGGTGCGATCCGCACACCTTGCCACTGATCATGTCCCACTTCGCCAAGGTCGATATCCTCAACGAACGCGAATCCAGCTGGATGGTGGAAGATATGCTGAGCCAAAAATGGTATTGGCAAAATCGCATCACCGAGTTGCAACCCGGCATCGCCATCTATTGGCAATCCTTGCAAGGCGCCGACCTGCCAAACGAAGGTAGCCTGCTGTTCCGCGAAGCTCCCGCCGCGAAAGGCACCGAACTTTCCCTGCGGGTTATTTTTGAGCCCCCCGGCGGTGAAATGGGCAAAAAAATCGCCGACTGGTTAAACGTGGTGCCAAAAGAGATCGTCAGCAAAGCGCTGCACCGCTTTAAGAGCCTGGCCGAAACCGGTGAAATCCCGCGGGTTTCGCCACAGCCGGTCGGCGCTGACCGAGCGAAGAAGGAGGCGTAATGCGAGCACTGTGTTGGAACGGGGTCAATGACCTGCGTGTCGAAACGGTGAACGACCCCACGCTACTCAACCCTAAAGACGCGATTGTCAAAGTTGGGCTGACTACCACCTGCGGTTCGGATTTACACGTGATCGACGGGCTGATCCCCAGCATGAAAGACGGTGATATTCTTGGCCACGAATTTATGGGCGAAATTGTCGACATCGGGCGTGAGGTCAAACGTGTAAAAGTCGGCCAGCGCGTGGTGGTACCGTCATTCATCGTCTGCGGCTCCTGCTGGTACTGTCAGCACCAGCTGTATTCCTGCTGCGACAATACCCACCCGCAGCCCGAGCTGGGCGAACCGGCGCTGGGCTATCCCACCGCCGGTATCTATGCCTACAGCCACGCCTTTGGCGGCTATGCCGGTTCGCATGCCGAATACGTACGCGTGCCGTTTGCCGATAATGACTGTTTCGTCATCCCGGACGGCGTCAGCGATGAGCAGGCGCTATTTTTGTCCGATGCGGCGCCCACCGGCTATATGGGCGCCGATTTCTGCAATATTCACCCTGGTGATATCGTTGCGGTGTGGGGCTGCGGCGGCGTCGGCCTGATGGCGCAGCAAAGCGCGTTGCTGATGGGCGCCGAAAAGGTGATCGCCATCGATCGCCTCCCGGAGCGGCTGGCGTTTGCGCAAAACGCCTTCGGCGCCATTCCGCTGGATTATACCCAGGTCGATGTGCCGGAAGCGTTACTGGAACTGACCGGCGGCCGCGGCCCTGACAGCTGTATTGACGCCGTCGGCATGGAAGCCAAAGGCGAAGGGCTGACCCAGATCTACGATCGCACCAAACAGCTGCTACACCTGCAAACCGACGTCGGCGCCGCGCTGCGTCAGGCACTGTACTGTTGCCGCAAGGCCGGTACCGTGGCCATTCTTGGCGTTTACGGCGTGATGGACAAGTTTCCGGTCGGGCTGATGATCAATAAAAGCCTGACCATTCGTACCGCCCAGCAGCACGGCCAGCGTTATGTACCGACGCTGCTGGATCTGGTTGCCGCAGGGAAAATGAACCCGGCGTTGATGGCGACGCATCGCTTTTCGCTAGAGGAGGCCCCCCTGGGCTACCAGATGTTCAAGCATAAAACCGACGGCTGTTTGCGCGCCGTGTTCGCCCCCGCACGGTAGGCCTGTACGGTACGCAATGTGCGCTCGGGCAGTATCGGCGGCAAAATAGCTGCCCTTTCCAATAAATAATGATTATTATTCTCAAATATAAAGCCGGGCGCGCCATGACGTGCCCGGCGGCGTCGTACTTTTAATTCAATGTTGAGCTGTTTTCGCCGTTCGGCCTCCGCCGGCGGCCACAACACAATTAACCATATGGAGATGTTATGAACACTGTGATGACAACCGGTCGTCGCTTCGGCGGGCGTGCGGTTTTCCCACTGATGCTACTCACCAGCCTGCTGTTTTCTAGCGCATCGCAAGCACAGACCGACACGGAACTGCTGCGTAAACCGATTGGCAAGGGCGCCTATGAAATGGCCTATAGCCAAAGCGAAAACGCGCTGTATCTGGCTACCTCGCAGAGCCGTAAGCTGGATAAGGGCGGCGTGGTATACCGTCTGGATCCCACCACGCTGGACGTGACCCAGATCATCCATAACGACCTCAAACCGTTTGGTGCCGCGATCAACGGCAAAACCAATACGCTGTATTTCGGCAACACCGTCAACAGCAGCGTTACCGCTATCGACGCCAACAGTGGCAACGTGAAAGGCCGTCTGGTGCTCGATCCACGCAAGCGTTCCGACAGCGTAAAACCGCTGGCGCCGCGTGAACTGGTGGTCGACGCCAATACCGACACCCTGTATATCACCGGTCTGGGTGAATCCAGCGTGGTATGGGTAGTGGATGGCAAGGATCTGACGCTGCGCACCACCATCGCCAACACCGGCAAGTATGGCACCGGCCTGGCGCTGGACGCCGACGCTGGTCGCCTGTACGTGACCAACGCCGACGGCGAGCTGGTGACCATCGACACCAAAACCAACAAGATCCTGACGCGCAACAAACTGGATCAATCCAAAGAGCACTTCTTCCTGAACATCAGCCTGGATCCGGCGAACCATCGTGCGTTCATCACCGACTCCAAACAGCCGCAGGTGCTGGTGGTCGACACCAACAACGGCGCTATCCTGCACAAAATCGAGGCGCCAACCTCACTGGCAGTGCTGTTTAACCCGGCGCGTAACGAGGTCTATGTCACCCACCGCGAAGCTGGCGAAGTCAGCGTGATCGACGGCAAAACCTACCAGGTACTGCGCACCGTCAAAACGCCAACCCACCCGAACAGCCTGGCGCTGTCACCGGACGGCCAGACGCTGTACGTCAGCGTCAAGCAGGCTGCCAGCCGCGAGAAAGAAGCTACAGATCCGGATGACGTGATCCGGATTGCTCTGAAGTAAGCAACATCGGGGGTGCTGCGGCGCCCCCTAGCTAACCCCGGCGATCCACGGGCTCTGTTTCGGTTGATGCTTGCGATAGCAATGAATCGACACCGACAGCTGGATCAGATCCATAAATACCATCGGATCCAGATGCAGTTGCTTTTTTACCTGCTGTAAACGGTAAGCCAGCGTATTGCGATGGATACCCAGCGCCTGCGCCGTTCGGCCCAGTTCCGCATTATGAGCAATAAAGCTGTCCAGCGTTTCCAGCAACACCTCGCCAGAGTCATGGCGCAGCAGCTGATGTACAATCTTGTCGAAAAAATTCAGCAGATAGCTGCTTTCCAGCACCTTGAACAGGCACAGTACCGCCATTTCGCGAAAATAGTAGAGTTGCTGCTGTGGTTGCACTTTCATGCCAACCGCAATCACCGCTCGGGCAAACTGAATCGCTTCGCGCAGATCGTTCGGCGACTCCGCCCGTAGACCAACGCCGATATGGTATTGACTGATCTGGCTGTCGAGCATAAAGCGGATCTGTTCCAGTAGTCGCTCCTGCCCACCATCGTCACGGATCAGCACCAGTAGTTCATGACTGCCCAGCAGTAGCACCTCGGTCACGTTTTCCAGCATGCTTATCTGGCGTAGCAAGGTATCCAATATTTCACAGATACGCGCCTGGGCAATGGCAAGATCGACTACCAGCGGCACCGTCGGCGTGTGAAAGGTAAAACCCAACTGCGCCAGACGGCTGAACGCACGCTGCCCCGCCGGGTGATCGCCGTGTTCCAGATACTGGCTGAACAGCGTGTCACGCAGCCGCTGGCGCCAATTGATGTCACGCATCTCCTGCGCCTGGCGAACCAACAGTTCGGCGGTCAGGATCGCCAGTTCCGCATAACGTCCGATGGCACCCGGTTCGCCGCTGACGCCAACTACCATCACCACCCGATCGTCTACCGTGATCGGGTGGTTGATGCCAGGGTGAACGTTGCGAAAGCGCGCCGCCTGTTGGGCATTGTCGATGGTGATGCGCTTGCCGGTGCGGATCACTTCCACGGCGACGTCATGCTGTTCCCCGATCCGATGCCGTTCCCCCGAGGCAATAATACGGCCATGGTGATCGATAACGTTGACGTTATGATGGATGATTGCCATCGCGCGAGTAACAATTTCGTTGGCCAGGTGTGTTGTGATCAGCATGCTTTTTCCCGTTGATGATGTGGCTAACGGCCGACGGACACCATTCCGGCCCCCACTCGCAGCGTGCGCAGCAGGTTTTCAGCCGCGTCGGCCAACAGTGACTCACAGGCCGAGATGGATTCAGCCAGCGCCATCGGGCGTGGGCAGATCGACCACATGGCCTGCAGATGATGTTGATACAGTTCCCGGCTGTCCTCGTCGCGACCACCACACAAAGCGATGGTCGGCACACCGCAGCGCGCCGCCGCGTCGGCTACCCCGATCGGCGCTTTGCCAAAGGCACTTTGCCGATCCAGGCGTCCCTCGCCGACAATTGCCAGCGACGCCTGCTGAAGATGGCGTTCTGCATCCAGCAGCCGCAGTACCAGCTCGATTCCCGGCACCAGCCGGGCGCCGGACAGCCACTGCAACATCGCCCCCATTCCACCAGCAGCCCCTGCGCCAGGTTGCTTGCTGATATACCGACCACTGGCGGTCTCCATCACCCTGGCCAGATTGGTCATGCCCGCTTCCAGCGCGCTTAACACGACGTCATCCGCCCCTTTCTGCCGACCATATACCCAGGTCGCGCCGTGCGGCCCCAGCAACGGGTTGCTGACATCGCAGGATGCGGCCAGATCGCAATGCCGCAGCCGTGGATCGAGACCCGCCATATCGACGCGCGCAATCTGCGCCAGATCGTCACCGCAGGCACCAGCGGGCAGCAAGCTGCCATCGTCACGGTAGAAGCGCGCCCCCAGCGCCTGTGCGCAACCGACGCCGCCGTCATTGCTGGCGCTGCCGCCCAGACCGACGATCAACCGTTCAGCGCCGCCGTCGAGCGCGGCGCGCAGCATCTGCCCCAGGCCATAGCTGCTGGCGCGACCGACCTGGCGCTGCGCCGACGGCGTCAGTTCCAGCCCGCAGCATTGCGCCATCTCCACCACTGCGCCGCCGTCACCCAAGCTCAGATAGGCGCCGTTGACTTCTGCGCCGTACGGTCCACGACAACGTTGCTCATGCCAGGTTGCGGCAGGCAGTAAGGGACTGTGTGCCAGGGTCTGCAACAGGCCCTCGCCGCCGTCGGATACCGGCATTTCCACCAGATCCAGCTCGGCATCCACCCGCCGCAGCCCCGCCGCTACCGCAGCGCAAGCCGCCTGGGCGCTGCAACTGCCCTTGAAGGAGTCCAACGCAATCACAATCTTCATGCCACTCCCCTTACTGGCTAGCATCAACGCGCTCCGCACCGGCTATTGGCACATTACCGATCGGCTTGCGGCGAATAAAGCCGGACACCAACGCCCCCACCAGCAGCAATACCACGCCAAACCACAGCCCCGAGACGGCAGAGCCGGTACGATCCTCAAAAGCGCCAAGAATAAACGGCCCAAGGAACCCGCCGCACAACCCCAGGCAATTGAGCAAGCCGAAGCTGCCGGCCAGCATGCTGCCGCTCATCAGATTCGGCGGCCAACTGAAGATAATGGATTGCACAAAGAAAAACATTGAGGCGGTCAGGCAAAAGCCCAGCAACCCGACCAGCGATCCTCCCAATGCGCCAATGCATAGCCCAGCGGCCATCACCAGATAGCCCCCGGTCAGCATGCGGCGTGAACGCAGATCGCTATTGGCGAAGCGCGGCAACAGCACCCCACCAATCGCGGCGGCGATCCACGGTACTGCCGTCAGCAAACCAATCTGGAGCGAACTCAGGCCGCCGTGCTCACCGATGATGGTCGGCAGAAAATAGCTCAGCCCGTACACCGAAAACTGATGAGTAAAATACACCAGCACCAGCAGCATGAATGGTCGATTGGCAAACGCCGCTTTCAGCGAAAAGCGTGCTGGCGCGTGCCCCTGTTCGCGCGCTTCAGCCGCCAGCTTGTTTTCGATATAGGCCACATCCTCTGCATCCAGCCATGTGGCATCCGCCGGCCTGTCCGGTAATTTACGCCACACCACCCAGGCCAGTACCAGCGCCGGCATCCCTTCGATCACGAACATCCATTGCCAACCCGCCCAGCCCATGATGCCGTCCATGTTCAGCAACGCACCGCCAAGCGGCGCGCCGATAATATTGGCCAGGCAGACGCCAAGCAGAAACAGTCCGGTGGCCTTGGCGCGTTCTTCGCGGCTGAACCAGTAGGTCATATAGAAAATGATACCGGGATACAGGCCGGCCTCCGCCGCCCCCAGCAGCAGGCGCATGACGTAAAACGAGGTCGGTCCGGAAACAAACGCCATCCCGGCCGAAATCAGCCCCCAGGTCACCATGATGCGGGTGATCCAGCGCCGTGCGCCGACCTTTTCCATGATCAGATTGCTGGGGATCTCCAGAATCGAATAGGTCAGAAAGAACAAACCAGCCCCCAGGCCGAATGCGGTGGCCGACAGACCGATATCCGCTGACATCGCCGTTTTGGCGATACCGATATTGGTGCGATCGAGAAAACTGATGATATAGGCAACGATCAACAGCGGCATCAACCGACGATAGATTTTTCCGTTGGTGCGTGCGGCCTGATCCGGCGCCGCCCGTTGGTTATTTTTAGGCATGAAACAATCCCCATGGTTATGGCCGGTAGCAATGCGCTGCTCCTCGGCCCAATAAACTTGCCTGCGACCCGGCTCGACGCCAGGCGCCGGGCCGTTTATTCCATATCAATCAACCCGTTTCGCGCTCAAATAGCATGGCGATCCCCTGCCCACCGCCGATACACAGCGTGGCCAAGCCGTTGCGCGCACCACTGCGCTCCATTTCGTGCATCAGCTTCACCGGTAGAATGGCGCCGCTGGCACCGACCGGATGACCGAGCGCAATGGCACCGCCGTTGACGTTGACTCGCGTCTCGTCCAGCTCCAGTTCACCTATTACCGCCAGCGCCTGGGCGGCAAACGCCTCGTTAAGTTCGATCAGCTCGACGTCACGCACATCCATCCCCAGGCGCGCCATCAGGCTGCGCGTCGCCGGAACCGGTCCGATCCCCATGATCGCCGCATCACAACCGGCAACCGCCCAACCGCGAATGCACATCCGTGGTTGCATCCCCAACCGTTCCGCCTGGCGACGGGTGGTCAATACCAGCGCTGCAGCGCCGTCATTGATGCCGGAGGCATTACCGGCGGTGATCACCCCACCGTCGCGAAATACCGGACGCAGCGCGGCCAGCTTTTCCCGTGGCGTATCGCGCGGATGCTCGTCGGTGTCGAACTGCCGACTGCCCTGTTTGCCCTCCGCCACCGTCAAGGGCAGGATCTGCGACTGGAAACGGCCGCTACCGATCGCCTGCAGCGCTTTTTGCTGGCTATGCCAGGCGAAATCGTCCATCGCCTCACGTGAGATGCCAAACTGCTGCGCGACGTTTTCCGCCGTGATACCGTTGTGATATGGCCCTTCCGGCCAGGTCAAAATGGAAATCAGGCCGTCTTCCAGTTCGCCGTTACCCATGCGGTAGCCTTCACGCGCCCGGCGCAGGTAGTAAGGCAATTGGGTCATGTTTTCAGTACCGCAGGCCACTGCCACCTCGGCCTGGCCACTTTGCAGCAGCATCACCGCGTCGGCCAGGGCTTGCAGGCCGGAGCCGCATTGGCGGTTGACCGAATAGGCGGTGGTTTGCTCCGGCAACCCGGCACGCAGTTGGCAGATGCGGCCGATAAAACCGCTTTCGGCCACCTGACCCACATTGCCCACCACCACTTCATCCACGTAGTGCGGTGCAATGCCGGCACGCGCCACCGCTTCCCGAATCACCGCTGCCGCCAGATCGTGCTGATGGCTATGCCGCAGACTGCCGCCAAAGCTGCCGATGGCGGTGCGTACGCCGTCAATAACGACGATGTCATTTCCCTGTTTCATGTTTTGCTCCTTACAGCACCATGCCGCCGCCAACGTTAATCACTTCGCCATTGATATAGCGCGCCGCATCCGACGCGAGAAATGCCACACACTCGCCGACGTCGGAGGCCTGCCCGGCATAGCCGGCCGGTATTTTATCAACCATCATTTGCCACACTTTTTCCGGTACCCCGCGCGTCATGTCACTGTCGATAAATCCGGGGCAAATAGCGTTAACGGTAATGCCCTTGCGCGCCAGTTCGCGGCAGGCGGTTTTGGTCAGCCCCACGACCCCGGCCTTGGAGGCGGCATAGTTGGCCTGCCCCACATTGCCCAACCAGCTGGCAGAGGCGATATTGATAATGCGCCCCGCGCCACGCTCGCGCATATGGCGCGCCGCCTGTTGCAGACAAAGGAAAGTGCCTTTCAGATTGACGGCTATCACCGCGTCCCAGTTTGCTTCGCTGATGTTGTGCAGCATGGCGTCACGGTTGATGCCGGCGTTGTTGACCAGAATGTCCAGCCGGCCATGGCGGCTCAGCACCGTCTCGAACAATGCCGCGACCTGCTGCGCATCGGCGATATTGCACGCGACGAACTGCGCCTGATGTCCCGCCGCGCGCAGCCCTTCAACACAGCCCTCTCCGACCTGGGCGTCGACATCGGACACCACCACCTGTGCGCCTTCGCGTGCCAATACCTCGGCGATCCCCTTGCCGATGCCACGGGCGGCGCCGGTAACAATGGCCACTTGCTGTTGCAGTCTCATGCTGTTTCTCCTGAAGGATTAAAAGGTTGCGTCGTCGCCTGGCTGCGCCACAATCCCAGCGGCGGCGCCTGGAACAGAGCCGGATCCATCACGCCGAGCTGTGGATCGATCAGCGGCGTAAAGTCCATCTGCGACAGAATGTCGCGCGACAAATCGACGCCGGGAGCAATTTCCACCAGTACCGGGCCTTCCGGCCGCAGCTCAAACACCGCGCGTTCGGTGACGAAATGCATGCGTTGCCCTGCGCTTCTCGCCAACTCGCCGTTGTAGGAAACCTGCCCGACGGCGGATACCAACTTGCGCACCGCCCCTTCCTGCAAGATGTGCAATTGGCCGCCTTCACAGGCGATGTCCAATCCGCTGGCGGTAAAACTGGAACAGAACACCACATGGCGGGCATTCTGCGTGATGTCGATAAAGCCACCAGCGCCAGGGCAGGTATTACCGAGCCGCGTGGCGTTGACGTTGCCGGCGGCATCCATCTCGCCGGCGCCCATAAAGGTGATATCCACCCCGACGCCGTTGTAGTACAGCATCTGGTCCTGGTGGCTGATCATTGCGCTCAGGTTGCGACCGACACCGAAGTCGATACCGCCCGCCTGCCAGCCGCCGTAGATACCCGACTCCACCGTGATGGTCAGCCGATCGTCGAGCCCCTCCTCGTGCGCAATGGCGCCGATAACATCGTTGGGGATGCCGGTACCCAGGTTGATCACGCAGCCAGGCGTCAGATAGCGGCAGGCAATCCGGCCGATCAGCTTGCGCAACGTCAAGGGCAGCGGGGGAACGGCGGTGTTCGGCAGGCGCAAATCGCCACACAACGCCGGATCAAACGCCCAACTCGCCGTCTGACGATGATCGTGCTGCGCCGATTCGCACAGCACTAACGCATCAATCAGATTGCCCGGTACAGTAACCCGCTTGGGATGTAGCGAGTGACGCGCCACCCGGTGCTTGACCTGGGCGATCACCGTTGCCCCGCGGCTTTTGGCTGCCAGCACCGCCGGTAAAACCTCAAGCGCCATCGGCTCTTCGTCGGTGGTCAGATTGCCGTCCTCATCGGCGTGCGTGCCGCGAATAATCAGCACGTCAAACGGGATCGCCGGGTAATAGAGATACTCTTCGCCACGGAACATCATGTGTTCCACCAGCGGCGGCAGTTGCCGCGTGCGTCGGTTCATGCGTCCGCCCTCCAGACGAGGATCGACAAAGGTACCCAGCCCGACTTTAGACAGCCGGCCCGGCAGGCCAGCAGCCATCGCCGCATACAGATGCACCATCTGCCCCTGCGGCAGACAGAACGCCTCGACCTCGTCGTTGTTGATCATCGCCATCCAGCGCGGCGCCAACCCCCAGTGCGAGCCGATCAGCCGCCGTACCATTCCCGGGTGGGCAAAATGCTGGTTGCCGCGCTGGCGATCGCTTTGCCCCGCCGCATGTACCAGCGTCAGATCCCGTGGCGTGCCGGTGTCAAGAAAGCGCGCTTCCAGCGCCGCGAGCACCGACTCGGCAGCGCCGGTCAGCGTCATCCCGACGGTACAGACGGTGTCACCGCTGTTTACCCGCTCTGCTGCCTGTGCTGCACTAATGAATTTCTCCGTCATGGCTGCTGCCTCCTGCGTTCAGAAAAGTGAAAGGTATTGGCTGAGCTGCTGTTTTAGCTGGCGTTTATTGATTTTCCCGTTATGGGTACGCGGCAGGGTTCGAGTGAACAGAATGCGCGCTGGCAACTTGAAGCGCGCCAGTTGCGGTCGCAGCCAGTCAAGCAGTTCTTCGCTGGTCAGGCAGCTCTGGGGCTCGGGCACGACAAATGCCAACGGCTCCTCGCCGTACAAGGGGCTGGGCATCGGCACCACCGCCACCTCGCTGATGCCGGGGTAGGTGGAAAGCAGGTTCTCCAGCTCGATCGAATAGATCTTCTCGCCGCCGCGATTGATCATGTCCTTGCTGCGATCCTTGATATACAGGTAGCCGTCGTCATCCAGGTAGCCGATGTCACCACTGGCGAACCAGCCATCATCGGCGCAGGCCGCTTGTGTCATCTGCCGCTGCCTATAGCCATGGCTGACAACCTCACCTTTCAGCCAGATGTGGCCGATCGCTCCGGCAGGCAGGGCACACTGCCGTTCGTCACGGATGGCGATCGCCAGCCCCGGGATTGCCGTGCCGGCACTGCCGGCCTTGTTGCTGCGGCGTACATCGTCGCGAAAAATGGTGGCGGGTGAGCTGGTTTCCGTCAGGCCATAAACCGGGTGGATTGCGGTATGGGGGAAGGCTTCGCTCAGCGTGGCGATCAGGCCGGCATTGAGATGGCCAGCGCCACAGGCGATGGCACGCAGCGCAGCGAAGGTATCCGGCGCGGCGGCAGGCAGCCGTTGCGCCTGCTCTTTCAGCGCCCGCGTCAACAGCGTGAACACCGTCGGCGAACCGTGTAAAAAGGTGATGTCATGCTCGCGAACGGCGTTGAGCACCGCGTCGGCGTTGAAGCGGTGCTGTAGCCACAGGCTGCCCCCGACATGGATAAACAACGCCAGCAGCGCCGACAGGCCGGTAATATGATAAATCGGCACGGCCAATACGCTGCTGTCGCCGGCGCTCAGGTTCAGCGTCTGCGCATAGGCCTCTACCGCCGCCAGCAAATTGCCGTGGCTTAGCAGTACGCCTTTTGGTGTGCCAGTGGTGCCGGAAGTAAACATCATCACCGCCGTATCCTGCCGACCGACCGGCGCAGGGCGGACGTCAGGCGGCGGCAGTTCGAGTTGCCGCCAGTGGGTCAGCGACACCGTAATGCCCTGTTGCCAGTTCGCCAGCCAGGGCTGGCAGGCGGCATCGTAAAACAGCGCCTGTGGTTCGGCCTGTGACAACAGCTCACGCACTTCGTCCTCACGCAGTTTGGTGCTTAGCGGCACCACTTCGATCCCCAGGCCAGCGGCAGCATAAAACAGCTGACAGAATTCCGGTGTATTACCCCAGGCCAGCAGAATGCGTTGCCCCTGTTGCAGCCCCCAATCTGCCTGCAGTTGCGCCATCGCCCGCAGCACGCCACGGTAAAAATCGTCATAGCTATAGCGCTGCCCTTCGAAGACCAACGCCAGCGCTCGTGGGGCACGCTGCGCGCTCAGGCTCAGGCTGTGGAAAAGATTTGGGCATGGCTCAACGGACATCGGCGTTCTCCGGCAGGTCAATCACGATGCATGCAGTCTAGGAGGATTGCCGGACAGGACTTTGTGGATCCATTCACAACATTCAGCGGCCAAAACATTTACATCGTTGTAACCTTGCACAAACGTATGTGTCGTCGCTCACAGAATCGTCCGGCGCGCATCCGGCCACAGATCGGCGCCTTGTTGACTACCCTTGTAATAGGGTTTTACGCCGCCGTCTGCTGCCAACGTCGAGCGGACAGCGGCCGACGGTTAACTGGAGGGCCAAACATGATGGTCACCCTTGATGTCAATCGCCACGGCCGTGATTTTGCCGTTGGCGATCTGCATGGCTGCCTGCGGCCGTTGCAGTCGTTGCTCAATCATGTGGCATTCGATCGCCAGCATGACCGCCTGATCGCGGTCGGCGATCTGATCGATCGCGGCGAGCACAGTCTGTCGTGCCTGGAGTTACTGACGCAGGACTGGTTTTATGCGGTACGCGGCAATCACGAAGCTCGGGCGCTGGAGTGGTGTGCCGCCAGGCAACGCCAGCAGCCGGCGCTGGATTTGCAACTGATGTGGCAGATTGACGGCGGCGAGTGGTTTTTCCACCTCAGCCCACAGCAGCAACGCTATTGTCAGCAGTTGATGCAACCGATGCCGTGGACAATTGCCTTGCAGACCGGGCGACGACGCTACGCAATTTTGCATGCCGAAGTGCCGCCGGAGATCGATGATATCGACACCTTCTACCGTCGTTTGCAGGCGGGCGACCACGCGGTGAAGCAGGCCTGCATCTGGGGGCGAGAACGTTATATCAACAACCTGCAACGGCCGATCGCCGGCGTCGATTATCTGATCTGCGGCCATACGCCCGGCGACCCGCAGGACGCACTGCATGGCAACAGCCTGGACATCGATTTTTGCGCGTTCGCCATCGCCAGCGGCGGGGCGCTGGGGATGCTGGAACTGGGGCGGGAACAGTTGTACATCAACAGCCGCAGCGGCATTCGGCAAACCACGCTGGCGAGCCTTGGCCTGCGCCATTAAGCAAGCCTGGCGGCGCGACACCCTCCCCCTGCCGAATATACCCGCGCCGTACGGCGGGGAGATTTACACTATTTTTATTTCCGCGCTGCCAATCATTATGGCGTTTTTACAGACGGCAGGAAAATAGCCGGATAACATTATCTCATCGCCATAATGGCATGATGAGACAAATACCCATGCGTTTATACTTTTGCGTTGCCGGTTATTATTCCCCACTGATTCCCCCTATGACTGACGCGTTAAATAACCGGGGGTTTTATGTACGCTAATATCATTGATTTTCATGCATTATTAACACCAACCCCACCAGCGCCGCAGCAAAAATTCAGTCAGGAAATAAAAGACTATCTGCAACGTTATCCCGACACTGAATTGGTGGATATTTATCTCAACGATCTAAATGGCCAATTTCGCGGCAAACGGATTGCCGTCAGCGCATTATTTTCTTTGCAAAATGGTTGTTATTTCCCACAGTCGATTTACGCCATGGATTTAAACGGTCAGGTGATTGAAGACAGCGGCTTGGGCCAGCATGCCGGGGAACCCGACCGGCTGTGTCTGCCGGTGCCCGGCACGCTGCGCCCTTGCGCCCGAGATCCGCAGCATATCGCGCAACTGCAGCTGACAATGCGCGAAACCAACGGCGATCCCTGCCGTATTGAACCGCGGGTGGTGCTGGAGCGTGTATTACACCGCCTGCATCGGTTGGGCTATTACCCGGTGATCGCCGCCGAGCTGGAGTTTTATCTGCATGCGCCGCATCAGCTACCGGGCATGGCGCAACCCAGCCTGACGCAGAATTTTTCGGTTGATGCGCCAGAGTGTCACGGCGCGTTGCTCGATGACATCGCGCATCATGCCAAATTGCAGACGATACCGCTGACCGGCGTGGTGGCCGAGGCCGCAGCCGGGCAATATGAACTCAATCTGCAACACAGCAGTAAAGTGCTGGAGGCCTGTGACCAGATCCTGGCGCTGAAACGCCTGACGCGTCAGCTGGCGGAAAAGCATCACCAGCACGCCTGCTTTATGGCCAAACCCTGCGCGAAGGCCGCCGGCAGCGGCCTGCACTTCCATATCAGCCTGCAGGATGCCCAGGGACACAATTGGTTGGCCAGCCAGCCGGATACGCTCAGTAGCTCCATGCGCCAGGTTATCGGCGGCATGCTGGCACTGATGCCGGCGTCGATGGCGATCCTCGCCCCCAATATCAACGCCTTCCGGCGTTTTCGCCCCGACATGCACGTGCCGCTGTGCGCCTCGTGGGGTTACAACAATCGTACCGTGGCGTTGCGCCTGCCCTGCGCCGACAACGCCAATCAGCGCGTGGAGTATCGCCTGGCCGGCGCCGATGCCAACCCCTACCTGGCCGTTGCCACCATCCTGGCTGGCATGCTGTATGGGCTGGAAAATCCCACGCCGTTACCGCCGGCCGCCACCGGTGACGGCCACGCTACCCCGCAGGCGGCACCGCTGCCGCTCAACCAGCCGCAGGCGCTGGAACTGTTCAGGCAAAACGCCTATTTGCAGGCGCTGTTCGGCCCGGCGTTCGGCTCACTGTGGCACACCTGTAAAAGCGCCGAATTACGCCAGTTTGAACAGCAGATTACCGACACTGAAATGGCCTGGATGTTATAGGCACACCAAGGAAACCACTATGTCTCGTCTGGTTCTGATTTCGAATAAACACTGCGATGCCAACGATATCGTCGCGGCGGCAAATGACTATTCGCTGACCGATTGGGTCGACGAGCACCAAGGGGTATGGCTGGGCTGGAATGGCGATGTGCAAACCTTCGCCGAGGCGGAATATCGGCCGATCGACGACCACCAACGCGACGGTTATCAATTCGTTACCTTTCCTTTTTCCGCCCGCGAGTTTCATTACCACTATCAAGGCTATTATCACGATGGGCTATGGCCGGTGTTTCACCAGCGGCCCGAACTCGCGCACTTTTCGGCCGAAAATTATCAGGCCTATTGTCAGATTAGCCAGCATATCGCGGCCATCGCCTGCGATTACGTCTGTCCGAGCGACCTGATTTGCGTCGATGATTACCAACTGCTGCCATGCGGCGCCGCGCTGAAACAGCAAGGTTTGCTCAACCCCTGCGGCTTCTTTTTTGCGCTGCCGTTTCCTTCCGTCCCGCTGTTGAAAACCATTCCGCAACACCGCGAATTGATGGCGTCGCTGTTTTATTACGATCTGATCGGTTTTCGCAGTCTCGCCGACGTGAATAATTTCCACCACTATCTGGCGACGGAATATGCGGTCGAACGGTTGCCCGACAACCAGCTGCAGGTCGACGGTCATATCTTTACCACTGCCATCTTTCCCGACGCGGTACACGCCAGCCGGGTGTGTTAGCACGCCTGGCGAGCCGCCAGCCATCGCTGGTTACGCCAACTGCTGTTTGAAGTCTGCGGCAGTTAACGTGTTCGCCGGGGCTTGTGCCCCGGCCAGTGCGCTAACCGCTCACCCGACGTTTTCAACCGCTCAATCTGCCGATCAAACCGCTTACTGAAATTCGCCTGCCATCGCTTGTCAGCACAGGCCATGATGAGCTGTTCCGAAACCTGCCCCTTACCACTGGGGTCACCCACGTCGAGATCCGCACACGGGCCGCTGACGGTCCAGAAAATCAATAAGCGGATTAATTAATACATTTTTTGCAGATTGGAATAAGGACACCTCATGAAACCAGAGGGAATACTCAAACATTTACCGTGGATGCTGCTGGGAGTGCTCGGCGCCTCCTGTCTCGGCGTCGTGGCGCTGCGCCGCGGCGAACACATCAGCGCACTGTGGATCATCGTCGCGTCTATCGCGGTGTATCTGGTGGCCTATCGTTATTACAGCCTGTACATCGCCAGTAAGGTGATGAAGCTGGACGCCAGCCGCGCCACGCCGGCGGTGGTCAATAACGATGGCCTGAACTACGTGCCCACCAACAAAAACGTGCTGTTCGGCCACCACTTTGCGGCAATCGCCGGCGCCGGCCCGCTGGTCGGCCCGGTACTGGCGGCGCAGGTCGGCTACCTGCCGGGCACCCTGTGGCTGCTGGGCGGCGTGGTGCTGGCCGGCGCGGTGCAGGACTTTATGGTGCTGTTTATCTCGTCACGCCGCAACGGCGCGTCACTGGGCGAGATCATCAAAAAGGAAATGGGCCCGGTGCCCGGCACCATCGCGCTGTTCGGCTGCTTTATGATCATGATCATCATCCTGGCGGTGCTGGCGCTGATCGTGGTGAAAGCGCTGGCGGAAAGCCCGTGGGGCGTGTTTACCGTCTGTTCGACGGTGCCAATCGCACTGTTTATGGGCGTGTATATGCGCTTCCTGCGCCCTGGCCGGGTGGGTGAAGTCTCGGTGATCGGCATCGTGCTGCTGGTGGCGTCGATATGGTTTGGCGGCGTGATTGCCCATGACCCTTACTGGGGACCGGCTCTGACCTTTAAAGACACCACCATCACCTATACGCTGATCGGCTATGCCTTTGTATCCGCCCTGCTGCCGGTATGGCTGATCCTGGCACCGCGCGATTATCTGGCGACCTTCCTGAAAATCGGCGTGATCGTCGGGCTGGCAATCGGCATCGTGATCCTCAACCCCGAGCTGAAAATGCCGGCGGTGACGCAGTTTGTCGACGGCACCGGGCCGGTGTGGAAAGGCTCGCTGTTCCCGTTCCTGTTCATCACCATCGCCTGTGGCGCGGTTTCCGGCTTCCACGCGCTGATCGCCTCCGGCACCACGCCGAAGCTGCTGGCCTGTGAGACCGATGCGCGCTACATCGGCTATGGCGCCATGCTGATGGAGTCCTTTGTGGCAATCATGGCGCTGGTCGCGGCGTCGATTATCGAACCTGGCCTGTACTTCGCCATGAATACCCCTCCGGCGGCGTTAGGCATCACCATGCCAAACCTGCACCAGTTGGGTGGCGATAATGCACCGATGATCATGGCACAGCTGAAAGACGTGACCGTTCACGCTGCCGCCACCGTCAGCTCCTGGGGCTTTGTCATCAGCCCGGAACAGATCCTGCAAACCGCAAAAGACATCGGCGAACCGTCGGTACTGAACCGCGCCGGCGGCGCGCCAACGCTGGCAGTCGGTATCGCGCACGTGTTCCACCAGATCATGCCGGCGGCGGATATGGGCTTCTGGTATCACTTCGGCATTCTTTTTGAAGCGCTGTTCATTCTGACCGCACTGGATGCGGGTACCCGTTCCGGCCGCTTTATGCTGCAAGACCTGCTGGGCAATTTTGTGCCGTTCCTGAAGAAAACCGATTCGCTGGTGGCCGGCATTATTGGCACCGCCGGCTGCGTCGGGCTGTGGGGCTATCTGCTGTATCAAGGGGTGGTCGATCCGCTCGGCGGCGTCAAAAGCCTGTGGCCGCTGTTCGGCATCTCCAACCAGATGCTGGCCGCCGTCGCGCTGGTACTCAGTACCGTAGTCCTGATCAAGATGAAGCGCACCCAATACATTTGGGTCACGGTGCTGCCGGCGGTGTGGCTGCTGATCTGCACCACCTATGCGCTCGGCCTGAAACTGTTCAGCGACAATCCGCAGCTGGAAGGCTTCTTCTTCCTCGCCAATGAATATAAGCAGAAGATTGCCGCTGGCGGTGCAGACCTGAGCGCACAGCAGATTGCCAACATGAACCATATCGTGGTGAACAACTACACCAATGCCGGGCTGAGCATCATGTTCCTGCTGGTGGTGTACAGCATCATCTTCTATGGCATCAAAACGGCGCTGGCGGCGCATAAAAACCCGCAGCGCAGCGACCAGGAAACGCCTTACGTAGCGGTTCCGGAGCAGTCATCCGCCAACTCTGAGGGCGAGGTCAAAGTTTCGCCGCAGCATTAAGCGCAATTTGCCTGCATAATAACCTTAACCACGGGCGCTGCATGCGGCGCCCGTTTTCACCTTTCTTTCCCAGGAGAAAAACAATGTTCGGCAATCTTGGTCAGGCAGGAAAATATCTTGGGCAAGCGGCGCGGATGCTGGTCGGCGTGCCGGATTACGATACCTATGTTCAACATATGCAGGACAATCATCCGGACAAACCGGTGATGACATACAAAGAATTCTTCCGTGAACGCCAGCAGGCCCGCTACGGCGGCGACGGCAAAGGCGGCATGCGCTGTTGTTAAAAGGATCCGCAATGAAACCCATCGCAGTCACCATTCTGACCGGCTTTTTGGGCGCCGGCAAAACCACCCTGCTCCGCCATATCCTCAATGAAAACCACGGCCATAAAATTGCCGTTATCGAAAACGAGTTCGGCGAAGTGCCGATCGACAACGCGTTGATTGGCGACCGCGCCAGCCGCATCACCACGCTCAGCAATGGCTGCATCTGCTGTAGCCGCGCCAACGAACTGGCGGATGCGCTGCTCGATCTGCTGGACGGCGTCGACAACGGCGAGCTGGCGTTCGACCGCCTGATCATCGAATGCACCGGCATGGCCGATCCGGGACCGATAACCCAGACCTTCTTCTCACATGAGATTATTTGCGAGCGCTTTCTGCTGGACGGCATTATTACGCTGGTGGACGCGGTACACGCCGATCGACAGCTCAGTGAGTTCACCATTTCGCAGGCCCAGGTGGGCTACGCCGATCGCATTCTGCTAACCAAAACCGACCTCGCAAGCGACAACGAGCCGCTGATCCAGCGCTTGCAGTCGATGAACGCCCGCGCGCCGATTTATAAGGTAACCCACGGCAATATCGATCTGAACGTGCTGTTCGACATCGAAGGCTTTGTGCTGAACGACCAACTGAGCCTCAGCGCGCCGACGCCGCTGTTCCGGCGCATTGCGCAACCGCAAAACAATATCCGCTCGATAGTGCTCCACCACCCGCAGCCGCTGGAACTGATGCAGATTTCCGACGTGATGGAAGGTTTATTGCTAAAATTCGCTGATAACCTGTTACGTTATAAAGGCATATTGTCAATCAAAGACGACCCGCGCCGGTTGCTGTTCCAGGGGGTTCAGCGGCTGTACAACGCCGACTGGGATCGTGAATGGCTGCCCGAAGAGCAGCGGCAGAGCACGCTGGTATTCATCGGCATCGATCTGCCGGAGGAGGAAATTCGGGCGGAGTTCGCGGCTCTGGGCTGACGGCGCGTCGCCAGTCATCATTCAGAGGGTTATCATCCATATGCTGTTCAAACATAAAACCATAAGTCTGTTGCTGGCCGGAACCGGCCTCCTGTCGGCAGGCAGCGCCCTGGCCGCCTCTGATACGCTGGTGTACTGCACCGTGGCATCACCGGAATCGTTCAACCCGCAGCTGTCCAGCTCCGGCCCGACGTTTATCGCCACGTCGCAGGTCTTGTACAACCGCCTGGTGACGCTGCGTGAAAGCGACAAAACGCCCGCCCCTTCGCTGGCGACCGACTGGACCATCAGCCCCGACGGCAAAACCTATACCTTCACCCTGCGCAAGGGGGTGAAGTTCAACAGCAATAAATTCTTTACCCCGACTCGCGATTTCAACGCCGAAGACGTGGTGTTCACGGTGATGCGCCAAAAAGACGCTAATCACCCATATCACCAGGTCTCCGGCGGCAATTATGCCTACTTCAACGATATGGGACTGGACAAGCTGATCACCAAAGTGGAAGCGCTGGACGACAACCACGTGCGCTTTACCCTCAGCCAGCCTAATGCCGCTTTCCTTGCCGACTGGGCGATGGACTTCGCCTCGATCCTGTCGGCTGAGTATGCCGATGCGATGATGAAGAAAGGCACGCCGGAGAACGTCGATAACTGGCCTATCGGCACCGGTCCTTACGCGCTGCAACAGTACAAGCAGGACTCGTTGATCCGCTACATCGCCAACCCGCACTATTGGCAGGGCGAAGTCGCCAGCAAACACCTGATATTTTCCATCACGCCCGATGCGCAGACCCGGCTGTCCAAGCTGAAAACCAATGAATGCCAGATTATTCCGGCACCGCTGCCGGAGCAATTCGAGGCCATCAAGCACGACAAGAACCTGCAACTGCACAATATCGACGGCCTGAACGTCGGCTATCTGGCGTTCAACACGCAGAAAAAACCGTTCGACAACGTGCTGGTGCGCCAGGCGCTGAGCTACGCGGTGGACAAAAAGGCGATTGTCGCCGCGGTGTTCAAAGAGAGCGGCACGCCAGCCAGTTCGCTGTTGCCGCCGGGTATGCTGGGCTACAACGGCAAGCTGCCGGAATACGCCTACGATCCGCAAAAGGCGCGCGAACTGCTCAAGCAGGCCGGGCTGGAAAAGGGCTTTGAAACCGATATCTGGTCAATGCCGGTCGCGCGCCCTTACAACCCGAACTCGCGCCGCATCGCCGAAATGATCCAGAGCGACTGGGCAAAGGTCGGGGTCAAGGCCAAAATCGTTACCTGGGAATGGGGTCAGTATCTGGCAGGGCTACGCAAGGGTGAGCAGCAAAGCGCGCTGTACGGCTGGATGTCTGATAACGGCGATCCGGACAACTTTGCCACTCTGCTGGGCTGTGCCGGCGTGGAAAGCGGCGCTAACGTCGCCCGTTGGTGTGATAAGGATTATGACCGCCTGATCCAGCAGGCAATTAACGTGTCGGCGCCTGCCGAACGCGACAAACTCTACCAGCAGGCACAACAGGTGTTCGCCAAACAGGTGCCCTGGCTACCGCTGGCCACCGGCAAGGTGTTTTACGCCACCCGCAACAACCTCAGTGGCTACGTGGTTGACGTCAACGGCAGCGACTTCGCCAAGGCGAAGCTGAACTAGTCTGGGAATGAGATTGGGATTGCCTGCGCCAGCAGGCAATTCATTTATAGTGGTGGGTAGCTCAAGGAGGGTGGTGATCATTCTTCTGGCAGCATCAGACGGACAGCCGTGTCGTAAGGGTAAGCAGTGCCGTGCCGGAAAATACCGATGTCGGCATCAGCAGAAGAAACAACGTCAGTAACGTGCTGATCTTTATGGAGTGCTCTCCTGCATGGATAGGATCCACACAGGGTGCTACGACATGGTCAGAAAGGCAGCAAAGAAGTCTTTATTGGATTATGAAAATTTTAATCTCATGAAAAGACAAGGGTCGTCTTACTACCGTTGAAAATTGCTTCAAGATACTTTCGCAACAGAGCAATTTTTTCAGGCGTATTACGCACCGTTTCAGAGAACACACCTTCGAGCCTCGAGCAACCGAAATGCTCGTGTGAATCAGGTGTGATAACCACATCTAAACGATCAGAATGCAAAATCACTTTCTCGATCGCTGCCGATGCTTCATAGGCGGACTGTGATGTTTGCAGGCCGATCCCCTCATCAATTGAGTCATTATCTTCATCATCCAACCGAGTAATGATTAGATAACTCTCAGGTGACTGCTCATTATCACCCAGAGCAACAGTGAGCACATCGTCCTCTTCATAACATGCCAGTACCAAGGCTTCGAATTTCATCAGGCTCATTAGCACCTTAGCTAATCCAAAATTAATGAAATTTTCTGATTGGATTCATCAATGGCACAGAACAACTCAAACACGCCCTGAGGGACCGAAAAATCTTGGATTTTCTCTCTGTTACGTAAGGCTTCTACATCAAAATCCGCCAAGTATCCCATACCGCAGATGCTCAATTTCCCCTCTGACTTGAACATCCCAAGTTTGATCCTACCCACGTAATGTGGACACGGCCCTAAGCGAGATTCTGATTTTCAAATTGTTCCGGGCTGAGACCGCCACAGGCACTGTGACGACGCCAGCGATTGTAATCACACTCGATATAATTAAATACTGCTGTCCGCATTATTTCCCGGCTGGCAAAGTCCTCTCCGTAGATACATTCCACCTTCAGTGTGTGGAAGAAGCTTTCCGCACAGGCATTGTCGTAACAACAACCTTTGGCGCTCATACTGCCCTGCAGATTATGCCGTTTCAGTAAGCTCTGGTAATCCGTTGAACAG